>WTXA01000001.1 GCA_009773805.1 Fusobacteriota bacterium
TTGTACTTGGACATTGGTCCTGGGAGAGTAGGACGTTGCCAGCTTTTTGTTTTAAAAGAGTATATGTTGATCATTTAGGTGATCAACATATTTTTTTATCCCACAATGTGGTATAATTTATTAGTATGAATTTGAGGTGAAACAATGTTTAATATAGATGAAGTGCAAGAAAAAACAGTCAACTTTATAGAAGAATATATTAACAAGTCTGGTGCCAAGGGTGCTATTATAGGCATCTCAGGTGGTATTGACTCAGCTGTTGTTGCTGCTCTTACTGCAAAAGCCATAGGACCAAATAGAGTCTTAGGTTTAATAATGCCTTGTGAAAGTAATAGTAAAGATATGGAAGATGCTATAGAACTGGCAGAGCAATTAGGAATTAACTATAAGGTTATAGATTTAACTAAGACTTATTTAGAATTTCTAAAGGACAATATGGAAAACTATCAATGCAATTTGTCTTTTTGTAATATTAAACCAAGATTGAGAATGACAACCTTGTATTTTCATGCAAGCTTAAACGGTTACTTAGTTATAGGTACTAGTAATAGAAGTGAATTGGTTACAGGGTATCTTACTAAATATGGTGATGGTGGTGTTGATATTGAACCTATAGCCGATTTTTTAAAGCATGAAGTTTATCAAATAGCACAAATACTAAATATACCTGAGGTAATTATAAAGAAGAAACCAACTGCAGACCTGATGCCAAATCAAACCGATGAAGGAGAAATGGGATTTACTTATGATGAACTTGATCGATTTATTATGGTTGGAGAAGTAGACGAAAAAATAAAGCAAAGAATAATGAAACTATATAACCAGAGCAGGCATAAGATGACTGGGCCGGTTATGCTAAAATTGGATAGAAAATTCTATTTAGAATAAACATAGAGGTGAAAAATGTCAGGACATTCCAAATGGTCAACGATCAAACACAAAAAAGCAAAGTTAGATAATAAAAGAGCAAAAGTATTTACTAAAATCGGCAAAGAAATTATGGTGGCAGTTAAATTATCCGGATCAGATCCAGATAATAATTCAAGACTAAAACTAGCATTACAAAAAGCTAGAATAAGTAATATGCCAAGTGATAATATCAAAAAGCTCATTCAAAAAGCTGCCGGTGACAACAATAATACAAACTATGAAGAATTAGTTTATGAAGGCTATGGTGTTGGTGGAGCAGCTGTTATAGTTGACGTGATGACAGACAATAGAAATAGGACTGCTGGCGAGATACGACACATTTTTGATAAATGTGGAGGAAATATGGGTGAGTCTGGTTGTGTATCTTGGATGTTTGATAGTAGAGGTTTAATTTCATATAGTCTTGAAAATATAGATGAAGATGAGATAACCATGGTTGCCATTGAAAACGGAGCTGTAGATGTGGAAGTAGAAGATAACATGATAAATGTATATACTGAGATAAAAGATTTTGACAACATAAGAAGTGCGCTTGAAGAAACATACCAAGAAGCCGAAGTAGCTGAGTTAACAAAGATTCCAAGAGACAATATTGAAATATTTGATATAGAGCAAGCAAAATTACTAGTTAAAATGATGGATTTACTTGAAGATAATGATGATGTTCAAGATACTTATAGTAATTTTGACTTTTCAGATGAGATTGCTGGTTCGCTCTAATGAGAATACTAGGGATAGATCCTGGAACAGCAATATGTGGGTTTTCAATATTAGATTATATTGGTAATAAATTTTCACTAATAAGTTATGGTGTTGTAAGAACGCCTGCACATACAGAACTAAAAGATAGATTATTGACAATATATCAAGAATTAGATGAGCTTATTGAAAGACATAAACCAGACGCTCTAGCAGTAGAAGATTTATTCTTTAATACCAATGCAAAAACTGCACTATCTGTTGGTCATGCTAGAGGTGTGATTTTACTATTAGGTGCATTAAAAGGCATGACGGTTTCTTCATACACACCACTTCAGGTAAAACAAAGTGTTGTAGGGTATGGTAGAGCAGAAAAGAAACAAGTTCAGGAAATGGTCAAAATTATTTTAAAATTGGAAAAAATTCCAACACCAGATGATGCAGCAGATGCTATAGCTGTTGCGATTTGTCATGGTCATTCATATAAATTAAATGATAGTTTAAGAGAAAAGAGGTAATACTTTGATAGGTTTTCTAAAAGGGAAAATATTCAAAATTGCAGAACATAGCTTGCTCCTCGATGTGAGTGGAGTCGGGTATGAAGTTTTTATGCCCAGTCTAGAGCTATCAGCATTATTAGAAAATGAAGACTTGCTAGTTTATACCTACCATCATCAAAAAGAAGATATGGTAGCTCTTTTTGGTTTTAGAAAAGAAGAAACGAAGAGATTGTTTGAATTACTTACAAGTGTAAGTGGACTTGGACCTAAGACAACCTTAGGGATACTTTCACATATAAATGAAGAAGATCTCATTTCGGCCATTGTGTCAGGGGATACTACTACTTTAGTTAAAATACCTGGCATTGGAAATAAGACTGCAGGTAGAGTAGTTTTAGAACTACAAGATAAACTTGAGAGTACTTACGGAAATATGGGCAATACTAAAGATCAGTTATTATGTTTAAGTGATACTAGTATTATAGCAGATGCTGAATCTGCCTTGACCTTCCTTGGTTATGGTAAAAAAGAGATTAGTGAAGCGCTAAGAAAACTAATTAAAAAGAACAAGGACTATACCTTGGATGGTTTGATTAGAGACGCATTAAAGGAATTAGGTAAATAATTATGGAAGAACGTTTAATAGATGGAGAATTTATAAATGAAGACAGGGAAATAGAGGTTAGCTTAAGACCTAAGAGTCTATCTGCTTATATTGGCCAAGATAAGGTCAAAGAAAACTTAACAGTCTTTATAAAAGCTGCTAAAGGTAGAAAAGAAAGTCTAGATCACATATTGTTATATGGACCTCCTGGACTTGGTAAAACTACTTTAGCGAACATAGTAGCAGAAGAGCTTGGCGTGCAAATCAAGGTGACTTCAGGACCAGCTATAGAAAAAGCAGGAGATTTAGCTGCAATTTTAACAAATCTTTCTGACGGAGATGTTTTATTTATAGATGAAATACACAGGATGAATCGTAGTGTTGAGGAAGTTCTATATCCTGCACTTGAGGATTTCGCATTAGATATAATTATAGGTAAAGGTCCTAGTGCTAGATCATTAAGAATTGATTTACCTAAATTCACCTTAATTGGAGCTACTACAAGGATTAGTCTTTTAAGTAATCCTTTGAGAGATAGGTTTGGAGTTATAAGTAGGTTAGACTACTATAGTCCTACAGAACTATCAACTATAGTTAAGATAAATAGTAATAAACTTGGCATACCAGTAGATGAAGATGGGGCAATGGAAATCGCTAGACGATCAAGAGGCACACCAAGAATAGCCAATAGATTGTTGAAACGGGTAAGAGATATTGCTCAGGTAAAGGGTGAAGGGAAAATTGATAATAATGTATCGAAAATGGCTCTAAATATGTTAGAAGTCGATGAATTTGGCTTAGATGATATTGATAGGAAAATTCTTGATAATTTAATTTCCAAGTTTGCAGGAGGACCTGTAGGATTAGATACTATTGCAGCTATGGTAGGGGAAGAATCAGCTACGGTAGTTGATGTTTACGAACCATTTCTTTTACAACTTGGATTTATAAACAGAACACCTAGAGGTAGGGTAGCAACAAGTTTGGCATATAAGCATTTGGGCTATCCCTTTATTGAATAGTTATGACCATGAACAAAGAGATAACAGCTATAATACTAGCAGGTGGTAAGAGTAAGCGCATGGGTAGTGATAAAAGCTTATTGAAATTGGGGGGTAAAACTCTAATTGAACATGTTGTTGATGCTGTAAGACCATATGTTAACTCGGTACTTATCGTTACTAATAATGAAGAGAAGTATCACTTTATAAATAATGTTTCCTATGTTCCAGATATTGAAGAAAATCAAGGACCTTTTATTGGTTTAATATCTGGAATTAAGTCAATTGATACAAAGTGGTGTTTTGTAACATCTTGTGATATGCCACTACTTGATGGGGGAATAATTGATTTCCTATGGAAAAGAAAAAATGGCTATATTGTCAGTCCGGTTTCAATTAATGGATATGAACCATTAATTAGCTTGTATTCAAAAGATATATTATCATACGCTGAAGATCAAATGTCAGATAATATGAGAAGTATAAATAGATTTATAGCAACAATGGAAAAACTAGGGTATGTAGAGAAAATAGAAAAACATATATTACAAGATAGATTTGGTGAAAAGGTGTTTTTGAACATTAATGATTATGAAAATTACCTTAGATTAATAGAGGTGTTTAATGATAGATAAGAGGATACTTACTGGACTTGGGTTCATGTTTGTATTGCTATTAATTGTAGCAATAGTTTTGCTTTTTGGAAAAGGCAGAACCGTGAAGACAGACATAAATCTATATTATGTTAATCCTACTCAATTTAAGTTGGAAAAAAGATTGGTAACTGTAGAAGGTGAAGGAGATTTAAACACTGCTCTTACTTTATTGTTTTTAGGAATTGAAGATACTTCTGTTGAAAACTTGTTTCCAGCAGAAATTAAATTTAATGGAAGTAATGTAGATGAAGAAAATGAAACTATAATAGTAGATATATCTACAAATGTACTTTCTGTGAATTATGGAGTTGAAGTTAATTACTTATATATAATGTCGATTGTTAATACGGTCTCAGATATTACTGGTTATGAAACTGTTAAATTGACATTTGATGGGAATATAGTTGAATTTTTTAACAATGGACTGTTTATTGGGCAGCCTTTAAAAAGAGATGATAGTGTGGTAAAATAAGACGATTGGAATTACAAGATAATCGCAGGGATTAATAATCTCTGAGGAAAGTCCTGGCTGGCACAAGCTGTGATGTGATTTACACAAGGCATGGAGCCTGCTGGGTAACCTTACGGCTACCGAAAGTTTCCATTTATGGGATAAGTAGGTTATAAAAGTGCTATAGTGACGATGCCTTTTAGTAATAGAAGGAGTGAGACGACGTAAACCCCATCTTGCTAGAAACCCTCTGAGAGGGGAACCTGCTTAAGGAAACTAAGAACTAGAGGCGGGAATCCGGTAACGGGTTAGATAGATGATTATCCTAAGACAGAATCAGGCTTACTGTAATTCCAGTCAATTTTTAGGTGGTATGATAATGAGTGATAAAGAAAAAAAGCATAAAAAAGATAAAGAAAAGAAAAGTGCAAAAAAGGACAAACGAGAAATAATAAAATATCATAATGATATCCAAAGTAATTTTAATATGGCTGGTAAAGTTTTGGTTCTTTTTGGTAGCCCTAAGAAGAATGGACATACTAGGGCTTTAGTTGATTCTTTTATTAAAGCAAGAAAACTTGAAGGTGAGTTTGTTTTTGTTAATGGTTTGAATATAAAAGGTTGTCAGGGATGTCTTTATTGTCAATCTCATGATGGGGAATGTAAGCCGAAGGATGATATGACCGATTTATACAATAAAATAAAAAATGCAAAAAAAATCATAATGGCATTCCCTGTATATTATGGAAGTTTGCCAGGCGAATATAAGTGTATGATAGATAGGATATATGCTGTTTCTTCAATTAGAACAATAAGTGGTAAGAATGTCTATGGAAGCATATGGAAAGACACTAGAGATGTATTTTTGATAGCCAGTCACGGTAATTCTATACCTCAGGTAAAAGAATCAGTAGAGAGAATAATAAAGTATTTTTGTATTGATACTAATTCTGTTTTAAAAGGCAGTTATTTTTCTAAGCCGATGGACATAAATGATAATAAAGATGGAAATTTGTACATCGAAGATCTTTTAAATGCAGGCAAGAATTTTTAGTTCTTTATTTAGTAATTCTATTGACAATAAAGGTATGGTCTTATATAATGATTAAGCGTGATATTAAAAACACGGGCGTTTAGCTCAGCTGGGAGAGCGCTTGCCTTACAAGCAAGATGTCGGCGGTTCGATCCCGTCAACGCCCACCAATATTTATTTGAGTCACATAGGCGGAAGTGGCTCAGTGGTAGAGTATCTCCTTGCCAAGGAGAGGGTCGCGGGTTCGAATCCCGTCTTCCGCTCCAAATAAGGCGACGTCGCCAAGTGGCTAAGGCAGAGGTCTGCAAAACCTCCATCCCCGGTTCAAATCCGGGCGTCGCCTCCAAATAAAACTTAATAATTTGATATTAATGCCTGAGTGGTGGAATTGGCAGACACACAGGACTTAAAATCCTGCGGATGTTAAAGTCCGTGCCGGTTCAAGTCCGGCCTCAGGCACCAAAACCTCCAGTAATTTTACTGGAGGTTTTTTATACATATTTATAAAAATAATGTATAATAGATATATAAAATAAAAGGGGTGATTAAATGTTTGAACAAGAGATACCTGGCTATGGTAAGTTAGAAATAAAGAATCTCATATTAGACTATAACGGAACGATTGCTAAAGATGGGAAACTACTTGAAGGTCTTGGTGATATTCTTAATAAATTAGCCGAAATAGTTGATGTCTATGTATTAACAGCTGATACTTACGGTTCAGTTGAAAAAGAAATGGAAAGCTTCCCTGTAATTGTTAAAGTAATCAAGGGAGAAAATGAATTAGTAGAAAAAAGAGATTTTGCTAGAGAGTTAGGTGCTAATATAACTATGGCTATTGGTAACGGTTATAATGATCAATTATTATTTAGAGAAGTAAAAATCAGTATAGTAGTAATGGGTTGTGAAGCTTGTGCTACCATCTTATTTAATATTGCAGATTTGGTGGCTAGTGATATATATAATGCTCTAGGACTATTACTAAATCCTACAAGATTAAGATCTTCTTTAAGAGGTTAATTGAGAATAGAATTAGATTTATACATAGGTATTTGTTATAATTAAATGGAAAAATATATAAATAGAAATATGAGGTAAAATATATGAAGAAATATACTTGTCAAAGTTGTTGGTACACCTATGATCCTGCAGTTGGGGATCCTAAAGCAGGGATTGCACCAGGTACAGCCTTCGAAGATATTCCTGAAGAATGGTTTTGTCCAATTTGTATGCGAGACAAAAGTGCTTTCAAACCAGAAGAAGAAGTTAAAGTTGAAGGATTTGCTCCTTTAAATAATAATCTTGATAGATATCGTTGTAAAGCATGTTGGTATATATATGACCCAAGAATTGGTGACCCTTTAGCAGGTATCGAACCAGGAACACCTTTCGAGGAATTACCAGAAGATTGGTTTTGTCCAATTTGTATGTTATCTAAAGAATCTTTTATTAAGGTTACATTAACTGATCAAATTGCCAAAAGCATTATCAGTGGCGAACCATTGAACCCACATGCTGATTTAGCTAGATATAAGTGCAAAGCTTGTTTCTATACCTATGACCCTAGAGTGGGTGATCCAAAAGCAGGTGTAGCTCCAGGAACAGCTTTTGAAGATTTATCAGAAGATTGGTTTTGTCCAATTTGTATGATGATGAAGGATTACTTTGAAAGAGAAGAAACTAAATAGATCTAAATATATAGAAAAAATAAAAAATAGCTTAATTATTAAGCTATTTTTTTGTTTTAGATGGTTAAAAGTCTAATCGTGATATTTATCTTAAAAGATCATTTGACATGATTTTATTTTTAAGTGATACTTATGAAAATAGTGATAGAATGCCTTCCGGATTTTTTCTTCTTGTTCAATATTTTTTGTTACTTCATAAATTTTTTACCAACTCCATATTATTCATCACAATTTAAATCTATTGTATCATCTAATAGTATCCAAAAAGTACAACCTGAATTAATTGCTAAAGCTTTATCCTCGTGTGTTTATTCTACCTCCAGGCATATAAATCATTTAAGATATTTCATCATTATAACCTTTTTTGGCTAGTCTTATATTGCTGCAAGTCCTTTAACACCTATTCCAATTATCAAAGCCGATTTCATTTAGCTTCTATAAAAGCAAGCAATAAAATTAAATAATTTTCTAATAGTACTATTTTATTTTTTTAATATAAAATGTAAATAAAAAAAGGTTTCGGAATTAACCGAAACCTTTTCAAACGTTTGATATTTATTCTTCAATAATCTCAATAACTTCTATTTCTTCTATTTCATCAATAATTTCATCATCAGTTGTTTTGTGCAGTAGATTATATACTAATCCTGCAAGTAAACCACCAATCACTGGGAATAATATGAATACCCACAAGTCAGTCCAAGCAGTCTTTTCAACAAAGCCAACTAAGAAGGCAGGTCCAAAACTACGTGCTGGATTTAATGAAGCACCACTAACTTGTAATCCCATTATATAAGCAGCACCAAAGAATAAGCCTATACCTATTCCGGCATTATGACGAGTTCTATTGCATCGTACATTTTTCAAATAACTGCTAGTTGCTGATAAGAAGATGTATACGAATAGGAAAGTTGCAATAAGTTCAAATATAATTGCGGCTGTTAGTGAATAACTACCTAATGTATTAGCTCCTATTCCATTTTGTCCTAAACCAAAGCTTAGTTCATATTCAGGTTTTCCGATAGCAATCAAATAAACAGCAATAGCTCCAAGAACTGCTCCAACTAACTGAGCTACAATGTAGTAGATGCTATCTAAAACTGTAATTCTTTTACTTACTAATGCTCCAAGAGTGACAGCTGGATTAATATGTGCTCCTGATACTCTTCCGAAAGCACTGTAAATTCCAATCAAGGCTAATGAGTAGGCTAGAGCAACTCCTAATTGACCAACCATGTTTCCTGCTAGTACATAGGTACCAGAACCTATAAATACTAACATAAAGGTTCCGATTAATTCAGACATATACTTTTTCATTTTACCAACACCTTTCATTTGTTTTATAGCCCCAATTATAACATATTTAATTTATAAAAATTATAATATCACATAAAATTCAGTTAGTTTGTGATAGAATTAAATGGTAAATAATTTATTTGGAGGATATACATGGATCTTAATTTTAAATCTAATAGCAAATATCTGGCGGAGGTTGCAATAATTGCCTCGATATACATTATATTAACAATCTCGTTAGGAGCACTAAGTTTTGGAATAACATTACCATTTTTACCGATTCCAATTCAATTTAGAATTTCAGAAGCACTTTTAGTTTTAGTTTTATTTAGAAAAAGTGCACCTGCAGGTCTTATTTTAGGTTGCTTTATAGCAAATTTTTGGAGTCCTTTCATGTTACCTGATATGATTTTTGGTACTATCGGAAGTGCATTGGCAGTATATAGTATATATCGATTAAAGAATATAAACATTATATTAGCATTATCACCTGGAGTGATATTTAATGCAGTATTGGTGGCCTTAGAACTGAAATTGTTCTTCAATATTCCTTTTATTCTAAGTGGGCTTGCAGTTGCATTCGGTCAAATTCTTGTAATTTATGCCCTAGGTATACCTTTATTCTATACTTTAAAGAAAATCGGCTTTAAAAACGATTATGAAAACGTTTAGATAAATTAAATCATTGCATTTTATAAATGTTTGGAGTATCCTTAAAATTGGGTTGTTTTTGTATGTAGGAGGACTAAATACCCCAAGTTATATTTGCAATTTAATTTTAATTATGGAGGTGCCATATGTCTGAAAATTTAAAAAAAACTCCCCTAAATCAGGATCACTATGATTTAGGAGCTACGATGGTGGATTTCGGTGGCTGGGATATGCCAGTACAATACACAGGAATTCTAGACGAGCATAAAGCTGTAAGGGAGAAGTGTGGACTATTTGATGTAAGCCACATGGGTGAAATTTGGATTAATGGAAAGGATTCTACTGCTTTTATCAATTATTTAGTTTCAAGCGACATCTCACCGATGGTCGGCGGACAAATTAAATATGGCGTACTAATGATGCCAACTGGTAAAGCTGTTGATGATCTACTAGTATATAAATACACTGACACTAAATATCTATTAGTTGTTAATGCTTCAAATACTGACAAAGATCACAAATGGATTTTAGACCAAAAAGGATCTTTTGATGTTGAGATTGACAATCAATCAGCAAATATGGGAGAAATAGCCATTCAAGGGCCTCTAGCAGTTTCAATCCTACAAAAACTAACAGAGACTAACTTAAGTGGAATCAAATATTACTATTACCAAGAAGGTAAAGTCGATGGAATCGATGCTATCATTTCAAGAACTGGTTATACTGGCGAGGATGGATTTGAGGTTTATGTAACCTCAGACAAAACTAGTCAAGTATGGAATGCTATTCTAAAAGCTGGCGGACAAGATATCATCCCCTGTGGATTAGGCGCAAGAGATACTTTAAGATTCGAAGCTAAAATGCCACTTTATGGTCATGAGCTATCTGACAAAATTTCTCCACTTGAAACAGGGTTGGGAAAATTTGTAGAGCTAGACACTAAAGGTGACTTTATTGGTAAGGAAGCTTTGGCTAAAGAAAAAACCGAAGGTAGAAAAAGAAAAATCGTTGGTATTGAAATGGTTGGCAGAGGCGTTGCTAGAGATCACTTCCCACTTAAAAAGGATGGAGTTCTAGTAGGAGAAATTACTTCTGGAAGCTATGCACCAACATTGGGAAAAAACCTAGGATTAGCTATCGTACCAGTTGAATTAAAGATAGACGATATTGTTACTGTGGAGATCAGAGGCAAAGATATTGAAGCGAAAATAGTAAAGACTCCATTTTACAAAAGAGGATAAACAAGTAAAAAATAATGATTTTAGAAAGGTGGAGATTTTATGAATTATATACCTGTTACCGAGCTAGAAAAAGAAGAAATGCTCAAAGAAATAGGGATTAATTCTATTGATGAATTATTCAGAGACATTCCAGAAGATTTGAAATTCAAGGGCGAATTAAAATTGCCTAAAGGCTTGTCTGAATATGAAACAAGAAAAGCATTAATCAAAATGGCAGCAAAAAACACTGATATGAACCAGCTGGCTAATTATATGGGAGCTGGAGCTTACAACCACTATGTTCCTACATTAGTGGATCATTTGTTAAGCAGATCAGAATTTTATACAGCATATACTCCTTACCAACCAGAAATAAGCCAAGGAACTTTACAAAGCATCTATGAGTTTCAAACCATAGTTTGCGAGTTATTTGGTATGGATGTTTCAAATGCATCTGTATATGATGGTGCTACTGCTGTTGCAGAAGCAATGGTAATGGCTTGCGATAAGAAAAAAACTGAAATTATCTTATCAAAAGGTCTACATAAGGAATATTCAGAAACAGTTGAAACCTACGCTAATGGTATGGGCTTCACAGTTAAATATGCAGAATTAGATGAAGGAATAACACCTGTTGAAGCATTTGAAGCTCAAGCTACAGATGCAACAGCTGCGTATGTTGTTATGTATCCAAATTTCTATGGTTGTATTGAAGATATTCAAAAAATCGCTGATGCAGCACATGCAAGAAAAGCTTTATTGATTGTTTCAGTAAGTGATTTGTCTTCAATGGGTATTTTGGAAGCTCCAGGAAACCTTGGTGCTGATATTGTTTGTGGTGACGGAATGCCATTTGCTGGGCCTTTAAGTTTTAGTGGACCAAGCATTGGTTTGATTGCAACTACTGACAAATTAATAAGAAAATTACCGGGACGTATTGTAGGAATTACTGAAGACTTAGAAGGAAAGAGAGCTTTTGTTTTGACTATGCAAGCTAGAGAGCAGCACATCAGAAGAGAAAAAGCATCTTCAAATATATGTTCAAACCAAGCGTTATATGCTTTGGCAAATAACATTACCTTATCAACACTAGGTAAATACGGACTAAAAGAAATGGCTGAGAATACATTAACTAATGCCCATTACTGCAGAGATAAACTACTGGAGATTGATGGAATTGAAATGCTATATGATCAACCTTTCTATAGCGAATTTGCACTTAAATTGCCAATTCCTGCTAGAGTTCTACAAAAGCATTTATTGAAACATGAAATCCTAGGACCAGTTGATATGGGGATTTTTGATGAAGAATTATCTAATATTGGATTATTCTTCGTAAGTGAGATCCGTTCAAAAGATGATATGGATCGTTTAGCTGTAGCAGTGGAGGTGATTATCAATGAGCAAAGATTTATTTAACCAAACAGAGGCTTTGATTTTTGATAAAAGTAGACCTGGTCATAAAGCATATTTCTTGCCTGAGATGAGTATTGAAAAATTAGACAAGAATAAGGTTATACCTAGTCACTTAATTAGAAAAACTGAAGCTGATTTACCAGAAGTAAGTGAAATTGATGTTGTACGTCACTTTACCCACTTATCAAACAAAAATTTTGGTGTTGACACAGGATTTTATCCATTAGGATCATGTACAATGAAATACAATCCTAAATTAAACGAGAATACTGCACGTTTACCAGGATTTTCTTGGTTACACCCATACCAACCAGTTGAAACTATTCAAGGTGCTTTACAGTTAATGTATCTCACACAACTTTCACTGGCAGAAATTACAGGTATGGATAAAGTCACTTTACAACCTGCAGCAGGAGCTCATGGTGAGTTAGCTGGTATTAAAATCATTAAAGCCTACCATGATAGCAGAGGTGATACAAAAAGAACAAAGATTATAGTTCCTGACTCAGCTCATGGTACAAATCCTGCTACTGCTACAATGGCTGGTTTCCAAGTAATCGAAATCAAATCATCTTCAGAAGGAGATATTGATTTAGATGCATTGAAAGCCGTTGTTGGAGACGATACTGCTGGATTTATGTTAACTAACCCAAGTACTTTAGGTCTGTTTGAAAGAAATATAAAACAAATTGCTGAAATTATCCATGGTGCTGGTGGCCTATTATACTATGATGGTGCTAATACTAACGCTATCATGGGAATAACTAGACCAGGAGATATGGGCTTTGACGTTGTTCACGTTAATCTACACAAAACATTCTCAACACCTCATGGAGGTGGAGGACCAGGTTCTGGACCTGTAGGCGTAAAGGAATTTTTAGCTAAATTCTTACCTATTCCTACCGTTGAGTATGTTGCTTATAAGGATAAATATATTTTAAATTATGACATTCCTGAAAGCATAGGAAGAATGAAAAGCTTTTATGGTAACTTTGCTGTAATCGTTAGAGCGTACACATATATAAGAGCGCTTGGAGCTGATGGACTGAAAATGAGTTCAGAATATGCAGTGCTTAATGCAAACTATTTGAAAAAATTAGTAGGCAAGCACTTGGCAGTTGAAGCTCCAGAAAGATTTTGTATGCACGAATTCATTTGTACTCCGAAGAATATTCACGAAACAGGCGTTCATACATTGGATATTGCTAAACGTATGATTGATTACGGATATCATCCGCCTACAATCTATTTCCCATTGATTGTTGAAGAAGCGATGATGATTGAACCAACAGAAACAGAAGGCATTGAAACTCTAAAGGAATTTGCCGAAGTTGTTGCAGCAATAGTCAATGAATGTAGGACAGATGCTGAAATTGTAAAAACTGCTCCTCATACAACTTACCTTAGAAGACTAGACGAAGTTAAAGCGGCTAGAGAACCAAATTTAAGATACAGAAGACCTGTAGTTGAATAATATTAATAAATCAAAGGAATGAATCAAATGATTCATTCCTTTTTTGATTATACATATATTTTTATGATATAATGCTTAAGGAATAGGAGGTATTATGGAATTTATAACCAACTTTATAGACTTATTCATGAATTTGGACAAACATCTAAATAATTATGCAGATCAATATGGTATATATATTTACTTGATAATATTTTTAATAATATTTTGTGAAACAGGATTGGTAATTACCCCCTTTCTACCTGGTGATTCACTTGTATTTGCAACAGGTGCTCTTGCTGCAACTGGAGCAGTAGATATAATAACGATGCTTATATTGTTATGCTTTGCTGCAATTTTGGGCGATACTACTAATTATCATATTGGTCATATGTTGAGGAAAAAAATCTTAGATCATAAAAAAATAAAATTTATAAAATATGAATATGTAGAGAAAACACAAGGCTTCTTTAAAAAACATGGATCAAAGACTATAATTTTAGCAAGATTTGTACCGATTATTCGAACATTTGCTCCATTTGTAGCAGGTGTTGGAACAATGCCTTATAAGACATTTTTAAGTTTTAACATTATTGGTGGTATTATTTGGGTAAGTTCATTTATTTCAGCTGGGTATTTCTTTGGTAATCTTCCAATTATAAAGGAAAATTTCAGCTTTGTAGTTTTAGGAATAATTATAGTCTCTCTTATACCGGGTTTGGTTACAATCATAAAAACCAAATTAAAAAACATTAACTAATAACCGAAATAATTTATCATATATTAATGAGGAATAGCAAGGTCAAAGCCTTGCTATTTTATTTTAAATTTATAACTATTGACAAATTAAGGTAGTTATGGTCAAATATAGTCAGAGATGGTCAAAGATAGTCAGGGGTGAAATTAATGCCAAGTATTAGCGATATGATAGAAAAATTCATTATTAATATAGTGGAAAATAGCGAAGAAGGTATAATACATATACAAAGAAATGATTTATCCACTAGGTTTTCTTGTGTCCCATCACAAATCAACTATGTCATAAAAACCAGATTTAATATAGAAAGAGGTTTTCTAGTTGAGAGTAAGCGTGGTGAAGGAGGATTCCTGAAAATTATAAAGATACCTGTAATTCAGACTAAGGTTTACTTAGATAGAATTAGTGTAGGAATCAACAACTATATTGGATCTGAACAAGCCAAGAACTTTTTAAAGAGGCTAGTTGAGGAAAATATCATTAGTGAAAGAGAAATGAATATAATTTGGCAGTTGCTAAGGGATGAAAGTTTACCATGTGATAAAGAAGAAAAAGGCTATCAAAGAGGTAAAATGCTTAAGAATTTAATTGGTTATCTTGCCAAAGAAGGAGGTAAATAGATGATTTGTCAAGTTTGTGGAAAAAATGAAGCTACAATTTGCATGGTTAAAATGTCTAATAACAATAAGGAGACGATATATATTTGTCCTGTTTGTGCAGGACAAATGGATGATAAATTGATTGGGAGTATCAATCAACTATTAAGTCCTATGTTTGATACATTTTTTAGTAATAGTAATAAACTAGGCCATGATATAAATCAAATATGTCCCACTTGTGGACAAACAAGAAGAGAATGGGAAGAAAGTCGCACACTAAATTGTAAGGATTGTATACAATTTCTTGATTCTGATGAAATTCACAATGGCAAAATACCTAAAAATAATAAAGAAGAACTATATGTTATAAATCTTATTAAAGAAAAAGAAGGACACTTAAAGCAGCTGATTGCCGAAGAAAAATATGAGGAAGCTGCTAAGATAAGAGACGAAATTAAAGACTTGAAAGGAGACTTTCAAGATGATAAACAAACTTCCTAACTGGCTCAATGCCAAAGGACATGAAAGTGATATAGTTATTTCTAGTAGAGTAAGACTTGCTAGGAATATTGATAATTATATATTTCCTCACCGAATGAGCACTGAAGATAAAGATAAACTGATTAATTCAGTCAATGAGACTATAGTATCATCAAGTTTTATAAAAAGTGCAGGTGAAATGAAATTATCTAAAATGGATGAACTTTCTGGACTTGATAGAGAATTTTTACTTGAAAAGCATTTAATAAGTCCAAATATGTTAGATCAATATCACAATCGAGGGATAGTATTAGGTCTTGATGAAAGTATTAGTATCTTGATTAACGAGGAAGATCATTTTAGAATACAAAGTTTTTTTAGTGGTCTTAATCTTCAAGATGCTCACATTATAGCTGATAAAGTTGATGATGCCTTGGAAAAATTCTATAGCTATGCCTATCATGAAAAATATGGTTATCTTACTTCCTGCCCAACTAATATTGGTACTGGTATTAGATTTTCAGTGATGATGCATTTACCAGCACTTTCTATGACTGGTGGTTTAAAAGAAGTGCAAAGAAGTCTGAAGTTGGATGGTTTTGTAATTAGAGGATTTTTTGGAGAAGGAAGCGAAGGCTATGGGAGTTTGTATCAAATATCTAATCAGTTCACAATTGGTGTAAAGGAAGAAGATATTATGATAGGATTAGAAAAGAGAATAAATGATATAATTATCAAGGAAAAAGAAAGCAGAGAACATTTGTTCAAACAAAAGAACTATGAAATGCAGGATATGATTTATAGGGCTTACGGAAATATAAAATATTCCGTACTTTTAACTGCAAAAGAAGGTATGAACAATGTAAGCCTTATAAGATTAGGATTAGAACGCGGTTTGCCTTTTGAAGTGGCTATTGACTACCAGCAACTAAACAACTTGATTGTACTTGCTCAAAATGCTGGTTTACAAAGTTACTTTGGTAAAATGATGTCTACAGAAGAAAGAAATAGAATGCGCCCTAGATTATTCAAAGAAATATTAAAAATTGGAGGTTAAATGATGATTTGGGATAAATTAGCAAATGAAAGCAAAAGAATATTACAAATAGCAGGAAAAGAAGCAGGTAGACTTGGCCATCAGATAATTGGCACTGAACATCTATTGTTAGCTTTTCTTATTGAAGACAAGATAATTACAGGAGGTTATTTCGATCAAGCGCTTGGTCTTAGTTATGGAGCACTATATGAGGATATAATAAATATTGTAGGAAAAGGTGAAGCTCATGATAAGGTCTTAAAAACTTCCCCAAGAATTAATAATATCTTACTTAGTGCTGAAAAAATCGCGAAGGAAATTAATACTGAATCAATTGAACCAGTTTTTATACTTTTTGCTCTTTTAGAAGAAGGACAAGGAATTGCGGCGGAAATTTTAAGAAAATATGAAGCTCAACCTGGACAAACATTACAATTAGTGGAGAATATAATTAATAGTGGAGTAGGTCAAAAGGAAAACTATGAAGAGATAGAAGACCAAGAAATTGAGCCTGAGTACCAATCACCAATAGAAAAAGGTGAAACTCCATACGTAGATAAATTTGGATTGGATCTAATTGAAAAAGCTAAGAAAGATACTATCGATCCTTTAATAGGTAGAGAAAAAGAAGTTGAACGTATGATTCAAATACTTGGTAGAAAAAGTAAGAATAATCCAATACTTATTGGAGAACCAGGAGTTGGTAAAACTGCAATAGTAGAAGGTTTGGCAAGAAAAATCGTATCAAAGGATGTACCAGATTTCTTATTGGATAAGAAACTAATTACTTTAGATTTATCAGGGATGGTTGCAGGTTCTAAATATAGAGGAGAATTCGAAGAAAGACTAAAAAACGTTATTGGAGAAATCGAAAGAGAAGGTAATATTATTCTGTTTATTGATGAAATACATACGCTAATTGGTGCTGGTGGTGGAGAAGGAACTATAGATGGTGCCAATATTTTAAAACCAGCTTTAGCAAGAGGTTCTTTTCAATGCATAGGTGCAACAACGATAGAGGAATTTAGGAAATACTTTGAAAAGGATGCAGCACTTGAGAGAAGATTCCAAAGCATACTAATCAAGGAACCAACAAACGATGAGACTGTAGCTATTTTAAAAGGTCTTAGAGGGACATATGAGAAGCATCATGGTGTATCTATAACTGACGAAGCAATATTGGAAGCTGTAAAATTATCAACAAGATATATAGGTGATAGATTTTTACCAGATAAAGCTATTGATTTAATAGATGAAGGTGCATCCAGATTAAAATTAGTCAATAGAAAATTACCGGAAGATTTCATAAACTTAGAAGAAGAAACAGCAAAAAAAGAACTCCAAAAAAATGAAGCGGTTCAAGGAGAAGACTTTGAAAAGGCTGCTATTCTAAGAGATGAAATAGAAGCAATGAAGAAGAAAATTAGTGAAATGAGAATACAGTGGCAAGAAAAAAATGATGCTAGGGAGATTAAACTGGTAGCTGAAGATATTGCTAATATTATCTCTGAATGGACAGGTATTCCTCTATCTAATATTTCTTTGGAAGATAAAGAAAAATTATTGCGGATAGAACAAATACTTCATGAGAGAATTATAGGTCAAGAAGAAGCAATAAGTGCATTATCTAAGGCTGTTAGAAGATCTAGGGCTGGCTTAAAAAATCCAAAGAAACCTTCAGGTAGTTTTTTATTTCTTGGGCCAACAGGAGTAGGTAAAACAGAAACTGCAAAAATTTTAGCTGAGTATCTTTTTGGAAAAGAAGAGGATATGATACGTTTTGATATGTCTGAATATATGGAAAAACATACTGTTTCAAAACTAATCGGGGCTCCTCCTGGCTATGTTGGTTATGATGAAGCAGGACAACTTACAGAAGCAGTTAAGAGGAAACCATATAGTGTTATTCTATTTGATGAAATTGAAAAAGCCCATTCAGATATTTTCAATATTCTTTTACAAGTAATGGATGATGGCAGACTAACAGATGGTCAAGGTAAAACAATAGACTTTAGAAATGTAGTTATTGTAATGACCTCGAACGTAGGCGTTGATCGTATAAAAGGTATAAGTAAGTTAGGTTTTAAAGCATCCGAGAGCAATTCAAACAAAGATACAGAAGAAAAAATATTAGATGAAGTGCGTAAAGCTTTTAGGCCTGAATTTATCAATAGATTAGACGATATTATTGTGTTCCATAGTCTTACAAAGGATGAAACTGGAGAAATACTAGAATTAATACTTAAGGAAGTAATTGATAGGGTTAGAGAAATCGGGATTACTGAACTTATTATCAAGGATGATCTGAAGAAAAAACTTCTTGAAGATGGTTTTAATCCTGAATATGGAGCTAGACCTTTAAAGCGATCTGTACAAAAATATATTGAGGATCCACTAGCTGATGGTATTTTAAGTAGAACTATTGAAGAAAACAAAGGTGTAATTATGGACTATAAGAATGGAAAAGTTGTATTGGAAAACAAATAGTTTTATGATATGATTATAAGTGTTAAAAGGGGAGCTGAAAAATCGGCTGAGAGGTGAGTGTAACTCACGACCCATAACCTGATCTAGGTAATACTAGCGTAGGGAAATATATTTAGAAATAAATCTATTACCTATGTGGTAATAGATTTTTTTTATGAAAGGAAGAGAATAGAAAATGGACAACAAAAAAATCAAAATTTTAGTTGAAGGTGGTATTTGTCTAGGCTTTGCAATCGTATTAGGATTATTTAATTTATTTACAATGCCACAAGGTGGAAGTATATCCTTAGCAGCATTACCTATCATAGTATTTGCTATGAGAAATGGATGGAAATCAGGAGTATTTGTTGGATTAGTTTACGGCATTTTGCAATTGATTATAGGGCCTATATATTCTGTGCATCCAATTTCAATAGTCTTCGACTATCTGCTAGTTGGTGCTGTATTAGGGTTAATCATTAATGATACATCCAATTTTAAATTTATTACTCGTTTTATAACTGTATTTATAGTTAGATTCTTTAGTTATGTTTTATCAGGGGTAGTTGTTTTTGCTAGTTATGCAGGTGACCAAAATCCCATAATTTATTCATTAGTGTATAATTCATATGCTCTAGTTGAAATGGCTATAATTTTAGCAGTTATATTGATCCTCAAAAGTTTCTCTCCTATTTTTAAAAAATAGAAATCATGATATAATGTAACTTGAGTACTTAAGTTACAAGGAGGGTATATTATGATTTCAAAACATTTAAATGATGAACTAAACAAACAAATTACTTATGAATTTTATTCAAGCCATCTTTACTTGGCAATGTCTGGTAAATTAGCTAGCATAGACTTTATTGGTGCAGCTACATGGATGAGAACACAAGCCGAAGAAGAAAGAATACATGCTTTGAAAATTATGGATTATATAATTGAGGCAGGTGGAGAAGTAGTTATTACAGGCTTTGAAGATCCTACTGTTAATGCTAATGATATTAAAGGTATTTTTGAACAAGGACTTGAACATGAAAAATTTGTTACAGGAAGAATCAATTTTCTTATGGATTTGGCTACTGAAGAAAAAAATTATGCAGCAGTTAATTTCTTAAACTGGTTTGTAGATGAACAAGTTGAAGAAGAATCAAATGCAGAAACAATAATCAGAAGTCTCAAGTTAATTGGCAATGATGGTAATGGATTATATCAAATTGACAAGGAACTAGGCGCAAGAATATCTGTAGGTACTGGAACGGCTAAAGCTTAAAAAGAATATATGCAAGGAGATTAACAATGCGTAAGCATTGTTATTTCCTATGTTGTAATAGGAGATAAAATGAAGGGCTATATGATTTTTACTGGAACTGAATTATTGTTGGGAAAAACACTAAATACCAATAGCCAGTTATTAACCAGTATCTTTGCTGAACTTGGTATAGATATCTATAAAATTGTTACTGTTGGTGATAATACTTCTAGAATAATCAGTGCTTTAAAAGAAGTTCCAAAGGACGTAGAAATCGTTTTTTTAAATGGTGGTCTTGGGCCAACGGAAGATGATCTTACAAAAGAAGCATTAATTGAATATCTTGGTAGTAAAACAGTTTATGATCAACTAACATTAGATAAGATAATCAAAAGAGTAGGGGAAAAAGCATTACCAGGGGACATGAAGGTAGCAGAAATACCTGAAGGAGCCATAGCATTTTATAACGATGCTGGTGTAGCTCCAGGATCGGTTGTTATGAGTAATGGTAAACATTATTTTCTTACACCAGGGCCACCTGAAGAGTTATGTGTATTAATGAAGAATAAAATAATACCTTATCTTAAAGAAAATATGCTTGGCAAGGAAAAAATATATTCAAAAATTTTAAAATTTGCCGGAATTGGAGAATCAAAGGCTGAAGATAAGATAAGGGACCTAATAAGAGCCAATAATCCATCAGTAGCCCCTACAATAAAAGATGGAGAAATTCATTTTAGAATCACTGCTAAAGGTGAAAATAAGTTGGAATTAGAAGACATGGTAATTCAAGTATCAAAAAAAATTATAGAGAGACTTGAAGATTATTACTTTGGAGAAGATGATGAAAGTCTAGAAAGTCTTGTAGCAGGGCAGTTAACTGCTAAAGGTCTGAAGATTGCAGTAGCAGAGTCCTGTACAGGTGGATTGCTTAGTAATACTTTTACTAACATACCAGGGAGTTCTGAATTTTTTGATAGAGCATACATCACTTATAGTAATAGAGCTAAAATAGAGGAATTAAGTGTTAGTACTAGTACCCTTGAACAATATGGAGCAGTTAGTGAAAATACCGCAATAGAAATGGCAGAAGGTGTTTTTAAAAAAACTAATGTTGATTTGGCCATTAGCATTACTGGCATTGCCGGTCCAGCAGGTGGTACTATTGATAAACCTGTAGGACTAGTATATATAGCATTTAAATATAAAGAGCAAATATCGGTTGTGACTAGAATATTTAGCGGTAGCAGACTTGAGATTAAAAATAAAGTCGTTAAGTTTATCCTGTTTGAAATTTTCAGAAAACTAAAGGAGGATTAATCATGGTAATTAAAGGTGATATTTTATTTACTAAAAACAAAGATGACTTTGAAATCTACGAAAATGGATTTCTAATAATCGAAGATGGAAAAGTTAAAGCAGTCCAACAAGAATATTTAGGCACAGAGAAAATAATTGATAGGACAGGTAATTTGATTTTACCGACATTTGTTGATTTACATCTACATGCAAATCAATATGCTAACTGTGGACTTGGTAATGATGAAGAATTATTAACCTGGTTAGAAAAGTATACATATCCAGAAGAAGTTAAGTTCAAGGACTTAACTTATGCCGAAGAAATATATAAGGAAGTTCTTACAAAACTGTGGGAAGCAGGATCGTTGAGATCGGTTATTTATGCAAGCCTTTATAAAGAAGCTTCAGACTTAATGTTCAAACTAACAATTGATTCCGGATTAAGTGCTTACGTAGGCAAAGTAAATATGGATAGAAATACACCTGATTTTTATATAGAATCAACTGAAGATAGTATAAACTTTAGTGAAGAGCTTATCAAGAAGTATAAAGATAATGAATTGGTAAAACCAATTATAACTCCTAGATTTGTCCCACACTGTACTGTAGAATCAATGAAAGGACAGGGAAAATTAGCCAAGGAATATGATGTTCCTGTTCAAAGCCATATGAATGAAAGTTTAGCTGAAAATGCCTGGGTTACACAATTACACCCAGAATACAAAACTTCAACTGAAGTATTTGAAAAGTACGGATTATTTGGAAGTAGTAGCAAAACAATTATGGCCCATTGTATACATAATACTAAAGAAGAACTAGATCTGATGAAAAAAAGGAACTTCTATCCTGTTCATTGTCCTGAATCAAATGCCAATTTGACTAGTGGTATTATGGATGTTAAGGGTATGCTAGAAGCTGGTATTCCAGTTAGTATTGGATCAGATATTAGTGGTGGACATCACATTTTTATGCCAAATCAAATCGTATTAGCAATACAACTATCAAAAATGAAGGCAAGAATGGAAGATGATTTATCAAGGGTATTAACCTTATCTGAAGTCTTTTATATGGCTACAAAGTCAGGGGGATCTTTCTTTGGAGAAACTGGTAGTTTTGAAGAAGGTTACAGTGCTGATTTCTTAGTTATAGATACAAGGAGTATAATGGCACCACGTGAAAACAGAACTCCTGTTGAAAGATTAGAGAAATTCCTTTATCTTGGTAGTCAAAATAATATTATAGAGAAATTTCTTCAAGGTAAGAAAATAGATAGACCATTTAAGGATTAATTATGAATAAATACTTTAACAGAGAATCAAGTTGGTTAGAATTCAATAGAAGAGTACTTGAAATTTATGATAGAAAAAACCTTTTATTAGGTGAAAAATTGAAATTTATTAGTATTTTCTATGATAATCTTGATGAATTTTACATGGTAAGGGTTGGATCACTTTGGGATCAAAGTAAAAGTGATCAGTTAAGAATAGATAAAATTGCCCTAAACCCTGAGGAAGAAATCGATTTGATAAATGTTAATGTAAGAGAAATGTATGAAGAATGTTACAGGAAATATGATGATCTTAAAAATCTACTTTCTAACCAAGGAATAAAAATAGTAGATGTTGCGACTTTAACAGAAAAAGAGATGGTTGACTTAAATGAGCTTTTTAAAAATAAAATTTTTCCTTATCTGACTTTTAGAGCCATGAAGCTAGATAGCCATTTTCCACTAATAAAGAATAAAACTATAAATATATTATTAAGATTATTAAAAGACAATACAGAGTACTTAGGTGAAATTCAAATACCGGAAACAATAAAAAGAATAGTTCCTATAGGTAATAAGAAAGAAAGAAAATTTATTTTACTAGAGCAACTGATCTCTAGTAATTTAAATTTTCTTTTTGACAGTTATCAGATATTAGAAAAGAACATATTTAGAATAATAAGAAATGCCGATTTGAATTATGATGATGATGATGCTGAAGATCTTTTGACAAAAGTAGAAAGATCAATTAAGAAGAGAAGTTGGGGACAGATAGTAAGACTAGAAATAGCATCTGAACCATCAAAAAAACTATTAAATATACTTAAGGAACAAATGAAAATAACTGATAGAGAAATTTATGTCATAAATAATGACCTTGATTTAACTTATCTAGACCAAATATACAAGAAAAAATGGTTTAACAAATATCAACATGATGAATTTCAACAACAAAAAGTTTTTATAGAAGGTAGTATCATTGGACAAATAAAGGAAAAAGACTACATATGTCATTTTCCTTACGATGATTTTCAATGTATCCTAGATTTTTTAGAAGAAGCAGCAAATGATATCAAAGTTGTAGCAATTAAACAAACATTATATAGAGTAAGTAAGGATAGTCCAATAATTGAAGCCTTGATAAATGCATCTAATAAAGGTAAAAATGTTACTGTATTGTTAGAAGTAAAAGCTAGGTTTGATGAAGCGAATAATATAGCTTGGGCTAAAAGACTTGAAAAAGCTGGTGTGCAAGTGATTTTAAGCCCACTTAAATTAAAGACACATGCTAAACTAATACTTGTAGTGAGGAAAGAAAAAGATTCAATTGAAGGAATTCAAACTTATTGTCACTTAGGTACAGGCAATTACAATGAAAATACAGCTAATAATTACGAAGATATTGGTGTCTTTACAGCTAATAGACATATAGGTGAAGATGTTATTCAAATCTTTAACTTTTTGGCTAGTGGCAAGGAAATCTTTAAATCTAAAGAGTTGCTGATTAGTCCTTTTAATTCAAGACAAATTTTCCATGATCTAATAGATTTTGAGATCAATGAAGTTTTACAAGGAAAAACAGGCCTAATTAAAGCAAAAATGAACTCTCTTATTGACCAGGAAATGATTGATAAGCTTTATGAAGCATCACATGCAGGTGTTAAAGTAAAATTGATAGTTAGAGGAATATGTGGAATAGTACCAAATGAAAATATTAGTATAAAAAGCATAGTAGGTAGATTCCTTGAACATAGTAGAATCTACTATTTCTATCATGGTGGAGAAGAGAAAACTTTCATTGGAAGTATGGATCTTATGGACAGAAATTTTGACAGAAGAGTGGAGGCATTATGTCCAATAAAAGATAGTAATGCAAAAAAAGAAATATTGAATATTCTTGACATACTTGATATGGATAATGTAAATAGTTATACACTAAATCAAGAGGGTAAATATTTAAGAGTTTTAAATAAAGATCCATTTGATGCACATAAGTATTTTATGAATGGAGACAAGTAATGAAAAAAAAGGTTCTAGTTGCTATGAGTGGTGGTGTAGATAGTGCTGTTACAGCACTTCTACTACAAAAGCAAGGATATGAAGTCGTGGGAGTAACTTGCCAAATATGGCTTAATGATATTTGTAATATTGAATCGAGTAAATCCTGTTGTGGCAATGAAGCTATTGATGATGCTCGTTCAACCGCAAATCAACTTGGTATTAAACATTATGTTTTTAATTACAGAGATTTATTCAAAGATAAAGTTATAGATAATTTTTGCAATGAATATCTAGCAGGAAACACTCCGAATCCTTGCATGGATTGCAATCTCTATATAAGGTCTATTGATTTACTAGATAAAGCAATATCCATGGGATTTGATTATCTGGCTACAGGACATTATGTGATAAATGAATATGATGAGAGTACTGCAGAGTATGTTTTGAGAAAAGGTATTGATCAAACAAAGGACCAAAGTTATTTTCTATATCAATTAAATCAAGATAAACTAAAACATTTGCTTTTCCCGTTAGGTAAATTGAATAAAAGTGAAGTAAGAGAAATTGCTAATAAAAATAGTATACCAGTAGCCAACAAGAAAGAAAGTCAAGATATATGCTTTGTACCAGATGGTAATTATGGCAAGTTTATAGATGATTATAGAATAATGAGTGGAGAGCCAGCCCTTATTTATCATAAAAATGGTAAATATCTCGGGAAAGGAAAACCTAGCTACTATTACACAATTGGGCAAAGACGAGGTATAGTTGTCGCTTATGGAACACCTGTATATGTTATTAAAATATTAAATTCTGAAAATAAAGTGATAGTTGGGGATGCAAAAGATGTCTATAATTATGGCTTGATTGCAAATTCTGCTTATTATATTTCAAATAAGAAAATAGAAGAGGGGACAGAGGTTCTAGTTAAGGTGAGATACAGAAGTAAACCAACAAAGGCTAAATATTATAGTACTGAAGATGGTTTTAAGCTTGTTTTTATTGAACCTACGTCTTCTGTAACAACAGGACAATCTGCAGTAATATACAGTTTTGAAAATCCAGATATAGTACTTGGTGGCGGTAGAATAATTAGTATATTGGATCAAGAACCTAAGGGGAATTAATGAATAGTCAATTCATAAGAGAGCAAATAAAAGGTGGCCATATATATTGCTTTATTGGTGCAGGTGGAAAAACATCTGCTATCAAAGAGGCTGCAATTATATTGGCTGAAGAGGGATATAGGGTGCTAATAACCACCACTACAAAAATCTCGGTAGAAGAGTTCTCTAAATATAGGATTGATTTCAGCAAGAGTATCAGCATAGATAATATGCAAGATGGTATAAATATCCAAGTTTCAAGTGTAGTAGGGGGAAAATATCAAGGATATAAAAAAGAAGATATTGAAAATATTGTGCAAATACCGCTAGATGTTGTAATATTAATCGAAGCAGATGGTTCAAGAGGTCTTCCTTTTAAGGTGCCTTATGAACATGAACCTGTGGTACCAGTCAATTCTACCAAAAACTTTCTATTTTTCTCTGCTAAAATAATGGGAGAAAAGATAAGTAGTGATAATACCTATAACCTAGAAAAAATACAAACAATAATAGGTGAAAAGGATATGCTATATACAAATGAAAATATCCTGAAATTGCTTAATGAAGGTTGGATTAGGGATACTAAATATAGGAATTTAAAGGTTATTATCAATCAAGGTGAGATATTAAAAAATACTTTTATTGCTAAGGATTTATTGAAACAAATTTATGATCAGTATGGGATTGGGTCGTATTTAGTTTCTTTAAAAGAAAAGAAGATTTACCAATGTTACGATGACAAGGTTGGTGTACTAATACTAGCTGCGGGTGAAGGTAGAAGAATGGGTCGCATAAAACAATTATTGAAGTTTGGCGGGTCTACATTCTTGGAAGAAACTATAAAAAAATATAGTGCCTATAGCCAGGATATCATTGTTACACTTGGTTTTCATAAAGAAGAGATAAAGGGAAATATAAAAGAATTAGGTTTTAAGTTTCAGGAGATTAAGAAATATAAAGAAGGTATGAGTGCTTCATTTAGAGAAGCAAGAGCTTTTGATACTGACTTTTTTTTGGTGACACCATGTGATTTACCTTTAGTTGAAGACTATACAATAGAAATTCTTCTAAAGACTTATAGGGATAAAAAAGGTGAAATAATTGTGCCAAGATATATGGGTGTAAAAGGTCATCCAGTTGTTTTTCCGATAGCACTTCAAAGTAGTTTTAAAAATATCAATGGAGATATTGGAGCAAGAGACATTATCAAGGAGATGGGGTGCGTTTATGTGGATCTAGATGATCCTGGCATAATTGCAGATATAGATACCTTGAATGAATATTTGAAAATCAAGGAGGAGTAGTATGGTTAAAGTACTAATTAAAGGAGCTGGAGATTTAGCAAGTGGTGTTGCTATGGCATTTCATAAGAGCGGTTTTCAAGTTCTTATGACTGAAGTAGAGCAGCCTACTGTGATAAGAAGAAGTGTTGCCTTTGCTAATTCTATTTATGAAGCAAAAATGGAGATTGAAGGAGTAACAGGTATTCATGTTACTGAAGAAAACTATGCGGATTACCTAGAAAAGGGCAATATTGGTATTATAATTGACCCTGTTGGAGCGATAAAAGATAAATATAAACCAGATGTTATAGTTGATGCTATTTTAGCGAAGAAGAATCTAGGTACAAAAATAAATAATGCATCGATAGTTATAGGTTGTGGGCCAGGTTTTATTGCAGGTGAAGATTGTCATTTAGTTATTGAAACTAAACGTGGTCATTATTTGGGAAAGATTATAGAAAAGGGCTCAGCTATTAAAAATAGTGGCGTTCCTGGTATTGTAGAAGGTCGAGGTTTAGAAAGAGTTCTATATTCTCCTGTAGCAGGAAAGGTAGAACATTTAAAAAAGCTTGGAGATATTGTTGAACAAAATGATATAATATTAAAGGTTGATGGTATTCCTGTAAAGAGTCCTTTTAAAGGAGTTTTACGTGGCCTAATTGTAGAAGGCATGTTAGTTCCTGAAAATATGAAAATTGGGGATGTTGATCCACGTTTATTTCCTGAATATTGTTTTACTATTTCAGAAAAAGCAAAGGCTATAGGTAGAGCAGCTGTGGAAGGAACTTTAATTTTAGGTAAAGAAAAAGGTTTGTTTGGAGTAATGAAGTATGAATAAAAAAATACTAGAAACCATTAGAGATTTGAGTGAAGAAATGGTTTTAGTAACGATAATTGATACCAGAGGATCAGCACCAAGACATGCTGGGAGTAAGATGCTAGTTACAAAAAGTGGTATAATAGAAGGAACTGTTGGAGGGGGCCCTGGTGAATATGAAAGTATGTTAGAAGCCCAAAAAATATTAAAAAACAAAAAATTCCTTCTTATGAATATTACTAGATTAGGTGATAATCCAAAAGATTTATTGATGATTTGTGGTGGAATTAACCAACTAATGTTACAGTATATTGACAATCAAGCACGGGAAACTTTGTTAAAAACCTTGGAATTAAATAATAAGGGATATATTACAAAATTAAGAACTAACTTAGCTAATGGTCAAATTGATATTGTTGAATTAGATGAAAAAGATGAAGAGGGATATTTTTACGATATTATTGAACCTATGAATAATTTACTTATTTTAGGTGGAGGTTATGTAGGTTATGCAATATATGAATTAGCTGATATACTTGGATTTGAAGTTACAATATTTGATGATAGACCTGAGTTTGCAAATAAAAAAAGATTTCCTAAGGCAGTTGGTTTAGGAGCTGGTGATTTTAGCAACATGTTAAATACCTATAATTTTAATAGTTATACATATGTGACAGTTGTAACAAGGGGTCATCTACAAGATGCCGAATGTGTTAAGGGTGTAATTAAAAAAGAAAACAAATATATAGGTTTAATTGGCAGTAAAAGGAAAATTAGTCTTATTTTTGAAGATTTGAAAGAATCAGGATATAGTCAGGAAGAAATAAATAAACTTCATGCACCTGTTGGTTTAGATATAGGTGCGGAAACACCAGAAGAAATAGCTGTATCGATTATGGCTGAAATAATTGGAGTAAAATATGGGAAGAAGATCACAAAGCACAAGTAGAAGAAATCGAACACCTAAGAAGAGAAAAAAACATAGCATTAAAGCGCTATTATCTATAATACTCTTAATTTTATTTGGAGTATGGTTTATGATAGAAATTGTTGAAAGTGAAGCTACTTCTGTAGCCAAAGTAGAAAATGAAGAAGTAGACCAAATTATTCAAGCTGAAGGTGCTGATTTAGATATAATAGAGGATAACGGCTATATAATAAAGCCTAATTTTAGAGAACCAACTAAAGGAATAATAATTTATGCAAATGGTGGAGTATCACCAAAGTCATATATACCTCTTAGTATTATATTAGCAAAAAAAGGTTATCAAGTTGTCATTCCAGAATTTTTATTTAATAGCCCCAACATAGGTAGTAATACAATGAATACTATTATTAAAGATAATGATAACATACAGTTATGGACTGTAGTAGGTCATGGTAGAGGAGGAGAGGCTATGTCGGTAAACTTAAAAGCTGATGAAAAAATCAAAGGAGCAGTTTTCTTGGCATCTTATCCAAGTGAAGGAGCAGATTTAAGTAAGAGTGGACTAAAAGTTGCATCGATAAAAGGAACTCTTGATAAAACACTAGATTTAGAATTGTATGAAGATCGTAAAAAACAATTACCAGAAAATACAATGTTTGTACAAATAGAAAATGGAAATTTTTCATACTTTGCTAATTATGAAAATGATACAATGGCTGAAATAAGTAAATTGGAACAACAAATACAAACATCGGTTCAAATACTTAATTTAATGGATCAAATCAAATAGTGTTTAGGAAAAGTTTAATGATATAATTGGATGGGAGAAAAACTTGGATAGTATTATACTAGGAATAGAAACAAGCTGTGATGAAACTTCAGTAGCAGTTGTGAAAAACGGTAAGGATGTACTTTCTAACGTTATTTCATCACAAATAGAAATACATAAAAAATACGGTGGTGTTGTTCCTGAGGTAGCCTCAAGAAAACATCTTGAAATGATAATTGAAGTCATAGATATTGCAATAAAAGAAGCTGGTATAGACAAAAAGGAATTAACGGCAATTGGAGTTACCAATCAACCAGGTCTTATTGGAGCACTTATAGTGGGAATAACAGCAGCTAAGGGTTTAAGTATAAGTTTGGATATACCAATAATTCCTGTTCATCACCTAAGAGGTCATATTTATGCAAATCTGATAGAACATGAACTTAATGAATTCCCTGTTTTAGCTTTAATAGTTTCAGGTGGTCATACTTCACTCGCTATTTGGCATAGTCATCTTGATATTGAAGTAATTGGTCAGACTCTAGATGATGCTGCAGGTGAAGCTTTTGATAAGATTGCCAGGAAATTGGGATTAGATTATCCAGGTGGGCCTTTGATTGAGAAGTATGCCAGATCTGGATCACGTACAAATCTTGTATTTCCGGTAGCCAAGTTAGGTAAGGATAACTATAATTTCAGTTTTAGTGGACTAAAGTCAAATGTGATCAATTATCTTAATAAAATGAAAGCACAAGGTAATGAAATTATAGTGGAAGATGTTTCATTTGCTGTCCAAGATGCTATCACTTCAGCAGTTATTGAAAAAGTACTGCTTGCAAGTAATAATTATGGAATTAAGAAAGTCGTACTAGGTGGAGGAGTTACCTCTAATAAATATCTTGTTGCTAAATTAGAAGAAAAGGGCCAAAAAATTGGCCTTGAAGTTTACTATCCAAAGGGAATTTTATGTACTGATAATGGGGTTATGATAGGTAGTGCAGCATATTATTTGAGTCAATATGGAATAAAGGGTGACTTATTTCTAAATGCTTATTCCAGTGGAAATATTAAATAGTTATCCACAATATCCACAATATAATAAGTTGATGTATGTGGAAACTGTGGATTAAATTGCTAAAAAGGAGCTATTTTGAGTTTGAAGAATAAACATACAGAAACTAAAATTGAAAAGAATAATAAGAATACTAAAAAAAATATAGAAGTAAAAAACACTGAAAAGACTAATAAGGCTAATAAGACTAAAAAGTCAAAGTTAGGATTCTATTTTAAAGTAGTGATTTTTATTGTCTTGGGAGTTTTCTTATATTTTGCAGTGGCAAGCACGAGTAATTCTTATAAAGGTAGTGTTTTCCAAAGAATTGATATTTTGAAGCAAAATAAGGTGCCTTATCTTGTTGTTATAAGGGATGACTTTTCACCTGTAAGTATTGAAAATAAAAAAAATATTGACAGTATAATTAAAAAGGCTGGTGAAAGTGTAACTGTTTTTGACCTTGCCTATAATCCGAAAGATATTAGCAAGGAATCAAAGTACTTCTTAGATAAATTTGATATTGAAAATTTACCTGTAGTCATTTTATGTGATGAAAAAGGAGATTTAATAAAGTCCTATTATTTACCTTTAAATGAAAAACAAATAATAGGAAGCGTTGAAAAGGCGAGAGAAAGCAGTGTGGATTAATGAGAACTATTGACTATATAAGAATATCTGTCACTGACAGATGTAATTTAAGGTGTGTCTATTGTATGCCAGAAAATGGTGTAGATTTATTAAAACATCAAGACATGATGAGTTTCGAGGAAATCTATAACCTGATATTGGCATTAGTACCTGCAGGAATTAAGAAAATCAGGTTGACTGGAGGAGAGCCTCTTGTAAGAAATGGCATTGAAAAGCTAATAAAAATGCTTAGAAGCATACCTGAAATAGAGGATATAACCTTAACTACAAATGGAATTTTATTAGAGGAAATGGCAGAGGGCCTAAAGGCTGCTGGTCTATCTAGAATCAATGTTAGTCTTGATTCACTAGATGAAATTCGATTTAAACAAATAACTAGATGGGGAAGCTTGGAAAAGGTTCTGAAGGGAATAGATAAAGCCATTGATATTGGTCTAAAGCCTGTTAAAATAAATGTTGTAGCTATTAAAGGTTTCAATGACGACGAGTTTATTAATTTTGTTGAATATGCCTATAAAAAGGAAGTTCAAGTAAGGTTCATTGAACTTATGCCAATTGGTGAAAGTGATGATGAAGCTATCTTGAAACATTATCCTATAGCAGACATCAAGGAATTAATAGAAACTAAGTTTCAGCTTGAAGAGACAAGTGATATAAAAACTAATGGACCAGCAGAAAACTATAGGATTATTGGTGGTAAGGGTAGTGTTGGCTTTATAGGAGCTTTATCTCATAAATTCTGTAGTACCTGTAATAGGCTCAGACTTACTGCTGATGGCAGAATTAGACCATGTCTATATATAGACAAAGAATATGATGTCTTAAAACTTATTAGGGACGAAGCTAGTCCTGATGAATTGAGAGCTTTTGTTGAAGAAATAATTTTAGGTAAACCAGAGGGACATAACATGGAAGATGGTTGGGGTAACCAACGTAGAAAAATGTCTCAAATAGGGGGTTAAAATGGAATTTACTCATTTAGATGAACAAGGTAAGGCCAAGATGGTCGATGTTGGGGGTAAGGATGTAACAACTAGAACGGCTTTTGCAACTGGAAAAATCATTCTACCAACAAAAATATTGGAGGCTATCCTAGATAATAGTGTACCTAAGGGTGATGTTTTTAGTGTAGCTAGAGTAGCTGGTATAATGGGGGCTAAGAATACCGCAAGCCTTATTCCCATGTGTCACCCATTACTTATAAATAGTTGTTCAGTTGATTTTAAAATTGACAAAGAAAATTCTTTAATAGAAGCAATATGCACAGTCAGAGTCGATGGGAAGACAGGAGTGGAAATGGAGGCCTTAACTGGTGTTTCCATAGCTCTATTGACTATTTATGACATGTGTAAGGGTATCGACAAAGGTATGACTATAACAGATATATTATTAGAAAAAAAGACGGGCGGCAAGTCTGGTATATATGAAAGGAGCAAGTTATAATGGCAAAAGTTTTAGCTGTTTGTATAAGCCTTAAAAAAGGTGAACAAAAGAAAGAAATAGATTTTGGAGAGTGTGTTGTAGATTTTGGTATTAAGGGTGATGCTCATGGTGGCGACTGGCACAGACAAATAAGTTTACTAGCTAAGGAAAGTGTCGATGAAATGAGAGCTAGAGGTATAACTTTAATTAATGGAGATTTTGCTGAAAATATTGTAACTGAAGGAATTAATCTAAAGATATTGCCAATTGGTTCTAGATTGTTGATAGGTAATGATGTTGTCTTGGAAGTTACTCAAATAGGCAAAGAGTGTCATTCTGGCTGTGTAATTATGCAGAAAGCTGGTAAATGTGTGATGCCAACTGATGGAATTTTTGCAAAAGTTATAAATCCTGGTAATATAAGGGCTGAAGATGAGATTGTGATTGAATATGTTTAGAATTGGTATTTTAACTGCAAGTGATGCAGGATCTAGAGGAGAACGTGAAGATTTAAGCAGTAAAGTTATAATGGATATGATAACGTCCATAGGTGAGGTTGTTGAGTACATAATGGTTCCTGATAATAGGGATGATATTTCAGCGGTGTTGAAGTTATGGGCTGATGAATTGAAATTGGATTTAATACTAACTACTGGGGGAACAGGTTTTTCTCCAAGGGACATAACCCCTGAAGCCACATTGGATATAGTGGAAAGACAAGTACCTGGTATACCAGAAGCACTTAGGGCTATGAGTTATCAAAAGACTAATAGAGCAATGCTTTCTAGAGGAACTGCTGGCATCAGAGGAGCTACCTTGATTGTCAATATGCCTGGAAGTCCTATTGCTTGTAGAGAATATATGGAATTCTTGTTACCAGTACTTAGTCATGGACTTGAGATTTTAACGGGTAAAGCTGCAAACTGTGCCAGGCCAGAGAAATAATAGGTTTTATTTATATTAAATTTCTTGATTTTTTCTATTGAATTTGATATCATTCATATTGTTAGCACTCAAGGTTATTGATTGCTAACGAATTTTAGAAGGAGGAATAATTATGAGTTTTAAAGTTGTAGGAAATAGAGTTGTTGTAAAACAACTTGATTCTGTCGAAAAGACAGCAAGTGGAATCTTACTACCTGAGACAGCCAAAGAGAAACCTTTTGAGGGTGAAGTTATTGCTGTTGGACCAGGGAGAATACTAGAAGACGGAGCTAGGGAAACGATGGATATTAAAGCTGGTGATAGAGTTATATTCTCTAAATACGGCGGTGTTGAAGTGAAAATTGATGATGTTGAATACTTGGTTCTTCGTCAAGATGATATATTGGTAATCTTAAATTAGGAGGTAAAAAATGGCTAAGGAATTAAAATTTGGTATTGAAGCTCGTAAGGCGATGGAAGCTGGGGTGGATGCGCTTGCTAATGCTGTTAAAGTAACAATGGGTCCAAAAGGTAAGAACGTTGTGTTGGAAAAGAAATATGGTTCACCATTAATTACAAATGATGGTGTTACTATTGCAAGAGAAATAGATCTTCCTGATCCATTTGAAAATATGGGAGCTAAATTGGTCAAGGAGGTTGCTACAAAAACTAATGATGTTGCTGGAGATGGTACGACTTCTGCTACAGTGCTAGCTCAAGCTATAATTAAAGAAGGATTGAAAAATGTTACAGCTGGAGCTAATCCAATAATCCTAAAAAAGGGTATTGAAAGAGCTGTAGAAATAGCTGTAAAAGAAATCAAAGCTATGAGCAAGAGTGTAGAAAGCAAAGAGTCAATTGCTCAAGTTGCTTCTATTTCAGCAAATGATGCGGAAATAGGTGATTTAATTGCTGAAGCAATGGAAAAGGTTGGAAATGATGGTGTTATAACTGTTGAAGAATATCAAGGTTTTGGAACTAATTTGAAGGTTGTTGAGGGTATGCAGTTTGATAGAGGTTATTTGTCATCTTACATGGTGACTGATACTGAGAAGATGGTCGCTGAACTTGATGATCCATATATTATGATAACTGATAAGAAAATCAATAATATTCAAGAGATTCTACCTGTTTTAGAGAAGATTGTTAAGACCGGTAAGTCACTATTGTTAATAGCTGAAGATGTTGAAGCTGAAGCTTTAGCTACTTTGATTGTCAATAAAGTTAGAGGGACATTTAATTGTGTTGCTGTGAAGGCTCCTGGATTTGGTGATAGACGTAAGGCTATGCTTCAAGATATTGCAATCTTGACTGGTGGGGAAGTTATTTCTGAAGAGCTAGGTTTGAAACTAGATCAAGTTGAACTAGAACAGTTAGGTTCAGCTAGACAAGTAGTAGTTGGTAAAGAGTATACTACTCTAGTAGAAGGTCGTGGAGATAAGGTACTTTTAGCTAATCGTGTAACTCAGATAAAAAGAGAATTAGAAGAGTCTACTTCTGATTTCGATAAAGAGAAATTACAGGAAAGAGCAGCTAAATTAGCTGGTGGAGTTGCTGTTATTCAAGTTGGAGCTGCGACTGAAACTGAGATGAAAGAGAAGAAGTTGAGAATTGAGGATGCTTTGTCTGCGACTAAGGCTGCTGTTGAGGAAGGTATTGTTCCTGGTGGTGGTGTTTGTTTAGCTGATATTATATCTAAGATTGTTGATGATTCATTGATTGGTGATGCTCAAACTGGTTTGCACATTGTAAGGAAAGCATTGGAGGCTCCTGTTAGACAGATTGCCGAAAATGCCGGAGCTGAGGGTTCTGTGGTTATCGAGAAGGTTCTATCTTCACCTACGGGTGTAGGTTTCAATGCTTTGACTGGTGAGTATGTTGATATGTTTGCCGCTGGTATTGTGGATCCTGCCAAGGTTGTTCGTTCATCCTTACAGAATGCCGGTAGTATAGCAGCATTGTTATTAACAACTGAAACACTTGTTGCTGAAATACCTGAGCCTAACAAGCCTGATATGTCAGGTATGGGCGGAATGCCAATGATGTAATATATAATAAGTAAAAGCCCCTTTAGTGTATACTAAAGGGGCTTTATTTTTGCCACGATAGATCATTTGATTAAGGTATTCTTTAATTTAGTGTATTCCTCAATGTTAATTTCACCTTTCGCTAGTCTTTCATTTAATATACTTAAAGCATTATTGTTATTAGATATATTTTTTTTATCATTAGTCTTAACTAGTTTGATAATTGTGAAAATTACCAAGGCAATTATTAAAGCTACAACTATAGCTATAATAATAAAGATAACCAAAAACCAACCATCCATCATACCGGATCCATTATCGTATCGATTCCACATCATAGGCAACACCTCTTTTCTAAAATTTGGTATACTGTTTATAATTTGATTATACCATATTATAAAAATTTATAATTATAAGATGTTTATAACTTGAAATTAATATACAATTATATTAAATACTTGTAATATAGAAATTGTTGAAAAGATGAGAAGGAAATCTCTAAGACTTGCAATGGTTATACAAAAGGTGCTGAAGCAGAAGTTAATGTTCACTAATTGGTGATTGAGTTGTTAATGCAATCAACAATCAAAAACACCAGATGGCTACTACAACATGGGAAGTATGTTGAAAAGTGTCATAGCAAAAAAAACAAAGTAAAGGTTTGAGGATCTTGTATGGATGCTAGGGTCATAGCGTTGAAATGCTAATTAAAGGTGTTGAAAGAAGTACTATGGTCGAATTAGCCGAAATAAGCGGAAAAACTGATAAGCTATTTGTATTTTAAATTTTGAAATAATATGAAAGCCTCTATTTGAAATGAACCTGAAAAGTTGGATAAAATTAATTAAGTAACATGTGTGATTTAGTAAGTTAGGTAAAAGGTGGTTGGTTATGAAAGCTAAAGGGAAATTAGACAAATTGGAATTTTATAAGATAATTGTTTCCTTTTTATTGGGAGTTATTTCTTTTATAGGAATATTCTATTCCATCAGAATAGAATTTAGTGGAACATCAATAAATTTCGCCTTAAGTTTAATGCTTCCTATGCTTGTTGCATTGGCCTGGGGCTGGAAATATGGTTTTTTAAGCATCAGTCTAGGTTTGGTATTCATATACCCTTTCATATTGGGACCCTATAATGGCTGGGCATCATTAGTACCTTCAATAACTCTTTTCATTTGGATTGGTCTCCATGGCTGGGGAGCAATTTCTAGAAAAAATGTTAGAACCATCTGGAATAATATTTATACCCTTCAACTTATTCACATAGTAATTAAACTGATTCTATATCTCTTGTTATTTCAACCTCTTTTGAAGTTGGATATACCATTTTGGAATACAAATATAATGGAAAATCTAGGACTGGATATTATAATGATATTTGCTTTCAAAGGAGTAATAGTAGATAGTATATTATTAGCTATCTGTGACTCTATTCTTCTCATGCCTTTTATACGTAAATTCTTCAAGTTGAAAATTTTCAGGGGCTCAAAGTACAACACACCTGCACTACTTAGTATAGTGACCTTTGGCATGACTTTCACTTTACTAATTATGTTCTTCAACAACTTGTTTATCAGCAGGATAGACATAAGAACCTGGGTTGCAAATCCTGATGCTGGTACCATTTTAACTTTAAGCTTATCTCTGCTCTTATTTATTGTTATGGCTGGAATAACTGTAAGATACCTTCAAAAAAACCAGGAAGCCAGAATAATACTAGAAAAAAGAAACAGACAATACTTACAAGTTATAGAAAAAATCAACAAGATGAATGCTGATTTAGAGAATTTGGTAGATAAAAGAACAAAAGAATTAAAATTTGCAGTAAAGGAGATGGAAGAATTCTCTTTTGGGGTATCACATGACTTAAAATCACCAATAAGAGCCATTGATGCCTATAGCCAAATGTTACTTGAAGATAATCCTGAAATTGATAATAAAAGCAAAGACATGATAGAAAGTATAAAAAAACATTGTAATGGAATGATAAATCTCATTGACAAAATATTGGAATATTCCTTGCTAAGTAACAAAAAAGTCGAAATTGAATATGTAGATATAGCAGAAGTCGTCGGAGAACTTATAACTGAATATAGAATTGGCTATCCTGAAAGATTAATAAACTTTAGTATTAGCGGAAATAGCATATTAGTACTTGGTGATAAGATTCTAATTAAGGATGCTATAGGTAATATATTATCAAATGCAGTTAAATATACAAGAAACAGAGATTTAGCAGAAATTAATATTGAATTAAAACTTATTGGCGAAGAAAATATTGTTTCTATAACTGATAATGGTATAGGATTTGATATTAAACACAAAGATAAAATTTTCAATATATTTCAAAGACTTCATGGGAATGATGAATATGAAGGCTCAGGAATTGGTCTAACCTTGGCTAAAAAAATTATTGCTAATCACAATGGTAAAATAGAAATTGATAGTATAAAAGAAAAGGGAACTAAAGTTGATATTATATTTCCTATGATTTCTAGTAGTGATAAGGGGGTAGATGAATATGATGTATAACGTGTTGATTGTTGATGACATGGAAGCAATACGAAATATGATAAAACGTTTACCTATTTGGGGTAATGCTTCAGGATTTATCATTAAAGCTGAAGCTAAGGATGGTGAGGAAGCTCTTGTACTCTTTAAAGAACAAGACTTTGATTTAGTCATTTCTGATATTAGAATGCCTAAAATTGATGGTATTGAGTTAATCAAGGAGCTTAAGAATATATCACCAGATACAATCTCCATTCTTTTAACCGATTATGCTGAATTTTCCTTTGCCAAAGAAGCAATAAAAATTGGAGTATTTGATTATTTAGTAAAACCTGTAGACCAAGAGGCTTTACAAAATGTATTGAAAAAGGCCAATGAGGTGCTAAAACAAAGACAAGACCAACTAACGTTCTATTATCCTGAAAAATATGTTTTTCAAGCAGGTAAAAATATTAGTTCAGGTGATAATTGTGGGATTGATGATATCATAGCAATTGAAGAGACTATTAAATTAAGAACTAGAGATAATCCTGTAAAAACTAAGATGCTGTTAGAAAAATTAGAAAATGATATAAAAAAAATAGTCATTAAAGAACATTCGTGGTTAATTAACTTTATGGGAATAAAATATGAATATAAATTAGATATATGGTTAATGTGCATGTTAGAAAAGTTAAATGAATTCCCAGCAGTTAATAATAAGAATCAATATGTTAATAAAATTGCCAGATATCTATTAGAAAACATAGAAAAAGAATTATCTATGAATGATTTAGCTGAAAAGTTTTACTTAACAAAAAATTATCTGGGAGAGTTATTTAAGCAAGAGACAGGTATTTCAGTAGGTGAATTTATTAACAAAGCCAAAGTTCATAGAGCTGGAATACTATTGTTAGAATCTGATTTTAAGTTTTATCAGATATCATATATATTAGGATTTAATAATATAGAATATTTTACCAAAATATTTAAGAAGATAATGGGTGAGACCCCTCAAAATTATAGGGGTAAAAATAATAAATAGTAAAATTCCGTATTTTGTACTGGATAAATCCTTAAATATTTCATTTTTTATAGTTATTACATTTTGTATGATTTAATCATAAAAGATTTGAAATGTTAAAGGAGGTTTAACAATGAAAAAAAGAATTATTTTATTATTGGTAATAGCTTTATTGGGAATGGTAGCTTTTGTTGGATGTGCAAAGGATAACCAAGCAAAGGAAGAGAAATTAAAAGTCTCAATTCTAATACCAGGCAATCATAATGACGGTGGTTTTATGAATGCAGCTTTTCGTGGTTATGAACAGGTAAAGAAGGAACTTGATGTTGATGTGGATTACGTATCAAATATTTCTGCAACTTCTGATCCAAAAGTTTTAACAGAAGCACTAAGAGATTTGGCCGAAAAAGGACCTGATATGATTATTGCTCATGGCGGTCAATGTAACGGACCAGTTCAAGAAATAGCTAGAGAGTATTCTCAAATTAAGTTTGTGGTAATACAAGGAAATGTTAAAGGTGGTAATGTATCAAGTTATGTAGTATTACAAGAAGAATCAGCTTGGTTGGCAGGAGCCTTAGCTGGCTTAACAACAAAGAGTAATGTAGTGGGACATATTTCTGGTGCTTGGCCAAATCCAGGTCTAATAGGTAGAGCTGCTTTCTATGATGGTTTGAAATATGTAAATCCTAATGCAACATTCTTAACTTGGTTTACTGGTAATCTAGATGATAAAGCTATTAATGCAGCAGCGGCTGACGCTGAAATCAAAAAGGGAGCAGATGTAATTTACACTATGTTGAATGCTGGTAGAGCAGGTGTAGTAGATACAATTAAAGCTACTAACGGTAAAGTTAGACATATAGGTAATGTATCTGATTGGACAAAGGTAGATCAAAGTTTTATAGGATCTGCAGTTGCGGATTCAAGCGTAGCTATATTCAATACAGTCAAGGATTTCGTTGAAGGAAATTGGGAAAATAGCAAAATTACTACCATAGGAATTAAAATGCCAGATGTTGTTAGACTATCATTGGCAGCTGATGTACCTAAGGAGATACAAGATAAGATTGCTGAACTCGCTAAAAAATTAGAAAATGGCGAAATAACAATAAATAAAAAATATGATGGTAAAGAATTCCATCCTGAGACTGGGAATTTTGTTGATCAAAGTTTCAAAGAAAGTCTAAAGAAATAAAGAGTTAAAATTGATATTCAATGGCTATCCTATATATGGGGTAGTCATTGTTTATTTTAAATCTAATGCAGTTCAATTATACTTTTTTTAGATAAAAAAATGTGGTATACTAATATAGTATTTTTAAGATAATAGAGGGAGAATATCTATGACAACATACGATAGTTCAATTAAGGAAATTATCTACTCTGAAGAAGAAATAAAGAGCAGAGTTGCAGCCATTGGAAAGCAAATCAGCGAAGACTACAAAGGAGAAGAACTTGTAGTAGTTGGAGTACTAAGGGGATCTATAGTATTTATGGCAGATCTAATCAGAAGTATAGATCTTCCAGTTATTCTTGATACAGTAGCACTGTCAAGCTACTATAATGGCACAGAGTCTACAGGTAAGGTCAAGATAAACAAAGACCTTGAAAGCTCAATAACAGATAAGAATGTTTTAATTGTTGAGGACATAGCAGATAGAGGGATAACATTAACATTTCTCATAGAAATGCTACAAGTAAGAAAAGCAAAAAGTATAAAAATATGCACATTGCTAAATAAACCATCAAGAAGAACTATGGAAGTGAAATTAGATTATATTGGATTCGACATAGAAGACCATTTCGTGGTTGGCTATGGATTAGATTTCGCACAAAAATATAGAAATTACCCACACATTGGAATTCTAAAAGAAGAAATGTACAAGGAGTAAAACATGACTAAAGAAACAATAGTAGTTCTCGATTTTGGAGGACAATACAACCAACTAATAGCAAGAAGAGTAAGGGAAGCAGGAGTTTATTGTGAAATGCTACCTTTTAATATTAGTATAGAAGAATTAAGAGCAATAAAACTAAAAGGAATCATCTTTTCAGGTGGTCCCAATAGTGTATACGAAGAAGGTGCTCCAAGAATCGATGCTGATATTTTCAACTTAGGAGTACCAATTTTAGGTATTTGTTATGGTATGCAGTTAATGGCACATATGCTTGGTGGCAAAGTCGAACCATCAAATTTAAGAGAATATGGACGTAGAGAATACACCATAGAAGATAAATCACCATTGGTGGAAGGTATAATGTTAGAAGATACATGTTGGATGAGTCATACAGACCAATTAACAGATCTACCTGATGGTTTTATGAATCTTGGAAGCACTGAAACAACACCACATGCTATAATGGCTAACGAAGACAAAAAATTCTACGGAATACAATTTCACCCTGAAGTTAAACATACACCAGAGGGACAAAAATTCCTTGAAAATTTTTTATATAACATTTGTGGATGTACCAAGAACTGGACTATGGATTCATACATAGAAGAAGAAGTAGCGGAAATTAGAGCGCTAGTTGGTGACAGACAAGTTTTATGTGGATTAAGTGGTGGAGTAGATAGTGCAGTAGCATCAATGCTCGTACATAAAGCTATCGGCGACCAACTTACTTGCATGTTCATAGACCATGGAATGCTCAGAAAAGACGAAAGAGAAAACGTAGAAGAAACATTCAAGGGAAAATATGGTATCAAACTAATTACTATCGATGCAAAAGAAAGATTTCTAAACAGATTGAAAGGTGAAGCCAACCCTGAAGGAAAACGTAAAATTATTGGGGAAGAATTCATCAGAGTATTTGAAGAAGAATCAAAGAAAATTGGTACATTCGACTTTTTAGTCCAAGGAACTCTATATTCAGACGTTATTGAAAGTGGAACCGCCACTGCTCAAACCATAAAAAGTCATCATAATGTTGGAGGATTACCTGATGATATCTCATTTTCTCTTATAGAGCCTTTAAAATGGCTGTTTAAGGATGAAGGAAGAAAATTAGGACTAGCACTTGGTTTACCTGAATCGATAGTCTACAGACAACCTTTTCCAGGTCCAGGACTTGGTATCAGAATACTTGGTGATGTCACTGAAGATAAAATAGAAATTTTAAAAGAAGCAGATGCTATAGTACGCCAAGAAATAGAAGCTTATGATCACGATAGAGAAGTATGGCAATATTTTGCAGTCCTTCCAAATATTAGAAGTGTTGGTGTAATGGGAGATGCAAGAACCTATGCATACACAATCGTAGTTAGAGCAGTAGGAAGTGCTGACGGAATGACAGCCGATTGGTCAAAAATACCTTATGAAGTATTAGAAAGAATATCAAATAGAATAGTAAATGAAGTATCACATGTCAATAGAGTAGCATATGATATTACGAGTAAGCCACCTGGGACAATTGAGTGGGAATAAGTACTTGTTTCATATTTATATAAGTGATATACTTTAAACATAAAAAGCAATATCGCCCCCCTATGTTTCTAGGAAATTATTAATTAACATTACCTAGGAATGTATATTATATAAAAAGATGACTGAATAAGTCATCTTTTTAATATTAAAGTAAGTTTGGAGGAAAAATGGCAAATATATCTAGAAGAACGTCAGGACTTTCTAGGAAAAAATTAAACAGAAATAAAAATAGTAGTTTAAATAAAAGTCAAAACCGTTCGTTAAGAAAAATTCAACCTAAAGGAAGAAGTAAGAAAATATATTCAAGATCACCCTTTAGTAACCTAGTAACTAAAGTAGGAATATTATTTGGTGTCGTGTTAATATTTTATATGATATTCATTTTTGAATTTCCAGCTAACTATCCAGATAAATTCAAAGTAAGCACTATGAGTCTAGATTCAAAAGAGATGACAATGAAGATCGAAACTGATAGTTATAAAGGTAAATTGATACCATTGGAAGTACTATTAACAATGAGTAAAGGTGAAATTACATTAATAGGCGAAAAAGAAACAACAATTATATTTTCGGATAACAAGAAAATCATCTTAAAGGAAGGCTCTAGAAAAGTAAAAATCGACGGCAAGACACATAAGTTTAATGCGCCTGTGGTAACCTTCGAGAAATTAGTTTTAATACCTGGAGAACTGGCTGAAGAATTATTTCCTAAAAAATTTAATTTTGATGATGGAGAAATAGCTTTTACTTTATCTGAGGATTTACCAGAAGGAGACTATCAAAACTTTGAAGGTTACGATGGTTACTTAGGATTAGTTAATAGAGATAATCCATTGCCTGAAGATTATGAACCTACTGATTTGGTAAACATGAACACTTTAAAATCAATTACAGCCTATGGGACCAATACTTACCTAAGAGAGGAAGCTGCTCAAGCCCTAGCTAAGATGTATAATGAAAACAATATAGGCTATGCAATGACTAGTGGGTTTAGAACATACTTAATGCAAACTCAACTTTTCAATGAAAAGGTAGCAGCTAATATAAGTACTGGAATGACAGAAGAACAAGCTAAAGAGAATGCTAGCACTGTTGTTGCAATACCTGGGACAAGTGAACATCAAATAGGACTTGCTGTAGACTTTTCAATTCCAGGAGTAGTCCTAACAGAAGAATTCAAAAATACAGTTCCAGGCAAGTGGTTATCAGAGAATAGTTATAAATATGGTTTTGTTTTAAGATATACAAAAGAACAAACAGCTATAACTAATATTATCTTTGAGCCTTGGCATTTCAGGTATATTGGTTTTCCACACAGTGAGATTCTCTTTAAAGAAGGAATAGTATTTGATACGTACATCAAAATACTAAGAGAAGAAAAAGTGAAGTATTTTAAAGATGAGAAAAACGAAGAATATATAATTTGGCTACTATCAGGATTATTAAAACCAGAGAACTTTAAATTCAACACCAGTAACGGTATTGGAGTATCGTCTGATAATGGGGAAGATATAATACTTACAATGAAAGAGAAATAGAATACATATAAAAAATAGAGAAAAGGCTTAAAACCTTTTCTCTATTTTTATTAATAGTATTTTTGATATAAAGCCTATGATTAAGCCGAATATAATTGAAAATACTATAATGAGTGGAAGATAGAATAAAGCTATACTCCAGCCCAATGTATATCCAATTACAATAAATTGTCCAAGATTATGGCCCAAGGATGACATTAAGCTAGTCATTGGAACACTGAATTTTAATTGCTTAGAAAGCCAAATGAAGAATATAGAAAAAATTGCTCCAATAATATTTACAAAAAATAAGTAGTTTAGAAAATATCCAAAGAGAAGGCTCATTAATAATACTTTCCCAATTGATACTGTAGCAGAAGACTTCAAATTAATTAAGTAAAAAGTCAGTAATATGGGTATTTGACTAAATCCTATTTTAAATGCAGGATTTGGAAGAAAAGATGGTAGTAGCATTTCAATATAACCAAATATCATGGATAAAGCTAAAAGCGCACCTATTACCACAACATATTTACTCTTAATCATTGTAATACTCCATCAATAGTCTCATCATTATTTCCAATTATTTTTATAACTACCTTGTTGGGTAGACATACTATTGTTTGTCCAGCAAGGTTAATAGAACCTTCATCAATACAAATCTTGTCAGGACAATTACTTGAAACAACTTTTATCATACCATCCTTAATTACACTAATCATAAGTAAGTTCCCTTTGTCATCCAAAATAGGGACTTCTTGATCTATTGATAAATCATAAGTACCAATTAGTTTTTGAGCTATTTTTATTTCAACCATTGCTCCTTGACCACTTATTCTAAAAAGGAAAAAGCTAATCAGAGCAATCATTGTGAGAATAACAACTATTAGTAGTTCCTTCTTATTCACTCTTATATTGGTTATCTTGGGAAAATTCAATTTCAAAACCCTCCGATTTAATGATTTTATCATCATTAGTAACATATAGGACTTCCACAGGATAATTTATTTTGCTAATTAATTTTTCTCCATCTTCAATTGATAATAGAAAAAGAGAAGTAGATAAAATATCACTAATTATACCCTTATTCGTTAAAACTGTTACGGATTTATATAAATCTGTAGGATAACCTGAGGTACCAGAAAATATATGCGAATATTTTTTTCCATCAAATTCATAATAGCGATTATAGCTTCCTGAAGTTGCTATAACTTGATTATCTTTTAATTTTACAGTTCCGATCATTCTACTAATATTATGAGGATCTTGTACGGCTATAGTATAATAATCTCTATCATCAGGACTTCCTAAGGCTAAAATGTTACCACCGGCATTTATTAAGGCCTTATTTATACCAGAATGTTTTAAGAACTTAACCGCCTCATCAAGACTATAACCTTTGCTTACTGCACCTAAATCTATTTCCATATCTGGAGGTATTTTAATTCTACTGTTAAAAACATCAATAAATATATCATTAGGAGTAGATGCTCCTAATGAGTTTAAGGCTTGTTCTTTTGTTGGAAGTGTATTAGTTGTTACACTGTCTCTCCATAGATTGACAGTCCTAAAAAGACCTATATTGAACTCTCCTCCAGTTAAATTATAAAAGGGTGCACTAATAGACAGTTGATCAATTAATTCTTGATTTACTTGATAATATGAGCCTCTATTCTTGTTTAAAGAGGCGGCATTACCAGTATATTCATTATAGGAAGTAGAATTGTCTTCTACTTCCTTTATAACATCAAAGGTATTATTAATTATTTTTTCTAATTTTTGTTTATCGATATTTTTACCATACAATTTAATCTCTATAGTAGTATTCATTAGAAACTGAGTTTGAGAAACTGTTATATTATGATTTATATAAAAATATAACAAAGTAAGAATAATTAAAGGTATTAATATGATAAAAGTTATTTTTTTAACGTTCACAATTAGCACTGCATCCTGAACAACCTGATTTTTCCTCAACTTTGGCTACAACTTTAACAATATTGTTCTTTTCATAGACTAGGATCGCATGTGTAGGACAAACTTCTGCACATGCTCTACAGTTAGTGCATTTTGTATAGTCAATAACTGCAACACCACCAACATGAATAGCATCAAAATTACATGCTTTTTCACATTTTTTACATTTTATACAGGCAACTTTACAAGATGAAATTGCATTTTTCCCTTTATCAGTATTATTGCAATTTACAAGAACTTTTTGGTCTTGTGGTATTAATTCCATCAAAAATTGAGGACAAGCCTTTACACAAATACCACAAGCTGTGCACTTCTTTGCATTCACTTTTGGTAAACCGTTAACCATTTCAATAGCATCAAAGGGACAACTTACAGCACACGTTCCTAAGCCGAAACAACCAAAGTCACAAAGCTTCATACCACTGAATGAATTTTTAGCCAACAAACATGACTTTGCACCACTATATTCATATATTGCTTTGGCGTTATCAGCACCGTTACATTTTACTCTAGCTACAAGTGGTTTTTGGTCGCTATTAGCTTCAATTCCCATTATACCAGCGATTGCTATAGCTGTTGGTGATCCACCAACAGGGCAGCTATTTACTGGAGCCTTACCTTCAAAAATTGCTTTACCACAGCCGGAACATCCTGGATATCCACAGGCTCCACAGTTTGCACCAGGTAAAGCTTCAATAATTTCTTCAAGTTTTGGATCTGTTTCAACATGAAATTTGACACTTGCAAAAGTAAGAATAGCACCAAGTAATAAACCTAGTATTAAAAAGATTATAAGAGTTTCTAACATTATAGTATACCTCCAAAACCAATGAAAGCTAGAGACATAAATGCAGCTGTTATAAGGGCTATCGGTAGTCCTTTAAAAGCTTCAGGAATATCCAATAGTTCCAATTTTTCTCTAATAGCTGAAAATAATACTATAACTAATAAAAATCCTAACCCACTTCCTAAAGCATAAAGAATGGATCCTAGAAAATCATATCCATTGTTTATATTTAAAATAGCAATACCTAAAACTGCACAGTTAGTCGTAATAAGAGGTAAGTAGACTCCTAATGATTCATATAAGCCTCTCATGTATTTTTTCATAACAACTTCAATCAATTGTACGATAGCAGCTATGATAATTATGAAAGATATAGTTCTTAAAAACTCCAAATGGAAAGGAACCTGAACTAAATAGTAAAAAGCATATGATGCAATTGTTGCAACAACAAGAACTACCGTTACTGCCATACCCATACCTACGGCACTTGAAGTTTTTTTTGAAACTCCCAAAAATGAACATATACCTAAAAACTGTGATAAAAGAACATTTTTGATTAATATACCAGAAAAAACTAAACCAAAGTATAAAGATAAATTATTCATTTTCTAGCTCCTCCTTCTTTTTATTGGAATAATGACCCATTACTCCAAGTATTATTCCTAATGTTAGAAATGCACCTGGTGGAAGAATCATAATTAACATATTAGTGGATGCAGGTAGGATAGTAAATCCTAGAATAGCACCAGTTCCTAGTAGTTCTCTAAAAAAAGCAATCAAAAGCATTGCAAGTGTAAAACCTATTCCGACAGCAATACCATCAATTGTAGAATGTAGAATATTATTTTTACTTGCAAAGGATTCTGCTCTTTCCAAAATAATACAGTTAACAACAATTAGGGGTAAGTAAATTCCTAAACTGACATATAATGTAGGTACATAGGCATGTATTAACATTTCAATTATTGTCACCAAGGCGGCAATAATACCTATATAAGCAGGGATTCTTACTGCAGCAGGGATAACTTTACGCATTATTGATATTGAAATATTTGACAGTGTAAGTATAACAATAACGGAAATACCCATTCCTATAGCATTAGATAAAGTTGTTGTAACAGCTAAAGTAGGGCACATTCCTAAAAGCATTATTAATATAGCATTTTTTCTGTAAATACCATCTTTAAAAATATCTGAAATTTTCATATTATCCTCCCTACTTCTTATAGTTGGTGTTAAAATCTGCTAAGGCTTCATTAACACTGTTGACTACTGCAGTAGAGGTGATTGTCGCTCCAGTAATTGCAGTAATATTATCTTTGGCTTTTAGTTCTTCATCAGTTGATTTATCTGAAAACTGATCCAAGAATTTTGGAGCAGTGGCTAATGTTCCCAAACCAGGAGTTTCAGTTTGCTTAGTTACAATTACTTTAACCAGCTTGGAATCAGTTGCGTTTATTCCAATCAAGCTGACTACATCACTAGAGTAACCTGTTGTATAAGCAAGGTATAGGTATCCTAATACATTGCCATCTTTTGTAGCAGTAGCTAAGCTGATTATATTAGAACTTTTATCTTTATCCTTCTTGTTATCATAAATAACTTCATATTCACTATCTGGGAAAATAGATTCATAGTAGGAATTTAGTTTAGTGGCTTCACTTTCAGCAATAATATTAGCAGTAGTGCTATTTACCATGAAAACAGCAACAGCCAGAACTGCTGAAATTACTCCAAGAAGAAGGCTAGTTGTTAAAAGGCTATTTTTTTTCATTGCTCTTTACCTTAACCTTTCCAAAGATTCTATTACCAGTATGTCTGTCGATTAAAGGTGTAACCATATTCATAATCAATATAGAGAAGACAACTCCCTCAGGAAAATTGCTGAATGTTCTTATAACTATAGTTAAAACACCAAGACCAATACCGAAAATTATACGACCTTTTTTTGTCATCGGGCTTGTAACCCAATCTGTAGCCATAAAAACAGCTCCAAATAATAATGAGCCAGCTAAGATACTGATTAATGGAAATAACGGACCTAAATCATAAACTAGACTTAGTATTACAGTAACTAAAAATGCAGAACCTACATATGAGGTAACAATCTCAGTATGAATACGTTTTTTAACTATTAAATATATTAAACCAATAATTATTGCTATAGCACTAGTTTCTCCAAGAGAACCGGCTACTTCACCTGTAAATAATAATTTAATTAATCCCCAAGAATTACTTTCAATAACACTATAAGCAGTCCTTGCAGCTTCCATATCACCAGTTTTAATATTCATCATTACTGTTTTAACTAATGAAAGAGGAGTTGCGCTAGTAGTAGCATCAACATAAGTTGATGTCATAGGATTTACCCAGTTAGTCAATGGCACAGAAAAGGCTATTAACAAGAAGGCTCTTGCAGCAGCAGCTGGATTAAATACATTATTCCCGATTCCACCAAAAAGTTGTTTGACTACCACAATAGCTATTAATGATCCTAACACTGCAATTATAAGTGGAGTCGAAGGAGGTAAGGTAAGACCAAGGATTAAACCTGTAACAACTGCGCTTAAATCTTGACATGAATTGTACCTCTTCAATACTAATCTAGAAATATATTCGAAAGCAACTGCAGAAGCAGTTGTAGTTAGAAGTACAAGAACACTTCCCATTCTAAAGAATAGTACACTAGCTATAATAACAGGAATCAAAGAGATGATAACATCTAACATAGCCATATTTACACTATTACCACTATGGGCAAATGGAGACCAAGTAACTTTTCTCATTTTGTTTTCCATATTTATCTCCTCCTTAACTCAAGTTTGCCATGCCTAATATAATCAAGCAGTGGTATATGTGATGGACAAACATAGGAACAGGTACCACATTCGATACATGCAACAATACCATATTCATTTAGTGTGTCATATTTATTGTTTTTGACTAATTGAGCTAAATTAGTAGGGGATAAAAATGCAGGACAATTGTCGATACAACTACTACAACGTACACATTGTAGTTCTGGTCCAACCTTTGGTAAATCCTCAAGTAAAATTATAGCATTTATTCCTTTAGTAACCGGTGTCATTTCTGTATACATGGTTTTACCCATCATTAAGCCACCAGCTAGCAAAACATTGTTCTTATCAAAATCTTCATCATCAATAAGATCCTTAAATAATATACCTATAGGTACATAGTAGTTAGAAGGACTTTTAACATTACCTGTTATAGTCAGATAATGATGGGTAAGTGGTTTGCCAAGTTCAACTGCATCGCATAGAGCCTTGGCAGTACCAACATTATTGACGATAACACCAATATCTATAGGTAGTCCACCATAAGTAACCTCTTGATTTAAAAGAGCACTAACTAATTGTTTTTCTGCTCCTTGTGGGTATTTTTCTTTGAATAAGGCTACTTGAATATCGGTATCGCCACTAAGAGTTTGCCTGAAAGTTTCATATACATCCATCTTATTATCTTCAATACAAATATAGCCTTTAGGAGCACCACTAGCAATTAACATATACTTTAAACCTCTGATTACTTCTTTGCAGTGATTTTTCATGATGGCATAATCAGCAGTATTGTATGGTTCACATTCTATACCATTTAAAATAACTGCACTACATTTCTTATCTCCTAAATATTTTATAGGAGTAGGGAAAGTAGCGCCACCTAGGCCAACTAATCCAGATTCTTCCATAATATCAACTATGTTTTTAGCCGTAAGTTTCATAGCATCTTCAGTTGATCTTGATATATATTCAACTTCTTGATTACTGAAATCATTTTTAATAACAATAGATTTACTTAGTTGACCAGTAGGTTCATTAATAAAGAAATCTATATGCTCAATCACCCCGCTTATAGGGGAGTGTATATTGGCGGAAAAACCACCATCCTTAATTGCTAGTAGTTGTCCTGCTTTAACTTGATCACCTACTTCAACAACTGGTACTGATGGTTTTCCTAGTTGTTGGTTTAGAGGTAGATAAAGGTATTCCGGATCTTTAGGTATGATAATTTGCGAATTAGTGGTTAACGCTTTTTTTGCAGCGCTTCCATGAATATGGATCCCACCTTTAAAGGAAAATTTTTTCATAATTACACCTCAACAATATTATTAAACATTAAATCTAAAATGCATGACATCGCCATCTTGTACTATATACTCTTTGCCCTCAATACGTAATTTACCAGCTTCTTTTGCCTTAACTTCAGACCTTAAAGTTATTAAGTCTTCATAACTAATAACTTCAGCCTTGATAAAACCACGTTCAAAATCAGTATGAATTACACCTGCAGCTCCAGGAGCTTTAGTACCTTTTCTTACTGTCCAGGCACGAGATTCCTTTTCTCCAGCGGTAAAATAGGTTATTAAACCTAATAGTTCATATGTAGCACTTATTATCTCTTCAAGACCTGAATACTCAAGACCAAGATCTTTTAGAAATTCTTTTTTCTCTTCTAGACTGAGTTCAGCAATTTCCGCTTCAATTTTAGCTGATACAGGAATAGCGATAGCTTTGTCTTCCTTAGCTTTTTCAATAACTTCCAATACTAGTGGTAGAGAAAAACGTTCATGAATTTCATCTTCACCAATATTAGCCACATATATTATCGGTTTGATGGTAAGTAAGTTAAGACGTTTGACTATTTTTAACTCTTCTTCGTCAAAGTCCAAACTTCTTGCAGGTTTACTGTCTTGCAGAGCTTCTAAAATTCTTACAACAAGACCGTGTTCCTGAATACTTTCTTTATCTTTAGATTTGACTTTACTTTTTAACTTATCAAGTCGTTTTTCCATAGAATCAAGATCAGCAAGTATTAATTCGAGATTAATAGTATCAATATCATCTCCTGGTCGTACCTTGCCTGATACATGAGTAATATTTGAATCCTCAAAACAACGGACAACTTGGGCTATTGCATCTACTTCTCTAATATGAGCTAGAAATTGATTTCCAAGTCCTTCGCCTTTACTAGCACCAGCGACGAGTCCTGCAATATCCACAAATTCATAAGTTGTCGGTATCGTTTTTTTTGAGTCATAAAGTGCGCTCAAATCATTTAATCTCTTATCAGGTACTGCTACAACACCAATATTTGGTTCAATCGTACAGAAAGGATAATTTGCAGATTCTGCTCCTGCTTGGGTTATAGCATTGAATAAAGTTGATTTACCTACGTTTGGCAGGCCAACTATTCCACATTTTAGTGACAATTAATTACCTCCTTTTCATATTTGATAACATACATTATTAGTATATTGGAAAACCCTATAAAAAACAAGGAAAATAGCATTATGAGAACATATTTATGGTCTAAAATTATAGATTTGGCATATAGTTTGAAAACAATGAAAATGATGTATCAAGACTATATGCAGAATTTAACAGAACAAGAATTTCTAAAAAAATATTTGTATAAGGAAAATCAAAGTGCAATAACTAGAGATTATCTTATATTTAAAGAAAATGAAGAGAAACTAGGATTTAAAATCGTCACTATATATGATGAAACATATCCAACTAAACTTAAATTTTCAATTAATCCACCAATTGCCTTCTATTATTTAGGCGATTCTAATTTATTGAAAAATTACATGGTCGCTGTTGTTGGTAGTAGAATAGCACCATCGAAATATATTAAAATTGCTAGGAATCTTGGAATTGGTCTTAGCAAAATGAATATTATTGGTGTAAGTGGATTAGCAAAAGGGATAGATGCAAGTTTTCATCAAGGCATAGATATTAGTATAGGTGTATTAGGTTGCGGAATAGATAGGATATACCCAACAGTTAACAAAGCATTATATAAAAAAGTAATGTACAATGGGTGCTTGATCTCGGAATATCCTTTGAATACTAAGCCATTACCATGGCATTTTCCAAGAAGAAATAGATTGATTGCTGGACTAGGCGACATTTTGATTCTGGTTTATGCAAAAGAGAAAAGTGGTTCTATCATTACTTTAGATTATGCCTTGGATTTAGGACGAGATATTTTCCTAACAAGTGAAATGTATGATAGACTGGATTTAAGTGGTTATAGTATTAGGGAGCTTAAAATGCATCTAAAATCATTTCGGTTTTGAAATTATCTACTATTACTATTGTAGATAATTTGTTTAATATACTTGCAATAGAAATTTTGTTTGTGTAGAATTACCATTATATCAAGCAAGGAGGAACAAATGGCTAAGAATCTCATAATTGTGGAATCACCATCAAAGGCAAAGACAATAAAGAAATATTTAGGAAGTAACTATACAGTCAAGTCATCTGTTGGTCATATAATAGATTTACCGAAAAGCACCTTAGGTGTAGATCTTGAAAACGACTTTAACCCAAAATATATAACAGTGCATGGGAAAAGTAAAATATTAAAAGAAATTAAGGATGCTGCCAAAGGTGCATCAAAAATACTCCTAGCAACTGACCCTGATAGAGAAGGGGAAGCCATAGCCTGGCATTTAAGCAATGCACTCGGTTTGAAAGATGAAGATCTTTGTAGAATTGAATTTAATGAAATTACTGAGAGTTCAATTAAAGCCGCTGTGAAAAGCCCAAGGAAAATAGATAGAAGTCTTGTAGACGCTCAACAAGCTAGACGGATTCTAGATAGAATAGTTGGTTATAAATTAAGCCCGTTACTCTGGAAAAAAATCAAGAAGGGTTTATCAGCTGGTAGAGTACAGTCTGTAACAGTTCAATTAATAATTGACAGAGAAAAAGAAATCGATGCATTTATAGAAGAAGAATATTGGGATATCGATGGCAACTTTTGTAAAAAGGATAAAACCTGCTTTACAGGACAGCTATACAGATATCAAGGCGCTAAGCTCAACTTAGTGGATGGAAAAATAACTAAAGAACATGTAGATAGGATTAAAAAGAGCACAGCTATTGTAAATAGTGTAAAAATGAAGGATAAAAAAAATAATCCCAAACCTCCATTTATTACAAGCACTTTACAACAAAAAGCAGCTAATGTACTTAATTTTACGAGTAAGAAAACAATGCAAATTGCCCAAGAACTCTATGAAGGCATTGACTTAGGTAAAGAAAATGGTGGTTTAGTAGGTCTTATTACCTATATGAGAACAGATTCAACTAGGATATCTCCAGTAGCAAAAGATGAAACAAAGGAATATATCAAAAAAGTCTTTGGAGAAGAATATATTCCTGCTAAAACTAGATTTTACAAGATAAGTAATAAGGCTCAAGATGCACACGAAGCTGTCAGACCAACATCAATAAATAGGACACCTTTGGGATTGAAAGATTTATTGACTAAGGATCAATACAAACTATATAAACTAATCTGGGAAAGATTTTTAGCTAGTGAAATGCCATCAGCAATATATGATCAAATGACAGTAGAAATTGGAGTTGGTGATTATCTATTCAAGGCAATTGGTAGTAAGTTGAAATTTAAAGGTTACCTAATTGTAGGTTCAGATAAGGAAGATGAAGATAATTTACTTCCTGAGATTAAAGAGGGAGAGAATTTAAGTATTGGTGAAATAAAAGGTAACCAACACTTCACACAACCACCTCAACGATACACAGAAGCAACTTTGATTAAAAAACTTGAAAGCCTAGGAATAGGAAGACCAAGTACCTATGCCTCAATAATGGATACAATTTTAAAAAGAAGCTATGTCCTTAGGGAAAAGAAACTTCTGTATAGTACAGAATTAGGTAGACTTGTCCTGGATTTATTAGATGGTTATTTTCAGAATGTTATAAATGTTAAATTTACTTCTAAACTAGAAAACGAATTAGATTTAGTTGCAGATGGCAAAAGAGAGTGGAAAAAAATTATTAGAGACTTTTACGGACCATTTGAAACAGTTTTGAAAAAAGCGGAAGACGAAATTGCTAAAATAGTTTTAGAAAAGCCTCTTGATGAAGTAACCGATGTTATCTGCGACAAATGTGGTCGAAATATGGTTATAAAAAATGGTAGATTTGGAAAATTTCTAGCATGCCCAGGATTTCCAGAATGTAGAAATACTAAAGTCCTAGTTGAAAAAATTGGCGTGCCTTGTCCGAATTGTGAAGGGGAAATTATTGTCAAAAGAAGTAAATCAGGCAGAGTATTTTTTGGATGTAGCAATTACCCTGAATGTAACACTTCTTTCTGGAGTAGGCCTATAAATGAAAAATGCCCTGATTGTAGCGCTATTCTATTAGATAAGGGCAAAATTATTGCTTGTTCAAGTTGTAAATATAATAGAAAAAAGCCACAACAAGGTGATGAATAATGAAAGAAGTCAATATAATTGGTGGAGGACTTGCCGGTTGTGAAGCAGCATTTTATCTATCCCAAAGAGGGATAAAAGTTAATTTATTTGAGAAAAAGAAATTCGATAAAAATGAAGCTCAAAAGTCCGATCTATTAGCGGAACTTGTTTGTAGTAATTCTCTTAGAGGTAATGATGTTACCCAAGGTGTAGGTTTATTAAAGAAAGAACTTTTAGAACTTGGTAGTCTAATTATGGAAGCGGCAATAAATAACATGGTACCTGCAGGTGGTGCATTAGCAGTCGATAGAAGTCATTTCTCACAATATGTTACGGAGAAGATATATAATCACCCAAATATTAAGGTGATTGAAGAAGAAGTAAAAGAAATAGATGAAACAAAAGTGACAATAATTGCTACTGGCCCATTAACAGAAGGTTTAATATTAAATGAAATTAAAAGATTAATAGGTAATGAGTTTTGCTATTTTTTTGATGGTTCAGCACCTATAGTAGCTGCCGATTCTATAAATATGGAAAAGGTATTTTTTGCTAGTCGATACGACAAGGGAAACCCAACAGATTATTTAAATGCACCAATGAATGAGCTGGAATATATAGCTTTTTATCATAAGTTAATGAATAGTGAAAAAAATATTCCTCATCTTGAAGGTGAAAAGGAAAAATATTTTGAAGGTTGTATGCCAATTGAAGAAATGGCTAAAAGGGGAGAAAAGACTCTATTGTTTGGTCCCCTAAAACCTGTAGGCTTAAGTAAATCAGGTGAAAGACATCATGGGGTAGTTCAACTAAGATCTGAAAATGAAAGTAAGACTATGTATAATCTTGTGGGTTTTCAAACTGGGTTAATATTTTCTGCACAAAAGGATTTAATTAGGATGATACCAGGATTAGAAAATGCAGAAATACTTAGATATGGTGTAGTACATCGCAATACCTTTATAAATAGCCCAAAGGTTTTGAATATCTATGGTAGTCTTAAGAAATACGGTAATATTTTTATAGCAGGTCAAATTTCTGGAGTAGAAGGTTATGTTGAAAGCACAGCAAGCGGTTTAGTTTGTGCTATGCAAATTGAAAGAATGCTACAGGATAAGGAGTATTTGAATATACCTGAAGAGACTATGATTGGTGCACTTATGAAGTACATTACTACGGATTTAGGTGAGCGTAAGCTTGAGCCGATGAATGCGAATTTTGGTCTTTTACCTCCATTAGAGGAAAGAATAAGAGATAAAAAAATGAAAAAGCAAATACTAGCTGATCGCAGTCTCAAATTTTTGGATGATTTAAAAAAGGAATTAACAAATGGATAGTTTTAGTAATATGGTTGAAGAATTTATCAATTATTTACAAAATGAAAGACGTTACTCAGAGAATACAATTAAAGCATACAATAAGGATTTAAGTGTTTTTTCTAATTGGTTAAGTACTAATGTAGAAAAGGTTCAGTTAATATATAACGAAGACAAGGTTATCGATTTTAAAATTGACTTTAATTCAATTGATCATCATTTAATCAGACGCTTTATAAATTTTTTAAATCGGACCAACTATAAAAAAAAGACGCTTTCTAGAAAGATTGCAACACTAAAATCTTTTTTCAAGCTTTTAAATAGACAGGAGTTAATTGAAACTAATCCAATGGTTCATATAATATCTCCTAAATTAGAGAAGAGTCTTCCGAAGTTTATGTATGAGTATCAAATTGAATCTTTGATGAAAGCTCCCGATTTAAATACGCCGATTGGTCTAAGAGATAGAGCAATTATGGAAGTGTTATATGCTTCTGGTATAAGGGTTGGTGAGTTGGTATCTATAAAATTGAAGGATATTGATTTGGATCTCGGGACTATAAATGTTATTGGTAAAGGAAACAAGGAAAGAATTGTACCAATTGGCAGTTTTGCAATTGAAGCTGTAAAAAATTATTATGAATCTGGATTTTTAGAAGATAAAGGTGAATATTTATTTTATGGAGTTAGAGGGAAACGTTTAGGGGATAGAAGTGTGAGAACGCTACTAGATAGTTATATTAAAAAAGTATCAACTACTTTGAATATTTCACCACATACTTTTAGACATAGTTTTGCGACTCATCTTCTTGAGAGAGGTTCTGACTTAAGGGTAGTTCAGACGTTTTTAGGACATGAAAGTTTATCAACAACTCAGATATATACTCATATTACTAAGAATCAACTGAAGAAGACTTATGATAATGCTCATCCAAGGGCAAAAAAAAAGGATTAAACATTGCTTTTACATATGATAAGGTATATAATTTAGGAGAAGATTAGTTGAAAAAGTGGGAATCCCCACTTTTTTCGTTTAAAGAAGGAGATTTGTGAATGTCAATAAGTCAAAAGATTGAAGATGATTTCAAGCCTATAGTTCAAGAACTTGGCTATGAGCTTGTTTATGTGGAGTATATCAAGGAAGGCCAAGATTGGTTTTTAAGGTTTTTTATTGATAAACCTGAAGGTATCGATATTAACGATTGTGAAAAAGTTAGTAGACATATCGAACCTATTCTTGATGAAAGAGAAGATGTTAAGACTCAGTATATTCTTGAAGTATCATCACTTGGTCTTGAGAGACCTTTAAGAAACGATGAGGACTATTTTAATAATATTGGAGAAAAGATAGAGGTAAGTCTCTATAAACCGATTAATAAGAAGAAAAAGTATATAGGCATTCTTGTAAGCTATGATGACGAGTTGATATTGAATGTTGATGATATAAAAATAACTTTTGAAAAAGCAAATGTTAGTAAAGCAAATATTTTACTTGATTTTTAGGAGGGTAATATGAACGAGAAATTGATTGAAGCAGTTAAAGATTTAGAAAGTGATAAAGGCATTAGTTCTGAAATGCTTTTTGAAACAATTGAAACTGCAATTGTAATGGGTCTAAAAAGAAAGCATGCTACTGATCATAAGCATGAAAAGTTGGATGTTAAGACACCATATGATAATTTTAAAGCAGAGCTCAACAGAAATAATGGTGAAATTAAAATATATTTCATGAGAGAAGTTGTAGAAGAGGTCGTAGATTCTGATAGCCAGGTTTCTTTGGCAGAAGCTGAAGCCAAGTTTGGAGCAGTAACTGTTGGTCAGATTATTAAAGAAGAAGTTGAGATGGATACTAAAACCATGGGCAGAATGGTAGCTCAAACTGCAAAGCAAATTATAACTCAAAAAATCAGAGAAATTGAAAGAACTAACATATTCGATGAATTTTCAAAAAAAGAAAAAGATCTTGTGACAGGAATAATATCAAGAATATCTCCTGCCAACAAAGATGATGAAAATAGTGGTAAATATAATGTGTTTTTAACAATTGGTAATGGAGAGGTAATACTTCCACCTGAAGAACAAGTTGAAAATGAAAGATATCATATCGGAGAAAGACTAAAAGTGTACTTGGTAAATGTTAAGAAAACTACCAAGAATCCTGTAATAACTATTTCAAGAAGACACAAGGATTTGATTAAAAGATTATTTGAACTAGAAGTTCCTGAAATTCATGATGGTACTGTATTAATAAAGGGTATAGCAAGAGAAGCTGGTTCGAGAACAAAAATAGCCGTGTATAGCACTCAGGAGAATGTTGATCCAGTCGGTGCTTGTATTGGTACAAGAGGTAGTAGAATTGGAAATGTTCTTAATGAATTAGGTAGTTCCAAGGAAAATGGTGAAAAAATTGATATAATCGAGTACTCTGAAAAGTTAGAAGAGTATATCAGTAATGCTTTGGCACCTGCTCAAATTATGGATATAGTCTTAAGGGAAGAAATTAATGAAGCAAAAGTATTAGTTTCAAGGGATATTTTTTCACTTGCGATAGGTAAAGATGGTCAGAATGTTAGATTGGCTGCCAAATTAACAGGTTGGAAAATTGATATTTTAAGTGATGAGCAAGTAAAGGATTTAAAGGATATATAAACAATGGTTAAAACAAAAAAAATCCCACAAAGATCATGTTTAGGCTGTGGCTTAAAAACTAATAAGCAGAATTTAATAAGAGTTGTAAGACGACCTGATGGAGTTCTGGTAATTGATAAAAAAGGTAAAGAACCTGGCAGAGGGGCATATATTTGTCAAAATGTCGATTGTCTAAAAGAGGCAATAAGAAAGAAAGCCATAGAAAGAGCATTAGGGGAAAAATTGTCTGATGACATAATTGTTGAATTAACCAACCAGATTAGCTCCAATTAATTTGAAGCTATAGAAAAGGAGAAATAAAATGTCTAAACGAATATATGAACTAGCCAAGGAAAAGGGCGTTACCAATAAAGAAATTGTCTGGATTTTAGAAAAATTAAATATACCAGCAAAGTCTCACATGAGTGTGTTGTCAGATGATGATGTATCTAAAATTGAAGGCTATTATGGACAACTTAGAGAAAAGGCCCATAAAAAAGAAGAAGAAAAAAGAGCGGAAATTGAAAAAACAATTTCTAAAAATAGAGCAGCAGAAGAAAAAGCTGCTGAAAAAGCTGCTGAGAAAAATGATAGAGTCATTGAAGAGATTATTGTTAAAAAAGCACCTGAAAGACAGCAGTTTGGTCAATCTAGACCACAAGGCGATAGACCACCTCAACAAAATAGACCACAAGGCGATAGACCACCTCAACAAAATAGACCTCAAGGTGATAGACCACCACAACAAAATAGACCTCAAGGTGATAGACCACCACAACAAAATAGACCGCAAGGTGATAGACCACCGCAACAGCCTAGACCACAAGGTGATAGACCACCGCAACAAAATAGACCTCAAGGTGATAGACCGCCACAACAGCCTAGACCTCAAGGAGACAGACCTCAAGGTGATAGACCACCACAACAGTCTAGACCTCAAGGTGATAGACCAATAGCTAAAGTTGATGCGCCAGGATCTACTGCACCTGGAGTGAAAAAAGACTTTAAAAAGAAAGTAGAAGTTAAAAAACCAGGACCAGCTAAAGTAGAATACAAAAGTAACAGAATGGTTGATGGTGACGATAGATGGAAATATAATAAAAGAAACAGAAACAGAAGACAAAAATCAGATGTTGAGAAAATTGAAGTAAATCTAAAAAAAATCACTATAGGTGAAGAAATCCAAGTAAAAGATTTGGCTATGCGTTTAAACAAAGCTTCTGGTGAAATAATTAAAAAATTAATTACATTAGGTGTCATGGCTACAATAAATCAATTTGTTGATTTTGATACAGCATCTCTAATAGCTACAGAATATGGGATTGAAGAAATTGAATTCAAATCTATAAAGAGACAAACAGAACTATTAGTAGAGGATGATGATCCAAAAACTTTAAAATCCAGACCACCTATCATTACAGTAATGGGACACGTAGACCATGGTAAAACTTCACTTTTGGATGCAATAAGAAAAACTAATGTAATTGCAACTGAAGCTGGAGGGATTACTCAGCATATTGGTGCATATCAAGTACATCATGCTGGCAAAAAAATTACTTTCATTGATACACCAGGTCATGCTGCCTTTACATCAATGCGTGCTAGAGGAGCGAAAATTACTGATATAGCAATACTAGTAGTTGCTGCAGATGATGGAGTGATGCCACAGACTATAGAAGCGATAAACCACTCTAAAGCAGCAGAAGTGCCAATTATTGTTGCTGTTAATAAGATTGATAAAGAAGGTGCAGATGCTACTAAAGTGATGCAACAATTAACTGAATACGGACTTGTATCAGAAGAATGGGGAGGAGAAACCATTTTCGTTCCTGTTTCAGCAAAAAACAATGAAAATATTGATGTACTACTTGAAATGATTCAATTACAAGCAGAAATGCTAGAGCTAAAAGCAAATCCTAATAGATTAGCTGAAGGTTTTGTTATTGATGGTAGACTAGATAAAGAAAAAGGTACAGTTACCTCATTGCTAATTAATAAAGGAACATTAAAAATCGGCGACATGATATTAGCAGGAGAGTCCTATGGTAAGGTTAAAGCTATGATGAATGATAGTGGAAAAAGCATAAAAAGTGCCGGACCAGCTACACCTGTCGAAGTATTAGGATTATCTGTTGTACCAGAAGCTGGTGATGTATTCCAAGCAGTTAAAGATGAAAAGTTAGCAGCCTACTTGGCAGATCAAAGAAAAATCGTCAAGAAAGAAGAACGTGGCAGAAAGAGCCAAATGATTTCACTTGAAAACTTATTTGAAAAAATCAGTGAAGGAAACTTAAAGGAACTAAACATAATCGTTAAAGGTGATGTTCATGGATCTGTAGAAGCATTATCACAATCGATTAGAAATATCCAAAGTGATGAAGTTAAGGTAAATATCATTCACGAAGGTGTTGGAGCAATTACTGAAACAGACGTTAAGTTAGCTATGTCATCTGAAGCCTTAATTATAGGTTTCAATGTAAGACCTGATACTAACTCTAAAAGGCTTGCAGCTGAAGAAGATGTAAATGTAACTTTATACCGTGTAATATACGAAGTTATTGATGATATCAAAAAAGCTATAAGTGGACTTTTAGCACCAGAAATCAAGGAAGTTGAACTTGGTTCAGTCGAAGTAAGACAAGTTATTAAAGTGCCTAAAATAGGCCTTGTAGCTGGTTGTTATGTACTTGATGGAAAAGTTACAAACAACTCAAAATTAAGAGTGTTGAGAGATGGTATTATCATACACGAAGGTGATATAGACTCATTGAAACGTTTTAAAGACGAAGTCAAAGAAGTTGCACAAGGTTATGAATGTGGCTTGAGTGTAGTTGGATTTAGCGATGTAAGAGTTGGAGATATAATTGAAGCCTATACCTTACAAAGTATAGCAAGAAAGTTAGATTAGGAGTAAATTATGATAAGAAAACATCATCGTAGTCAAAGACTAGAAGGTGAGTTAATGAAAGTTTTAGCTGAGGTAATAAGGGAGGATCTTAAAGATCCTCGCTTAAACTTAATTACTATTACAGATGTAACAGTAGCTAAGGATTTATCATTTGCAAAGATATTTATTAGTCATCTAGATGAAGAAAAGGCAAAAGCAGGTTTGGATGCTTTAAATAAGGGTAAAGGATTTATAAGAAAACAAATTGGAATGAAACTTAAATTAAGAATAGTTCCAGAAATAGCCTTTTTTATTGATGATACACTTAACTATAGCTTGAAGATTAATAAAATTCTAAAAAGCATTGAAAAAGAAAGTAAACCTGACAATGAAGAAGACGAAGAGAAAGAATAGATATGAAGGAATTTAAAAAATATCTAAAAAAACTTAAAAAGCAACCAGTTCTTGTTGTGAGTCATGAATCACCTGATGGTGATGCTATAGGCTCATCAATAGGGATGGGCTTTTTGCTTAAGGAATTAGGTTTTGAGCCACTCGTTATTAATAAAGATCTAGTTCCGGAAAAATATAGTTTTTTAGAAAATAACATAAAAATAAAAAAACTTGATGATTTAAATCAAAATGAAAAACTAGAGAAATATCTGGTTTTTGTTATGGATTCTGGAAAACTAGACAGAATTGGATTTGTTTTAGAAGATATATTCCCTAAGTACGTTGGAATCATTAATATTGATCATCATATAAGTAATGACTTTTTTGGAATTAAAAATTTTGTATATCCTAAAATGGCCGCTACTTCTGAAATTGTTGGAAGTCTTTTTCTTGACTTGATTGGATATATACCTAGTGAAGCTGCTACAGCCATTTATACTGGAGTTATGACAGATACTGGGAATTTGACCTATGAATCAACAACTAGCGCTACTGTGGCTCTAGTCAGCATTTTGCATGAAATGAATGCTGACTTTAACAGTATGAGAAAATTTGTATATGAAAACGAGAGTATTGGTCAAATAGCTGGTGTTAGAGCAATATTAAATAATTTAGACTATTTGATGGATGGTTACATTGCCTATACTTATCTGAATTATGAAGATATTTTAGCAAACAATTTGACGGCAGGTGATATAGAAAATTACGTTGATTATCCAAGAAAAGTATCAACTAGTGAAGTTGCAATTTTATTCAAGGAATTTACCAAGGATGAAATCAGAATATCCATAAGAACAAAAAGCAAGATTGATGCAAATAAAATGGCTGCTGGATTCGGTGGCGGAGGACATAAAAGAGCAGCTGGATTCAGAATTAAAAAACCTTTAAATGAAGCCATAAAGTTTGCTTTAAACAAAATAGTTGAAGGTTTGAAAAATAATGAATGGAATAATTAATGTCTATAAAGAAAAAGGCATGACTTCACATGATGTTGTCTATGGAGTAAGAAGAATACTAAAGACCAAGAAAGTTGGCCATGCAGGAACTTTAGATCCTGAAGCTGAAGGCGTTCTTGTAGTTGGTATTGGTAAAGGGACAAGATTACTGGAATATGTTGGAGATGGTTATAAAGTTTATGAGGGTGAGATTGTTTTTGGTCTTAATTCTGATACTGAAGATATGCATGGTACCTTAGAAAAGGTAGAATATTCATTAGAATTATTGGAAAATTCTAAGTTAGAAAAAGTTTTTGATAGTTTATCAGGAACTATTATTTCTCAAAAACCTCCAATGTATTCAAGTGTTAAAGTAAAAGGTCGGAAACTTTATCAATATGCTAGAGCAGGTATAGAAATTGAAAGACCTAGTAAGAATATAGAAATTAGCAATTTATTATTAAAGCAACACCTGTATTATGAAAACGGATATTGGCGAGCTAGATTTATAGCTGGAGTCTCTAAAGGTACTTACATCAGAACGTTATGTGTGCATATAGGGAATTTGCTTGGTATACCTGCTGTGATGGGTAGTTTAACAAGAGTTCAAATAGGACATTTTCTTATTAATACTAGTTTTAAACTTGAAGCTTTAGCTGAAATGGAAAATAAAGGGGATAGATCGTTCCTTTTATCATTTAGGGAAGCAATCATAGACCAAATGCTACAAGTAGAAATTGATAATGATTCCTATAGTAAGATTAAATTAGGTCAGAAAATTGAAAATATATTTCTTGTAGATGATCAAGTTATATTTGCTGGTATATATCAAAATGAACTTGTTTGTATATTAAAGAATGAGAATGGTATTTTAAGAATAATTAAAAATGTAGGTGTTTAATGGTTATCTTTAATGGAATAGATAAATTCAATCTAAAAGGTGAGATTACTGCAATATTAGGTAATTTTGACGGTTTACATCTTGGCCATCTTGAATTGATAAAGTCAGGTTTTTGTTTAGGTGGCAAGGTAGTAATTATTACATTTGAACCTCATCCTATATCCATGAAGCATGCAACATTTAAAAGATTGCAAACTTTCAAGGAAAAACTAGCATATTTTGAAAATTTAGGAGTTGATGGATTAGTTATCATTGATTTTAATAAAGAATTTGCTGGAATGAGTAAGGACGCTTTTATAGAAGATATACTGGTAAAAAAACTAAATGCCAGTAATATTGTGGTTGGATATAACTATCATTTTGGAAAAGGTGCTAGTGGGAATAGTTCGGATTTAGTTGAGTCGAGTATAAGATTTGGTTTTAATCCAGTCATCATACCTGCATATAAAATTGGGCATAAGGTAGTAAGTTCATCACATATAAGAAATTTTATTACAGAAGGTAGAATTAAAGAAGCAAATGAATTCTTAGGAAGACTATATTACCTTGAAGGCAAGGTAGTTAAGGGTCATGGAGTTGGCAGAAAAATTGGTTTCCCTACAGCTAACTTGTTGGTAGATACAGATAAACTTTTACCAAAACCAGGAGTCTATAGTATTATAGCGGACGTTAAAGGTTCTGAATATGCAGGATTTTGTAATGTCGGTTTTCAGCCAACTTTTAATGAGCGTGAGAAACAACTTGTTGTTGAAGTGAATTTATTCGATTTTGATGCCGATATATATGATGAAATAATTGGTGTTTATTTTATTGACTATTTAAGGGATGTTCAGAAGTTTTCTTCTGTCGATGCATTAATTGAAGAACTCAAAATCGACAAAATCAAAGCAATTGAATCAGTTGCTAAAAATATTGTTATTAAGTATTGATATTAACGCTTTTTTATTATATTATTATATGGTGAACTTTAGGCTTGGTTTTAGGAACTCCGACCTTCGACGAGGCTTTTAGGGATAATAAATTTAGGAGGAACAACTATGGAAAAGAAATTAAAAAAAGACATTATAGCAGAATATCAAACTAAAGAAGGAGATACAGGATCTCCAGAAGTACAAATAGCATTATTAACTAACAGAATATCTTATTTGACTACACACTTAAAGGAGCACAAAAAAGATTTTCATACTACAAGAGGATTAATGATGTTAATTGGTCAAAGAAGAAGATTTTTGAACTACTTAGAAAAGAATGACTTTGATAGATACAGAAGTATTATCACACGTCTTGGATTGAGAAAGTAATTAAATTAATTATTAGTAATAAGATTAAGCAAACATGGTATTCTCCATGTTTGCTTTTGTTGTTAGTTATTTCAATTAGTGATATATTAAGCATAAGAATAACTTTATTAAATTACGAGGTGAGTTATGGCTAGAGTAGAATTGAATCAAAAAGCTCCAGTTTTTGAAGTAGAAGATTATCTTGGCAATACGATATCCTTGAAATCCTATCTAGGATCATTCCTTGTTTTACTAGTTTTTAACAGAGGTTTTATTTGACCTTTTTGTCAAAAGCATATGATGCAGTTGCATCAAGATAAAAGTGAGTTTGAAAAAAAAGATACTAAAATTATAATTGTAGGTCCTGAAAACAAACAAACATTCAATAAATTCTTTAATAGTAATGGTTATGACTTTATAGGAATACCTGATGCTAAGAACAGCATACTAAAGACTTATGGTCAGGAGATAAATATTTTTAAATTAGGTAGAATGCCTGCTCAAGTTCTAATTGATAAAGCTGGAATTGCACGCTTTGTCTACTATGGACACTCTATGTCAGACATACCAGAAAATAAAGACGTATTAAAGATTATTGATGAAATTTAGTTTTCTTGATAAATTTTTAGTAAGGGAGCAGGTTTTGTCTGCTCCCTTAACTATTGCTTGAAACAATAAAATAGGATACAATAAAAGGGATTTAAAAAGTAGAAAGAATAGAAGAGAAAGATTTGGAGGAAACCAAGTGAACAACCTATTAATTAAAAAATTACAACTAGGTGATGGCACATTTACCCTGGAAACAGGAAAGATGGCAAAACTAGCTGACGGAGCAGTACTAAGCACATACGGTGATACAGTGGTACTTGCAGCAGCTTCAGTTGCTAAAAAACCAAGAGAAGGAATGGACTTTTTTCCATTAACAGTAGACGTAGAAGAAAAAATGTATGCCGCAGGAAAGATACCAGGAGGCTTTATTAAAAGAGAAGGCAGAGCTGGAGAAAGATCAATTCTGACAGCTAGACTTATAGACAGACCAATCAGGCCACTATTTCCAGACGGATATAAAAACGATATACAAATCGTATGTACAATTCTATCAGTAGAAGATGATAATGAACCAGATATTTTGGCTATGAACTCTGCATCTGCATCACTACACTTATCTAGTGCACCATTTAATGGTCCTATAGGCGCAGTAAGGGTAGGATACATTGATGGTAAATTTATCATCAATCCAAATTTGGAACAAAGAGATTCATCTTTAATCAACCTTACGGTTGCAGGAACTAAAGAAGCTGTAATGATGGTTGAAGCCGGAGCTAAGATTGTACCAGAAAAAATCATGCTTGAAGCAATATTGTTTGGACACGAAGAAATTAAAAGAATAGTAGATTTTATTGTAGAATTTAGAAATGAAGCAGAAAAACTAGGGCTTTGTAAAGAAAAATTTGTTTTTGTACCAGAGGAAAAAGATCAAGAAGCTATAGAGAACTTCAATAGATTTATTACTCCAGCTGTAAACCAATGCATAGAAGAAATTCTAACTGATAATCTAGCTAAACAAGCAAGAGATGAAAAGATAAGTTTGATGAAAGATACATTGATCAAGGAATACTTTGCTGATAAAGCAGAAGCTTTAGCAGAAAAGCCAGAATTATTAAGATGGTTCAAGGATCAATTTGAAAACATTGAAAAAGAAGCCTTTAGAGATTTGATGTTAGATAGACAAATAAGAATTGACAACAGAAAATTAACACAAGTTAGACCAATAACTTGTGAGGTAGATATTTTGCCTAGAACCCATGGTTCAGCCTTATTTACAAGAGGTGAAACACAGGTTCTCAGTGTTGTAACACTAGGCCCAAATAGTGATGAGCAAATTATTGATGATATAAATACAATAACATCTAAAAGATATATGCATCATTATAACTTCCCAGCCTATAGTGTTGGAGAAACAAGACCGAACAGAGGACCAGGAAGAAGAGAAATTGGACATGGTAATCTAGCAGAAAGAGCGTTAATACCAGTTTTACCAAGTCAAGAAGACTTTCCATATGTTATGAGAGTTGTTTCTGAAGCCCTAAGTTCAAATGGTTCTACTTCAATGGGAAGTGTTTGTGGAAGCTCACTTTCATTAATGTCAGCAGGTGTGCCAATACTAGGACAAGTATCAGGTATAGCGATGGGATTAATTAAAAAAGGCGACAAAATTGCTATCTTAACAGATATTCAAGGTATGGAAGATCATCTAGGAGACATGGACTTTAAAGTTGCCGGTACTAAAGATGGTGTAACAGCCTTACAAATGGATATAAAAATCGATGGTATAAATAGAGAAATACTTGAAACAGCATTAGAGCATGCCAAAGCAGGTAGAATACACATAATGAATATTATGAATGAGACTTTACAAGTAAACCGTGAAGTCCTTTCTCCTTATGCACCGAAGATAGTATCTATGGATGTGGATCCAGATAAAATTAGAGAGATCATCGGACCTGGAGGAAAGATGATTAAAAAAATTATCGAAGAGACAGGTGTTGCTGTTAATATTGATGATAGTGGAAGAGTTGAAATAGCTGGTGTAGATCAGGCAGGAATAGACAAAGCAATAGACATTATCAATAAAATTTGTGCAGTAGTAGAAATAGGTAAGATATACCTTGGTAAAGTTAAAAAAGTAACTGATTTCGGTGCTTTTGTTGAGGTTATTGAGGGTGTCTACGGAAACAGTGGAAGAGAAGGTCTAGTGCATATTTCTGTGCTTGATGTAAAGAGAGTAAATAAAGTAGAAGACATAGTTAAAGAAGGCGATGAAATCCTAGTTAAAGCCATGGGCATTGACGATAAAGGAAGACTGAAACTTTCAAGAAAAGATGCTATGTTAGAACAAGAATAGAAGGAGTCACTTGTGAAAAACAAGCTTATAGTTCTTTTATCAATATTATTACTAATGTTGTCGGTTTTAGCCATAGTAGTATTAGTGATAAAGGATAATAAGGAAAAAGTGAAAATTGATGTTAAATATGCTGTTACAAGTTCAACAGTTGAAGACAATAAGGCCAAGATAAAAATTATGGCCGGTGTGTTTTCAGGAAAAGAAGTAGACCCTTACAGCTATGTAAAGTTGATTGATGATAATGATTTGCCATATTATCCTTTAAATGGATTTAGTAAACCGAGTCTTGGTAAAGGGGATTCCTTTGAGTTTACTTTTGAGTTTTTCAATCCTGGTAGAGTTGAAAATATATTGGAAATCAGAAATAGTGCAGGTGTTGTAACAAGAATAGATATAACCCTGCCTGAAATCATACAAAAAGAAGCTACCAATATAAAAGTTACTACAGAAAAAATAATCGAACCAAAAATAACAGACAAATAAAAATGAGCAGGGAATCCTGCTCATTTACTTTATTCTATTAAAATGTTTGTTCCAGTAAGAAATCAACACTAGGTTGGCTGTTAAGCTCTTTCTACTTTGCCAGAACGTAGGCAACGACTGCATACATTAAGCTTTTTTGATTCTCCAGCTACTGAAGCTTTTACTGGTTGAATGTTTGGATTCCACTTCCTTTTAGTTTTAACATGAGAGTGGCTTACATTATTTCCAGACATTTGACCTTTTCCACAAATCTCGCATTTTGCCATATTTGGCACCTCCTATCTATCACAAACGAAATATATCTAATCAATACTCTAAAATTATAGCAAATGTTAATTAAGAAATCAAGTTTATATTTTGAAAATAATATAAGTTTTCAAGGTTTTTAATTTATTGTTAATCTGATATAATATAGTAAATAGATGTTTCTGATGAGGAGGAATTTGATATGGTAGAACTAAAAGTAACACAAGAGGGTAAAATTGATATTTCAGAAAACCTGGTAAGTAAAGTTGCTGGTAAAGCAGCAGTTGAGTGTTATGGTGTAGTAGGTATGGTTTCTAAGAATTTCAAAGAAGGAATTCAAAAATTTTTAGGTAAAGAACAATACGACAAAGGTATAGAAGTAGTATATAAAGATGGCGTTTGTGAAATAAACGTTCATGTTATTCTTGCCTACGGTGGAAAAATAGATGCAATAGCGCAAAATATTATGGATCAAGTAAGCTATGCTGTAGAACATTATATTCCTCACATGGATAAGGTAGTAAATATATTTGTAGACGATATCGCTATAGTAAATTAAGAAAGAGGATATATTATTTGAATACAATAACTGATGTAGGTGAATTAAAAAAAATATTTAAAGGCGCTTTAGCTTATTTAGAAAACAAAAAAGAAGAAATTAATAATTTGAATGTTTTTCCTGTACCTGATGGAGATACTGGAACTAACATGTATTTAACTATGTCTTCAGCAATAAAAACAATTGATGACCATGAACCGAAAAACTTCACAGAATTTGCCGATGCTCTTTCTAAAGGAGCTTTGTTAGGCGCACGTGGAAACTCAGGTGTCATATTATCTCAAATATTTAGAGGCATGTCTGTTGGTATGCATGGAAAAGGATCTGTTGATGGGAATGTATTAACAGAATGTTTTAAGTTAGGGACGGACATAGCCTACAAGGCTGTGAAAAAGCCTGTTAAAGGCACAATACTCACAGTTATGGATGGAATTAGGGATGGTGCTGTTGAAGCTCTTAAAAGACAACAAGACGTTTTTTACATATTAGAACAAAGCATACATGCAGGGAAGATTGCACTAGAAGAAACACCTAATTTGCTACCTGTACTTAAAGAAGCAGGTGTTGTTGATGCAGGGGGATATGGTTTATTGGTAATAATAGAAGGTATGTACAAAACTGCAATTGGTGAAAGTTTTCAACTAGACACTAAAGACATGGTTATTGATTCACCTGTAATTGATCAATCATATAAAAGTCTATCTGAAATTAAATATACATATTGTACTGAATTTATAATATTGGACCCTACAGTTGACAATGAAACCTTAAGGAATAAATTAGACGATCCAGAAATAGGAGATAGTCTAGTAACAATTGTGGCTGATGGTATAGCTAAGGTTCATATCCATACTAATTTACCAGGAACTGTATTAGATTATGCGCTTGGAGTAGGTAGCGTAACAAATATAAAAATTGATAATATGAAAGAACAATTTCTAGCTAAAAACAAGAAAATTGAAAAAAAACCAATTAGGTTAAAAGAATATGGATTTGTAATGGTGGTCCCTGGAACTGGCTTGGCAGAAATAGCAAAAAGCATGGGAGTGGATGCTGTGCTTGATGGTGGCCAAACCATGAACCCTAGCACTCATGATATACAAGAAGCTATAGATGCAGTACCTGCAAAAGTGGTCTATGTATTCCCAAATAACAAGAATATTATCTTAGCTGCAGAACAAACTATAGCATTAAATAATGACAAAAAAATTGTTGTTGTACCTTCAGTAAATATTCAACAAGGTTTTACAAGCATATTGGCCTTCAATGAAGAAAAAAATCAGAGAGAAAATCTGCTTTTAATGAAAGAAGCCTTTGGAACTGTTGATACTGGAGCAATAACATATGCTGTAAGAGATACGAAAAATAATGGGCTAAAGATAAAAAAAGATCAAATTCTAGTAATAAGAGAAAACTCAATTATTGGAGCGAAAGACACAGTTGAAGAAGCGGTAGATGAATATTTAAAGCAAGCTTACGATGATCAAGAAATTATGACTATATATTATGGTGATAAAGTAAGCGATAAGCAAGCTAATGAATTAAAAGATAGAATAGAAAGACAATATAAAGACCTAGAAGTTTTTGTCTATGAAGGAAAACAACCTGTGTATTTCTATTTCCTATCATTAGAATAAGAGAGGTATTACTTGTATAAAGAAACTACACTAAAAAATAATCTAAAAGTACTATCTTATAAAATAGATAGTTCTTTTACCACAAACATAGGTATTTTTATAAAATCAGGAACTAAGAATGAAATAAATGAAAATTATGGATGTGCTCACTTTTTGGAGCACATGCTTTTTAAAGGGACAAAAAGAAGAAGTGCCAAAGATATAGCTGAAATCATCGATGGTATAGGTGGAGTAATTAATGCATATACAACTCATGAGTTTACTGCTTTTTATACAAAAACTTTAAAAGAAGAAGCTGATACAGCACTAGATGTGTTATATGACATGCTATTTCATAGTCTTTTTAACAAGGAAGAGATAGAAAAGGAAAAGAAAGTAATCCTAGAAGAAATCAACATGTATGAAGATGATCCTAATAGTTTCATTCAAGAAGAATTTTCTAAAAATATTTTCAAGAACAACGAATTAGGTTATAGTATATTGGGTGACAAAAAACTTATCAAGAAGATTAATAAAGCAATATTGCTTAAATATTATACAACTCATTATAGACCTGAAAATATGATTATAGCAGTCACAGGTAATTTTGATGAAAGACTAATAGATTTAATAAAAAAATTATTCTCATTTCAAGTAGAACCAGTGCAAGAAGAGCTGTTAGAAAGCAAGGGTGTGCTCTCTGAAAATTTTAGTGTTAAAGTTTTCGAAAGAGAAAATATCAATCAAGTATACTTTGCAATAGGTATGGAAGGTATTGGTAAGATTAATCCGGATTACAATAAGCTTGTACTATTAAACAATATATTAGGTGGTAGCAGTAGTTCACATCTATTTCAAGAGATACGCGAAAAAAGATCATTATGTTATGACATTGGAAGTTTTAACACAGCCTATAGAAATACCGGTGAGCTTCTTATAAGTGGTGGAGCAAATATGGAGAACTTTGAACTGGCACTTGAAGGTATATTTAAAATAGTAGAAAATATAAGTAAAAAAGGTATTAGTTTAAATGAATTTAACAGAACTAAAAAACAAATAAAAAGTCAAACTGTGATGTCTTTTGAAAATCCACAAAATATCATGTTCAAAATGGCTATCGATTATTTATACAATAATAGTTTTAAAGGTATTGAAAATATGGTTGCCTTAATTGATCAGATTGGTTACAAAGATTTAACGGAATTTATTAAAATATATTTAAAAAAGGAAAAATTAAATGCATGCTTTCTTGGACCCAAGGGCACTAAGAAAATAGTGAAAAAATGGGAGGAACTTCATGGATAAGTTGAAGGTGAAGATTGTATCAGAAAAATATAAAGCGGAGGATTTGTTGCCTGAATACAAAACTGATGGATCAGCAGGTATGGATCTTAAAGCAGCTATAGAGGATAATATGATTTTATTACCTGGAGAACGAAAACTTATACCATCTGGAATAGCAATAAGTCTTAGCGATAAAAATACAGTAGCATTGATCTACGCAAGAAGTGGTTTAGCGTCGAAATACGGAATAGGGTTAGCCAATAGCGTAGGTGTTGTTGATAGTGACTATAGAGGGGAGATTTTTTGTCCTTTAATTAATTTATCTGATAAAGAATTTATTCTAAAACCATTAGAAAGAATGGCGCAGTTAATTATTGCTCCAGTTCATATTATGGATATAGAAGTTGTTGAAGAGCTAGATTCTACTTTAAGGGGTATTGGTGGTTTTGGTCATACTGGAAGGTAGGCGTTTAAAATGAAAATTAGAAAATTATTATTCATAGTTGGTATATTGTTGATTATAGGTGGTATAGGAGTAACTGTATGGTTCTTTGCTCAAAATCAAATAAGTCAGCAAAAGATGGAAGGCATAACTGATGAATTTATGGAGGAACTTGCGATTTGGCCAGATGGAGAGATTGTGCCAACAGAATTTAAAGCCGATGAATTATTAGTTGGAAGTACTACTGGAATTCTTGAATTTCCTAAGTTTGCTAATCAACGTGTTGCTATCAAAGAAGGTACTACAAACGACATATTAAGAATTGCTGCTGGACATATGACAAATACAGAGCAAATTTGGGATAATGCTGGAACATCTGCTATTGCAGCACATAATGATACATTTTTTAAAAATGTAAAAGACTTTGATTTAGGCGATAAAATACTTGCTTATACAAGGTTTGGAGTATTCGAATATGAAGTTTATATAAATAAGATAGTTGAGCCTACTGACCTTAGCGTTTTGGATGATATTGAAGGTCAGAAGACCTTGACTCTTATAACCTGCAATTTTTCTGGTTCAAAGAGAGTCATTATAATGGCTAAAGGTGGAGAGAAAGTCGGAGAAATTTCAAGTATTAAAAATTAATATAAGAATAATATTGACTTTATAAATCAATAAGTATATAATTCAAGAGAAGTGGAAACGGCCTGTTTCTCACCTTATGGTTATGCTTATAAGGTAATAATAAAGTAATTTAGTGCAGCAGGCGTTAGTCTGCTGCATTTTTTATAGAAGAGGTGAATAAAATAAGTAAAGAAGTTTCAATTAATGAGATGATTAGAGCTAAAGAAGTTAGAGTAATCGATGAAAACGGAGATCAATTAAACATTATGAATACAAATGATGCTTTACAGCTAGCCATGTCTAAGAATATGGATCTAGTAGAGATATCTCCTAACTCACAACCACCTGTTTGCAGGATTATGAATTATGGCAAGTATAAGTTTGATCATGCTAAAAAAGAAAAAGAAGCTAAGAAAAAACAAAAGCAAATAACATTGAAAGAAATCAAGATGAGAATCGGGATTGAAGAACACGATTTCAATGTTAAAAACAAAGCCATAGAAAAATTTTTACTTGAGGGACATAAAGTTAAAGTAACTATTATGTTTAGAGGTAGAGAAATGAATCATCCTGAATTAGGAATTGAGCTATGTAATAAAACAGCCGAACTACTTAAGGAAATTGCTAATGTTGAAAAAGTTCCTAAGAGTGAAGGCAGAAATATGATTATGATTTTATCACCTAAAAGTGACAAATAAGGAGGGGAATAATTATGCCAAAAATGAAAACGCACAGAGGGGCAGCCAAGAGATTTAAAAAGACAGGCACAGGACTTTTTACAAGAGCGCAAGCTAATAAAAGCCATATCTTAGAAAAGAAAAGCCCAAAAAGAAAAAGACAGCTTAGAGGAACTAAATTAGTTGATGTAACACAACAAAAGATGATTAAGAAATTATTACCATATATATAAGAATATAAAAGGAGGAATTAAATATGGCTAGAGTTAAATCAAGCACATCATTACATAAAAGACACAAGAAAATCCTAAAGCTGGCTAAAGGCTACTTTGGATCAAAATCAAGACTATATAGACCAGCTAATGAACAGGTTATGAAATCATTAAGCTATTCATACGCACACAGAAAGAAAAGACAAGGTGATTTTAGAAAATTATGGATAACAAGAATAAATGCAGCTGCAAGATTAAATGGACTTTCATATAGTCGTTTAATAAATGGATTGAAAGTTGCTGGAGTAGAAGTTAACAGAAAAATCTTAGCTGATTTGGCAGTTAATGATGCTAACGGTTTCAAACAAATTACTGACATTGCGAAAAATTCTTTAAAATAAGACTGTGAAAACAGTCTTTTTTCATATAAAGGGGTAAAATGGATATTATAACATCATTTGAAAATAAGCTGATAAAGGAGTTACTGGCCTTACAAAGCAAGAAACAAAGACATAAGATTGGCAAGTTTTTGATAGAAAGCAAGAGGAGTATAGAAGAAGCCTTGATTTATGGTAGTGAACCAGAAATCATCATTTTACGTGAGAATACTCAATTGCCTGAATTTTTAATGAACTATAAACAGATTGTTGTTGAAGTTTCAGAAAAGATATTTATCAAGATTTCAACTACAGAAACTAGCCAAGGTATAATTGGAGTATATAATTTTTTTAATTTCAAGATAAATAATTTTCTAGAAAAGAGCAAATTATTATTTTTAGATGGTATACAGGACCCAGGGAATCTAGGAACGATTATCCGATCTGCTGCTGCATTTAATATAGGTGGTATTCTAGTTGGACCAGGTTCAGTGGATATTTACAATGAAAAAGTGTTAAGAAGTACTTTGGGAGGTATATTTGCCTTGCCGATTCTTGATATCAAAACAGAAGAACTAAAACTTTTTAAAAAACATGGTTTTACTATAATTGGAGCAAAATTAGAAGGTGGAAATCTATATAATTATAACTTTAAAGATAAGGTTATTGTTGGTATAGGAAATGAAAATTCTGGTTTATCTCAAGATTTTATGGGTATTGCAGAAGATTATGTGACAATTCAAATTAGTGAAAAAATGGAATCCCTAAATGCTAGTGTTGCAGCTAGTATTATTCTTTATGAATTAAACAGAATCTAATAAGCCGCTACTCTTTAATTAGATTAAAATTTAGTGTATAATTATAAGTGGTATTTTAATTTAAGGAGGTTTTTTTAATGTTAAAACTAGGAATTAATGGTTTCGGAAGAATTGGAAGACTTGTACTAAGAGATGCTCTAAAAAGGGATGACATAGAGGTAGTTGCAATTAATAGTTTAAGAGATGAAGCTTCAAATGCTCATCTATTTAAATACGATTCAGTACACGACACATATGATGGTATAGTTGAGACTGGAAAAGGCGAACTTATTATAGATGGGAAAGTTGTTAAAATTTTAAATGGCAGAGAACCTAAGGATATTGATTGGAATAGTGTTGGAGTAGATATTGTCTTAGAATCTACTGGTAAATTTTCTGATTATGAAACGTGTAAAGGTCATTTAAGGGGTTCTGTTAAGAAGGTGATTATATCATCACCTGGTAAAAATGAAGATATAACTATAGTACTTGGCGTAAATGAAGATAAATATGACAAAGATAAACACAATATTATTTCAAACGCTTCATGTACAACAAATTGCCTTGCACCTTTTGCTAAGGTAATAAATGATAATTTTGGAATTGTTAAAGGCATGATGACAACAATACATGCCTACACTAATGATCAACAATTATTGGATAAGTATCATAAGGATCCAAGAAGAGCAAGAGCTGGAGCCTTATCTATGATTCCTACTACTACTGGAGCAGCAAAGGCTGTTGGACTTGTATTACCAGAATTAAATGGGAAATTGAATGGCATGTCTATGAGAGTACCTACTCCAAATGTTTCAGCGGTTGATTTAGTTGTAGAATTAAGCAAGCCTACCACAAAAGAAGAATTAAACGCTACCTTAAAGGCAGCTAGTGAAAATGAACTTAAAGGTATATTAGGATATTCAGATGAACCACTAGTTTCTAAAGATTATAATGGTTCGAAATTATCATCTTGTATCGATGCTTTATCAACTATGGTAATTGAAGGAAATATGGCTAAGATTTTGTCTTGGTATGATAATGAGATGGGTTATGCTACACGTTGTACAGATTTAGCTGTATATATTGGCTCAAAAGGACTTTAGGAGGTTACAGGGTTGCTAAAAAAATCAATTGAGAATTTTGTTGTTAAGAATAAAAGAGTGTTGGTTAGATGTGACTTTAACGTACCTGTTAAGGACGGAGTAATTATTGATAGTGCTAGAATAATGGCATCATTAAAAACTATTCATTATCTTTTAGATAATGGAGCAAAAGTTATTTTAATGTCACATTTTGGTCGACCTAAGGGTGTGCCTAATCATGAATTATCTCTAGAGTTCGTAGGAAAGTATCTTGAAGCTACTCTAGGACAGAAAATAGTTTTTGCCGATGATGATAGGGTAGTTAGTCCAAAGACAAAAGCTTTGGCTGATAAAATGAAACCAGGTGATGTCCTTCTTCTTCAAAATACTAGATTTAGAAAAGAAGAAGAGGCTAATGATGATAGTTTTTCAAAAGAGCTTGCAAGTCTTGGTGATATTTTTATAAATGATGCTTTCGGAACATCACACAGAGCTCATAGTTCAACTGTTGGTGTGGCAAAATATTTACCATCAGGTCTAGGTTTCTTGATGAAAAAAGAAGTTGAAATACTTGACCAAGTCATGGAAAATCCTAAAAGACCCTTTGTAGCAATTTTAGGTGGATCCAAAGTAACTGACAAAATGGGTGCGATAAACAACCTTTTAAATAAAGTGGATACCTTGATAATTGGTGGAGCAATGATGTTCACCTTTTATAAGGCACTAGGATATAATACTGGGAAATCCCTTGTAGAAGAAGACAAAGTAGAGCTAGCAAAAGAAATATTAGCATTGGGTGAGAAAAAAGGTGTTAAAATTATCTTGCCAGATGATGTTGTTGTTGCAGATAAGTTTTCAAATGATGCAAAATGGGAAATTGTAGATAAACAGAATATTACTTCTGATGTTATGGGTTTGGATATTGGGCCTAAAAGCGTTAAAAAATTTACAGATATAGTTTTAAAAGCGAAAACTGTAATATGGAATGGACCTATGGGTGTATTCGAAATGAATACCTTTGCCAAGGGTACTTTTGGAGTGGCTGAAGCTTTAGCACATTCAAATGCTATAACTGTAATTGGTGGAGGAGATTCGGCAGCTGCCATAGATATGGCTGGTCTTGCTAATAAAATGACACACATATCAACTGGTGGTGGTGCTTCTATAGAATTTATGGAAGGAAAGCTTTTACCAGGAATAGCTGTATTAGATAACAAGTCTCGTGATCCTTTCATTTGTGGTAATTGGAAGATGAACACAACCATATCTGAAGGAGTTGAACTATTACAAGAACTTAAAAACGAAATTATGGATGATCAAATAAAGGTCGCTATATGTCCACCTTTTACACATCTTGAAAAGTTTAAAAGAGTTTTAAAAGGAAGTTTTATAAAAATAGGTGCTCAAAATGTTCATGAAGCAGATTTTGGAGCATATACTGGTGAGATTAGTATACCGATTCTCAAAGAATTATTGATTGATATTTGTATAATTGGACATTCAGAAAGAAGAATGTATTTTGGAGAAACAGATGAATTAGTCAATTTAAAGGCAATTAAACTACTTGAAAATGATATAGTACCAGTTTTGTGTGTTGGTGAACCATTAGAAGTTCGTCAAAAAGGAATGGAGAAAGACTATGTTAAAAAGCAGCTTATTAATGCTTTTGAAGGTATAACAAAAAAAGATGCAATAAAAATAAAAATTGCCTATGAACCAATTTGGGCTATAGGAACAGGTAACACAGCAACTCCTAAAGACGCTGAGATTATGTGTGCATATATTAGAGAGATTATTAGTGGCTTAGGTTATGAAGGTGAAGAAATTGCAATTCTTTATGGTGGAAGTGTTAATGATAAGAATATTAAAAGTTTGATAACTCAACATAATATAGATGGAGCCCTTGTTGGGGGTGCATCATTAAATAAAAACGAGTTTATAAATATTATAAATGGATGTAGGTAAGGAGATATAATGATAAAACCAGTTGTTCTGTTAATATTGGATGGATGGGGTATAGAAGAGTCAAGAGAAGCTAATGCTATAAAACTAGCAAATACACCCAATTATTCAAGAATAATTCAGGAAAATCCCAATACACAACTTATAACTTCGGGTATAGATGTTGGCTTACCTTATGGACAAATGGGTAATTCTGAAGTGGGACACTTGAATATTGGAAGTGGTAGAGTTGTCTATCAAGATTTAACAAAAATTGACAATGAAATTACTACAGGTAATTTTTTTAATAATGAAGTGCTTCTAGAAAATATGAATCTTGCTAAGTCAAGTGGTAAAGCGTTACATTTGATGGGCTTATTGTCTGATGGCGGAGTTCATAGTCACATTAGTCATATAATGGCATTATTGGAAATGGCTAAGAATCTCAATTTGGAAAAAGTATATATTCACGCATTTTTGGATGGAAGAGATGTTCCCCCAAGATCAGCTGAGGAATATATAATTTCAATTGAAGATTTCATGACTAATATTGGATTAGGAAAAATAGCTACTATACAAGGTAGATATTATGCAATGGATAGGGACAAAAGATGGGACAGATTAGAACTTGGCTATAAGGCATTGGCTTTTGGTGACGGACTCAAAGCTGAAACTGCAATAGAGGCTGTAGAGAATAGTTATGCCATAGATGTCAATGATGAGTTTGTTATCCCAACCGTAATTGGCGATTATAAAGGTCTTGAAGAGGGAGATTCATTGATTTTCTTCAACTTTAGAGGTGACCGAGCTAGAGAAATTTCAGAAGTTTTAGTAAAAAGTGATTTTACTGAATTTCCAAGAAAAAATATTAATGTTAACTTTGTTTGCATGTCTGAATATGATGAAAATCTAGGTGCTGCAATAGCTTTTCCTTCAGATAGATTAAATAACACTCTTGGAGAATATTTAAGTAAAAATGGGATAAGACAAGTTAGAATTGCTGAAACAGAAAAATATGCACATGTAACTTTCTTTTTTAACGGTGGTGTTGAAGAACCAAATATTGGTGAAGATAGAATTCTTGTTCCTTCACCTAAGGTGGCAACCTATGATCTTAAACCTGAAATGAGTGTTTACGAAGTAACGCAAAAGGTATTAGAAGTTTTAGAGGCTAAAAAGCATGAAGTGCTCATAATAAATTTTGCTAATGGTGACATGGTCGGACATACAGGTAATATACCGGCAGCTATCAAAGCTGTAGAAGCAGTTGATGAATGTTTAGGTAAAATAGAAAAATCAGTGAAGGATCTTGATGGAGTTCTATTAGTTACAGCAGATCATGGAAACTGTGAATGTATGTATAACAAAGAACTGAAAGAAGCGATTACTGCTCATTCCACCAATCCAGTTCCATTTATAGTAGTAAGCAATAAGTATATGGAAGTTAGAAAAGAAGTTGGTCTCTCACTAAGAGATATTAGCCCAACAATATTAAAATTGTTAGATTTAGAAATACCAGAAGAAATGACTGGTACTTCATTAATAAAGGATTAATTAAAGGAGGAAATAAGTTATGGGAATTATTACAGATGTATATGCTAGAGAGATACTAGATTCAAGAGGAAATCCAACAGTAGAGGTTGAAGTCTATTTAGAAGAAGGTTTTATGGGTAGAGCGGGAGTTCCAAGCGGAGCTTCTACAGGTGCTTTTGAAGCTGTAGAATTAAGAGATGGAGATAAGAATAGATACCTTGGTAAAGGTGTTCTGCAAGCTGTTGAAAACATTAATAGTGAAATCGCTCCAGAATTAATTGGCTTAGATAGTGAAGATCAAATCGGTATCGATGCAATACTATGTGAATTAGACGGGACTGACAATAAAGGTAGATTAGGTGCTAATGCCCTATTAGGAGTTTCCTTAGCAGTTGCTAAAGCTACTGCAGAATCATTAGGTATGCCATTATATAGGTACATTGGTGGAGTAAATAGCAAGCAATTACCTGTACCTATGATGAATATTGTTAATGGTGGAAAACACGCAGATAATACAGTAGATTTTCAAGAATTTATGATTATGCCTGTTGGAGCACCAAGCTTTTCTGAAGCATTAAGAATGTGTGCTGAAGTATTCCATAGCCTGAAGAAAGTATTAAATGACGAAGGCTTGAATACAGCTGTTGGTGATGAAGGTGGATTTGCACCTGATCTAAAATCAAATGAAGAGGCATTAGTATATATTTGTAGTGCTATAGAAAAAGCTGGATATAAATTAAAAGACGATTTTATGATTGCTATGGACCCAGCAGCTACTGAAATTTATAATACAAAAACTAAAAAATATGAACTAAAAGGCGAAAATAGAGAACTAACAACTAAAGAGATGATCAATTACTACAAGGAACTAATCGACAAATACCCAATTATCTCCATTGAAGATGGTTTGGCCGAAGAAGATTGGGATGGTTTCAAATTAAAAACTGAAATGCTAGGTGATAGACTCCAAATTGTTGGTGATGATTTATTCGTTACAAATACGACAAGACTTGAAAGAGGAATTGAAAACAATACAGCTAATGCTATTTTGATTAAAGTAAACCAAATCGGGACATTGACTGAAACCTTAAATGCAATTGAAATGGCTCAAAAAGCAGGTTATACAGCAGTTATTTCACATAGATCAGGTGAAACTGAAGATACAACAATAGCTGATATTGCAGTTGCTACAAATGCAGGTCAAATTAAAACTGGTGCTCCTTCAAGAAGTGACAGAGTTGCTAAATACAACCAATTGTTAAGAATAGAAGATGAATTAGGAGATTTAGCTGAATATAAAGGTTTAAAAACATTCTACAATTTAAAAAATAAATAGGAGGTACAAGATGCAAATATTTTTATCTATCGCAATAGGTGTAATTTCACTCTTGTTGATAGGCGTGGTTTTAATCCAGCCAAGCAAGACGGATAGTTTCCAAGGAGCAGCTCCTGCATTAGGAGATAATAGATATAGTAAAAATAAAACAGAAGTTCTGTTGAAAAAAGTAACAATAGTCTTATCAGTTTTGTTTATATTTTTAACCTTGGTATTAGCTGTAATTAGTTAATATTAAAAAGCTATTGCTCAGGCAATAGCTTTTTTTCAAAAAGGAGATTTTTATGGATAAAGAATATATTTTAGAAAAAATTAATGAACCAAATTACAAACCAATGAATTTGGATGAAATAGGAGAACAATGGGATTTATCAAAAGATGATAAATTAATAGTTGAAAAAAATATTTTGGAGCTAATGGCTGATGGATTGATATATTCAACTAAAAAGGGCAGGTATATATCAATAAAAGAAAAAGGACTTATGCTTGGTACTATTAGTACTAATGAGAAAGGGTTTGGTTTTTTTCAAGAAAAATCAACAAAAGCTGAGTTTTTTATACCTAATAAAAGTCTTAAAGATGCTCAAAATAACGACATTGTTCTTGCCAAGCTTGTAGCAAAAACAGGTGGCAAGAATAAAGAAGCGAAAGTTGAAAGAATTATCAGTAGAGGTACCAAGAGTTTTATAGGTGAAGCAGTCTATTATAAAGGTAAAATTACCATTGTACCTATAGACAAAAAAATATTTGGGAAATTCAGAAGTGATGATTTCAATTTAAAAAAGGGTGACAGAGTTTTTTCTAAGATTGTTAAATATCCAGATAATAATAATTTTGGGTTAATAGATGTTATTGGATTAGCAACTGATCTTGACGAAGCCGATATTGCTATTGAAGAAGTTATGATTAAATACAACTTGCCAAAAGAATTTCCTGAAGAAGTATTGAAAGCAGCCACTAAGGCAGCCCATGAAGTTACTGATGAAGAAATTGGTAGTAGAAGAGATTTGCGAGATTTACTAATAGTAACTATAGATGGTGAAGATGCTAGAGATTTCGATGATGCAATTTCAATTGATAGAAAAGGTGAAGGTTACACTCTAGGGGTTCACATAGCTGATGTAAGCCACTATGTGGTAACTGGTGATACTATCGATAAGGAGGCGTTTAATAGGGCTACAAGTGTGTATTTTCCTGATAGGGTCCTACCTATGTTACCTGAGGTGCTTTCTAATGGCATATGTAGTTTACAAGAAGGGGTTGATAGACTTGCTATGACAGCGATGATGGACATAGATAAACATGGCAAAGTTACAAATTATGAAATATTTCCTTCTGTAATTAAATCTAATAAAAGAATGACGTATACTAAAGTTGCAAAAATATTAAAGCGTAATGATGAACCTGATCAAATTTATGGCTTGGAAGAATATAAGGACTTGTATACTTGGTTTGATCTAATGGCAGAATTATCTAATATTTTAACAAAAATGAGAGCAGCTAGGGGAGCTGTATTCTTTGATTTCCCTGAATTAAAAATATTTGTAGATGAAAATGGAAAAGCTATTGAATTAGCTAAAAGAGTTAGAAACCAAGCTGAGTCTGTTATAGAAGAATTTATGTTAATAGCAAATGAAACTGTTGCTGAACATTTATTTTGGCTCACTGCTCCATGTATATATAGAGTTCACGAAGAACCGCCAATTGAGGGTATCAATAATTTCAATACTGTGGCAGAACCGTATGACTTAAAGCTTAAACTAGATAGTAATGGAAAAATATATCCTAAACAATATCAGGAAATAATTGATAAATTAGAAGGTCATCCTATGAAAGAAATGATGATGAATCTTTTATTGAGATCAATGAGCCATGCTAGGTATGATATTAAGGCATTAGGACATTTTGGACTTTCTGTTACTTATTATTGCCATTTCACTTCTCCAATTAGGAGATATCCAGATTTAGAAGTGCATAGAATTTTGAAAAGATACATGAAAGAAAGATTGCCAGATGATAGTGAAAAAACTAAAATCAATTTTAGTTCATATCGATCAGCAGTTCAATCAAGTGAAAAAGAAATTATTGCTGAAAGTGCTGAAAGAGAAGTTGATAAAATTAAAAGTGTTGAGTATATGAAAACCTTTGTTGGTGATATATTTAACGGCAAAATTTCAGGTATGATTGGTAGTGGACTATTTATACAATTAGAGAATCTTACAGAAGGTTTCTTACCATATGCTTCATTGGAAGGATATCATACATTCTTTGACAAGGAGATGGTTGTTAGGGATTCTGGCAATAAGGTTAAATTTAGAATAGGTGATCCTATTAAAGTTAAATTGGTCAAGGCGGAAATTTTAACTGGACGTCTTGATTTCAATTTAGAGGATGGTGAGATTGTTGATTAAACTTGCAGAAAATAGAAAAGCTTATCATGATTATTTCATTATTGATAAATTTGAAGCAGGTATAGTACTTACAGGAACTGAAATGAAATCATTAAGAAGAAGAAGACTAAACTTAAAAGATAGTTATGGTAATATAAGAAATGGCGAAATATTTCTTGATGGTGTTCATATTAGTCCTTTTGAAGAGGGTAATATTCATAATCATGATCCTTTAAGAAGCAGGAAATTACTTTTGCATAAAAAAGAAATTATGAGGCTGATTGGTAAAATCAAAGAAGAAGGTTTAACTTTAGTTCCATTGTCTTTTTACATTAATGATAATGGAAAAGTTAAAGTTGAAATAGCCTTAGCCAAAGGAAAGAAATTATACGATAAGAGAGATGTTTTAGCCAAGAAAGAAGCGGCAAGACAAATAGATAGAGCTATGAAAGATAATAGGAATAGTATGTAGTCAAGTTGTTGAAGTTTTTAAACCTTTGATATAGAATTAAGTTAAAGTTAATTTTTGGAGGAAGACATGGATGATAAGTTAAAAAGCATAATAGCTGATGAAATTATGTTTGCTAAGGAAGCTGCTGAGTTTCTTGGTATAAGTGTACAAAGATTAAATAAACTAGTACATAAAGGTGATATTTTACCTGTGAAAATGAATCCGTCAGGAACTCTTTTTCTAAAAAGAGATTTAGAAGAGAGACGTTACAGCGGCAGTAGTATTGGTAAAGAAATACAGGCACCAAGAAATGTAGAACTATTAAAAAATAACAAGGATTCCATCCAAGAAGCTATTAATTATTTTACAATACAAAGTTACTTTAATTATGCATATAAAAAAACAGCTGCAACCTATAAGGATTTAAAAGAAAAAGTGGATTTTACTAAGCCATTATTTTATAAAATGGATTTAATAGCTGGTTATTTTGGTGTTTCTAATGAGTCTTTTTTAGCTAGATATGAATCAGTTCTAAGAGGATTTGAAAAATTATTGGCTACCGACCATATAATTGGAGTTAATGAAGAGTATTATCCATTTGAACTGAAAAGGATTGATGGTCCACCTCCATTTCTTTTTTTAAGAGGGCATAGGGAATTGCTTAATAAACCAATTGTTTCAATTATTGGTTCCAAAGCTCCAATTTTCGAAGAAAAAGATCTGGCCTATAAAATTACCAAATTTTTAGGTGAAAAAGGCTATATTATAGCTTCAGGGTTGGCAAAAGGGATTGATACAGTAGTTTTAAATACTGTTGTTAATAATCGTATGCCGTCTATAGGTGTACTTGGAACACCTTTAAACAAGGCGTATCCAAAGGAAAATGAACAACTGCAAAAAGATCTATCAAGAGATGGTCTAGTAATATCTCAATACTGTCCTTCATCACCAGGAAAAAGATGGCAATTTCCAATAAGGGGAATAACCTTAAGTGGAATTTCCCAGTTTACCATTATTGTTGACAAAAAGTACCAAGAAGGTGATTATAAACAAATAGAATACTCTTTGAAACAGGGTAGAGTAATATTTATGCCATATCCAAGTAAAATTGATACGAATAACAAATGGGTAGAAAAATACATTAATAAAAAAGGGATAATTCTATACAGAGATTATGATGATTTTATAAGACAAATAAAGATAGTCTTGAGTTAGCAGGTATTAAATGGGAGTAGAATTTGTTTTAGGCAGAAGAAAAAGTGGAAAAAGCCAATATATGACAGATATAATAAAAAAGCATATTAACTCTAAGGAAATATGCTATTTTTTAGTGCCAGAACAAAGTACTCTCGAAACTGAAAATAAAATAATCACAAGATTAAATAGTAAAGGATTATTTGATGTTCAAGTAATTAGTTTTAAAAAGTTAGGTAATTTATTATTAAAAAATACTGATATACGTTCAAGAACTTTCTTGAATGAACAGGGACAACTACTAATTTTAAACAAGATAATAAATGAATTAGATTATCAATTAAAATATTTCAAAAAAGCAAAACCCAGTACTTTAGAAGAAATAAATAGAGTAATTGGGGATTTAAGAGATATTAGTGGTAAGGAACTAAAAAGTGAAAAAATTATTAACAAACCTGATTTACTAATAAAAATAAAAGAACTTTCTCTAATAAAAGATAAATACCAAGAATACCTAAAAGAAGGTTATATTGATGATATAGCTTTTAATGATAGACTACTTGATTCGATTAGTGAGTCAAGTAATATTAAAGAGGCTCATTTTTTCATTGATGATTTCTATACATTTTCTAATCAACAGTTGAAAATAGTGAAGGAATTAATTAGATCTGCCAAAACTTGTACTATAGCTTTAAATATAGATGTTAATAATTGTGAATTTAATAAAATTAGTCAAAATATATATCAAAATTTAAATAAATTTATAGATTTAAATAATTTAAAGAATAAAACTACTGTATTAGAACAACAGTTTTTTAAATCCAGTGAAGTTTCTCATTTAGAAAATATCCTTAGTTATAACAAAATAATTAATTTTGAACAAAAAATATCTGATTTGAAACTAGTTAGTTTTACAAATATAAATGAAGAAGTTAAGAATTTATTTGAAAATATAATTAAAATTGTTGATCAAGGATATAAATATAAAGATATTAAAATTGTGTGTAATAATATTGATGCGTATAGAAATTATTTTAAGCTTTATAGAAAAATATATGAAGTACCATTATTCATAAATGAAAAAGTATTTATCCATAACCACCCTATTGCGAGGTTATTACTTTCAATGATAAATCTCTTGGATGATAATAAAACAGATGATATTATAAATATGCTCAAAACTGATTTCTTAGATTTTGATATCCCTGAAGTTGAATCGTTAGAAAAATATGTTAAAGAAAATGGTATTAATTATAATAAATGGGAAAGAAAATTTGATGATTCTGAAATTGAATTAGTAAGACAAAGAGTTCTTGAATTAATTATGAATATTCGGATTAATGTTCAAGGTTCTAGTATAAAAGAAAAAATCTCTTGTTTGTATCAAGTTTTAATTGAGCTTAAAGTATATGAAAAATTATCAGAAAATATTGAAGAATTTAAAGTTCAAGAAAACTTCAAAAATGTATATTTAAATACTCAATTTTGGAATACTCTCCTAGAAATCCTTGATCAAATGGTTGGCTTTCTTGGTGATAAAGATGTTAACAACAATGAGTTGCAAAAATTACTTAAAAACTCACTTGAGAGAGAATTTCTTAGTATACTTCCAATAAATGATAATGAGGTAATGGTAATAAACAGTCAAGATGGATTTAAAGAGTCAGCCGAAGTATTGTTTATAGTAGGAGCAAATGAAGGCTTTCTACCAGAAAGAATTTCTCCTGATCCCTTGTTTCCCCTTGATGAATCAATTTTATTAGAAGAAGTCCTAAATTGGAAAAAGGACGACCTATCAAAACAGTTGACTAGAAACATTGAGCTGTATTTCACATTAACAATTCCTAATAAGGCACTATATATAAGCTACAGTTTAAGTGATAGTCAGGGAGAAGGTATAAAGCCAGCCTACATACTAAAATCAATCAGAAAGTCTTTTAATATTAATTATATTGATTCTTTTTCAAAAAATAATAATCAATATTTTTATTCGAAGTATATTAGCTTACTTAATTTAATAAAATCAAGTCAGGGTGGTTTCCTTGAAATATCAAGGAATGAATATAATAATATATTTGTAGAATTTGGTGAATTTTTAGATAATCTCTTTACCTATAATAGAATAGAAAATAATGAAGGTCAAATAGAGAAAGATATAGTTAGAAAGATACTTTTTAATGAGAAAGAGCCATTCTTTACAATCAGCAAACTAGAAGAATATGGTAAATGTCCCTATAGTTTTTTCATAAAATATGGTATTAATCCCACAGAAGAAAAAGAATTTGAAATAAAATCCATGGATATAGGAAATATTTATCACCATGTTCTTGAAAGAATTGGCAAGAATAATTGGTATATTGACAATGTTGATGAAAATATTTCGAAAATTATTGAAAATCATTTTTTTGAAGAGTATCAAGAAAATAACTTATTGAAATTTGACAGTCATCAATTGTCTTATAGATTGAATAAAATAAAGGATGAGGGCTTAAATTTAGTTGAGAATTTAAGAAATGACATAATTAATTCACAATTTAAGCCGAGCTTCTATGAAGCAGAATTCGGCCCTTTAAAGACTTTTCCTGAATATAGACTAGGACTAGAAGGTGATCAAAATTTCTTCCTAGAGGGTAAGGTCGATAGAGTAGATATTCTAAAGCATGATGAAAAAGATTTTATTAGGATAATTGACTATAAATTAAAAGGTAAAAAAATGGATTATAGGAAGTTTAGAGATGGTATAGCATTTCAATTATTTGTTTATCTTAACGCATTATCAAATAAGAATCTTATACCTGCAGGAGTTTTGTATAACAGTTTAGTCGATGACTATAATAAGGACAGAATTACTGGACTAGTAGTCAAGGCGAAGGATCAGGATTTTTTAATGCCTGAAGGTTTAAAAGAAAGTAGTGCTATTGAACCATCAGAGTATGAACTTATAAGGAAATTTACTGACGATAAAATCAAAGGTCATGTTCGAAAAATTATCAAAGGCGATTTTAAAGTTGCACCCTATTATTACAAAAATGATGAAAGTGGTTGTAAGTACTGTAAGTATTCAAAAATATGCAAAAATAAAAAACAATACCGAGTTTTAAATAATGAAAAGTATGATAAAAAGTCATTTATTGAGGAGTTAAATAGTATATATGCAAAATTGGACTGATGCACAAAGATTAGCCATCGATTTACGAAATAAGAATTTAATAGTATCAGCAGCTGCAGGTTCAGGAAAAACTGCAGTATTAATTGAACGTATATTTCAAATTATTAAAAAAGGTGAAGTGGATATAAATAATATTCTTATGATAACGTTCACTAGAAAAGCTGCTTCTGAAATGAAGGAGAAACTACAGAAGAAACTTGACCATGAGATTGAAAATGATGGAATGAATCAAAATTTAAAAAAACAAAGAAACCTTTTGGAAGCCTCAGATATAAAGACTATTGATTCCTTTTGCCTGCAAGTTGTTAAAAACAATTATAATATATTAGATTTAGATTTAAAATTTCAAATAATTGATGAAAAAAGAAATCTAGAGTTGAAAACATTTATACTAGATAAGATTTTTGAAGAAGAATATGAAAAAGCTGATACAAGGTTTATTAACCTAGTAGAAACATACGGAAAGCTAGAAAGTGATGAAGATTTAAGAAATTATATTATTGAACTATATGACTTTAGCCAAAGTAATCCCAATCCATCAATTTGGCTTGAACAAGGAGTAAGTTCTTATACTAAAAATATTGATGAATTTGAAAGAACACCTGTAGGTAAATACTATATAGATATTTTAATAAAAAGAGAATTAAGTAACTTGGATAATTATCTTTCATTAGAGTATGACAGTATTGCCAATGGGGCAGAAGAATATCAGCCTATCTACGAAGATGATTTAGAGCAATTTAATTTAATGGTAGATAATTTGAAGACTAAAGGACTTTCTTCTTTTTTGAAATCTAATATTGAGTTTAAACGGTTACCTAATGTAAAAAAAGATGATAAAAACCCATCACATGAAGATTTTAAGTTGGCCAGAAAAGAGCTTAAAGATAAAGTGAAGGAATTAACTTTAGATTTAGAAGGAAAATTAAATGAACAAGCTGAAAAAAAAGCCGATATTATTTATTTGATAGATATTATTAATAGATTTTATAAAGAATTAATGAAGGAAAAAAGAAGAATAAATCTATTTGATTATAACGATATTGAACATTTCGCATTGGAACTTTTGTCAGATAAAGATGTTAACATGAAATATAGGGAATATTACAAATATATTTGTATAGATGAATATCAAGATACCAATGGTGTACAAGAAAATATCTTTAATTTAATAGCAAGAGATAACAACTTGTTTTATGTTGGTGATTTAAAACAGAGTATATATAGATTTAGACTAGCTGATTCAAGTATTTTTAAAAACAAAGTTGAAAACTATGGGGAAAATATTCTTTGTGAAGCCTTGACTTTAAACATGAATTTCAGATCCAGTAAAAGTGTTGTTAACGGAGTGAATTGTTTATTTAATCATTTAATGGATGGTTTTTTTTCACCAGTTAAATATAAAGATGAAGCCCAATTAGTACATGGCTCAACAATATTAAATGATAATAGAATCGAAACTTATGTTATAGATCTCGCTGGAACAGATGATTTAGAGGATGAGGAAGACGATGAAATTCAATATGATAAAGTACAAAAAGAAGCAGATGTTTGTGCTAGAAGAATAAGACAACTTGTGGACGAGGGTAAGTATAAATATAGTGATTTTACAATATTAGCAAATTCAACAAAGTTCATTGTTGATCCATTCAAAGAGATTTTTGATAAATATTCGATCCCGATTTATGGTGAAGTAGATACTGGTTTTTTAAAATCCTTAAGTGTGGGATTCTTTATTGATTATTTAGAAATTATTGACAATATTAATAATGATCTTGCTTTAATCAACATATTAAAGAGTCCGATATATAATTTCACCTTGGAAGATTTAGCCTTAATAAGAAAGGGCAAAAGTAAAGGTGAACAAATTATTGGTTCTTTATATAGATATACAGAAAATGAAGATGGCTTTAAAAATATTAAGGACAAAATTATAGTTTTTCTTAGTAATATTAAAGAATTAAAAATAAAATTAAATGAACACAATCTTACAGATTTTGCTATTAATCTATTAATCGACTCAAAATACTATTTCACAATTTTCAGAAAGGATGATTATGAGTTTGAAAGTTTAAATTTGAAGGAATTATTAAGGCTTATATCCGATTTTGAAAATTTGAACAATACTCATCTTAATGGTTTTTTAAAATATTTCAGACACATTCAAAATAATGAAATTAGTATACCTAGTTCTAGTTTAATATCAGAAGAAGATAATGTGGTAAGGCTTCAAACTATTCACAAAAGTAAAGGTTTGGAGTATAATAATGTATTTTTGGTTAAATTAGGAGACATATGGAAGAGTAATGCAATCAAACAAATCAACTATCATCAAAAATTAGGCATCGGTGCCAAAATTAATGATATTAAAAATAGAAATAAAAAGAAAACATTTAATTATGATATAATCAACAAGGCCTTGGGTTATGAAAACTTAGAAGACAAGCTTAATTTATTATATGTTGCTATGACACGTGCTAAGGCTAATCTTTTTCTGGTAGGATCAGTGAAAAAAATGGATAAATATCGATCATATAATTTTAATAGTATAGTTAAAGCTAGATCATTCTATGATTTGATTTTGCCTATAATATTTAATGATGAAACTGCAAAGGTTAATTTTGAAGTTTCAAAGGAAAGTGGTATTATAAATAATGGGAATTACAAGCAAAATAAAGTCTTGAAAGTCAATTTAGAATCTAGTGATGATGATTTTAGAGATAGGCATGTAATACAAACACCTAAAAAACTATCAGCCACAGATTTTGTTAAAATAAATTCTATTGAAAAAGCATTAACAAGAGATCTGTTAAAAAACAGTCTTAAGATTAAACCTGATTTTCTACAAGGAAAAAAAATATCTAGTGTAGAAAAAGGTATCATTTTTCATTTAGTAATGGAATTACTAGAATATTCAAAAAAATATACAATGGAACAGTTAAATGAAGCAATAAATGTATTCAAGGAAAAAGGGATTCTTTCAATATTGGAAGTGGAATCTTTGGATATAGATGGTGTTTTTGGGTTTTTAGATAGCACGATATATGAAAGAATGCTGAATTCTGCTGATTATGAAAAGGAAAAACCATTTAATTTAATGATTGATCCATCTATGATTAGTAACGATTACATAGGTGAAAATAAAATATTGATTCAGGGAATTATTGATCTATATTTTATTGAAGATTCTAAATGTATATTGATTGATTACAAGACTGATTATGTAGACCAAGATATGATAAAAGAAAAGCTTGATGAATATGAAAAGCAGCTACAACTATATAAGATGGCTATTGAAAATATAAAAGGTATTCAAGTTACGGAAGCCTATTTGTATTTTAGTAAAATACGAGATTTTGTAAGAATAGATTTTGGAGGTTAAGATGACTGAATTTTTATTTGCCTTAGTTGGCATTTTTATTGGTGGTATAATTATTTACTTTACAAAGGTTAAGAGTCTTGATTCAGAAATTAATTTATTGAAAACTGAAATTGCAAAATATCAGTCACTATTAGAAAGTGAAAAAAAATTAGCTTTTGAAAAAGAAAAATTGCTTAAAAAGAGTGAAGAAGATTTAACTGAATCTTTTCGAACAATTTCCTATAAATTGCTAAAAGAAAATCAAGCAAATTTTTTAGACTTGGCAAAATCTGAATTTGCTAAGACTAGTATGGAAAACAAGAATGAATTAGAAAAAAAAGAAGAATCAATTAAAAATATAGTCACTCCAATGAAAGAAATACTTGGTGAAGTAAAAGGAAAAATGGAAGAAATAGATAAGGAATATCAAAAGACCTTTACTGAAGTCAAAGAACAATTTAAGTTTTTAAAAGAAGACCAAACAAAATTACAAATTGAAACTGCAAATTTAGTGAAAGCATTAAGAGCACCTCAAACTAGAGGACGATGGGGTGAAATACAACTTAAAAGAGTTGTTGAAATGGCTGGGATGGTAAATTGTGTGGATTTTGTAGAACAATTTTCTACTGATTCAGATACAGGAAGACTAAGACCAGATATGTTGATTAAATTACCAGGCAACAAGACAATTGTTATAGATGCTAAGACACCATTAGATGCCTATTTAAACTTAATAGAGGCAGTTGATGATATAGATAAACGAAAATATTTATTGGAACATGGCAGACAAGTAAAGGATCATATTGGTAAATTAAGTTGTAAGGCTTATTGGGATCAATTTCCTGAAAGTCCAGAATTTGTTGTATTGTTCTTACCTAATGAAGCATTGTATGGTGCTGCTTTAGAAGCAGAGCCTCAACTTATTGAAGTTGGAGCTAGCAAAAATGTTATTATAGCAACTCCAACTACATTAATAGCACTATTAAAGGCCATAGCTTATGGTTGGAATCAAGAAACTTTGGCAGTAAATGCTAAATTAATAAGTAATCTTGGCAAAGAGCTATATGACAGAATGTCTATATTAGCAGAACATTTAGATAATATAAAAAAAGGTTTAGATAGGTCAGTAGATTCCTATAATAAGGCTGTTGGAGCTTTTGAGTCTAGAGTTTTACCTACCACCAGAAAATTCAAGGAATTAGGTATATCAAGTGATAAATCAATTAATGAATTAAATAGTATTGAAATTGTAACTAAAGATCTTAGGAGCAGTGATTAATGCAAACAGCTATTGATTTTACTAAAGGAAATATATATAAACTTATATTTACATTATCCTACCCATCAATAATTGCAATGTTAGTAAATGCCTCAAACAACATAGTCAATGGTATGTATCTTGGTAATTTAATTGGCGGCAATGCTCTTGCAGTAACGGCTGTAACTTTACCTATAGAAATGGTTTTAGTAGCACTTGGTACTATGGCAACTTTAGGAACTGCAGCTATGGTATCTGTAAAACTAGGAAGCAAAAGACATAAAGTGATAGATAATATTGTTTGGACTGGAATAGTATCTGCTATAATACTAACAATAGGTATTATTGTTATAGGTACAGTATTTTCAGATTTTATTATTAACTTAGCTGGTGGAAAAGGTGTACTATTTGATGATACTAAAATCTACTATTCGGCTATTTTAATAGGATGGCTATTTGCACCTACAATATTTTTGGCTAATAATTTATTAAGAACTATAGGTGAAGCAAAAAAAGCTTCTAGTATAATTCTAACTAGTATTATAACAAATGTTATATTTACCCCTATTTTTATAGTAATATTCGATATGGGTATATTTGGTGCAGGACTAGCTAATTCCTTTGGGCAGTTCTTATCGTTTATATTAGTTTTATATTATTATAAGGTGAAAAAATTACCAACACAACTAAATTTCAAAAAAGTGAAATTCAAGTGGATGTATTATAAAAAGATGAACTTATTAGGTTTTTCTGCCTTTGTTAGACAAGCTTTAAATAGTGTTGGTGCTATACTTTTAAATAACCTATTCTTAGCTTATGGAGGTATTGTAGCTTTAAATGCTATTGGAATTATCTTGAAAATAAATACATTTTTATTTCTACCAATATTTGGTTTGCTTCATGGGTTACAACCATTGATGGCATATACTTACGGAATGAAAGATTTTAAGAGACTAAAAGAAATAGTAAATAAAGGTATGTTTATTGCTTTTAGTATGTCATTTATGGCTTTAATTTTAGTGATTTTATTAAATGATCAAATTATAAATCTTTTTACAAAAGAAAATGATTTTGTAGAAATGGCAAAATATGGAATGATATTTGTTATGGGTGGAATGCCATTGGTTGGAATACAATTAATAGGTTCATCAGCTTACCAATCCTTTGATAAACCTTATGCAGCTATACTTTTAGCAGGATTAAGACAATTGTTTTTGATGATTCCATTCCTTTTATTATTTTCATATTATTTTGGTCTTGATGGTATATGGTTTAGTTTTCCGGTAGCGGATATTCTAACTGGTGTAATAAGTTATATTGTTATAATGGTTGGTTTAAGAAAAATTAAGAATAGATGGGAGAAACAGCTTGTCAAATCATAAAGAGAGTTCTTTTATTAAAAATGCTTTTATTTTATCAGCTGCAGCAATAATTTCTAAAATATTAGGTGCTTTTTATCAAGCATTCCTTTATCAAACCGTAGGCTCAGGTGGTGTTGGAATATATATGAAAGGCATTAATTTTTATGCCATGCTTCTTGCAATATCTGCGGCAGGTATACCTATAGCTATTTCTAAACTTATGGCAGAGGAAAGAGCAGCTGGAAGGTATGATGTAGCTAATAGAATATTTACTTATTCTTTAAAATTATTGTTTTTCATTGGATTGGTACTTTCTATAGGATTATTTTTGTTTGCTCCAATAATTGCCAAATACATTTTTGTAGATTCAAGAACAACTTATGTCTTACAGGCAATGGCTCCAGCATTATTAGTTGTAACTGTAATGTCTGCATTTAGAGGATATTTTCAAGGTAAACAACAGATGTTACCTACTGGAATATCTCAAGTATTTGAACAAATTGCTAGAGTTGGGTTTTCTGTTGGCATAACAATCTATATATTAAAAAACTTTGCAGGAAATAATTCTTTGAGGATTATTAATGGGGTTGCTTTTGGTCCATTTGTTGGTGCTATATTAGCATTGATTGTTCTTCTTATATTTTTTAAGAATAAAGGCGAATCTATAGTTTTGTTAAAAAGCAATAAAAAAGAAAATCTTAAAATCCTAAAAAGAATTATCTTATTTGCAATGCCTGTTACCTTGGCTGCTTTATTACCTACCTTTCTTGATGTTATTGAAGGTATTATTATTCCTATCAGATTAATGGCAACAGGTTTTAGTCTAGATGCTGCTGATAGACTTTATGGTTCTTTTAGTGGAGCAGTTTTGGCTTTAGTAAATCTGATAGTTTCAACTTCTTCAGCTTTTGCAATTAGTATAGTACCAGCTATTTCAGCTGCAATCGGTCGCAATGATAAGAAAGAGTTAGCTAGAAAAGTAAAATTATCTATTAAAATGGTTAATTTCATAAGTGTACCTGCAGGTTTTGGTTTATTATTTCTAGGTCAGCCAATACTAGACCTTATATTTAATGCTTCTGATGCTTTTAACATTATGCAATTTAGTTTTATTATGGTATTATTTATTGGATTGTATCATAATACAACAGGTATATTACAAGGTATGGGGAAAACATTTATACCAATTATTAGTCTCAGTATTGGATTATTGGTAAATGTGGTTGTACTGAACCTATTAATATCTTTTAATTCGTTGAATATACTTGCGGCCCCAATAGCCTATACATTGACCTATATGGTTGCTTTTGGTATAAATTATTTGGCAATTAAAAGAAATATAAACTTTAAATCTGATTGGCAAATTTGGTTCCCGAGAGTAGTATTAAGTGGTTTAGTTACAGGAGTTGTGGCACTTATGTCATATAAATTATTTTTCATGATATTTAATGGTCTATTTGGATATTCAGTAAGTCAATTGATTTCTTTAATTTTATGTGTACTAGTTGCATTCGTTATTTATGTAATTATTCTTGTAGCTACTAGAGGAATAAGTAGAAATGAAGCTATGGCTATACCGAAATTTTCGAAAATTGTACTTAAAGTATTTGATAAATTGAAAATTGAGAATTAGGAGATTTTATGATTAAAAAAATTACCAAAGATAACAAGGAAATTATTTTATTAGGGACAGCACATGTTTCCAAGGCTAGTGCAGTGGAAGTAGCTGATAGTATTAAAGAACTTCAACCCGATGTTGTGGCTATTGAACTTTGTCAAGGAAGATTTGATAATTTAAACAATGATAATAAATATGAAAATCTTGATATTGGTGATGTGATTAAAAAAGGCCAGGCTATTTTTGTTATGGCTAATTTACTGTTATCTGCATATCAAAAGAAAATGGGCGATAAAATTGGAATCAGACCAGGCGCAGAAATGATTGCAGCAATTGAAGAAAGTGAACATATCGGCTCTAAATTAAAATTAGTTGATAGACCTATCGATGTTACATTGAAAAGAGTTACTAGACAGCTTGGATTTATAGATAAAATTAGTATGTTAGCAAGTGTTCTTACCTATTTATTTAGTAAAGATGAGGTAGAAGAGGTCAATGAAGAGACTATTGAGTCATTAAAGGATAGTAGTGTTATTCTTGATACAATTAATGAATTGGGACTAAAGTTCCCTAACGTGAAAAAGTATCTTCTAGATGAAAGAGATAGCTATATGGCCTATAAAGTTAGTCATATTCAAGGAGAAAAGATCCTTGTTGTCCTTGGTGCAGCACATCTTGAAGGGGTATATGCTCATCTTCTTGCTGATGATGTGACACGTGAGGAAATGAAGGAAATTTCAGCTATACCAAAGAAAAAGAAATATGGACATTTAATTGCGTTAGCTCTTTTAATTCTTGTGCTTTTTGTACTAGTGATGACTATAAATCAGAGTCCCTTGGAAGGAGCTACCAATATTATCAGGTGGTTAATACTAACAAGTAGCCTAGGTGGAATAGGAGCTTTTATTGCTGGTGCTCATCCTTTGTCTATTCTAGCTACAATGATTGGCTCACCAATTGGTGCTGCTTCTCCTGTTTTGTCCTCTGGTATGATTGGGGCATTAGTTGAGGCAAGACTAAGAAAACCTCAGGTGAACGACTTTAGTTCTTTAGGTGAAGATATATTTAATTTTAAAAGATGGAGAAAAAATAATTTATTAAGGGTCTTCTTGATTTTCTTTCTAGCTTCCTTTGGTAGTGCAATAGGTAATATTATAGGTTTAAAAAGTATATTTTCAAGTTTTTTCAAATTGTTTTAAATTAAAAGAGGTAGAATAATTCTACCTCTTTTTGTATATTTCATTTATAATTTTCTTAATATAATACTTTGTTAACTATACTTTTATTTCTTTATAACTAATCTTTTAGTTATAAAATATGATCCCATAAAGAATAAACCTCCAAGTATAAATCCTATGCTTGTAACAATGTACCATTGGCTAGTTTCAATAATTTCTTGTAAACTTACTAACGCAGAAATTTTACTTTGAAAAAGATTGATTATTGCAAAGACGATTACTAAAATATACAAGGCATATTGTCCTTTCTTAAAACCATACTTATAGAAGAGTGGTAATAATAATCCAGCAGTAATAAGAAATATTACAATCATTATCATAATCGAATACATAGATAATAAATCAATAATAGAACCACGAAACATTGAAACCACGTTTGATGTAAAAAAACTAATCAAGATAACTGCAAACAATAACAGCAAGGAGTATATGTATCTTGCTTTTATCATCTCAGAGTTTTGACTAGGTACTGATATGTTTTGATATTCGTCTCTTCTAAATGGTATCAAAGCGAAGCAAAGAGGAATTAAAAAGAATACCGCACCCATATCGGACCAAGTATAAATTATAAATAGTAATGCGAAAATTGTTATCATTCTTTTATTAAGTATAGCTTGGAAATCATTGATGATGTTTTGTTTTAAATTTTCATTAATTTTCATTTTTAGTTCTCCTTAATTGTTATGTAAACATTATATATAATATTAGTAGTATTAAGCAACAGATGTAGGTTTAAAATATTACGATAAATTTCTAGCACTAATAATGTGAATTATGATATTATATAACAAGATAATGGAAAGGAAGTGCATAATGGAAATTAACAAAGATATGACAATAGGTGAATTAGTAAGAGATTTTCCTGAAGTTATTCCTGTTTTGTTCTCTTATCATCTAGGTTGTATAGGTTGTCCTTCAGCTCAAGCTGAAACCTTGGAAGAAGCCTGTATAGTTCATGGTATAGATTTACAATCAATGTTGGAAGACTTAAGAGTAGCTGTTGAAGAAGCAAAGAACTAATAAAAAAAGCCCTGTATATACAGGGCTTTTTTATTCCTGATATTTTTCCAAGCCAGTTTTATTAACAATTTTAATAGACTCTTTATAGTAGTCAATTAAACCTTCTTCTTTAAAACGAGCCATTTCTCTAGATAAAGAAGGCCTAGAAACATTAAGATATTCTGCCATCTTTTGACGATTGAAGGGTATAGAAAAAGTTAAACTGTCTTTACCCTCAGAGATATCTAATAAAAATCTGCTAAGTTTTCCTCTAATAGATTTTAGTTGTAGATAATAAACACGTTTATTCATATAAAAGGCTTTCTTAGCTAATAAAACAATTAGGTTATCTTTAAGGTCATTGAACTTATATATGTTTCTAATTGGTATAAAAATAATTTCAGTTTCATCGCTATTAGAAATAACCAAATTACTGATTTTATTGTTAGATATAGCCATTACTTCACCAATCATACTGTTTTCTTCCAAAAGAGCTATCATAGTTTTATTGCCGCCAGAAGTTTCCTTGGCAATAAGAACCTTGCCTTTAATGATAATTCCAAGACTATCAATATATTCATCACCTTTAAAAATAATCTCGTTCTTCATATATTTCTTAGTAGTATAATTAAGTTCAAGCATCATTTTATCAACTTTACTTTTCTTAATGTTTTTGAATAAATCACTTTGATAAGGAACAGTCACCTTTACACCCCCAACTTTTGTTTACACTATTAGTATAATTTAGGATAAATATTTCAGCAAGTCAAATATTTACTATATTGTAAATGTTTACATTATTTTTTATCATAAATTTGCTCTATATAGTGGAATATTTAGTAAATTTGATGTAAAATTGTAAATGTCGTCTGGAAAGAATATAATTCTTTCTCGGACTTTTGATGTTTATAATAATATTAGGAGGATACTAATGAGAACACTTATTGACTTAACAATCAACGAAGCAGTATTAGAAAAAACTGTTCAACGTGCTAAGGAACAAAACGTTATCGTTCCAACAATTGCACAAATGAAAAATCCTGACTTGATTCCTCAAGAAATCAAGGACAGACTGAAGGAAGTAGATCCACAAGCGTTGGACCCTATTAATCTTTTCAGAATTTCATGGTACAACGAGCCTAAGAAGCAAGGCGGCCAATACAATGCCAACAAGCTTCCTAATTATGTGGAAATCCCATCTGAAATCTCTGGTGTTAAAGCTAGAATTTTTGCAATGTCAGGTAAATTTTTCCCAATCGGCGCTCACAAAGTTGGACCTGCTTATGCATGTTTAGTTCCAAGACTTGTAACTGGTCAATTTGACCCTACTTATCATGAAGCTGTTTGGCCTTCAACAGGTAACTACTGTAGAGGTGGAGCTTTATTGTCTAAATTGTTAGGTTGTAAATCAATTGCAATTCTTCCAGAAAATATGTCAGCTGAAAGATTCAACTGGCTTCAAAAAGTAGCTGATGAAATCATTAAAACTTATGGTTCAGAGTCAAACGTTAAAGAGATTTATGATGAAACTTGGAGACTAAAAAGAGAAAGACCTGGAAAAGCTATTATCTTTAATCAATTTGGTGAATTAATTAACCATTTATGGCATTATGAAGTTACTGGAAGCGCTATGCAAAGCATTTATGAAGCTGAAAAAACTGAAAAATCAAGATACGCTGGGGTTTGTTTAACTTCAGGTTCTGCTGGAACACTAGCTTCAGGAGACTATATAAAAGACCATTATCAAAGTGCTAAACTAGCTGTTGGTGAAGCAACTGAGTGTTCAACACTTCTAAATAACGGATTTGGTGAGCACTGGATCGAAGGTATTGGCGACAAGCATATTCCTTGGATTCACAACGTTAAAAATAGCGACATGTTTATTGGGGTTGATGATGCTGATGCTCTAAGATTATTCAGACTTTTCAATGAGCCAGCTGGTCATGAGTATATGAGATCACTTGGAATCAAAGAAGATGTTATCGAAAAGCTTACATGGGTAGGTGTCTCAGGTGCTGCTAACATAATTATGGCTATCAAAATGGCTAAGTATTATGAATTGACTGAAGATGACTACATTACTACTGTATTGACTGACTCTTCAGAATTGTATCAATCACGTCTAGCTGAGATGAACGAAGAATTTGGACCATACACACCTTTAAATGCTGCTGTAGACCATGCTGTTTCAGCTTTAGAAAACGACATCGACTATGTTGAAGAGTTGACTTATGCTTCTAAAAAAAGAGCACACAACTTGAAATACTACACTTGGATTGAACAACAAGAGTATGATGTTGATGACTTAAACGCTCAATGGTACGACTATGAGAATTATTGGGGTAAACTACACACAATGGCACCACAAATTGACGAGTTGGTTGATAACTTCAACAAAAAAGTTGGTTTGGTTAAATAGTCTAATATTTAAATGTAAAAGGGTTTCTGAAAAGAAACCCTTTTTTTATTTTATTTAAAGTAAATATTAAGCAAATTTGATATAATATACAAGTATTGGAGGTATGTTATGAATTATGAATTTAACACAAAAGAATTTTTAAAAATATTAAAAGACCTAGTTGACATAGAAAGCCATTATTTAAAAGAAGGAGGAGAACTTAAGCTAGCAATGAAGTTGGGTGAAATAGCAGAGAATGAAGGACTAATAGTTGAATACGAAGAAGTAACACCTGGCAGAAATAATATATTTATAACATTTAAAGGGAATGAGGATGGTAAGCATATTGTACTATGCGGACATATGGATACAGTTTCATCTGAAGGCATGACAATAGAACCATTTAATGGATATATAGAAGAAGGTAAATTCTGGGGTAGAGGCTCAGTTGATATGAAAGGTGGCTTAGCATCTATGCTATATGCCATGATCCTATTAAGAAGGCAAGGATTTTCACCTAAGGGCAAAGTAACACTAATAGGTACAGTAGGTGAAGAGTGTCCAACAAATAGTGATGGAGCATTTGCCTTGAGAAAAAAAGGTAAGTTTGCTGATATGGCAATTGTAGGTGAGGCTACCAATCTAAATATAGCAGCAGCTCATAAAGGTACAATGTCACTTGAAATAATGATAAAAGGAAAAGCAGCACATAGTAGTAACCCAGCATTAGGTGATAATGCTATCTATAAGGTAGTTGATCTTATAAAACTTATTAAAGAAAAACTATTACCTAAATTAGATGAAAGAAACCATCCATTATGTGGGAAGGCTACCTTGAATGTAGGGATGATTGATGGTGGAATACAAAACAATATTGTGCCAGATAAATGTAAGTTTAGTCTGAACAGAAGATATATACCTGGTGAGGAAGAAAGCCAAATAGTTGAAGAGATTGTAGAATTATGGAGAGAACTTCCATATGCATTAGACGACTTAAGTATAAGTGTTTTGAAAGAGACTGAAAACAGAATTCCAATGGAAACAGAGCTTGGCGCTCCTTTAGTTGTAAAATTGCTAGAGTCTTGTAAGAGACAAGGTTTGAATAGCGTGGTTAATGGGGTGAACTACTGGACAGATGGAGCACACTTACGAGTTTCGGGTATACCTACAGTAATCTTTGGACCTGGGGATATTGCTCAAGCACATGCAGCTGTAGAATTCATAGAAATTGCTTCGATGGAAAAAGCTGTAGCTGTATATATAGATTTTATTAAGGAGATGTGTAGTTAAGTGAATTTCAAAATAATCAGCATTGGAAGCTTGAAAGAAGATTATCTTAAAAAAGGAGTTGCCGAATATCAAAAAAGAATAAGCGGTTATGGTAAATTGGAGTTAATAGAGCTACAAGAATCACCTAGGGATAATGTGACTGATGAAGGCACTTCTATTTTAAAGAAGTTAAAGGATGATGAGTTTATAATCGCCTTGGCAATTGATGGAAGGCAATTAGATTCGATTGAACTAGCCAAATATCTAGAGGATACCTTCACCTATAAGAATTCCAGCATAACTTTCATTATTGGAGGTTCTAATGGACTTGATAATAGGGTCCTTGAAAGAGCTAACTTCATATTATCCTTTTCAAAGGTAACTTTTCCACATCAACTAATGAAGTTGATTCTTGTGGAACAAATATATAGAAGTCTTAAAATTATAAAAAATGAACAATATCATAAATAAAGGAGATACTATGGATAAGGAAAATTTAATAAAATTTTTAGAAGAATTCAGGAAAATAATTGTGACTGACGGTGGAGATTACGAAATACTAGAGTTAAAAGAAAACTATGCCAAGTTGAAGATAAAGGGTAAGAGAAATAAAAAAAGATCAAGAGACAACCTATATTCTTTAATCCAATATACATTAAAGAAAAAATTTCCTAATGAAAAGATTACTTTGGATTATGAACCTTGGATTGTACCAGATGAGGATAATACTATGATTTTAAAAGTGAAAAAATGGTTGAAGTTCAAATAAAGGAGCAAAAAAAATGTACAAGCAGAAAGTAGCAGAAAAGGACTTAGAAGAGCTTTATGAAGCTATGTTGTCCTTAGATAACACTGAAGAATTTCATTCTTTTTTTGAAGATCTGTGTACAGTCGATGAATTGAAGTCTCTCGCTCAAAGATGGCAGGTGGCTCAGATGCTTTTTGAAAAGAATAAATATAACGATATCATGAAAGAGACTGGCGCAAGTTCAACAACTATTAGTAGAGTGAAAAAATGTCTTGACTATGGTGAAGGTTATATGAGGGCTCTTAATAAAAAAGATAAAAATAATATTGACAATAAAGATGAATAATAATATAATTACTTTAGCAAACTAAATTAATAAAGAAATGAGAATATATTATGAAAAGAAAATTGCTGATTCCTGAAGGTACTAAGGATTATCTACAAGACGAAGCCTATATCCAAAGAAGTGTAGTCAATAAACTATTAAAACTTTTTTCCCTATGGAGCTATAATGAAATCAAGACTCCAATGTTGGAAAAATGGGATATTGTTAAGAAAAAGAACGTCTATGACCAAAAATTCTTTTCTCTCCTAGATAAATCAGGTGATCTTTTAATTCTAAGACCAGAAATCACAGCACCTGTGGCTAGAGTTGTAGCAACACACTTTAGAGATCATGTCGAGTATCCTCTTAGACTAGCATATGCCGGAGAAGTCTTTTCTCAAAACAGCTTAAAGTCGGGTAATAAAAGACAAAAAACTCAAGTAGGAATAGAATTAATTGGTGCAGGTTCAATAATCAGTGATTGTGAAGTTATATTAATGGCTTTAGAGTCCATGGAGAACAATGAAATAAAAGGCTATTCCCTTGGTATTGGACATATGGACATAACTATAGGACTTTTAAATGAGTTGATTGAAGATTCAGAGACTAGAGATTATGTTTTAGAATCTATGATCAACAAGGATATAGTTGCATTAGAAAATATATTGCCTGATGAAATTAAGGAAAAAGTGATGATTTTAGCTGCTAGGAATGGTGGTATGGAATATATAGAAATGGTAAGAAATTTTTCAACTGATGATAAATTCAAGATTGCCATCAATAGATTAGAAGTTATTTATGGAATATTAGAAGATCTTGGCTATAAGGATAAAATTTTCTTCGATTTTGGAATTTTGGCTGATTATTCCTACTATACTGGTCTCTTATTTGAAGGTTATGGTAATGGGATAGGAATTCCAATTCTAAGAGGCGGAAGATATGACAATTTAATCGAAGAATATTTTAAATCAAAGCCAGCTGTTGGTTTTGCAATTGACGTTGATTTATACATGAAATCAATGAATTGTTCTATAGATTTACCAAAATCACAAGGTGTTGTTGAAACACAGGACTATATTGAAAGATTTAGAGAAGCAAGAAATGCACATTTAGAAGGAAAAATTGTTGAAATAAATCTGGAGGACAATTAAAGTGGATAAGAATAAATTAGTTATTGCCCTACCTAAAGGAAGACTTGGAGAAGAGGCTCTTGGAATATTGAAGGAAACTGGACTGCCAGTAGATGGTGTTGAAGTTGAATCAAGAATGTTGCAGTTTGAAGTAGAAGGAGTCAGGTACATTATCTGTAAACCAACAGACGTTCCAATTTTCGTTGAACATGGGGTAGCAGATATTGGCATAGTAGGTAAAGATACCATAGAAGAAGAAAAAAGAGATGTATTTGAACTCTTAGATCTTGGTTTTGGCAAATGTCACTTTTCAGTTGCACTACCTAAGGTCCTGGCAGAACAATATGGAACTCCATTTCCCTTATACCAGTTCAACCATAAGAGGGTTGCTACTAAATTCATCAATGTAGCCGAAGAATTTTTTGCAGGTGAAGGATTGCAGATGGAATTGATCAAATTACACGGAAATGTAGAGTTGGCTGCAACAATAGGTTTGGCCGACATGATAGTGGACATAGTTTCTACTGGAACTACATTACGGGAAAACGGTCTAGTTGAAGTTAAGGAAATATTCCAGGCTTCAGCAAGACTTATAGCCAATAGAGTGAGCTATCGTGTAAAAAATGAGCAGCTATATAAACTTGCAGAAGATATTAAAAAAATATTAAATAAACGAGGTAAATAATGAAAAGAATTTTCTACAAGGATAAGACAGCTATAGATGCTTTGTTAAAAGATAATAAAAATCTTGGTAACAAAGAACAGTTTGAAATTGTTTCGACTATTCTTGATGATATTAAATTAAATGGATATGAAGCAGTGAGAAAATATACAGAAAAGTTTGATGGTATTAATTTAGATGAGAGTCAGTTCAGAGTTTCTGAAGAGGAAATCGAGGAAGCTATGTCTTATGTTGATGCTGATTTTATTGAAGCCATTACCTTAGCTATAGAAAATGTAGAGAAATTCCATAAGAAACAAATGTTAGAGACTACCTTAGAAGAAAGTGAAGATGGAGTAATACTAGGTCAATTGATAAGACCTGTTGCGAGAGTTGGTCTTTATGTACCAGGTGGTACAGCAGCCTATCCATCATCAGTAGTCATGACAGCAGTTCCTGCTAAAGTTGCCGGGGTTAAGGATATAATTATGATATCACCACCTGATAGTAATGGTAGAATGAATCCTTATACACTAGCAGCAGCTAGATTATCTGGTGTATCAAATATCTATAAGGTTGGTGGAGCACAAGGTATAGGAGTGCTAGCCTATGGTGCTGGTGATTTAAAGAAGGTAGATAAAATTGTCGGACCAGGAAATATCTATGTGACTATAGCCAAGAAGATAGTCTATGGTACTGTTGATATTGATATGTTGGCAGGACCTAGTGAGATTTTAGTTATAGCTGATGATAAGGCTAAACCAGCCTATATAGCAGCAGACCTATTATCACAAGGTGAACATGATAAACTGGCATCATCTATATTAGTTACTTTCTCAGAAAAGCAGGCTAATCTTATAGAGAATGAAGTGGAGAAACAACTTAAGATGTTAACTAGAGAGGATATTGCTAGAACATCGATAGAAAATAATGGTGCTATCATTATTGCAGATACTATAGAAGATGGAATAGAATTTTCCAATGCCTATGGACCAGAGCACTTGGAACTTGCTATTGAAGAGCCATTTAAGTGGCTAGATTCAATAGAAAACGCCGGGGCTGTATTCTTAGGTTACTATACTCCAGAACCAATAGGAGACTATTTTGCAGGGCCTAATCACGTATTACCTACAAATGGTACAAGTAGATTCTACTCACCATTAAATACCCATACATATCTAAAAAAAACTAGTGTGATTTCCTATACTAGAGAAGCGATACTAAAAAAAGGCAAATATATTGAAAAATTGGCTTCTGTTGAAGGTTTTACAGCTCATAAGAATTCAATTACAGTGAGGTTAAAAGATGAATAGAAAAGTTAATATAAATAGAAATACCAAGGAAACCAAAATAGCGGTAGAGTTGAATTTAGATGGTAATGGTGTTTGTCAGGGTAGCACTGGTATAGGTTTCTTTGATCATATGCTTGATTTGTTCATAAAACACAGCAACATGTCCTTGAAATTAGACGTTGTTGGAGATTTACAGGTAGATGCTCACCACACAGTAGAGGATTTAGGTATTGTACTAGGTGAAGCTTTAAAGGGTGCCCTAGGAGACAAGAAGGGCATTGAAAGATATGGTAGCATAATACTACCTATGGATGAAGTATTAATAATGTTAGCCTTAGACCTAGGTGGAAGACCATTTTTTGTATTTGATGTTGAACTGCCATATGAAACTATAGGTAACTTTGAAACAGAACTTGTTGAGGAGTTCCTAAGGGCATTTATCATGTCTGCAGGGATGAACCTTCATGTTAGACAACTATCAGGAAAAAATACACACCACATCATTGAAGGTGTATTTAAAGCCCTTGCTAGAGCTGTGAAAATGGCTGTGAGGGTAGATGAAAGAAATGGCATACCTTCAACTAAGGGGAGCATATAATGATTGGGATTATTGATTATGGTAGAGGCAATATAAGTAGTGTAGAAACTGCTCTTGAAAAGGGTGGCTTTGAAAATATAACAACTGATGATCATGAATTATTAAGAAAATGTGATGGATTAATATTACCAGGTGTTGGGGCCTTCAAAGATGGCATGCAGGACTTGGAAAGAAGGGGCCTAATTCCAATAATCAAGGAAGCTGTTGCTTTAGGTAAGCCCTTACTTGGTATTTGTCTTGGTCTTCATCTTTTATTTGAAGTTGGTGAAGAAGACGGAGAATCAGCAGGTCTTGGTATCTTGGAGGGAAGAGTTGAACGTTTGACCACTACTCTGAAGATTCCCCATATAGGTTGGAATGACTTGAGGATTGTGAGTCCGTCTCCACTACTAGATGGTATTGAAGATGGTGACAATTTCTATTTTGTGCACAGTTATCAGGCTCATCCGGTGGACAGGTCAGTAATAAGTGCTATTTGTGACTATGGTCAGGAGATTGTTGCTGTGGTTAGTCATAATAATGTCTTTGGTGTTCAGTTCCATCCTGAGAAAAGTTCAACAAAAGGAATGGTACTTATTCAAAACTTTGGAAGGTTGGTGTCAAAATGGTCTTAGTACCTGCAATAGATATGCTTGATGGTCAGTGTATAAGGTTATACAAGGGCGACTATAATATGGTGACTGTATATGGTGATCCTGTGGAGATTGGTAAGAAATGGCAGGACATGGGTGCTGAGATGATTCATCTAGTGGATCTTGATGGTGCTGAAGCTGGTAATCCTAAAAATCTTGAAATTATAAAAAAACTTGTAGAGACTCTAGATATTCCACTAGAAATTGGTGGAGGAATCAGAACAATGGATACTATAAAGATGTATCTTGATCTTGGGGTAGAGAGAGTAATACTTGGAACTGCAGCTGTAGAGAATATGGCTTTGGTAGCTTGTGCTGCTGCTGTTTATGGTAATAGAATCGTGGTTGGAATAGATGCTGAAAATGGTATAGTTAAAACCAAGGGTTGGTTAAATGATACAAAGATTGAGGCATTGGCACTTGCTTATGATATGAAGGAACTTGGTATTGAAAGAATTATATATACTGATATAAATAGGGACGGGACTTTGACTGGTCCTAATCTGGCGGAAACGGAAGCTTTGGCCAAGGAATCTGGTCTAAAAATTACTGCTTCAGGTGGTATGTCCTCCATGAAGGATATTAAGGCTGTAATGAAATTGGAACAATATGGTGTGGATGAGGTTATTCTTGGTAAAGCCTTATATGAGGATAAGATTGATTTGGTTGAAGCTTTGAAGCTTACTAGAAAGTAGAGGGATAAATGTTAAAGAAGAGAATTATCCCTTGCTTGGATGTAAGGGAGGGTCGTGTGGTCAAGGGTATTAATTTTGTTGATATTACTGATGCAGGTGATCCTGTTGAGATGGCTAAGTTTTATGATAAGGAAGGTGCCGATGAGTTGGTGTTCCTGGATATTACTGCGTCTCATGAGAAACGTGATACTATGATAGAGGTTGTAAGGCAGACTGCGAAGCAGGTTTTTATTCCTTTTACTGTTGGTGGAGGTATCAAAACAATTGAAGATATGAGGAATATTCTAAGGGCTGGAGCAGATAAGGTTTCTATTAATTCTCCTGCTATTTTGAATAAGAATTTAATAACTCAAGGTGCAAAAATTTTTGGTTCACAATGTATGGTAGTTGCCATAGATGCTAAAAAGAATGATGAAGGTATTTATGAAGCCTATATAAATGGAGGCAGGATTAATACTGGGCTAGAAGTTATTTCTTGGGCTAAGGAAGCTGAGGCTTATGGTGCAGGTGAGATTTTACTAACTAGTATGGATAGAGATGGAACCAAGGATGGATATGATTTAGAGTTGACTAAACTTGTTAGTGAAGCTGTGTCGATTCCAGTTATTGCATCTGGTGGAGTTGGGAACTTGGAGCATCTTTATGATGGCTTGGTTGAGGGTAAGGCTCAAGCTGCATTAGCGGCTTCTATATTTCATTATGGGACATATTCTATAAGAGAAGCGAAGAAATACTTGATTGATAAAGGAGTAGATATTAGATGGTAGATTTTTATGATAAATTGAAGTGGAATAGTGATGGTTTGATTCCGGTTATTGCTCAGGATGCGACTACTGAAGAGGTGTTGATGCTTGCCTATATGAATAGGGAGTCCTTGTCAAAGACTCTAGATTCTGGTGAGGCTGTGTACTATTCAAGGAGCAGGCAGGAATTGTGGCGTAAGGGTGAGACTAGCGGTCATTATCAGAAGGTTGTTTCTATGAGTTATGATTGTGATGCTGATACTATTTTAATCAAGGTTAATCAGGTTGGTGTTGCTTGTCATGAAGGTGATAAGAGTTGTTTTCACTATGATTTGAAGAAACTATTGGAAGATGGTTCAAAGGTCAAGCTAGAAGCTGATCCTACAGTAAATGGAGTAGCTCTAGGTAAAAGGCTTGGTTTATTGGAAAGTGTAATAGCTGACAGATATGCTAAGAGACCTGAGGGTGCCTACACAACCTACTTATTTGAAAAAGGTATTGATAAGATTTTGAAGAAGGTAGGCGAGGAGACTGCTGAAGTTATTATCGCAGCTAAGAATAATGGTAGAGAAGAGGTTGTTTATGAAGCTAGTGATTTAATTTATCATTTATTAGTGCTATTTAGACAAAAAGATGTTAATATTGCAGATATAGAGGCAGAGTTAGCCAGTAGATACAAATAAATATTTTGGAGGGTTGATAATGGATTTTGTTTTAAGAATTAATGAGCAAATAGGTGAAGTTATAAGTAGTAACATAAGAGGAATCTGGGGTCTAGTTATTCATGGTTTGTTATTATTTGTTTTTGTTGGTTTACTTGGATATATTGTTTTTTGGGTAACAAAATTATTATTAGTGTCATTGGTATGGCTTGCTCCCGCAATAGTTATTGTATTAGTTGTTCTGATTATTGCTTACATGTTATCAAAGGTTAGTGGTTTATATAAGTAAAATTAATTCATAAAAGCACCTTTAAGGTGCTTTTTTTATGCAAAAATATGGTTGACAAAAAAATGTTCAAATGTTATTCTGTATTTAGCACTCTCAGACTTAAAGTGCTAAAGAGGTGATTAGATGGATTCGAGAAAAGAACAAATATTAAAGGCTATAATCAAAGAATACATTTTTGGAGCCGAACCAGTAAGTTCAAAAACCATAGTAAATAGATACGGTCTAAATGTTAGTTCAGCTACAATAAGAAGTGAAATGGCAGCTTTAGAAACATTAGGATATATTAAACAACCACATATATCAAGCGGAAGAGTACCAGCTGCTTCGGGCTATAGATATTATGTTGATTATTTGATGGATAGTGATAATATTTTAAATGAATTTAATTTATTGGATGTAAACACAAATAATCTAAAAGACATAAATAACTATTTAAAAGAAGTGGCTATAATTTTGGCCGGCCTTAGTAATTACACAGTAATAATAACTGAAGAAAAACAAGGGGAAGACAAAATTCACCATTTGAAGCTTGTAGGTCTTCTTGAAGATAAAGCACTTCTGGTTCTAGTTTTAAGTTCTAAAAAGGTAAAAGACTACGTATTATCATTTATGGAAAAAATAAGTGATGATGACCTTATAAAATTAACTGATATTTTAAATTATCACTTAATTGACAAGAACTTAGATAGTATTACGCTTGAACTTAAACAGGAAATACTGAACATATTTCCTGATTCACCTCTACTTGTTGATGAGATTTTCAAGATAATATTGATTGCTTTAAATGAAGAAAAAAATGTTGATTTTATTGTTGAAGGCATGAAAAATATTTTTAAATTACCAGAATTTAACGAAGTGAAAAAAATAGAAAGCTTTATTAATACCTTAGGAGATCAAGAAAGGGTCTCGAAGATATTTGATAATATATTGGGTCAAGAAAAAGGCAAGATTGATATAAAGATAGGTGATGAAATAGGTATTGAAGAATTAATAGACTTCACTGTCATTGCAACAAATTGTTCTTTTTGCGACGGTATCCAAGGAAAAATTGGAATAATTGGCCCAACAAGAATGTTTTACGAAAAGAACATAACTTTATTAGAATCGTTATTCAAGAAAAAGGAGGAATAGAATTGGAAGAAAAAATAAAAGAAGAAAAGTCAATTAAAAAACCTAAAGTGAAAAAAGTTGACAAACATGCTGAAGAAATTAATGAAATAAAAGACAAATTAGTTAGACTTCAAGCAGAGTTTGAAAACTATAAGAAAAGATCAAAGACAGAATTAGAAGATATGGCTAAATATGGATCTCAAGAATTAATGACGCCATTATTAGGAGTTATAGATAATTTCGAAAGAGCACTATCAGTAAAACCCGATAGTAATTCGATTGATAAATATACTGAGGGCGTAGATATGATTTACAAGCAATTACTTGAAATATTATGTGCTTGTGGCCTAGAAAGAATTGAAGCTGAAGGCCAATGTTTTAATCCAGGTTATCATCAAGGTGTTATGAACGAAGTAGTAGAAGATGATGAAATGGTTGATAAGGTAGTTGCAGAATTTCAAAAAGGATATATGTTAAATAAAAAAGTAATTAGACCAACTATGGTTAAAATAGGTATTAAAGGATAATTTAGGAGGAAAATTAAATGGGAAAAGTAATAGGAATCGATTTAGGAACAACAAATTCATGTGTAGCAGTTATGGAAGGTGGAGAAGCTGTTGTTATAGCAAATGCAGAAGGTAACAGAACAACTCCATCAGTAGTAGCTTTTACAAAAGATGGAGAAAGATTAGTAGGACAAGTTGCTAAAAGACAAGCAATAACAAACCCTGATCACACAATTGCATCAATTAAGAGACAAATGGGATCAGACTTTAAGGTGAAAATTGAAGGAACGGACTATACTCCACAACAAATTTCAGCATTTATTCTACAAAAATTGAAAAAAGATGCAGAAGCCTTTTTAGGACAAGAAGTAAAAGATGCTGTGATTACAGTACCTGCATACTTCTCAGACAGTCAAAGACAAGCAACAAAGGATGCTGGTGCTATTGCAGGACTAAATGTTCTAAGAATCATCAATGAACCAACAGCTGCTGCATTATCATATGGTTTGGACAAAGGAAATGATCATACAATACTTGTCTATGACTTAGGTGGTGGAACCTTTGATGTTTCAGTACTTGAATTAGGAGATGGAGTATTTGAAGTTAAAGCTACTAGTGGTAATAACAAGCTGGGTGGAGATGACTTTGACGATAGAGTTATTGAATATTTAGTAAGTGAATTTAAAAAATCTCATGGTATAGATCTAAAGAATGACAAGATGGCTATCCAAAGATTAAAAGAAGCCGCTGAAAAAGCAAAATGCGAATTATCTACAGTAACTAATTCAAATATAAATCTACCATTTATCACAGCTAATGAATCAGGACCACAACACTTAGATATTACACTATCAAGAGCTAAGTTCGATGAACTAACAGCCGACTTGGTACAAAAAACAATGGGACCTACAGAAACAGCCTTGAAAGACGCAGGATTAACTGCTAGTCAAATTGACAAAGTTATCCTAGTTGGTGGTTCAACAAGAATTCCAGCTGTACAAGATGCTATCAAAAAGATTTTAGGCAAGGAACCATTTAAAGGTGTAAACCCTGACGAATGCGTTGCCTTAGGAGCAGCTATTCAAGGTGGAGTTTTAACTGGTGAAGTACATGATATTCTATTATTAGACGTAACTCCACTATCACTAGGTATTGAGACTTTAGGTGGTATTGCAACAAGAATTATCGAAAGAAATACTACAATACCTACATCAAAAAGCCAAGTATTTTCAACTGCTGCTGATAGTCAACCAAGTGTTGATATAAATATAGTACAAGGTGAAAGACAGATGGCTGCTGATAATAAGAGTATTGGAAGATTTATGCTTGATGGCATAGCTCCAGCACCAAGAGGTATTCCTCAAATCGAAGTAACCTTCGACATAGATGCTAACGGAATCTTGAACGTTTCTGCCAAAGACAAAGGTACAGGAAAAGAACAAAAGATTACAATTACAGGAAGCACAGGCCTTTCAGACGACGAGATCGAAAAAATGGCTAAAGATGCAGAAATATATGCAGAAGAAGATAGAAAGAAAAAAGAATCAATTGAAGCTAAGAATAATGCAGACTCAACAATCTATCAAGGTGATAAATTGATTAAGGACAATACAGACAAGATAGCTGAAGAAGATAAACAAAAATTTGAAGAAGCTAAAAAAGCCTTAGAGGAAGTAGTTAGCAAAGATGATGTTGAAGGAATTAAGACTGAAACTGAAAAAGTACAAAAAGTACTAGAAGAAATCGGAGCTAAGATTTATCAACAAGCTGCAAGTGAACAACAAGGAGCTGGTACAGAATCTGGACAAGATCAACCTGATGATGTAGTAGATGCTGATTTTACTGCTGAAGATAAAGATAAATAGAAAATAAAAAGATAATTTTATCGATAGGACTGACATACATCACCTCAAAAGGGGTGATGTATGACGTCTATTGATCTATTGGAGGTATTTAATTGAGTAAAAGAGACTACTATGAAGTTCTAGGCATTGAAAAGAATGCTTCGGAAACCGAAATAAAGAAAGCTTACCGTAAATTGTCTATGAAGTACCATCCAGACAAAAACAAGGACCATGATGCCACAGATAAGTTTAAGGAAATACAAGAAGCTTATGATGTGTTAAGTGATTCAACTAAACGTAGCCAATTTGATCAGTATGGCCACCAAGACTTCAATGCCGGAGGCTTTGGACAAGGTGGTTATGGTGGATTTGAAGATATGAACTTTAGCGGCTTTGGAGATATTTTTGACAATATTTTTGGTGGCTCAAGAAGCAGGAAAAAATATAATGGTCCAATTAAAGGTGATGACCTAAATTACCGTTTTACAATATCATTTATGGAAGCAGCATTTGGTGTTGAAAAAGATATTGTAATTAGACGTGAAGATTTATGCGATACTTGTGGAGGCAGTGGAGCCAAACAAGGAACAAGTAAAGAAACATGTCCTATGTGTAAAGGTACTGGACAGGTTATGTCTTCGATGGGCTTTTTCCAATCAGTGAGAACATGTCCCCGTTGTAATGGTGCTGGCACCATTATTAAAGACCCTTGTAATACTTGTCATGGACAAGGTAGAGTTAAAAAAGAACGAAAAATACATTTGAATATTCCAGCTGGAGTCTTTGAAGGAGCAAGAATTAGAGTTCCTGATGAAGGTGATGCTGGAAGAAATGGTGGTTCTTATGGTGATTTATACGTATTAGTAAATATTGCCCCTCACCAAGATTTCAAACGTGAGGGTAATGATGTCTATAGCGAAGCTAAGATCAACATTATACAAGCAGCCTTAGGTGATACAATTGAAATTAATACTATTCATGGTAAAGAAAAACTTGAAATACCAGAAGGTACCCAGTTTGGCTCTACTTTTAGAATAAAGGATAAGGGAATAGCTAAATTGAAGTCTAATGGACATGGTGACCACTATATATATGTAAAAGTGGTTGTACCAACCAATCTTTCAAAGGAACAAAAAGCACAAATGGAAGCCTTAAAGTATTCTTTAAGTAATTCTCCATTATCCTATAATCCTAGAAGAGAGAAAAAAGTATTTTTTGAAAAGATTAGAGATTTCTTTTCAGGTGAATAAGTGTTTAAAAAAACTTTATAGTATGTTATAATTTTAGTGGTTATTTATCCACGTAGAGGTAATATTTAGTTTAAAAAATTGAATTGCCACTCAGTATATAATTGGGTGGCAATTTTACTTTTAAGGAGTATAAAATGATTGATCGTTATTCTAGAAAAGAAATGAAAGCTATTTGGTCTGAAGAAAATAAGTTCAAAGCATGGCTAGAAGTTGAGATATTGACTGTTGAAGCTTATGCCCATTATGGAATGATACCAAAAGAAGATGCAAAAGCAATAAGGGATAAGGCTTGTTTTACAGTCGATAGAATATTAGAAATCGAAGAAACAACAAAGCATGACGTTGTGGCCTTTACAAGGGCTGTGAGTGAAAGTCTTGGAGATGAGAAGAAGTGGGTGCATTACGGACTGACTTCTACTGATGTTTGTGATACTGCTTATGGTTATCTTTTTAAACAAGCTAATAAAATATTAACTAAGGATTTGCTTAGATTAAAAGAAACTCTAAAAGTTAAGGCATTAGAGTACAAATATATCCCGATTATTGGTAGAACACATGGTATTCATGGCGAGCCAACTGCACTTGGACTTAAGTTTGCTCTTTGGTATGAAGAGATAAATAGGAATATTGAACGTTTTGAAATGGCTAAAAGACAAATAGAAGTAGGTAAAATTTCTGGAGCTGTAGGTAACTTTGCTCATAGTAGGCTAGAAATTGAAGAATATGTCTGTGAACATCTAGGAATAGATTATGCAAAAATTAGTACTCAAGTTCTGCAAAGAGACAGACATGCTTTTTATCTTTCAACGATAGCTATTATAGCTTCTAGTTTGGAAAAAATGGCAGTAGAAGTAAGACATTGGCAAAGAACTGAAGTTCAAGAACTAAGTGAATTCTTTAGTGAAGGTCAAAAAGGATCAAGCGCTATGCCTCATAAAAGAAATCCTATCGGATCTGAAAATATAACTGGTTGTGCTAGAGTAATTAGGGGCTATATGTTAACTGCTTTTGAAAATATTCCATTGTGGCATGAAAGAGATATATCCAATTCAGCACCAGAAAGAATAATAATGCCTGATGCTACAATATTATTAGATTATGCCTTGTATAGATTCAATAATATTCTAACAAATATTTTAGTGTTTGAAGAAAATATGATGGCTAATATAAATAAGACCAATGGCCTTATCTATTCACAAAGAGTAATGTTGGCGCTTATTAATAAAGGTTGGTCTAGAGAAAAAGCCTACGATATAATTCAACCATTGGCGATGAAATCATATAAAGAAAAAATTTTATATAAGGATTTGTTAGCAGCCGATAATGAAGTAGCTTTAATTTTGAACCAAGAAGAACTAGATGGATTATTCAATCCTGAATATTATTTGAGAAATGTAAATAATATTTATAAAAGAATTGGACTTGTTGAGTAGAAAGGTGTATTTATGAGAAAAATATTTATTTTTTTATTAATTATAGGGATAGGTGTTGGGACATACTTTGGTATTAAAAGCTTGTCAAAGCAAGGTGAACCAGCAAAAACGATAGAGCAACCAAATGAAATTGTTTATAAGTTGGTTTCAATTGAAAGACTACAGGAACTACCAGGTGATATATCAGCTAATGGTACTAATGAGTGGCTTGTTGTTAAAGTTTTCGGACAGAATCATGATACAGTAAATAGGTTGTTCAACATGTATTATTTTACTTTTGAAGATGAAGAGGGTAATATTTATGAAAACAATCCAAATAGTTTAAATGATGCAATTATTTATGGAGAATTAGTTGTGGATGGTACAATATCAGGCACCATAGTGTTCAAAGTTCCTGCTGAATCTGTGGGGAAATTAATTATAACTGATGAAGAATACATAGAAGTTCAAGAATTGAATATAAAATAAAACCTAGGTTGTCCTAGGTTTTCCTATAAATAAACAGTAAAGAGGCGAAATGGAAAAATACCTAATATTAATTAAAAAATTCGATAATCTGAATGAGGCAGCCTATGAAGTCATTATTGATCAACTTTATGATCTTGGTGTTGAAGGGGTAGAGATTAAGACACCTTGGACCCAAAAAGAATTAGATGAAGTTAATGGGGACTATTTTGATATAGAAAATAATGCTGATGAAACTATCATAAATGCCTATATTACGGAAGAAACATTTCTAATTAATAAGGCATCTATTGATAGATTAATTGGAGATTATGAGATAAGTGGTGTGGAAGAAGAATCTAAGTGGTTATTAGCTTATCAAAAATATTTTAATATAATGAAACCAGGTAAAAGATTTGTTATAGTTCCAGCCTGGATGGAATATGAGCCAAAAGAAAATGAACTAATCATAAAAATAGATCCTAGTATAGCCTTTGGTACAGGTAGTCATCCAACAACTAAGAATGTTTTATTGTTAATGGAAGAGATGGATTTTATAGGCAAGAAGGTTGTAGATGTAGGAGCTGGTTCAGGTATTCTATCATACGGGGCTAGTTTACTTGGAGCTAAGGATATTTTAGTAATTGATAATGATTTGGATGCAATTAAGGTATCTAAAGAAAACCTTACTCACATAGAATGTATTGAATACAAAATAAATGATTTATTAGATGGAATTGATAATAAATTTGATATTATTATTGCAAATATAGTTGCAGATGTTATTGTCCTATTATCAGACTATCTTGAAGTTAATCTTTCTAGTGGTGGAGTATTCCTAGTTTCTGGCATAATTGAAAATAAATGGCCAATAGTTTTTCAAAAGATTCTTTCTAAAGGACTTGTTCTTGAGAAGATGATAAAAGAACAAGATTGGGTTACTGCAAAGTTTATCAAGGAGTAATGATGAAAAAAGTTGCGATATATATATTAGGCTGCAGAGTAAATCAAAGTGAAGGTGAAAGCTTCATTGAGTACTTCAAAGAAAATGGCTATGAAGTTGTAGATTTCAATGAACTGGCAGATATATACCTAATACATACCTGCACTGTTACTAGTCAGGCTGATAGCAAAAGCAGACAAATGATCAGAAAAGCTAAAAAAATTAACCCATTAGGTAAGGTTATTGTTACAGGTTGTTATGCTCAAACAGAACCAGGCACTATACTTGGGATGCCTGAAGTTGATTTGGTTGTTGGCATGAGAGATAGAAACAAGATATTAGAATTACTTGGTGAAGAAAAAGCTCATATTATAGAATTAAATAGAGAACAAAAATTTGAAGATCTAAAATTGGCTACACCAGAAACAACAAGAGCTTTCCTTAAGATACAGGAAGGTTGCGAAAGTTTTTGTAGCTATTGTATAATACCAATTGCTAGAGGTCCTGTTAAAAGCAGACCAGAAAATAGTATAATACAAGAAATAAAAATGCTTGAGAGCAAAGGTTACAAGGAAATTATATTAACAGGTATTCATGCTGGAGCTTATGGTAAGGATACTGATTCATCAATTACACAACTGATGAGAAAGATAGTTAAAGAAACCATTATTACTAGGATAAGATTCGGATCACTAGACCCAAATGAAATAACCTCTGAATTTATTGAGTTATTTAAAAATGAAAGATTTATGCCTCATATACATTTGGCTCTTCAAAGTGGCTCTGATAGTGTTCTGAAAAGAATGAACCGTAAGTACGATACAAGATTGTATAAAGAAGTAATTCATAGATTAAAAGAAATCAAAGGGCCAACACTTTCAGTAACAACTGACATAATGGTAGGGTTTCCTGGTGAATTAGAAGAAGAACACAAAGAATCAATGAAGTTTATTGATTTAGTAGGGATAGATAACTTACATATATTTAAATATTCCAAGAGAAAAGGTACTAGAGCAGCGGATTTTCCAGACCAAGTTAATGATCAAATCAAGAAAGCTAGAGCTTTGGAGATGGCAAAATTAAGAGATTCTCTTCACAAGCAGTTCTTAAAAAGCTTAATTGGCATGGAAATGAATGTACTTATTGAAAAACATTCAAATAACCTGATAGAAGGTTATAGCGAAAACTATATAAAAGTCATAATTAAAGGAAATGATAAAAAGTTATTAGAAAATACCATCGTAAAAGTGGAAATTAGTAATGTAAACAAAGACATGTTGATAGGAGGTATATTATGAGTGATTGTTTATTTTGTAGAATAGCCAATAAAGAATTAGGAACTGAAGTCTTAATGGAAAATGACTATTTTATGGCCTTTAGTGATATTAATCCTAAGGCACCTGTTCATGTGCTAATTATACCTAAAAAGCATTTTCAGGACATAACTGATATTGAAGGTGATATAATAGCTAAATTACCTGATTTTATAAAGGAATTAAGTGAAAAATTGGGAGTTAGTGAAAGAGGCTTTAGAATAATAACCAATAAAGGAAAAGATGGAGGTCAAATAATATTCCATACTCATTTTCATTTATTGGCAGGAAAAGACCTTGGGGATTTAATAAAGGAGTAATAAATTGAATGAAGTAAGAACTAGATATGCACCAAGTCCAACTGGTTATATGCATATAGGAAATCTCAGAACAGCATTGTATGAATACTTAATAGCCAAAAAATTTAAAGGTAAATTTATACTAAGGATAGAAGATACTGATCAGGAAAGATTAGTTGAAGACTCCTTAGAGGTAATATATAAAACTTTAGAACTTGTAGGTATTAAATATGATGAAGGTCCATATTTTCAAAGTGAAAGATTAGATATTTATAAGCCATATGCCGAACAACTTGTTGAAAAAGGTGAGGCCTATTATTGTTTTTGTACCAAAGATAGATTAGATACTTTAAGAAAAAAGCAGGAAGAAGCCGGTGAATTTGCCCATTATGACTATAATTGTCGAAATTTAGCAAAAGAAGAAATTGATGAAAAATTAAAACATAATCAACAATATGTTATTAGACAAAAAATGCCACTAGCTGGTGAGACAACTTTTGATGATGTAGTTTATGGTAACATAAAGGTTGATAACAGTGAGTTAGAAGACCAAATTCTTTTAAAGACCGATGGTTTTCCTACATATAATTTTGCAAATGTTGTAGATGACCATTTAATGAACATAACCCACGTTGTAAGAGGTAGTGAATACCTATCCTCAACCCCTAAGTACAACTTACTATATAACTCCTTTGGCTGGGAGATACCTACATATGTACATCTACCGTTGATACTTAATGAAGAAGGACATAAACTATCCAAAAGATTAGGTGATAAAAGCTTTGAGGATTTATTAGAAGAAGGATATCTAGTGGAAGCAGTAATTAACTTTATAGCCTTACTTGGATGGAGCCCAGGAGATGAACGTGAGTTTTTTACCTTAAAAGAACTTGAAGAAAATTTCACTATTGAAGGTATAAGTAAATCCCCATCAGTATTTGACAAAACTAAATTAAAATGGATGAATGCTGAATATATAAGAAAAATGGATCTTATTAAATTTGCTGAATTAATCAAAAATCAGATAATAGGTGAAATAGGTAATGAACTTGATTACATTAAGATTGCTAAACTTCTTCAAAAAAGGGTTGAACTATTAACTGAAGTTGAAAGCTATCTTGGAGTATTTAAAAGTGTAGCTGAATATTCATCTGAACTATATATTCATAAGAAAATGAAGACGGATCAAGAAATTGCTCTTTCAAGTTTACAATTAGCTATTAAGAGATTGACTGAGTTAGATGAAAATCAATACACTGAAGAAATTCTACACGATACTTTAATCAGCTTAGCAGCTGAACAAGGATTGAAAAACGGACAACTGCTTTGGCCTTTAAGAGTGGCACTAACAGGAACCGAACAGTCACCAGGTGGAGCTATAGAACTTATCGAGATATTTGGAAAAAGTAAAAGTATTAATAGAATAAATGAAGCTATTGGAAAATTAATGAAGGGTGAGTAATTATGCTAAATTTTAAAGAAGTTAATTTTGGGTTTTTAGATGACATAATTTCTGATGACTTAAAGAGTGGTTATCACAAAGATATAATTACAAGATTTCCTCCTGAACCAAATGGCTATTTGCATATTGGACACGCAAAAGCTATATCAGTAAATTTTGGCCTTGCGGCTAAATATGATGGGAAATGTCATTTGAGATTTGATGATACAAATCCGGAAAAAGAAGATAAGGAATATGTTGAGGCTATTAAGAATGATATTAAATGGCTCGGTTTTAATGTTAGTGACAATATATATTATGCTTCAGAATATTTCCTCGAAATGTATAACTTTGCAGTAAAACTAATCAAGGATGGTTTGGCTTATGTTTGTCAACTAAGCCCTGAAGAGATGAGAGAATATAGGGGAACGTTAACCACACCTGGTAAAGATAGTCCTTATCGTAACAGAAGTATTGTAGATAATATACAGATGTTCCAAGAAATGAAAGCTGGACTTCATAATGAAGGTACAATGGTCTTAAGATTAAAAATAGATATGAAATCACCGAATCTTAATATGAGAGATCCAATAATTTACAGAATATTAAAGCAGGTGCATCATCATATAGGTGAGGGTTGGAATATTTATCCGATGTACGATTATGCTCATCCAATTGAAGATGCCTTGGAAAATATTACTCATTCTTTTTGTAGCTTAGAGTTTGAAGATCACCGACCACTTTATGACTATATATTAAAGAATTTAGAATTTGATAAACCACCAAAACAAAGAGAATTTGCAAGACTTAATATCAATTATACAGTTATGAGTAAAAGAAAACTTCTCGCACTAGTTGAAGAAGGATTAGTAGAGGGTTGGGATGATCCTCGAATGCCAACTATTTCAGGTTTAAAAAGAAGAGGCTACCCAAAGGATGCTATTATTAAGTTCGTTATTGAAGCTGGTATAGCCAAAAGTAACAGTGTTGTAGATATTGCCCAATTAGAAGCAGCAGTTCGTGAAGAATTAAACTATACAGCTGTTAGAGGTATGGCAGTGGTGGATCCTATAAAAGTAATAGTAACTAATTTTGAAAAAGAAATTGAATGGCTAGAAGTGGATATTAACCCAGAACAAATGGACCTAGGTAAAAGAAAAGTACCCTTTACAAAAGAACTATATATAGAAAAGAATGATTTTTCTCTAGACCCGCCAAAAGGATATAGAAGACTTTTTAAAGGTAATGAAGTGAGATTTAAAGGGGCCTATTATCTAAAGTGCGAAGACTATAAACTTGACGAGAACGGGGAAGTAGTTGAAGTCTATTGTACTTATGATGAAAAAACTAAGGGTGGCTGGACTGATGATGGTAGAAAAGTTAAAGGAACAATCCAGTGGATATCTGTAGAACATGCCCTTCCTAGTGAATTCAGATTGTTTGACAGACTCTTTAGGGATGCTAATCCTGAAAAGGACGATTTTAGAGATAATATCAATCCTGAGTCTAAAGTTGTAAAAAGTGGCTTTGTTGAAGACTTTTTAAGAGGCTCTGATGTAGGTCATGCTTGTCAATTCCTAAGAAATGGATATTTTGCATTAGATCAAGATAGTTGTGATGATAAATTAGTTTTCAATAGAGTTGTTTCGTTAAAAGATTCATTTAATAAATAATCAATTTTTAGATTGAAATATTGACTATCTGTATATAATTAGCTATAATGTTAAAGTAAGTATAAAATTAAACCCATCCTGTAACGGTGGAGGGAGGGATAAATATGAGTGAAATTAAAGTAGGAAAAACTGAGTCTCTTGACGCTGCGCTACGTAGATTTAAGAGGTCTTGTCAAAAATCAGGAGTTCTTTCAGAAGTTAGAAAGAGAGAGCACTATGAAAAGCCTAGTGTTAAGAGAAAGAAAAAATCTGAAGCTGCAAGAAAACGTAAGTTTAAATAAGCTAGTATTGGGTCTACCTTTGGGTAGGCCTATTTATTTGGAGGGGAAAATGAAAGGATTAATAATATTACCATATACAACAATTGATAAGATTAGTCTATTGAAGTTGGTAAGCGAAGCTGATTATATAATTGGCGTTGATGGCGGTTGTGGTGTAACCTACGAGAATAAGATTACACCTGATTTAATTATTGGCGATTTTGATTCCCTAAATATAAATATATTAGAATATTATAGAGATCAAAAAACAGAAATTATAACTTTAGAAGAAGAAAAAGATATAACTGATGGGGAAGCAGGAATCATTGAAGGCTTTAAAAGAGGATGTACTGAATTATTGATATGTGCTCCTAGCTATTATTTGGAAACTGATCATATATTGGGGAATATTTTTCTTTTAAGTAAATACAAGAATTGTACAATTATAAATGAAAATGAAATGATTAAGATACTAAAAGCAGGAAATATGATTTTAAATAGAGCTGATGGACTAAAAGTATCAATTATTCCCTTGATGAAATCAGAAGTCAAAATAAGTGGATTTAAATATGATGGTATTTTTAATATTGATGTTGGGGACTCTCTAACATTAAGAAATGAAATAGTAGAAAAAACAGTTGAAATAGCCTTGATAAATGGCGAAATATTGATTATTCAAAGATTTAAAAGTGATAGTATGATATAATTGAAGATGATGTTTTTAAGGAGGAAAAAGTGATTAAGAATATCAATTTCGAAATTATAAATAATGAAGATTTGGCTGAATTATGTGCAGATGAATTTAAGTACATAAAAATGATTGAAGTCAGCCAAAATATTAAATTGGAAATAAATAAAGATAATATAAATATATCAGGACAAGAAGAAGACATATATAAAGGGAAGAAAATTATTGATGTTTTGTTAGGTAGAATTAATAGTGGTTTAAAGTTAAATGTGGAAACTTTAGAACATTATACTTCAAATGATAACTTCCAAGAAATAATTGATAAGAATATAGAAAATTCAAAAGAAGCAATAGCCTTCACTTATGATAACAAAATCATTAGGGCTAAATCTCATGGTCAAAAATACTATATTGACAGTATAAATAGAAATGATTTAACTTTTTGTTTGGGACCTGCAGGAACAGGTAAAACTTTTCTAGCTGTACTTATGGCAACGGAAGCTTTAAGAAAGAAAGAAGTAAAGAAAATAATTTTAGTCAGACCTGCTGTAGAAGCAGGAGAACAACTAGGATTCCTTCCAGGTGATCTTCAAGAAAAAATACAACCATACATAAGACCCCTTTATGATAGTTTATTCTTTTTATTAGGTTTTGAACAAGTTGAAAAACTTCTAGAACGTAAGGTGATTGAAATAGCGCCTTTAGCCTATATGCGAGGGAGAACTTTAGATGATGCGTTCATCATACTTGATGAAGGTCAAAATGCCACTGTAGAACAAATGAAAATGTTTCTAACTAGATTTGGATTTAACTCAAAAGTTGTTGTTACTGGAGATCCTTCACAAAATGACTTGAAAAAGGGAGAAGTTTCAGGTTTATTACATAGTGTTGAACTTTTAAGAGGTATTAAAGGTATTAAAATTATAAAATTATATAAAAATGATGTTTTCAGACATCATTTGGTAAAAGAAATTATTGAAGCATATGAAAAGGGAGGTATCTAATGGATATTATAATTGCAAATGAACAGGACAAGGTAATTATTGATGATAGTCTTTATGAGAAATTAGAACAAGTTGGAATACTTGCTTTAACTGAAGCAGGAAGTGTTGAAAATTACGAAGTTTCAGTATTATTAACAGATAATACAGAAATTAGAAGTTTAAATAAAAAATATAGAAATGTTGATACTGACACAGATGTTCTTAGTTTTCCACTTTTTGAGGAAAATGCAGATAGTGACGAGCCATTGTTCTTTAATGAAACAGAAGAAATAATTTTAGGTGATATTATCATTTCAGCTGAAAAAGCCTTAGAACAAAGTGAAGATTTTGGACATTCATTTCTTAGGGAATTAAGTTATTTGCTGGTTCATGGCGTTTTACATCTTTTAGGATATGACCACCAAACAGTGGAGGATAAAAAAAACATGCGCAATATGGAAGAAAAAATCTTAATGAAATTGGAGATTGGCAGATGATTACAGATTTAGATTTAAAAAAAGCTGCTGAGAAGGTTATTAGTTATGCCTATAGTCCTTATTCAAATGTCAGTGTAGCTGCGGCCGTATTAACAAAGAATGGTAATGTATACACTGGAGTTAATATTGAAAATAGTAGTTATGGTTTGACTGTATGTGCTGAAAGAAATGCAATAGCATCAGCCATATCAGCTGGTGAAAAAGATTTTACAAGAATGACTATAGTTACTAATAGTAAAATGGTGAATTCCCCTTGTGGTTCATGTAGACAGGTTATATTTGAATTTAATAATAATATGCCAATAGAATTTTTTGGACCAGATGGTTATCATAGAAGTTTTAATAGTGCAGAACTACTGCCTGAAGGGTTTGAACTATAATGGAAAAATTTAAATCAGGTTTTATATCAATTATAGGCAGACCAAATGTTGGTAAATCAACTTTATTAAATACTATGGTAGGCAAAAAGATTGCTATTATGTCCGATAAGCCTCAAACAACTAGAAATGAAGTGCTGGGTATTCTAACAAAAGAAGACTATCAATTAGTTTTCATTGATACACCGGGTATCCACAAACCAAAGACCAATCTAGGTGAATATATGATGGATATGGTCAAGAAAAACTTAAGAAATATTGATTTGATACTATATATTGTCGATAGTAGTAAAGAAATAGGCAAGGGTGAAGAATATATTATTGAGATGTTGTCTAAGACCAAGACACCAATAATACTAGTTATCAATAAAATCGATCTAGACAACAAGGAATCAGTCTTACCAATAATTGAAAAATATAATGAACTAATTAAAGTTGAAAATATAATACCTATTTCAGCCTTAAAAAATCAGAATTTAGATGAATTACTTACTAAAATCCTTGAAAATATTGAAGAAGGTCCTATGTATTTTCCTGCAGAAGATACTTCTAATGTCAGTGAGGCATTTCTTGTAAGTGAGATTATTAGAGAAAAAATCTTACGTTTGACTGAAGAAGAAGTCCCCCATTCATCAGCTGTACTTATCGATTTGATTGAAGAAGATGGTGAACTTATAAATGTCTACGCCTCAATATATGTTGAAAGAAAATCACAAAAAGGCATAATGATTGGGAAGGGAGCTTCTATGTTAAAGAAGATTGGTAGACTATCAAGAATAGAGCTTGAAAAAATGTGGGGTATGAAGGTATATTTGAATATCCAAGTTAAAGTCAAGGATAGCTGGAGAAAAAAAGATTTTGACATGAGAAACTTCGGTTATAAAAGGGAGAAATAGTGACTAGTAAAAATACACTTTCTGTGGAAGGGATTGTAATTTTAAGTCGAGATTATAAAGATGCTGATAAGTCTTTAGTTATATTTACTAAAGATAGAGGACGTTTGTCTTTTGTCGCTAAGGGTGTCAGGAAATTAAACAGTAAAAATAGAAGTTCTACAGACTTACTTGTTCTTGGTGAGTATCACTTAAGTCGAGGAAAGGCTTACTTCATTCTTAATCAAGGCCAGGTATTAGAAGGTTTTATGAATATCAGGAAAGACTTATTAAAAACTACTGTTGCAATGACTATAACTGTTTTTTTAAATGATGTTCTTGTTGATAATATGTCACAAGGTGAAGTTTATGAATTGCTTATTTGGACATTAAGAAGATTAGAAACAACTAAAGATCCAAAATTTTTATTAAGATATTTCTTAATAAAAAGCATTTTATTTCTTGGGCACCAACCAAATCTTGATTTTTGTAGTTTATGTGAGAAAAATAATAGAGATTATTTCTTTCAATTTTCAGAAGGCAACTTGGTTTGTGGTGATTGTACCAAAGAAGGTTTTTATTTAGATTCAAACTTAATACAAATATATAAAATTCTAGAAACAGACAGTTTCAATCAATTAAAGGATTTTGACATGTCCAAAGCTGTATTGGAAAAGCTGGATTATTTTTTAGAAAAAATGATTGAGCATATTACTGATAAGAGATTTACGGGATTTGATTATTTGAAAAAATTAACTTTTGAGGTTTAAATGTTTATTGTTGATAAAATTATTACTAAGGTAGAGGAAAAAGAAATAGAAAGTCTATATGACCGTCTTGGCGGCCAATTTCTTGATGTTATTGCGGATATAATTCTTCTTTCATATACAAAGGATGTTATGCAAGAACTTGTTGGGGTTAGTAATACAAAAAAAGAAACTTTTTTAAAAATGGCTGAAAAAATTATACCTCTTGATTTTGCAGAGAGTACTTATCAAGGGTACACTGATATTTATAAGAGGAAATGGAATTATCTTTCATACTTAGATGATAAAAATAGTGGTTACGAAAGTATTGCTTTTTATAAAGACGATGTTTTGATTATTGCTATAGCCGGTTCTGATAATGGTAAGGAAGACTGGATTGACAATGATGCAAGATTGTTAATACCAAAAGGAAATTTAGTGCCTTCTCAATTTAAGATAGTAGGCTCTAAAATAAAGAAAAATATTAAACAATATAGGGAAAAAAATGATGGAAAACTCCCCAAAGAAATCATAATAACTGGCAATTCCCTTGGTGGAGCTGTAACAGTTGTTGCTTATAGTGAAAATTATCATTATGCAATTGAAAATGGGATAAAAATATCAGCCTTAACCTACAACAGTGCCCCAGTCCGTATTGATTTTATAGAAGAACTATTACAAAAAAAATGTGATGAATATGAACATATACTAAGTGAAAATGAATTAGCCAACTATTTCAACGGTTTAATTAATTTGATTAATGAAGATGATCTGCTTAATAATATGTTGTATGTATTTATAAAAAATATGGATAATTTTGGTCATTTAGGAAAGTACTTAATAATAGAGAACAAGGGTAGGTTAAAAGATAAAGATATTATACACTATGTAATGGAACATATAAATGTTGATCCTATTAGAGAATTAACTTTGTCTAAAATTCAAGTGATTGAATATCATTCTCGTAATATGTTTGATGAATCAGCCAAATTAATCAAGAATAATATCAAAGGGAAAGTTTCACATAAAGTAGAAGAGTTTAATGAATCGGTTTGTTTGCTTGATAAAGTTCGCGGCGGAATGTTAGGAACTGCTATTTCTGATTATGTTGGCAATGGGAAAGTAAAGGTTACAGATGGTACCAAGTTGACTTTTGCAGTTGCTAAAGGTTTATTAAAAGCTCCTGAAAACCCATTAGTGACGATAGGTGATGAAATTATCGAGTGGAGAGCTATAGATGGTGAATATCTAGGGAAGACCACTAAGATTGCTATTGAATATGCATTGAAAACTGGTAGTTTTCCAACAGGTGCAAAAAAAGCTCATCAAATACTAGATGGCAGGACAGCAGGGAATTGTTCTTTGAAGCGATGCCTACCTATAGCCTTAGCCTATGATCAACTTGATATAGTTATAACCTTAGCAGGTCTTCAATCAAATATGACTCATTTTGATTCTAGAGTAAAGGAAGCTTGCCAGCTTTATTCTTGGTTAGTATATGATTTACTTAATGGAAAATCAAAAAAACAAGCACTTCAAGAAGTATTTGGTAGTCATCTATACTATGGACAATATAATAAGATAAAGCTTATGGATGTAGTAGGTAGCAGCTATGTGGTAGACTCACTATTAAATAGTCTGATTCTATTTTACAACTATGATAATTTTGATAATTTTGTTACTAGGTTAAGTAAGATTGAAAATGTTCAAGAAATAGCGAGTATAAGTGGTGGCTTACTTGGTATAGAACTAGGGATGAAGTCAATTAGCTATGATTTAAGAGATGAACTGGAAAATAGAATAGAGATTTTAAGCCTAGCAGGAAATTTATTTGATGAAAGGATGCGAAAACATTAATATGCTAACATTTCAAGATATGATTATGAAATTAAATGAATTTTGGGGACATCAAGGATGCATTATACAAATGCCATATGATATAGAAAAGGGTGCAGGTACAATGAATCCCAATACTTTTTTAAAAGCAATTGGTCCTGAACCATTTGCTACAGCCTATATAGAACCTTGTAGAAGACCTACTGATGGCAGATATGGTGAAAATCCAAATAGATTACAACACTATTTTCAATATCAAGTTTTAATAAAACCTAGCCCTGATAATATACAAGAACTATATTTAGCAAGTCTTGAAGAATTGGGGATAGATCCATTAGAGCATGATATTAGATTTGTTGAAGATAACTGGGAATCACCAACACTTGGAGCTTGGGGACTTGGTTGGGAAGTATGGCTTGATGGTCAAGAGATTTCTCAATTCACCTATTTCCAACAATGTGGGGGACTAGAGTGCAAACCTGTATCTGTTGAAATAACTTATGGCTTGGAGCGTATCGCTACTTATGTTCAAGAAAAGGATAGTGTTTACGACATTGTCTATACTGACGGTGTTAAATATGGAGATATATATTTAAATAATGAAGTGGAATTTTCAACCTATAACTTTGAAGTTTCAAACAAGGAAAATCTACTACAACTTTTCAATATTTATGAAAAGGAAGCAGAAATATGTCTTGATGCTAATTTAGAGTTACCAGGGTATGATTATGTTCTTAAATGTTCACATGCATTTAATCTATTGGATGCTAGAGGAGCAATCAGTGTAACTGAGAGAACAAATTATATTACAAGAATCAGAAACTTAGCAAAAAGATGTGGTGTTACCTATTTAGAAAAAAGAGAAAGTCTTGGCTTTCCATTATTAAAAAAGGAGAGTATATAGATGGCTGATTATTTATTGGAAATTGGTCTTGAAGAGGTGCCAGCTGGAAAGATAGATGATGTTATTAGTCAATTAAGCAACAAAATGGTAGCTATATTGACACAAAATAGAATCGCTTATGAGTCAATCAAAACTTTTGGTACACCAAGGCGTATAGGAATGAGAATTATTGGATTAGCCTTAAAAGGAGAGTCCATCACCATAGAGATCAAAGGACCTAGTGTAAAAGCAGGTTATAAGGATGAACAACCTACCAAGGCTTTAGAAGGATTTTGTAGAGGACAGGGTATTGACCCTACTAAATTAGTAGTAAAAAAGCTGAATAATGATGAATATCTATATGCCATTAAGGAAACTCAAGGCATAGATGTAAAAAATGAAATAGCCAGTTTTGTAGTAACAGCTATAAGTAGTATAAATTTTAGCAAGCCAATGTATTGGGGAGAAGGTGTGATTCAATTTATCAGACCAATCAGAACTTTGATTTCTCTTTGGAATGATGAAATTTTACCTTTAGAATATGGTGGTATTAAAGCTGATCGAAAAAGCAGGGGTCATAGATTTCTTTTTGATGGTGAAATTGAAGTGGCTAAGGCAGCTGATTACGAGTCTACATTAGAGAGTGCTTTTGTTATTGTTGATAAAGAAGTTAGAAAGAAATTAGTTTTAGAGGGTATTGCTAAGAAAGAACAAGAATTAAATTGCAAAGTTATCGTAACAGACAATCTGTTACAAGAGGTGCTTTACCTAGTTGAATATCCTACAGTTTTTGTGGGTACTTTTACTAAAGAATATTTAAAATTACCAAAGGAAGTAATCACTACTACTATGGTAAACAATCAAAAATATTTCCCGGTTACAAATGAAACTGGCAATGTTATGCCATTTTTCATTGGTGTTAGATGTGGGAATGATTATAGTATTGATAAAGTTATTTCAGGTAATGAAAAAGTCCTAAAAGCAAGACTAGAGGATGCCAGGTTTTTCTTTGAAGAAGATAAGAAGGTACCTTTGCTTGAATTGAGAACTAAGTTAGATAAGGTTATATATCAGAAACAACTTGGTACTATTGGGGATAAGATAGATAGGATTGTTAATATATCCAAATATTTAGGAAAGATACTAGGCTATGAAGGTAATGATTTGTTGATAGCTGCTAAAATAACCAAGATGGATCTTGCTAGTCATATGGTTTATGAGTTTCCTGAGCTTCAAGGTATTATGGGTTACTATTATAGTTTACTTGAAGGTTATAATGAAAATATTGCAATCAGCATCAAGGAACACTATATGCCAATCAATGCCGGTGATGATGTTCCTCGTTCTAAGGAAGGTATAATTGTTGGGCTTGCGGATAAAATTGATTCTATAACTTCAATTTTTAAGGCTGGTCTGATACCTAGTGGCAGTCAGGACCCATATGCACTAAGAAGAATGGCTCTTGGTATTATTAGAACTATCATTGAAAATGAGATTTCAATATCAATCAAGGATTTGTTGACCTATAGTCAGGAACAAACTAATGGTCTTGAAAATCTAGATTTAAATGTTTATTTAGATTTCTTTAAGACTAGATTCAAGTCCTATTTAGAAAAAGAAGGTTACAAATTCGATGTTATTGATAGTATTTTTGCATTGGAATTTGATGATATCCTTGATCTGTTCAAGAAAGCATCTGCTTTAAAAAAATATTCCGAAAATGAGAATTTCAATGTGGTTGTTGGCTTGTTGGTTAGAATAAATAATATTGTAAAAAATAATCTTGGTGAGGACTATGATAAGAACTTATTACAAGATGATTATGAAATAAAATTGGCAAATGAACTAGGAAATATTATAGTTTCATTTGAAGAAAATCTGAAAAATGGCAACTATCTTGACTGCTATAAGCAGTTGGAAGTTTTAAAGGTACCATTGGATCAGTTTTTCTTAAATGTTATGGTGATGGTGGAAGATGAAGATATTAGAAATAATAGAATTAATCTACTGATCAGCATTAAAAAATTAGGAGATCAATTGTTTAGTGCCAATAAAATCGTAAGTTAAAATAAAAGGAGGAAAAGAACCCTATGGGAAAAACAGAATTACAAAATATGGTCGAAATAATACCCTTAGGTGGTTTAGGAGAGGTAGGGAAGAACCTTACAGCTATTAGATATAATCATCAAATGATCATTGTCGATGCTGGAATGACTATGCCTCAAGATGAAATGCTTGGGATAGACATTGTTATACCAGATATTACCTTTATTAAGGATAATATTCATCAACTACGAGGAGTTTTAATAACTCATGGACATGAAGATCATATTGGTGCATTACCATATATAATAGATGATCTTAATGTACCTATATACGGAACAAGATTAACAATTGGTCTTATCAATAGGAAATTGAAAGAAAGAAAGTTAGTTAATAAACCTAAATTGAATGTTATTGCTCCAAGAGGAGAAGTTAAGCTCGGACCTTTTAAAGTAACCTTTATTAAAGTAAGTCACAGTATACCTGATGCTGTAGCTTTTGCGATAGAAACACCTATTGGAACGATAGTTATGACTGGAGATTTTAAAATTGATTTTACTCCTATTGATGGCCAAGTAACAGATTTCTATACTTTGGCAGCGCTTGGAGAAAAAGGTGTTTTAGCTATGTTATCTGATAGTACGAATGCTGAGAAAAAAGGTTATACCAAGTCTGAAAAATCAGTTGGTAAGAATGTTGAAGATATCTTTATGGAGACAAAATCTAGAATAATTGTTGCTAGTTTTGCTTCAAATGTACATAGAGTACAGCAAATATTTGATGCAGCTAGAAAATCAGGAAGAAAAGTTGCTGTTCTTGGTAGAAGTATGGAGAATATTACTGCTGTTGCTATACAACTAGGATATTTGAAAGTAGCTAAAGGCCAGTTGGTGGACATAAATACAATTCTTAAACTACCAAAAGAAAAGGTATGTATCATTTCAACCGGTAGCCAAGGTGAGCCTATGAGTGCTCTTTCAAGAATTGCTACTAAAGTTCATAACAAGATTGAAATAGCACCTGATGATACAGTAATGATCTCAGCAATGGCAATACCTGGTAATGAAAAGTATATTTCAAAACTAATAGATCACTTAATGAAACTTGGTGCTAATGTTGTTTATGGTAAAGCTTTTGATATACACGTTTCAGGTCATGCTAGTGAAGAAGATTTAAAATTGATGATAAGTCTATTAAAGCCTAAATTCTTTATACCGGTTCATGGTGAGTATAGGATGTTGGTAGCCCATAAGAACATTGCTATGGAAATGGGTATTCCAAAATCTAATATCGTAATACCAGAAACTGGTGTGGTTATTGGCCTAAATGAAGAGAGATGTGCTCCTATGGGCAAAGTTAAATCAGGGCTTGTGTTCATTGATGGACTTGGTGTTGGTGATGTTAGTAATATAGTTCTTAAAGACAGAAAAATCTTGTCAGAAAATGGTATGATTATTGTTGTTTTATCTATGAATAAACAGGGACAAATAGTAAGAGACCCTGATATAGTTTCTAGAGGCTTTGTTTATGTAAGACAGTCTGAAATATTACTAGATGAGATTACTCTTGAGGCTAAAAAGATTGTTGAAAAAATTAAAAAAGATAAAATTAGGGATTGGTCAACAATTAAAGGTCGTTTAAGAGATGATCTTGATACTTTTGTTTATGTTAAAACACAGAGAAAACCTATGGTGATAACAATTATTGTAGAGGTATAATATGATTTTTGGAATATCGGATCTACATTTATCCTTAACTCAGGATAAACCTATGGATATTTTTGGTGAGAACTGGAAAGATCATCATTTAAAGATTGCCGAGGACTGGAAAAGTCGAGTAGGTGATGATGATTTAGTTCTGATTCCAGGTGATGTTTCCTGGGCTATGAAGTTTGATGATGCCTATAAGGATTTGGAGTTTATAGCAAATCTTCCTGGGAAGAAAGTTATAATCAAGGGGAATCATGATTTATGGTGGTCTAGTGTCAGTAAGCTCCGAGAGCTCAAATTAAGTGGTATGTATTTCATTCAAAATGATTCTATCGAGTATGAAGGGATTAGTATTTGTGGATCTAGGGGTTGGCTTATTCCTGAAGATGGTGAGTTAAGTGAAGATGATGAAAAAATATATAAACGAGAGTTATTAAGGTTGGAGAGTTCTTTAAAAAGTGCTGTTTGTGATAGAAAAATAGTACTATTACACCATCCTCCTATGGGAAAAGATGGCAAAATTAGTAAATTTATTGATATAATGGAAAAGTATGGTGTTGAAAGATGCGTTTATGGCCATTTGCATAATCGTTTTGACAACAGGACATTTATCGATGGAAAAATAGGCAATATTGAATTTAACCTATTGTCCTGCGATTATTTGAATTTCGGTCTATTAAAATTACTATAGAGGAGGTTTTAAAATGTTTGACATTGTGATTATCGGAGGTGGCCCAGGCGGATACGTCGCGGCTATTAGGGGAGCGCAACTTGGCGGCAAGATTGCTCTGATAGAGAAAGACACAGTTGGTGGAACCTGTTTAAACAGAGGTTGCATCCCAACAAAGGCTATGCTAGCTAGTGCTGACGTTTACAATAAAGTAAAGGAAGCAGCAGATTTTGGTATTAGCGTAGAAAACTATAGCGTTAGTTTAGAAAAGATAGTTGAAAGAAAGGACGCTATTGTTAAACAATTGACTGGTGGTGTTTCTTCACTGCTAGCCTATCACAAAGTAACTGTATTTAATGGTAATGGAGTTATTAAGGATAATAATTCAGTTGAAGTTACTAAAGCAGATGGTTCTGTGGAATTGGTAGAGGCTAAGAATATTGTTATTGCAACTGGTTCGGAGGCTGCTACTATTGCTGCTCTTGGTTATGATGGTGTAAATGTTATGACTAGTACTGAACTACTTAACCTTAAGGAACAACCTAAATCATTATTGATTATTGGTGCTGGTGTTATTGGTTGTGAGTTTGCTAGTGTGTTTTCTTCACTTGGAACTCAAGTTACTTTGGTGGAGGCTCTTGATAGGGTGCTACCTATGGTGGATGAGGAAATTAGTAAAAGATTTACTATGTTTTTGAAAAAGAAGAAGATAGGTGTTAATACTGGTGTTATGGTTGAGAAGGTTGTCAAGGGTTCAGATGGCATGGTAGTTTCTCTTAATAACGGTAAAGAGCTGGTTGCTGATAAGGTCTTAATTGGTATTGGTAGAACCTATAATAGCAAGGGTATTGGGCTAGAGAATGTTGGCGTTGAGGTTGGTAAAAGAGGAGATATTCTAACTGATACTAAAATGAAGACTAATGTGGAGAATATTTATGCTATTGGTGATGTTAATGGTAAGATGTTGTTAGCGCATGCTGCTAGTGCCCAAGGTAATACAGTTGTTGAGAATATTTTAAAGGGAAAAGATGAGGATGCTGATGTGACTTTTGTTCCTAGTGCAGTTTATACTTTTCCAGAGATTTCTTTTATTGGTCTTAATGAGCAAGAGGCTAGGGAAAAGTATGATGTGAAGATTGGTAAGTTTCCGTTTACTGCTAGTGGTAAGGCTTTGTGTATTGGTGAGAAGGATGGCTTTATAAAGGTTATTGCTGAGGCTGGTACTGATAAGATTCTTGGTGTTCAGATTATGGGGCCTCATGCTACTGATTTGATTTGTGAGGCTGTTTTGGCCATTAGAAAAGGTCTGTCAGTTGAGGATGTTGCTAAGACAATTCATGCTCATCCGACTATTTCTGAGAGTATGATGGAGGCCTTTGAAGCAGTTCATGGCCTTGCTATTCATTCTATTTAATTATGGAAAAATTAATCGTTACTCCTATCAATTTTCTTGATGGGGTGGTTACTATTCTTGATCAGACTAAACTACCAATTGAGATAGTTTATCTTGAAATGAAAACAGTAGAAGATGTATATGTTGCGATTAAGGAACTTAAGGTTCGTGGTGCACCTGCAATTGGTATTGCTGGTGCCTACGGCCTTTTTATTATTGCTCGTAATAGTATTACAAAAACACCAAAAGAACTTATATATGAAGTAAAGGAAATTGGTGAGTATTTGATTAGTTCTAGACCTACTGCTGTAAATTTGGAGTGGGCTATTAGGCGGATAATTAGTAGGATTGATATACTAATTGAAAAAGTTGATGAGATTAAAAGAGAATCTATAATTAATTTCATTCTTAATGAGGCTCAAATGATTCATAAGGAAGATGAAGTTACATGTTATAGGATTGGTGAGTATGGGGCTACACTTCTTGAAGGAGTAGATAGTGTTTTAACTCATTGTAATGCTGGTAGTATTGCTACTTCTAAATATGGGACTGCTCTTTCTCCAATTTATTATCTTCATGATAGAGGTAAGAAGATTCATGTGTATGCTGATGAAACTAGACCTTTGTTGCAGGGTGCTCGTTTGACTGCTTGGGAGTTGATGGAGGCTGGTGTTGAGGTGACTTTAATTACTGATAGTATGGCTGGTTTTGTTATGGCTAATAAGGGGATTGGGGCTGTAATTGTTGGTGCTGATAGGATTGCGAGTAATGGTGATGTGGCTAATAAGATTGGTACTTATGGTGTAGCTATTTTAGCTAAGGAGCATGGTATTCCTTTTTATGTTGCTGCTCCTTTTAGCACTTTTGATCTTACTTTAGAGGACGGGAATGGTATTCCTATTGAGGAAAGATCAGGTGATGAGGTCACTGTTATAGGTGGTAGGCGTTTTGCTCCTTTGGGAGTTGATGTTTTTAATCCTGCATTTGATATGACTCCTTGTAAGTATATTACGGCTATTATTACTGAGAAGGGTATTATTAGGCCACCTTTTAGGAAAAATATTAGAAAACTATTTGAGTTTTAGGTAATATGAGTTCTGCTTTTTTGTAGAACTCATTTATTTTGTAGTACTCATTGTATGTTATGAACTATATTTGTTATAATGTTGGTATATAAATTACAGTAAATATGAAATGAAAGGAAAGACATGGATAAGAATCGAAAAAAAAGAATCTTAAATACAAGTATTTTGTCCGGGTTATTCTCTTTCATAATCCTATATTTGTTAAAGGATATTTTGGAGATACCTTTTGAATATACCATTATGTTTCCACTTATATATGCTATTGCACTATGGGTGGTAATGCCTTTTGTTATTCAATTTGAGAAAAGGAAATATATTGGATTTGAAAAGAAGTTTACTAACAAAGCTATATATATGACTGATGGTGTTTTGATGCTAGAGAAGGGTTTTCTAAATGGGAGGCTTTATGTTTTTCCTGGAAAACTTATTTTCTATTCTGCTGAAGTCAAACCTAATATAGATTTAGAGATATTTGGTATTGATATTAGGTATATTCAATTATTAGATGATTTGGAGCTTGCTATTATATTAGAGTCTGATGATCCTATTGAAAAAAAAATTAGGTTTCGTCTTGTAGAGGCAAAGATGCTTATGGATAATGTTAAAAGAGAAGTATGGTTACAAAAAAGTGTAGGTTTGTAATAATTTAGAGTTATGACTAGTATATTAAAATAAAGCTTTGTGATTAAGTCACAGAAAATTGGTAGATATGAGCTATACTATATGTTATATGTAAGTTTAATTTATCTAATGAATGGAGATTTGTTATTATGGCTAAATACTTAATTGGAGCATTAATTGGTGGGGGTTTAGGTTATTTTGTGATATATAGGATAATTGGTTGTTCTACTGGGAGTTGTTCTATTACAGCTAATCCTTATTTAGCAACTCTTTTTGGAGTTATATTTGGGGTTCTTCTTACTGGAATTATTGTACCTACAACTAACCCAGTTGGGCCTGTTGATAATAACGGTACAGTTATAGAGTATAGAAAAATTACACCTCAGGAAGCTAAGGTTAGAATGGATAGTGGTGATGAATTAATCATTGTAGATGTTCGTACTGAAGCGGAGTTTAAGTCAGGACATATTGCTAATGCTATTTTGATTCCTAATGAATCAATTGGTAAAACAAGGCCTGTTCTATTACCTGATTTGGATGCTGAGATTTTAGTTTATTGTCGTTCTGGTAATCGTAGTGCTCAGGCTGCTAAGAAGTTGATAGCCTTGGGTTATACTAAGGTTTATGATTTTGGTGGGATTACTAGTTGGCCTTATGAAGTTGTAAAGTAGGGATATTACAAGTTTACTTCTATGTTGTCTTAAAGGAAGTATATCTAATCGGAAAACTGAAATCAGTTGATAGATATTTAAATATGTATGAGGACTTGATTTTAGAAAATCATGTCCTCTATTTTTATACAAGAAGAATTTGACATAATTCTTTATAGGGTATATAATTAAGATACCCTATGGGGGTATATGATGATAAGGAGAATAAGGATGAACAAAACTACCAATAGAGAAGAAGAACTAAAAAAGAAAATAGTAAACAGACTAAATAAAATAGAAGGTCAAATAAGAGGTCTTAAAAACATGATAGTAGAAGACAGCTACTGTGACGATATACTAACACAAATATCAGCCTCCAAAGGAGCACTTAACGGAGTCAGTAAGCTAGTCCTGGAGAACCATTTGAAAAACTGCTTAGTAAGGGATATTAGAGATGATAAAGAAGAAACAATAGATGAACTGCTAATAACTATAGAAAGGATTCTTAAATAAAATGATCATAAAAAAAACATACAACATTGAAGGAATGCACTGCGCATCATGTGCCAGAAACATAGAAAAAGAACTAGAAGGACTTGAAGGTGTCAGTAAAGGTCTAGTGAACCTTGCAAACGAGAAATTAGTATTAGAATTTGATGATAAATTTGTTAGTGAAGACAAGATAATTGAAGTTATTGCTGGAATTGGATTTAAGATACAAGAAGAATCCACAGTCCTAAAACTAAAAATTGAAGGAATGCATTGCGCATCATGCTCCGCAAATATAGAAAAAACACTTAAGGAAACTGAAGGTGTTTTACAATGCGTTGTAAACTTAACAACAGAAACAGCAAAAGTTGTTTATAATAGTAAGGTGATAAGTGCTAGTAGCATCATCAAGATAATATCTTCACTAGGATTTACAGCAATCGTTACAGACAAAGGTGGAAATTTTGACAAAAAAGAAAAAGAAATAAAAAAACAAGGAATACAATTAGCAATTCTAATAATTTGCACGGTTCCTTTACTTTATATAGCCATGGCTCCAATGATAACTTGGCTTAATCTACCAATGCCGTATATTATTGATCATATGCATAATTTGGTAAATAACGCACTGATACAATTGGTGCTTCTGTTACCAATAGTTGTTATAGCTAGGAAAATGTTCTTCCTAGGTTTTAAACTCCTATTTAAAGGAAAACCTAACATGGATACACTAATAGCTGTTGGAACCTCTAGTGCTATAATCTATAGCTTATACAACTTTTTTATTTTAATATATAATCCTTATGCTAATAATATGGATGATCTATACTTTGAAACAGCCGGAGTAATCATTACTTTGATTTTCCTAGGTAAGTACCTTGAAAATAGAGCTAAATTAAAAACCACTAATAATTTGAAAAAACTATATGAAGTAGCACCAAAAACAGCACTGAAAGTTGTTGACGGTAATGAAACAGAAGTATTTATTGAAGATATAGAAATTGGAGACATACTACTGGTAAAACCAGGTTCTAAAGTGCCAATCGACGGCAGAGTAGTAAGGGGGAATTCCTACATTGATGAATCAATGCTCACTGGTGAAAGTATGCCGGTTAAGAAAGAAATCGATGGAGAAGTTTTTGGAGGCACACAAAACAAGGAAGGTTCCTTGGAAATAATTGTGACTAAAGATAGTGAAAACACTGCAATAGCCAATATTATACGGTTCATAGAGGATGCACAAAGCACTAAGGCACCTATAGCCAAATTGGCTGATATTGTTGCTGGATATTTTGTACCAGTCGTAATTGTGATTGCTACAATTGCCATGATTCTATGGCTTATATTCTCTGGAGATTTTCAATTTGCACTAAGAATATTCATAGCAATACTAGTTATAGCATGCCCATGTGCTTTGGGACTAGCAACACCAACTGCTATTATGGTAGCTACAGGAAAAGGTGCTGAACTAGGAATTCTAATAAAAGGCGGTGAAGCACTAGAAGCTGCTCACAAAATTACAGGGATAGTCTTTGATAAAACAGGGACCTTAACCATTGGAAAACCAATAGTAACTGATATAGTTTCTGATGATAATAATATTGGTAATGAAATTTCTATAGCAATACAATATGCCGCAAGTCTAGAGAAAGCTTCAGAACACCCCTTGAAAGATGCTTTCATTGCTAAAGTTATTGAAGATGGCCTAGAATTATTAGAATATCAAGAATTCAATTCAATACCAGGACAAGGGATTACAGGAAAAGTTGCCCAAAAATTAGTTCTGGTTGGTAACAAACTATTAATGACTAATAATGAAATAGAAATGAAAACTTGGGAAGATAAAGCAGATATATTAAATCAAGATGGAAAAACAGCAGTCTATGTAGCTATCGACAGAGTAATAAAAGCAGTAGTAGGTATAGCGGATACGCTTAAACCTGAAAGTATGGAAGTAGTAGCTAGACTTAAAGGTCTTGGAATTAAGACTTTCATGATTACAGGTGATAACCAAAAAACAGCAGAGGTAATAGGTGGAAAAGTTGGAATTGAAAGGATATATGCTAATATCCTACCAACTGGAAAAGCAGATATAGTCAAGGATATCCAAGCTGAAGGTTACATAGTAGCTATGGTAGGAGATGGGATAAACGATGCACCAGCCCTAGTTCAAAGTGATGTAGGAATAGCAGTAGGAAACGGAACAGATATTGCCATTGAATCAGCAGATATTGTATTAGTTAAAGAAAACTTAGGAGATATTGTTAATGCAATAACTTTAAGTAAAAAAACCATAGTCAATATAAAACAAAATCTATTTTGGGCATTTATCTATAACATAATAGGTATACCACTTGCAGCTGGTATAGTATATATATTTGGTGGTCCACTTTTAAACCCAATATTTGCAGCAATGGCCATGAGTCTAAGCTCAGTTTCAGTAGTAACTAATGCACTAAGACTAAAGAGATTTAAAATACGTTAATACTTAATTATTAATACATAAAACAAAGCTAATATTAACTTTAATATTAGCTTTGTTATTAAATTTTCTATAAAAAAATGATATAATATTATTTGGTAAAACAATTAGGAGGAAGTAACATTGATTCAACAAGTTATTAAAAAAATCAACTGTCCACATTGTAATGAAGAAAATGAAGTTATATTATGGGAAAAAGTAAATGTTGACATGAACCCTGACCTTAAAGAAAAGTTGTTTACAGAAACTATCAACAATATGAAATGTAAAAGCTGCAATTATCTTAGTAGAATAGATATCCCTCTTTACTATAACGATACAAAGAGAAAATTCTTCATTTATCTAGTACCAGATTTTCCAATAGATAAAAATGAAGAAGACAAATTACTATCCAACTTGAAAACAGAAACCCTTAATATCTTGGATAATGGATATGATAATAAGAAAAGAGCAGTTTTTGAATACTACAATCTCCTAGAAAAGATCTTGATATTCGATGCTGAACTTGATGATAGAGTTGTAGAAGGTTGTAAGATACTAGCAAGAACACAACTTAAGTTAATGGAAGGCAGAGCTGCCTTTGCTGGGACAGAAAATGATGAAATTACTTTTAATTTCTTTGAAAAAGAAGCCAAGGAAGCAACAAAATTATTCTCCGTACCAAAAGCTATGTATGATGAAATCGCTACAATTATTAGAGAAAAAGATAATGAACCTGCTGATGAATTTAAGAATATAGATGTTAAGTATGCAGTAAGAATGTTTATGAATTAATTGAATAAATCAAAGGCTATGAAAAGAACAAGTAACTTGGAAATGGTAATCCAGGGAGGGAAGATCTTGACTGAAAGTCTTCCTATTATACACTCAAGTAAAATTCATCTTGGAGCTGCAACCTGAAAGTAAAGTAGGGAAGACGTTTTTCGCGTTAAGAAATTTAAGATAAGCCTTTGGCTTAATTAGGGTGGTACCACGAAATACTTTCGTCCCTTGGGATGAAAGTATTTATTTTTTTGGAGGTGTAGAATGTTAGAAAAGATAAAAAAGTTTTTTGAAAATTTAGAAACAGATTCATTAGAGAAACAAAGCAATTTTTTAAAAAATTTGCTAAATCAGGCCAAAGAAGAAGGCAAAGCTGATATAGCTAAAGGAAATACAGTTGATGACTTAAAAACGGTACAAACTAAATATTTTGGAAAAAAAGGCTTAGTACCTGATTTAATGAGATATATGGGTAAAGTTAGCAACAAAGATAAACCATTACTAGGTAAGATTATACATGAATTTAAAACAGATCTTGAAAATCACTTAAATCAGATAATAGCAGACATAGAAAAAGCTGAAAATAATGCAAAACTAGAGGCCGAAAAAATAGATATAACTTTACCAGGGACAAATACAAAAATTGGACACAAACATCCATTAACAATTGTAGAAGATCAGATAAAGGAAATATTTACTAATATAGGCTATACAGTAGTTGAAGGATATGAAATAGAAGAAGACTACTATAACTTTGAAAGATTGAATATCCCAAAAGATCACCCTGCTCGAGAAATGCAAGATACCTTCTATCTAAATGAAGATGTGGTATTAAGAACCCACACATCACCTGTACAAGCAAGAATCATGGACAAACTTTGTCCAACACTACCTGTAAAAGTTATTGCTCCAGGAAAAGTATTTAGAAGAGATGATGATGCTACCCATTCACCTATGTTTCATCAAATTGAAGGACTCATTGTTGACAAGAATATAACCTTTGCTGATTTAAAAGGTACTCTACTGCACCTTGTTCAATCAGTATTTGGAGAAGAACGTGAAATTAGACTACGTCCAAGTTTCTTCCCTTTCACGGAACCAAGTGCTGAAGTCGACGTTTCTTGTGGCAATTGTAATCAAGAAGGATGTAGAGTATGTGGTTATACTGGCTGGTTAGAAATACTTGGAAGTGGTATGGTCCATCCTAAGGTTCTTGAGATGGCAGGCTATGATCCAAAGGAAGTAAGTGGTTTTGCCTTTGGTCTTGGTATAGAACGTATTGCCATGTTGAAATATGGTATAGATGATATGCGACTGTTATTTGATAATGATTTAAGATTCTTGGAACAGTTTTAGGAGGATGAGATGAAAGTTACTTTAAAATGGTTGGAATACTACTTCAAAGAAAAACTTGATGGTAAAGAAATAGAAAATATATTGACCAAATTAGGATTAGAAGTCGAAAATAGAGAAAGACTTGATGCAAAATTTTCAAAAATTGTTGTAGGTAGAATTGAAAGTCTAGAAAAACACCTCGATGCTGATAAATTACAAATTTGTGTGATTAATGTAGGTCAAAGTGAAAATCTACAAATAGTTACAGGTGCTCAAAATGTATTTGAAGGAATGTATGTTCCTGTAGCTCTAGTAGGAGCATCAATTGTAGGTGGAGAAATAAGTGAATCTAAACTACGAGGAGTACCATCTTATGGTATGCTTTGTTCTGGAACTGAGTTGGGGATAGACAACAGTCTATTGTCAGATAAAGAAAAAGATGGTATTTTACCGCTTTCTGCTGAACTGGAATTAGGTATGGAGGTAAGTAAAGTATTTTCTATGAATGATGAAATACTAGAACTTGGACTTACTCCAAATAGAGCAGACTGTTATGGTATTTATAATGTTGCCAAAGAAATAGTTCTTAAAAAAGACTATAATTTGATGGAATTAGAATATCTTGAAGGTAAAAGAGGCAGTGATGGCTTTTCTGTAGAAATTAAAAGCCCAGAACTCTGTCACAGATATATAGCTAGGATTGTAAAGAATGTTAAAATTGAAACATCACCATTATGGTTTGCAAATTTACTAAGAAACGTTGGAGTCAGACCTATCAACAATATTGTTGATATTACTAATTATGTTATGTTTGAACTAGGTCATCCAATGCATGCCTTTGATTATGATAAACTAGAAGGAAGTAAAATAGTTGTTGAATTAGCAGTTGATGGAGATAATTTTAAAACTTTAGATGAACAAGATAGAAAACTTGATTCTGATATGTTACTAATTAAAGACGGTGTAAAAGATGTAGCCTTAGCTGGTGTTATGGGAGGTTTCAACTCAGAAGTTGATGGAAATACAAAAAATATACTTTTTGAAGCAGCTCATTTTAATAGTGCAAGTATTAGAAGAACTAGTAGGAAATTAGGACTGCGTTCTGAAGCTTCAGGCAGATTCGAACGTGGTTTATCAGAAGATAATGTTCTTAAGGCGATGAATAGAGCCATGTATCTTGTTGAACTATTAGGTGCGGGTGAAGTTGATGAATTATATTATGATTCTTATCCTGTCGTACAAACCATACCAACAATTAAGTCATCAGTTAGAAGAGTTAATTCTTTACTAGGAATGGATATTCCTAAAGATGAAATAGTTAGTATCTATAAGAAGTTAAAATTTAAGATTGAAGAAGAAGCAGATAGTGATACTTTATTAGTTACCCCTGAAGCTCATAGAATTGATGTCCAGTCAGAAATTGACTTGGTGGAGGAAATTGTAAGGATATATGGATATGAAAATATACCAGCTACCTTACCAGTTAGCACTACCAATACATTAAAAGTTGACTATAATATTAAATTAGTATCTCAAATTAAATCATATCTAGCAGATAATGGCTTTAATGAAATCATCAGCTATAGTTTTATTGATAAAGAAAGTTACAAAAAATGCGGCTATGATTTTGAAGGTGATGTTAGATTAAAGGTGATGAATCCCTTAAGTGAAACACAATCATATATGAGAGAAAAACTTTTACCTGGTATAATTGAAATAGCTAGTAGGAATTACAAGCGACAAAGACGAAATATTAATATATTTGAAATCGGGAGAGTTTACTCAGGTACAGATGAAAGTTTACCAATAGAAAATCTACAATTGGGTATTTTTATATTAGAAAATGAGCTCAAGGAATGGTATGGAAAAACTAAAAATGATTTCTATAATTTAAAAGGCATTTTAGAAAGACTAGTAGCAGTAATATCTAATAAAGCATTAAGGTTTGAAAAGCAAAATGACATGCAGACCTTGCATCCAGGGAGATCAGCAGTTATATTAGCTGATAATGAGCCAGTTGGTAGTATAGGAGAAATACATCCTGAAGTCCTAGCTATGTATGACATCAAAGAAAAGGCTTATTATCTTGAACTTGATCTTAGAGCATTTTCGGAACCTAAAATAAAACAATATGCAGGTTTGCCTAAATATCCTTCAATAGAAAGAGATATGGCAGTAATATTGCCAAAGGAAATGGAATATGGGAATATTTATAAAGTGATTAAAGATGCTTCAAACAACATGGTGGTAGGTTTTAGAATCTTTGATATTTTCGAAGGTATACAAATAGGTAATAATGTTAAAAGTGTTGCCTTATCACTTACTTATCAAAATCCTGAAAAAACAATGACAGATGAAGAAGTTAGTCAAATACATAACAGCATTGTTGACCAATTGGTAGACAAGCTAGGAGCGAGATTAAGATAATGGGAAAAGATTTTAAAAATGTTGAAGTTATAATATTCGACAGGAAATATCTTTTGAGAACAACAGAAGACGACACATATTTAAAAAAATTAGCTATGGATTTAAATAAAAGAATAGAAGAAAGTGGAAGTATAGAAGGTAAGCATTCTGATATTCAAGTATTATCCTTAGTAGCTTTACAAATTCTAGACGAAAAAATTAAAATTGAAAAAGAATATACTCAACTTAAAAACTTAGCCAAGATGATGGAACTTGGCAGTAACAAGGTATAGGAGGATTCATGTTAGTTTTATTTTTTACCCTTATACTACTCATTATGATGATAGTCCTTAGTCAATTAAATCCTGGTGTCATAACTGTAAATTTTTTTGGTCTATTAGTAAAAAATATTCCAATAAGTTTATTTATGTTGTTATTTATCATTATCGGAATAATTTGGACGATAAGTATTTTTGGAATAAAATACTTTAATTTAAGGAAACAACATAAGGAACTGATAGATTCCCTATGTGAAAAAAGAACGGAAGATTAATATGGAAAAAATTGCTGGAGTGGTTGAAAGAATAGTTTATAGAAATATTAGTAATGATTTTACTATATTTCGTTTTCGCTCTGATAATGACAAACAGTATACAGTTAAAGGTAAATTTTTTAATATTCATCCTGGCATGAGTCTTGAAATTTCCGGCAATAATAGTTTAAATAAATATGGTGAACAATTTGAGGCGGTTAATTATAGTGAGAGACCGCCTCTTACTTTAAGTAATATTGAAAAATACCTAGCAAGTGGCTTAATTAAGGGCATAGGACCAGTCTATGCCAAGAAGATAGTCAAAAAATTTAAAGAAAACACTCTTGATATATTAGAATTTAATGCTAAAAGACTACAAGAAATACCAGGTATTGGTGAAAAACGTATAGAGGCTATAATTGAGTCTGTTGAAAAACAAAGAGATATTAAAGAGGTTATGTTATTTTTAAGTGGTTTTGGAATCTCATCAAATTATGCACTAAAAATCTACAGACAATATGGTAAGGAAAGCATAGACTTAGTATCTAAAAACCCTTATCAACTTGCTGAAGATATCGTTGGTATTGGGTTTATTATAGCTGATCAAATTGCACTAAAGATAGGCTTTGATGAAAACTCCATATCAAGATCTAAAGCAGCTATATTCTATGCTTTAAGAGAAAAAAGTAGAGCAGGCCATGTCTTTGTGTATAGAGATGAATTAGAATCCTATGTAGGAAAGCTAGTTAATATCGACCATGAACAAATTAGCTATGCCTTAGATATGTTAATTAAGGAAAACAAGGTAATACTTTCAAATGAAGAAGGGCTAGATAGAATATATTTAACCTACCTATATCAGGCAGAAACTGGAGTTGTTAGGGAATTATTAAGATTAAAGGACACTGACATTAAAAAAGATACTAAGCAAATAGACGAGATTATCAATGAGCTGGTGGAAGTAAATAAAATATTATATAATGATGCGCAAATAGAGGCCATTAGACTTAGTTACCTTAGTAAAATTCTGGTTTTAACTGGTGGACCTGGAACTGGCAAGACAACAACTGTTATAGGTATAATTGAAATGTTGAAAAAAATGAATTTATCTATTGTGTTAGCTGCCCCAACTGGAAGAGCTGCAAAAAGGTTATCTGAGGTCACTAGATGTGAGGCCCAGACTATTCATAGACTACTAGAATACAACATGGAAATTGGTTTTCAAAGAAATAGGGATAATCAATTAATAGGTAATGTATTTATTCTTGATGAATGTTCTATGATTGATATAAATCTTCTTAATAGTTTTTTACAAGCTCTACCTGATAAGGCATCTGTTATCTTTGCTGGTGATGTTGATCAGTTACCCTCAGTTGGACCAGGCAGTATCTTAAGGGATATTATAGATTCTAAGGTTGTACCTGTAGTATATTTAAAAGAAATTTTCAGACAAGCTAAAGAAAGTAAAATTATCAGAAACGCACACCTAATAAACAAGAAACAATTACCAGATTTATCGAATAGTAATGATAGTGACTTCTTTTATATACGTGAACCTAAGGTTGAAAAGGCTGTAGAATTGTTGGTAGAACTTTGTTCTGTTAGGCTTCCTGAAAAATATGGTGTTGATCCTATCAAGGATATTCAGGTTCTGGTGCCAATGAAAAAGGGCTTACATGGAAGTGTTAATCTTAATAAGGTTCTTCAAGAAGTTCTTAATCCAATTGGAAAATCTTTAGTTTATGGTGATAACATTTTTCGTATAGGCGATAAGGTTATGCAAATTAGAAATAATTATGAGAAAAGAATTTTTAATGGAGATATAGGTGAGATTGTAGATATTGATGAGGATAATTTGTTATTAGTTGATTTTGATGGTGAACACGTTCCTTATGAACAAAGTGAATTAGATGAATTATTACTAGGTTATTCTGTGACTATTCATAAGAGTCAAGGTAGTGAATATGAGGTGGTGGTTATTTTATTGTCTAATCAACATTATATAATGCTTGAAAAAAACCTTTTGTATACTGCTGTAACAAGGGCAAAGAGGTTATTAGTACTTATTTCTACAGATGAGGTAATCAAAGCTACTATAAAAAGAGAAAATGTTTTAAAAAGAAATAGCTATTTATGTGATAGATTATCTTTAAATTTAGTATGAAATTATAATAATTACTATTTTGTACAAAGTATGTTAACAAAAATCATATAAATTTCTGATAACATATTGACTATACTTCTAGAAAAAGTAATAATATAAGCATACAAGGGATAATATTAATTATCATAAAAATTAAAGGGGGACATGGAAATGAAATTATTACAAAGATTATGGAAAGAGGAAAGTGGACAAGGCTTGGTTGAGTATGGTCTACTTGTAGCGTTGATTGTAGTTATAGTAATTGCGGTATTAGTTATATTTAGTGATAGTCTAACTGCTTTATTCACTAATATTGGCAATGATATAGCACCACCAGCAGCACCTTAAAACTATTGTGAATTAGAATTTAAAAAAGCCTCCACAATGGAGGCTTTTTAATTTCATAAGCAAAGAATGTAGTATAAGAACAATTACAATATTATATACCTTATATATTTTGATAATTAGATTGACTAAAGGTATGAAAAAAGTGATAATTAAATTAGGAAAAGAGTTTGTTGAAAGCTTATTAGGGGGTTTATGTTTTATATGATTTTAAATATAGTTGTTGATTTGGTACTAGTTATTTTGCTTTTGTTATGTGGTTTTGAGGATATTAAGAATAAATTAATTCCTAACAAATATACTATACCTGCGTTAATAGCGGGATTTGTATTGATGACTATGAACTATGGACTAGATGGATTGAAAAATAGTTTTTTAGGTTTTCTCTTAGGATTATTTATATTTTTCCTCCCATTCATTTTTGGATTAATGGGTGCAGGAGATGTGAAGCTAATGGCTGCTATAGGAGCACTTAAAGGATTTGCCTTTACAGTATATGCCTTATTTGCAATAGGAATAGCAGGTGGTATAATGGTTATCATTTACGCTATCTATAAGAAACAAATGCTTAAAACCATAATTAATATGTTTGGAATAATCTTAAGACCTTTAGCTAAAATGATATATTTAAACTCAAGTAATAAGTTTGCAGGGAAGATATATAATTTTTTTGAAAAGGTTAAACAAGAGCATAGTGAACTATATATTCCCTATGCTATACCAATTACAGTTGGAACAATTGGTGTATTAGTAAGTAGTATATTTAATCTACTCTAGATAATGGAGAGGTGTTAAAAATGAAGATTTTAAAATCATTACTTGGAATGAAGAGTGAAAGTGGGCAATCTTTAGTTGAGTTTGCTTTAGTTATACCTGTACTACTATTATTCATTATGGGTATATTAGAATTTGGTTGGCTATTAAATGCTAAAATTACCTTAACTGGTGGAGCAAGGGAAGGTGCAAGAGCAGCAGTAGTTTCCACAGTAAATAGAGAGACAAGAGCATTTAATGCAGCAAAAGAATCAGTTGAAGGAGTAAGTGGCATAACCTTGATAAATGATAGCAATCATTACAGTTATTATGAAGTAGAAGATACAGTTAATAATGTTAGAAATGCAGTGGTTGAAATAACTGGAAATGTCAAACCACTTATTGGGATATTTGTAAGTGATCCATTTCAAATAGAGGCTAAGGCAGTAATGCGAATTGAATAAGGAGGGGGAAATTATGAAAAAGAGTATTATTATGGATAATAGAGGAGCTGCAAGTATATTTACAATACTTGTGTTGCTTTTTGGTTTATTTGCATTTGCAGCAGTTGTTATTGATGTAGGCTTTATTTATAGTACTAGAAGGCAGATGGTTACGGCCTCAGATGCCGCAGCTTTAGCCGGTGCAAAAGAAATGGAAAAGACATTGGGTTCCGACAGTGCTTACGCTATTACTCAATTGAAAGCCAAGGCTATAGCAATAGCTAAGAACACAGCCATTCAAAATGGTGCTGAAGGAGAACCTATTGTTACAATTGAGAAGATGAATGTCAAATTAGCTAATGGTTCAACTGATTATAGGGATGTTATTAAAGTTAAAGCAGTATCAGATGAAAAAATGATATTCTTTAGATTTATAAATCAATTTAATATGGAAGTAAGTGGAAGTGCGGTTGCTACTTGGGGTTTTGTTACTAAAGTAACAGCTGGTCAGCTTTTACCTTTATATACAACTCCAGAGCTTTTTATAGAAAGTAATACTCTTCATTCTGGTAAAATGAGCTTTAATGATGCTCTATATCCAAATCAAAGAGGCTTTATATACCTTGATCCACAATGGAATGGACAGAATATAATCAACAATGCTATTGAAGGGATTCCTACAAAAATAACTTTAGGCTTAGATACACTTTTTGAAGGTAAATCAGGTGCTTCACTGTCAGTAATAAGTGCAGTAGAAGCTAGGATGAAAAAAGCCCAGTCATTAGCTAATGCTGAGGATAGAAGGGCATATATGTATGGTTTGATTCCTATAGCAGAGTTTAATAATAGCCAAGGTGGCCAAACTTTCTTTCAAATTAATTCCTTTGCAGTTTATGAAATAATAGATGTTATGACTAATACAAACAAAGGATCACCAGAGGCTTTATTGGGAACCAACTATACAAGATTGGGTTCTAGTAAAACATATAGTTCAGCCGATAATAATGGGGCAGATTTAGAAAAAGGTACTATCTACGGCAAATTTACTGGTGAGGTAAGAGAAATTGAAGTTGTTATTGAACAAGGAGATCAACAAGGGAATTTCTTGACAATCACAAGTGGTGCAAGATACAGCAAATTAATACAATAACATAAGGGAAGGATGAAAGCCTAATGAAAATTAAAAAAAGAATAATTATCCTAGCAGTAATTGCAGGACTTGTAACAGCATTATTAACAATTTCCTATATAAATAACAGCAAAAATCAAATTCCAGCAGGTATGAAAACTACTGAGGTTGTAGTAGCAACAGTAGATATTGAAGCAAACGTAGCAATTACTGGTGAAATGGTAGAAATCAAGGAAATTCCAGCGAATAGTATACATACAAAGTCAATAAGAAGTCTAAATGATGTAGTTGGACAGATAACAAGTGAAAAGATAGTTGCTGGAGAACAAATAATTAAAGATAGACTTGCAATAGGACAAACAGATACCTCAATATCATTTACAATTCCTGAAAATATGAGAGCTATGGCTATACCTATAAATGAAACAACTGGTGTAGCTGGATTTATATCAGTAGGAGATAAAATTGACATTATGATTGAGGATGTAATTGCAGGTAAAACTATAACTTCTACAAAACTACAAAATGTCATTGTTCTACAAAAAGGACAAAATGCAGCTGATAATTTTGAATTACAAGGTGCTAACAAAGGATTAACAGCTTCGTTGACAATTTTAGTAACTCCATCACAAGCAGAAGTTATTGGATATGCTTTAAATATTGGTAGTCCTATAGCTGTTTCACTCCGTAACCCTGCAGATAATGTTAAAGTACCACTATCAGAATATGGACAAAATAATTTGGATAGTTGGAGAGGAAGGTAATTTTCAATGGATAAAATTAAAGTTATTGTACTAGATAATAATCTTGAAGAAAGATTTGATATTGAAAATTCATTAGCTAATGTAGATTATATTGAAATGGCAAGAACACCAGACGATTTTGAGGAAGCGCAGGCCATAATTGATTCAGATTTAGTTGATGTAATCTTAATATCGGGAAATTTTGATGGTGATGGTTATGAGGTAGCTGAAAAACTATCTACAGAATTCATAGACAAAGCAACCATAATGATTGAAAAAGAAATAAATGAAGACACAATGTACAAGGCTATCTTTTCAGGAGCAAAAGACGTAGTTATTATGCCTGTAAAACCTAATAAACTTGTTGATTCTATATATAAGGCAAATAAATTAACAAAAAAACGCTTGGAAAGTCAAAGGAAATCTAATGTGACTAAGAAGAAGAAAAGTGGTTATGGGCAGATATTTACAGTGTTTAGTACAAAAGGTGGATCTGGAAAAACATTTTTTGCAACTAATTTAGCTTTATCATTATTAAAAAATACTAATAAGAAAGTAGCCTTATTAGATTTTGATCTTGATTATGGAAATGTTACCTTGGCTTTAGATATTGTACCTAAGTTTACAATAAATGATATAATCGATGACATAAAAAGCATAGATTCAGACTATATTGAAACATTTCTGACAAATCATGAATCAGGACTTAAAGTTTTGGCTTCTAGTAAAGAGCCTAACAATAATGATTTTGTAAATGGAGAACATATACAAATTATTTTAAAAGCTTTACAATCTGCATATGACTATGTCGTTATTGATATGTCATCAAGGTTCTATGATGCGACAAACCCAGCTTTTATTTTTTCAGAAAAATTATTCCTTATAACAACACCAGAAATTATGTCTGTAAAAAATATCAAAGGAGCTATCACTACATTGACAGATTTTAACTATCCAAAAAATAAAATTAATATAGTATTGAATAAAATCTCAAAAAGTAGTGATATAAGGTCCAATGATATAGAAAAAATATTAGGCTATGACATTTTATATAAAGTTCCAGAAGACTATCAAAAAGTCACTGCTTCATTAAATCAAGGTATACCCTATGTTCAAAAATATCCAAGAAGTGAAATAGGTAAAAGCTTTAGTGGTATTGTTAGTAATATAGTAGGTAATGATAAATAAGTACAAGAGAGGAAGAATTTATGAACTTTATAAATTTTGGGCCAAATCAAAATGAAATAATCAATGAAGAAAAAAAACCTTCAGATGAGTTGCAAGAGAAAAGAAAAAAAGAGCTTGAAGATTTTGCAATTTTAGTACTAGAAGGTGTTATTGATGATTTGACTTTTACACCAGATAAGAAAAACCATGAAGATATAAAGATTCTTGACGAACAAATTCATGAAACAATGAATAATATCGCTTTAAAAAACAGTAAACACTTACTGCCAGGCGATAAACAAAAAGTTTCCAAGCTTGTAACTGATGAAATATTGTCTTATGGTCCAATAACTTCACTTCTAGAAGATCCAACTGTAACTGAGGTTATGGTAAATGGACCAGATAAGGTATATATTGAAAGAGCTGGTAAAATTGAAAAAACAGATAAAGTTTTTAGAAATAATCAACATGTTCTGCATACAATCGATAAAATTGTTGCGCCTATTGGTAGAAGAGTTGATGAAAGTAGTCCTATGGTTGACGCAAGACTGCCTGATGGATCACGTGTAAATATAATTATTCCACCACTGGCAATTAAAGGCCCTACAATAACAATAAGAAAATTTTCTACAGATCCTTTTGGACTTGAAGATTTGATTTCTTTTGGCTCTTTAAATATGAATATGGCCAAATTTCTGCGCTCATGTGTTAGAGGCAGATTAAATATTATTGTATCTGGAGGAACAGGTAGTGGTAAAACCACATTAATGAATGTAATATCTGGTTTTATTTCACATGATGAACGTATTGTTACTATAGAGGATGCTGCTGAAGTTCAACTACAACAAGAACATGTGGTCACCTTGGAAAGCAGAAGCGCCAATATTGAAGGTAAAGGTAAAGTATCAATTAGAGATTTAGTAGTCAATTCATTGCGTATGAGACCTGATAGAATAATTGTTGGTGAGGTAAGAAGCGGTGAGGCATTAGATATGCTACAAGCTATGAATACTGGCCATGATGGTTCAATAACTACTGTTCACGCAAATACACCAAGGGATGCATTATCTAGGCTAGAAACTATGGTTTTGATGGCTGGTATGGATTTACCCTCAAAAGCGATTAGAGAACAAATATCTGCAGCACTCGATTTGATAATTCAAATATCAAGATTTAATGATGGCACAAGGAAAGTAACTAAAATTTCAGAAGTTACCGGCATGGAAAATGATACTATTACCTTACAAGATATTTTTTATTACAAACAAGATGGTTTTGATGAAACCAATAGAGTAATAGGAAAATACACTCCAACAGGTGTAGTACCTTCTTTTATGGAAAAACTTAGAGCACATGGAGAAAATGTGCAATCTTCAATATTTAAAAATGGAGAGTAATAATTAGTTGGTTTGGAGGTGAGCCCCTTTGTATATATTATTCATTGCAATAACTATATTTGTATCACTATTATTTATATTGATATATTTATTGTTTTTTGAAAAGAAAGTGAAAATTAGAAATAGATTAGAAACCTACACATCGAATATTGTTAAATCAGAATATAAAGAAGTCGACGTAAAAATTGGTAGTAAAAAAGAAAAGTTCACAATCTTAGGATTAATAGGAAAGATATTACCTCTTGAAAACTACTTTCAAAAAAAGAAAGTTCTTTTAACCCAAGCTAGACTACTAATTAAACCAGAAGAATTTTTTGGAATTTGTTTAATAGTAGGTTTTATCTTTACTTTAATATTCTTTCTATTATTTGATCATTTTATTTTTGCTATAATAGGCTTTGTGATAGGATTTAAAATACCAGGTATATATGTAAAGAGCATCAAAAAATCTAGAGCAAAAAAACTAAACAATCAATTGCCCGAAGCTCTAAGTATAATAGCTAATGGACTTAGAGCAGGTTTAAGTTTTAATCAAGCATTAATGATAGCAGGTAAAGAAATGGACGCCCCTATTGCTGAAGACTTTAACAGAATTGTACACGAAAATGTATTAGGCAAAGAGATGGAAGAAGCGTTAAAGGACTTTGCTGAAAGAACAGCTGATGATGATGTAGAAATATTAGTGACAGCAGTTTTAATTCAAAGACAAGTAGGTGGAAATTTATCAGAGATACTTGACACCATTTCTAATACCATCAGAGAAAGGGTAAAACTTAAAGGTGATATCAGCACTATGACAGCTCAAGCTAAATTATCTGCTGTTATAATTGGTTTGATTCCTCCAATTATTTTTGCAATTTTATATGCTTTGAATAAGGAATTTATGTTGCCATTATTTACCACTTTACTTGGTAATATTATGATTATAGCTGCAGTTACTATGCAAGCAATTGGCGTTTTCATATTAGTTAAAATGCTAGATTTAAAAGTGTAGAAAGAAGGGTAATAATGGAATTACTAATAGCCATCACTGCAGGTATCTTCATCACCTTATTAGTTATAATAATAAATCAATTAGTATTTTCCCGTAAGAATATGATTGAACGTAGGTTAGAAACAATTAAACCTTTAGTTGGTGCCAATATTGAAGAAGATGAATTCAGAAAATCTTTTTTAGACAGAGTTGGAACTCCTATATATCAAAAGTTTTTATCTCTGCTAGCGATTATGACTCCTCAATCAATAAAAGACTATTACGATACTATTATTTATAAATCAGGGAATTATAAAAAGAAAACACCAAGTAATATACTTGCTTTGCAATTCATATATTCCGTAATTTTAATGATTATTATTGGGGTTCTATTTAGTATATCTGGAAAAAATGGTACATTTTTTGTTATAATAGCTGGATTAATAGGTTTTGTTCTACCTATGCTTCAAGTTCGAACAAAAGCGAATAACAGATCAACAGAAATTCAGAATAAATTGCCTGACATATTAGATTTACTTTATGTTTCAGTAGAAGCTGGACTCGGTTTTGATATGGCTTTGAAAAAATCAACAGAAAAAATTAAAGGTGAGTTGAGTAATGAACTTAAATGGGCCTTGGATGACATTGCAAAAGGTAGAGATAGAGTAGAGGCTTTAAGGGCAATTGTCAAAAGAACAGGGGTAGATGACTTGAATAGTTTTATTACTGCAGTTATTCAAGCAGAACAGTTAGGTTCTAATATTGCGAATATGTTACGTATACAATCAAGGACTATGAAACAAAAAAGAAAGCAAAGAGCTGAAGAAAAATCCATGAAATTACCAGTTAAAATGATTTTTCCATTGCTATTTTTCATGTTCCCAGCTATATTTATTGTTGTACTAGGTCCTGCGGCCTTAAGTGCTATGGATAGTTTAAGAGGAATATTATAACCGAAAGGATGAGAATATGAAACATACTTTAAAAATTATAATTATGCTAGCCTTCTCATTATTAATGGTTGGTTCATATTTTTATGTAGGAAATAATACAGTTAAAGCTGAAACAGAAGTAATTGATAATGGTTTGTACCGCATTAAGAATGCTTATAGTGGATTGTATCTAGACATACAAGATGGAAGTAATGCTGATGGGTCTTTAAGTATCCAGGCCCAAAGGGCTGAAAATACTAGTCAAATATTTAGAATTAGCAAAGAAAATACTTTGAGATATGTTATTAGTGTTGAAAAAAATCTTAAGGTTTTAGAAATATTAGAATTGCCTGATGAGAAAATAATTACACCTATTCAACAATCTGACTATTTGAAAAAAGCAAACCAAGAATGGATAATTAGACAACTAAGTGACGGAACTATTGTAATATTAAATTATTTATCAGAAGAAGCCATGAGTGTAACTGAGGGAGATTTAAACGATGGGGGACTAGTTGTAGCTCTACCCTATATTGGTACTAACAATCAAAAATGGACTTTGGAACCAACTGAAAGAGAAAAAAATATTATAACTGGACCGATAAATAATAATGAAAAAACAGTTGATAATAAGGATACAAAAGCTGGACTTCAATTTGCTTTCATTTTAGATTCTTTAAATAATGCAACAATTATTGAAATGGCTATTGTTGGTATTTTTGTATTAATCATTTTATTTATAGTTCTAGGATATTTATTATATGCTTTTCGTGTTAAACCAAGATTCTTTATAAAAGGAAGATTATATTACAAACCTGTTAGTAGAGAAGAGGAAAAATTTGTAAACTATATGGATTTTAAAAGAAAACACAAAAAGAAAATCATAATTAGTTTTGATCAAGCTATTAAGAAAGCTGACTTTTTTTTAGGAAGTGGTGCATATGACTATCAAATAGTTATTGAAAATGTAACAGAGCTGAACTTGCCGAATTTTCTTGAAGGCTATAGATCCTTTAATTTAGATAAAAATCCAATCAAGTTAAGAGCATCTGCGACAGAACCAGGTATTTTAAGTTTTGGAGAATTTGTCTATAGCAAACACTTCATAGTTGATGGTAGTAAATTTGAATCTGGGGATATTCTATTTAGATATGTTGAAGATGAAAAATAGAGTACAGTTGACTAGGCTACTAACAATGAAAAATGAGGTTATACTTGAAAACATCAGGCTAGCAGACACTTTTTTAAAAAGATTAATTGGATTGATGGGTAAAAGCAAACTCAATAGCGATGAAGGTCTAATAATAAGACCTTGTAATAGCATTCATACTTTCTTCATGAAATTCAATATTGATGTTGTTTTTATAGATAGTGATTTTAAAATAGTAGATATATATATTGATTTGGCTCCTTGGAAAATTTCGAAAATTTACAAAAATGCTAAATTTGTAATAGAAGGAAAAGCTGGAAGTTTAGCAAAGCTAAAAAAAGGTAATCAAATAAAAATAGTAAAAAAAGTCTGACTAATATTAGTCAGGCTTTTTTCATATTAAAAGGTATTTTATCACTTATTTGTGGTATAATTGTTAAAATATATCAAAATATTTATAAGGGGAAATGAAAACATGTTTAGTATGACTGGCTATGGTAAAGGGATTAAAGAAACAAAAGAAAGAATATATACATTAGAACTAAGAGCTGTTAATCATAGATTTCTTGAAGTGAAATATAGACTGCCTAAAGGAATGCTATTTGTTGAAGAAAAAATAGATAAATTTTTAAAGGCGAATTTCAATAGAGGTTCTTTTTCTGTGTTTTTAAATATTGAGAACAATAAGGAATATAAACAAGATTTTAACATAGATTTTAAATTAGCAGAGGCATATTTCAAAGCTGGTCAAAATATAAAAGAACATTTTAAACTTTCATATGATTTATCGTTACAAGACATTATAAGGTATCCTGAAGTTATTTCTTCAAATGATAAAGAACTTGATGATGAAGTAATTTGGAACGATATAAAAGAGGCCTTGGAAACTGCCTGTGAGAATGTAAAAGTCATGAGAAAAAATGAAGGTGAAAAACTTAAAGGCTTTTTCCAAGAAAGTCTAGAAATAATAATTACTAACATTGAAGAGGTAGACAAATATGCTGACTTTGTTGTAGGAGAATATAAGGCGAAACTTCAAGATAGAATCAAGACATTACTCGATGCAGTTCCTGTCAATGAAGATAGAATAGCTTATGAAGTAGCAGCCTTTGCAGACAAGAGCAATATAACAGAAGAAATAACAAGACTTAACATACATATGACACATTTCAAGGACTATTTTGAAATTGATGAACCAATAGGCAGAAAAATGGATTTTCTAATTCAAGAAATGAATAGAGAAATCAACACAATAGGATCAAAATCCAGTTCAACTGATATAGCTGTAATTATAGTTACAGTTAAAAGTGAACTAGAAAAAATAAGAGAACAAGTACAAAACATTGAATAGGAGGTTATGAAATAATGAATGAAAGAAACTTGCTTTTAGTTATCTCAGGACCTTCAGGAGCAGGTAAAGGAACAATCTGTAAAGCTTTAGTAGAAAAACATCAAAATAATCTTCAATGCTCAATATCAGCGACTAGCAGAGAGGTCCGACCTGGAGAATTTGTTGATAAAACTTATTATTATATAGGAAAAAATAAGTTTTTAGAAAATATAGAAAATGACCAATTTTTAGAATTTGCTGAAGTATATGGTAATTACTATGGAACCTTGATTGAAGAAGTTCAAAGACTTTTCAAGATGAATGCTGATGTTATTTTAGAAATTGAAATGCAAGGTGCTTTACAAATACGTGAAAAATCTGAGGACGCAGTACTGATTTTTATAATGCCACCATCATTTAAGGAATTAAGAGACCGACTCCATAAAAGGAATAGAGATAGAAAAGAAGACATACAAAATAGACTTGATAAAGTATCAAGTGAATTAAAATACATAAAAGATTACGATTATATTGTAGTTAATGATAGATTAGAGGATGCTGTAGCGAAAATAGAAGCAATAATAATAGCAGAGAAATGTAAGATGAATGAAAAAACTTTTGATATTGGAACATTTATTAAAGATATTTAAAAGTAACTATGCTATAATTAAAAGACGAATTAAAAGGAGTGTTTTGATGACTGAAAAACTTATAAACATAAGCAAAATTGTAGAAAAAGTAAATAGTAAGTATCTTTTGGTTATGATTGCCGCAAAAAGATCTAGGCAACTATCCTTATTGGAACAAAAGGACAAGATTCTTAAAGAAGAACCAGATAAATTAAAGGCTAGAACAGATTTAGATAACGTTGGTTTATTGTCAGAAGAGGAGAAACTAGCTCTGAAGAGTCACAAACCGATTATAGTAGCACTTGATGAGTTGATGGATGACAAGATTACCTACAGTTTTAAAGAGGAAGAATAAAAATGAATGGCCAGAAGATCCTTTTAGGTATCGTAGAGGATAAAGAAGCCTTTCTTATGGTGCAATTAGCCTATAGACTTAGAGAAATAGGTTATGATGCATACATTTTCAGGACTGAAATTAGTGATAACTATATACCATTAGCCTATATGGAAGATTTATTAACATATAAAATAAATGGTTGGGATTTGATTGTTATTGGTCCTGGAAATGAAGACATATTTAGATACAATTCAGATATAGGGTTAAAGAACTTAGTTGAATCAACTGATATAGAAGTGATTTTCGTTGAAGAACTTGATAATCTGGAATTAATAATAGAAAAAATCCAAGTTAAAACAAAAGGATACGTTATGCAAGAGTATTCTTTTTTATTTACACTTGGGTATTTTAATGAGCATTTAACTAATAATCATTTTATAGGAACCTACAGGAATGATAAACTAATATATGGACTAATAAAGACTTTAGTTTTATCAGGTGCAAACGTAAGCATAATTGCTTCTGATAATATTGGAAGAGTAAGTTATGCAGAGGACGTAATATATGTTAAGAATCAAAATGAACTAGAAATCGTACTTAATTCTAAATTTTTTAAATATGATTTTGTTATAAATGCTATAAACATACCAAGATTTGGACTAACCAAAGGTGAAAGATTTAAAATTGAGTATCAGAGATATTTTGCTGAATTCGATGAAAAATTTCTTCCTTTCGTTGATGTTGGACTATCATCTAATAACCAATTAATAATTGAAGTTATAAATGGTAGTATTGATAATGAAGATGCAATTAAATATTTATTTGAAAATTCATGTGTGAATTTAGTTATGTTAAGTGAAATAGATAAATCAAACAATGATTTCAAACCATTCGTAAAATTGATAAATAGAGATGGTAGTGCTGATATTATTGCTTTTAAAGATAATAAAATAATGTATAAAGAGCTTATAAATGAACTTAAAGCTAAAATAGAAGGATAGGAGAATTGCATAATGAGAAAATTTTTTACTTCAGAATCAGTAACGGAGGGACATCCAGATAAGATATGTGATCAAATTTCTGATGCTGTTTTAGATGCTATTTTAAAAGAAGATCCAAATGGAAGAGTTGCCTGCGAAACTTTTGTAACAACAGGATTAGTTGTAGTTGCAGGAGAAATTTCTACAAAATGCTACATTGATATTCAAAAAATTGTTAGAGATACAGTGAGAAATATTGGATACACAAGAGCAAAATATGGTTTTGATGCTGATACTTGTGGCGTTATGGTAGCTTTAGATGAACAATCAGCGGATATAGCTCTTGGTGTTGATGTTTCAGAAGAGGGTAAAAAGGGTGAATACAGCCTTGAAGATGCAATCGGAGCTGGTGACCAAGGTATGATGTTTGGATATGCAACAAATGAAACAAAAGAACTTATGCCGGCACCAATTATGTACGCCCATAAGCTAGCCAAAAAATTAGCTGAAGTTAGAAAAGATGGCACAGTAAATTACCTTAGACCTGATGGTAAAACTCAAGTAACTTTTGAATACGAAGACCATAAACCTATTAGAATTGAAGCTATAGTTATTTCAACCCAACATAATCCAGAAACAACTCAAGAAACTATCTATAATGATATGATTGAGAAAGTAATAAAAGCAGTAATTCCAAATGAATTATTAGATGAAAATACAAAGTATCATATTAATCCAACAGGTAGATTTGTAATTGGAGGTCCATTAGGAGATACAGGTTTAACTGGTCGTAAAATAATAGTAGATACATATGGTGGAGCTGCTGCTCATGGTGGTGGTGCTTTTAGTGGAAAAGACCCAACTAAAGTAGATAGATCAGCTGCTTATGCTGCTAGATATATTGCTAAAAACATAGTAGCCGCTGGCCTTGCTGATAGATGTGAAATTCAACTATCCTACGCTATTGGTATTGCTAAACCTATATCAGTATTTGTTGATACTTATGAAACCGGTAAGATTCCAGATGATAAGCTTTGTGATATAGTAAATGAGAATTTTGATTTAAAACCTGCTGCAATAATTAGACATTTTGATCTAAGAAGACCAATCTATAGAAATATAGCTGCTTATGGTCATTTTGGAAGAACTGAATTAGACTTACCATGGGAAAAAACTGATAAAGCAGAAGAGTTAGCTAAGTACTTAAACTAATGAGGTGATTCAAATTAGATATCAAGGTAGAAACATTTTTACAAATTCTCTATCTACAACCAAATATCAACTTGTAGGACAAGAAATATCTGTAAGGTCAGGACTTGGAAAATATGATAAGGAAATCATATTACCATTTTATTTGGTTAAAGAAAGAATAATGACTTCTTTATCGGAAATAATATTAGTTGGTGCTGACAGGCCATATTATGGTGTGGTCAATATTTTTACTGAAGATATAAATTCCGCTCAAGAGTTAGTGAGATGTATGAAAAGTGTTGGAGCAGAATTGGAATTGGAGCTAGATTATTCAATTGCATTAGTTAAGAATTCTTCAACTTCCTTCATTATCAATTTGTATAGTACAGTAAATAAAGAAAAGTTGAAAGTGCAAACAGCAAGAGAAAGTATATGGATATACTTTCTAAGTCTTCGAGAAGATAGTCTTGGTATAGCTAAAGATAATTTTTTTAACTTAGAATTTATTAAGGATATAGCTGAATCACAGGGTATTTTGGAAAGTTATCTTCTAAAAGACGAGAGTTTTTCTCAAGGGATATCTAACATGTTAGTTGGTACAAATACTTTTCATGTAGAAAGAAATCATAATTTAGACGTTTTAAAGAAGTATAGAAGAGGCTCAGGAATGATTGTACTTACACCCTTTAAGTTAAGTAAAATAGATGAAAAAAATGTAGAAATACATGAGATGGGAAGTTTATTTACAAAAAGTTTCAAATATTAAAAAGAGGAAGAATTCTTCCTCTTTTTAATATTACCAGTCTATTATTTTACTACCATTTTTATCTTCAAAACTACCTGCAATTATCATAACTAAATCTATTATATAGCCAATACCTAAAAAACCACCAGTAATCAACCACAATAAACCCGTCCAAATTTTTCCGACATAGAATCTATGTACTCCAAATTCACCTAAAAAAAGACATAATAGAAAAGTTGCTAATCTTGATTTATTTGAATACATAATATCACTCCTATCCAAATAATATTAACCTAAATAAAAAATAAATTCAATATAATCCTTTTGATAATTGACAAAAGCAGACAATAATAGTAATATTAATACAGTAATCTTTAATTTGGTACGAGAGACTAGAAAGATATAAGAATATAATATTTTAATGGAACTATGATTCGCGATTTATGAAATACTATAGTCTATCTGATTTAGTCAGATAGACTATTTTTTTTAGGAGGTAACTATGAAAAAATTTATTGACAAAGCCGTTATTATGGACGAAGATCAAATGGATAGAGCATTAAAAAGGATTGCACATGAATTACTAGAAAAAAATAAAACTCTAGATAATGCTGTTATTCTCGGTATCAGAACAAGAGGAGTTCCTTTAGCAGAAAGACTCAAAAAAACAATTGAAGAGATTCATGGTATTGTTGTTCCAATAGGAGTATTAGACATCAATTTATACAGAGATGACTTGACTTCCTTAACTGAACAACCTGTAATACACCAAACTGTTATACCAGTAGGTGTCAAAGGGAAGAAAATAATATTAGTAGATGATGTACTTTATACAGGTAGAACAATTAGAGCTGCCCTAGACTCAATAATAGATATGGGGAGACCTGAACTAATTCAACTCGTGGTAATGGTTGATAGGGGCCATAGAGAATTACCTATTAGAGCGGATTTTGTAGGGAAAAATGTACCGACATCAAAAAGAGAGAAAATTGATGTCCTCCTCAAGGAAATAGATGGGGTTGATAAAGTTATAATCAAAGAATCAATCGAGGAGGATGAGTAAATGATAAAAGAAAAAGACCTGTTAGGTCTTAGAAATATTAGTACCGATGAGATTGATGAAATCTTAAGAAATGCTGTTCCAATGAAAGATATAATAATGCGTGACATAAAGAAAGTTCCAACTTTACGTGGTAAATCAATGGCAACATTATTCTTCGAAAATAGCACTAGAACAAAAAGTTCTTTTGAAATTGCAGCTAAGTACCTTAGTGCAGATTGTACCAATCTAGCAGTTAGTACAAGTAGTGTGCAAAAAGGCGAAACTCTTATTGATACCGCAATTACATTAGAAGTTATGGGTATAGAACTTTTCGTTATGAGACATGGAGCCAGTGGTGCACCACATTTTCTAGGCAGAAATACTAAGGCTAGAATTATCAATGCTGGAGATGGCATGAATGAACACCCAACTCAAGGCTTACTTGATATGTATACCATGAAAGACAAAAAAGGAGATTTGGGGAATCTAACAGTTACAATTCTAGGTGACGTAGCTCATAGTAGAGTTGCTAGAAGCAATATCTGGGGACTAGTTAAGTACGGTACAAAGGTTAGAGTTGTTGCGCCTGAAACATTAATACCAGTTGAACTACAAAGAATGGGTGTGGAAGTATACACCGATGTTGATAAAGCTCTTAAAGGAGCGGATGTTGTCAATGTTTTAAGACTACAAAAGGAAAGACAATCAAGTGGACTTTTGCCTAGTTTAGTTGAGTATAATAAATTTTGGGGCTTAACCTCAAAAAGAGTTGAACTATTAAAAGATGATGCAATTATTATGCATCCAGGACCGATGAACAGAGGTGTAGAAATAATGCCTGATGTTTATGAACATCCTCGCTGTGTTGTTGACGAGCAGGTTACTAATGGTGTAGCTGTAAGAATGGCACTATTATTCATGATGTTAGGAGGTAAAAGTGGAGATGATATTAATTAAAGGTGGTCATGTAGTTGACCCTAAGAATAAAATTGATGGCATTATGGATATTCTTGTTGAGGGAGAAACAATTAACAAAATAGATAAAAATATAGAAACTAAATCAGAGTATGAAGTTGTTGATGCAACTAACTTAATGGTTTTTCCAGGTCTTATTGATATGCACGTCCATTTAAGAGAACCAGGTTTTGAACACAAAGAAACTATTCAAACTGGTTTGGCAGCAGCTGCAAAAGGTGGTTTCACTACTGTTGCTTGTATGCCTAATACCAAGCCAGCAATTGATGATAGAACAATCGTAGAATCAATTGAAAGAAAAACTAGAGGTGCCAAGGTTAATTTAAAAATCATTGGTGCAGCTACTAAGAATATTGACACAGATCAGCTAACTGAAATGGGAGATATGAAAGAAGCCGGTATTGTTGCTATAAGTAATGATGGCAAACCTGTAAAGAATGCTTACATAACAAGAAGAGTTCTAGAATATGCTAAACAATTTGACCTTATTCTTATTGAACACTGTGAAGATGAAAGCATGGCGAACGGTGGATTTATTCACGAAGGTTATTATTCTACAATTTTAGGCTTGAAAGGAATTCCAAGAGAAGCAGAAGATTTAATTGTAGCAAGAGACATCGCCTTAGTTAAAATGACTGGCGGTAAGGTACATATAGCGCATATCAGTAGTAAAAACTCTGTTGATCTTGTTAGAGAGGCAAAAAAACAAGGTTTGAATGTAACAGCTGAGGTAACACCTCAACATTTAGTGTTAACAGATGCTGCTGTTGAATCCTTTGATACTTCAACAAAAATCAATCCTCCATTAAGAAGTGAAGAGGATAGACAAGCATTAGTAGAAGGACTTATTGACGGAACAATTGATATGATTGCAACTGATCATGCTCCTCATGCCAGATGGGAAAAAGAAGTTGAATATGCCTATGCACCTTTTGGAGCAGTAGGACTTGAAACAGCTGTTGCCTTAATAAACACAAAATTAGTTAAAACTGGGCTAATAACTTATAGTCAATTAGTTGAAAAAATGGCTAATAATCCAGGTACAGTATTTAAACTTGGAGGTGAATTAAAATTAGGAAACTATGCAGATATAACTATCTTTGATCCAAATAAAAAATGGACTGTAATTCCTGAAGAGTTTTATTCAATGGGAAGAAACACACCATTTAAAGGCTGGGAGCTAGAAGGCGAAGTTGTTCATACTATAGTTAAAGGGGAATTTGCAATAAAAGACGGTAAGGTGATTTAACAATGATTTATAAATGTGATGGAATAGTCATAGATAACGAACCATTAATCAAAGATTTTATATATTTAATGAAAATTAAAGAAACAAAAATTGCAGAATATGCAAAACCAGGCCAGTTTTTAGAAATTAAAACTGGAACACTTCCTTTATTGAGAAAACCTATTAGTATTTTTGCTGTAGATAAGGTAGAAGGAACAATTTCCATACTTTATCAAGTAAAAGGTCAAGGCACAAAAAATCTATCTCAATTTAAAATAGGGCAGTCAATTGACTTGATGGGTCCTCTTGGAAATGGGTTCGCTGTTGAAAAATTCAATAAAAAATGTCTTCTAATTGGTGGAGGTATCGGAGTTGCTCCTTTGTATGATTTAGGTCTAAGGTTAAAAGAAGTTGGTAATGAAGTGGAATTTATACTTGGATTCAGCAGTAAAGAGACATCATATGCAATAGAATATTTCAAAGAATTAGGTCCTGTAAAGATTGCTACAATCGATGGTAGTGTTGGTGTAAAAGGGACTGTAGGTGCAATATTAGAAGACTATGATTTGACTGATATTTCAAAAGCCTATGGTTGTGGACCTGAACCAATGCTTAAATACTTAAAGACTATTGAAGATGAGGTTGATTTGGAATTATCTTTAGAAGCTTATATGGGTTGTGGTCTAGGAGCTTGTTTAAGTTGTGTATGTAAAATGAATGATGGAGACTACAAAAGAGTATGTAAGGAAGGTCCTGTCTTTAAAGCAAAGGAGGTATCCTTTGATGAGTAAATTAGAATGTCAACTTGGCAAATTATTATTGAAAAACCCAGTGACAGTTGCATCTGGTACTTTTGGTTCAGGCAAAGAATTTAAAGATTTTTATGATCTTTCACTACTGGGTGGAATTATGGTTAAAGGAACTACACCAGAAAAAAGAGTTGGTAATAAACCACAACGATTAGTTGAAACAAGTGGTGGAGTTATTAACTCAATAGGTTTAGCCAATGGTGGTATTGATGATTTTATATTTAATATCTTACCAGAAGCAAAGACATACGGTACAGAAATAATTGTTAATATTTCAGGTGGTTGTATTGAGGAATATGGAATCATGGCTCATAAGCTTGATTTAGAAGGTGTTGGTGCCGTAGAGGTTAATATTTCTTGCCCTAATGTAAAAGAAGGCGGGATAACCTTTGGAACTGATCCAGAAATGGCTTATGATGTTACTAAGATTGTTAAGGCAAATACCTCAAAGCCGGTAATAATGAAGCTTTCACCTAATGTTACTAATATAGCTATAATGGCGAAGGCCGTTGAAAGTGGCGGAGCAGATATTATCTCTATGATTAATACTTTAATAGGTATGTCTATAGATGTTGAAAAAAGAAAACCAATTATAAACAATGTAATTGGAGGCTATTCTGGACCTCCTATTAAACCTGTTGCTTTAAGGATGGTGTATGAGGTTTATAAGGCTGTAAACATACCAATAATCGGTATGGGTGGTATAATGAATACAACAGATGCCTTGGAATTTTTAATGGCAGGAGCATCAGCAATAAGTGTTGGAACAGGTAATTTTGTTGATCCATATATTCCAATAAATATAATAAAAGGTTTAGAAGAATATGTTGAAAAGAATGGATTATTATCATACAAAGAAATTATAGGTGCAGTACATAGATAAAGGAGTTGTAAAATGAAGGCAAAGGATAGATTAATTGTTGCTTTAGATGTAGATACAAAAGAAGAAGTAGAATATCTTGTAAATGAATTAAAAGATGATATAGGGATGTTCAAAGTAGGTCTTCAACTATATACCAGTATGGGTAGTGAAATTATTACCTATATAAAAAATAGAGGCGGCAAGGTGTTTTTAGATTTAAAATTACATGATATACCTAACACCGTAAGTGAAACAGTAAGAGTATTGACAAAATCCGGTGTCGATATGATGAATGTACATAGTCAAGGTGGACATGCCATGATGAAACTTGCTAAGGAAACCAGTGTAAAGACTGCTGCAGAGCTAGGTATTGAAGCACCCCTTTTAATAGCAGTAACTATTCTAACAAGTCTAGGTGATTCTGAAGTAGCAGAAATTGGCTACACTAAAAGCGCTAAAGAAATGGTAGAACATTTAGGAATACTAACAGATAAAGCTGGATTAGATGGAGTAGTATGCTCACCTCTAGAAGCAGGTATTATAAATAACTCTTGTAGTGAAGGCTTCATTACTGTAACGCCAGGTGTTAGACCTGCTGGTGAAGTAGTTGGAGATCAAAAAAGAATTACAACTCCAGGACAAGCAATACAAGGTGGATCAACATATATTGTAGTTGGAAGACCAATTACGAAAGCTGAAAATGTAAAAGAAGCTGCAAAAAAAATTGTAGCTGAAATGGAAGGAATATAGGAGGATACAATGAAATTATCAACTGAAGAAATTAAGAAAATATTTATCGATTCTGGTGCTTTACTAGAAGGTCATTTTAGACTAACCTCAGGAAGACATAGCGATAGATATATTCAATGTGCTAGAGTTTTGATGGAACCTAATTATACTGCAGCTCTATGCGGACACCTTGCTGAAGCTTTTAAGGAAGATGCAGTAGATGTTGTGGTGGGACCTGCTATGGGAGGAATAGTAATATCTTATGAAATGGCAAGACAACTTGGTGTTCCTTCATTGTTTACTGAAAGAGTTGATGGTAAAATGACACTTCGTAGAAACTTTACAATTGAACCAGGTCAAAAAGTTTTAGTTGTTGAAGACGTTGTGACAACTGGTGGTAGCGTAAAGGAAGTTATAGATATCGTTAGAGAAAATGGTGGTAAAGTTGTTGGTGTCGCACTATTAGTAGATCGTAGCAATGGCAAGGTTGATCTTGGTGCTAGAGTAGAAGCTTGTTTATCAATGGATGTAAAATCTTATGAAGCTGAAGAATGTCCATTATGTAAAGCTGGCTTACCAATAATCAAACCTGGTAGTAGAGCCAACTAATAATATATAAGGTTAATTGTGGGTAAATATGGAAAAATTTATTGATATTGATAGAGCAATAGAGCTTATCTTATCTAATTGTAAAATAATGAATACACAAATCGTTAAGCTAGAAGACTCATATAATAGGATTCTAGCTTCTGATGTTTATAGTAAAATACCAATTCCTAATTTTAGAAAATCACCATTTGATGGATATTGCTTAAAAAATTATTTATCCAAAGGTGCAACTAAAGAAAAACCGGTTATTCTAGAAATAAGCGGTGTCATTAAAGCTGGGGATGATATTAGTGGGTTGGTTGATGGAGTTTACAAGATAATGACCGGTGCAGAAGTACCAGGATTTTGTGATTTAGTTATCAAGAATGAAGATACAGATTGTGGATCTTTAAAAGTTGCGATTTATAAAGAAGGTGAATCAGGAGAAAACATCATAAAAATAGGGGAAGATGTTGGAGCTGGAATAAAAATAGTCGATAAGGGCATTAAAATCAAGCCTGGTTTAGTTGCAATGTTGGCTTCTATAGGTATGGCTGAAGTGGAAGTTTATAAAGTGCCAAGAGTAGGAATTATGACTTCTGGTGATGAGGTGATTGAACTTAATCAAGAATTACTACCAGGTAAAATCTATAATAGTAATAAATATGCACTTATGGCTTTTATCAATGATATAGGTATAAAAGCTATAGATTATGGAGTTGCAGAAGATACCTTAGATGACTTGAAAGACAAAATCCAGTTATCATTATCAGAAAATGATGTTATAATAACTACCGGGGGAGTTTCTGTTGGGGATTTTGACTTCATAGAAGAAGCGTATGATATGTTAAATATAAAAAAACTCTTCTGGTCTGTTAAAATGAAACCAGGAACACCTATTATGGCAGGAGTATTTGGTGACAAAATTATTATATCGTTACCGGGATCACCCGCTGCTAGTTTAATCACCTATGAAGTAATAGCTAAGCCTATTTTAAAGTATATGATGGGATTATCTAACTTTAAACCAAAAAAATATATTGGTATAATGAAAGATAATTTTAAGAAAACCAGCAATATTACTAGATTTCTAAGAGTGTTAGTTAAAACAGGGCATGAAGGATATGAAATATCCTTGTCTGGTAAACAAAACGCAGGTATTTTACATTCTATGATTAATTTTAATGCTTTAGTTGAAGTGATTAATCCTGATAAGCCGGTAATGATAGGCGATAAGGTGCAGTTTTCTTTTATAAATGAGGATCTTTAAATGAATAAGATACCTATTGTTTCTTTTGTAGGTTATTCGAATTCTGGTAAAACTACAATGATAAGGAAGATTTTAGAGAAACTAAGTCAAGAATATAAAATAGGAGTCATTAAGCACCATGGTCATATTAATGAAAAAAATACCAGTGCTAAGAAAAAGGATACTGATATTTTCATTTTAGCCGGTGCTAAAGAAACCAAATTACTTATAGGTGATATGAATCCTGATGATATCATAGAAGAATATAAAAATTTAGAGCTAGATTTAATTATTATCGAAGGTTTTAAGAAACTAAATTATCCTAAATTTTATATCAAAAGAGAAAATATAAAGGAAATATATTATAATGAAGATAAGTTGCTTGGAATAATATCTGATGATATTGCAGATTCTAGTAAACATAAGATTTGGTTCAATATTAATGATGTTGATAACATTGTTGATTTTATAAAAAATAGATTTTTGAAAGGAGATTAATATTTATGGTTTCAATTACACTAAACGGCCAGAAGATGGAAGTGTCTGCTGATAAGACTCTGCTGGAAATCGCTAGAGAAAATGGTATTGATATACCAACTCTTTGCTATAATAAAAAATTGAAAACATTTGCCGGATGCAGAATGTGCATTGTTGAGATTACAGGCAGAAAAACTTTGGCATCATCATGTTCTACTAGACCTTTGGAGGGAATGATTGTTCAAACAAATTCCGACAAGGTATTAAAATCAAGGAAAGAAATTTTAGATTTACTAATTTCTAACCATCCTGAAGATTTATTCTCACAAGTTAAAGTAGGGAATAATAAGTTTCAAGAATATGCTAAAGAATATGAAGTTAGTAAGGGTTCCTATGATGGGGAAAAGAATAATTACGAAATAGATGATGTTAATGCTGTATATATTCGTGATTTAAGCAAATGTATTCTATGTGGACAATGTGTAAACTCTTGTGACCAAATTCAAATATCACACACAATTGACTTCTTAGGTAAAGGTTTTAATACAAAAGTTGGAACAGCTTTTGATTTGCCAATTAGTATAGATAATTGTCGCTTATGCGGACAGTGTGTAAGTGTTTGTCCTACAGGTGCATTAATTCACAAACAACTTGCAAATGTAGAACCTTCAACAATAAAAAAAGTTAGAACTACATGTCCTTTCTGTGGAACTGGTTGTAATTTTGATTTGAATGTCGTAGATGGAAAAGTTGTCGGTGTTACTCCTCTTGAAGAAGCAACTGTAAATAGCACTGCTTTATGTGTAAAAGGAAGATACCATACAGATATGTTAAATAGTGATAGAAGATTAACTACACCTTTAATAAAAAAAGATGGCGTATTTGTTGAAGCTACTTATGATGAAGCTTTCGACTACATTTCTAAAAAAGTTAGCGAAATTAAAGAAAAATATGGACCGGAATCACTAGCTGGATTATCTTCAGCACGTTGTGTGAATGAGGATAATTACATATTTCAAAAATTATTCAGAGTTGGCTTTGGAAATAATAACATTGACCATTGCGCCAGAACCTGACACGCACCTACAGTTGCAGGTCTTGCAACTACATTAGGTAGTGGAGCCATGACAAATTCCATTGGAGAAATTGAAGATAATGATGTTCTTTTCATAATTGGTTCAAACGCCACTGAAGCTCATCCTATTATTGGTAATAAAATGAAGAAAGCAGCACAGAAAGGTTCTAAACTAATTGTAATTGATCCTAGAAAAACTGAGTTGGCTACTTTAGCTAAATATCACTTGAGTATAAAGTCTGGTACAGATGCGGCCTTAATCAATGGACTGATGCATATTATTATCAGAGAAAATTGGCAAGATGAAGACTATATAGAAGAAAGATGTACTGGTTTTGAAAGTTTGAAAGCAAATGTTGCTAACTATCCACCAGAACTTGTTGAAGAGATTACTGGTATTAGTCAGGATATGCTGTATAAAGCAGCCAAATTATATGCAAAAACTAAAAAAGCTGGAATATTCTATACACTAGGTATTACTGAACATACTACAGGTACAGACAATGTTATGAACCTAGCTAACCTAGGTATGTTAACAGGTCATATTGGTTTTGAAAATGCAGGGATAAATCCATTAAGAGGCCAAAACAACGTTCAAGGTGCTTGCGATATGGCAGCTTTGCCAAACTATTTTCCTGGATATAAACAATGTGATAATAAAGAGAATATAGAAGTTTTTGAAAAATTTTGGGGAGTTAAATTAAATGGCAAAATAGGACTAAGAATACCAGAAATGTTAGATGGAATAATTGATGGTGATGTTAAAGGTATGTATGTTATGGGTGAAGATCCAGTGCTAACAGATCCTGATGCTAATCATGTAAGAAAAGCTATGTCATCCTTAGAGTTATTAGTTGTTCAAAATATTTTCTTGACTGAAACAGCTAAGTTAGCAGATGTAGTTCTTCCAGCAACAGCTTATGCGGAAAAAGATGGTACTTTCACAAATACTGAAAGAAGAGTACAAAGAGTAAGAAAAGCTGTTAATGGTCCAAATGATGTGATGGAAGATTGGAAGATAGTAGCTTCAATAGCGAAGAAACTAGGATATAAAGGATTTGACTATAATTCGGCTGAAGAGATCTTTGAAGAAATAAGAAAGGCTATACCATCATATGCAGGTATTACTTATAACAGAATCGATAAAGATGGATTACAGTGGGGTTGCCCTACTTTAGACAGCCCAGGAAGTAAATATTTACACTCAGGTGAATTTACAAGAGGTAAGGGATTAATGTTACCTATTGAATATTTACCACCAGCTGAGCTTGTTGATGCAGATTTCCCTGTGTTGATGAATACTGGAAGAATGCTATATCACTATAATGTATCAACAAGAATTTCAGATACATTAGAAGCTATTGCACCAGTTGAAAGAGTTGAGATCCATCCAGATGATGCTAAGAGTTATGATCTAAATAAAGATAGTATTGTAAGAGTAACGTCTAGAAGAGGAACTATGACCGCTAATGTGCGAATTACAAAACGCGTTCAACCTGGAACTATATTTTCCACTTTCCACTTCCATGAATCTCCAGTTAATGAACTAACAAACTCTGCATATGACCCAGTAACCAAAACTGCTGAATATAAAGTAACTGCAGTAAAATTAGCAAAGGAGGCCTAAGATGTTTGATATAGATAATAATAAAATAGTTGTTGAAAATTTAGTATCATATATGAATGAAAATAGAGAAGCAAAAGGCGTCTTAATGGCTACTTTGTTAAAGACACAAGAGATGATAGGCTATATTCCTAACGAAATTGTTTTACTTATTGACGATGTTTTAGGAGTACCTGCCTCAAGAATAGATAGTGTTATTAACTTCTATTCATTTCTAACTGATTACCCTGTTGCTTATGTAGAGAAAACTGAAGCCTATAAATCAACAATTAATAAGAAGTATTCAGTTTCAAGGTTAGAAGAAGTGAAGGAAATAAACATTCCATCTTTAGGTAAATTTAGCAATATTGAAGATTATATTTCAAATGGAGGTTTTCAAGCATTGGCTAAAGCTTTAGCTCAATATAGTACTAATGTAGTTCAGACTGTCAAGGAATCTGGCTTTAAAGGCAGAGGAGATGGTGGTTTTGTTGCTGGTATTAAATGGGAATTTGTTGCAAATATAATTGAACTAAATAATAAAGGTGTTATTTGCAATGCTGATATTATTAACAATGTCTTAGATGAAAAAATCATCAAAGATAATCCGTTTAAATTAATTGAAGGCATGATTATCTCCGGATATTCTGTTGGAGCCAGTAAGGGTTATATTTATACTTCTTTTACCAAAGACATAGAAAAAGCTGTTAAAGATGCCTATAGTGCGGGTATTCTAGGTGATAAAGTGCTAGGTAAGGATTTTGCTTTTGATATTGAAGTTCGTTTCTCTAATGATAATTTTATCAGTCCAAGAGAAGTTGAAACTAATGAATTTATTGAAAGAGATTTAAATATTCACCGTGACAAAAAATATAATGACAGATCATTTGGTGTTAACGGCAAACCTTTAGAATACTATATAACAGAGAAGTGCATAGGCTGTACAAAATGTGCTAAGAACTGTCCTGTTTCATGTATAGAAAGTGCACCTAAGGTAAAACATATAATTGATCCTAATATTTGTATAAAATGTGGTATTTGTATGTCAGTTTGTCCTGTAGCAGCAATTATTTATACAAATTTAGTTGCCAATGTTGAAACTTTAGTAAATATACCTGATATATTAAATCTAGGTGTTGAGGCCTATAAGTCAATTGGTGCTGAGAAGAACCCAGGTATGAAGATAATTTCACTTGAAGGTGATGTAAAAACAAATGGAATTATTGAAGTGCCAACGAATATGTCTATTAAAGATATCATAGAAAGTTATTCAGGTGGTACTATAGGTGATTTGCAAGGTGTAAGAATTGGTGGTCCTATCGGCCCTATTCTAACAGTAGACAAGTTGGGAAAACCAGTAGATTTAGACACACCTTTAAAATATGGTTTGATTTCAGGTGTAATGGAAGGTGTTAGTATTTATGTAGTTGCTGGTCAAACTTCTATGCTGGATTTAGCTAAGGAATCTATGGCTTATGCTGTTCAGGAATCATGTGGTAAATGTGTTCCTTGTAGAGAAGGTACAAAAAGAGCTGCTGAACTACTTGAAAAGATGAGCAATAGTGATAAAAATGAAGTTGATTATGAAAAATTGGCTAAATTAGCTGATTTAATGGAAACTTCATCCTTATGTTCATTAGGACAATTAGCTCCTTTAACATTAAATAGTATACTTACAAATTATAAAGATCTATTATAAAATAATTCAATTAAAATAATTAAAAACAATAAAAGTATATAAAGAAACCAGAATCTTAAGATTCTGGTTTCTTTATATTAAATTGTAATCGTTTCAATAATTTAGTTATAGAAGAGGCAAAGACGATACTTAAAACAATTATAGCTAGTATTTGGATGGTAAGATTGGCATTTTCAAATATTGCTGTATTATCTTGGTTAACAAATCCGAAGACCATTTTAAATATATTTAAACCAGGTAAAAGAGGAATAATACCGGCTATTAAATATATCTGGAGAGGTTTCCCTCTTTTTCTAGTTAAATATATGGCTAAGAATGATATTAAGAAGGAAGCTAGGAAAGTTGCTAACATATTATTATTAGAAATTTGAAATACATATAGATAGGTTGCAAAACATATGGATCCAAGCAAAGCATTTATTGGTAAGTCTTCTTTGCTTGCCTCTAGGGCAATGCTTACAAAGCCAGTTCCAAGACCAATCATTATAATTTTTAAAATGTCCATACTGTACCTCCTGTGAAGAACACATACAAGGCAAAAATAAATCCAACACCTATACTAAGGCCAGTCGCAGATAATAGTGCCTCCATTCCTCTACTAGCACCAGTTATGAAATCACCGTTAACAACATCTCTGATGGCTGTTACAGCCATAATACCAGGTGTTAGGATGATAATAGCACTGGCTATCATCTTATCATATTGTAAAAGTGGGTTTAGATTAAATGCTATTAAACTAAATATACTGATTAGAGCACCAGCTAATATATTTGAAATAAAATATGGTACATTTTTCTTGAAAAAAAGTTGTATGAAATATGCTGGTATGATAGTAATTAAAAACATTGTTATAGCACCAGTCAGAGTACCACCATAACCTAAGGTAAAGGAAAAAGTACCTAGACTTGTACATAGAACTTTCAACCAAAAGGAATAGGTAGTAGTGTTGTCTATTTTTTCTAATTTTTCCATAACTTCGTTTAAGTTTATTCTATTATTTGCATAATCATCTACAACTCTAGTTACTAATGATAATTTTTGTAGATTGTTTTTTCTTCTTGTTATACTTCTTGAAAGAGTAATTGGATGGCCGTCTTTAAGTTCTATTGTAGCAATCATTGCGGTTCCAATAACTATAACGTCTTTATTAATTATATTTTTATTAATTAACATCTTTTTGATTATATACTGTACTCGGAAAGTCTCCGAACCATTTCTTAACATAATTTCTCCTGCTTTCAAAGCAGCCTTTAATTCTTCATACATTTTACCCCTCCTTATAAACTACATTATATATTATCTTTTGTAGTTTTGCTCTATTTTAGGTTTTTTTTATGATATAATCTTGAAGGAGAGGTAACAATATGGTGCTTTTAGTTGATAATTATGATTCATTTACATTTAATATTTATGAATATCTAAAAATATTAAAACAGGAAGTGATTGTTAAAAATAATGATGATGATAGTATATTTAAACTCGATTTCGAGGTAATTAGTCATATCATAATTTCTCCAGGTCCAAAAAGGCCAGAGAATGCTGGTTACTCTTTAGATATAATTAGAAAGTATGAAGGTATTATACCTATTTTAGGTGTTTGTCTGGGATACCAATGTATTAATTACCTTCATGGAGGAACTCTGCAAAAAGGTCATCCAGTTCATGGTATTGTAGAAAAGTTAAATCATAGTAGTGATGGGATTTATGAGAATATAAAGAACCCATTAAAGGTGACTAGATATCATTCTTTATCTATTTATGAAAATAATCTAGATAATCAATTTACGATAACTTCTAGGTTAAAGGATGGAACAATTATGAGCATAGAAAATAAAGCTAAAATGGTCTATGGTGTTCAATATCATCCTGAAGCTATATTGACCGAACAGGGCTTAGACCTGTTTAGAAATTTTTTAAGGATAAACAATGGAAAAAAGAATTGATTTAAGAAGCAGTATTACAACAGAAGATATAGTTAAATTATTCAAGAGTGAAGAATATTTCTTTATGTTAGAAAGTAATAGAGCAAATGATATGCAAAGTTGTTTTACTTATATAGGAATTAGACCTCAAGATTATGTAATTGCTAATGCTGTAGGTACTGAACTAATAGAAGAGTTTAACGATTTTTATTATAAGTATAGGAAAGGTGAAAAAAATCTCACCTTTCCTTGTTTTTTTTCTTTCTTAACTTATGATTTAGGCATGTCCTTTTTAAATGTTAAAAGCAAATTTGAATATAACTCTAATATACCTCAAGGTTATCTTGGATATTATCCAGTAGTTATAGAATTAGACGAAAGAAGCAACAAGGCTACTATTTGTTATGATACAGATTGGGAAAGTAGTGCGATTTTATTAAAACAGAAAATTGATAATTATATAAAAGGAATTCCCAAATTACTAGTAAGATACCATGAGTTTACTTATACTGAGAATTTTGAGAGTTATGCTAATAAAATAGATATTATTAAGAATTATATTTATGAAGGTGACGTTTACCAGATAAACTATACTAGAAGGTTTAACGGCTTTATAGAAAAAGCAGATTATAATGATATGTACTTAAAATTAAAAAGAACAAACCCAGCTCCTTTTTCTGCCTTTATAAGGCACAGTGATTGGGCAATAATTTCTAGTTCCCCAGAAAGGTTGATAAAATCAACAAAAGGTATTTTAGAAACCAGACCAATAAAGGGTACTATTGAACGAGGTAACAATTTCTTAACTGAATTTATTAACAAAATTAAACTTAAAAACAGTGAAAAAGATAAAAGTGAGTTATTAATGATTGTGGATCTAGAAAGAAATGACTTAAGTAGAGTTAGTGAAAGTGGCAGTGTAAGGGTAGATGAATTATTTAAAATTGAGACTTATGAGACTATTCATCATCTCGTAAGTACAATTAGAAGTAGAATTAAAAGTGATTTAACACCATTTGATGTTCTATATAGACTTTTTCCAGGAGGTTCAATTACAGGAACACCAAAGAAGAGAGCTATAGAAATAATTGATGAATTAGAAGATTTTTCTCGAGGAATATATACTGGTACCATTGGCTATATTAAAGAAAATGGAGATTTTGACTTTAATATTGCAATAAGAACAATTGTAATTGAAGGTAATGAGTTTAACTATAATGTTGGTGGTGGCATAACTTGGAAATCAGAAACAGAGGCTGAGTACATGGAGACAGAGCATAAAGGTCTTGGTCTTAAAAGGAGTTTGAACTTTGAATTATGAAGTTTGTGAATACAAAAGTATTATTGAATATAAAAAAAGTATCTTTGAAACTATTCTAGTAGAGGATGGACATCCCTATTTTTTAGATGAACATTTATTGCGTTTAGAAAAAGCTGGACTTGAAGTTTTAGGACTTAGTTTATCAATTGATAAGATTAAGCTGTTTATTTATAAATGTTTACCAAAAATTGGTGGTTTTGCTTTAAGAGTAGTTTGCAATATTAATAGTTGTATTTTATCTTTAAGAGTTGTAGAATATAAAGGGTCCGGTTTTTTAAAAATTTCTTCATTTATTAGAGATAGCAATGATATAAAGTACAGATATAAAACTAGTGATTATAGCGAAAGATTACAAGAGTTGGCTGATGTTCAAAAACTAGGGTTTTTAGACGCTGTTTATCTTAATGAAAATTCTTTTGTGACAAGTTGTTCTATTGCAAATGTATTTTTTATCAAAAAAGGTAAGTTATTTACCCCGGCAATTGAAACTGGAGTGCTTAATGGAATAGTCAGAGAAATTGTATTAGAGAATAGTGAATGTATAGAAGGTGAGTTTAATCTTTCTGATTTTCTTGCATCAGATGGTATTTTTATTACAAATTCTGTTATAGGAATTATAAAAGTAACAGGTTTAAATGATCAGGTAGTTGCTTGTGATGAAAAGATATTTAATCAAATAAGTAATAAATATAGAATGAGAATGGATTTTGATAGGAGGAAATGTTGTGGATAAAATAGTGTTGAAAAACCTTGAATTTTATGGCTACCATGGGTATTTTCCAGAGGAAAATGTTTTAGGTCAAAGATTTAAAGTTACTATTGAGGCTTACGGTGAGTTAAGTTTGTCACATACAAGTGGCGATTTAGATGATTCAGTAAGTTATGTTGATATTTATGAAGTTGTTAAGGAAGTTTTTTTTAGTAAAAAATACAAGATTCTTGAACAGTTGGGATATGATATTGGAAAAGCTATTATTGGTAAGTTTTTTAGAATCAAATCAGTTCAAGTTTTCGTAATGAAACCTGAAGTTCCTATTCCTGTTACTTGTGACTATTTTGGTATCCAACAGGAAATCAAAAGAGAATCAATTGCTTATCTTGGAATAGGTGGTAATCTTGGTGATAGAGAAGGGTATTTGAATTCAGCTATTCATCAACTTGATTTTCATAAGGAAATAGAAGTTACAAAGACTAGCAAGGTTTATGAGACTGATCCATATGGTTATATGGATCAAGGTATGTTTCTTAATATGGTTGTTGAGGTCAAAACTAGCCTTAGTCCAAGAGCTTTGTTGAAGTATTGTAATCATATAGAGAGCAATTTGTTGAGACAAAGGGATGTGAAATGGGGTCCTAGGACCATTGATGTGGATATTTTAACTTATGAAGATTATACCTCAGATGAGGAAATATTGACGTTGCCACATCCTGGTGTAACTCAAAGAGCTTTTGTACTTCTACCACTTAAAGATGTAGCTATGCCAAGTTTAGAAATTAAGGGCATGAGCATCGATGAAATGATATCGAAGGTAGATCAATCTAGTGTGAGACTTTTTAAAGAAAGTTTAGACAAGTAAATTTTAATAAATTAATTTTTATGAATATAACAATAGACAAGTATGAGTACTTGTCTATTGTTTTTTAATTAATTAATTAAAAATATTCCTTTTTATGAAAATACTAGTGAAGTCAGTGTAGATGGCTAATCCAAGTTTTTGTGAAGGATGTCTTTTAACATTACGGACTATTGTATAGTCTACAGTAACTCCATCTAAGCTTTCATCACTACCTGAATAACCAGCATGCCTGGCAGCAAGTTCAATGCTTTCTAGGGTAGGTTCTGCTACAGATTTTAGTATAACATGAGCCCCAGGATAATCCTGGCGATGAAACCACAAATCTTTGTTACTAGCAAACTTAAAAGTTAGATAATCATTTTGTTTGTTGTTCTTACCAACATAAATCATATCACCATTCTCTAATTCGAATTTCAAATAATTAAGATTTTTATTAACTTTCTTAGACTTTGGATTCTTTGGAATCAAGCCTAACACTTGAAGTTCATCATTAATTTCCATTAAATCTTCAATAGCTGTACAATTATTGATACTTACTTCAATAGAATTGAAGTAAGTTAATTCATTATTAACTTCTAATAATAAATTTTCGCTCTGCTTTTTACCTTCTTTAACTTTGTGATATTTTTTGAAGTAATGCTTTACATTCATAGTAGGAGATAGGGCTTCATTAAGCTCAATGTGAATTAATGGCATTTCTGGATCATAATAGTTTTCTAAATCAATAAATGGTAGTTTTTTATTTATACGATAGAGATTGGCTGACAGTAGTTCTCCCTTGATTCTTAATAGACCACTGTCTTTATCCTGACTTATTTTATCTCTATATATATATGCTTTTTTCTCTAATTTTTTAATTTGCTTCTTGACTATAGATAGAAGTTTTTGTTTTCTAGCTACAATTTCCTTGTTAAAATAGAATTTATTAAATAAGGAATCAGTTTGATGGACAAGATCAAGATTCTTAGTATTTAAGGAATTCCTATATTTTTCTAAACCGGATTTCAGTTCTATAATATGCTCTTCATTAAGGTCAGCTAATATAAGATCCTTGAAACCTATACTAAGTAACAAATCATTCATTGATTTATTGCTAAAACCTTGAAGATACTTTTGCAGATAATTAGATAAGGATAAGTCTTGAGATTGCTCTTTCTTAATTTGAATAATTAATTGTTCAATATTTTTTTGATCCAATGTTAGCTTATCATTAAGTGGTGGAAGAATATATTTCCTTTTTGGCAATATTTCTCTAAACCCATTTACACCTATAGGATATTTATAGATGGCGTCTGTTATGATTTCATTCTCTGTCAAAATGACATTAGAATATTTACCCATTAATTCGATTTGTAGTGTTTTTTTTGTTTTCATCCCAAGTTCATTATAGGATTCTATCGTAAGTTCAATAATTCTTTCATAACCAAGTTGAGAAATATTAGTTATTATCCCACTTTCAAGATGCTTTCGTAATAACATACAAAAACTTGTTGGTTGATCAGGATTTAATAAGCTTATTGAAGAAAGATGAATAGAACAAAAATTTGGATCAATGCTAATAACTAATTTATTTAGTTCAAGCTTTGTTCCCTTTATCTTGAATATTAATAGTTTTTCTTTTGGATGATAAATCTTTTCTATCCTTGAACCAATTAAATCATCTTTCATACTTTGGATTAATCTATATAAATATATACCATCTATCATTATTTCACCTCTTTTTATATTTTAACATATTAGTCAAAAGATGTTGAAAAAACATGTGTTAGAATATATAATAAGTTGGTAGGTATAACAAATGAATAAAAAAAATTTAGAAAATAAAGAAAATAATAGAATATCAATGGCCAAAGCATTTGCTTTTGCAACCTCTAGTGTTTTTATGATTATCTCATTTTTATTAATAGGATATTTCATAGGGAATATATGGGGAGAAACAAGCGCTGGTATAGGTATTTTAATAGGGGGATTATTAGGAATAATCTCCCTTTTTAAAGATATTGGGTATTTTTTTAAAAACGATAAAGAAGGTAAGTAATGGAAATAATTGCAAACTATTTTAAAGGCATGCTCGAAGAACTGCCACATTTGTTAGATACGACTAAGCCAGTCGTTTTCTTTCAAGAAGGATATTTTAGGATTTCATCAACTGTTACAACCACTTGGTTTATTATGCTGATGATTGTAATATTTGTTCTTATAATTACAAGTAAATTAGAAAAAATTCCTACCACAAGACGACAATCTATAGCTGAATGGATTACCATGTTCATATATGATTTCGTTTATAGTATTTGCGGAGAAAAAACAAAAAAATTATATGGTACCTTTGGTGGTATATTTATAACAATATTAGTGATGAACTTTATTTGGGTGATTCCGATTTTTACAACACCGACTGCTAGCTATAGCACTACGTTAGCATTAGCTTTGATAGGTAATTCATATGTGCAATTTGCTATAATAAGAGAAAAAAATATATTTGGATACTTAAAAGGATATTTCGAACCGAATGCATTTATGATAATCGGTAATGTAATTGGGATTTTTGCAGTTCCTTTATCATTATCAATGCGTCTATTTGGCAATATGTTTTCGGGCAAGATACTAGATTCGATAGTTATGATAGCATTACCATTTTTAGTTCCAATAGTTTTCAGTTTGCTAAGTATACTATCGGCTATAATACAAGCGTATGTTTTTACTTTGCTGTTAACAATGTTTACTGGCGAAGGTATAGAATAATAAAATATTTAAGGAGGAAAAATTATGGGTTTAGAATTTTTAGGACTAGGTTTTGCAATTGGAATTGGTACATTTGGAGAGGCATACGTTGTAAAATCAGTAATTGAATCAGTAACTAGACAACCTGAAATATCAAACACTCTGAGGACTTTTATGATCATTGGTGTTGCTTTGGTAGAGACTGGAATTATCTATTCATTTATCCTAGGCATTTTGCTATGGATCAAGATGTAGTCAGGAGCCGTTGAAATGAAAGAAATGTTTGATTTGCTCAACCTTGATATAGCAGACTTCATATTTCAAATTATTAATATTAGCATTTTGATATATTTTCTAAAGAAATATTTATTTCATAAAGTCAAAGCTGTTATTGATGAAAGAAATGTTGAAGTTAACAACATCTATAAGGATATAGATGATGCTTGGGTTGAAATTAAGCATAAGGAAAATAAATATGACAATCTGATTGTTAATATCAAGGAAGAGAAAAGTGCTATCTTTAATAAAGCTATTGAAGAAGCAAAGATACAAAAGGATTTAATCGAAGGCGAAGCCAGAATGAAAGCTGAAGAAGAACTTTTAAGAGCTAGAATTTCCATTGATAATGAAAAAAATATGGCTTTACAAGAGATTAAAAACAATATTTCAGAACTTGTTGTTCTTGGTGCCGAAGCTGTTGTGAAAAAAGAAATAGAAGGCGAAAAATACAACACTATGATTAATGAACTTGTTGATAATCTAGGAGAAAAGAATGAGTAGCCTAATTGTAGTTGAGAGATATATAGCAACATTATTCGAAGTTGCCAAAGAAAAAGGACTAACGGAGATAATTAAGGATGACCTATTTAAAATAGACGATACTTTTAAAAAATCCGAAGACCTTAAGTTTTTTTATGAATCAAGATCAATACCCGCCGATGAAAAAAAGAATCTTCTATTAAGAATCATGGCAGGTCTTGAACTTAATGAATATACTCAGAACTACTTTCTGCTCGTTTTGGAAAACCACAGATTCAAATATGAAGTTACTCATTTAAGTTTTGTAACATTCAATAACTTTTATAAGAAAAGCATAGGTATAAAACAAGGAATCCTTTATTTATCTAAAGTTATAAGTTTAGATGAACAAAATAAACTTGCTCAACAATTGAGTGAAAAACTAGGATACAAGTTAGAATTGGAATTCAAATATGATCCGACTTTTATAGATGGATCATATTTAGAAATTGATGGCATGGTATATGAAGACAACCTTAAAATGCGATTAGCAAATCTAAAGAATTGGATGAAGGTATAAAAAATGTATTTAAGACCAGAAGAAATAAGTAAAATTATAAAAGAAAAAATTGAAAATTTCGATGCTAAACTTGAAAAAAGCGAAATAGGAACTGTAATTCAAGTTGGAGATGGCATTGCATTAGTTTATGGCCTTGACAATGTTATGGCTGGAGAAGTAGTAATATTCAGCAATGGAGTTAAAGGAACTGTATTAAATCTAGATGAACATCATGTAGGTGTTGTTGTTCTAGGTGAATACAAGGATATCAAAGAAGGAGATTCTGTCAAAAGAACCAACCAAGTGTTAACAGCACCATGTGGAAATGGTCTTCTAGGCAGAATTATTAACCCTGTTGGAGAACCAATAGATGGTAAAGGTAAATTGGATGTAACTAAATACTATCCTATTGAAAAAGAAGCACCTACCATTATTGATAGAGATTTTGTACGAACACCTTTAGAAACAGGAATTAAAGCAATAGATGCTTTGGTGCCAATCGGTAGAGGTCAAAGAGAATTAATTGTAGGAGATAGACAAACAGGAAAGACTTCTTTAGCTATCGATACGATTATTCACCAAAAGGGAAAAGACGTAATATGTATCTATGTTCCAATTGGTCAGAAAGCCTCCTCAATAGCCCAAATAGTAAAAGAATTGGAAGCTAAAGGTTCAATGGACTATACAGTTGTAGTTGCTGCAACAGCTAGTGACAATGCACCACTGTTATATATTTCACCATATGTAGGCTGCGCCATAGCTGAATATTTTATGGATCAAGGTAAGGATGTTCTAATTGTTTATGATGATTTAACAAAACATGCAGTAGCATATAGAGAAATCTCATTATTACTAAAAAGACCTCCAGGTCGGGAAGCTTATCCTGGTGATGTTTTCTATTTGCACTCTAGACTACTTGAAAGAGCATCAAAAGTGTCAAAAGTACTTGGAGGAGGATCTATAACTGCACTGCCTATAGTTGAAACACAAGCTGGTGATATATCGTCATATATTCCTACAAACGTAATATCAATAACAGATGGTCAAATTTTCCTTGAAACTGATCTCTTTAATGAAGGTATTAGACCTGCCATTAATCCAGGAGTTTCTGTATCTAGAGTTGGTGGAAATGCACAATTTCCTGCTCTTAAACAAGTAGCAGCATCACTTAGGATTGATTTAGCTCAATATAGGGAATTAGAAGCTTTTTCACAATTTAGTTCAGACCTTGACAGTGAAACCAGAAAAAAACTAATTAGAGGACAAAAACTGGTTGAAATTTTAATTCAACCAAATTATGAACCTATTGGAGTTGAGGAGCAGGTTATTGCTATATTCTCTGCTAACATTGGTGTTTATGATGAAGTGCCATTAATTAAAATTGCTAAATTAGAAAAGGATATCTTCGATAAAGTTAAAAATGATCATAATGATTTATTATTAAAAATCAGAAATAAAGAAAAACTTTCAAAAGATGATTTTGATAATATTAAAAATACTATCAATGAATATCTTGAAAGTATAGCAGAGGAATAAAATGGCTCAACTATTAGAGATTAAAAGCCGTATTAGAAGCGTAGACAGCACTTTGAAAATAACCAAAGCAATGAAAATGATAGCAACAGCTAGATTAGCCAGAGCAAGAGATCGATTCAATAAAGTGAAACCTGTTTATGAAAGAATAGAAACAATTACAAATAGGATGTCAAACATTGAAAATATTAATGAACACGAATTGTTCAAAAAAAGAGATGTTAATAAAATTCTTTTTGTCGTTTTCTCAACTAATAGAGGTTTTTGTGGTGGTTATAATATAAGGCTCTTCAATTATTTAGAAGAACAAAAACATAATTACTTTAGTAGTGATGTTTTTATATTGCCAATTGGTGAAAAAGCCGTGGAATACTATGATAAATATGATAATAGAATCAATTTATCAATAGTTGATGAAATAAGCTGGGAAAAAGACATGTTCAATCAAAGTAGGCTTTTAATGTATGATCTTAAAAAAATGTACTTTAATGCTGATTTTGATGAAATATACATAGTATATAACAGTTTTAAGTCAATTTTGTTTCAAAAACCCAAAATAAAGAAAATTTTACCAATGGAACATGTTAAGGAAAATGAACAAGAAATTCTTGACTATATTTTTGAACCGAAAAGAGAGATAATTCTAGATAACTTATTAGATACTTACCTAATTTTAACTATAAATACAGCACTAATAGAATTAGAAACAGGAGAATATGGAGCCAGAATGTCAGCAATGGATGGGGCAAATAGAAACGGTGAAAAACTCACTAAAAAATTAAAGATACAGTTCCAAAGAGCCAGACAAGAAGCTATAACTAGGGAAATCACTGAAATCATCGGTGGTGCAGAAACCTTAAGGAGAGAAAAAGATGAATAAGGGTAAAATTGTTAGTATTATTGGCCCAGTCGTTGATGTCAAGTTTGAAGAAAACTTACCAGGGATATATAATGCTTTGATAATAAGTAAGGAAGATAATAACACATTAAAAAAAGATGTTACTTTAGAAGTAATGGAAGAACAGGGCAATAATTCTGTTCGTTGTGTAGCTTTAAATTCTACTGAAGGACTCGTAAGAGGAATGTTAGTTATTGATACGGAAGATTCAGTCAGAGTTCCTGTAGGCGAAGAATGTCTAGGCAGATTATTTGATGTATTAGGTAACCCTATTGATAATATGCCAAATAATGATTTTAAAGTTAAATGGCCAATCCATAGAGATCCACCTAAATATGAAGATATATTACCATCAACAGATATATTTGTTACTGGTATCAAAGTATTAGATTTACTTGCACCTTATGCCAAAGGTGGTAAAATCGGGTTGTTTGGTGGTGCTGGTGTTGGTAAAACTGTTTTGATTACAGAATTAATAAGAAATATTGCCGCTGAATCAGGTGGATATTCTGTTTTCACTGGAGTTGGTGAAAGAAGTAGAGAAGGACATGAATTATATAATGAGATGCAAGAATCAGGAGTTTTAAACAAAACAGTACTGGTTTTTGGACAGATGAACGAGCCACCAGGAGCTAGAATGAGAGTAGGCTTAAGTGGATTAACAATGGCTGAATATTTTAGAGATGAAAAGAATAAAGATGTACTATTGTTTATTGACAACATATTTAGGTTCACTCAAGCTGGATCTGAAGTATCAGCTTTGTTGGGGCGTTTACCATCTGCGGTAGGATACCAACCTACACTAGCTACTGAAATGGGAGAACTACAAGAAAGAATAATCTCAACTAATAAAGGTTCAATCACTTCTGTACAAGCGGTTTATGTACCTGCTGACGACTTGACTGATCCGGCTCCTGCAACAACTTTCTCACACTTGGATTCTACGACTGTATTATCCAGACAAATAGTAGAGATGGGTATTTATCCTGCTGTTGATCCATTAGAATCTAAATCTAGACAACTAGATGCTAGAATAATTGGTGAAGATCACTATAAAACTGCCATGGAAGTGAAGAACATCTTACAACAATATAAGAACCTACAAGATATAATTGCAATTTTAGGTATTGATGAATTATCAAAAGAAGATAGACTTGTAGTTTCAAGAGCACGTAGGATTCAAAAATTCCTATCACAACCTTTCCACGTAGCAGAAGCTTACACAGGATTACCTGGGAAATATGTACAGTTAAAAGAGACCATCGACGGCTTTAGAGCTATATTGAATGGAGACGGGGATGCTTTCCCTGAGGATGCTTTCTTTATGGTTGGTAGCTTCGAAGAAGTTATAGAAAAGGCTAAGTCACTCAAGGGAGAGTAAAATGGGAGATTTATTACTTGAAGTTTTATCACACCATGGACAAATTTTAAAAGCAGATGGAGTTGAAATGGTTGATGTACCTACTTTAATGGGCCCAACTACTATTTTAAAGAATCATGCTTCATATATTAGCCAACTAGAAATTGGTGTATTAAAGTATAAAAAAGATGGGATTATAAAAAAAGTTGCTCTTGGGACACACGGTATAATTGAAGTATACAAGAATCACGTATCTGTTTTTGTACATACAGCAGAAAATGAAGAAGACATTGATGTTGCTAGAGCTAAACGTGCCAAAGAACTAGCTGAGGGTCTTCTAGCTCAAGGTATTGATGAAATTGAATCTGGTTTTCGTGCGGAATTAGCCTTGAAAAAAGCTTTAGTAAGATTGTCATTAGGTAAGTCAAATGAAGATTGATTTACATTGCCATAGTCATTTTTCTGATGGCTCAGCATCCTTTGAGCAAATAATATTATTGTTGACTAAAGAAAATATTAAGCATTTTAGTATAACCGACCATGATTATTATGGAGGGGAGCTTAATGCTTTTTTCTTGCCTCAAAATTTAACTTACTATAAAGGTATAGAAATATCAGCAAAAGACTATAAAACTAATAAGAAGGTACACCTCCTAGGATATGGATTTGATCACCAACATAAAAGATTAAAAGAATATACTGATCACTACTACAATATCAGGAAAGAAAATAGTAAGAATATAATTAACAGTCTAATTAAAGAAGGCTATAAAATACAAATGGAGGATTTCAACTATAGATTAGAAAACAATCTCCCAATATACAAGCAACATATAATGGTAAAATTAGTTGAAAAAGGCTATACTGAACGTATATATGGTCAGTTATATCATGATTTTAGAGCAAATGGATTTTTTGAAGACTTAAAATACATTGACTATAAAGAAGCGATTAGTTTATTAAAAGATATAAAAGCGATAACTTTCTTGGCTCATCCAGCTATATATAATAACTGGGATATCTTACCAGGATTAGTAAAAGCAGGTTTAGATGGCATAGAAGCTTACCACAAAAGACATAATCAAGAAGATATAAAACTATCATTAGAATATGCTGATAAGTATTGTTTGCTAGTTAGTGGTGGTAGTGATTATCACGGTAATTACAGTAGTTTACCAGGACATCTAGGTGTAGACGTACCTGATAATTATGTAAAAAATTTTATAAAGGCGATAAAGCAAAATGACATTACCAAATAGTTTTTTGGGGAAATTCAAAAGATTAATGAAAACTGAAGAATATAATGAATTTATCAATAGCTTTGAAAAACATATTTTTGAAGGTATTAGATTTAATTCGTTAAAATTAACTAAAGATGAATTTTTAAAAAGAATCAACAATATTTCCGAAAGAATTCCATGGACTAGTGACGGATTTTACTTCAATAAAGAAAATTCTGATGTAAGAATCACAATACATCCATATTATCATCAAGGCTTATTCTATATCCAAGAACCATCAGCCATGTATCCGGCTGAACTTTTAGCAGCTACAAGAGAGGATAAAGTACTTGATTTATGTGCTGCCCCAGGAGGTAAAACTGTACAAATAGCAGCCCAAATGGAGAATAAAAGTTTATTAGTAAGCAATGAAATAAGTCCAAAGAGGGTAAGAGCACTAAAAAAGAATGTTGAACTTTATGGAATAAAGAACACAATTATAACAAACAGTACAGGCAAGAACCTCCTTGAAACATATGGTACTTACTTTGATAAAATCCTTGTGGATGCACCCTGCTCTGGAGAAGGAACATTTAGAAAAGATAAGCATGCAATAAAGGAATACGATAAATATGTAGGCCAAGAGCTTTATGAAACACAACGTGATATTTTAGATTTCGCCTTTAAAATGTTAAAGAATGGGGGTTATCTTGTTTATTCAACCTGTACCTTTAACCCAGAGGAAAATGAAAAACAAATTGAATATTTGATTAAAACATATGATTGTCAATTAGTTGAAGGAAACAAAACTGATGGAATGGCCAGTGGTAGACCTCTGTGGAGTGAAGAAAGTACAATTGATCTTGAAAAAACTACACGATTTTGGCCACATATGACAAAATCTGAAGGACATTTTATTGCAAAAATATTAAAATTATCAGGTGAAGAATATAAAGGCAAGAACAGCAAGTCAAAATGGAAACCTTATAAGTATATTCCTGAGAAAATTAGAGAATTCATGGATAATAATATAAGGATAGATTTTAATAATAGTTTTTATTATTGTGAAGATGAAGAATACTATTTAATGGATCATGAATATCCCTTTGATAAAAAGAATAAGATACAACATTTAGGAATGAACATCGGAAAACTAAATAAATATAATTTCATACCAAGTCAAAGCTTTGCAATGACCTTAAGACAAAATGAAGTCAAGAAAATAATCGAAGTCGATTTTAATAATGCCAATAAATATTTAAAAGGTGAAACCTTAGAAATAAATCAAGAAGATGGGTATTATGGTATAGTATATCAAGATAATATTCTTGGTTGGGCAAAATTTAATAATGGTTTTTTTAAGAATTTATATGAAAAATCATGGAGAAAGGTTAACGATGGCAACAGTTTTAACACCAGTATTAATTAGTTTAAAAATTGCTTTTGTGGCTACTTGTTTTTCATTAGTCATAGGCACATCACTAGCATATCTACTTCATAAAAAAAATGATAAGCTAGGAACTATATTTGAAACTATAATCTTGTTACCTTTGGTAATGCCACCAACAATAACAGGCTATTTGTTGTTACTACTTTTAAGTAACAAAGGCATTTTATATATGTTAGTTGGAAACAATCTAATTTTTACCTGGTGGGCTGGGGTGATAGCTAGTACAATAGTTAGTATTCCTTTAATGTACCAAAATTCTAAGAGTGGTTTTCAATCCTTAAATCCAGTATATAAAGATATTGGTAAAACACTTGGACTTGGAAGATTTAAAATTATATTTAGTATTGAACTTCCATTAATTTTACCTTCATTACTAAGTGGGTTAGTATTATCCTTTGCTAGAGCATTAGGAGAATTTGGTGCCACCTTAATGGTTGCTGGTAGTATACCAGGAAAGACTAGAACTATCGCCTCAGCAATATATTTCGCAGTTGAATCTGGTGATAGACAAACTGCTAATACTTTGATGCTAATTATGGTAATAATTAGTTTTCTTTTAATGTTTTCACTTAACTTATGGTTGAAAAGAAAGAGGAATTATAACTAATGATAGATATATTATTAAACAAAAAAATTGGTAATAACACATACAATTATAAGCTGAAAACAAATTCTAAGATTATAGCAATTATGGGTCAAAGTGGAGCAGGTAAGACAACTTTTTTAAGGCTATTAAGCGGTTTATTAAAACCTGATTCAGGGTATATAAAAATAAATAACTTTGTAATGTATGATAATGATAAAGTTAATATAAAAACTAAACTTAGACAAATTGCTTATATTTTTCAACATGATAATTTATTTCCTCATTTAAATGTAGCGGAAAATATAGGATTAGGTTTAAATGTTAACCAAGTTGAAAATATTATTTTTTGGCTTGAGAAGTTCGGGTTGGGTTATATTAGGAATTCTAAAATCACCAATTTGTCAGGTGGTGAAAAACAGCGTATCGCTTTAATAAGAGCCTTACTACACAATCCAAGACTTTTGTTACTTGACGAGGCTTTCAGTAGTTTAGATGAAGAAAATAAAAATATACTATATAATGAAATTAAATCTGTACTACATAGCTATAAAGGTCATACAATTATTGTGACACATGACTATAAAGAAGCAATGAAACTTGCTGATGAAATATTTTATTTGAGTGATAATAAATTTAACAAAGTCTGGAATAACTATATTGAAGGTGAAATTAAAAGTATTGAAGAAAAGGATAGTGGAGATATATTTTCTATCTCATCAGGAAATTTGTTATTAAGAGGTATTATCCTAAAAGATTTTATAAAAGTTGGAGATATTATTAAAGTTGAAATTGAATCAGTTAAAGTGAAAATTGGAAATATGACTTACAATGAAGAAAACTTTGTCGATAACAACCTTTTAAAAGGCATTGTAGTCAAAAGAATAGATAATGTTTATGAACTATCAGTTGATGATAAAATTATATATGCTCGTTCTGACATTACTTATGAATTGAATTCACAAGTAAATATATTTATTAAATACAAGAACGTCAACATAGTTAAATAGGGAGTTATTATGAGAAGTATAATTAATGGTGTAATTATAGACAATGAAAACATAGATAATTGGAAACAAAAGGGATATGTTTATGAAGTTTTAAGAGTTATTGATAATACTCCACTGTTTCTAAAAGAACATCTTTTGAGAATGAAAAATTCAATTAAAGAGATTGATATAAAATCAATTGAGAATAATTTGAAAAAGTTGATTGAAATATATGATGGAAACCTAAATGACAATATTTTTATAAGTGTAAATATTGAAAAAAATGAAACGGGAATATTTATAATTAAAGGTTTCTATCCACCAAAGGAATGGTATGAAAATGGAATAAAGATAAACACTTGTCAAATAAAAAGAGATGATCCTGGCAAGAAAGTTTACGATATCAATTATAAATACACAATTCAGGAACATTTGAAAAAAACTAATGTTTTTGAAACCTTGATTACTGATAATGGCGTTCTAAATGAGGGTAGTCGATCTAATGTATTCTTCATAAAAGATAATGAAATCTTTACGCCTTCTGTAGAAGCTGTTTTGCCGGGAATAACTAGAGACAAAGTTTTTGAAGCAGCTAAAGCTTGTGCAATCACAATTGTTGAAACTAGTATAAATACTAAGGATTTAAATAACTTTGATGGAGCATTTATTACAGGAACTTCAATTGATTTATTGCCAATTAGGCAAATTAATGAAATTTGTTATAAAACTACTGAATTAGACAGTTTTGAAAAATTATTAGTATGTTTTGAAAAAATAAAAAATAAGGATTTGGTGATTACAAATAATGAGTAAAATTCAATTAAATAACTCACAGTTAAAATATATTGCGGCATTTTTCATGTTTATAGACCACTTTGCCTTTATATTGCTTGAATATGGTACATTACCATACTTTATTGGTAGGGGGATAGGTAGATTATCCGCTCCTATTTTCTTTTGGTCAATTTCTGAAGGTGCTTTACATACCAAGAATATGAGAAGATACTTTCGAAATATCTTTATATTTGGATTGGTTATACAATTAGTTTATACTATTGGAGTGGGAGATATCGGATCTCTTACTAGTGTAATTGAATTAAATAAAAATATATTCATTACTTTAGCGCTAGGCTTGATTGGCATAATTTTCATTAAGCAATATCCTGGAAAAAGTCTGTTGCATTTTAGTATAATTGGATTTTTGTGTTTTATAGGTGAACTAATTAATGCCGACTATGGCTGGTATGGCATTCTATTTATCATTCTATTCTACTTGTTTAAAGAAAATAGAATAAAACTAGTTACTAGTCTTATTCTAATAAATTTTGCGAGATTTGTTTTATATATTGATGGATATGAGTTAATACCTAATCTACTTCAATTATTAGCTCTTTTAGCATTACCTATAATTTTCTTATACAATGGCAAACGTGGAAATGGTAATAAGTACTTTTTTTACTTATTTTATCCTATTCATCTTGGTCTTTTGTATTTATTGAAAGAGATTTTAATACAGTAAGTGCTTTAATTGCCTTAGGAAAGCCGTTGTAAAGTGAGGCTTGTAGAATTATCTCTATAAGTTCTTCGTTGGTTATACCTACATTTAAAGCCCCTAGAAAATGATTTCTTAGTTGAAGCTCAGGGCTTCCTTGTGCGATTAAGAAAGAAATTGTAACTATTTCTCTATCTCTAAGTGAAAGACCTTCCCTTGAGTAAATTTCACCGAATGCATATTCAAGTATATATTCACCTAATTCTCCATATTCTTTTACTAAGTCGTCCCTTTCGAAACCCCAGATTTTCTTTGTGGTCTCAAGACCTTTTTTCAGTTTATCCATTTTAACCCCCCTTTGTATATTAATTGTAGCATTTATTATTATCTAAAAAAATGCTATAATGAAAACAATGTTGTAAAGGAAAGGAAGTAATTATATGAAGTGGAAATGTGAAGTATGTGGTTACGAAATAGAAGGTGACGAACCAATAGATATATGCCCAGTCTGTGGAGTTGATAAAGACAATTTTTCACAAGTTCAAGAAAAACAAAAAGATTCTAATGATATAAAAACTTCGATTAGACAAATAATATATGGTATGTTTGTCATAACAACTGAAAGTAAAGGTATAATTAATGGGCAAGCAGCAAATACAGTGTTTCAGTTAACTAGTGACCCAAACCAAATTGCAGTTTGTTTAAATAAGAGCAATTATACAACAGAATTAGTTTTAGAATCTAAGAAATTGATTGTAAATGTAATAGGTCAAGACTCTTTTACAATGATATCTAATTTTGGGTTCTCATCAGGTAGAGATAGAAATAAATTTGAAAAAATAAAGTATTCCAAAATTAATGGAATACCTGCACTAGAAGAAGATTCCTTGTCAGGTATGGTTTGTAATGTAATAAACATGTTAGATGTTGGAACACATTGGCTTATGGTTTGTTCTATTGATGATGCATTTGTCAATAAAGAGAAAAAAGCTATTCAACCTTTAAGTTATAGTGATTTCAGAATACTAAAAAGAGGAGAAAAACTTCCGAGTCAAGAAATTAAAGCGGAAGTGAAGGAGGTTAATATGAGTGAAGGCGGAGAAAAATATATCTGTACAGTATGTGGCTATATCCATGATCCAGCCACAGAAGGAGTAGAGTTTAAGGATTTACCAGATGACTATACTTGTCCAGTTTGTGGAGTACCAAAGTCAGATTTCGAACCATTAAAATAAAAATAAAATTTAATAAAAAATTAATAAAATATACTTGAATTATATAATTTAAAAGTATATAATTATTCTTGCGCTTGTGTGCGCAGGCATGGTGGGTGTAGTTCAGTGGTAGAGCGCTAGTTTGTGGTACTAGTTGTCGTGGGTTCGAGTCCCATCATCCACCCCAAGTTGATCCATTAGCTCAGTCGGTAGAGCACCTGACTTTTAATCAGGGTGTCCCGCGTTCGAGTCGCGGATGGATCACCAATGCGGATGTGGCGGAATTGGCAGACGCGCTAGATTTAGGCTCTAGTGAGTAACATCGTGGGGGTTCAAGTCCCTTCATCCGCACCAGGTCGCGGAAGTGGCTCAGTGGTAGAGTATCTCCTTGCCAAGGAGAGGGTCGCGGGTTCGAATCCCGTCTTCCGCTCCAAAGAAAAATACCTCGAATACAAATTCGAGGTATTTTCTTGTTTAAAGTTGTTCAGTTTATAAAAATATTGTATAATTATTAATTAGAAAATGAAGGGAGTCTTACAATGGCAAACAAAATTACCAAACAAGAAAAAAATTTAGTAACAGTTGAAATAACTGTTGATAGCAACGAGGTTGAAAAAGCCTATAAACAAGCATCTCAAAACCTTGGTAAACAAGTATCAATTCCAGGTTTTAGAAAAGGCAAAGTACCAGCATCAATATTAGAAAAGCACGTTGGAGAAGGAAGCATAATTGAAGAAGCTATGGATATTATGTTACCACCAGCTTATGGGAAAGCATTAGTAGAATTAGACTTAGATCCGATTGAAAGACCTAAAGTTGATATTGTATCATTTGATAAAAATGGTCAAGCTGTATTTACAGTTGATATTCAAGTAGTTCCTGAAGGTGTCCTAGGAGACTATAAAGGTTTAAAACTACAAAGAAAATTAGTTGATTTAGACGAAAACTATGTTGATAGTGAATTAGAAGCTATGAGAACTAAAACTGCAAAAATAGAAACTACCGAGGATCCAGCTGAACATGGTGACACTGTAGTTATAGATTTTGAAGGTTATGTTGATGAAGTTCAATTCGAAGGTGGAACAGGTTCTAAATATCCATTAGAGATTGGTTCTAACTCATTTATACCTGGTTTTGAAGAACAATTAATAGGTATCAAAGCAGGGGAAAATAGAGATGTATCTATTAAGTTTCCTGATGAATATCATAGTGAAGACTTAAAAGGTAAAGAAAGTTTATTCAAAGTATTGGTTCATGAGGTTAAAAGAAAAAAATTATCAGAATTAAATGATGATTTTGCAAAAGAAGTAAGTGATTTTGATACTTTGGAAGAATTAAGAAACGATGTTAAGTTAAGCATAACAAATCAAAAACAACAACAGGCTGACAATTCTCTAAGAGCTCAAGCTTTAGACCTTGCTATAGAAAAAATTGAAGTTGAAATTCCTGAAATCATGGTTGTAGAGAGAACTAATCAATTCCTTAAAGATATTGAAGGAGACCTACAACAACAAGGTATGGAATTACAAAAATATTTTGAACTTACTGGTATGACTGAAGAAAAAGTTAGAGAAGAATATAGAGCTAATGCTGAAAAACATATTAAGAGAGATATTCTTTTAGATGCAGTTGCAGTTGCAGAAAAAATTGAAGTTACAAAAGAGGACCTTGAAAAAGAGATTACAGCTATTGCCCAAGTATATGGACAAGAAAAATCTATGTTAGATACATACTTTGAAGCACCTGAAAACACTAAAATGTTAGCAAAAGGTATCAAAAGAGAAAAAGCCTTGCAAAGTATTCTTGAACAAGCTGAAATCACAGATATTAAGGACGAAAAAATAGAAGAGTAGGGAGGAACAAATATGTTAATACCTATGGTCGTCGAACAAACAAGTGCCGGCGAAAGATCTTATGATATTTATTCTAGATTATTAAAAGACAGAGTGATATTTTTAGGGGCTGAAGTAGATGATAATTTAGCTAATTTAATCATTGCTCAGTTATTATTTCTAGAGGGTGAAGATCCTAACAAAGATATCAGCCTTTATATTAATAGCCCAGGTGGTTCAATAACCGCTGGTATGGCTATATATGACACAATGCAATATATTAAACCTGATGTATCTACTATTTGTGTAGGTATGGCTGCTAGCATGGGTGCATTTCTATTAAGTGCTGGTACAAAAGGCAAAAGATTTGCCCTGCCAAATTCAGAGATTATGATACACCAGCCATCTGGTGGAGCTGCAGGTCAAGCTGCAGATATTGATATTCAAGCAAAAAGGATAATGGCTATTAAAAAGAGATTAAATGAAATTTTAGCCTCTAATACTGGTCAGACTTTAAAGAAAATTGAAAAAGATACTGATAGAGATTATTTCATGACTTCAGATGAAGCAAAAGAATATGGCATAATCGATGAAGTTTTTGGTCAGAGAAAATAGGAGAAGATATGGAAAAGAATCAAGATGATGGATTATACTGCTCATTTTGTGGTAAACATAGAACTGAAGTAGATCAACTGGTCTCAGGACCAGGTGTGTTCATTTGTAACGAGTGTGTTGAATTATGCATGGAAATAGTTTCTAGTAATGAGGGAGAAGAAGAAGAAGTTAGTGAAGAAATTGAGCTAGATTTCAAGAAACTCCCAAAACCACAAGAGATAAAAGCTTATTTAGATCAATATGTCATTAATCAAGACAGAGCTAAAAAAGTTTTATCAGTAGCTGTCTACAATCATTATAAAAGATTGTTCTCTAATCAAGACATTGAAAATAATGAAATAGAACTACAAAAATCTAATATTTTGTTAATTGGGCCTACTGGAAGCGGGAAGACTTTGTTAGCACAATCATTAGCAAAATACTTAAATGTACCATTTGCTATAGCAGATGCTACAACTTTGACAGAGGCTGGTTACGTTGGTGATGATGTGGAAAACATCTTACTTAGATTGATACAAGCGGCAGATTATAATGTTAGTCTTGCAGAAAAAGGGATAATTTATATCGATGAAATTGACAAAATAGCTAGAAAATCTGAAAACGTTTCTATAACTAGAGATGTATCAGGTGAAGGTGTTCAACAAGCTTTGTTAAAAATAATCGAAGGAACAGTTGCGACGGTACCTCCTAATGGTGGAAGAAAACATCCTCAACAAGAGAATATTGAAATCGACACAAAAAATATCTTGTTTATCTGTGGAGGAGCCTTTAATGGTTTAGAAAAAATCATAGAAAACAGATCTGGAAAAGGCTTGCTCGGCTTTGGTAATAATATGAATCAAGGTGAAAAAAAAGAAATCAAATATCCTTTGAACGATGTTCAAGCAGATGATATTCTAAAGTATGGCTTGATACCTGAATTTATTGGCAGAGTTCCAGTTATAACTACATTAGAACCTTTAGATAAAAAGGCTTTAATAAGAATCTTACAAGAACCTAAGAACGCTTTACTAAAACAGTTTGAATTATTATTGAAATATGATAGTGTAAACCTAAAAGTAGATGAAAAAGCAATAAAGGCTATAGCTGAAGAAGCATTAAAAAGAAAAACTGGTGCAAGGGGTCTTAGAAGTATCATGGAACATATTATGACTGATGTTATGTATGAAATTCCTTCAAAACCAAATATAACAGACTGTGAAATTACTGAAGAAGTAGTAAGAAATGGTGCGAAACCAATATTAAGGAAAAAGAAAATATCTTAAGAAAAAAGCAGCAGACTACTGTTGCTTTTCTTGTAAGGAGGCGAATTTATGAGTGATAATTTTATAGAATTTTATGATGATAGTTCAATCAATTTTTTAAGTCTCGATCCAATAGCTGTACTACCATTAAGGGGTATGGTGATTTTTCCAAGAACTACAATACATTTAGATGTTGGTAGAACAAAGTCTATTGAGTCCTTAAATAAAGGAATGAATAACCAAAAGAAAATATTTATAGTAGCCCAAAACGATTCTTTAGTTGAGGATCCAGATTTTGATAATTTATATAAAATTGGTGTTTTTGCTGAGATTAAACAAATCATGAAACTTCCAACAGGAATAGTAAGGGTATTAATTGAAACTTCTGCTAGAGGTGAATTGAAAAAAATATATCAAAATAAGACGCATTTTGAGGGTAAAGCAGTTTTGATTGAAGAACCATCAAATAATGATAGTTTAGAGATTAAAGCTTTGAATAGGTTGATGCTTCATGATTTTGATGACTTTGCCAATATGAATGTTAATTTTTCTAATGATACCATCTTAAAAATAAAAAACATAAATAATCCTAATACAGCTTCAGATTTAATAGTATCCAATTTAATGGTAGATTATTTTGAAAAGCAAAAAGTTCTGGAAATGAATGATTTGAAAGAAAAACTTGAGGTTGTACTTAGTATGATTTCAGTAGAAAAGAATTTAATAGAACTTGAGAAGGAAATAGCTGAAAAAGTCAAAGAAAATATTGATAAAGCTCAAAAAGAATATTATCTACGTGAGCAAATTAAGGTAATAAAAAAAGAGTTGAATGAAAAAGTTGATTACGAAGAAGAAATAGATAAACTAAGGGAAAGACTAAGTGATGGAGATTATCCTGAAAGTGTCTACGAGAAGATAAAGAAGGAAATAGATCGTTTGGAGATTATGCATCCAAACATGACAGAAGGAGCAGTAATACGAAACTATATTGAATGGCTGCTGGATTTACCTTGGGTTAAAAAGACCGAAGAGTTTATTGATATTGAAAAAGTTAAAAAAGTACTAGATGATGGCCATTTTGGCTTACAAGAAGTAAAAGATAGAATTATAGAATATTTAGCGGTTAAAAAGTTAATAAAAGAGAAAAGCAAAGCCCCTATTTTATGTTTTGTAGGACCTCCAGGGACTGGAAAAACTTCGCTGGCAAGTAGTCTAGGTGAGGCAATAAACAGAAAATTTGTTAGAATGTCACTTGGTGGAGTTAGAGATGAAGCAGAAATCAGAGGTCATAGAAGAACTTATGTAGGAGCTCTTCCTGGAAGAATCATTCAAAGCATGAAGATAGCTGGCACTAAAAATCCAATAATACTACTAGATGAAATTGATAAATTAGGAGCAGATTATAAGGGTGATCCTTCTTCTGCTTTGTTAGAAGCACTAGATCCAGAACAAAACTTTTCATTTAGCGATCATTTCATTGAAATACCATACGATTTAAGTGAAGTGTTATTTATTACTACAGCTAATACTTTAAATACTATTCCTGCCCCTTTAAGAGACAGGATGGAGATTATAAAAGTATCTAGTTATACTGAAAGAGAAAAAAAGGAAATTGCAAAAAGACATTTATTTAAAAAACAAATAATAGCAAATGGCTTAGAGGATTACAAGGTTAAAATTCAAGATTCTGCCTTAATGGAAATAATTAGAAATTATACCAGAGAAAGTGGGGTAAGGAGTCTAGAAAGAGAATTAGGCTCAATACTAAGAAAAATAGCTGTAGATATTCTTAGCAATAAATTTACAAGTATTAATATAACTATTAAAGATGTAGCTCATTATTTAGGTATTCCAAAAATTAATGACTATGTTGCTAAAAGAAAAACCGATATTGGAATAGTTAACGGACTTGCTGTTACTTCATTTGGTGGTGATGTTTTAATCATTGAAGCGACTATATATAAAGGCAAAGGGAAATTGATGCTCACCGGACAATTAGGGGATGTTATGAAAGAATCTGTTCAAGCAGCGATTAGTTATTTGAAATCAAAGAATATTATCGAGACAAGCTTAGAAGAGTCAGGATTAGATCTTCATATTCATGTGCCTGAAGGAGCTATACCAAAAGATGGACCTTCAGCTGGAATTGCTATGGGTACAGTTATAGCTTCAATTTTCTTAAAAAAGAAAATTAGAAAAGACATAGCTATGACTGGTGAAATTACTATCAGAGGAAATGTTCTTCCTATTGGAGGGGTAAAGGAAAAAGTTTTAGCTGCCTTTAAAGAGGGTATAAAGACTGTCATATTACCAAAGGCCAATGAGAAAAACATTGAAGAGATTCCTGAAGAAGTTAGAGGAAAAATTGAAATAATTTTAGTTGAGAACTTCGATGAAGTTCTAGAAAAGGCATTGGTATAAGATGTTAATTAAACAAGCAGAATTCTTTACTACAGTAGTAGCCAAGGATCAATACCCTACTGAAGGTATAAAAGAAATAGCCTTTGTTGGTAGATCAAATGTTGGGAAATCCTCACTTATAAATTTACTTACGAATAATAAGAAATTAGCTAAAACTAGTGGAAATCCAGGTAAAACAAGGACTATAAACTATTTTCTTATAAACAATAGCTTTTATTTTGTAGATCTACCAGGTTATGGTTATGCTAAAGTACCTAAAGATCTTCAAGCAAGCTGGGGTAGGATGATGGAGCAGTATCTAATCGATAGAGAAGAGTTGAAGGTAATTATAGTATTAGTAGATATTAGACATAAACCTTCTAAAGGTGATGAAAATATGATGGAATTTATTAAACATTATGACATCCCCTTCTTAGTAGCTGCAACCAAAGCAGATAAAATCAGTAGAGGACAAAGAGCTAAATATATAAAAGTGATAAAAGATTCACTTGGCTTAGATTATAATTCAATTGTTGCTTGTTCTACACTAGATCGAACAGGCATAGATGAATTGCTATCAAAGATGGATGAATATTTAGAATCAGATTTAGATATTCAAAATGAGATTGAGGTTGTTGATTTATAGGAGTAAATAAAAATGAAAAATGTAAATAATACCTTTATGTCATTTGATAAAAGTTATCATGAAGCAGAAATAGTTTATTTCGGCTGTCCTTTTGATGGAACAGCCTCCTATAAAAAAGGGTCTGTTCAAGGACCTGAAGAAATCAGAGAGGCTTCCTATGGCCTAGAAAACTATAGTCCTTACTTGGACCTTGACCTTGAAAAAGATACGAAAATAATTGATGTTGGGGATTTAAATCTTCAAATGAAATCTGTTGAAGAAGTCCTTAAAGAAATTAAAGACTTTTCAAAACGAATTCTTGCTGACAACAAAATACCACTTATGGTTGGTGGAGAGCATTTGGTCACTCTACCAGTTGTAGAATCTGTATATGAGAAGTACAAGGAACTACACATTATACACCTTGATGCTCACATGGATTTGAGAAATGAATATGAAGGTGAAAGATTATCTCATGCAACTGTAATGAGGAGAATTAACGATATAATTAAACCTGGTAGAATTCATCAATTTGGCATAAGATCTGGAACAAAGGAAGAATTTCTATTCGCAGGTAAACATTGTAATTCTAATCATTTTGATTTAGAAAAAATGACGAATCTTATTGAAGACATTGGAAATAATCCGGTATATGTCACAATAGATTTAGATGTATTAGATCCTAGTATATTCCCAGGTACAGGAACACAAGAACCAGGTGGAATTACATTTAAAGAAATGATAGAAGGTCTTAAAAATTTAAGAGGTTTAAATATTATTGGGGCAGATATTGTCGAACTTGCTCCAAATCTTGATGCTAGTGGTATTTCAACTGCTTGTGCATGTAAAGTGGTTAGGGAAATTGCATTAATAATATCAGATAACAAAAGGTGGTAGTCTAATGGCAAAAAAAATGAAATTGTATGGCTTTAATAACTTAACTAAAACTTTGAGCTTTAATATTTTTGATATTTGTTATACAAGAGATAATGAAGAACAAAGTGCTTATAAAGCTTATATTGATGAACAATTTAATGCAGAACGTGTTACTAATATATTGAAAAACGTTACTGAAATTATTGGTGCATATGTTTTAAATATTGCTAAGCAGGATTATGATCCTGAAGGTGCAAGTGTCACAATAATGATATCAGAGGAAAAAATTCCTAAAAGAAGTATGGATGCATCCTGTAACGCTGGTGTCATACCTCCAACTGATGTTGTTGCTCATTTGAATAAAAGCCATGTAACTGTTCATACATATCCTGAAAGCCATCCTAGAAAAGGTGTATCATCCTTTAGAGCCGATATTGACGTGTCATCTTGTGGCACAATTTCACCACTGAAGAGCCTAAAATATTTGATTGAAAGCTTTGATTCTGACATTATTAGTATTGACTATAGAGTAAGAGGCTTTACCAGAGATCTAAAAGGTAAAAAATTCTACATTGATCATAAGATATCATCCATACAAGACTATATTCCAAAAGAAGTTAGGAATAACTATGAAATGATTGATGTTAATGTTTACCAAGAAAATATTTTCCATACAAAAATGTTGCTTAAAGACTTTATTCTTGATGAATACTTGTTTGAAATAACAGGTGATGATTTAGGGGTAAGAGAAAAGAATAAAATTATTAAAGAGATCAAGAAAGAGATGTATGAGATATTCTATAGTAAAAACTTTTAGGAGGTAATTATGGAATTATGGTATACGGAAAATCACTCGGAAAACGTAAAATTTTCAATAAAAATAACAGAACATCTTTATCATTATAAAAGTCAATTATTCACATTAGATGGATTAATAATGGTTACGGAAAAAGATGAATTCATTTACCATGACATGATTAGCCATGTGCCCATGGCAGTTAATCCTAATATCAAAAGTGTACTTGTCATCGGTGGTGGTGATGGTGGTGGCACAGTTAGAGAATTAACAAGATATGAAGAAATAGAAATAATAGACTTGAAACTAAGTACTATAATCTAGATTTACATATAGGGTCCTTTGCTCTGCCAACTTATGTTAAGAATGCTTTGAAAGAGCAAGCAATTTATGGTATAATTAAGTGTAGTTTTTTATTAAGGAGGAAATATAATGTCAAAAAAATTCGTTTATATGTTTAGCGAAGGTAATGCTTCCATGAAAAATCTTTTAGGTGGTAAAGGTGCCAACCTAGCAGAAATGACATTGTTAGGAATGCCAATTCCACAAGGATTTACTGTTTCAACTGAAGCTTGTAATGATTACTATGATAAAGGTAGAGTCGTTGATACTGAAATTTTGAAGCAAATCGAAGAAGGAATTGTTAATTTAGAAAAAATATCAGGTAAGATATTTGGAGATGATCAGAATCCATTGTTAGTGTCTGTGCGTTCTGGTGCTAGAGCATCAATGCCAGGTATGATGGATACAGTCTTGAATTTAGGAATGAATGACCTTTCTGTTGAAGCTTTAGCAGTTAAATCAAATAATCCTAAATTTGCTTACGATTCATATAGAAGATTCGTTCAAATGTTTTCTGATGTTGTTAAAGGCATTGAAAAATCACACTTTGAAAGAGTTTTAGATAAATTCAAGGAATCAAAGGGTGTTGTTGCAGACATGGATTTGACTGCAGAAGACTTCAAAGAAGTTCTAACTACATTCAAAAAAATATACAAAGATGAATTAGGAGAAGACTTCCCACAAGATCCTAGAGTACAACTAATTCAATCTATTACAGCTGTTTTCAGATCATGGGACAACCACAGAGCAAACATTTACAGAAGAATGCACGATATTCCAAGTTCATGGGGTACAGCAGTAAATGTTCAAATGATGGTATTTGGTAATCTAGGTGATACTTCAGGAACAGGTGTTGCTTTCACAAGAAACCCTGCAACTGGTGAGAGCTTAATATATGGTGAATACTTAATTAATGCACAAGGTGAAGATGTAGTTGCTGGAACTAGAACTCCTAAAACCATAGCTACATTACAAGAAGATATGCCTGTGGTTTATGATGAATTTATGGCAATTGCTAATAAACTTGAAAAACACTATAAAGATATGCAAGATATGGAATTTACAATTGAAGATAAAAAACTATATATCCTACAAACTAGAAACGGTAAGAGAACAGCACAAGCTGCTTTAAGAATTGCAGTTGAGTTAGTAGAAGAGAAGATGATCACAGAAGAAGAAGCTATTATGAAAGTTGATCCTAAGCAATTAGACCAATTATTACATCCTGCTTTTGACGAACAATCTTTAGCTGATGCTAAAGTTATAGCTAAAGGCTTACCAGCATCACCAGGTGCTGCAGCCGGCAAGATATACTTCACTGCTGAAGATGCTAAGGAAGCCAACGATAAAAGAGGAGAAAAAGTTATTCTTGTAAGATTAGAGACTTCTCCTGAAGATATTGAAGGAATGGTAGCCGCTAAAGGCATTTTAACAGTTAGAGGTGGAATGACATCTCATGCTGCTGTAGTAGCTAGAGGCATGGGAACATGTTGTGTTGCTGGTTGTGGTGAGATTAAGATTGATGAAGAAAAGAAAACTCTTTTTGCTGGAGGAACTGTATTTAATGAAGGAGATTATATATCTTTAGATGGTTCAACTGGTAATGTTTATGGTGAGGATATTAAAACTGTAGAGCCAGCCATATCAGGACACTTTGCTATATTAATGGCATGGGCAGATAAAATCAGAACCTTGAAAATCAGAACTAATGCTGATACACCTAAAGATGCTAAAAGAGCTGTTGAATTTGGAGCTGAAGGTATTGGTCTAACTAGGACTGAACATATGTTCTTCAACGAAGATAGAATCTTCCAAATGAGAAAAATGATTTTATCAAGTACCGAAGAAGATAGAAGAGAAGCCTTAGAAAAATTATTACCTATGCAAAGAGAAGACTTTATAGGTATATATGAAGCTATGGAAGAAAGACCAGTAACTATTAGATTACTAGACCCTCCATTACATGAATTCTTACCACAAGATAAAGAAGCAATAGTAGCATTAGCCAAAGATATGGGCATATCGGTTGAAACATTAGAGGAAAAAATTGAATCATTACATGAATTCAATCCTATGATGGGTCATAGAGGTTGTAGATTAGCAGTAACCTACCCTGAAATAGCTGAAATGCAAACCAGAGCAATAATTGAAGCAGCATTAAATGTAAGTAAGAATAAAGGTTTTACAATTAAACCTGAGATAATGATTCCACTTGCTGGAGATGTTAAAGAATTTAAATATGTAAAAGACATTGTTGTAAGAATTGCAGACGAAATAATAAGTGGTTCTGAAGCTAAGATAGAGTATCTAGTAGGAACAATGATTGAAATTCCTAGAGCGGCTTTAACTGCTGATGCAATTGCTAAAGAAGCAGAATTCTTCTCATTTGGAACAAATGACTTAACTCAAATGACATTTGGATTCTCAAGAGACGATGCTGGTAATTTCTTAGATGACTATTATGACAAAAAAATATACGAAGCTGATCCATTTGCTAAATTAGACCAAGAAGGTGTTGGCCAACTTGTTGAAATGGCAGTTACTAAAGGAAGAGCTTCTAGACCTGACATAAAACTAGGTATCTGTGGAGAACATGGTGGAGATCCATCATCTATTGATTTCTGCTATAGAGCAGGACTTCATTATGTAAGTTGCTCACCATTTAGAGTACCAATTGCTAGATTGGCAGCAGCTCAATCTGTATTGATAAATAAATAGTTAAGAATAGTAAATATAAGTATTAGTTCTTGTTGTCTCATTAATGAGGCAACAAGAATTTAATTTTAAAAAGTTTTTTGTACTAAATTATTAATAATTTATGTTTTTATTAAAAGTATCAATATTGTTGACTACCAAATACTAAAGGCATATAATTATATATGGTTAATAAAGAATTAGGAGGATCGCAATGAGTAAAAAGTATAATCCCTATGATCAAATGCTTGCTACATTAGACAAAGCAGCTGACATGATGAAAGTACCTGATAGCGAATACAACTTTCTAAGATATCCTGAAAGGGAACTTAAAGTTGCATTACCAGTAAGAATGGATGATGGATCAGTCAAGGTATTCGAAGGCTATAGAATTCAACATTCAAGTTTACGTGGACCTTGTAAGGGTGGAATCAGATATCACCAAGACGTAGATCAAGATGAAGTAAAGGCTTTAGCTGCCTGGATGTCATTAAAATGCGCAGTTGTTAATATCCCTTATGGTGGAGCCAAAGGTGGAGTAAAGGTAGATCCATCTCAACTTTCGGTTAATGAACTTAAAAATTTAACTAGAAGATTCACTGCAGCTATTTTGCCATTGATTGGTCCATTAAGTGATATTCCGGCACCAGATGTAAATACAAATGCACAAATCATGGGTTGGATTATGGATACTTATAGTATGTTTATGGGGCATGCTGTACCAGGAGTAGTTACAGGAAAACCTCTTGATATAGGTGGTTCACTAGGACGTCCTGAAGCCACTGGTAGAGGAGTAATGTTTTCAACAAGAGAGATTATGAAAAAACTAGGTAGACCAATGAAAGATGCTACAGTAGCTGTTCAAGGTTATGGTAACGTTGGTAGCGTTGGTGCTACATTACTATATGCAGAAGGCTTTAAAATTGTAGCTGTAGGAGATGTTTCTTGTTCTATTAGAAATCTTAAAGGATTGAATATTCCGGAATTAAATGCATATGTTGCTAAAAATGGTGTTATTAAAGGTTATGAAGCTCCAGGAATAGAATATATTTCTCATGAAGAACTTTTAATCACTGATTGTGAGATACTAGTCCCAGCAGCTCTAGAAAATCAAGTTACAGAACAAATAGCGCCTAATATTAAAGCTAAAATTATTGTTGAAGGTGCAAATGGACCTACAACTTCAGAAGCAGATGTAATCTTGAACAAAATGGGAGTTATTATTATACCTGACATTCTAGCTAACGCTGGTGGAGTAGTAGTTTCATACTTCGAATGGGCTCAAAATCTCCAGTCTTTAATGTGGACTGAAGATGAAATTAATAGTAAACTTGAAAAAATAATGGTTAGAAGTTTTCAAGAAGTTTGGGATACTAAAGATCAATTTAAGACTGATATGAGAACAGCTGCATTTATCGTGGCTATGAGACGTCTTGTAGAAGCTAGAAGAATACGTGGAGTTTTTCCATAGACCGTTAAATCAACCAATAGCCCATAGATTAAACTATGGGCTATTTTTATAGGGGATAACAATGAAAATTAAACTATTTGATTATGAATTACCAGAAAATTTAATCGCTCAAAAACCAGCAACGCCGAGAGATAGTTCTAGACTATTAGTTGTTAATCCAGTTGATAAAACTACAGAAGACAGAACTTTTCACGAAATATCAAACTATCTCATATCCGGTGATGTTTTAGTTGTTAATCATAGTAAAGTTATACCTGCTAGAATTTTTGGCAAAAAATCAACTGGTATCACTATAGAATTACTTTTATTAAAAAGATTAGAAAAAGATATCTGGGAATGTTTAGCAAAACCTGGTAAAAAAGTTAAAGTAGGAGATAGACTGGAATTCTCCGACAAACTTAGAGCTACTTGCTTGGAGATAACGGAAGAAGGTAGTAGAATAATGCAATTCTACTATGAAGGGATATTTGAGGAAATACTTGATGAATTGGGTGAAATGCCCTTGCCTCCATATATAACTCGAAAACTACCAAAGGAAGAGCAAAGTAGATATCAAACTGTTTATCATAAATCTGGTGAATCTGCAGCGGCTCCTACAGCAGGTCTTCATTTTACATATGAATTACTTGAAAAATTAAAAGAAAAAGGAGTAATTCTAACTTCAGTAATGCTAAATGTTGGTTTGGGAACCTTTAGGCCAGTACAGGTTGAAGATACAGATGAACATAAAATGCATGTAGAATACTATGAAATTACTGAAGAAGCAGCAGAGATTATATCTAAGGCAATGAAAGAAAATAGAAGGATAATTGCTGTTGGTACAACAACTATTAGAGTTTTAGAAAGTGTATTTAGCAAGTATAATCAGGTCAAAGCTACAAAAGAATGGACAAATATCTTTATACAACCTGGGTTTAAATTTCAAGTAGTTGATTGTCTGATAACTAACTTTCATTTACCACAATCAACTTTATTAATGCTAATATCTGCAATGATGGATAGAGAATTTGTTTTAAAAGTATATAAGGAAGCTATTGATAAAGAATATAGATTCTTCAGTTTTGGAGATGCAATGTTCATTAACAAGGAGAAAAAATGTTAGAGTACAAATTAATTAAGAAATCTTCTAAATGTAATGCTAGAAGGGGAGAGATAACCACAGCACACGGTAAGATTCAAACACCAATTTTTATGCCAGTAGGTACGGCAGCAACTGTTAAAACCATGTTGCCAAAAGAACTGGAAGAAATTGGAGCCCAAATAATTTTAAGCAATACATACCACTTATATCTAAGACCTGGTCATGAATTGATAAAAAAAGCTGGTGGTTTGCATAAGTTCATGAACTGGAACAAACCCATATTAACAGATAGTGGTGGCTTTCAAGTTTTTAGTTTAAATAATTTAAATAAGATTACCGATGAAGGAGTGAATTTTTCATCTCATATTGATGGTTCTAAACATTTTTTCAATCCAGAAAAATCAATGGAAATACAGATGGCCTTAGGTTCAGATATAGCAATGGCCTTTGATGAGTGTGCTCCATACGGAGCAGACTATAACTATACTGTTAGTGCTTTAAACAGAACAACCAAATGGGCAAAACAGTGTAAAGAATATCATCATCATGATTACCAGGCACTTTTTGGCATTGTGCAAGGTGGAATGCAGAAAGATTTAAGAAAAAGAAGTGCTGAAGAAATTATTGAACTTGATTTCCCAGGTTATGCCATTGGTGGCTTAAGTGTTGGAGAACCTGCTGACTTAATGTTAGAACTACAAGAATTTACAGCTCCATTATTACCTGAAAACAAACCAAGATATGTAATGGGTGTGGGTACACCTAATTACTTGATAGAGGGTGTAAGAGCAGGAGTTGATATGTTTGACTGCGTTTTACCTACAAGACTTGGAAGGAATGGCGGAGTATTAAGCCATAACGGTTATTTCTCAATTAGAAAAGCTCAATATTTTGATGATTTTACACCATTAGATCACGAATGTGATTGTTATGTATGTAAGAATTTTTCAAGAAGCTACATAAGACATTTAATAAAGTCCAATGAAATATCAGGATTTAGATTGATAACTTGGCATAATCTTTATTTTCTTATCAGTTTAATGGAAAAAATCAGAAAATCTATTGAAGATGATGAATTCGAAACATTTGCAACTAGATTTTTAGCTAAATATTATGCTCAAAGTGTTTAAAAATAATACATAAAATGATAATATAAGTAGAAGAAGAAGAAAGAGGTGGATAATGAATAGCAGTAGTTTACAAGAGATACTTTATTTTATGGTACCATTAGGATTGATATTTTATTTTCTAATTTTAAGACCACAAAAAAAGCAAAAAACAGAAAAAATCTTAACTATGAAAAATTTGAAAGTTGGAGACAAAGTAATAATATACAGTGGGTTACATGGAGTCGTTTCCAAGGTTCCTGAAGATGATGATTCATTTTCAATGGAAATATCTGATAAGGTTGTAGTTATTGTTGAAAAAGAAGCGATATTCAAAAACATTAGTCAATTGGATAGAGTTGCTAAAGAACAAGCTAAAATTGAAGCAGAAAAGAAAGCAAAAAAGAATAAATAGTAAAGCCCCCTTTAAAGGGGCTTTTTTATGTCAATAATTCCTTTTATTATAGCGCTTAATTTAGTATAATTAAAGAGTACGTTATACAACAAAAGGGGATATACAATGAGTATTTCAATAGAGACAATTATCAGTGAAATGAAAGAATATATAGTAGACCTAAAAGAAGATAAAATCAGGGAGGCATATAAGCTAGCTGAGGAGTCTCATACAGGTCAATTTAGAAAATCAGGGGAGGAATATATTATTCATCCTTTACATGTTGCGGAAATTTTAACTCCAATGCAAATGGATGAAGCAACAATAATTTGTGCTTTACTTCACGATGTAGTTGAAGATGTTGAAGCCATATCAATAGAAATGATTGAAGAAAAGTTTGGTAGTGAAGTAGGCTATATTGTAAATGGTTTAACAAAACTAAAGAAAATTAGTTCTATTCACAGAAATAATCTCCAAGTAGAAAATCTAATGAAGATGTTCTTAACTACTTCAAAAGATATTAGAGTTCTACTTATTAAACTTGCCGATAGACTACACAATATGAGAACTTTAAAGTATATGCCAAGGGATAGGCAATTGGCAATTGCTAAAGAAACTCTAGAGATATATGCTCCTGTTGCCCATAGATTAGGCGCTTTCCAAATTAAATGGGAATTAGAAGATTTGTCTTTTAAATATTTAGAACCAGAAAAATATAATAACCTTGTAGATCAAATATCTAAAAAAAGAATAGAAAGAGAAGCTGATGTTGAATCTATAATATCCAAAATTGAAGAAAAATTGAAAGAATTGAATATTAAAGCAGAGGTTACCGGACGAACTAAGCATTTTTATAGTATTTACAATAAAATGGTTAAAAAAAATCAAGAACTTGATGAAATTTTTGACTTAACAGCTGTAAGAATCATAGTTAGTAATATACAAGATTGTTATAGTGCTTTAGGGGTCATACACATGATCTTTACACCTATCCCTAATAGGTTTAAAGACTATATCGCCATGCCAAAACCAAATATGTACCAATCAATACATACTACAGTTTTAGGACCAAATACTGATCCTTTTGAAGTCCAAATCAGGACAATAGAAATGCATAAAACTGCAGAATTTGGTATAGCTGCTCACTGGAAATACAAAGAAGGGGGCAAGTTTTCATATAAAGAATTCCAAAAAGAAAGTTCCTTTATTGAACAAATTAGAGAAATACAAACAGATTCAGGTGGTAGTGCTACTGATTTTATTGATTCACTTAAAGCTGACCTTTTTACAGATAGAATTTATCTATTCACCCCAAAAGGTGATGTGATTGAATTGAAAAATGGCTCTACACCTTTAGACTTTGCCTTTAGAGTGCACTCAGATGTTGGCTTGCATTACGCTGGTGCAAAAGTTAATAATCATATAGTACCAATAAGTTATAAATTACAAACTGGTGATATCTTAGAAATTATTACCAATAGAAATGCTAAGCCAAGTTTAGATTGGCTGAAGATAGTTGAGACTAAACATGCTCAAAATAAGATAAGAAATTGGTTCAAGAATCAAAATAGAGAAATGAAAATTGAAAAAGGCAAAGAAAACTTTGACCGCGAATGTAAAAAAGAGTCTTTTGATAGCATGCATTTAGATAGTAAATATTTAGAAAAATTATATAAATCACATGGTATGCATAGTATGGATGATCTATATGCTGCTATTGGTGATGGTGCTTTTCAGGTAAAGCATGTCCTTAGAAAGCTTAGAGATATAGTGAACATACAACTAGGAGATGCAAATACAGATAAGATGATGGTCAAACCATGGGAAGGTTATGGTAAAGGCACTCATGGTATTAGAGTGCAAGGATTTGACAACGTTGATATACATATATCAAAATGTTGTAATCCACTACCTGATGACGAGGTTTCTGGTTACATAAACAGAGGTAAAGGCATTTCAGTTCATAGAACAGATTGCCCAAACTTCCTTTATTTAAAAAGAAAAGAACCATATAGAATTGTAAATGTAATTTGGGAAAAGAAAGAAGTTAAAAATTTAACTGCTAATCTAGAAATTACAACAACAGATAAGAAGGGTATTACACCATTTATTATCAATAAATTCCACGAACTTAATGCAGATGTATTAGAAATAAATTCTAAAGTTGCCAACAGTTTAGTTACTATGAAAGTTAAAATTGGTATAAATAGTTCAAACCATCTAGAAGATATTTTCTTTGCTTTAAATAAAGAGGCCGATATTATAGAGATTAACAGAATAATTTTAAAAGGAAAAATAAGAAATGAAAGTAGTGTTACAGAGATCAAAAAATAGCAGTGTTAGTATTAATAACAAGGTTGTTGGGTCAATAAATATGGGCTTAGTTGTGTTATTAGGTGTGGGCAAAAATGATACAATTGAGGATATAGATTATCTTGTAAATAAAATTATAAATCTAAGAATATTTGAAGATGATGAAGGTAAAATGAATAAAAGCTTAATTGATGTAGATGGTGAAATTTTATTAGTATCACAGTTTACACTATATGCTGAAACTAGAAAAGGTAGACGTCCAAGTTTCATTAGCGCAGGAAGCCCAGAAAAAGCCATAGAGTACTATGAGATATTTAAGGATAAGTTAATTCAAAACGGAATAATTACTCAATCAGGTATTTTTCAAGCTGAAATGGAAGTGAATATAGTTAACGACGGTCCTGTTACAATAATTATTGATACTGAAGATAACAAATAGGAGGATTAATGAAGTATATAAAGCTTAAAAACGGGCCAATTGAAGAAAACTCCTATATCGTTTGGGATGATATGTCCCTTGAAGGCGCCATAGTCGACCCTGGATTTACTGAAATCTCCGAGTTCAACAAACATATAATTGAAAACAATATAAGTATTAAATATATAATAGATACTCATGGTCATTGGGACCATATAAGAAATAATAAGCTAGTTAAAGATGAGTATGGAGCAAAACTTCTAATTCATAAAGATGATCAGGAATTCTTAATTAATTCACAGTTGAATCTCAGTTACTATTACGATAAAGAAGTTGATATTACAACTGCTGATATACTACTAAGTGATGAAGATGAAATTATGCTAGGTAATGAAATATTAAAAGTAATGCATACACCAGGTCATACAAAGGGATCAATAATATTATATAATGATGATTTAGCTTTTACCGGAGACACCTTGTTTTTTGGTTCAATAGGTAGATGTGACCTGCCTAGTAGTGATAAAGACATCATGATTGATACTATAGCGAAATACAAAAAACTACTTCCAAAGGAAGCAATAATATTACCAGGACATGGAAATATGGAATCAACCTTTTCTGAGCAATTAGATATTAATCCATTTCTGACAGGTAAGATGACACCAAAGTAGAAAGAGGTTTAAAATGGCAATTAAGGGTCCAAAGGGTACACACGATATTATATTTAATGATATTAATAAATGGCATACAATCGAATCAAAACTTACTGATTTAATGGAAGTTTATGATTATCAAGAGATAAGAACTCCTATATTTGAATCTACAGAGCTATTTTTAAGAGGAGTCGGAGATACAACTGATATTGTAGATAAGGAAATGTATACTTTTCAAGATAAAGGGGATAGAAGTATCACACTACGCCCTGAAGGTACTGCATCTGTAGCTAGAGCATTTATTGAACATAGTGGTTTTAATGAAGTGTTGCCTAGTAAATTTTACTATATTGGTCCTATGTTTAGATATTCAAGACCACAAACAGGACGATTCAGACAATTTCACCAATTTGGTGTTGAAGTAATTGGTTCAATTAATCCATATTTAGATGGTGAAGTCCTAGAGATGATGATGAAAATCTTCACTTCATTAGGAATAAAGAACTTGAATTTGGAAATCAATAGTGTAGGTTGTCCTAAATGCCGACCATTACACAAAGAAATATTAAAGGACTATTTGAAATTATACTTTAATGAGCTATGTCCTACATGCCAAGGTAGATATGAAAAGAATCCTTTAAGAATATTTGATTGTAAGAATACCAAGTGTCAAGAAATAATAAATAATGGTCCATATATAACTGACAATCTTTGTAATGAATGTAATGAACATTTTGAAGAAGTTAAAAAGTATTTAGCAATGTCTAAGGTTGAATATGTTTTAAATAAAAAAATGGTTAGAGGTTTAGACTATTATACAAAAACAGCTTTTGAAATAACAGCTGGAAGAGAAGGTGCTCAAAGTTCAATTGGTGGCGGAGGCCGCTATGATGGGCTTATTGAAGAATTAGGTGGACCAAGTCTCCCTGGTATTGGCTTCGCTATAGGTCTTGAGAGAGTAGTTTTAACTATGGAAGAACAAAGTTTATTTGATAATCTAATCAGAATTAGGAAAAAAGTCTATGTTGCAAATGTTAGCGAAGATAATATTGATGCTGCTGTTAAGTTGGTACAAAACCTAAGAAACCTAGGTATAGTGGCGATTTATGATATAATGACTCGCAAATTAAAAGGACAATTCAAATATGCAAATAAGATAAATGCGGACTATGTTATCACTATTGGCGATGACGAAGTTAAAAATAATGTATACCAGTTAAAGAATATGAATACAGGCGAACAAATAGTTTGTAGTTATGATGAATTGATCAAGAATTTAGGAGGAGAATAAGAATGAGTTTTGAAAATAGAAAACCAAGTGGTCTTCTTAACGAAAGTAATCTAACAGAAAAAGTATTAGTGTCAGGTTGGGTTAATAGAAGGAGAGATCATGGTGGTTTGATTTTTATTGATTTAAGAGATAGAAGTGGTTTGTTACAAATAGTCTTTGATGAGAATTTCACTGATTTTAAAACTGTTGAAAAACTAAGAAATGAATTTGTAATAGAAGTAGAAGGTACGATTAGAAAGAGATCTCCTGAAGCAATTAATCCTAAATTACCAACTGGTATGATAGAGTTGGTTGGAGAAAAACTAACTATTTTAAACTCTTCAAAGACTCCAGTGTTTGATATTAATGACTCTACAAATGTAGATGAAAATGTAAGGTTAAAATATAGATACTTAGATCTAAGAGGCAAGGAAATGCAAGAGAACCTTCTATTGCGTCATAAAGTTACTATGGCAATGAGAAAATTTTTGGATAATAAAGGTTTTTTAGAAATTGAAACACCTATGCTAGGGAAAAGTACACCTGAAGGAGCTAGAGATTACTTAGTTCCAAGTAGAGTACATCCGGGTCAGTTCTTTGCTTTGCCACAATCACCACAAATATATAAACAACTTCTTATGGTTGCTGGTATGGAAAAATATTTCCAAATAACCAGATGTTTTAGAGATGAAGATTTAAGAGCTGATAGACAACCTGAATTTACTCAACTAGATATGGAAATGTCTTTTGTTGAAAGAGATGAGGTTATTAGGCTTATTGATAATATGGTTGGATATATCTTTAGAGAATCTTTAGATATTGAATTACCATCATCTTTTCCTCATATAACATACAAAGAAGCTATGGATAAATATGGTTCAGATAGACCTGACTTAAGATTTGACTTACCACTAATTAATATTGGTGATATAGTGAAGAATACTGATTTCAAGGTGTTTAAATCTATTCTAGATAAAGGTGGAATGATTAAGGGGATAAATGGTAAGAACTGTGCTACAACCTTGTCTAGAAGGGAAATTGATGGTCTAACAAACTTTGTTTCTCAATTTGGAGCTAAAGGACTTGCTTGGATTGCAATCAAGGAAGATGGGATAAGTTCAACAATAGCCAAGTTCCTGTCAGAAGAAGAATTGAATAACATTATAAAAGAAATGGATGGACAAGTTGGTGATTTACTGATGTTTGTTGCTGATAGTAAGGATGTTACCAATGCTGCATTAGGAGCTTTAAGAATAGAATTAGCCAAAAGACTTAATTTGATAGATGAAAATGAATTAAATTTTGTCTGGGTTGTAGATTTTCCATTGTTTGAATATGATGCTGAAGAGAAACGTTATGTTGCAATACATCATATGTTTACTGCTCCAAGAGTTGATGATTTAGATAAATTAGCTACAAATCCACTTGAAGTTAGAGCTCAGGCTTATGATTTAGTTTTAAATGGGACTGAACTAGGTGGTGGAAGTATTAGAATTCATGACCCAATTATGCAAAAAAATATTTTTGATCTAATTGGCTTTAGTGATGAAGAAGCAGAGGAGCAATTTGGGTTCTTACTGGAGGCATTCTCATATGGAGCACCTCCTCATGGTGGAATTGCCTTTGGTTTAGATAGAATAATTATGTTAATGAAAAAATGTAGTAGTATAAGGGATGTAATTGCATTCCCGAAAACTCAAAGTGCTGCAGATTTAATGATGGGTGCACCTTCATATGTTACTGAAAAACAAATGAAAGAGTTATTCATTAAGTCGCAAGGTATAAAGGATATTAAAAAATAATATGGATTTGTTTGAACAAAATCTAAAAGATCAAGAAAAAAGAAATGCCCCTTTAGCTGAGAGAATTAGGCCTACAAGATTAGAAGATATTGTAGGTCAAGAACACCTTTTAGCAAGGGGCAAACCCTTATATGAGGCTATTATCAAGGATACTCTTCCTTCAATGATTCTTTATGGTCCTCCAGGTTCAGGTAAAACTACTATAGCTAGAGTAATAGCTAATAGTTCTAAGAGTAATTTTGTTTCTATTAATGCTGTTATTGATGGAATTCCAAAAATTAAGGAAGTCATTGAGGAAGCGAGAAATAACCTTAAACTTTATTCTAAAAGAACTATATTGTTTATTGATGAGATTCACAGATTTAACAAGAATCAACAAGATGCCTTGTTACCATTTCTTGAAAGTGGTCTTATTATTTTGATTGGTGCTACAACTGAAAATCCTTTTGTAGAAATAAATAAGGCTTTGATTTCTAGACTTTTATTGTTTAAATTAAATAAAATAACCAATAAAAATATTGAAGGAATAATCAATAAAGCTCTTTTAGACAAGAGTAATGGATATGGGAATTATCTAATTTCATTTGATGACAAAGATAAATTGATCAGATTTCTAATACATATTAGTAATGGTGATTTGAGAAAAACCTTAAATGCCTTAGAACAATTGGTTAGTATATCCAAGGTATCAGATGATAGTAGTCTATATCTGACTTTTGAAAATGCACAGATGTTAATTAAGGAGAAAAGTCTTCCTTATGATAAAGGTGGTTCTGAGCATTATGATGTTATTTCTGCATTTATAAAAAGTGTTAGAGGCTCAGATGTTCATGCTGCTCTTCATTATCTAGCAAGGATGCTTGAAGGAGGAGAGGACCCAATGTTTATAGCTAGACGCCTTATAATACTGGCTAGTGAAGATATTGGGCTTGCAGATTCAACAGCTTTGATATTAGCTAATAGTTGTGCCCAATCTATTATGTTAATTGGTATGCCAGAAAGCAGGATAATTTTAGGACATGTAACTGCATACTTAGCAAAAGCCCCTAAGAGTAATAGCGCTTACATGGCTATTGATAGCGCCATATCAGATATTAAAAACAAGGACATTGGTACAGTACCTGAGCATTTATGTAACTATAATGATGGTTATATCTATCCACATAATTTTGATAAAAAGGATTATGTCGTAGAACAGCAATATCTGCCTGATTTACTAAAAGATAGGAAATATTATATTAAAAAGAAATTTGATAAGTGATGGGAGTGTTTTAATGTTATTTACAAGTTGGAATGTTAATGGATTAAGAGCAGCCTTAAATAAGGGTTTTATGGATTTCTTACATGAAAACAATCCAAATATTATTGCCTTGCAAGAAACAAAGATGGAGAGAGGGCAAGCTGTAATTGATTTACAAGATTATAAAGAATTTTGGAATAGTGCAGAAAAAAAAGGTTATTCTGGCACAGCAGTATTTACAAAAATTGAGCCTTTAAGTGCAAGAATAGGTATTGGTATAGAAGAACATGATAAGGAGGGGAGAGTAATTACCCTTGAATATGAAAACTTCTATTTTGTTGATGTTTATGCTCCTAATTCTAAAGATAAGTTAGCTAGAATAGATTATAGAGTAGAATGGGAAGATGCTTTTAGAGAATATCTTTTAAAACTAGATGCTATTAAACCAGTAATAATTTGTGGTGATCTGAATGTAGCACATCAGGAAATCGACTTAAAACATCCTAAAGCAAACCGTAACAACGCAGGTTTTTCTGACCAGGAAAGAAATAAGTTCTCTGAATTGTTAGATGTTGGATTTGTTGATAGTTTCAGATATTTGTATCCTAATGAAGTCGAAAGATACACTTGGTGGTCATATAGATTTAATGCTAGAGCTACAAATGCCGGTTGGAGGATCGATTATTTTCTAGTATCTGATAGAATTAAAGATTCTATTATAGATTTTGTTATTCATGATAATGTTTTGGGTAGTGACCATTGTCCTGTATCATTGAATATTTCTATATAGGATTATAAATTGGTTATATATTTAGTTTTTTAGCAAAAATGCTCAAACTTCCTCATATATTGGGATATATTTTAGCAGGAGTATTAATAGGACCTAATGTACTTAATGGATTAGACCCATTAGTTATGATAAATTCTGGTGTTATCAAACAAATTGCGTAGTTTTTTGCCCTTTTCTGCTATATTGATAATTGTAATATTGTCTATGTTTATTAGATATAAATCGAAAGAACTTGCAAATACTATAATTGTGCCTTTTAAAAAAATTTGGTATTTTGGCGAATTACTTTTATTTACATTAGTAGGAGCTGGTCTTAATTTAGGAATGTTAAATCAAATCAATATTTCTCATTTTATAGCCCTATTTTTTATTCAATTATTCATTTCATTAGGTGTTATTATTGTAATTAATTTCTATGATTATAATAAATCTGAAAAAATACTATATATTCTTTCATTCAGTCCAAAAGGTACTATGCAAGCTGCTTTAGGATTTATACCTTTAAGCTTAGGAATAGTAGGAGGTGAAGATATATTAATAATTTCGATCATTTCAATATTAATTTTCGCACCTTTTGGATCAATATTTTTAGATAGATATTTTAAAAATAATAATAGTCCTATATCTCGACTAAAGTAACTAAATTAACAAGGATTGGTGTATTATGGAAACTGAAAAAACTCGTTTTAAAGGCTTTGCCTTTGTATTTTTAGCTGTATTAATTTATTCAGGACAAAGTGTAATTGCTAGATCAATATTAATTGCTGGTTTCAGTCCTTTGTTATTGGCTGCCTTAAAATTAATATCTGGATTTATCACTTTAAGTATTATGATTAGGGTTATGAGAAAAAAACTTCATTTCGATAAAAAGGATTTATCTAAATGGTTAGTCTTGGGCATAGTTGGTGGAGCTGGATTTGCTATAACTTTATCTTATTCATTTAGTATTCAAGGAGCCAGTCAAGGTATAATATATCTATATACAGCACCTGCTTTTACAGTTGTTCTTTCTCATTTTTACCTTAAGGAGAAAATTACTAAAAATAAATTAATTGCTGTTTTATTAGTTCTATTAGGAACAGTAGCAGTAGCATTAGGAGCGGGTGGAAGTAGCTTTGAATTTAATTTCATTGGATTTTTATTTGGAATTGGTTCAGGTATAAGTTATGGAATTTTTTAGTGTCATTGGAAAAAAACTTAGTGCTAAATACGATAGTTGGAATTTAAACTTCTTTTTTATACTTATAGGGTCTATAGCTGTTTCGCCTATATTACTATTTTTTGATTGGCCAGCTTTAATCAGCAATAATTTAAATTTACTACTGTGGGTGTTTTTATATGGTGCAATGATTTTTGGTTTTGGCAACTACTTCTTTATGAAAAGTATGAATTACCTAGAAGCAGGGGAGCTAATGATTTTTGCTAATTTCGAACCTGTTTTATCAGTTATTTTGGCATCTTTGATATTGTCAGAAAAACTAATGCCATTACAGATTGTTGGTTTTGTATTTATTTTGACAGCAATATTTTTAATAGCTAAGACTGATAGTAAATATATAGCCTTAGAAGGATAAGTTATTATAAAGTAATAGAGGACTCAAGAATATATGAATATCTTTGAGTCCTATTATATGTTTTTTTGTTTAGTTTACATAATATATATTATCGGTTAATTATTAGTTATAAATAGTCAATTATCTTAATCTTCAATTATTTTAATTTGTATACAAGTAACATAGTTCTCAACATCGCTTTCTACAAATTGATCAATAATATTAAAGTTCATAGTTACCTTGTCTAGTTTTAATTTTTTATTATCATTATATATCTTGTTCATTGTTTCAGTTATGTTACTGTAATTACCTTTATGATATCCACACAAAAATTTACCCTTTGGAATTATTGATATTAAGTTTTTATTATTAACTAATGCCCCTTCTGCTTCTTCTACTAGTAAAGCACCAAAGGACTTAATAGTATCTTCATAAAAAGCTATAGTAGGATAAAAGTAAAACATTTCCGACCTATAGAGCTGTTCTTCTGAACCTATAGGAGAATATCTACGGGCCTCATAAAATCTAATATCATATTCATCAAATTTAATTTTTGGTACCTCATCTTCAATAAATGATATTTTTCTATGTATTATAGAGTCAATTTTTATTAGTTCATCCCATTTTTCGTGTAACATTCGTGACTGGTCTTTAAAATTATCAAGAACAAAGTCTACTTTTCTTGATTTCATATAGGCGTCTATATTATGGATAGAATAATCAAGTTTTCTTAAATAACGTATACTTGCCAATTCATATAGTTGGTTAAATTGATAATATCTATATCCAGTTTCATCGTCTCTTTTGGTTGGTGAAAATAGACCAATTGAGTCATAATATCTTAAAGTTTGGGTATTAATATTGAATAGATCACTTAATTCACCTATAGAAAAGTATTCTTTAATCATGAGTCTCTCATCCATTTCTACATTTTAATAAAAATATGGGTGCGGGTTTTATTCCCGCACCCATTATACCATATTTTTCTATTTAACGAATTTCATTACATCTAATTCACCAGATGACATGTTTTCTTTAATTTCATTCATTTTGTCTTTTACGTCTCCTGGTACTTTAGTCCCTAAAACTGGGCTATAAGTAAAGTCAATTATTTCTTGTTTTACACCCATTAATTCAAAACCAGCTTTATATTTTCCATCTCTAATAGTTTCTACAGTTTGAAAAATCGCTTTGGACATATCAGCAGGTGCACATGATATTAAAGTTTTTTCAAATTTGTCATATTCAGCAAATATTGAAGCTATAGAATATAATCCATTTTGTTCAGCTGCTAAATAGACACCTTGGCTTGCTGCATTGGCATTACCCATAAGAATGTCAGCTCCTTGGCTCGCAAATGTTAAAGCTTGTTCTTTAGCTTTATTCACATCATCACTACCAATGATAGCAGTTAAAACTTTAATATTTGGATTTATGTATTTAGCTCCTGCCTCAAATCCTTTTACGTCATTGGCTATTGGAGGAATATTTAAACCACCAACACCACCAACAATATTAGTTTTTGACATCAATGCTGCAAAAGCTCCTTTAAGAAAGCCAGCTTGTTCATAGTAATTACTTATAGATCCAACATTTTTATTATTAGTTACATTTGAACTTGTAACTATAAATATTGTATCAGGGAATTCTTTTCCTACAGTTAATGCAGAGTCTGAAAATTCAAAACCATGACCAATAACAACATCGTTACCATCTTTAGCATAATCTCTAAGAATTCTCTCATAATCAGCAGGCTGTGTATTTTCATTTATTGAAATATCAGCTCCAAATTCTTCTTCTATCATAAGTAATCCTGTATAGGCTACTTGACTCCAGCCACCATCAGTTTTAGCTCCAGGTACTGCCATGGCTACTTTTAATGTGTCTTCTTCTTTTGCTGTATTGTTACATCCAACTGCAACTATAACCATTAATAGAGTTAATAATAATAATAATCTTTTTTTCATTATGTTTTCCTCCTAAATTTAATTAATTTCTAAATTAAATTTATATAAGAACAATCCTCCCTTCTAATTAAAAATACTACTCTTACCTTTTATCGAGTTATTAAACACTTTTTGACCTGCTATAACTATTTCATTTTCATTAATTCCAGTTAGTATTCCATCCTTGTAGACAGTTTTACCGTTTACCATTGTTAACCATACATTACCAGTAACACCTACTCTTGATATGATGTTTTTCGGATCATGTAAGGCTCCTAATAGTTCAAGTTTTTCAGTATCAATCATAAATAAGTCTGCTGCTTTACCAATTTCCAAAGAACCAAGTTTATCTCTTCCTAAAGTCTTAGCTCCATTTACAGTGGCCATTTTAAGCATTTCATAAGGGGTTACACTACCACCTCTTGCTTTACTATTATAAGCTTGCATTAAATAACCCATTCTTAGAGTATCTAGTAAACTAGAACCATCATTAGTAGCTGATCCATCACAGCCTAAGCTAATAATTGCACCCTCTTTTTCAAATCTCTTCATGTCTAAAATCGGATAACCACCTAAAACTGCTGGTCCAGGACAATGTGAAACTCCTGATTTAACTTGGCCCAAAGTTTTTATTTCATTATTTGTCAATTCCCAACCATGAGCAAACCAAACATCACTGCCAACAAATCCTATATCTTGACACCATTCAAGTGTTCGTTTGCCATATTTTTCAACCATAATCTCATTTTCACCTTCTCCAAGATGGGTATGCAAATTAACTTTCTTAGATCTTGCTAGATTTGCAGATTCAATAAATGTTTCCTTATAGCTGTTTATTGGCTGACATGGTGCGATAACAATTTGTTGCATAGATAATGGACTATCATCATGATATTTTTTTATTAGTCTATCACAATCAGATAGAAACTCATCAGTACTTTCTAACATTTCATTGCAAATTGTACTTCCTTCACTTTCTGGTAAAGTATTAGCTCCTCTACCTGCGTGATATCTTATGCCCAGCTTACCAGCAGCTTCCATTTGTCTATCCACTAAAAATTTTCCTGAATTTTTCGTGTAACAATATTGGTGATCAAAAGCTGTTGTGCAACCATGTTTTACTAGGTCAGCCATTGCTGTTAATGAAGAATAATAAATTACATCTTCATCTATAATTTTAAATATACTGTAAACTTCTTTTAACCAATCTACTACTGATAAATTTACATAATCTACCTTTAACAAATTTCGAACAAATGTTTGAAAAAAATGATGATGAGTATTTATTAGACCAGGATAAACAAATTTACCCTTCCCGTTAATTACTTCAATACCATCTTGATTGATATTTTTACCTATCTCTACAATCAATCCATCTTTTATTAAGATGTCAGTATCCCAATATAAATCGTCAGTTTCATTACAGGATATTATAGCCTTGGCATTCTTGATTAATACATTACTCATTAAAACAACCTCCATTACTTTATATTCACATCATAGACCTTATAGTAACTATAAGGTCAAGTGCTATTTAAGTTTAAAAGTGATTTCACTCTTTTTTAGTTAATAGTTTTTCATATAGTATAAGTACGATAATTATTGAAATTGCAGCAATAATTGAGATGTAAAGAAATTTAATTGAAAATTGTGGTAGTATTTCCTTTCTTATATTTTCATTTGTTAGTTTATACTTTAATTTCACATTTCCAGTTTTGCTTATTTGTTTTCCTGAATATACTGCTTTAATGTTATATACATCTGTAGTTGCCTTCTCCTCTACTACCCTTTTAACTTTAGAATATGAGACGGTACAATTATATTTATTATTATCTAGACTCTCAAAACTTACCTTATCAGTAAGTAAATGCCATATCTCATTTTTATCAAATATCTCTTTAGGAATATTATATAAATCTGCGTTTGGTATATCAAAATATACTCTATTTTGTGTTTCTATTTCTTCATACCATTCTCTCGTCTTATAATTAATTGGTTCTATTACAACATTACTCAAGGTAAGTACCGTATTATGATCATATTCTAATTTCTCAGGGAAGGCTTTTCTGTCCAATTTAATATTTGATTGTTGTTTAACTTCTTTCAATATATCTTTAGATATGGTATTAACATCACTATAATTTACATCCTCTAAAAGGTATTCATCGTAACTCTCAGTAGTGAAATTGAATACTTCAAGTTTATCTGAAGGCACATTTTTAATATAATCATTCCATTTGATAGACTTTTCTATAAACTTATTTACTACTTCCCTCCGCTCATTAACACTATAATAGGAAAATAGGCCAGCACCAAATAGTAAGAAGATAATAAATGTACATATCAATAAAATGATTTTTCTATTCATGGTATTTCCTCCATTTAATCACAAGAAAGATACCTAATGTTAACGATAAAAAACCTATTAATATATATTTATATGATCCAGTTTTAGGTAAATTACCTTTATTCAATTTAAGTTCCTTACTATATGAACTAGTTTCCCATTCATCACCATTTTTCGCTTCATTACCCTTATATTCCCCTTTAACAAAAACTAGGTTAGAAAAATTAAGATCATTACCATTTCCATTATATTTATTGTCAATTATATGTTTTAAATCTTTACTATTACCAGTTAATACAATTGGACTAACTAAACTAAAACCTGGTTTTACAGCCTCCTTAAAGATAATTGAAATATTTTCTACTATTTCACTATCTGAAAATTTCAATAAATTTATTTTATTAGCTTCCAGATTGTCCTTAATTAAAACATTATCCATTTTATCAGTATCAACCATAACAGAGTAGATTTCATTACTCTTATCATTAGATGTGAAGGTTCCGGTTTTGAATTCATCAATAAATATAGGCTTATCAAATACAATTCTGTAACTTCTTAAGTTGCTACATACAAAACTATGCTCTATCTTAGCATCAAAATTTGCTCCTAATAGATATTCTTTCTCATTATTTTTTATATAAATACTATAACTACCCTTTCCAAATATTGGCGTCCTAAACTCTATCCCTTTAGAATCTGGAGATAATTTAATGGTTAGTTCTCTGATTCCTGCTTCAGGAACATCAATAGACTTCACATCAGTGCTATTGAATATTCCTTTAATATTTCTTGTTTCATGGGTTGATGACTTTGACAGCAAATAATCAGCTTCATCATTATAGGATTTTTTAATTTCATGATTATTATTATTACTATCGATTAAATACATCAAGTAACCTTGTTTTTCTTTAAATTCTCCTAGTGTAATAGTATTAAGTTTATAATACTCATGAGGAATAGGAATACTAATAGTAAAATTGTTCAAAGATACACTTGATGCATTAGTTGCTCCAAAGACTTTATATGTTACTGGCTGATTGCTGGCTAGTTGTTTATAGCCAGAAATTTGTATGAAGTTTTCTAATATTACATTTTGTTGATTATATATTGTTTTATTATAGGTAATTCCAAATTTAGCCACTTCTACCGTTTCAAAAATTGCATTATCAGTACTTTTATAACCAATAGGCACACCTATTTCACTAATATAGTAGGTTCCTAATTTACCTAAGTTATTTATTTCTATGAATCCTTCTTCATTTGTCACAAAAATTCCAATTAAATTGTCAATATCGTTTATGTTTTCTGGTTGTTTTGACCAAATCTTAAAAGTAGCTCCAGTTAATATTTCCTGTGTATCAATATCCTTTTTAATAACTCTTAACTTCGCAATATTAGGATCTAGATTAAAATCAAAGGTAGTCTTAAAATCTTGATTAACTTTTAATATCCCCATATAACTTTGTCTACTACTAATTCCAGCTTTAATATATACTAATCCACTGTTTGAATTACCAATAATTTCAAGTGTTTTATTAATTGGAATATACGTTTTATCTTTTGGCGCCATAATATTAAATTTTTGCCCTATGGTTAAATTTTTAGGTAGAATAAAATCATTATTATTACCATCTATTGCTGATAAATTTATAGGACCAGCTACATTAACGCCTTCAAGTATATACTCTTTTCCAATTTTCGTACCATCCTCTGAAAGCACTTCATTATCAGATATACATTTTACTGATAATTCATTATAATTCTGGTTATATGGATAGTTTTTTGCATAAACTATTAATTTTATACATTCTAACTTGGCTGCAGCTTCACCATATTGAACACTTAAATAATCTTCAGCAGTTTTTCCTCTAGTCATACCTTTAAATTCCATACAAATTGCTCTAATAGCCATTGCTGTTATACTGTGATATTCATTAGTTGAAAAACTTCTATAAGGAGTGCCTGGTAAAATATTTGGATATCCATTTATTATAACTGATTTTAAAATTGCAATTTGTTGATTTGAATATAGATCAAGATTGTTAACTACCTTGCCTTGATAAGAAGAAAATTCCGTACCCACTTTTTCAGGATCAAGACAATATATTATATCGTCGTGCTCAGTTCTATGATCATACAGATTATGTTCATAAAATAGATTTGGTAACATATTGCTACCTTCAATTTTAACTGTATCGCCTAAATCTAGAGCTAAAATAAGCTGATGGGCTCCAAATGTAAATATACAGATACTTAAAATGGTAATAATTGTTCTAATTTTTATCATATAAACCTCCAAAAGTTGATAATAATTTATACGTATTAGAATCAATTTTTTTAGGAATTTTATGAATTATTAACACAATTTTAAAACTTGAATTTAGTGGTTATTATTGATATTATTATCAATAGTGTGACTTATGGGAGTAAATAATGAAATTAATTAAAAAAATACTAAACAATTTTATAATACCTTTAGCTATTCTATTAATGTTTCAATTAATCGGTAACTTAATTAATTCTTATATACTAAAATTCATACCAGGTCCAATAATTGGTATGCTATTACTATTATTAGCTATGACTATAAATATAATACCTTATGAGCTAATGAAGAACTTTTCAGCATTTTTGGTTAAGCATATTAGTTTTTTCCTCATACCTACTAGCGTTTCATTAATAGTTATAATCCCAAGAATAGATGATTATGTTGTAAGAATAATTCTACTACTTATCCTTTCTCTGATTATAGTTTTGATTGTATCTGGCAGTTTTGCTAGTTGGTATAGTAGAAAGACGATAAAAGGTGACACAGATGAATAGTATATATATAATCTCCAGTATACTGATTACAATAGCTATATATATTCTTTTTCTCAAGATATATGGCATTAAAAAATATATACTTTTTCACCCAAATATTGCAACTACTATTATTTTGATTTTAGTACTATACATAACTAAAATACCATTTGAGCTTTATAATACTGGCGGACAATATATTACTTATTTCTTAGGTATTTGTATAGTTGTTTTAGCTATACCAATGTATCAAACATTAGAATTATTAAAAGAGAATATCAAGCTCATAGTGCTAACAAGTTTAGTCAGTATATACACATCCTTTTTTTCTATGATGATTATAGCTAGGTTCTTAAATATTCCAAAAAGTTTAGTTTTTAGTCTAATCCCAAAATCAATAACATCAGCTATGGCAATAGAAGCAAGTAAGTTAATTAACGGTAGTGAAGCAATGGCAATTCTTGGTGTTATGGTAACTGGAATTATGGGTGCTATCATTGGCAGATTTGTTTTAGACCGGATTAATATCACTAATCCAATTGCTAGAGGCTGTTCTTTAGGTATGAGTGCTCATGTTATGGGAACAACACAAGCACTTGAAGAAGGTGAAATAACGGGCTCTTTTAGTGCGTTAAGTATACCTGTTACTGGGGTTCTTACAATAATTAATCTACCATTATTCACTGTGGTTATAGATTACCTATTAAAATAAATACCAATAAAATACCAATAAAAAAGTATCAGGATTATTATCCTGATACTTTTATTTTTTCTTTTCTATAGCTTCAGCCGCTTTATCAATTGCTATTTTGGAATAATAGAAGCTAGTAGAACCTTGTAAATATGCTATGTAGGGCTCTCTAATAGGTGCATCTGCAGACAATTCCAAGGAACTACCTGAAATAAATGAACCTGAAGCCATAATTACTTGAGTATCATATCCTGGCATATCCCAAGGATGGGGAATAGCCATACTATCAACAGGAGAATATTCTTGTATTGTTTGTATAAATTTAATAAGTTTATTCTTATCATTAAAGGTTATACTTTGAATAATATCTGTTCTAGTTTCATTTGTATTAGGTGATACAATATAACCTAGTCCGTTAAACAATAAAGCTGTATAATATGCTGTCACTAGACATTCCTCTACAATTCTTGGGGCAAGGAATATACCTTGAAACATAAGTCTAAGATCAAATGAATTTTCACAACCTATTTCCTTACCTATACCTGGTACAGTAAAGGTATCGCTAATTTGCTCAATCAAATCTTTTCTACCAACAATATAACCACCAGATTGAGCAATTGTTCCACCTGGATTTTTAATCAAAGAACCTGCAATTATATCAGCACCAACTTCTATAGGCTCTGCCTTTTCAACAAATTCACCATAACAATTATCGACAAAGATTATTGTGTTTGGAGAATACTTTTTAATCAATTTAGCAGTTATCTCAATTTCATCAATAGTTATTGATCGTCTTGTAGAGTAACCTCTTGATCTTTGTATAATTGCCATTTTATATTTTTTGAAATTCTGATTTTTAATTACATCATTATCTATTTTGTCTTCACTATTTAAGGATATCTTATCATATGTTATAGCCATTTTTTTTACTAATCCGCTATCATCCCATATTGCCTTCTCCAAGGTATCATATAAGTCACCTGTTAATGATACAATTTTATCACCATAATCTAGTAACCCTCTAAATACTGTATAGATAGTATGTGTTCCTGAAGCAAAGTTACTAGAGACTAATGCATCCTCACCCTTAAAAATATTAGAATAAAGCATGTTCAACTTGTTTCTTCCATAATCATTGTAACCATAACCAGTTGAACCATTAAAGGCTTCAGTAGTTATATTACATTCCTTAAAAGCCTTCAAAACTTTACTGTGATTATATAGAGCTATAGCAGAATATACTTCTCTAAAATTATTTAATTGTTCATTAATTTTTTCATTTGTACTATCCATTAAATTTATTTACTCCTGTTTATAGCGCTAACAATAGCCTTAATTGACGCAGAAGTTATGTTGGGTGAAATACCAACACCAAAAAATCTAGCTTTGGTATCTAAGTTTTCTATTTGTACGTAAGTTATAGCTTGAGACTTGTCTCCTTCTTCTCTTGCATGTTCATCATAGGATGTAACTGTAAACTTACCTATATTGCATAATTCTATTGCATTTATGAAAGCTGACACAGGTCCATTACCTTTACCTGAAATAGTTATATTTTCACCATTTACTTTAACTAATCCCTCAAGGGTCACTACAGATTCTAAATCTTCTTCAGAAGTATCTTCATTAACCTTATATTTAACTAATTCAAGTAATCCGTTAACATTTATATAGTTGTCTTCAAAAATTTTAAGAATATCTTCCTTTTTAAGTTCTGCTCCAGTGTTATCTGTTTCTTTTTGTATTATCTTAGCAAATTCTGGGTGCATGATCTTAGGTAATTTGAACCCATATTCAGTTTCAAGAACAAAGGCTATACCACCTTTGCCTGATTGGCTATTAATTCTAATTACAGCCTCATATTTGCGGCCTACATCGCTTGGATCAATAGGTAGATATGGAACCTCCCAAATCTCTACAGACTGCTCTGCCCTATATTTTAACCCCTTATTAATGGCATCTTGATGAGAACCACTAAATGCTGTATGAACTAAATCACCAACATATGGATGTCTAGGATGAACTGGTAATTGAGTGACTTTTTCAAAAACTTCCTTTATCTCTTCAACATCATAAAAATCAAGTTCAGGATCAATACCTTGGGAGTAAAGATTCAAAGCTACTGTTAAAATATCTGTATTACCTGTTCGTTCACCATTCCCAAATAATGTTCCTTCTACTCTATCGGCTCCAGCCAATAAACCAAGTTCAGTTGCTGCTATACCAGTTCCTCTATCATTATGAGCATGTAAGCTAATTTCAATAAATTCTCTATATTTTACATTTTTACAAAACCATTCAATCTGATCTGCATATATATTTGGAGTTGACATTTCAACAGTTGATGGTAAATTGATAATGGCTTTATTTTCCTTACTTGGTTCCCATACATCAAGAACAGCATTAGATACTTCTATTGCATAATCTACTTCTGTACCAGTAAAACTCTCAGGTGAATATTGTAGAATTACATTAAGACCTTCAAGTTTGGCTTCAGCTGCGAATTTCTTAACTAAAGAAGTACCTTCTGTCGCAATTTTCTTAATTTCTTCTTTGTTTTTATTAAAGACAACTCTTCTTTGCAATTCAGAAGTTGAGTTATATATATGAACAATAGCATTTTTAACACCCTTTAAAGATGCAAAGGTTCTTGCTATTAAATGCTCTCTTGCCTGGGTCAAAACTTGAATAGTAACATCCTCAGGTATTAATTTTTCTTCTACAATTTTTCTTAAGAATTTAAATTCAGTTTCTGACGCTGATGGAAAGCCAACTTCAATAGTCTTAAAACCTATCTTTATCAGCATTTTATATAGCAAAAGTTTTTCCTCGATACCCATTGGTATTGGTAAAGCTTGGTTACCATCCCTTAAGTCTACACTGCACCAAATAGGTGCTTTAGTAGTTACATTATTAGGCCAGGTTCTTTCTTTAAACTCAAAGCTTGGGTAGGGTTTGTACTTTTTGTGATTCATAGCCATGTTACATTTATCTCCTTTCAAAAAAAAATCTCCCGTCTCTAACCATAGAGACGAAAGAATCGCGGTACCACTCTAATTCATATAATATGCTCTCAAATTCTATAACGGGAACTCCCGGAATGCCCTATTTAAACTTCAGGCAATCTATTCTGAGGCGAGTTCCCTATAAGTATCATGTTATTTTCCACCAACCAATAACTCTCTATAAATCAACAATAAAGGTACTATTCCTCTTCATCATATTTCACATTGAATTTTAACATCTTTTCATATGAAAAACAAGACTCAAATTCTACTTTTTCTACTAATAATTTTATATACATCTCTACTTTTACCTAAGAAAAGTTTCTTTGCCCATAAGGTGCCAAATTTATTAACTTCTAGAGGTGCTATATTGATACAAGATTCTATAGACAGTCCAGCCTTCAAGTATATTTCCTTTAAGTTTAATAAGTATTCTTCAGTCAAGATTGGAAGATTCCTCTTCTCGATTTCCATAGGTTCATGAATAGTACTATAAGCAAAAGTAAAATGAAACTCTGATTCAATTTTACCTAATAATGAAATTTTATTTAGTAATTCCGGCATATCTTTAACTATAACTTCCAAAAGACTTCCCCACGGAAAATTAATATAGACCTTATCTGCCATACCATTTAGGTCCTCATCCATATTTTCTATTGAGGAAATAATATATATAAGATTATTCAATTTATTTTTATTAGCTTTTTTGCTATATTCGTATAAATTACTAGCTGTTGGTTCTATACCTATATACAAGGTATATGGATTTTTAACTGCTAGATCATAGATAAACTTACCATTACCTGTGCCTATATCAATATGTATATCCTTAAATTGATTTAAGGATATATCTACCTCTTCCATCTTATTTATTTCACTAATTTTCTTGTTTTTTAATATTCTTAGCAATGAATTTATCTCCTTCTAAATAGAGCTTATCTATTAGTAGTTGGTTGTCACTTATAATTTTTTTATTAAATTCTTCAATTAGTATATTAATAAGATGAAATGACAAAAGCATCTTTTCTCTAGAACTTAAATGATTGTACTCACCATTATAGAAATAGTCATAATCATAAAACAATACATTTAGAAGATTATTATAGTAATTATTATCTAATATAGCTAAATTCTCATTTTTCAAGCTATTAACTATCTTATGGTAAATATCTGTCATTTCTAAATATATGTTTCCATCATCATCTTTCAAATAATCTGACAATTGAACAATATCATTATTCTCAAGGCCTTGGCAGAATTTTGCTTCTTGAAGATAGAAATCACCATCAATTCTACCTAATGGAAATAGTCTGCAGCTAAGGGGCCTATGGCTATGGATAGTACATAATTTATTTAGATTGAAGTCACATAAACCAGTTCTAGCACTTTTGAAAATAGGTCTAATTATGCCGGATTCCTTATCTTTTAAAAACAGTATATATTTTTCTAATACTTCAGATGTAGTTATTGAACATTGATTTGCAATTTGGAGAATGTCATATGGGTTTAAGAAAATTTCCATATTTGTACAACAGCACGCAGTCATTTGGCATTTAAATCTAAACTCTTTTATTACTTTTTCCAAATTTTCACCTCAATTATATTTCTATTGGTAATGAATTTGTTAGTTTTAATACTCCTAGTTCACTTGAAGCCATATAGGCAAGTATTTCTACACCTTCTTCTTGAGCTTCCTTTAATTTATTGGCAAAGACAGGATCATTTTCTAAATTTGCTTTAAATATTTGTCCCAATGGATGTTGAGCAACAAATAAAATAATCGCTCTTTTTCCTTGTCTTTTGAGTTCAATTAAATGGTCAAGATGTTTAACGCCTCTAAGGGTTGGTGCATCCGGAAATTGTAGATACTCATCTTTTAATAAGGTTACTGACTTAACCTCAATATAAACATCCATCTTTTCATTTTTACAATAAATATCAATTCTTGTCCCTGGCATACAGAATTCTCTTTGAATATCGTAGGGATTCTTGATTGTTTCAATCTCTCCTGCAATTAAGCTATTATAAACAGCTAAATTTGCTGAAACTGAAACCATATTGACCCAATAACCTTTATTTTCAACATAATTTAAACTATATTTTGTTTTCCTGTTAGGATTATCATTTTTATTTAATAGCACCTTTACTCCAGGCACTAGTAATTCCTTACATCTTCCTGTGTTAGCTACATGTGCAATTCCCACTTCATTTCCAACTATTACTTCAGCAATGAATCTATTAGTTCTATTTTGGAAAGTCCCTTCAATAAAATTATTTTTCATAAAGGAAGTCTTTATACTTTTCATGTGGAAATTCCATACCCAATGACATTTTAACAATAAAATCAGTTAGTTCATCAAAGGATATACCTATATGAGCTGCTGCGTCTGGTAGAAGGCTCATTTCTGTAAATCCTGGTATGGTATTAATATCAATCAATAAAATATCCTCACCTTTTACCATGAAATCAGCTCTCGCAAATCCTCTGCAACCTAAAATTTCATATATCTTAACTGCTAACTCTTTGGCCTTATTTCTTATATCTTCAGGCAATCTTGCCGGAATAATATGTTCGCACATACCTTTGGTGTATTTTGAGTCAAAATCATAATATCCTGAAACAGTTGTTATTTCTAGTGTAGGTAATGGAAAAGCTTTTTCATTACCTAAAATTCCAATTGTGATTTCATCGCTTGGAGTTATCATCTTTTCAATCATTAATTCTGATTCAAGTTCAAATCCTAAGTTGAAAGCATTATTCAATTGACTTTCATATGATACATCTTCTTTGTTAATAAAATAAATACCTAAAGTTGAACCTTGAGAAGGTGCTTTTACAAGAACAGGAAATCCAAATGAGTTTTCAATTTTCAAAACAATATCTTCAATGTTTTTTTCATGATAATTATTATTTTTGATTGTAAAAAAATCAGGTATTGGAATATTATGAGCTTTCATAATAGTTTGTGTATATATTTTATTCATACATAAGGAACTTGCAAGAACTCTACTTCCTGTATAAGGAATATTTAATTGCTCAAGAAATCCTTGTATTGATCCATCTTCTCCCCCTAGCCCGTGTAAGGCAATAAAGACAGATTCAGGATTTACTTCCTTTAACTTCAGATATAAATTATCATTTTGTGGATCAATTTTTTCAACATCATAACCATTTCTTATTAAACTATTATAAATGGCTTCGCCACTTTTCAAGGAAATTTCTCTTTCAGTTGAGGTGCCTCCTAGAATTACTGCTAACTTCATTATATTCTTCCCTTCATTATTAATGGTTTTCATATATATCATTGCCTTCTAAATCATTTACTACAATAACTGGAAATTCTTCAACTTCTAATTTGTATATTGCTTCTGGCCCCAGTTCAGCAAAAGCAACCACTGAAATATTCTTTACTTTAGATGCTAATAAAGCACCAGCTCCACCAAGAGCAGCGCAATATATTGCATTGTTTTGTAATAATGAGGCTTTTACAAAATCACTCCTTGAGCCTTTACCTATGAGTATAGCTGCACCCTCATTTAATATATCTGGTGTATATGGGTCCATTCTATAGCTAGTTGTTGGTCCTATTGAACCTACAACCTCACCTGGTTTTGTTGGAGCTGGGCCTGCATAATAGATTATTGAACCTTTTAATTCAAAAGGTAATTTTCTACCTTCTTTTATTAATTGTGTTAGTAATTTATGAGCAGAGTCTCTTGCTGTATATATTGTTCCAGTTATATGTATTTGCTCCCCAGCTTTTAAATCTTTTAATACTTTTTTATCAATTGGTGTTCTTAATAACATTTAATCTCCTAAAAAATAATTTTTTTATGTCTTATAACGTGACAATTTATATTTACTGCTACAGGCATCGAGGCAATATGACATGGTTCCATCATTACTGCTACATCAAATACACTAGTCTTTCCACCAAATCCTTGTGGTCCAATATTTAATTCATTTAATTTCATTTTTAAATCAGCTTCTATTTCCATAATCAAATCATCTTCAACGGTTTCAAATAGATCCTTAACCAAGGCTTTTTTTGCAAGTAGTGCTACACCTTCAAAATTGCTCCCTACACCAACGCCAACAGTTATTGGTGGACATGGGTTAGGACCAGCTTTTACAACTGTTTCTAGGACAAAATTTTTAATACCTTCTATTCCATCACTTGGTGTCATCATTTTTAATGACGACATGTTTTCACTACCTGCACCCTTAGCAAGAACAACAATATTTAAGTTTTCACCTTCAATCAACTTTGTATGAATGATTGGTGGTAAATTATTACCTGTATTTTTCCTGTTAAGAGGATTATCAACAATTGATTTTCTTAAATATCCTTCTTGATAACCTAAACGAACACCTTCGTAAATTGCATCATATATAAATCCTCCATCTATATTGATTTCAGTTCCATATTCTATGAAAAAAACAGCAGTGCCAGTATCTTGACAAATTGGTATCATCCTTTCTTTAGCAATTAATGCATTTTCTTTTAGACTTAACAGCACTTGCTTACTTAAGATATTATCCTCATTTTCAATACTTTGATTGTATTTACTTATTAGTTCAGGACTTGGAACACAATTAATTTCAATAACACTATCTCTTATAACTTTTACAAGATCTTCGAATTTAATTTTTTTCATATTATCCCCTTAAAAAATATGGAGGTTTAGATTTCTCTAAACCTCCACAAATTTAATATTATTCTTCACTTTTATTGTTTTGGTTTAATATTTCACCTAAAGTAACACCCTCTTCAGTATCCTCATACACCATCTTATCTGCCACGATTGGTTCTGTTTTGTTAACTTGAAGTTCAAGTGATTTTTTTGACAGAGAAACTTTTTTATTTGTTTCATCAATTTCTAAAATTTCTACTTCTATCTCATCTCCAACTTTTAAAACATCACTAACTTTTTCGACTTTTTCATGAGCAATTTCAGATATGTGTAATAAGCCTTCTACCATAGTACTAATATTAATAAAGGCACCATAATCAACAACACTTGTAACTTTTCCTTTAATGATATGACCTGCTTTATGACTTTTTAAGAATGTTTGCCATGGGTCTTCTTCTAAGGCCTTAAGACTAAGACTAATCTTATTCTTTTCTTTATCAATTCCAATTATCTTTACATTAATCTTGTCACCAACTGCTAACATGCTTTTTAAATTGTCTCTTCTATTCCAAGATAATTCTGAAACGTGAAGTAGGCCATCTAAATATCCTAAATTAACAAAAGCACCAAAATCTGCTAACATCTTAACTTCGCCAGCTACTACTTTGCCAACTTCTATAGTATCCCAGAAATCCTTAGCACTTGCTTCTCTTTCTTCTGAAAGTATAACCTTTTGTGATAATACAATTTTAGGCAGACGTTTCTTTAAATCAAGGTCAATAATTCTAACACGAACTTTTTTACCTAAATATTTATCTAAATTCTTAGCATAACCATTTAATAGAAGTTGTGAAGCTGGTAAAAATCCCTCAACATCATCTATTTTAACAATCAAACCTGACTTAGCTACACTCGTAACTAAACCTTCAAATTCTTCTTTGTTTTCAAATTTGGTAGGAAGTGTTTTCATAGCTTCTCTTTGTGATTCTCTATTTTTTCTATCTAAAAGTTTTCTTTTTGATAATACTGGTAATCCTACTGAATTTGATTTTTGTAACAATACTGCAGTGATTTTGTCTCCAACATTAGGGAGAGTTCCATCTGAATATTCTTCAATAGGTAGTATTCCTTCAGCTTTCATACCAATATCAACAACAATATTCTCTTTGTCGATTTGGATTACTATGCCTTCCACAACATCACCAGGTTGAACATCATTGTCCATTTCAAGCAATAGTTCTTCCATAGTCTGTTCTTTTTCCATTTTATCTTCACTCATCATTTTATTAATGACCTCCTCTATTATCCAGCTAGGCGTTGATGCCCCTGCTGTAATACCAACTTTATTATAACCAAGATACCAATCTGGATTGAGATCCTGGTAAGTTTCTATGAAATATGATTTTTCATTATAGGTCTGTGCAATTTTATATAATTTGTTTGAATTTGAACTTTGTTTACCACCAATTATAATTATCACATCAACAGCTTTAGCTAATTCTACAACTTCAAGTTGTCTGTTTCTAGTGGCTGCACAAATTGTATTCTTTACTACTAGTTCTTTAGACTTTTCTTCTAATAAATCTTTTATCTCATTGAATGTATCTACTGATTGAGTAGTTTGTGATAAAAAGAATATTGGAATTTCAAAATTTATGTCATCTAAATCTTCTTTATTTAAGATAGCCCGACTGTTTTTCCCACCCCAATCAAGAATGCCTAAAACTTCAGGATGATCTTTATCTCCAAATACTAATACTTGATATCCAAGTTCCATATATTTTTGTGCCAGAACATGAGCAACTTTTACACTTGGACAAGTAGCATCAACTAAGTTCTCTCTATTTCCAAATTTCTCATAGAAGGATCTACCTACCCCATGTGATCTAATAACTAATACATCATTATCATTTAAATTATCAATATTTTCTACAGGGATAATATTTTTTGCTTTCAATCTGTCTATTTCCTGTTGATTATGTATTAACTCTCCAAATGTATATATAGTATTGTCTGCTTTTTGTTCCTCAGCTTTTTTTAGAGCATTTTTTACTCCATAGCAAAAGCCAGCATTAGGTGCTAGTATAATTTCCATGTTTACTCCTAATATTATACCAAGAAATTACCAATTTATAAATCATTATTTAATAAATTGTAAATTTTATCAACAACCTCTTGTATATTTAAGTCATCTGTAAGAATAACTATTGCATCTACAGCTTTCCTTAGTGGTGCTACATCTCTATTAGAGTCTATGTAGTCCCTTTGAATAATTTCTTCTTTAATTTCTTTTAGACTTATACTTTCATTCTTATCAAGTAATTCTAAATACCTTCTTTTAGCTCTTATGCCTGGAGTTGCATCTAGAAATATTTTAAGTTCTGCATCAGGTAAAACTACTGTACCAATATCTCTGCCATCAAGAATTATGTTTTCAGATATATCCACAATTTTTCTTATAACAGAATTTACTAAATTTCTTATAAAAGGCAAAGCTGCAACATCAGAAACATTTTTGGATATAGAATTTTTTCTAATTTCACTTTCAATACATATTTCATTTACATATATTTTATTATTATGAAATCTAAAATTAGTATTTTTGATGATATTAGAAATATTCTCCTCATCCTCAGCATCCAGATTTTCAGTCTTTATTATATAGGTTATTGCCCTATAAAGGGCTCCTGTATCAATATATTCAAAATTAAGTTTTTTACTTAGCAACTTGGCTATTGTACTTTTTCCTGATCCAGCTGGTCCATCAATAGCTATTTTCATATCTTCTCCTATAATTAAGGAGAAAGACATAGCTTTCTCCTTATTTAAAATATTTAGTTTATTTAGCTTTTTTACCAATCCAAGGCATCATAGCTCTTAATTTTTCACCAGTTGTTTCAATTAAGTGATCTCTATCTTTTTCATATAAAGCGTTGAAATTTGGTCTTCCTGCTTTATTTTCTTCAATCCATTCTCTGGCAAATTGTCCAGATTGAATTTCTTCAAGAATTTTTTTCATTTCTTTTTTAGTTTCAGCATTAACTAATCTTGGGCCTCTAGTTAAGTCACCATACTCAGCAGTATCACTAACAGAATATCTCATGTTACTGATGCCACCTTCATACATTAAGTCAACGATTAGCTTTAATTCATGTAGACATTCAAAATATGCCATTTCAGGTGCATATCCAGCTTCTGTCAATGTTTCAAAACCAGCTTTAACTAATGCTGCAGCTCCGCCACATAGTACAGCTTGTTCACCAAATAAATCAGTTTCAGTTTCTTCCTTAAATGAAGTTTCAATGACTCCAGCTCTTGTACAACCAATGCCTTTAGCATAGGATAATCCCAATGCTTTAGCATTACCTGTTGCATCTTGATGTATTGCAACTAATCCAGGAACTCCACCACCTTGAGCGTAAGTTCTTCTAACTAAGTGTCCTGGGCTTTTTGGTGCTACCAAGAATACATCTACGTCGCTTGGTGGTACTATCAAATCATAATGAATATTAAAACCATGAGCAAATACCAAAGCTTTACCAGCTGTAATGTGTTTTGCTATTTCATTGTCATAAATATCCTTTTGTCTTTCATCAGGTAGTAGTAACATAATTACATCTGCATAAGCACATGCCTCATCGACAGTAGCTACTTTTAGTCCATCGTCCATAGCTTCTTGCCATCTTTTACTATCTTTTCTTAAGCCGACAGTTACGTCAACTTCACTTTCTTTTAAGTTTAATGCATGAGCATGACCTTGGCTACCGTAGCCTAAAATTGCTATCTTTCTGCCTTTTATCAAACTCAAATCAGCATCGTTATCATAATACATTTTAACCATAATACACCCTCCAAATTTCATATCTATCTAATTTTATCATAAAATATTACCATTTTCCTTATTTACATCTAATTTCTTCAGTTTTTCTATTTCTTTTTTTGTAAGAGCCCTATGTTTTCCTCTTTTTAATTTATCAATAGTTAAAAAACCTATTTTTATTCTCTTCAATGTTAGAACTGGATTTTTTAATTCAGCAAACATTTTTCTTATTTGTCTGTTTCTACCTTCTTTAATACCGATTTCAATTTCAAAATAATCTTTATAATTTTGAACATAATAGATATTAGCTTTTCCTGTCATATATTCATCATCAATAACAATACCATCTTGTAATTGAATTAGTTTTTCATTTGTGATATTTCCTGAGCATTTAGCTTTATATACTTTTTCTACTAAATGACTAGGATGAGTAAGAATATTAGTGAATTCACCATCATTAGTCATTATGATTAGGCCTTCTGTATCATAATCGAGTCTACCTACAGGGTAGACTCGTTCTTTAATATCAGTAACTAAATCTAATACTGTTTTTCTACCTTCAGGATCACTTGAAGTGCTAACATAACCTTTAGGCTTATATAGGAGAAGATAAATTTGTTTAGCTGTGTTCTTAATTGGTTTTCCATCGACAAAAATCTTATCATTTTTTTCATCAATTACATCACCTATACTAGCTGGTAAATTATTGATTTTGACACGATTTTCTTTTATAAGTTCTTCTGCCTTTCTGCGGGAACAAAATCCTGCAGCAGATAAGTATTTTTGTATTCTCATTATTTATAATCCTTTAAAAATGTCCTTCGGTGCAGGATACTAGGCCCATTTAATTTTAGTTCATCATAGTGTTCCTTAGTTCCATAACCCTTGTGTTTAGAATAATTGAATTTATTATCTATCGTTTGAATAATATTCATTATTTTATCTCTTTTTGTTTTTGCTAAAATTGAAGCCGCAGCTATTGAAGGGAATTTTTGATCACCTTTAATAATACATAGGCACTCGTATTCCCAATCCGGTAATTTATTACCATCAACTAGAACCAAGTCTGGTTTGATACTACATTTATCCACTGCTCTTTTCATGGCAAGCATAGTGGCATTAAGTATGTTGTATTTATCAATCTCTTCAACAGAAGCGTATCCATAAGTATAAAAATATGAATTTTCTTTGATTTTATTTTCTAATATATTTCTTTTTTCTTCAGTCAGTTTTTTTGAATCATTTAAATTAATTAAATTGAAATCGTATTTCAAGCAAACACAAGCTGCATAAACAGGTCCTGCTAAGGGACCTCTTCCTACTTCATCTACTCCGACTATAATCTTATATTTTTTCTTAAACTCAGCTTCATTAGAAAAGTATTCTAATAGTCTCATTATTTCCTTATCATTTTTGATGATTGAATTAGATTTAGTCATTTTTCATAGGCCATTCTAAAGAAATGTGTCCAAGTTTGCCACTTCTAAAATCTTTAAGATAAAGTAAGGCTGACTTTTCAAGATCAACATTACCTCCTTTTAAAAGAATTCCTCTTTTTTCTCCAAATAGCATCAATTCTTCTAATGGCTCTAGTGAAGTTGAAATATATTTTTTTTCTTTTAATTCTTTGATTAAATAAACGGCAGCCTCTTTAATATCATAAACATTGTCAGAAATAGCTCCAGTTAAAGCAAGATTAACACCAATAAGTCCATCGAATTTGGGCCAAAGAATTCCAGGTGTATCAAGAAGCTCCAACTTTTTGCTAATTCTAACCCACTGATTTCCTTTAGTTACTCCTGGCTTATTGCCTGTAACAGCAACTTTCTTTAAAGCTAATGAGTTGATAAGAGATGATTTACCTACATTGGAAACACCAAGAACCATACATCTAACAGGTCTATCTAACAAACCTTTTTTTCTTCTTTTTTCAAAGACTTTGTCTGCTATATTTTCAAGCTGTTTGATGATTTTCTTAACATCTTGGGTATCTATACCTTTAATAGTAATCATATTGATATCTTTTTCTTTGTATAATTCAATCCACTGCTCAGTAATGTTTTTATCGGCTAAATCTGGTTTAGTCAATATAATAAGATGACCTTTACCCAAAGCCATCTTACTAATATCAGGGTTGCCAGAACTCATTGGAATTCTCGCATCCCTTAACTCAATTATAATATCAATAGTTTTGATTATATTTTCAATTTTCCTTTTTGCCCTAGTCATATGCCCAGGATACCATTGCACTTTAAACATTATAGTCTGTCCATATTTGCAAATGGATAGTAAATTAAAATTGATTTACCAATTATATTTTCTTCAGGTACAGTACCCCATTGTCTTGAATCTGCACTGTTTTCTCTATTATCACCCATAACAAAATATTGTCCTTGTGGGACTTTAAAAGGAAAGGATAATACAGAGCTACTTATATTGGTAAAAACATTATCATCTAGATATGGTTCTTCAATTGCTAAGTCGTTAACATAAACTGTATTGTTTTTTATATTAATTGTGTCTCCAGGTAAACCTATTACACGTTTAACATATTCAATTTCGTCATCTACAGGCAATTGTCCTTTAATAAGAAGCTGAAAAACATATTGCATGTAATCAATAGGGTTTCTTCTTAAAGTTTGTTTAGAGTTGGCAATATCTGTCTCTGGGTAAACAAAGACAATTATATCGCCTCTTTTAGGTTCAGTAAAATATTTCGTAACAACTTCAGTAATAACTTTATCATTTACCATAAGTGTAGTTTCCATTGATGAGGAATCTACTGTATAAGTACGAACTAAGAACGCTTTTATAATTATATTAATCATAAGTGCAATTATTATTATTTTAATAATAGAAATTACACTCTTAAAGTAATATTCTTTTTTATTAGTACTATCGTTGCTACTCATTTTCAACTCCCTATTTTTTATCTTTAATTCTTGCTGCTTTACCAGTTCTGTCTTGCAAGTAATACAATTTTGCTCTTCTTACTCTACCAAATCTGATAACTTCAATCTTATCTATTCTTGGTGAGTGAACAGGGAATGTTCTTTCAACAACAACTCCGTAAGCAACACGTCTTACAGTGAAAGTTTCAGTAGCTCCCTTACCTTGTCTTTTAACAACAACACCTTCATATACCTGAATTCTTTCTTTTTCTCCCTCGACTACTTTAACGTGAACTTTTAAAGTATCGCCAGGTCTAAATTCAGGAAGGTCACTTTTCAAATACTCATCAGTAATTAATTTTATGATATCCATCTATTTTACCTCCTTCTTGTTTTTTAAATATTTACGCCATAAATCTGGCCTATTAATTTTTGTTCTTTTAAAACTTTGTTCTTTTCGCCATTCTTGAATATTTTTGTGATGTCCAGATAGTAATACTTCTGGCACTTCAATATTTCTAAAGTTTCTTGGTATTGTGTACTGTGGGTATTTTAATAAACCATCACTTAAAGAATCTTCTAATACAGATTCCATCGATCCAACAACACCTTCAACATATCGGCTGACTCCATCAATTAAAACTAATGCTGGTAGTTCTCCACCTGTAAGAATATAGTCACCTATAGAAATTTCCTCATCCACAATCATATCGATAGCTCTTTGATCTATACCTTCATAATGACCACATAATAATATTAACTGGTCAAATTGGCTTAGAACCTTGAGTTTTTCTTGGTTTAAAACTTTACCACCTGGAGATAAGAAAATTGTTTTTGATTTAGGTTTTTTTTCTAAAGATTCGAAAGCAAGTATTACTGGTTCAGGACTCATAACAAGACCCTTACCACCACCATAAGGACAGTCATCTACTTTATGGTGTTTATTAGTAGAAAAATCTCTGATATTAGTAAATCTAATATCAATTACAGATTTCTCTATTGCTTTCTTTAGCAAGCTTTCTTTCAAGGGTGATTCAAACATTTCAGGGAAAAGTGTCAAAACATCAATTCTCATTAATCTAATAAACCTGGTAGCAGTTTAACTACCATTATCCCTTCATCAAAATCTCTGCTGATAATAGTATCTTCAAGAACAGGAATCAATATTTCTTTTCCATTTTCATCCTTGATTTCATAAATACCATGTGCTCCATTATCAAAAACATCAGAAATAGAACCTAGCAGTTCACTGTTTTCAAGAAATACTTTCATCCCTAATAATTTATAAACATACTCTTCAGTTTCATCCAATTCAGGCAATAAAGATTCTTCTATTAAAATGTCCTTACCTATAAAATCTTGTGCTTTATTAATTGAATCTATACCTTCTAAAAGGATAATTATTGTATTTTTTTGAATTCTTGCTTTAACTACATTTACTCTTACTAAGTCTTTACCTGTTGAAATTAACAAATCTTCAAATTCAAGAAACATTTCTTTATAGTTTGTAAGGGGATATATCTTGAGTTCTCCCTTGATACCAAATGTACCAACAATTTTTCCTAATTTAATCATTTAATTTTCTTTAGCTATAATATTAACATATACTTTTCTAGATTCTCTATTTCTATTGGCATTGGCAATAAGTCTAATGGCCTTGGCTATTCTACCGTTCTTTCCTATGATTTTACCCATGAACTCTTCAGGAACAATTACAGTAATCTCTTCATTTCCATTTTCTTTTTTGCTTTCAATTTCAATTGAAACAGATTCATCAACAATATTGTTAATAATTAGTTTAATCAGTTCAGTCATAACTAATCTCCTTAGTTGTTAAGTTTCTCTAAAACTCCAGCCTTTCTTAATAGGGCTTTAACAGTTTCAGATGGCTGAGCTCCAGTACTTAACCAATACAAAGCTCTTTCTTCATTGATTTTTAATGAAATATCATCTTTTTTTGCAATAGGATTGTAGTAACCAATTTCTTCTATGCTCTTGCCGTCTCTAGGAGAACGAGTGTCTGCTACTACTACTCTATAGAAAGGTGCTTTTTTAGCTCCCATTCTACGTAATCTAATCTTTGTTGCCATATATCTTCACCTCCTTGTAATTTTTATTATAAAAGAGTTTAAAAAAACTTCGGTCCGAAACCTTTTCTTTTCTTACTCATGTTACCAAATTGTTTCATCATAGTCTTTGTACTATCAAATTGTTTTAATAATCTGTTTATATCTTGAACCTCTGTTCCACTACCAGCTGATATTCTTTTTTTTCTGCTGGCATTAAGGATGGTTGGTTTATTTCTTTCTTCTTTAGTCATAGATAGAATTATTGCTTCTGTTTTGGATAAATCCTTTTCATTGACTTGTACATTTTTGAGCTTGTTACCACCCGGAATCATAGCTAGTAAATCTTCTATGGATCCAAGACTCTTCATTTGCTTTATTTGTTCTAAGAAATCTTCTAAAGTAAATGTAGATTCCATTAGTTTTTTTTGAAGTTCTAAGGCTGATTTCTCATCTATTTTATCTTGTGCTTTTTCAATAAGTGATAAAATATCACCCATTCCAAGAATTCTACTTGCTATTCGATCAGGATAAAACAATTCTAGCTGGTCTATTTTTTCACCCATACCAATGAGTTTAATTTGTTTGCCTGTAATATATCTTAATGATATTACCGCTCCGCCTCTGGCATCACCATCCATTTTGGTAACTGCTAGGCTGTCTACCCCAACTTTTTCATTAAATTCCTTACCTATGTTAACTGCATCTTGACCCGTCATTCCATCAACTACTAGTATGACTTCATCAGGTTTAATGCTCTCCTTTAGATCAATAAGTTCATCCATCATAGACTCATCTAAATGTTGTCTGCCTGCTGTATCAACAATTATAATGTCACTGTTGTTGCTTTTTGCTATTTTTATACCATCAGTAACTATTTGTTTAACATTCTTAGAGTTTTTATCATAATGAATATTAACATCTATTTTTTTAGCTAGCACTTCTAGTTGGTCCATTGCTGCAGGTCTATATATGTCAGCTCCTATTAAAAAAGGTTTTTTATTTCGACCTTTAATCATATAGGCTAGTTTACCTGCTGTAGTGGTTTTACCAGATCCTTGAAGACCTACTAAAAATATTATATAAGGTTTTTTACCTGAAAATTCTAATTTTTCAATTTTACCACCAAGAAGCTCTACTAATTCTGCATTTACTATCTTGATTACTTGCTGTCCTGGAGTCAAACTTTCTAGAACATCCTTACCTATAGCTTGCTCTTTGACTTTTTTAGTAAAATCTTTAACAACCTTATAGTTAACATCTGCCTCAAGCAAGGCTATTTGCACTTCCTTCAAAGCAGCTGTAACATCCTCTTCAGTCAATCTTCCTTTTCCAGTAAGTTTGGCAAATGCTTTTTGTAATTTTTCTGATAAGCTATTAAAAGCTCCCATTATTACTCCTTTTGATAATATATCAATTTTTGCAAATTGGCCTTTATATGTTCTAAATCTTCACTATCAAGAAGATTATTCAGTATATCATCCATTTCAAATTTATTTTCTAATATATTTAAACTATTTTCATATTCTAGAAGTTCTTTCTCACCCTTTAACAAAAAATCTCTAACACCTTGTTTCGTAATGTTAAACATTTCAGCTATCTCAGTTAGTGAGTAATCTTCGTTATAATATAGATTCAAGACTTCTTTTCTTCTGCCTTTTAGTAGATTTCCATAAATATCTAATAATAGACTAATCTTTGTAAATTTTTCCATTCCATCTCCGTAAAGTGAATTTGCTTTACCTTTGTTATTGTATAATAAATAGACAAATCTGTCAACACTTAATATTCTTCACTGAAAAATTCAAAGGGGCTTTTACCTTCAAGCACTAGTTTTTCAAACTGACTAAAGGTAAAGGTATATATTTGATCATATAACGTATAGTTATATTCATTTAATTGAAATCTTGATTCGTATCTAAAATTTAAGACTTCTGAAGGATTTTTCTTGCCATTATAGATAACTATTCCTACTTTAGGTATAGAAAAAAAATCTTGTTTGGTAAATTTAATTTTTGCATCTCTTAATATTTTAGCCAGAATAATATATGGCCCCTCAGCAAATTTCAATCTCAAATTTCTTTTTTTATCAGGTGTATCTAATCTACCGTTTTTGAATTCTATGAAATAAATCTTATCACCAATATAGATGCCGTCAGGTGAACATGGCATAAGTTCTTGACTAATACCATAGATTTTATTAGCTATATTATCAAAATTATACATCTTGTATTCTAAACTAGTGGGATATTCTTCATTGGCTGAATCAAAAGCGATATTCTTTATTTCTTCATAAAATTCAGAGAAATTATTAGCTAATATCCCGTTAATCTCTTTTAGCATATTAATCCTCCTTTTTATATTCCATTCTTAAATTATCAAGTTTTTCAAAAGGATCAAGTAGTGCATTATAGATATTTTGGATAGAACTTGTTTCATTCACAAATTCATAACCATCATTAATTTTTTTACCTAAATAGAAGTTCTTCTTTAGTTTATAACTTTCACTATACATCTCTAAAGCTTCTATGAAATATATACTGCAAGTATTAACTATAACTTTCAAGCTAAGATTTTTTATAATTCTACCTATAATATGAGCAAGTGATAATTGCCATACAGGATGAGATAATATTTCAGGTTCATCTAGAATTAGAATACTTTCATTATTTAAATAACCATTACTTAATAGTTCTCTTAAAATTAGAAATATTTTAATACCGTTAGGTGCTTTGTTTATAGGTATTCTAACTCTATCATTAACATTTAGAAAGAACCTTCTTTTGTCACTTGAATACTCTAGATTTTGATTTTCTATAATTTCATCAATTAAATTGAGAATTTCATGTTTGTACTTTAATTTTATATCAGAATTATTATTACTATCTTTTTTGATGCTAATCATTTTAAACTTCAAATCATCATTATGTTCTAAACCCATATTTTTAGGTATACTTTCATGTATTATTAAAGGTCCATCAACATAAGTTACGTCTTCCACTTTTAAATCTCTATCAACAATATTTATCTTTAAAGGATTAAAATCCAGTTGTAAAGCGGCAGTTCCATTCACAGACATTCTTAAAAATATATCTTCAGCATATTTATATAGTTCAGGTGTATAACCTTCATCTTTAATTAAGTTAACTATTTCTTCATCCTTGGATAAAATGCTTTTTAAAGCAATATAAGCACTTTTACTAATAAGACTTTTGCCTATAGAATTTGTACCCACTATAACTGTTAGATCTTCCAATTCAATATCCGCTTTTTTTATAGGTCCAATATTGTTTAACAGATAATTCAATTTCATGACTTTTCCTCCCTAGTGTTTAAAATGTCTAATCCCAGTTAGTACCATTGGCAGATCATTTTGATCACAATAATTTATTGAATCTTGATCGTTTTTGGAGCCACCTGGTTGTACAATGCCTTTAATACCAGCCTTATGAGCCATTTCCACACTGTCTTGGAATGGGAAAAAAGCATCTGAAGCTAGTATAGCTCCATTGTAATCCTTATCCTTATAGTTTAGCAAGGCGTCTTGTATAGCGAAAACCCTAGCTGTTTGTCCACCACAAATGGCAAGAACTTCCTTGTTCTTTACAATAGCAATACCATTAGATTTAATATTTTTAACGACCTTCATTCCAAACAACATATCTTCCAACATTTCATTATTAGGTTTTGTTTTAGTTGCCACCTCTATATTATTAATTAAATCTAAATCGCGACTTTGTTTTAAGTAATATCCATCTAAATCTTTATATGAATAACTATAGCTATAATTCAAGTCCTTATATCTCATAACTCTTACATTCTTTTTTGTCCTCAAGACTTCAAGTGCGTCATGATCATAATCAGGGGCAACTATTATTTCTAAAAATATTTTATTTAACTCTGTAGCAGTAGCTAAATCAACTTTACTATTAAAAGCTACTATACCACCAAAAATTGATATTGGATCATTCTTATAGCTTTTTAAGTAAGCGTCTAGGATAGCATTTCCTGCGGCAGCACAACAAATTGTTCCATGTTTTATTGCAACTGCAAAATACTCTTCATCTTTAAAATCATGGAGTATTTCCATTGCAGCAAACACATCATTGTAATTATTATAGGACATAGCTTTGCCATTTAGCTGTTCCATATCCATTAAGCTAGCATCATTACTTTTCTTAAAAAGGGAGGCTTGTTGATGAGGATTTTCCCCATAGCTTAAATCTTTAATATATTCTAAATTAATCGTATTATTAGTTGGATTGAAATAATTTGAAATAGCTTGATCATACCTTGCAATGATATTAAATGCTTTACCTGCTAAATATTTTCTAAAATCGTTAGTAATAGATCCACTCTCTAATTTATCTAGAACTATATTGTAGTCTTCTTTATCGGTTACTATTAGTACATCATTAAAGTTTTTGGCTGCAGCTCTAATCATTGTTGGTCCACCGATATCAATTTCTTCAATTATTAGATCTTCTTCCAAGTTTTTTTTAACAGCATTTTCAAATTGATATAAGTTTACACAAACTAAATCTATAGCAGATATACCCATCTCATCAATTGTTTGTTGATGGTTCATATTATCACGTTTGTATAATATCCCACCATGAATAATAGGATTCAAGGTTTTAACTCTGCCATTCAAGATTTCTTTAGAACCGGTTAAATATTCAACAGTTAAGACATTAACACCATTCTTAATTAAAATCTTATATGTTCCACCAGTAGAAATAACTTGGTAACCATTTTTTTCAAGACCTTTGGCAAATTCCACAATTCCAGTTTTATCAGTAACGCTTAACAATGCTAATTTCATTTTATCTTCCTCTCAAATAAGAAAAGAAGTAATAACACAAGTGCAACTACCTCTTTTACTTATCTATATTTTTTCTTTTAAAAATTCTTTAAAACTTTCGCTTATATCTTCTCTTCTAAGAGCATAATCGACAATAGTCTTCAAATATCCAAGTAAATTCCCAGTATCATATCTTTTGCCATCAAATATGTATCCGTACATACCCTGGAATGCAAGCAATTTATACATGGCATCAGTTAATTGTATTTCCCCACCTTTTCCAGGTTTTGTTTCTTCAATCATTTCAAAGATCTTTGAAGTAAAGACGTATCTTCCAATTACTGCTAGATTCGTAGGTGCTTCCATAGGTGATGGTTTTTCAATTAAACCTTTCACATTATATAGATTTTCTTCAACCTTATTACCACTAATTATTCCATATTTACTTACATCTGCTAAAGGCACTTGCATTAAGGCAAAAACACTTTTTTTCTCTCTATCATAAATGTCTATTAATGATTTTAAGCAATTTTGTTCTTCGTGATAAAATAAGTCATCCCCTAGTAAAACTGCAAAGGGCTCATCTTTTATGAACTCTTTAGCCATACCTACAGCATGTCCAAGTCCATTTGGTGATTGTTGTCTAATAAAATATATTTTTGCCATTTTACTTATAGGTTTAAGCATTTCCAACATCTCTTGATTATTCTTTTCCTCAAGATGCTTTTCCAATTCGTAAGAAATATCGAAATGATTTTCTATAGCATCCTTACCCCTATTGGTAATTATTAGTATTTCTTCTATCCCTGCTTCAACAGCTTCTTCAACTATATATTGAATTGCAGGCTTATCTAGTATAGGTAACATTTCTTTTGGAACAGCTTTTGTTGCTGGTAATAGTCTTGTTCCCAGTCCAGCTGCCGGGATTACTGCTTTTCTTACTTTCATTTTAAACCTCAATCTCACTTAATCTAAATTTATCATGAATAACTTGAACTGCTTCCTTTGCTCTTTCTAATTCTAATATACATGAAACTTTAATTTCAGAAGTACTGATAAGTTCAATGTTGATTCCTGCTTTTGCCAAGGCTTCGAACATTGTTGCTGCTACACCTGGATTTGACTGCATACCAGCACCAACTATACTGATTTTCGCAAGTTTTTCACGAACCTTAACACCTTCAGCACCAATTTCGCTTCTTATTTTTTCAACTATTTCCATAGCTTTATCTTTATCTTCATTATGTACGGTAAATGATATATCGTTAATGATTCCTCTAGGATTACTTTGAACAATCATATCAACATTAATTGTATTATCAGCTAAAGCTCTAAATATACTACCAGCAACACCTGGAATGTCAGGAACTCCATATATTGTTATTTTAGCAACATCTAAATCATGAGCAACACCACTAACTAATCTTGTTTTTTCCATTAAAGACCCCTCCTCGACGATTGTACCTTCATTATTATTAAAACTTGATCTTACACATACTTTCACATTATGTTGTTTTGCATATTCCACGGCTCTAGTTTGTAGAACTAATGCACCAAGACTTGCAAGTTCCAACATTTCATCATAAGAAACAAAAGGAAGCTTTTTAGCATTAGTAACAATCCTAGGATCAGTAGTATATACACCATCAACATCTGTATAAATTTCACAAACATCAGCTTTTATAGCTGCTGCAACTGCTACTGCAGTGGTATCAGAACCACCTCTTCCTAAAGTAGTTATTTCACCACTTTCAGTTTTGCCCTGAAATCCAGCAACAATAACGATTTTTCCTGCATCAATTTCCTTTTTCAATCTTGTATTATCAATTCTAGTAATTTTTGCTTTTTTATGTATATTGTCGGTATAAATACCTGCTTGAGCACCTGTCAAGGAAACCACTTCATAGCCTTTTTCTTTAATAGCCATAGATAAAAGTGCAATTGAAACTTGCTCACCAGTAGCAAGAAGCATATCCATTTCTCTATGTGATGGATTTTTTGTGATTGCATTAGCTAAAGCTAATAAATCATCTGTAGAATCACCCATAGCTGATACTACCGTTATTACACTGTTGCCTTGCTCCTTAGTCGCAATAATCCTGTTGGCTACATTCATTATTCTTTCTGGATTACCTACTGAAGTTCCACCATATTTTTGAACAATTATTCCCATTATTGATTACCCCTTTAATATTCTTTTTCTGAGCGTAGTACAGATTTTATTTCAATTACAACGTCTAGATTTTCAATTTGTTCTCTAGCACTTTGCATGTTCTTATTTAGTACACGGTCAGTCAATATTACTAATTCAGCTTTTCCATCAGGTAATTTTCTTTGTATCACAGAATCAATACTCACATTATTACTTGCAAAAGCATCAGCAATTTTGCTTAATACTCTAGTTTTATCAACAACGACCATTCTAAAATAGTAATGACTAATTGTATCTTCAATTTTTTTAATCAACAAGTCTAGGTAACATGAACAGTTTTGAACTTTAAGGATATCTTTATTCATATTTTTTACTATACTTAATAAATCAGAAACTACTGCACTAGCAGTTGGTAATCCACCTGCACCTTTTCCAATTAGTGTTAAATCACCAAAAGCGTTGCCTTCTAAATATACAGCATTGTATACATCGTCAACTTTTGCCAATGGATGTGAAAGAGGCAATAAAGTAGGATGAACCCTAACTTCAATAGCATCATCTTTTAATATTGCAATACCTAGTAGTTTTATAGTGCTTTTAAATTGTCTTGCATAGTTCACATCATCCACACTAATTTTAGTAATACCTTCAACATAGACATTTTCTAATTTCACTCTTCTACTAAAGGCTATTGAAGCTAAAATTGCAATTTTCCTTGCTGCGTCTAAGCCTTCAATATCTGAAGTGGGATCAGCCTCAGCATAGCCTAAATCTTTAGCTTCTTGCAAGACATCTTCTAAACTTCTTCTTTCTGCAAACATTTTGGTTAGGATGAAGTTTGTAGTACCATTAATTATACCCATTACTTTAGTTATCTGGTTGCTTTGCAAATTGTCTTTAATTGTACTAATAATCGGTATAGCACCGGCTACACTTGCCTCATACTTTACTTCTTTAAAATATTCGTTTCCTAATTCTAAGATTTCTTGCCCTCTTGTAGCCATTAAATCTTTATTTGCAGTTATTATATGTTTTCCATTTCTAATAGCTTCAGTAATGTATTCTTCAGCAATAGATGTTCCACCTATTACTTCAATTACAATATCTATTTCCTTATTAGCGATTATATCATGCGGATTTGTAGTCAATAATTCACCAGGAATAGAATCCCTATCCTTTTCTAAATCATTAACTAATATTTTTACTATTTCTAGCTCCACTCCATCTAATATTGCTAAATATTTGTTTCTATTTAATTTTAATAATTTATAAACACTTTGCCCTACAGTTCCACAACCTAGTAAACCAATTTTGATCTTCTTCATCAATCTACTCTCTTTCCATTTTCATTTCTCTTGTCATTAAATCTTTAAAACAATCAAGGGGAGCTTTATTTTCATAAATACATTTATATACTTCTTCATTAATTGGAAGATCTAAGTTTAGCTTTTTACTTAATAAATAAAACGCCTTAGCTGCATAAACACCTTCGGTTACCATATCACTAGACTTAAGAATATCGGAGCTCTTAAAACCCTTACCTATCTTTTCACCAAATCCTCTATTACGGCTATGTTTACTCATACAAGTAACCATAAGATCACCAATACCTGTTAATCCATTAAATGTTTCAGGATTAGCGCCTAATTTTCTACCTAATTGTTTCATTTCGTAAAGGCCTCTAGTTATTAATGATGCCTTAGCATTATCACCAAATTCTAGACCATCTACTATTCCGCTAGCTATAGCTACAACATTCTTAAAAGAACCACCTAGTTCAACACCAAGAGTATCGTCATTAGTATATACTCTTAATGATTCATTATTAAATATTTGTTGTACTAGTTCAGCTAATTCTATGTTTTCACTTGCAGCAACTATGGCAGCAGGTAATCCCTTTGCAACTTCTTCTGCATGTGTAGGGCCAGATAGTACACAGTATTCATATTCAGATTTTGTTACTTCTGCAACTACTTCTGACATTCTTAGTCCTGTTTCTATTTCTATTCCTTTAGCCACGTTAATAATTGTTTTCTTGCCAAAGCCCGCTCTATACATTTTTTTTACAACATCTCTAATATATTGTGATGGTACAGCTAATACCAAATACTCATTGTTACAAGCTTCTTTTAAATCACCAGTAATCTTCAATTCATCTGGAATTACTATACCAGGTAAAAAAGGATGTACTTTATCATTATTTATCTGTACAATGTTATCTTCAAGCCTACCGTAGATAGTGACTTGATGACCATTTTTTATTAAGTGTATTGCTAGAGCCGTGCCCCAGCTTCCTATACCAATAATTGAAATTCTCATTTACGCATCTCCTTTTTTATTACGAAGATAAATTCTTATTGGTGTACCTTCAAAATCAAAGGCTTCCCTGAATTTATTTTCAATATGTCTTTTATATGAAAAATGCATCAGTTTTTCATCATTGATAAATAGAGCAAATGAAGGTGGTGCTACTCTTATTTGTGTTCCATAATATATTTTTAAATTTCTTCCCTTTTCTCTTGAAGGAGGGTTGTAAGTTACAATCTCTCTTAACAATTGATTAAGTACAGACGTTTCAATTTTTCTTTTACAATTTACATTTATTCTTTTTGCTAATAATAATAAATCATAAATTCTTTTACCAGTTAAGGCAGAAATGAAAATAATAGGCGCGTAACTTAAAAATGTCAACTCGTCTCTAATATCTTCTTCATACTTTTTCATTGTTTTGCCATCTTTTTCAATTAAGTCCCATTTGTTGACGACAATTATAATACCTTTTCCATTTTCAAAAGCATATCCGGCGATTTTTTTATCTTGTTCAGTGACTCCATCAACAGCATCTATCATAAGAAAAGTAACATTTGACCTTTCTATTGCCCTTAACGATCTAATTATTGTAAATTTTTCAATAGCTTCACCAATTTTTGATTTTTTTCTAATACCGGCTGTATCTATTAAAATATATTCTTCATCATCATATATAACTTTTTGGTCAACAGAATCTCTTGTAGTTCCTGCTACAGGACTAACTATTACTCTATCAGCATTTGATAATTTATTAACTAGTGATGATTTACCTACATTAGGTCTCCCAATTATTGCAATTTTTAATTTATCATCATCTAAGCCTTCTTCACCTTCAATAGGAAAATTATTAGCTATTTCATCAAGTAAATCTCCCATATTCCCACCATGAGTAGCGGAAATTGGTATAGGTTCACCAAGACCAAGACTATAAAAGTCATAATAATTGCTTTTTTGGAAATTATCAGTCTTGTTAACTGCTAATACTATAGGTTTGTCTGTTTTTTTAAGGATATTGGCAATCTTTTGATCATCTAGGGTTATCCCTATCTGACTATCAACTACCATCAGGATAACATCTGCTTCCTCGATGGCTATTTGTGCTTGTTTGGTTATCGACTTATTAATATCTTCTTTTTCCCATTGTATTCCACCTGTATCAATTATAATAAAGTTATGTTTTTGCCAGTTTGCTTCATCATATAATCTATCTCTTGTTACTCCTGGGGAATCATCCACAATGGACTTTCTCTCACCGACTATTCTATTAAATATTGTAGATTTGCCTACATTAGGTCTGCCTACAATTGCTAATATTGGTTTCAAACTACTTCCCCCTTTCTATTTACATACTAAATAATTATATCATATAAACCCTCTATTTCCTAGGTATATCAACTTATTACGCTGAAAATCATACTTGTATCTTCTCCTGGATTTTCTTTAAAGGAAAAAGCTGATTTATATTCTCTTACTACTTGCTTGATATCCAAATCAGGCTTGGAATGATAAATTATCCCAATAATATCTCCTTTTGAAACTTGATCATTAATTTTCAAAGGAATGTATGTACCTGCTGAATAGTCTATGATATCTTTTTTTGTTATTCTTCCTGCTCCAATATTTATAGATAATAGACCGATTTTCTCTGCATTTATAAATGAAATAAATCCTTCAAATTCAGATTTAACTTCAATTTTGTATTTTGACTGTGGTAATTTACTATAGTCAGAAAAAAAACTACTGTCTCCACCTTGATGTTCGATTAATTCTTTAAATTTAATCAATGCTTCACCACTATTGATTTTATCTATAACCATTTTTTTAGCATCAATTATATTATTAGCTTTACCTCCAATTATCAGTAATTGTCCTGATAATTCATATACCAACTCTTCTATATCTTTAGGCAAATTACCTTTTAAGCACTCAACAACTTCCATAATCTCTAATGAATTCCCAACATAATGACCTAATGGGTTATTCATATTAGATACTACTGCAACACTTTTACCTCCAAAGTCTTTTACAAGATCAACCAAAGTCCTTGCTAAAGCAATACCACTTTTTATATCCTTCATAAAAGCACCAATGCCAACTTTTACATCGAAAATAATATTTTTACTCCCAGAGGCAATTTTCTTAGAAACTATTGAAGAAGCAATGAGAGGAATACTTTCAACTGTTGCGGTTACATCTCTTATTCCATAAAGTTGTTTATCGCTTTTTGCTATATTATCACTTTGCCCGATTATCCCAAGCCCTATTTCGTCTATTTGCTTAAGAAAATCAGATCTGCTAATATCGACTTTAAAGCCTTTTATGCTCTCTAGCTTGTCAATGGTCCCTCCTGAAAAGCTAAGGCCTCTACCAGACATTTTTGGTATCTTCAAGCCACATGCTGCAACTATAGGAGCCACAACAAGTGTTAGTTTGTCACCAACACCACCAGTACTATGTTTATCTACATAATTAACTAAATTGGCTCCATGATTGATAATATCCCCAGTTTCAATCATTTGTTTGGTAAACTGATAAAGTTCATCATCATTAAAGCCCATAAAATAAACTGCCATAGCAAATGCCGATACTTGATAATCAGGTATTCCACCATTTGTGAAGCCTGTTACAAAGTATTGTATTTCCTTGGCAGTTAATATTTCTCCATCTCTTTTTTTTCTTATAATTTCTACAGGATTCATTATATCTCCTTTATAATGCCTTTTAGCAAACTAATAAAGTCATCTGAAACCCTAGAAGTTGTTTCTACAACTTCAGTATGACTTAGAGGTTTATCACCTATACCAGCAGCAAGATTAGTAATACAAGAAATTCCTAACACTTTCATTTTAGCATGTTTAGCTACTATAGCTTCTGGTACCGTTGACATACCAACTGCATTTACACCAAGTGCTTTTAATACTTTAATATCAAATGGGGTTTCATATGAAGGTCCGGTTAGATAACAATATGTGCCTTTAGTTAATTGAATATCTGCTAATCGCCCTATTTCAATTGCTTTTTCAATGAATACTCGATTATAGATTTCTGTCATATCAGGAAATCTGTCTCCAAATTCTTCTAAATTTTCACCCATAAGTGGATTAGGACAAAATAAATCAAGATGATCTTCTATCAACATTAATTGCCCAGCTTTTCCAGTTAATCCACCTGCTGCATTTGTTAGAATTAATTTTTCAATCCCAAGAGAACTTAGCACTCTTATTGGAAATGTTACTTCTCTCATTGTATTACCTTCATAATAGTGAACTCTACCTTGCATGACAACAATCCTTTTGCCAGCGACCTCACCCATAATCATCTTATTATTATGACCTAATACTTTACCCACCTTGAAGTTTGGAATTTCGTCAAAATTTATTTCAACTTTATTTTCAATTAAATCAGCAAATGCACCTAAACCTGAACCTAGTACCAATGCCAAATCAATTAGTTCAAAATTATATTTTAATGACAACCAATCTCTTGTTTCTATTATTTTATTGAAATAAGTCATTATACCTCCTATGCCCTTGGGTGTGTTTTATCGTAAACTTTTTTTATTTGTTTCATACTTAAATGAGTATATATTTCAGTAGTAGAAATATCTGAATGTCCTAACATCTCTTGGACGCTTCTTAAATCTGCACCATTTTCTAATAAATGGGTCGCAAATGAATGTCTTAATGTATGAGGTGACAAATGTTTTTTAATTCCTGCTTTTTTTCCATAATTTAAAAGAATTTTAAAAAAACCTTGTCTAGACATAGATTTTCCTCTTGAGTTTAAGAATAGCTCTTTTGATTTCATATTTTTTTGTATCCTTGGACGAATACTATCCAAATACATATTTAAAAAATCTAAGGCGATTTCTCCAACAGGAATAATTCTTTCCTTATTGCCTTTACCATAACACCTGATAAAACCTAATTCAAGATTTATATCTTCTGTTTTCAAGTTAAGTAATTCACTCACCCTTAGTCCAGCACCATAGGTTATTTCCAGCATAGTACGATCTCTATATCCTAATGTAGTTGTAATATCTACGCTTAGTAGAAGTCTTTCAATTTCAGTTATACTTAAATAATCTGGTAATTTCTTATCCTTCTTAGGTGTATCAATAATATCTGTAGGATCCTTTTTAATTACAGCTTCTCTAATTAAAAATCTAAAGTAGCTTTTAAGAGAAGCTATATATCTTGCTTGTGTTCTTTTACTTAGACCATAAATATTTATTTGTTTGAAATATTTTAATAAATGCTCCTTAGATATAGCTTCAATATTATTAATATCCATTTTCAAATCATCATTTAAGAACGTAAATAATCTAGTAATATCTCTAAGGTATGCTTCTATAGAGTTATTAGCTAAGCCTTTTTCTATTGATAAAAAATGAATGTAGTTTTCTGATAAATATATATTAATTAGTTTCATCTATGCGCTCAATATCAATTGCCAGACCTTGATTATTAAAGTCTAATTCATCCTGGGTGATTTCATTTACTGGAATATCAGACAGTTCAGGTAATTCATCAAGGCTATTAAGTCCTAATTGCATTAAGAATCTATCAGTTGTTCCATATAAGTTGGGGTGACCAGGAACATCCTTTCTTCCTACTTCAACAATTAACTCTTTATCTAATAATTTATATATCATTGAATCAATATTAACACCTCTAATATCTTCAATCTCACTTCTTGTTACAGGTTGCTTATAGGCAATAATAGCCAGTGTTTCTAAAGCAGCTCTTGATAATTGACCACCTTGAGGTTTAATAACTTTTTCAACTAATTCGTGAAATGATCCTTTAGTCATTAATTTATAACCACCTGCCACATTTACTAATTCAACACCTCTTTCAGATAAATTTAAGGAAGCTTGATACTCATTGATAATTTCCTTTAATTCTACACTATCAATTCCTAGTACATCTATAAGTTTATCTAAGGATAATGGTTCATGAGATACAAATAATACTGCTTCTAACATTGCTAATATATCTTCTTTAAATAGCATCGATTTTACCTTCTTTGTATGTTATTTTTATTGGTGTAAAACTGTCCATTTGGTTTAATTCCACCTTGTTTTGTTTGTACAAATCTAATATAGCCATAAAACTTATTACAACATCACCTGGAGTATTTCTATCAACAATTTTTTCAAAATAGGTTTGTTTTAAATTTTCTAGTTTGATTAACAGTTCAGTAATCTTTTGTGAAATGCTGATTTGTTTAGTTTTAACTTCGTAAGGTGGTATTTGTTGTTCTTTTTTTCTTTCAAGTGCAAATTGAATATACTTAGTTAATTCAGAAACCTCTGTGTTTTCTAATGAACTGGTTTCCTTGGATATTTTGTTGTATAACTTTTCATCTTGTGGTCTATAGTATGATTTTCCTTGATTAGATAAAAGATATAAGAAAGTCTCTGAGGCTTCCTTATATCTCTCATATTCAAGCAATCTATTAACTAATTCAATTCTAGGGTCGTCTGCTTCAACTTGTTCTTCTACATTATCTTTTGGTAAAAGCATTTTAACTTTAATAGATACTAAAGTCGAAGCCAAAACTAAAAATTCGCTTGCAATTTCTATATTGTATTCACTCATCTTATTTAGATATTCTAAATATTGCTTTGTAATAGTAAAAATTGGTATATCATAAATATTTACTTTATGTTCTTTTATAAGATGAAGTAGTAAATCCAGTGGGCCTTCGAAGGATTCTAATATTACCTTTTCCATTAGATTAAATTCATAGCCTCCTTGATCTTTTCTATATTTATTTGAGCTTTAACTTTTGCCTTTTCTCTGCCAAATTCAATTACATCATCAATATATTTTTTATTATCTTCAATCGAGTGTCGCTTTTCTCTAATAGGTCCTAATAATCTGTCTAGTGAGCTAATAAGCTTCTTTTTACAATCCATACAACCTATAGTACCTGCTTTACATGATTGTTCAATTTCAACAACATCTTCATGATTGTATATTTTTTGATAACTATATACTGTACAAACATCAGGATTACCTGGATCATCTTTTCTTATTCTTTTAGGGTCAGTGATCATAGATCTAACTTTACTACTAATTTCATCTGTTTCTGACATTATGTTTATATAATTATTATAACTTTTAGACATTTTTCTGCCATCAGTTCCTAAAAGCAAAGGAACCTTAGCAAGTAAGCCTTTTGGTTCGGGAAACAAATCAGTTTTATATATATGATTGAATCTTCTGGCAACTTCACGAGTTATCTCTAGATGAGGTAACTGGTCTTCACCAACTGGAACAAAATTAGCAAGGTACAGCAATATATCGGCACCTTGTAATAATGGATACCCAAGAAAACCATGTGTAGTTATATCCTTGCCTTGTTGTTCTCTGAATTGATCAATTTGTCCTTTGTAGGTAGGACATCTTTCCAACCAAGATAATGGTGTTATCATGGAAAACAAAAGATATAGTTCAGCATGTTCCTTTATTTGAGACTGTATAAACAAAGTTGATTTTTCCGGGTCTAGTCCTATTGCTAGCCAGTCAATCATCATATTTCTTATATTCTCTTGTAACATCGAAGTATCGTCAAATTGTGTTGTTAAAGCATGATAGTCAGCTACAAAGAAATTAGTGTCAAATTCTTCTTGTAGGTTTATCCAATTGTCTATTACACTTAAGTGTCCTATATGCAATTTCCCAGTTGGACGCATACCACTTAATACTATTTTTTTCATAAAATGCTCCTTAAAAGATTAAAATATAAATAAATTAATAAAATTTAGCAAGAAATTATATACTGGGAACCAAATCGTTCTCAGTATACCAGATATTAAAAATACCATCAAAATTATGAATCCATATTTTCTTTCGTAATACTCTGCTTGAAAATATAGCTTATTTGATAGAATCCTAGAAAACACTTTATAACCATCAAGAGGTGGTATAGGTAAAATATTAAATGATGCTAATATTATATTTATTAATACAAAAACCTGTATAAATTCTAATACTATAAAAGGAAAATTAAAGTTCAACAATAAGGTTCCAAGTATAGCTTGAATTATATTTGATACTGGACCAGCTAATGCAGTAAAAAATATTCCATCCCTGTAATTTTTAAAATTATAAGGATTCATCATAACAGGTTTAGCCCATCCAAAACCTACAATCAATATAGCTAAAAATCCATAAGGATCAATGTGGTTTAATGGGTTTAAGCTTATTCTTCCATCAATTTTTGCTGTTGAATCGCCAAGTTTATATGATGTGTAGGCATGAGCAAGTTCATGTATAGTTAAACTTATAAGCAAAGATATAATAAAAAATACAAAATATATAGGTGTAATTTGTCCATTGAGCAATTGAAATATCATTATTTTAACCTTTCTAACATGATATGACTTGATAATAAATCTTCATAAGATTGTCTTTTTATAACTAAATCACTATTACCATTTTTAACAAATACAACCGCAGGTTTACCAATCATATTATAGTTACTAGCCATTGAATAACCATAAGCTCCAGTTGATGTCATAGCTAAAATATCACCGGTGAAAACCTCTCCTAAAACAATATCTCTTGCTAAAATATCGCCTGATTCACATAGTTTTCCAGAAATTGTTATTTTTTCACTTTTCTTTGCTTCTGTCATTCTACTAGCAATTCCTACTTCATATTTAGCCCCATATAAAGCAGGTCTGATATTATCAGACATTCCGCCATCAACAGCTACATATTTTCTAATTCCTGGAATATCTTTAATAGAACCTACTTTATATAAATTAGTTCCACAAGGTCCGATTATTGATCTGCCTGGTTCTATATAGATCTTCGGCATATTTAATGATAATTCTGAAGTTTTTGCTTTTAATTCACTAAAAATTGCATCGCTATAATTTTCAATTGAAGTAGGATCATCTCCTTCGGTATAATATATACCTCTACCTCCACCAATATCCAAATCCTCAACTTCTTCGCCGATTGTATCTTTGATATCCTTGATAAAATTCATCATAACATCAACAGCATGAGTAAAAGACTCTGTACCAAATATCTGTGAACCGATATGACAATGCAAACCTTTAAAATTCAAATATTCAGAGTCAACTACTTTTTTCACACCTTCCATTGCATCACCTGTTTGTAATGTAAAGCCGAATTTCGAATCAATATGACCAGTTTTTATAAAATCATGTGTATGTGCATCAATACCTGGAGTTATACGTAATAAAACATCAGGTTTGGCATTTAAGTCTTTTGCAATTTTATTAACAAAATCAATTTCATAATGATTATCTAGCACTATTCTTGCTACACCATATTCAATTGCTTGCATGATTTCTTCAGCAGTCTTATTATTTCCATGGAAAAAAACTTTATCCATTGGAAAACCAGACTTTCTTGCCATATATAATTCTCCACCTGAAACAGTATCAAGACCCATTCCATTTTTATTGATAATAGCTAGAATACTAGGTGTCAAAAAAGCTTTGCTTGCATATAAAACTAAAGATTTTTCTTTTGCTGTAAATGCAGTAAAATAATCTTCGCAAATTGAAGTTAAATATCCTTCATCTATAACTACTAAAGGTGTTCCAAACTCTTTAGCTAATGCGACTGTATCACAACCGCCTATTTCCAAATGATCTTTATCATTAATTTTCATAGTACCTTGTAATTTCATTTATCTCTCCTTATCTCTTAAAACATAATAATAACCCATCACCTAAGCTCAAATAACTTTTTTCAATTCGACTGTCATTTTTCACATAAATATTAAATTCATTCATCATTTCTTTTTGTATGGTTCTTTTTGCTGTTACAGAAAATAGTATATCTTCAAAAATCAATAAACCACCAGCTTTTAATTTTTTTAAACTAATTTCATACAATTCTTTATAACTTTTAGTAGCTCCATCAATAAATATAAAGTCATAATCATCTTTTAATTCTGTTATTATTGATTCACCATTGCCATGATAAAAAGTAACATAATCACTCAAGTTCATTAATTTAATATTATTTTCAGCTTCAAAAATAAGGCGTTCTGCTATTTCAATAGTTTCCACGTGTCCATTAGTCTTTTTAGCAGCTAAAGCTAACCAAGCTGTTGAGTAGCCTATACTTGTTCCTACTTCTAATATTTTTTTACTATTTGTTAAAATTGCCAATAAATGAAGAAAACTACCTATTTCCTTACCTATGGAAGGACAGATATCATCTCTTAAATCTTCAGATTGTTTAATAAAGCTCAGTACATCTATTGGTTCATCTATTATCTTATCTATATAATCTAATTTACGCTTATTGTCTGTCACTAAATAAATCCCTTCCTTGATAAACATATTCTATTCCTGATATCAAAGTGGCAATTACTGCTATCCAATATATAATAAGTCCAATTACTTCAAAAGCATATAATGCTGGTGCAAACAATAATAAAACCAAACTTATCATCTGAGTCATTGTTTTAATTTTCCCTAAATAACTAGCTGAAATAACAGCGCCTTTTTCTATAGCAATCAATCTGAATCCATTTATTAAAGTTTCTCTTCCAATAATTAAAATTACTGACCAACTAGGTATAACCCCTGATTCAGCTAATAATATCAACGCAGAAAACACCAAAACCTTGTCAGCAACTGGATCAAGGAAAGCTCCTAGATTGGTTGTTTCATTTAATTTCCTAGCTAAGTAACCATCAATAAAATCAGTAAATGAAGCTATAATAAATATAATACCGCTCCAAATATATCCATTTTCACCGATGAAAAATAATGCTACAAATATTGGAATTAAAAATAATCTGAATATTGTTATTTTATTTGGTAGGTTCATTTTTCCTCCTTGTTTAATAAAAAAGGTAATCATAAATTACCTGATTCATCTTGCTATTAAAGCTTGTATGATAATATATAATAAAACTAGAATAGCTATACTTAAAAGAATCAATATCATAATACTGGCTCCGCTTCTGGTTTCATGATTCATTCCAAACCCTTTATTCTGGGTAACTCTGTTTTTAGTTTTATTAATATTTCTTTCTGTTTCTATCTTTCTAAGTTTTTGAGTATTGAATCTTTCTTCTTCTCTTATTAGCTCTTCAAATTCAAGCATGACTTTTGATGTGGGAAAAGTATTGTTAGAATTATCTTGCACACTCAACCTTTGATTATTCGAGTTTTCAATTTCACTTAATATGGAAAGAGCTTCTAATTCATCTTTACTAGATTCAATATATTCATCAATCACTGAAATAGACCCATCATATGATTCTTGATCATCTAATGAAAGCTCTTTAATTTTAGAAAAAGTTTCTTCAAATGCTCCTGGCTTAATATAAGTGTCATCCTCTTTAAGCAATTTACTCCCTTTTCTTGATGTATCATATTCACCTTGATGACTTTTTTCATAAACTGCCTTATTAATACTAGAAAAATCTTTTTTCGTTTTTAGTTTAACACTATTATCTTTTAAACTATCATAGGCAAGTATTAACTCTGCTGATGGTAAATCATATAAATCTGCTAGATTATTTATGAAACCAATTGAATACACTCTTGCTGGTAGTTGATCAAAATCTTCTTCTTCTAAAGCTGATAAATAATGTTCCTTGATTTTAGTTATACTTGATACTTCTTCAATTGTTAAAAACTTTCTGTTTCTAGAAGTTTTTAAAGTCTTACCCAAATCATACAAAGATTTCACCTCCTATTTTAAATCTGTTTCTATTATTTTTGAACATTCAACAACATTGTCTGTATTATAATTAAACATATACTTCTTTTTAGCCTTTCGGTTTTTTTCATATAGAATATCATAATAATATATAAGCAAATATTCTACAACCTCATTTAAGTAACCAGAATTAAATTTACCAATAAGTTCACCAATTTTCTCATTGCCTATATGTGCTTTTAAAACTTCTATGCTTCTTATAAGTTCGTCTTTATTTTCGGTTAAATATCCACCATATTCGTCAATTATTCGTTTGATTCTAGATTCTAATGAACATTCAATTAAATAAGAGTCCCCAAAAGTCATTTTATCATAAAACTGTTCTGGAATATATAACCTGCCAATTTTTTTACTTTCACCTTCAACTATAATGTATTTCTCATCAATAATTGATAAAGCATCAAACAACATTGTATCAAATCTCTTCTGACTTGGTTGTTTTCCTAATCCAATATGACCAAAGACAGATCCTCTATTATTAGCTAAACCTTCCAAATCTATAACTGGTAAATTATTTTTCTTTAATTCTAATAGTAATTCAGTTTTTCCTGTACCAGTCAAACCATAAAAAACTTTTATCTTCTTATCGAATATTTTATTGAAATAATTTAATACATAACCTCGGTAAGCTTTATATCCGCCAGTTAATCTAAACACATAAGTATTTTCCATAGCAAGAAATGTTGCAATTACACCACTTCTATCTCCACCTCTGGCGCAATATATCAAAGGTATTTTTTTACTGCTTTCTATTATACTATAAATTTTATTAAGTTTTACCAGCATATTTGGCATTGTTAAATTTCTTGCTAATATTTTTGCTGCTTTAACACCTTTTTCTTTATATACGGTCCCTACAATTATTCTCTCTTCATCATTTAAAATTGGTATATTAATAGCACCAAGAATATGATCCTCTTCAAATTCAGATTCACTTCTGACGTCAATAACACAGAAGCTGTCTTTTTTATTAATATATTCATCAATATTTAACTCTTTATATAAATACAATTACTTTACTCCCCAAAAAGTCGACCAAAATCTTCCCAATTCCCAACAACTTCTCTGCTTTTTGTACCTTCAAATGGTCCAACAAGACCTTTTTCTTCTAACATATCAATTAATCTAGCTGCTCTGCTATAACCAATCCTAAGTTTTCTTTGCAACATAGAAATAGATGCTTGTCCACTTTCTAAAATTAATCTAGCCGCATCAGACAACAATTCATCTTCACTACTTACTGTATTTTTTTTATCAGAACTTTCTCCGGCATCCTCTTTTTCAAGTATTTCGACCCCTTGTAAATATTCTGGTTTGCCTTGAGCTTTCAAAAATTTTGTAATTTCTATAATTTCTTCTTCAGAAATATATGCACCTTGAATTCTTTTAAGTTTACCACCTTTTTCAGTGAATAGCATATCACCCTTACCTAGTAGTTTCTCAGCCCCAACAGAATCAAGAATTGTTCTAGCATCAATCTGTGAGAAAACTGCAAAGGCAATTCTAGTTGGGATATTTGACTTTATATCTCCAGTTATTACTTGAACTGAAGGTCGTTGTGTTGCAACTATTAAATGTAACCCTGCAGCTCTTGCTTTTTGCGCAATTCTACATATATAGGTTTCTACCTCAACAGGTGCTGCCATCATTAAATCTGCTAGTTCATCAATAATAATTACAACATAAGGTAGTTTTTCTTCATTTTTAACAACATTATTATAGGATTTTATATCTTTAACACCAAGATCTGATAGTATTTGATATCTATTTTCCATTTCATTAACCATCCATTTTAGAGCCACTGCAGCTTTTTTAGGTTCAGTTACAACTGGAGCGACTAAATGTGGAATATCATTATATAGATTTAGTTCTACTTTCTTAGGATCTATCAGGAGAAATTTTAATTCATCCGGAGTATATTTGTATAATAAACTACAGATAATAGTATTTAAACATACGCTCTTACCAGATCCAGTAGAGCCTGCAATTAATAAGTGAGGCATATCTACTAAACTTGTGGCAACTGTTCTTCCAGTTATATCCTTACCTATACCCATAATCAATGGAGAATTATCATCTTTAAAGATACTACTTAAGATAACTTCTTTAAATGTAACTGGTATAACTTTCTTATTTGGTATTTCAAATCCTACTGCTGATTTCCCTGGTATAGGTGCTTCAATCCTAACACTAGTAGCCGCTAGTGCTAATGCAATATCCTCAGATAATCCATTAATTTTACTCACTTTTGTGCCAGGTTCTAATACAGCCTCATATCTAGTTATGGAAGGTCCACAATTTATATCCTTAACTTGGATTTTTATACCAAAGCTTCTAAGTGTATTTTCCAATAATCTAGCAGTATTTTCTAGTTCTATTTTTTTACTATAATCTTTATCTTTTTTAATATTTTTCAATAGAGTTGTAGGTGGCAGCTGCCACTTTCCATGAAAATGAGCAGAATTTCTTATTCTTTTATTCATTTCATTTGATTCATCGTCTTTAATTGTTGTCTGTTTTATTTTTTTAGGATCATTGTGCTCAGGATTAAATACAGGCATTCCATGATCTTTAATATTATAGGTCCTACCTTGTTCATTGTCAGATTTTATTTCTTCCTCTGTAAAATCATCTCTATTAAGATTTGCACTTGTAAGAATCTGATTTTCATAGTTTTTTCTTTTTTCTTTTTTCTTTTCTACTTTTTCAATTTGTTTTCTTTTATTAACTAAATCTTTCTTTATTAACATATCTTCTTGTATTTCATTTATTTTTTGTGCTGAAGCATCTCTTATTTTTTTAAGCATGGCCACATTATTAATTATTAAGGCTATACCAATCAAGAAAAAACTAAACATTACAATCCAAATACCAATATTCCCAAATGTATAATTTATAGAATTTGCCACTAAAGCACCAAAAAGACCGCCACCTATTTTACTATCGAATGCTTTTAAAATAGTATCTATTGATAGACTATCAATATATTGAATTTGAAAAGCTATAAATAGACCAAACAATGATAGTACTACACCTAGAATCAAAGTTCTCTTAGGTTTATTGCGACTTAATAATCCATACACTCCAATAAACATAAGAAAAATAGAAACGAAGAACAAAACATCTCCGAATAAGCCTTTAAAAATATCAAACAGCCAGCTACCAATTAACCCTATACTATTGTCATAATTTGATGTGAAGTAAGTAGACAGAAAAAAAAGACCTATAAAAAAATAGGCAAAATTGTTGATATTTTCATAGTTAGGACTTTTATTGTTTTTTGGTTTTCTTGTAGTTTTCTTTACCGCCATTTTGTTACTCCTATTCTTAACTTATATAATTATAACAAACTTTTGAATAATCATCTATATTTAAACACTATAATTGCAGATATGTCTTAATAATATTAAGTTTTTATGTTATTATTTAGGGGTATAAATAAATTTTGGAGGGATAAAATGATTGAAAATCTTGTAAAAAGCTTAGGTACTGAATTACTATACTATTTTTACAAAAAGGATTATGATGTCCAATCACTAAGACAATTGTTAATTGGTCATCCAGAAATAAAATTCGTTTCACTAGTGGGAGTGGATTTAGGCGGTAATGATACTGATGAAAAAATCCCAATTTCCCTATTTATCGAAGATACTGAGGCTTTCATTAGAGATGGCATTCAAACTGATGGTTCTAGTGTTGTCCTACCTGGAATTGCCTCTCTAAATGATGGCAAAGTAGATATCATTCCTGATGTAGACGTTAAATGGTTTGTAGACTATAACTATGACAATATAGACCATAAGACTGGTAAACCAGTTGGAACATTGAGAATACCCTGCTTTTTAAAGCATAATGGCAAATTTATAGATTCACGTTCAATCCTTAAGCAAGTTATGAATTATCTTAAACAAGAAATAATGACATTACTTGATAATGAAAATATGCTATGTGACTTAAAAATCAAAAAAACCGATGTTGAGGATATTATATTAACATCTGCAACAGAACTTGAATTTTGGGTAAGAACTCCTGAAAACAATGATGTGAAAGTAAAGGACTTATCTACATCTCAAGTTATGCAAGAGCAATATTGGAAAAGAACTAAAGGAACTGTTAGAACAGCTTTAGAAAGATCACTAATCATACTAGATAATTATGGTCTGGATGCTGAAATGGGTCATAAAGAAGTTGGTGGTGTAAAAGCTAAATTAACAAGTGATGGCACTACTACTAATATAATGGAACAACTAGAAATCGACTGGAAATATGCGGATGCCCTGCAAGCAGCCGATAATGAACTTTTAGCTAGAACTTTTGTTAAGGAAATATTCCAAGCTCATGGTCTTGATGTTTCTTTTAAAGCAAAACCTATTGAAGGAGTTGCTGGCAGTGGTGAACATACACATGTTGGTATTTCTCTAAAATTAAAAAATGGTAATTACATTAATCTTTTTACCGCTGGGAATGTAAAAGAAGAATATCTTTCTATAAGTGGTTGGGGAGCTTTACTTGGCATACTAAAAAATTATGAGATTTTAAACCCTTTTATTAGTGCTACTAATGATTCACTTGATAGATTAAAGCCTGGTTTTGAAGCACCAGTATCTATAGTTGCTTCAATTGGTAATAATCTAGAGTCGCCATCTAGAAATAGAACAGTATTAGTTGGTTTGATCAGAGACTTGAACAATCCTCTTGCTACAAGATTTGAAGTAAGATCTCCAAATCCTCATAGTAATACTTACCTTGTAATATCTACCTTATACCAAGTTATGCTTGATGGTATGAAATACGCAATTGAATCTGGCCAAGGTCATAAAGACTTAGAAGCAGAATTTAAAAAAGAGTACGGTGTTGAAGCTGAATATCTTGAAAAGGATAGAATGTATCATAGCGAACTAGATGTCTTTGAAGAATATTCTGAAGAAGATCGCTCTAAGTTTTTCGGTGTACCACCTACTACTGTTTGGGATAATTTAAAATCATTCACTCTGTATCCTGAAAAAATGAATACCTTGTATCAAGGCGATATTTTTAATGAAAAAATTATACATTCATATTACTTAGCTGTATTAAAAAGATGGTCTACTGAAATTAATAATAGAATATTACCACAATTTGCCAAGCTCTTGAAAAATTTCCAACCCTTACATCTTGGAAATCAATATATGAACTCTATTGATGAAAAGAAATGGCACGAAATTCTAGAATTAAAGATTGATCTTTTAAAAGACTCAGATATTAGAATATCCTTATTCACTAGATTAAGAAATGCAATTAGAGAAGAAGATTATGATTTAGCAGCTTCTTTGTTGGTTGAAATCCAAGGAAAAATGAAAATTTTAAAAGGTATGTTTACAGTATACAAACGAAATATAATATAATTGTTTTATTTTGTAAACTTTAATTACAAATGATTAAAAATAAGGTAAACTATCAAATAGAATTCGACTTATTGGAGGTGTAAATTCATGTATATTATTACTGACAGATGCGTTTCTTGTGGCGTTTGCGCTGACGAATGTCCAGTTGGATGTATTAGTGAGGGAGATTCTAAGTATGTTATCAATCAAGATGACTGTGTAGAATGTGGAACTTGTCAAAGCGTATGCCCTAACGATGCAATTGACATGCAATAACAAAAAAATAGAAAAGAACTGGTTTTAGAAACCAGTTCTTTTTATTTGACTATATTAATATTGCTATAACATATTCTTTTTTCTCATCAAGTACCAAACAGATGCTGCTATCATTATACTCATTATAAATATTAATAGAGTCATCAAAGGATTCGAATCAAAAGGCATTGGTAAATTCATTCCAAAGAAGGAAAACACCATCGTAGGAATAGCTAAGATAATAGTAACTCCTGCTAAAATTTTCATAACATTATTCAAATTATTTGAAATAATTGAAGCAAATGCATCCATCAAACCTGTAAGAATATTACTATTTATCTCCGACATTTCAATCGCTTGTCTTGTTTCAGTTAAAACATCCTCAAGTAAATCTTCATCTTCCTCATACATAGGAAGTACATTTGTTCTAAATATCTTTTTCATAACTATTTCATTAGCTTTCAAAGAAGTTGTGAAATACAGCAAACTTTTCTCCAAGCCTAGTAGTTTTATAAGTTGTTCGTTTTGCATAGAGCCATGCAAAGATCTTTCAAGTTCTCCTGTCTTCCTATCAATGAATTTTAGAAATTTCAAATAATAGGTGGCAGTTTTATAAAAGATCTGTAAAGCAAATCTTGTTTTCTTTAAAGTTGAAAGTGTTTTTACACTTCTAGTTATAAAATCTTGTAAACAATTGGTCTCTTCAAGACAAACAGTAATGAAATGATCATTTACAATTATAATTCCTAAAGGAATGGTATTATAGATTATTAATGACTCGCCTTCCTCTTCTTCTATAGGCACATTAATAATAAATAAAACTTGGTCATCTTCTATATCTATTCTTGGTCTTTCCTCTGAGTCTAGAGGAGCTTCTAAAAATTCCAATAAGGCTCCAGTTTCTTCACTGATTTTGACTAGCTCTTCCTTACTTGGATTTATGATATTAATCCAATTATGACTATCTTTATTATCAACAATGTTTAGTTTGTTTTCTATTGTTTTGTAAGCTTTTACCATATAGGCCTCCTGTCCGGATTGCCTAGATGTTAACAGACAACCCTAATATTTTTTTTAATAATGTTCTCGATGTCCCTGGGTCATCCATTTAACTCACCTCCACTAAATTTCAGTTTACACTTTTTTTTTACTTAATGCAAATAAAATCATCTCTTTACTTTGCACCTTACTTGCATTGAAATTATCCTTCCCTCCAAGCATTCTGCTCAATTCTTCAATTTTATCAATTTCACTATCAAGACTTATAGCTTCAATAAAAGTTCTACTGTCTACCTCTTTCTTTGAAACTGCTATAATTCTATCAGCGAAAGCCCCCATAATTGCTGAATGGCTGACACAAATAACTTGTCTTTTTCTTCCAATCTTTTCTAATGCTTCTGCTACTTTTAGAAGTGCCTCACCACCAACACCTGAGTCAATTTCATCAAATATTAAACTTGGAATAATATCGTATTCGGCTAAAACTCCTTTTAAGGCTAACATTACTCTAGATATTTCTCCTCCTGAGGCTATTTTCTTCAATGGTTGTATCCCTTCACCAATATTAGGTGAAAAGTAAAATTCAACTATATCTAGACCATTTTCCCCTGGATCTTCTCTTAAAGCAAAATTTATATCAAAACCATTTTCATATATATTTAGTTCTTTTAACTTATTCTTAATTCCAGATATTAATTGTAAAGCAGCTTCATTTCTTAATTTAGTAAGAATTCCAGATTTTTCATTGTAGAGAGCCAATTTTTCAGATATTTCATTTTCTAAATCAATTTTCAATTGGTTTATATTTGAAAATTTCTTTATTTTATCTTCCATTTCATTTCGTTTTTCAATGATTTCTAAAACTGACTTTCCATATTTTCTTTTAAGCTTATTAACTTCAGCAATTCTATTTTCAATACTATTAATTCTATCTTCATCATAATCAAGATTATTATAATAGTTTTTGAATTCATTACTTAAGCTATCAATCTCATAATATAAATCACTGAATTTAGCTGTTAACGAATCTAGCGAAGGGTCTAGACTAGAAATTTCTTTTAATGTAAAAGAAACACTGTTTAATCTATCCACAATACCATTTTCATTTAATTGGCTATAAATAGAACTTGCTTTTTTCATTAGTTTCTCGCCGTTAAGTATTCTAGTTCTATCTTCTCTTAACTTTAAATCTTCCTCTTCACTTAAATTTGCATCATCAATTTCTTTAATTGCAAATTCATAATAGGAAATCATATCCTCTTTTTCATTAAATGCCAGTTCTTTTCTTTTATTTAGTAATGATTTATATTCTAGATAAATAATTTTTACATCTTCTAGTGAATGATTATCTTTTTTTGTGGTCTTTAAAAATTTGTCGACCAGTTCCAATTGTTTGTCATTAGACATTATGCTTTGTTCTTGATTCTGCCCATGAATATCGAATAGATATGAACCTATTTTTTGATAAACATTCAATGGCGCTGTTTTATAATTTATCTTACACTTATTAGCACCTGAGACTGAAATCTCACGTGACATAAAAATTTCGTTCTCTTCAATTTCAATTAGATCTAAATTATTCAATAATAATCTTAAATCATTTTCTATATTGAAGTACCCCTCTACTGTCGCTCTGTCTTCACCTCTTCTAATAAATTCAGAACTCGCTCTTTTACCACATAATATCCCTATACTATCAAGAAGAATGGATTTACCAGCACCCGTTTCACCCGTTAGTACATTCAATCCATCTGAGAATTCGATATTCAATTGTTCAATTAATGCAAAGTTTCTAATTCTTAGTTCCTTTAACATTTATATTAACCATTCCCTCCAATTTAATAGTAGTTTATCAGTTGCAGTTTTACTATTTGTAATAACTAAAATAGTATCATCGCCGGCAATTGTTCCAATTACACCTTCAATTTTTTCTTGATCAAGGTAGAAAGCTAAATTTGGTGCACCACCAGGTCTTGTATGTAGAACAAGTAAATATTCTACATTATCTATTTTAACTACAGTGTTAAAAAAAATATCTTTTAATATTTGTTTATTTACAGTGATTTCTGCATTTATATTATTAGATACTCGATATATTGAACCATTTACACCTACTTCTTTGACCAATTTCAAGTTTTTAATATCTCTTGAGACAGTTGCTTGAGTGGCTATTAATCCTCTTTTTTCTAACACTTCAACTAATTCACTTTGTGTCTTTATCTCTTGTTCTCTTATTATATTCAAGATTAGTTTTTGTCTTTCCTTCTTATTCATAAAAACTCCTAATTCTTCAATTATTATTTTCTTTTTCCGATTTTATCTCCTAGTACCTTGAAGAACACTCTATCTTTAAATCTAATTGTTTTTGTTATTATTTTAGATCTATTTATCTTAACTGAACTCTTATTATTCAATTTATAATGTCTTTGTCCATCGACAGTAACAATGCTTTTTCTACCAACACTAGTTAGGATGGCCTCTATCTCTTCGGAAGCATTGACAACAATTGGACGTGCATACAAAGTATGAGGACAAATTGGTGTTAATAGAATAACATCCATTTCAGGAGTCAAAATTGGTCCACCAGCCGAAAGTGAATAAGCTGTCGAACCTGTAGGTGTAGAAATAATATAACCATCAGCGAAAAACTCATCTACCTCTACTTCAGATACTTTGACTAAGAACCCTAACATCCCTTCTAAGTAGTTTCTGGAAAATACTACATCATTTAGTGCAATATCTTTGTATATGACTTTACCGTCATTTAGTATTTCTACATCTAACATAATTCTTTCTTCAATTATATAATTGTTTTTATCAAGTGATTTTTCTAAGTATTCATCTATGTTTTGTTTCTCAACAGAAGTTAAAAAACCTAATCTCCCTAGATTTATTCCTAGTATAGGAATAACTTTTGGTTGAATTAAGCTTGCTGTACTTAATATCGTTCCATCTCCTCCAAGAACTACAAGGAACTCACAATCTTCTGTTAATTCTTTTATGTCTGTTACAACTATCTTACCTTTATTTTGATACCACTTTGAAATATAATCAAAAAGTTCGATAGCACCTTTTTTTTCTTCATTGAATACTATACCAATCACTATATATCTCCTTACAAATTACTAATCTAATTTTATAGGTTATTGTATAATTATGCAATAACTCAATATAAAATAAAAAGGAACTGATTATAATCATCAGCTCCTTTAATATATCAGTCTTATTAGTTGATTGAAATCGCTTCAACAGGGCAAACATCTTTTGCAACGTTTGCAGAATCTAGTATGTCTCCAGACAATTCTATGTCTTTAGCTACAGCTAAACCGTCATCTTCCATTTCAAACACTTCAGGACACTCATTCACGCAGTTTTCACAGCCAATGCATGTATCTTTATCTACTTTTGCTTTCATGATATAACCTCCTTATATATTTTATTTATAAGTTAATTCTACCTTAGATAAACTCACTTAGCAATATATTACTATTAATTAAATAAGTTAGGAATGCTATTCCTTCTTCTATACAGCTACCACTACAATATAATACTTCATATTTTTCTAAAAAGCTGCCAGATTGGTATTGTTTGACATTTAAATTATTATTGTTGCATTGTGAAATAACAATAATCGGCTTTTTCTGATCACTATATCTCTTCGCCTTCTCCTTTAATAGGATATCCTCTTTAAAGGTACCTTGTCCATAAGCTATTATTATAAGCCCAGCTGCAAGACATTTCGTATCACTTATATACACAAAAGGGTTAATATAAATGCTTTCTAACTTCAAATCATTAAGAATATTGAATTTTAATTCATCCGAATTATTAATGATTTTTAGTCTTAGTTTTTCTAAATCAGAATTTATAATTTCCTGGTAAGGTGATTTTGAGATGCTATTGGTTTTAGTAGTTGGATTTTTCAAAAGTTTATAATTCATTGCAATACCAACTATTCCCTGATTTTTATATATTTCCACTTGTTCTATCCCGTAATTTATATTGTTAACCCCTTCTTTTTGATCTTGATCATAAGAATTAATGGCTCCTGTTAAAATAATTGGCTTTTCAAGGCCAATTATTTGCCATTTAAGAAGACTTTGTAAGTAGGCCATGGTATCGGTGCCACTTATGATAATAAAGCCGCTGTAGTTATCATATTCCATTTTCAATATAGAACTAATTTCATTGAAAATTTGATAGTCTAACTGGCTGGAATCAATAATACTTCTAATTGCAACTACTTTATCCATATTCTTTAATTTTACTTTTTCAAGTATGCTCTCTATTATCTCATCCTTATTAATTAAAGTATCAATATCTCTATCGATTTTAGACATGCCGATAGTTCCGCCTGTATAAATAATTAATATCCCATTATTATCCATAAATAAAAACTCCTCTTGACTAATTTAAGTAAAATAGTTATAATTTTGCATGTGACATATTTAGGGGAGTAGCTCAACTGGTAGAGTAGTGGTCTCCAAAACCATTGGTTGCGGGTTCGATTCCTGTCTCCCCTGCCAAAAAACAGCTGATTACAGCTGTTTTTTTATTGCTCTTCTTTAATTTTCTCAATTATATATTTATCAGTCAGAACATTGTCTACTGTAGGCTTATCCTCTTTAACCAAAAAAATCAAAAATTCAATATTCCCCTTAGGTCCTTTAATTGGTGATTTTTCTAATCCTTTTACACTAAAACCTAAATCTAAGGAAAAATCTATAATTTTTTTTATAACTTTTAGATGAGTTGTAGTATTAGTAACAACTCCTTTTTTATTCACTTCGCCGTGACCTGCTTCAAATTGAGGTTTAATCAACGCAACCATTTCCCCATTATTCTTTAAACATGAGAAAGCTGCTGGTAATATTTTCTCGAGAGAAATAAAAGAAACATCAGTAACAATAGTGTCCATCAAATTATCTTCTAAATCTAAGGTTGTCAAATATCTGCCATTGGTCTTTTCTTTAGAGATAACTCTTTCATCATTCCTTAACTTCCAATCAAGTTGATTATGACCAACATCAATAGCATATACCTTCTTTGCACCCTTTAATAATAGGATTTCTGTAAATCCACCTGTTGAAGCTCCTATATCAAGACAAAGATTACTATCAACATTTATATTAAATTGATCAAAAGCTTTCATTAACTTCAAAGCTCCCCTACTTACATATGGAAAATCTTTTTTTAAGATTGTAATCAAACTTGCAGAATCAACAGTTGTACCTGGTTTACTTATCTTTTGATTATTAACTAAGATATTTCCTGCCATTATTTCTGCTTGTGCCTTTTGTCTAGACTCAAAATAGCCATTACTTGTTAACAATACATCTAATCTTTCTTTATTCACTAATGATCCTTTCTATTTCTGTAAGAATCTTCTCTTGTGTAAATCCAATTTCTTCTCTTAATTCACTGATAGAACCATGTTCGATAAAACTATTAGGAAGGCCAAAGGAATATACTTTTGGATTTAACAATCTACATTTCAATAAACTTCCAAAACCACCTATCACCACATGATTTTCTAGTGTAAATACCTTTTGGTATTTCTCTAGGTCTATTAGTGTTTTGTTAGAAATAGGTGATATAAATCTTGGGTTATAAACATCAATGTCATAACCTTTCGTTCTAAGAATATCAGCAATATTAGAAGCAACCGTATATTCTGATCCCAGTCCAATAATAGCCAACTTGAAATTGGAGTTTTTATTTTGATCTGTATATAGTTCAAAATTTCCTAATTCTTCATAATCTAAAATTTCATTATTAGCATCTTCTATAGTTGATGCTTTAGGAAATCTTATCATAGTAGGGCCAATGTAATTTGTAGAAAATTTCATCATCATTTTTAATTCAGTTCCATCCTTAGGTTCCATATATACCAAATTAGGTATGGAACCAAATAAACTAATATCAAATACTCCATGATGTGTTTCACCATCTTCACCAACTAGACCCGCTCTATCAAGTATCATAGTTACAGGAAGATTTTGCATACATATATCATGAATAACCTGGTCTACACCTCTTTGCATAAATGTAGAATAAATTGATATAAAAGGATGATAGCCAGAGATAGCTTGCCCTGCAGCAAATGTCAATCCATGTTGTTCTGCAATACTTACATCAAAAAATCTATCAGTTAACTTTTCTCTAAAAAGTTCCAAACCTGTACCAGTGCACATAGCAGCTGTTATAGCAGTTATTTTTTTATCAACTTCTGCTAATTCAACCAAGTATTCACCGAATATACTTGTAAAGCTTTTATATTTTTTATTTCCACTTGGTGAAACTCCATGGTATTTTTCAGGATTATCTTCTGCAAAGTAATTTCCTTTGCCTTTAGTAGTTATAACATGTACTAAAACAGGTCCTTCAATATTTTTGGCGATTTTAAAACCCTCTTCCAAGCCTATAATATCGTGGCCGTCATATGGTCCAAGATATGTTAGTCCAAAGCGTTCAAAAAATAAACCTTTAAAAGAAAACATATGTTTAATTATGCCTTTTATTCTACTTAGGAATCTTCTTAAGTATCTTCCCAATGCTGTTACTATTAATTTTTGTGTTAATTTATATTTAAGATTTCTATAAGTACTACCTGAGCTTATTTTTGTTAATTGTTTAGCTATCGCTCCTACAGGTTCAGAAATAGACATTTCGTTGTCATTTAAGACAATAATTATCTTTTTGTTTGTATGCCCTATATGGTTCAAGGCTTCTAAAGCCATTCCACCGCTTAATGCACCATCACCAATATTGGCAATTATATGATAATTTTCTTTATCTAAATCTCTAGCTGTGGCCATACCTAGAGCAGCTGAAATTGAAGTACTGCTATGACCAGTATTAAAGACATCATGTGGGCTTTCTAATGATTTCGGAAACCCACTAATACCTTTAAATTTTCTGATTGTTGAAAATGATTCATACCTACCAGTTAATATTTTATGGGTATAACTCTGATGACCTACATCAAAGATAATCTTATCCCTAGGTGAGCTGAAAATTCTATGTTGGGCGACAATCAATTCCACAGCTCCAAGATTTGAAGCAAGATGTCCACCATTTTTTTCTACAATTGTTTCAATATATGTTCTTATTTCTTGACATAATATTGAAAGATCTTTTTCTTCTATTTTTTTTAAATCTTCAGGAGATTTTATTTTTTCAATCATTTTTACCTGCCTAATATTTTATTAATATAAATAACTGCTTTTCTTATAGTTAATATTATACTATTAGCGTCATTAAAACTCCATATAAAATAAAAGAGCTGGTTTAACCAGCTCTAAATTATTTATTTTCTTTAATAGCAATTACCGCTTTCCCTTTGTAATAGCCACAAGTTGGACAAGCTTTATGGGGCTGTTTTAATTCGTGACATTGTGGACATTCTGCTAATGCTGGTGCTTCCATTTTGCTCCAAGCAGATCTTCTCATGTTTGTTCTTGAATTACCTTGCCTTCTTTTAGGTACTCCCATCTTCTTTCCTCCTCTCTGACTATTTATCTTCTTTTATATAATTATTCGAAAATAAATTTAATCTGGTTAATTATTGATATTCAAGCAGTTAACTCAAATACCCACTATAATATTATATCTTATTTTAACATTATTTCAAGATATTTTTATTAACTTATTATTCTTTTCACATCTCTTGCTATCATTAATTCTTCATTAGTAGGAATAACAACAACTTTAACCTTATTATTTAATGGAGAGATTATTCTTTCCTTACCTTTAAAGTCATTTTTTTCTAAATCTATTACAATTCCTAAATCTTCTAAATTTTTACATATAGCCTGTCTCATCATAGTGGAATTTTCTCCAATTCCACCAGTAAAAATCAGAACATCAATTCCATTTAAAACTGCATTATATGCTCCAATATAAAATTTTACTCTATATATAAACATTTCTAATGCTAATCTTGCTCTTTCATCACCTTTATTAGCAGCTTCTTCTAAATCTCTAAAGTCACTAGAAAGACCTGATACCCCTAGAACACCACTTTTCTTATTTAGAATATTAGTTATCTCATCAACATCATAACCTTCTTTTTTCATGATAAAAGGAACAATTGCTGGGTCTATATCCCCACATCTAGTACCCATAATTAAACCTTGTAAAGGTGTAAAGCCCATTGTTGTATCAACAGTTTCGCCATTTTTCACAGCGGCTACACTTGCACCATTTCCAAGATGACAAGTGATGATTTTAAGTTGTTTCCAATCAATATTAAATATTTCACCAACTCTTCTAGTTACATATTTATAAGATAAGCCATGAAAACCATATTTTCTAATATTGTACTTTTCAAGCCATTCATATGGTAGACCATAAGTAGCTACGTGATCTGGTATTCCTTTGTGAAATTCTGTGTCAAAACATACCACGTTTGGTATACCAGGCATTACTTGTTCGATTGCTTGTATACCTTTATATTGTGGTGGATTGTGTAAAGGAGCTATTTCACACGTCTTTAATATTTTTTCCTTAACATCTTCCGTGACTAAAACAGAATCAGTAAAATATCTAGCACCATGTGCCATTCTGTGGCCTACACCAGCTATATCCTCAACAGATTTGATTACCCCATTAGCTTTATCCATTAGTATGTCTAAAATCACTTTAATTCCTGTAAGATGATCTTTAACTTCTGCCGTATACTTGTTTTTGTAACCTGATTGATTTTCGTAACAAATATTGCTTTGATCGAAACCGATTTTATCAACTATTCCCTTCGCTATACAATTCTCGTTCTCCATACCTAAAAGTTGATACTTGATAGAAGAACTTCCTGAGTTGAGGACTAATACTTTCATAAAAAACTCCTTCTAAATTATAGATTTTTTTTAGTTTTAACTGCAGTTAATTGTCTCTTGGCTTCCTTGATATTAACTAGACATTTATTAATATAGTTATCTAATGTGTTAAGTATTTCTTCTGAATAGTTTTCACTTTGAACTGCAAGCTGCATAGCTTTTCTATGTGCTTCTTCTTCAACTTCAGCTGCTCTTTGATCAGCTTTTCTTTTAACAGCAGTTTCACTAATCATATTTTCTATATTTGCTTCAACACCTTTAATAATCATATCAGCTTCTCTTTTAGCACTTTCAATCATTTGTTCTCTTTCTCTAACAATCTGACGTGCCTTTTTCACTTCTTCTTGAAATGAATCTCTGATTTCATTGATTAGATCCAATAACTCATCACCCTTAACCATTACATTACTAGTTAACGGTACCTTATGAGATGATTCTAGCATCTCTTCCAATGCATCAATGAGCTTTAAAGTATTCATAGTTCATCCTCCTAATTTTTATTGTAGAACTTTATTATAGTATTTCCATATATCACATTTCTGTAACATTTAAAATCATTTGATTCTGATGGCAGTGTAGTATCTTTTTTTGCTTCTAAAATTATTATACCATTTTCAGCTAGTAAATCATTTGACCCTATAAAAGATAGAACCTCTTCGTATGCATTTAAATTATAAGGGGGATCTATATATATAATGTCATAAGAATTAGTGATTTTTTTTAAAATATTTCTGAAATCCCCATTTATAATCTTTGATTTATCAAGATTATTGGTTTTCCCTATATTTTCCTTTAGTATTCTGTAGGCTTCCTTGTCTAATTCGATAAATGTTGCTTCTGATGCACCTCTTGAAAGAGCCTCTATACCAATGGCACCACTTCCAGCGAATACATCAAGGACTTTAGCGCCAGACACCTTATCTCTTATAATATTAAAGATATTTTCTCTTATTCTGTTTAGAGTTGGCCTAGTGGTAATTCCATCTTTTGTCTTTAGAATATTACCCCTGTTTTTCCCTGCAATTATTTTAATTATTATAAACACTCCTATTTTAACATAATATTATTTACTTAACAAGTGAGATGTATCATTTAAAGATTTTAAAAAGAACATTCCATTATGATATTCCAAGATGTTAATCGACGTATTGCCAAGGACAAATCTCCAATAATATGATAATGGTAAATCAAGTGCTGCTAATAAACTTAGTCTTATAATACCGGCATGGCTTACTATTGCAGTATTTTGTCCATTACTTTCCTTTGCGATCTTAATCAATCTTTCTTTTAGCCTATTCTTTTCATCCTCAAAAACATCTCCGTTGGGTATTTGGAAAAGTCCTGTATCATCAAACCATTTATCCATCCATGGATATTTTTCTCTAATTTCTTTTGTGGATAAACCTTCCCAATCTCCAAAACTAATTTCTTTGAAATCAAGATCTTCTATAACCTCACAGTTAACTTCTGATCCAATAAAATCAGCAGTAATCTTTGCTCTTTTAAGAGGGCTTGAATATATATTTTCGAATTTAGTCTTCGAAAGACTTTTTGCTAGTAACTTACCTTGATTTATTCCTACCTCAGTTAATTCAGTATTTGTTGTTCCTTGAAAGCGTTCTTCTAAATTCCAACTTGTCTGTCCATGTCTAATTAAATAAATATAACTCATAAGTACTCCTCTATATATATTACCTTAATATTATACAATAAATATTAAAATAAAAAAACCACCATAAATGGTGGTTTTAAATAAAAAACTACTTATTTAAAAACGTTTCGACTCGTTTTTTAAGTAATTCATAAAGAATGACAGAAAAAACACCTGACAATATGCCTTTCAATATGTTAAAGGCTGCTAAACCAGTAATCCAAAAAGCATTAGCTTCAATTCCATATAATGGTAAAAATATGAAATAATTGAAAATTAGCATCAATACTGTAAGAGCTAAGGCTCCAATTATTACCCCGATAAATAGATTGATTCTGGTTTGTTTAATTCTATATAAGATTGTAGCGCCAGCAACTAATGACAAACCAGCTGTTAGACTAGCAGCTAAGCCAACCCATCCTGTAGTGTTTTTCCCCGAAAAGAAAAACAATATAGATTTTAAGCCAATAACTATCATTCCAGCTACAGGACCAAAAATAAAACCAGCCACAATTGCAACTACTTCGCTTAAATCATATTTTAAAAATTCAAAGCCAGGCATACCAACTAATGATAGAATTGGAATTTCCATAATATACATTAAAAGAAAGCTAATAACTGACAAGATTGTTAGATATAACATTATTCTTAATTGTTTGTTTTTCATGTTTTCCTCCTAAAAAATACCTCAAGAAAATATTCTTGAGGTAAAAATTGCTTAAAAGCATCTTCTTTCATCCAGACTTTACTGTCGGCTCTAGAATTAAACTAGATCAGCTTGCGCTCGCGGGCTGTACCGCCGGTATGGAATTTCACCGTTCCCCGAAGAAATATTTATAATTTCTTTTTAAATTTTATCATAATAAATAAGTATATGCAATTACTTAATTTCTAATGATAATTCAATAAAAGCCTTCCTTATATCTTTTTGAGAAAATACTGATGAACCAGCTACTAATATATCTGCTCCAGCATCTTTTATCATCTTAGCATTGTCCATCGTTACACCACCATCTACTTCGATTAAAACATCAACATTTTTATTGATTATCATCTTTTTTAATTCCATTACCTTATGTACCATTGAATGTATGAATTTTTGTCCTCCAAAACCTGGGTTTACTGACATTATCAGTACAATATTAATCTTATCTAAAATCCACTCTATTGAACTTAAAGGGGTGCTTGGATTTAGGACTACTCCTGCCATCATGCCTAGTTCTTTTATTTGACTAACAACTCGATCTAAATGAGGACAGGTTTCAACATGTACAGTTATTAAATCAACTCCAGCATTTTTAAAATCTTCAAGATATAATTCAGGATTTTCTATCATTAAATGACAATCAAAAAATAATTTTGTATGTGGTCTTATTTTAGAAATTAAAACAGGCCCATATGAAATATTCGGTACAAAATGACCATCCATAATATCAAGGTGTAACCACTTGGCTCCTGCATCTTCTATAATATCTATATCTCTTTGTAGATTGGAAAAATCTGCAGATAATAGTGATGGAGCAATCATTATTTATACCTTCTTTCTTTATTTTCTTTAATCTCTTCTAACATATATAGGTACCTGTCATACCTGCCTTGATCTATCTTCCCATCTGATAGGGCTTTTTTGACACCGCATACCTTCTCCATATGGTGAAGACAACCATTGAAATAGCATTCTCTTGTATATTCATAGAATTCAGGATAGTACTGAGTTAAATCTTCCATAACCATCTCAATGGGTAAATCGAGGCGACTAAAACCAGGTGTATCAGCTATCAAGCCACCATCCACTTCATAAAACTGACTAGTTCTTGTTGTGTGGCGTCCTATTTTTAATTTTTCTCCTAAAACTCCGGTTTCTTTAAGTAGTTTACTATCTAGAATATTTAACACACTAGATTTGCCAACCCCTGAAGGCCCAGCAAGTACACTTAATTTATCCCTTAAAATATCTTTTAAACTATCAATCCCAAATCCACTTACTGCAGAAACTTCAATAACTTTAAAAGGGTATATATTAGAAATCTCTGGTCCTATATTATCTTGGTCTTCATCTTTTTTATTTAATATGATTACTGGCTTGATATTATGCCACTGAGAGAGCACTAATAATCTATCAAGTACATTATAATCTATTTTAGGGTAAGATAGGCTCATAACAATTAGTAACTGATCACTATTTGCAATTGAAGGTCTTGGTAATAGATTTATTCTGTCTTCAATTGACTCTATAGTTCCTTTATAGTTTTCATCAACAACTAAATCTACAATATCACCTGGATAAGCTTTTTTATGTTTAAGTTTCAGTTTGCCTCTTAATTTACATTCATATAAAGATCCTTCTGAATATACGTAATAGAAGCCACTATCACCTTTAATTATTCTACCTTTCACAATTACTCCAAACCTATTGCATCAACAACATTACCATTTTGATCTTTAATAGTTGCAGTCCCTACGCCAAAATATGTTATGGTTTTTTGAGTAGTTAAGACTCCACCAGCAAATGAAACAGTTTCAACTCTGCTACCTTTACTATCTGATATTAAAATACTATACGTTGCTGGATTTGCTGAGTCTGCTCTAGTTATTTCAATTGTTTTTACCTTTGATGTAGGTTCCTTGGCAATAACTACGTCTACAGTGCTTCCTTGTTGAACGTCAATCCCTGGTTTGACTGATTGTTTTATTACTTGGCCAGGAAGGTAATCACCACTCTCTTCATTGGTGACAGAACCTAATATTAGTTTAGACGCATTAAGTGACTGCTCAGCTGATGTTAGTGTTTTACCAATTAAATTCGGCATTTTAATTTTAACTAATTGTTCACCATCACTGACAATTATAAGTACTTTTTCACCAGGTAATAGTTTCTCTCCAGCTCCAGGCTCTTGCCTAATAACATCACCAAGTGGAACTTCTTTACTAAATTCTTTAGCGACTTCAACAATAAAACCTTGAGCTTTTAAAACACTTCTAGCTTCATTTTCACTTGAGCCAACTACATTAGGAACTTCAATTTCATCTTGTCCTTTGCTGACCTTCAATTTTACAACAACAGATACTGGTGATAAGGCATTTCCATCTGGGCTTTGTTCTGCCACTTCTCCTTTATCAACATCTTCAGAATATATACCTTCTATGGTATATTGAAATCCACTTTCCTTGAGCTTAGCTATTGCATCTTCTTGTGTCATACCAACTACATCAGGTACAATTTTTTTAGCACCACCATTAAATATAGACATTAAGCCTAAGATAATTGCTAGTGATACAAAAACTGCGCCTGTAATAATTGCTATTTTTTTAAAATCTTGTTTATTATCTTTTTTCTTTACACCTAGATTTTTTTTATCAAAATCAGTATTGACTTCTTCTAGAGTAATTCTCTTAACTTGATTTATTTTGCCTGCTTCCATTAGAAGTCTAGTTTTTTCAATAAAAATATTCATTTCTAAAGCAGACTTAAATCTTTTTTTAGGGTCACGCATTGTAGCTTTTAATACAATATTTTCAACCTCTTGAGGAATATCTTCAATCAAATCTTTTGGAGGTACTAACCCACCTTGAATATGATTTACTGCAACTGAAACAGGATTTTGACCTTCATAAGGCAATCTACCAGTCAACATCTCATAAAAGACTATACCACTAGAATAAACATCAGAAAGCTCGGTAATTTCTGCTCCAGATGCTTGTTCAGGAGATAGATAATGTACAGACCCAACTATGTCATTAGTTATAGTCATAGTTGTTCCTTGGTCAGTAATTCTAGCTATGCCGAAGTCCATCACTTTTACTTCACCACTTTTATTTATCATAATATTATGTGGTTTTATATCTCTATGAATAACTCCTTTTTTATGAGAGTGTATTAGAGCTGACAAAACACCTTCCATTACATATATGGAAAAGGTTGCAGACAGTGGAGCTTTTTCTCTAATAATATCTTTTAGAGTCTTACCTTCAACATATTCCATAACTATATATGGATTACCTTCTGACATGCCAACATCATAAACTTCAACTATATTTGGATGTGAAAGATGTGATATTACTTCTGCTTCGTTCTTGAAATATCTAACACTTTCTCTATTATTTATAAGTTCTTTCTTTAATATTTTAATGGCAATCAACTTATTGAGCATAATATCTTCGCCCAAATATACATCAGCCATACCACCAGTCCCTAATATTTTAATAAGTTTATATCGATCTGCAAAAATTTTTCCAATCATACTCATATGTTTTCCTCCTAAAACTTATCAATAACTATAAAGGAATAATTATCATTTGAGCCTCTTGCCTCAATAATATCTGATAATTCTTTTATAAGTTTCTTGCCTGTTTTCTTTAGTAATATATAGATTAACTCCTCATTTTTAAGATAATAATGAACGCCATCGGTACATAAAAAAATAATATCCCCTGGTTGTATTTGAAATTCTAACACCTGTGGATCAGCAGGTTTATCACTACCTAATGCTTTTAACAGAATGTTTTTTTTAGGGTGATTGAGATATTCTTCATAAGTTATAATTCCATCTTGATATAATCTTTCTACATAGGTGTGATCTTCTGTTAATTTTATAATTTCTTGGTTTCTAATAAGATATATCCTACTATCTCCTATATGACCGATAAATCCCCTGTCTCCAACTATTTTCAATACAGAAAGTGTAGTACCCATGTTCATTTTCTGATCTTTATAACTACTTTTTTCATAAATCATTTTGTTAGTTGCATTAAAAGCTGATTCTACTGTAGATGCTTCTATATTTTCTAAGTCTTCTAATTCTATTCTGATTTTCTCAATAGCCAAATTACTGGCAATTTCTCCTGCTTCATGCCCACCCATACCATCGGCTACAGCAAAAAATCCTGAGCCCTCATTAATATAAATAGCATCTTCATTGTTTGATCTAACTTTACCTTGTTCGCTAACAGCTATTGCGCGCATATTAATTCCTTTCTTTGTTCCTCAATTGGCCACAGGCACCATCTATATCAATACCTTTTTCTTCTCTTATGGAAAATGATAAACCATAGTCTTCACATAATTTCTTGAATGTATAAATATCTTTCTTTTTTGGCCTTTTAAATTCGCTGTCTTTAATACTATTAACTGGTATACCGTTGATATGGCAATCAATACCTTTTAATAAATTGGCTAAATTTCTTGCATCATCAGGCCAAATATTCATACTATCAATCATTATATATTCAAAAGTGATTCTTTTTTTTGTTTTAGTTTGATAATATCTACAAGCTTTCATAAGTTCATTTAGTGGATACTTTTTATTTATAGGAACCAAATAATCTCTAACTCTATCAGTTGGTGCATGTAAAGAAATAGCTAGAACATATTTTAATTCTTTGTCAGCCAACTCTTTAATACCTTCAATTATTCCACTAGTTGATATGGTTATTTTTCTGCTGCTGATTTCAAAATTCTCTTTTATTAAGGAGGCAGCTAGTAGAACCTCATCTTTATTATAAAATGGTTCACCCATCCCCATGAATACAACATTGTTTACTTTTGCATCATATTGCTTCAAATATGTATTTGCAATAGACATTTGTTGAACAATTTCTTCTGCTTTAAGATTTCTTACTAATCCAGAAGTTCCTGTAGCACAAAATGGGCATTTAACTTTACAGCCAACTTGGCTTGAAAGGCATAAGGTGTTTCTATTTTTACTTGCATCCTTATCCTTGTATCTCATAATTACCATTTCTATAGTATTTCTATCACCAAGTAATAATAAAAATTTGATTGTTTCTCCCTTATCATCCTCTATTATCTTAATAGTATCAAGAGTTAATAATTTTATATTACTATTCAAATATTCTTTAAATCCTTTATCTAAATTTGACATTGATTCTATCTCAACTATATTCTTGTTGTAAACCCAGTCCAAAAGTTGTTTACCTCTGAATGCTGGAAATCCTGCAGTTACTATTCTTTTAATCACGTCATCTTTTGATAACTTAAAAAGATTAATCATTTCTTGACCTCAAAAATAATAGTCTTAGTAATGTAGCTAATGAAGATGCTAATGCAGCTATATAAGTTAGAGCTGCTGCAGTTAGTACAGCTCTTGCGCCTTTTAATTCGCCTTCATTTAAATAATTGCCTTCTTTTAACATAGATAATCCTCTCTTGGATGCGTTTATTTCGATAGGTAAAGTAATTATATAAAATAAACTTACCAAAGCGAAAAGTACTATTCCAATATTCATTAAATTGATTGAATTGAAAATCAATCCAAACACAAATATTGGTATAGCAAAATTCGAAGCAATATTAGTAAATGGAAATATATTGTTCCTTAATTTTAAGAATAACATTTTTTCAGCATCTTGTCTTGCATGACCCATTTCATGGGCCACAATAGCAAGTGCAGCTATGGTCCCATTACCAGCAACTTCCTGACTTAAACCTAAGGATTTTTTCTTGGGATTATAGTGATCGCTAAGATAACCGCCAACACGTTCGATCTCTAAATATGTCATTTGATATTTGTTTTTCAAATCAAAAGCTAATGCTTCTCCAGTCATATTTCTTGTATTTGGAATTCTCTTGTAATTGTTAAAAGTACTATTGACTTTAAACTGTGCATAAAATGAAAATACAAGTGTTAATACCATTATTATTGTTATATATACATTTCCGCCTGAAAATAAATAAAATAGGTCCATTTAATTCTCCTCTTTGCTTTTTAATATATTACCTACATGGATTTTTTTGCCATTTAAAAAATCTTTGAAATCCATTGTTTTTTTGCCTTCTGGTTTTATTTTTTTTATCCAAATTGCTCCTATGGCACATTTTACTAAAATTCCACTTTTTTTATCAATTTTCAATACTTCTCCAATAACTGAATTTTTAAAATCTTCACTAACATTTAAAGAAGCTACTTCAGCTTCTACAATGCCTAAGTATTGATTGTTTAGGACTAATAATGGAGTGATTTTCGGTGTTAATCCCCTAATCGTATTTATAATATCACTAGCTTCATGACTTAGGTTAAGATACTTCTCCTCATTTTTGATTTTTTTAGCATAAGTTTGCAATGTATCATCTTGAGGTACTCTCTTATCAACCCCTGCTTCTATGAGTTTCAATGCTTCTAGTAAGAGTTTTCCACCCTCAATTGATAACTTAGTGCTAAGGGCTCCGTAATTCCAATAACTATTAATTTCCAATACTCTTTGGCTTATGATATCTCCTGCATCCAGCTTCTCTATCATTTCCATTATTGTAACACCAGTGATGTTATCTCCATTCATTAAAGTTCTTTGAATTGGTGCCGCACCTCGATATTTAGGTAACAATGAAGGATGTACATTTATAGGTTTGTATCTACTTATAGATAAGACCTCGTTACTTAATAAAGCACCATATGAAACAACAACGAAAATATCAGCTTTCAAACTATTTAAATATTCTAAAGATTGAGCGCTGTTAATATTATCTGTTTGATAGATAGTCATGCCAAACTCTAAAGCTTTTTCCTTGATTGGAGTAAAATGCACCTTATGTCCTCTATCTCTTCTAGAATCGGGTTGTGTCACTACACAAAGCACTTGATGTTCGCTTTTATATATAGCAATTAGACTTTCTACAGCGAACTCACTTGTTCCAAAAAATACAATAGTCATTAAGCATTCTCTTCCTTTTCTAGTTTATCGATGAATAATATTCCATTTAGATGATCAATTTCATGTTGTATTATTCTAGCAAACATTCCTGAGGCATTAAATTGAATCGGTTCTCCATCAGCATTTTGACCTCTAACTACTATATCTTTTGATCTATTAACTTTCCCTACTCTACCTGGGACACTAAGACAACCTTCATTATCAATAACCTCGCCACTAGCACTTATTATCTCAGGGTTAATTAATTCTATGACTTTATCATTTTCTTCATGATAAGCTATAATTACTCTTTTTGAAACTCCAATTTGTGGAGCGGCTAAGCCAACTCCATCTTCTTTCATTAATGTTTCCATCATATTGTTTAAAAGTTTATATATTCGGTCATCGAATTTAGTAACTTCCTTTGCTTTATCTCTTAAAATTTCGTCACCTATAGTAACTACTTGATACACTGCCATTATTCCTCCTAAATGAGTCCATAGGGATTTCTTTCTATATAGACCATTTCTTTTTTGTTATTATTCATATAATAATTTTCCATAAAATCTTTTAAATGTTTTTCTTTTTCAATCATCAGTGTCTTGTCAAATTTAATAACTATTTGCCATCTGAAAGTGTTGTTAAATTTCTCAATTCTATTTGGTTTAGGTTGAAAGATATCTCCTTCACTAAATTTGGTTTTTAACGTATTATAGCTATTCCAAACTAATTCAATTAAGTCATCTCTATTTAAACCTATAAATTGTAGTCTAACAATTTCTCCAAAAGGTGGATATCTATGTTTTTTTCTAAATTTTAATTCTTGAAGATAAAAATTATGATAATCAAAGTTTTGTATATCCCTATATATTATATCAGAGGGATGATAAGTTTGTAATATTACTTCACCTTTTTTATCTCTCCTACTTGTTCTTCCTATAACTTGCATTAAAAGTTGGAAGGTCCACTCTCTTGCACGAAAATCCGGAAAATTCAAAGACATATCACCTAAAAGAATTCCAACTAAGCCAACATTTGGAAAATCTATTCCTTTAGCAATAATTTGAGTGCCTACTAAAATTTGTATTTTATTATCTTTAAAATCTTGAAGTATAATTTTTTTTCTGGTATTACCACCCTTAACATCACTGTCTAGACGTTCTACTTCTAATTCGGGGTACTTTTTCTTTAAAATTTCAACGGCTTGTTCAGTTCCTAGTCCAATTCCTCTGATCCTTTTACTGCCACAAGTTGGGCATTCTTCATATTTATTTACTTTATAATCGCAATAGTGACAAATCAACTTTCTATCTTTTTCATGATAAGCAAGTGGAATCTCACAATTTTCACATTTTATTACATTGCCACAATCTCTACACATTAAGAAATTATAATAACCTCTCCTATTGATAAAGATTAATATTTGTTCACCTTTTTTGATTTTTTCTCTAATGCCTTTATCAAGTGCATCGCTAATAATTGTTGAATTACCTTTGTGTAACTCTTCACTCATATTAATTAGCTGAACATTTGGATTAGTTTGTCCATGATATTTTTCTTCTAGCCTTAATAATTCAAACTTTCCATCATTGACCATTTGCATACTATCTACAGATGGTGTTGCTGATCCTAAAACAACTACAGCTTTTTCAATGTTGCCTCTCATAATAGCTACGTCCCTACCATTGTAATTAGGATAGTTTTGTTGGTAATAACTTATATCATGTTCCTCATCAACTATAATCAATCCAACTTCGGACATCTTAGTGAAAATTGCAGATCTGGGTCCTATGAGAATATTTTTTTCTTTATTAACAAGATCTTCCCAGGCTTTCTTTTTTTGTTGCAACGTAATTTGACTGTGCCACTTAACTACATTATCAGGAAAAGCTTCTTCAAATCTACTAATCATCTGCTCAGTGAGATTAATTTCAGGTAAAAGTACTATAACTTGCTTATTCTCTAGTAATGTTTTTTCTATGGCTTTAAAATATATTTCAGTTTTACCACTTCCTGTAGCTCCAAAAAGTAAATAAACACTATTTTCATCTCTAATTAATCCTTTTTGTATTTCATGGTAAATGATTTCTTGTTTTGGGCTGAGATTAACTTTATTTGATATTAAATTTTTATTTTCAAAACTTAAATCTCCAACTTTAATCAACTCTATAATCACAGTTTTTTTAAAACCACGCTCTATAAGTTCTAAGAATAGAATCTCCCCTTCTTTTTCAATGAGCTTCAACAATTCTTGTTTCTTGGATTTTCTTGAAGTAGCAATTCTCTCTCTACCAATATCACTAATTAAAATGTTTTTATTATTATAGTTTTCCTTAACTGTAATATTTTTAATTGTCATTAATTTTAAGATTGATGATAATGGTAGGAAATATTTATCTTTTATCATAACTGCAAGACTTAATAATTTTTTGTCTAAATCAGTTTTCTTTGAATTCAATTTAATGATTTTTTTCAGTTCCATCTGTGTTATATAATCACTAGGCAAGATTTTAATTATAATTGCTGAGATTTCCTTATTGCTTTTACCAAAAGGGACTAGTACATTTTGCCCTATAGAAATAACCAGCTCTAACTCTGTAGGCACCTCATAGGTAAACAGTTTATTTAATTTTCTTGTTTCTAGTGAGGTTGCAACTTCTACGTACATTAGATAATATCCTTTATAAACTCAATTAGAAGTTTGATTGGCTCGTATAATATTGGAATAAAAATTGCAGGTAAAAGATTTACCACATTAATTTTTTTGGATGAAAGTTTCAACATATTAAAGCCTATTCCGGCAACTAATAGGCTACCCATTACTGAAAAATTATTGATAGTTTCAGTTGATAGAAAATCTTTTAATAAAAAGGCTAATAATGATACTAATCCTTGATAAATTAATACACTTACAGCAGAGAATAAAACAGAAAAACCATAAGCAGAGGCGAAAATAAAAGCCGCGACACCATCAAGGGTGGATTTTATTATTAAAATTTCATAATCTCCCTTTAAAACACCATTCATTGGTCCGATTATTGCCATAGCTCCTACACAAAACAGGATAGTTGTTGAGATAAAGCCTTCCTTGAAGCCATCATTTTTTTCCTTAACAAATTTCTTTTCTAGATATCCTGTAAAATTGTTTAATTTTTTTTCCAGCCTTAATGATTCACCAATCAGAGCACCAAGAATAATAGATACAATGTACAATAAACTATTATTTCCTTCCATTGCACCGCTAATACCTATAACAATCACAAAGAGTCCAAAGCCTTCCATGATTCTTTCACCAAGTACTCTAGGACTCTTTTTATGAAATAAAAGACCTATAAGGCCTCCTATAAATATACTAATTACATTAATTATCGTCCCTAACATTAAACACCCCTACTCTGTCTCCTGTGTTATAATAATAATAAAAGTCAGGAGAAACATATGAATAAAATAGAACTAGCAAAATTCTTTGATCACACCTCTTTAAAGCAAGATATGACAATTAAAGATTTAGAAATTTTGATAAATGATTACCTGGAATATGGTTTTTCAACAATCTGTATACCACCTATGTATATACTAAAAGCAATGGAAATTAATAAAACAACTAATATCGCAACAGTTATTGACTTTCCTCTTGGTTATTCTGGCTTGACAAGTAAATTATGTCAAGCAAATATAGCCTTAGAAGAAGGTGCTACTGAAATAGATCTTGTGGCATCAGTACCTCATATTAAAAATGGTAGCTTACTGCTTTATGCTAATGAAATTTCAGCTATCAAAAGACTAATGCCTAACAATATATTGAAGGTAATTATTGAAACAAGTTTATTAACACCAACCGAAATAATTACTGCTAGTCAAATATGTGAATCCAGTGGTGCTGATTTCGTTAAAACTTCAACTGGTTACGGTGCAAGAGGCGCCTCCATAGATGATATCAAATTGATACAACAAGGGGCTCCTAATACCAAAATAAAGGCTTCAGGCGGTATTAAGACATTAAGTCAAGCAGAGGAATTCATAAAATTAGGCGTAAGTCGTATAGGCTCAAGTAATTCGAAACAAATACTTGATTTATTTATAATTTCCTAGCTTGTTCAATATATCAACAACGTAATCTATTTCTTCATTAGTTGAAAAATGACCTATAGATATTCTAATACTTCCATCTAGACTGTTAAAAGTTTCATGTGCTAGTGGGGAACAATGTAGACCACTTCTTGTCATTATTCCATATTGATAATCAAGTATGCCTGCTAATTCTCCGCTATCTAAACCTTTAATATTAAAAGATATTACTGGAAGTTTTTCTACTTCCATATCACCATAAAAAATAATTCCTGGTATATCTCTTATACCTTCATACAATCTATCATGCATTTCCTTTTCTTTAACATAAATATCATTTATATCTTGGTTCAATAAATAAGTTAATGCACCATTTAGCCCTGCTATGCCAATTGTATTGAGTGTACCAGTTTCAAAGCGATCTGGTAAAACTTTAGGCATAGTACTCTCTTCTGAAAAACTACCTGTACCACCATCAATTAATGTATCTATGTCTTTTGCAATATCATCTTTTACAATAAAACCGCCTATACCTGTAGGTCCCATTAAATATTTATGACCAGTAAAGCAAAATACATCACAATTTAATTCTTTGAAATCAACAGGTATCGACCCAGCTGTCTGGGCACCATCAATTACAAATTTTATATTGTGTTCTTTGCAAATTTTGCCAATTTCACCGACAGGCATAATATGACCTGAAACATTTGAAGCATGATTAATAATACAAAGATTTGTATTCACCTTAAATAATTTATTAAACTCTTTTATTGGAAAAGTACCATCTTTTCTAACTTTTATTATGTCATAATCAATTATGCCTTGTTCTTTTAGATGTTCCACAACTCTATAAACACTGTTGTGCTCAATTGAAGAAATCAAAATATGATCACCCTTTTTGACTAGCCCTTTAATGGCAATATTAAGAGATTCAGTTACATTTTTCGTAAATATAATATGATCTTTTATCCCAACATTAAACAAGGATTTGATTTGGTTCCTGGTATTTAATACCATTTTGCCAGCTTCAATAGCTAGCTTATAGCCGCCTCTGCCAGGATTTGTATTATTTGACTTATAGAACTCCTCAATTTTCTTGAAAACCTCATTAGGTTTTTTGAAACTAGTTGCGCTGTAATCTAAATAAACTTTCATTTTCATCATCTCCTATGTATAATTGAGCTAAGGGGTGTTTAAATTGACTTATATATATGTAACTTTTAAAACTACAAACGACGCATTGAATTTTGAAGATATTTTAAAAAATACCTTGCCATTTTGGCTTGTTCCTGTACCTAGAGAACTAACACATAATTGTGGAATTGCAGCTAGATTCAAGGATATAGAAAAATCTGATGTAGAAAATCTAATTAATCAATTTGATGTAAATTATGATAAGATTTATAAAATAACCAAATAATTACCAAGATCCTCCTCCACCGCCACCAAAACCACCACCGGAGAAGCCTCCGCCGCCTGAGAAGCCACCACCACCACTAAAATTCTTGCTATTTATAGCTTGGGTATAGCTTGCTTGGGCTGTATTATTTATATGGAATAAGTAATTATATAGCAACATGTAACTTAATACACTTGTATCACTTTGGTAATATTGTGGGATTGCCATCTTAATATCTGAAAACTTATCAGCAAAAACCTTAGATACACCAAGCACATGAGCATAAGGCAATATATCATAAAAATAATACGGATTATCTGCAATGAGCTTTTCAAGCTCATTTTTTCTTGCAATTTCTAAAAATTCCTTAAAGCCTTTTATTCTGCCTAATAAGCTTATTGCTTCATCATTTCTTCTTTTAATAAACATCGAAACAGTTATACCAACTTGTACTAAGATGAAAATTAACATAAATGAAGGTAAGTTAGTTAAAGAATATAATATAAAGGATAATAGGAATACACTTATTAACAAGCCAAATATATATACAACTTTGCCTTTTTTTATACCTGAGACCGATTTTTCCAAATTATAGGAAAAGAAAATATTTAACACTGATGCTATTAAACCTAATACTATAACTCCAAAAATAATATTAAAACTAAAGTGATCAAAAAAAGTCACTATAGAAAATATTAAAGGTAATAAAGTTGCACTAATTGCTAAAAATCTAAAGACTAAAGTTTTAGAATCAACTAAATTGTGATCCTTGACAGCCAATATAGTTGCACTAGCCACGTTATACAAGTCCTTTTCCAAGTCTTCTTTGGTTACTACATCCTTAGTTAGAAATATCTGATCGAAAAATACCTTAATATGGTTTTCTTCATTTTCTAAAGCTTTTCCTGTCTTTTCAAAGCTAAAGTCTTTTTTACCATTAAAATGAATTTTTAAATAGCCCTTATTAGCTAAATAGTAAAATAATGAAGTGGTTTCCTTTATCTGATTCACATTCACTGATTGAGAATTCTTTTCATTGTAAATTTGTGAAACATCCAGAGGTGTAAGATTATTTGGGGGATAAAACTCAACTACACCAATAACCTTTTTATCTCTACCGAAACGATACCACAAATAAACTATCAAGGTTAAAACAATTATAGCTAGAACTATTAACCCGACATATGCTTGTTGATACCATGATTTAAGTATTGGGGCTGCTACAAAATATGAATCATCAACAGGTACATAAAATGTTAAATATTCATAATCTCCAATTGGTGAAAGTGTTTTCCCAATTAAATAAATACCTGTTTCATCTTCAACATATTTATAATCAACATTGGCTACAGTATCTGAACCCATTTCTCCTTGATAGAATCTTATCTTTTCCGAATCCACTTTATAAGGTAATTTAATTTTGAAATTTCCTTCTTTAATTTGAGTTGACATATTTCCCATCAAATTAAAACCGATAAATTGTTCTCCACTAAATTTTCCTACCAAATAGTCATATTCAATAACATATTGCTTTTGACCTAATATAGTTCTGTCTGGGTCCCCTATCTTAACATTTATAAATCTATAGCCATATTCTTCTGTGAATGATTTTTCAAATTTATCACCTTCCACTACAAGATTATCTATCTTTGAATATAAATCAGTTCTATTAGGGAATCTATAAGGAATATATCTATATATCCCGTGTGATTCGAATAAAAAATCCACATTAATTTCTTCTTTAACATAGTAATAATTTTCTTCAGTAACTTTTAGATCAACATTATATTTCTCAATAACAAAATTACTAGCCTTTACTTCATTAGACAAGCCTAGGAAGATTATAGTACTAAAAATTATTGAAATAATTATATTGACTTTTTTATTCATTAAAATTTTACCTCAGGAGCATTTTTACTAATTTCTTCAGTTTCAAAAAATGGCTCTTCTTTAAATCCAGTTAACATTGCTACTATATTTGAAGGAACTTGTTGAACCATTGTGTTAAACTCTCTAACAGTTCCATTATAGTATTTGCGACTAAAAGCAATTTCTTCTTCTAGTTTTGACAAGTTTCCTTGTAAATCTAGAAAGTTCACATTTGCTTTAAGATCTGGATAATTTTCTGCTACTGCAAAAAGATTTAATAGAGATTGTGATAATTGTTGATTAGCTTCAATCTTACCAGCTGAATCAGTTGCTGCTAAAGCTACATTTCTAGCTTTAGTAACATTTTCAAAAGTTTCTTTTTCATGGCTAGCATAGCCCTTAACTGTTTCAACTAGATTTGGAATCAAGTCATATCTTTTTTTCAAATATACATCAATTGTAGAAAAAGCTTCTCTAACTCTTACTCTATTTTGTACAAGGCTATTGTAAATACCAATACCACCTAAAAATAAAACTATTACGATACCTAAAATAATCCATACCCACATATTAATTACCACCTTTCAATTCTGTATAAATAAATTATATCACATATTAAAAAAAAGAGGACATTCATCCTCTTTTCTATGTAACTTTTTTTAATCTAAAAAGTCTTTTAATTTTTTACTTCTACTTGGATGTTTAAGTTTTCTTAGTGCTTTAGCTTCAATTTGTCTTATTCTTTCACGAGTAACTCCAAATTCCTTGCCAACTTCTTCTAAAGTTCTACTTCTTCCATCATCTAAACCAAAACGTAAGGATAAAACTTTTTTCTCTCTTTCAGTCAAGGTGTCCAATACTTCTTCAAGCTGTTTCTTAAGTAGCATAAAAGCTGCACTGTCAGGAGGTGAAAGGGCACCCTCATCTTCAACAAAGTCACCTAAATGACTATCTTCTTCTTCACCGATTGGAGTTTCCAAAGAGACTGGATCTAGTGAAATCTTTTGAATTTCTCTTATTTTCTCCAAAGGTATTCCCATTCTGTCTGCAATTTCTTCTGGTTTTGGATCTCTGCCCAATTCTTGAAGAAGTTGTCTAGATATTCTTACATATTTATTTATTGTCTCTACCATGTGTACTGGTATTCTAATCGTTCTAGCTTGATCAGCAATAGCCCTTGTTATAGCTTGTCTTATCCACCAAGTTGCATATGTACTAAATTTAAAACCTTTTTCATAGTCAAATTTATCAATAGCTTTAATAAGACCCAAGTTACCTTCTTGAATCAAGTCAAGAAATAACATTCCTCTACCAACATATCTCTTAGCAATACTTACCACAAGTCTTAAATTGGCTTCGGCTAATTTCCTCTTGGCTTCTTCGTCTCCTAAGGCCATTCTTTTAGCTAATTCAATTTCTTCACTTGAAGTTAAGAGATTTACTCTGCCAATTTCCTTCAAATACATTCTTACTGGGTCATCAATAGCCACTCCATCAGCAACAGTCAAGTCCAGTGCTGTGACTAGCTCAACTTCCTCAATTTCCTCATCTAAAAGATCTACACCTTGTTTCTCTAATTCTTCATAGATAAAAGAAAAATCTTCTAAGGATAAATCCAAATCCTGATATGCATCCTTAATTTCCTCTTTTGTAGTTAGATGGATATCATTATTCCCTCCAACTATATCAGAAACGATTCCGTTTAAGGCATCTTTTTTGCTTAATACCGTTTGCTCATCTTCTGCAACTGGTGCAATTATATCTTTTTTCTTCGCCTTCACCTGATTTTTCCTCCTCTAGACTTCTTCTAATAGTCTTCTAATTTTATTCCACTCGTTTTGTAATTCTACACTAAGCTCCCGATTTCCTTCTTTTTCAGCAATTTTTATTGAATTTATTACTCTATCAATTTCATTCTTATAATAAATTCTCTTCACTTTATTAAGATAACTAACAAAATCAGGATAATCAACTTTTGGAATATCTTCTTTCACAGCTAAATATACTATTAAATTTTTTGCTTTATTATCCTCTAGTTTATCGATCATGTACTTGATAGTTCTAAACTCAACTGGTATAGAGAGAATTTCCATTAAGGCCTTTTTTATTAAACTATTACTGAAAAATTCCTCAAAATTCTCCTTTAATAGTTCTTCAGAATATTCGAGTTGATTAATTACTAACTTTAGAACACTTAATTGAGCTTTTTCATATGGATCATTAATATTTATTTCTTTTTCCTTAGAATTTATAACTTTAACTTCATCCGTATTGATCTTATCACTACCTTTAAATATAATATCTTCAAGATCTTCTTTACTAATATCCAATTCATCACTTAATATTTTAATATATTCATTTCTTAATAAAGGATCTTGCTGTGCCATAATTTCTGGCAAAACATTTCTAGCACACTTCACCTTATCTTCAGGTTCTCTGTAATTATAAATTTCCTTACTTAAATCTAGTAAATATCTAAAGGAACTCTTAGCTTTTCTTATTCTTTCAAGAAACGAATTCAAGCCGAATCTATTGATAAATTCATCTGGATCCTTTGCCCCTTGTAGATCTGATATTTTAACGCTTACATTTAATGGTCTTAAAATACTTACGGCCCTAATGGCTGCATTCTTACCTGCTAAATCATTATCATATACCATAATTATTTCATTGGTATATCTAGTTAGTAGTCTTCCTTGTTCTTCTGTAAATGAGGTTCCTAAAGAGGCTACAGCATTGAATACTCCTTTTTGCCAAACTGAAACCACATCCATATAACCTTCCATGACTAATACTTGATTTTTCTTTTTAATCTCGTCTTTAGCGTTATTTAGACCATAAAGGTTGTATTTTTTCTTAAATATAGTAGTTTCTGGACTATTTAAGTATTTAGGCTCACTATTGCCTATTACTCTTCCTCCAAAACCTATAATCTTACTCTGAACATTTTCTATTGGAAATATTAATCTATTGAAAAACTTACTGTAAATTTTACCTTCCATACTTTTTGAAAATATTCCACTATCTAGTAGTTCATCCTGGCTATAACCTAGTTTTGAAAGTTGATCAATTAATTCTTCGCTTTTATATGGAGCGTATCCAATTTTGAATTTTTCTAAAGTTTCTTTTGATAATCCTCTATTTTTTGCATAAGCATAAGCCTCTTTACCATATTCATCGTGTAGTTTTTTATAAAAATACCTTGCTACAAACTGATGTATAGTAAATTGTCTTTCTTTTTTAATATCTTCTTCAGGATTTTTTTGTCTTCCATGATCATTATAATTATTATCAGCTAAAGAGATGCCTGCTTTATCAGCAAGATATTTTAAGGCTTCTCCAAAAGAAAGACTTTCATGTTCAATAAGAAAGGTAAATACATTGCCTGATGCATTACAACCAAAGCAATGATATATTTGCTTGTCAGGACTAACTGTAAAAGATGGAGTTTTTTCATTATGAAAAGGACAGTTAGTAATAAAGTTTCTACCCCTTTTTTTAAGGGGTAGAAACTCACCAATAACTGTTACAATATCTGATTTCAACTTTATTTCTTCAATGATATTATCATTGTAAAAGCCCATTCTTTTATTCCTCTACTTCTAAATATTCTTCGTGTACATCTTCCTTCGGTTTTTTCAAGCCTTTGATTTTTATATGATTTTTTTCAGCATAATCCCATAGTGCAGCATTAATTGCTTCCTCAGCTAATAGTGAACAATGTACTTTGTTGGCTGGTAGACCATCTAGGGCTTCTGCGACTTTTTTATTAGTAATAGTAAGTGCTTCTTCTACTGTTTTACCAATTACTAACTCTGTAGCCATACTACTTGTAGCAATTGCAGCTCCACATCCAAAAGTTTTAAACTTTACATCTTCGATTATACCTTTATCATTAACTTTTAGATAAATTCTCATTATATCTCCGCATTTCGCGTTACCTACGGTACCGACTCCTGATGCATCTTCAATTTCGCCCATATTTCTTGGATTCATAAAATAATCCATAACTTTTTTTGAATACATACTAATACTCTCCTTTTTTATTCAAGAAGTCTTCATACAATGGAGACATCTCTCTTAGTTTCTCAATAATATTTGGTAATTTTTCCAATAAGTAATCAGCTTCTTCTTTTGTACTATATTCACTTATTGATATCCTAAGTGAACCGTGTGCTATTTCATGAGGTAATCCAATACCTAGTAAAACATGTGATGGATCTAAAGAACCTGAGGTGCAAGCTGAACCACTTGATGCACAAATTCCATACATATCAAGAGCTAATAACATTGATTCTCCTTCAATAAAACTAAAGCTAAAGTTTGCATTTCCTGGAATACGATTTTGTCTACATCCATTCAATCTAACATAAGGAATTCTTTCTAAGACATTATCTATAATATATTCTCTTAATTCGAGTATTTTATCTTCTTTTTCATCAAGGTTTTGTAATGTCTGATCAAGTGCTTTTGCTAAGCCTACAATTCCAGCAACATTTTCAGTTCCTGGTCTTTTCTTTTTCTCTTGACCTCCACCAAATATTAAGTTTTCTATTTGAACACCTTTTCTAATATATAAGGCACCAACACCTTTTGGTCCATGAATCTTATGTCCTGAAAGTGATAACATATCAACTCCCAATTCTTTAATATCAACATGTGCCTTCCCTATGAGTTGCACAGCATCTGTATGTACAAGAATATTTTTACCTTTTACATACTCTACTATTTCTCGTATTGGTTGTATAGTACCAATTTCATTGTTAACTGCCATTACACTAATTAAAATAGTATCATCTCTAACTGCTTTTTTAAATTCTTCAAAATTCAATATCCCATCTGCTCTAACAGGAACATAGGTCACTTCAAATCCTTCTTTTTCTAATTGTTCTGCAGAATGTAGTACTGCATGATGTTCAATTGTGGAGGTAATTATATGATTACCTTTATTTTTCAGCTTTCTTGCAGCTCCAAGAACTGCCCAGTTGTCCGCTTCAGTTGCTCCACTTGTGAAATATATTTCTTTAGGTTCTACACCTAGATTATTTGCTAAACTAATTCTAGCATTTTCTATAATAGATTTTACTCTATTGCCAAAATCGTAGACACTAGAAGGATTCCCATATTCATTTTTATAAATATCAATCATTTCTTCAATAACTGTATCATGCATTTTAGTTGTAGCTGCATTGTCAAAATATATAATTTTTTCTTTCATATTTATTGCTCCTTCATTTTATTCAAATATGATTTGAGAACATCTTCTATTGTCATATTTTCTATTACATCTCTAATCTTGACGTTAATTTCTTCACATACAATTTGAGAGAAGCAATTCTCCTTGACCTTACAAGATTTATCATTAACTTCACTACATCCACCTACATCAAGTTTCCCTTCAAGTTCATAAAGAACTTCAGAAACTTTAATTTCACTAGGGTGCTTGGCTAAGCTATATCCGCCAAGTGAGCCTCTTTGTGTCCTGACTAAATCAGCCTTCTTCAGTTTGGCTATGATTCTTTCAAGATAAGCTTCGGAAATATTTCTTTTATTAGCTATGGTTTTCAAAACTAAATATGAATCATTAGGATTATTTATATATGCTATTGCTAAGTCTGCCATTGCTATTAAGCCATATTTACCTTTTGTAGAAAGCTTCATGATTTCTCCTTTCCAACTAAATAAGTTGGTATTCCACAACAATATTATCATCTTGATAATCTAATGTCAACCAAATTAGTAGGTTATTCCAAAAATTAGGCTTTGTCGATTGAAGGATAATCAAAAATACTCCACAAATCATCATAATTGAACTTGTAATTAGTTGGTTTCATTTTAATGACAGAAATATCATGTCCTATAAATGATATTTCTATTGGGAGTGTAATAACATTATTAAGTGATTTTTCAAATCTCAGAAAATACGGCAATCGTTTCATTTTGTTAGTAAGGTACCAATCTAATTGTAACAATGCAAAAACTACAATCCGATCTAAATTGGGAATAGAATTAATTAAATAATTGTATAAAAATTCATATTTATCATTTAAGGACATCAAATTTTCCATATTAAAGAGCAATTCACCCATATTACGGAATAAACTAAAATGATCATCTACAATGCTCATAAGATAAACGAAGGTTTGTCTGAAATATTTTTTGTTATAGAAGCTATCTACAGCTTCTTCAACATACTTTATCTCCAACAGATCCTCACTACTTAACCAACTATTTTTTAGAATTTCGTAGGGCGGGTAATTCCTATATTTAATACCATAATTCGCAGCTTCCTTATACATAGTCGTATTGGGGATAACCTTAAGGAATCCAACCTGTAGCATTTGAGCTTTTAACATATATATTTCATTGAAGGACCTTTTAAAGGATTCTAAGTCCTCATACGGTAGACCAGCAATCAAATCAGTATGTAAATGAAGATTTCCTTTCGATAATAGCAGTTTAATACGCTCTTTAATTTTACTAAAATCATTATTTCTATTTATCGCTTTTAAGGTATCAGCATTAGTTGTTTGAATACCAATTTCTAATTGGAATAGTTTGTCTGGGCTTTCATGTAAGATTTGTACTAATGAATCATTCATTTTGTCTAAACTTACCTCAAAATGAAAATTGCATTTATATTTTTCTAATAAAAATAGACCTTCGACTATGGCTTTAGACCAGTTGACATTAGCATTAAAGGTTCTATCTATAAATTTTACTTGTTTGACCCCATTCTCCACTAATATTTTTATTTCTGTTAATATTTTTTCTGATGACTTTAATCTTAGTGTATTATCAGAACCTGATAAACAATAAGTACAATGAAAAGGACAGCCTCTGCTACCTTCATAATAGACAATTTTATTCTCAAGTTGATCTAAGATGTCCTCATAAACAAAAGGTTGGTCATTTAGATCAATAAAATCCATCTCTCTCACTAACAATTTTGGCATACTAAATTTATTTTCAAGTAACTTTCTAAATGCTATTTCTCCTTCACCAATAATTAAATGATCAATAAATGGATATTTCTCATAACTATCACAAATTTCAGGTCCACCAAGTACTATTTTTATATTACTATTGATGGTTTTAAAATTTTCAGCTAATTTAAGTATTGTTTCCTTGTTCCAGACATATGTTGCAAAACATAAAGCATCATACTTACCCCTATTAATTTTATGGAACACCTTGTCTATAGACTCATTAATTGAAAATTCTAATAAATCTATATCAATAGCCAAGTCTTTCACATAACTATATAATGCATAAATAGCTAGGTTTTTATGAATATATTTTGAGTTTATACCAATAATTCCTATCTTCATTCAATTTTTTCCTTATAGCCTTTTGGTAAGAAAAGCTCTTTAAATATCTTAATTGCATAACTATCTGTCATACCAGATATATAATCTACTACATTAACTATCAATTCATTACCATTTTTATGATATTCTCTAGGCAAAGCATCAACATTTTCAAGATAATAATCAAACAATTCTGTTAGTAAACGTTCAACTTTTGCTTCTTCTTCTTTAGCTTTTGAATTTATGTAAACATGATCAAACATATATACCCTTAGTCTATCCATTGCTGCTTGAATATCCTTATCCATTTTAATAGTATTATAACCCTCACTAGAATATATAATTGATTCAACCAGCTTATTGATACGTGCGCTATTTGTGGTCCCTAAAATATCTAATTCTTCTTTAGGTAAATCTGCTTCTTTTAAAATACCACCTCTTAAAGCATCATCTATGTCATGATTTAAATAGGCAACTCGGTCACTGATTCTTACTATTTGTCCTTCTAAGGTTATTGGCATTTTTGATTTTCCACTATGTCCTAGAATTCCATCTCTAACCTCGAATGTAAGATTCAATCCTTTACCATTCTTTTCAAGTACTTCAACAACTCTAAGACTTTGTTCATTATGATAAAAATGTAATCCTTGTTTTTTTAATATTTCATCTATAACCTTTTCACCACTATGTCCAAAAGGAGTATGTCCTAAATCATGACCTAGTGCAATTGCTTCTGTTAGATCTTCATTTAATCTCAAGCCTCTGGCTATCGTTCTAGCTATTGCCGAAACTTCTAAAGTATGGGTTAACCTAGTTCTATAGTGATCACCTGGAGAAATAAAAACTTGAGTTTTATGCATTAACCTACGAAAAGCCTTACTATGTATAATTCTGTCACGATCTCGTTGATATTCTGTACGCAAACCACAAGGAACTTCAAAAATTTCCCTGCCTTGACTAGCTTTACTTAATGAGGCATTTTTCGAAAGATTTTGTTCTTCAAAATCTTCCCATTTATTCCTAATAGTCATGTTTCCTCCTTATTTTAAATAAACAATTGTAGCTCCTATACTACCTTCACTAGCATCGCCATAACGAAAACTTTTAATGAAGGAGATACCTTTCAAATATTCCCATATTGCTTTTCTTAATGCACCTGTCCCCATGCCATGTATTATCCTGACATGTGGGTATTTACTTAATACTGCTTCATCTAGGTATTTTTCAAGTTGATAAATACATTCATCTACAGTTTGGCCACGGACATCGATTTCCATAGGAATATGTCCTCTATTTACTTCTTTAATTATCCTATATGTTTCTTCTTCTTTGTTTGCATTAGACACTACCAGGTCATTATATGGTAAAGAAATTTTCATTATTCCTATTTTAATGAGTGCGATTTTTTTATTATCATCAGTTTCAACAACCTCACCGCTTTTTCCTAATGATATAACCTTTACTTCTTGACCATTATTTAAAGTTTTAGTTCCGCTTTTGATATTTATAACATTTACTTGATCAAGTGTTTTCTCAAGATCTTTTATTCTATTTCGAGCTTTATTGGCTTGTTCAGGATTATTTAATTTCAGTTCCTTTAGTTCTTTTATAATTACTTCACCTTCACGTTTTATATTTGTAAGAATATCACGTGATTTCTCTAAATCTTTATCAATTATTTTCTTGTTTTTATTTCTTATAGCAGCTTGTTCATTTTCTAGTTCAATTTTAATAAGCTGTATGGTTTTTTTCTCTTCTTCTATATCAACTATTTTTTCATTTAGTAAGCTTCTTTCTTCTTCAAGGGACTGTATTAATTGACTAGTTTCTAATTCGCTACTATCTATCAATGATTTTGCTTTAACGATTATTTCTTCCTTTAATCCACATCTTTTGGCTACTTCAAGTCCTAAACTTGATCCAGGAGTTCCAATTACCAGTTTATAGGTAGGTTCTAAAGTCCTTACATCAAAGGTCATGGAAGCATTTGAAAAGCCAGGAGTATTATAGGCAAAAACTTTTAATTCGCCATAATGGGTAGTTGTAATACTATGACTGCCTTTACTATTAATATAGTCTAATATTGACATAGCTAAACTACTGCCTTCTTTAGGGTCTGTCCCATTACCTAATTCATCAAAAAGTAATAATGTACTTGAATCAGCCAAATCAAGCATTTCTTTTATGTTATATAGATGTCCTGAAAATGTAGAAAGAGAATTTTCTATACTTTGTTCATCCCCTATGTCTGCCAAGACTTTTTTAAAATAAGACATTTTCGAACCTTCACTGGCTGGTATTCCATAACCAAGTGAGATCATCAAAGCAAATAGACCTATCATTTTCAAAAGTACTGTCTTACCTCCAGTATTAGGGCCACTGATAATTAAATTATTAAAGCCCTCACCTAAAAATAAATCATTAGCTACAACATTACCAAATAATAATGGATGTCTTGCATCATGAAGTTTAATATAACCATTATCATTAATTTCAGGAACAAAACCCTTGAAGCTTTTAGTAAATAGAGCTTTGGCCATATAGAAATTATAGTAACCTAATGTTTCAAAGATAAGTGTCAAACTATCTTTTTCAACATGTAAAGTTGCAGATATATTTCTAAGTATCTTATCAATTTCTTCAAGCTCATCTTTTTTTAATATGTTTAATTCGCCTCTGATATTACCAATTTCTAATGGTTCAATAAACACTGTACTTCCGCTGGCAGAAGTATCTTCAATAACTCCTGGTATTCTGTAAGCATATTCTCTTTTAACACTGAGGCAATAACGATCGCCTCTTTTAACCACCACTTTTTCCTGAAGATATGTATCCATCGAAGATCTTTTCAACATATGTTCAAGTTGTTTCTTGACCTCATTATTTTTGCTTTTAATTTTTTTTCTTATACTATATAATTCTTCAGTAGCATCATCCTTTATCTGAGCATTTTCATCAATAATTGTATTAATCTTTTCTCTTAAATACTTAATGTCAGTCAGGTTATTTAGAAGTCTTGAAAAAACAGGATTTTCTATTCCTAACTTAAAATAATTCAAAATATCTCTTGACGCTTTAAGCATTATAAGAAAATAGAATAAATCTTGTGGATTCAATAGAAAGCCACCTGATAATTTTTCTATGGAATCTTGCATGTCAGGAAGTGCACCATTGGGTGCATCTGGTTTAGTTCTTAATAAATTTATAGCCGAATTAGTTTCATAAAGACGGTCCTCTGCCACATTATATGAGACTGCAAGTTCCTGCTCCATAACCAACTTTTTACTTAAAGGGTGATAGGCATATTTTGCACATTTTTCTCTTATTATATCTAATTCTAATTTTACTATAGTTTTTTCCTGAACCATTAAATTATACCTCTATTAAAATGTCCTTTGGTGAAATTTGATACAAGGCTAAATATTTCATCTTTAGCTTTAGAAATATTCTTGTTTTTTCTGAGTACGCTAATATAAATGTCTAAAATATCCATCATTTTTTCATTATCAGTCATAATGAAATTTAACATAAAACTGCTATAACCTATTTCTTTTAAAATAGTTAACTCATCAATAATCATAAGTATTCTACTATTGATTATATGATTCTTGCCTAATGTATCTACTAATATAGGAAATTCAATATCAATTCTATCTTTCAGAGCATATATTTTTTCTTTACATTTTTTAGGTCCAATTTCAGAACCAATTAAACAATGCTCTAAAACCATTAACTCTGTTATACCATAAATTGTCAATTGAGCATCTTTATTCAAATCATATAATTGACCAATATTAAGTTCTTTAGATAACTCTAATTCTACTAGCTCCATTTTATTCTTGTAGAAGTCATAAGCTACACTATTGACAACATTTAAACCTGAACTGCCATGTATATACCTCACCCCTAAATCTTTTAACATCTTTATTTGATCAGCAGTATTAGCTCTATAATTACTAATATATGGCTTAATCATATCAATTTGGCTTAAAACAAAAGGAAGGTCATCCTCTCTAATAAAACGTGGAAGATCAATAACTATCACTTCTTTTTGTTCTACACTTAAAGTTTTAATATAATTAATGAAATCAAGTATCATACTACCGATAAATTTGAAATTGATAAGGGGATAATAGATATAATCAACATCTCTAACTAGGAGGTTTTTGATTTTATCAATATTCTCTACAACCGCTCCTATTTTAGGTCTATTTTCAATTGATAATCCCCTGCCATTATTATCAAAACTTTTTTCATCTAAAGATATATGAGGAAAATCATACATGTTTTCTCTTTGTTTTAGTAAATCTTCAATAGCCTCTCTTCGCATATTGTTTAGGACACTTTTAGGGACCATTATATTATCAACATCTATTTCTAATTCATTTAGATAATATATAGTTTCACCTAAACGCATCTGTGCTCTGAGAGATTCTTCACTTAAGGGATGTTTTAAGGCTTCTTCCAAGATTATCTCAGAAGTCACTTTACTACTAAATCCATCACCATCAAAAAACTCTATTTTCAGTTCACTTCCAACTTTTCCCAAAACTTTTACATTCAAGGGAATCATTTCATCTTGTTTAAAAGTATTAATTTGCTCTTCAATAATTTTCTTATTTAATGATGATTCAGTTTTAAAAACTCTATCATCTTGGTTAACTCTTTTAGGTATGTCAAGGATAACTAAATCTTTTCCTTCAGCTCTTTCAACAAAGATACCATCTTTTTGAATTCTATCAACACTAATGTTGACTCTTCCTGCTACAGTGGTCCAAAAAGAAACTTTATCACCTATTTCTAAAGGATTCTTAAGTAAAACTGAAACTTTACCATCTTTGAAATTTTGAACTCTACCGACCAAGACACCCCTATTATTAGGTTTATTAACATTCATCATATCTTTTCCACTTTTCCCAAATAAATATGAATCAGTAAAATCTCTACTAAATACTTGTGCAATCTCTTGATTTTCTTCTTGTGATATATAGTATTTTTCTCCTGTCATAGCCTTATCAATTGCATTTCTATAATATTTAACAATTGTAGCAACATATTCTGGAGTCTTCATTCTGCCTTCGATTTTAAAGGACTTTACACCTGCTTCAATAAGTTTATCAACTGAATTTAATAGCATCATGTCTTTAGGACTTAAGTAGGAAGCATTTTCACAGAGTACTTCTTTAGTATTATTATCTATTATACTATATTTCAATCTACATGGCTGTGCGCAAGCACCTCGGTTACCACTACGTCCACCTATCATACTACTCATCAAGCATTGACCCGAAAAACAGATACATATTGCACCATGAACAAAAGCTTCTAATTCAATTCCTGCTTTATTCATCAAGATAATGTCATTTAATGATGACTCTCTTGGTAAAACCGCTCTTTTAATACCTAATTCTTTTAGAAATTCCAGTCCATAACTATTTTGAATTGATAGTTGTGTACTGCTATGAATTTCCATTTCAGGAAAATATTCTCTAACAAGTTTCATCAAACCAATATCTTGAATTATTAATGCATCGATACCAACCTTGTCTAAAAAGGCTATATAATTGATAGCTTCTTCTAGTTCATTATTAAAAATCAAGGTATTTATAGCACAATATAGTTTTACCTTGTGCTTTTTTGTCAATCTTCTAGCAATTATTAAGTCATCTTTAGAAAAGTTAGTTGCATTAGCTCTAGCTGAGAATTTTTCTCCACCAAAATATATAGCATCTGCTCCATTATAGATAGCTGCTTTTAGTTGTTCCAAACCACCAGCTGGTGCAAGTAATTCAACATTTTTGTTCATAAACTGTACCTCCATACAATAAAGCGCTTTTCTAAAAGAAAAGCGCTTACATTAAATCAATTTTATTAATTCTAGCAGCTCGTCATTCTTGTAGACATATTTTTCATTACAAAATTGACACACAACTTCTATTTCTTGGTCCTGAGCTAATTTTTCTAATTCATCTCTACCTAAAGTTATTAAAGCATCTTTGAAATTCTCTCGACTACACTTGCAGTCAAATTTAATACTTTTTTTATCCAATATCTTTTTATCGTCTCCAAAGAAATATTCTAATAAATCTTCCGGTTTATTATCCACCAGATAATTACTTAGAGGTGGTAAAGCCTGTACTTTTTCATCAAGTTCTATCCCTATTTCTTCTTCTGCACCAGGCATTAACTGAATAATAAATCCTCCGGCTGATTTTACTGTATAATCAATATCAATAAGCACACCTAAACCAACAGCTGATAATGTTTGTTCTGAGCTGTAATAGTATTCAGTGATATCTTCCCCTACCTCACCGCTTACAATAGGCACACTGCCCACATACGGCTCTTTTAAACCCATATCTTTTGTTATAAACAGCGTTCCATAACCAATACCATTACTTACATCGATTTTACCATTGTCTTTTAAAGGAAGAGCAACCTCAGGGTTATCAACATAGCCCTTAACTTCGCCTTCACTATTGCCTTTTGCTATAACCTTACCTAATACTCCATCACCCTTAAAAGCAATTGTTAATGTATCATTACCTTTTAGGGTCATTCCCATCATAGCAGTAGCAGTTAGTGTTCTTCCTAAAGCAGCAGTAGCAAGTGTTGATAAGTTATGCCTATTTCGTGCCTCTTCAACTAAGTCTTTTGAACAAGCGATAAAAAATCTAACTTTTTCACTTTTGGCTGTGCCTCTCAAACAGTAATCTGTATTCATATTTAACCTCTTAATTTATTGATTGCTTCTTGCAAATATTCAGGCAATTCTGAATGAAATTCCATGTATTCACCAGTTGTTGGATGTATAAAACCAAGTACACCTGCGTGTAAATATTGACCAGTTTTAGTAAACATTAAACTATTAGATCCATATAATGGATCGCCTACTAAAGGATGCTTAATATATTGCATGTGAACACGAATTTGATGAGTTCTACCAGTTTCTAAACGACATTCCACTAATGTATAACCATCAAAATTTTCTAATACTCTATAATGTGTTTTGGCATTTTTCCCAGCCTTAACAACAGCCATTTTCGTACGGCTTTTTGGATCTCTAGCAATTGGCAAATCTATTTCACCTGTAGTTTCAGAAATATTTCCAACAACAAGTGCAATATATTTTCTAGTAATGGTGTGATCTTTAAATTGACTTGCTAGTGAATTATGGGCTTTGTCATTTTTTGCTACAACAATAACTCCTGAAGTATCCTTATCAATCCTATGAACAATACCAGGTCTCATTTCTCCATTAATTGTAGATAGATTTTTATTATAGTACATTAAACCATTAACTAGAGTATTATCGTAGTTTCCTGCAGCAGGATGAACTACAAGACCTCTTTGTTTATTAATAACTATAACGTCATCATCTTCATAGATTATATCTAGATCTATTTGACTACCTTTAATATCTACTTCCACTGGATAAAAAGCCTCAATAGTTATTTTGTCACCAATATTTAATTTTACATTTTTTTTGGCAACATTCTTATTGACCATCACTTTTCCATCAGCTAATAATTGTTCAGTAAATGCTCTTGAATAACCAAGAGTATTACTAATATACTTGTCTACTCTTTCACGAGTATCTGCATGTATTATTTGTTTATTCATTTTTCTCTTCAATCTTGTCACTTTTTTTATAATAGTAAATATATTTTATAACTAGTAAACCGATACCAATACTTACAAACCAATCTGCAAAATTCATTACCGCAAAAAAAGGTACTTCTAAAAAGTCTCTTACTTTACCTTCTATGAAAATTCTATCAATAAGATTTCCAAAAGCTCCACCTATTATAACCAACTCAGGTATAACAGTATGTTTATTCTTGTAATCATGGTAGGCCAGAAAATATAGGAAGATAATCATAAAACTTGAAATTATAACTAGAAAAAATGTCATATCTTCAAATATTCCAAGTGCAGCCCCTGTATTTATCACAAAATTAATGTTAAATAGTCCAGGGATTACTCTGATTTCATCGCCTACAGCCATATAATGGTTAACTATAATTTTAGTAAATTGATCAATTAAAGTTAAAATTAATGGAATTAGTATGAACAGAGAAAAAAATTTCACTTTATTCTTATCTAATGGCATATCTAGGATTTCTATAATTTTTTTTTCTTTTTTAATCTTATATTTTATTTTTGGCATTTATATACATCTACCTTTTGGTTGTTTTTAACAAAGGAAGCATTTGCCTCATCAGTGTCTAAATGTAACTCATCAACAAAAGTTGCATCTACTCTTGCCAATACATTGCCAAAAATCACTTCTCTATCACCAGGTATTTTAGCACAAAGAAGCTCACCATTTTTAATATCTTCTTTATCAGCAGTTTCTGTGCTAACATGCATATGTCTCGATGCAACCATTACCCCACCAGTTAATTCAATAGATCCTTTTGGCCCAACCAACTTTACTCCTGGTGTATCTATATGATCTCCAGAATCTCTTAGTACTACTGGCACACCAATCTTTATACAATCTGATGCTGATAATTCAACTTGGCTTTTTTTTCTTTCTGGTCCAAGAATCCTAACTGTTTCAAAACTACCCTTAGGTCCAATAACTTCCACCTTTTCATTTGCTGCATATTGTCCTAATTGTTTCAAATCCTTAAAAACAGTTAGCTGATATTCCTTACCAAATAATATATCTATATCTCCTCTTGATAAATGAACATGTCTCGCCGATATACCTAATTCTACAAACATACTACACCTCTATTCCATTTCTTTAATAACACTAGCACATCTAGGACATAAAGTTGGATGGACCTCATCAGTCCCAATTCCTTCAACATACATCCAACAACGTTCACATTTTTCATCTTTGATATTTTCTGCTTTAATATAAAGATCATCAAATAGTTCATAACCTTCAAAATTATCACTATTGCTAATTTCCATTCTTGAAACAATAGATATATCCAAAATTTCTTTTTCGTTATCTTTCAAGAAACTATAAAGTTCATCTTTTTTTGTTCCAAGATATAGTTTTGCTCCTAATGAATTACCAAATAGAGCTTCTTGTCTGCCTTTTTCAAGAACTTTCAATATATGTTCTCTTATATCTAACAATTTATCCCACTTAGCAGCTAATTCTTTGTTCTCATATTGCTCATTTTCTGATGGGAAATCAAGTAACTGAATACTTTCTACTTTATTCTCGTCATCAAGATAATCGTAAATTTCTTCCATAGTAAAAGATAAAATCGGAGTTAGCATAATCATAAGACTTTTTAATATCTCAAATAGGACTGTTTGTGCTGATTTTCTTTCTATGCTATCTGGTGCTGAGCCATAAACTCTATCTTTGATTACATCAAGATATAAAGCACTTAGATCTAATATACAAAACTGATGTATAGAGTTAAATGCCATATAAAATTCATAATCATTAAAGGCTGATTTAGCTTTATGAATTGTTTCATTCAATTTAATTAATATGTATTTATCAATCTCTAAAAGATCATCATAATTGACCTTGTCATTTACAACACTAAAGTCGTATAGATTGCCATGAAGAAATCTTAATGTATTTCTAATTTTTCTATATGATTCAGTAACTTGTTTGAAAATTTCATCAGATACTGATATATCTTTTCTATAATCTGCAGAAGCAGCCCATAAACGTAATATATCTGCGCCTAATTGTTTAACAACATCCTTTGGATCAATACCATTACCCAAAGATTTACTCATTTTTCTACCTTTGCCATCAACTACATAACCATGTGTCAAAACAGCTTTGTATGGGGCTTTATCAGTAATCGCTACTGCAATTGATAAGGATGAATTGAACCAACCTCTATACTGATCGCTACCTTCTAGGTAAAGATCTGCTGGATAAGCTAGTTCTTCTCTTTGTTTTAAGACAGCAACATTACTAACTCCAGAATCAAACCAAACATCCATAATGTCTGTTTCTTTCCTAAAATGATTGCCACCACAGCTAGGACATACATACCCTTCAGGTAATAATTCTTTGGCATTCTTGCTGAACCAGATATTTGAACCATGTTCCGCAACCAAATCACCTATATGATATATTAGTTGTTTATCAAGTACTGCTTCTTCACATTCTCCACAATAAAAAATTGGAATTGGTACTCCCCATTCTCTTTGTCTTGAAATACACCAGTCGCTTCTTTCAGCGATCATGCTGTAGATACGTTCTCTACCCCAGCTTGGTATCCATTTAACATCATTCATAACTGCAGATAATGCATTATCTCTAAAACCTTTTATACTAGCAAACCATTGTTCTGTAGCCCTAAACATCAATGGACTTTTACATCTCCAGCAATGTGGATATTGGTGTTTAATAAATACTAAACTTAGTAATGAATTACTTTCTTCTAAATCAATAGTTATTTGCTTGTTAGCATCAACAGCTTTTTGACCTGCATACTTGCCAGCATCTTTAGTAAATACACCTTGATGATCAACAGGCGAAATAACTTCTAGATTGTATTTTTGCCCAACTTCGAAGTCTTCAAGTCCATGACCAGGAGCAGTGTGAACACAACCAGTACCCGTTTCTAAAGTTACATGATCTCCAAGTATAACAACAGAATCTCTGTCGATTAACGGATTTTCACATACTACAAATTCTAATTCTTCACCTTTAAATTTATTAATCACATTACCTTTTTCTATGCCCCAATTTTTAAAACACTCTTCAACTAACTCTTCAGCAATGATATATTTTTCATGACTACCCTTGTGTTCTGCTTCGATTAGTACATATTCAAATTCAGGATTTAAAGAGATAGCTACGTTAGCAGGCAAGGTCCAAGGGGTGGTTGTCCAAATAACAACAAAGGTATCTTTTTCTTCAATTAGACCTTTTCCATCCTTGATCTTGAATTTAACATAAATAGAAGGTGATTTCTTCTCTGCATATTCTACTTCAGCTTCAGCTAAAGCAGTTTCACATTCCGCGCACCAGTATACTGGTTTATGGCCCTTATAGATATAGCCTTTATCAACCATATCTCCAAATACTTTAATTTGAGTGCCTTCATATTTTGAATCTAAAGTAAGATAAGGATGATCAAAATCACCTCTTACTCCAAGCCTTTTGAATGAATTACGTTGTATATCAACATATTTCAAGGCATATTCTTTACATTTTTCTCTAAAAGCTGGTATACCAACTTCATGTCTATTGATTTTCCACTCGTTTGATACTTTTTGGGCAATTGGTAATCCATGTGTATCCCAACCAGGAACATATGGTGCATCAAAGCCATTCATTGATTTAAATTTAACAACAATATCCTTTAGGATTTTATTTAGAGATGTACCTAAATGAATATCACCATTGGCATATGGAGGTCCATCATGGAGGATATACTTATCCTTACCCTTATTTTTTTCTTGAACTTTATTATAAATATTTATTTCTTCCCATTTAGCTAAAATCTCCGGTTCTTTTTTAGGCAGTCCACCACGCATGGGAAAATCTGTCTTCGGGAGATTAAGGGTCTTATCATACTCCATTTTATCCTCCTGTAAATTAATTATTCAACAATATCTTTATCTAAAAGTTCTAGTTGTTTTCTTAAGTCATTTTTTATTGTATTTCTGTATTTCAGATATTTCATTTTTAAAGTATTATACTTTTCTTCAAGTTTCTTTCCTTGCTCATATTTGTCAGCATTGGCATTTTGTAACATGCTATTAGCCTTTTCCATTTTAGCTTCATATTCTGTTTTGGCTCTAGCAATTAATTTTTCAGCAGATTCTTGAGCTTTTAGCAAAGTTTCATTTAATTCATTTTCTTTCTTTTTATAATGAGCTAATTGATTTAACAAAATATCTTTTTCTTCCTTAAGTTTTTGGTTCTTATTTAACAATTCTTCAAATTCTTCAATTATTTCATCAAGAAAAATATCTACTTCTTTTTTATCATAACCTCTTAAACCTGTTTTAAACTCTTTACTTTCAATTACTTCTGGTGTTATTTGCATGTCAATCCTCCCAAAAAATTATTTATTTTCTTTTCCTAGTTCAACAGCTCTTTCATAAGCTGCTTTTACCCCTTCTTTTACCGAAGAAGAAAAATTATTTTTTTCCATTGATACCAAGCCATGTATTGTTGTTCCACCTGGTGATGTAACTTGACTTTCAAGCTCTTTAGGGCTCATATTGGATGATTTCAACATCATAGTACTACCAAGTACAGTCTGCACTACCAATTTTCTAGCTAAATCTCTGGTTAATCCAATTAGAACTCCACTGTCTATCATTGCATCAACAAATCTATAAACATAGGCTGGTCCACTACCACTTAAGGCTGTAACTGCATCCATTTGATTTTCCTCTAACCAAACGAATTCACCAATGGATTTCATAATCGATTCCACTTGAATCTTCTCACTATCGCTTATTAGTTTGCTTTTATACGTCAAGGCAGAAATACCCATGGAAATTAAAGCTGGTGTATTGGGCATTACTCTTACAATTTTTTCAGATGCAGAAAGACTCAATATTTTGTCAATTTTAATTCCAGCTGCTATAGATATTATCAAGTGATCTTTTTTAATATTCATTTTATAGTTTGTTAAAACCTTTTCTATAATTTGAGGTTTAACTGCTAAAACTATAATATCAGTTTCTAGAAAAAAACTATCAACATCAGTTGATGAAACCTTATGTTTTTCAACCATCAAATCAATTCTTTCCTGATTAATATCAAGGATTAATATATCTTTTGCCGGAAAATCTGATTTTATCATTCCTGCTATAATAGCTTCTGCCATATTACCAGAACCAATGAATCCAATCCTCAAATTAAACACCTCGCTATATTTTTCTGAAATTCGGAATGTCCATGCCTTTATCTTTTCTTCTTACAGTAATAGTATTTTGCACATCAACAAATATTGGAGAAAAAGCGATAATTTTACTACTAATCTTATTAATTGAACCACCTAATGCATAAACAGTTCCACTGACAAAGTCTACGATTTTTCTAGCTTCTTCAAAATCAATGTCTTCAAGATTAACAATAACCATTTTATTTTTCTTTAATTCATCTGATATTCTAATAGAATCGTTGAATGTATCAGGGCTTATTAAAACGACTGATATCTTCTTTTTAACATCCTTGGTAAATAGTTCATCCCCAAATCCGTCAAGTTCATTTTTCTTTTCTTCATTGTCATCATAATCATATTCATCGTCTGAATATTCGTCATCTTCTTCGTTTTCCTCATAGTCGTCGTCTTCATACTCTTCTTCTTTTGAAAAATAACCTTTAATTCGTTCAATCATAATAATACCTCCTATTATCTTTTCCCGTATAATGAGGATCCAACTCTAATGATATTTGCTCCTTCAAGTATAGCCCATTTAAAATCTTGACTCATGCCCATAGATAGATAGTCCATATGAATATTACTAATATTCATATTAGCAATTTCTTCTTTAAGAAGTCTCAAACCTTTAAAAACATCTCTAACAATAGTTTCATCATCTACATTTGGAGCCATTGTCATCAAACCCCTAACCCTAATACCTTCTAGACCAGATATTTTGTTTAGTAATTCTATGATATTTTCTTTCATGACACCAAACTTACTTTCTTCACCTGAAACATTTACTTCAATTAAAACATCTTGTATTAAAGCAAGTTTTATACTTCTTTTCGATATTTCTTCAGCTAATTCAAATGAATCAACTGAATGAATCAATTTGGCCTTACCTATGACATATTTAACTTTATTCTTCTGTAAATGACCTATAAAATGCCAATTTACTTTATCTCTAATTATATCATATTTTCCATAAAATTCCTGCGCTTTATTTTCACCTACATCAAATATTCCAAGATTAAGTCCATCTGTGATTACATCAACAGGAAAAGTCTTTGTTACTCCAACTAGTAACACTTGATCTGTTCTTTGCGCTAATTCCATACTTTCGTCTATTTCTTTTTTTAAAATTTCAAGATTTTTCTTTAATGTATCCATTTAATCTCCTTTTATCATAATAATACCAGCCATTCGACCAGTCTTACCAAATTCTTTTCTATGAGAATAAAACATATCCAAATCACAACTAGTACAACAATTTTCTTGTTCTATTCTTTTTAAGCCCTTATCCGATAATTGATTATTTATTATTTTTCCTAAATCAAGTTGATTAACAGAGTCTGTTACTTTTAAATAACCATCATCTCTAAATTTTTCAATAATATCATTACTAACTTCATAACATTCCATACAAATATGTGGACCTATAACTGCAATTAAGTCACTAGGGTGAGATGCAAATTCTTTGATAAAAGCATCAATAACATTACCAACTATATTATTTAAAGTACCTTTCCAACCGGAATGAACTAACCCAACAGCTTTTTTATCGGGGTCTACAATAAAAATTGGCACACAATCTGCATAAAAGGCAAAAAGTGGTAGATTTGGAACATCTGTAATTAAGGCATCACAATTTTCGATGCTTTCTTCATAATCAGTTGAACCTTTACCTATGTCTTCCATGTTTACTCTTACTACATTATTTCCATGTACTTGCTTAGCTGATACTAGTTTTTTATAATCTATATCTAGTGAATCTGCAAATAATTTTCTATTTTCTATGACGTTTTCTTTTATATCTCCAACATGTAACCCAAGATTCCCAAAATCACGTGTTGAAAAAGCATGTTCAACAAAACTAATTTGTTCTAGAACATTAAATTTTAACAACCGTTTGTTTTTATAGGTTAGAATATTCATCTCTACTCCTAAATATAGCCGCTCTATGAGCGGCTATTCTTTTTGTTCTTGGTATTTAATAAACTTTCAATCTCTTCTCTGAAAGTTTCTACATCCTTGAATTCTCTATAAACTGATGCAAAGCGCACATAAGCTACTGGATCAAGTTTTTGAAGATGATTCATTACCATTTGTCCAATTAATTCGCTTTTGATTTCTTTGCCACCAACATTACGTAAATCTCTTTCGATTTCATCAACCATTTTTTCAATTGCTTCAAAACCAACATTGGTTTTTTGACAAGACTTTAGAATGCCTCTTAATAATTTATCCTTATCAAATAAATCTCTCTTGCCATTTTTTTTGATAACAATTATTGGTGCTTGCTCAGCTTTTTCATAGGTTGTAAATCTTTTTTTACATACTATACATTCTCTTCTACGTCTAATACCATTTCCATCTTCGACTGGTCTAGAATCAAGTACTTTTGAATCTGGGCTATTACAATATATGCAACGCATAATTATTAACGCCTACTCAAGAAACTTAGGAATAGTAAATACTATATCCAAACTTTCTTTTTCATCCTCTTTAGCCGCTTCTTCAGCTGCCTTTATGTCTTCTAGTTCTTTTTTGCTCTTTTTTTGTCTACTTCTAATACTAGTAAATTCGCCCTCAAATCCTGTAGCAATAACTGTTACAGATACTTCATCCTCTATTGATGAATCAATTGAAGCTCCAAATATTACATTAACTTCAGCATCACATGCTTCAGTAACAATATTAGCAATTTCATTCACTTCATAAAGAGTTAAATCACTACCACCAGTAATATTAAGCAATACTCCCTTAGCTCCATCAATGCTAGTATCAAGCAATGCACTTGATATTGATGCAATTGCAGCTTCTTGAGCTCTATTTTCACCAGAAGATCTACCAATACCCATCAAGGCAGCACCATTTTCTGACATTATAGTTCTTACATCTGCAAAGTCGAGATTGATCAATGCAGGCATAACAATTAAGTCAGAGATACTTTGAACACCTTGTCTTAATATATCGTCTGCCATTTTAAATGCTTGAAGCATTGGCGTTCTTTTATCTGCTAGTTCTAATAATTTATCATTTTGAACTATTATTAAACTATCTACATATTGTGAGAGCTTTTCTATTCCATCTCTTGCAGAAGCTTCTCTCTTTTTACCCTCGAATGAAAATGGCTTAGTTACAACCCCAATAGTTAATGCTCCAACTTCTTTGGCTATTTGAGCAACTACTGGTGCAGCACCTGTTCCAGTTCCGCCACCCATTCCTGCGGTGATGAATATCATATCAGTACCTTGTAATAGCTTATATAGTTCTTCTTTACTTTCATCTGCAGCAGCCTTACCAATTTCAGGATTGGCTCCAGCGCCTAAACCTTTAGTTAATTTACTGCCGATTTGTATTTTCTTATTTGCCAATGAGCTTTGCAATGATTGAGCATCAGTATTGATAGATATGAAGTCTACCCCTTGTAGGCCAGCTTCAATCATTCTATTGATAGCATTATTGCCACCGCCACCAATTCCAACTACCTTAATACTTGCTGATTTGTTAAAATTTGCATCTTCAAATTCAATCACGTGAGATCCTCCTTGGTTTTTAAAATAATTTTATCCGGATTTGAAACGTCAATATAGTCTATTGTATTTCCCAAGAGTTCACTGTCTCTTAACAGCGTCTCTATAGTTTTAAGTTTTTTGAGAACGTCATTATTTTCACCTATTAAAACCTTATAGCTTCCAGTTGGATATATGGCTACTCCATAATCATTAACTATAATTTCATTTAATAAATACTGTTGGTCCTTTGGGACTTCATTTATAAATTCAAGGGCTAGCCTTATATTTTGATGTACTAATACTTGTCCAACCTTGGTTTTACTTTCTAAGTAAGTACCTGTAAGTATAGGTGCTGTGCTTTGGTTAAGCTTATTGCTTTGATTTATTATCTCACCATTTGCATCAATAAATAAGTATTCTTGTTGATTTAACAGAACTAATTTTGGTTGTTTTTCTGTTACCTCTATAATTATCTTATTAGGTAGTTCTTGCTTTATCTTAACTTTATCAATTATGTTAAATTTATCTTTTATTGCATTTTCCTTAGCTAATAAATTTTGTAAAAAAATATTAGTGCCAAAAGTCATATTTGCTACTTTTTCTACTTGACTAGGTTCTAAGGAATATACTCCTTTCAATTCTACAATTTCAATATTGAAGAAGCTTGAAAAAAAAGCAAAATAACTAATTGCTATTATTATTGATAATAAAATAAGAGTTAGGAAAAATTTTTTCAGTTTAGTTTTTAATGAAGATTTTTTATATTTCTTAGCTTCATTATCCTTGCGTCTTTTGATTCCTATCCCCCCAATTTACTACATATAGTAGTATTATAGCAATTATAAGTTAAATAAGCAAACTTACAAATTAAATAATTTAATTTCCAATTCAATATCAATATCAAACTTGTCTTTAATTTTCTGACGAATTGTTTCTATTAAATATATTACATCCTCGCTTGTGGCCATATTTTCATTAGTAATAAAATTTCCATGTAGTTCTGAGATCTTTGCATCACCAACTTTCAGACCCTTTAACCCTGCATCTTCAATTAACTTTCCAGCTGGTCCTAAACTATGATTTTTAAATACACTACCTGCACTTGGTTTGTTAGGTTGTTTAGACAATCTATAATCTTTAGCTTCCTTCATCTTTAATGATATTTCCTCTTTAGACGTTTTTATCAAGTAGACTTCTATACTTAGTATTACTATATTACTTTTATTTTCAAATATTGAACTTCTATATTTGAAATCACACATTTCTTTTGTGTACTCAACTATCCTATTATTATCCAATACTTTAACCTTTGTTGTAATATTACCAATGGCTTGTTTATGAGCTTCAGCATTGGTTAAAATAGCACCACCAATGGATCCTGGTATATAGCTTAAGTATTCACAGCCACTTAACATTTCTTCTTTGGCAATATTCCCTAATTTTGCTAGAGTCAGACCACTCGAACATGTTATTTTAAAACCACCTGTTACCTCTTCAATATTATATGAGGTATAATTCTTTCCAAGATATATAATTAAACCTTGAAATATTTGATTTCCAAATAGGATATTAGAACCCTTACCAATTATATAATATGGGATTTCATGTTTTTCTACATATTCCTTAAGTTCAATAATTTCTTGTTCACTTTTCGGGAACGCTATACATTCTACTAAGCCTCCAATTTTCCATGACATAAGTTTTTTTATATCATAATTAAAAGCTATTTCTCCTTTATAAACTTTTGTTATATTAAAAAGCTTGTTGTCCAATTGCCCTCTCCTATAAAGATTCTAATATCATTTTACCAACTTCGCAAATATCTCCAGCACCTATAGTAAGGATTAAATCTTCTTCATTACTATTTTCTAAGATATATTCTACAATGTCATTGAATTTTTCAATATATATACCACCTATATCCTTAGCCAGGTTTTCACTATTAATCCCTTCTATTTCAGCTTCACCTGCACTGTATATTTTATTTACAATACATATATCAGAATTATTTAACACTCTAATAAATTCATCATACAATTGTTTAGTTCTACTGTACCTATGTGGTTGGAATATACTTATTACTCTCTTATATCCAAATGATTTTGCTCCAATTAATAGAGCTTCTATTTCTTTTGGATGGTGAGCATAGTCATCAACAATTGTTCTGCCTTTTTTCAAACCTATAATCTCAAACCTTCTACCCACACCTTGGAATATTGATAGTGCCTTGAATATTACATCATCAGGTATTTTTTTATCTCTAGCTAGAGCTAACGCCCCAAGAGCGTTTAGCAAATTATGTACACCTGGCAAGGGAATATTAATGATGCCAATATATTCACCTTTGTAGTATACTTTTGCAGTATTTCTATAATTTTGAACAAATATTTCACCAAGGGTATAATCACAATCCTTAAAACCAAAGGTGATATAATCAGTTCTGTCTTTTAATAATTTCATAATAGTTTTATCATTGCCATTAACTATAAGTTTTCCTGAAACATTTTTAATGAATTCAGCAAAGGCCATGTCAATATTTTCTTTAGTACTATAGTAATCCAAATGATCATCATCAATATTTGTTATTATAGCTGTGTCTACATCTATTTTTAAAAATGATCCATCACTTTCATCTAATTCTGCAATTAATATTTCTCCTTTAGTGTCATACTTTCCATTAGCACCTTCAAATACTAATTTACCACCAGCTGCAATACTTGGGTTTCTTTCACCCCTAACAAAAATCTCAGCCAACATAGTAGTGGTTGTTGTTTTACCATGTGCTCCTGCAACCCCATAAACTATCTTATCATTAGCAAGATATCTTAAGATATCGCTTCTGTGCCAAAGAGGAATGTTTTTTTCCTTTGCATCAAAAACTTCTGAATTATCTTCAGAAACAGCCGTTGAATATACAACTAGTGTAGTACCTTCAGGTAATTTCTCATGTCCAATTTTAATATTTGCACCTAGATTCCTTAACTTCTGAACAGTTTCAGAATTTTTAATATCTGATCCAGTAACATTTATTCCCTTTTCAAGACAGATTTTGGCTAGGCCACTCATGCCTGTCCCGCCAATTCCTATAAAATGTATGTTATTCATTTAAATACTTACCTGATTCCTTTCTGATAATAGCTTTAGTATTTTCTCCATATAAAATCCCAGCATTACTGGTAATAATATTTTCAAATGTAAAGGGACTTAAAGACTTTAAAGTTGTAAATAGGTTTGCAGAAGTTAAAATATCTTCTTCAACTATTCTACCCATTCCAGCTTTTTCAACAGCCTTGGCATTTTTCAATTGATGATTACTTGCAGAATTTTTTATTGGTATTAGTATACTATAGCTTTTAGTAGCTATCAATTCACAAATGAAACTTGCGCCTGCTCTTGAAATAGTTATATTAGCTGCGTTTAAAGCTAGTTCCATTTCACTAATATAGTCTTTTAATATTAATTTGCCTTCTTCTACCATTTTAAGTTCGTCACTATCAAGGCTCTCGATTATATCGTTATAATAGGAAGCTCCAGTGATATGAATTATCGTTAAATCTAAATCATGTATAATACCTTTATATATTGTTCTTACAGCTTTGTTTATGATTTTTGAACCTTGACTGCCACCAGCTATCAATAGTACTTTTTTATCTTTTTCTATTCCAAAATATTCTTTTGATTCGTTACTATCTAGTTTTTGGAAACTATTTCTAAGTGGCATTCCTGTTAAAACTTTTCTTTTGTTACTCGGAAAATATTTTGAACTTTCATTAAAGGTTATCCAAATTTCCTTGCTGATTTTAGCTAGTAGTTTATTTGTAAATCCAGGGACAACATTTTGTTCGTGGATTATAATAGGTATCCTTAAAACAAATGCAGCTGAAAGAACTGGACCAGCAACAAAACCACCAGTACCAATAACAAGTTTTGGTTTAATTCTATTAAGAAGAATTAAACTTGCAAAAAAGCCTCTTAAATTAATAAAAAAAGATTTAATCTTGTTTAATAGTGACATCCCAATTAGTGGAGCAAAAGCTATACCATAGAAGGGTATATTTTCATTTTTTAATATTTTAGATTCCATACCATTATTAGCACCAATATAATGTGGTTGAATATTATATTCTGATTTTAAAATTTCAGCAATGGCTAAAGCAGGATATATATGACCACCTGTTTTCCCACCCGATACTACAATATTAGAGCCTTTTATTTTCATATGATTTCCTCTTTCTAGGCATTGAAACCCCAAGAATGAAGCCGATAATCAATAAAAAGGAAACAAGCGACGATCCACCGTAACTTATGAAAGGTAAAGTAACTCCTGTTACTGGGACCAATGCAACTACTACAGATAGATTTAGCAAGGTCTGGAATATAAATAATGATCCAAAACCTAATATTGCTAATTTCCCAAATTTATTTTCTGTTTCTAAGGCTATCTGTATAATTATAAAGCTTAAAACAAATAATAACAATATTAAAGCTACAGCTCCTAAAAATCCTAATTCTTCACCTACAATGGCAAATATAAAATCTGTGTGATGTTCAGGTAGATGAAAGAACTTTTGTTTACTATTGGTTATGCCTACACCAAATATTCCACCATCAGCTAATGCATATAGACTTTGTTTAGCCTGATAGTCAGCTGCCAAAGGGTTTAACCAAACTGGGAAAAAATTTAATACCCTAATCACCCTATAAGTCTTGGTAATTAAAAAATATGCTATACCAAAAGAACCAAGACCAAGGATTGCAAAATAATGTTCCTTTTTTAAGCCATTAACAATAAGCATCACTAAGATCGGTAATATGATTATCAATGCTGAACTTAGATTTTCTATTGCTACTAAAGCAAAAACAACCCCGGCTGTAAATAATGAAATCCATATATATGGCTTCTTTTTTCTAGTCAGCAAATGAGCTATCAAGATAATTAAGGCAGGTTTCAATAACTCTGATGGTTGGATATTTATTGATCCAAGACTTATCCATCTTCTAGATCCTCCACCTATATTACCAAAAATATAGGCTGTAATTAGTAATGCAATAGAAATTATAAAGAATGAATAAATAATTAAGGATTTATTTTTAACTTTTCCTATATTAAAAAATAAAAATCCCATTACTAAACCTGCCATCATAAATAATAAATGTCTTAATAAATAATACCACGGAGGATTACTATCAACTCCAACATATGATGCGCTAAACACCATATATGAGCCTATAATTAACATAATAGCAACAACAATTATCAAATAAACATTATTAGGCATTGTTGTTCCTATTTTACTTTTAATCATACTTTTATTAACTTCTTTAGTTTTTTTATTTTTTATTAACATATTCTTTAAATACTTCTCCTCTATGTTCAAAATTATCAAATTGATCAAAACTAGCACAAGCTGGCGATAATAGGACTACTTCTCCATTTTTCGCACTAGATTTCGCAAAATTTACAGCTTCTAATAAATTTTCTAATTTTATATATCTTGAATATTTTAATTCATCTAGTAATTTAGCAACTTCGTGCCTGGTATTACCTTGGAGTATGGCATAAACATTGTAATCCACTATTGTTTTACAGAGCTCAAGATAACTAACTTCTTTCTCACTCCCACCAATTATTACATAAACGTTTTTCTTAGCAAATGCTTTAATACCTATTATTGATGCTTCAGGATTCGTTGCTTTTGAATCATTAAAGTACGCGACTCCGTTTATTTTATTTACAAATTCTAGTCTGTGCTCCACTCCCTTAAAATTCTTAGCACCTTTAACTATACATTCAATAGTACATCCGTATAAATAAGCTGCTAGGATACTGGCCATAGCATTTTCAATATTATGTCTGCCAATTATCTTTAGATCATCAATTTTCATAATATTTACTGGTTCATGAATATTTAAAACTATTTCATCATCTTTTAAATATATACCTTTAACTCTACTAGATAGACTATAATAAAAAGTTTCTATATTTCTAGTGTCAAGATTTTTTAGATTTTCATCATCATAGTTTAGAATGAGAAAGTCCTTTTTGTTCATATTTCTATAAATATTAGTTTTAATACTTAAATAGTTTTCCATTGTTTTATGTCGTTCTAAATGGTCTGGTGTTAAATTGGAAATTATAGCTATATGAGGTCTAAAATTATCAATTGTTTCTAATTGATAACTTGATAATTCTAAAACATAAACTTCAATTTTATCATTTACAGCAGTTATAAATGGATTACCTACATTTCCAACTAAAGAACTTTTAATATTGCAAGTTTTTAAAATATAATCAATTAAATTTACTATTGTTGTCTTACCATTTGTTCCTGTAACTCCAATTATAGGCTTTGTAACATAATTGTATGCCAATTCTATTTCATTTGTAACCTTAATTCCTAATTCATCACACTTAAGAAGAAATGGATGTTGCCTTGATATCCCAGGAGAATGGATTATCATCTCAAAATCCAAAGGATCAATATTTATAAATGGTCCATCATCAACCTCATCAACTAGAACCACCAAAGATTTTTGTTTTAACAAAAATTCGGCAGTACTAGTGCCGGTTTTTCCTTTACCTAATATTAAAATTTTCTTACCATTAAGATTCATATTTCACCTACAATACAATATATATAATATATGCCAACAAAGATGCAACAAAGGATATTAATGTAAATATTAATACAACCTTTATCTCACTCCAGCCTAATAATTCATAATGATGATGTAACGGGGCCATTTTAAATAAGCGTTTACCTCCGGTACTTTTAAAGTAGACAACCTGCATTAATACAGACATGCTTTCTACTACATAAATAAATCCAAAGATAATTAGTAATAATTCTATATTTAATAATATTGACATACCTGCAACAAGTGCTCCTAAAGCAAGAGAACCTGTATCCCCCATGAATATTTTTGCGGGGTGTAAGTTAAAGACTAGAAATCCTAAAAGGGTAAAAATAATCATGGCATTAAATTCAGCTAATTGATAATTCCCCTGTTTTATACTAATTGCAATAAAAAGAAGAAATAATGGTATTGCTGTTAGTGTAGCTAGACCATCAAGTCCATCAGTCAAATTCACACCATTGGTAACAGCTATTAAAAATATAGCTGTAAATATTACATATACAATCCAACTTGCATTGAATGAGATGTTATTTGTTAAACTAATATTAGTATTGTTCATATACATAACAGCAATTATTCCAATTATTAATCCCATTATAATTTCAAGAGAAAGTTTTTTCTTTACTGATATTCCTCCACTAGCTCTGCTAACTCTTTTATCCAAGTCATCGTATATACCAATAATACCATATCCAGCTAGGGCTATTAATGGAATTATAGATTGAGTTAAGTAAAACAGACTTAATATTACTATCGGTATTAGGAATATTAATCCACCCATACTTGGTGTTCCTTGTTTTTTAAAATGAGATTGAGGTCCATCTTCTCTTATTGTTTGTTCTAATTTTGATTTTCTTAATTTTACAGTTATAAATAAACCTGATAGTAAGGTAAATATAAAAACTATTATGAGTTTCAAATATAACATTATACCACCATGTCTTCCTCAATTATTTCTATTATCTCTTCCATAGCCATAGCTCTAGACCCTTTAATAAGAATTATATCATTTAAAGAAATCAATTCCTTCAGTTTTTCCCCAGCATCAAAATTATTCGTAAATGAATATATTGATGTATTTTTAATGTTTGTCTTTTTTAAACCTTTGCCTATATATTCTCCAAGTTTGCCAACAGTTATTAAAGCTTTAAGTTCTTTGTTTGATAGGTATTCTCCCATATCTTCATGATACGAAATCTCATTTTCCCCAAGTTCTCTCATATCGCCTAAAACTGCAATCTTTGCTCCTTCATATCCTAAAAGTACATCAATAGATTTTCTCATAGAATCTGGATTTGCATTATAGGTATCGTTAATAATTGTAAATTTATTATGTTCAATTAATTCTAATCTTCCAGGAGATATCTCCATATTATTTAAAGCCGCTATTGCCTTTTTAATATCAACGCCTAATGTAAGGCCTGTTTCAATTGCAATTAAGCAGTCTAGGATAAGGTGATCTCCCTTAACATTGAGTGAAGCATTAAATTCTTCATTATCTCGTACTATATCAACTAATGTAGCTTTACCATCTATCGTCAAATTTAACGCTTTAATATCAGAATTTTCATTAAATCCAAATACTCTTATTTTTCCTGGGAATTTATTTCTTAAGTTATCAGCGAACCCATCTTCACCATTAATTATCGCTACTGAATCTATAGGTAAATTCTCAAGAAGCTCACCCTTTGCATGCATAATGTTTTCTTGGCAACCTAATTCCCCAATATGAGCAATTCCTATATTAGTAATTATACCTATGTTTGGTACGGCAATTTTAGTTAAATATTCAATTTCTCCACTTGCTCTCATGCCCAATTCTAAAACCAAAACCTCAGTTTCTTTATCAGCATTGAGGATAGTAAACGGTAGCCCTATTTCATTATTGTGATTATGAAAAGTTTTTTCTACTTTGTATTTTTTTCTTAGTACACTAGCAACCATATCTTTGGTAGTTGTCTTTCCACATGATCCTGTAACAGCTACAACAATATAATTATTTTTATGTCTATAAAATTTAGCTATATTTCCATAAGCTTTAATTGTATCTTCTACTTTTATAAAATTTTTATAGTCGTATTTAGTAATGTCAAACTCATTAGCAACTATAATAGCAATAGCCCCTATATCAATCGCTTTTTCTACAAAGTTATGTCCATCGAAATTTTCACCTATTATTGCAATGAAAACTTCATCATTCTTCAACAGTCTAGTATCTGTTGAAATTGCTTCTATAGAAATACTTGAATCATTATCATTAGGTTTTATATTGAAAATATTTTTCAGTTCAGCTAAATTGCAAATCATAATATCATTCCTTACTATCTAATATATTTCTAGCTATTTCAAAATCACTAAATGGATATTTGGTTTTGCCGACTATTTGATAGTCCTCATGCCCTTTACCAGCAATTATCACAATATCTCCTGTTCTAGCCATATCTATTGCATAAGCAATAGCCTCTTTTCTGTTAGTGATTTTTATATACTTGGCCGATGTTTCTTTAGCACCTTCTTCTACCATATCGATAATTTGAATGGGTTCTTCAGTTCTTGGATTATCAGAGGTTATTACTAAATAATCTCCATTTTCTCCTGCAACCTTTCCCATAATTGGTCTTTTCTTTTTGTCCCTATCTCCACCACAACCGAAAACACATATAACTCTACCACTAGTGATTTTTCTAGCTGTGGATAAAACGTTATATAAGCCATCTGGTGTGTGAGCATAATCAACCACTACAGCAAAATCTTTATTACTTTCTATCAATTGAAATCTTCCATTAACACTTACTTTTCTCAAGCCTTCTTTTATAGTAGTAAATTCAATACCCAGCTCATGAGCAGTAGCGATTGCTGCCAAGGAATTATATATGCTAAATTCACCAATCATCTTTAAATTAATTTTAATACTTTTCTCATTGTTTATTAATGTGAAACTAGTACCATTAATATCCATGTTTATATTTGCTGCTTTATAGTCACTTTTTTCAGATATGCTATAGCTAACAATTTTCCCGCCTGCCATATTGCTAATTTCTACAAATGTTTTGTCATCGCCATTTAGAATTGAAAAACCATCTTTACCAATATAAGTAAATAGTATTTTTTTTGCATTTAAATATTCAGTAAAATCTTTATGAAAATCTAAATGATCTTGAGTCAAATTAGTGAAGATAGCAGTTTTAAATGGGATAGCGGCAACTCTATCAAGATATAAGGCGTGACTAGAAGCTTCCATAACACAGTATTCACAACCTACTTCTACCATTTTAGCTAGAAGCTCTTGTATATCTCTTGATTCTGGAGTTGTTACTGCAGATTCATATACTGTATCTTCAATTTGATTTTCTATAGTTCCAATTATTCCAACTTTATATCCTGCTTCTTTTAAAATACTTTTTAAAAAGTAGGTTATAGATGTTTTCCCATTAGTACCAGTTACACCTATTATCTTCAATTTATTTCCTGGATTACCAAAGAAGTTTGAGCTTATAAATCCGAGTGATTTCCGGCTATTATCAACTTTAATTATCACTATGCCATCACTATATTTAATATCAGATTTTTCTTCTAGAATAACTGCTTTAGCACCAGCTTCAATAGCTTTTAGTATATAAAGATGTCCATCAGTTTCATAACCCTTTATAGCGACAAATAGACTGCCTGTAGTGACTTTTCTGGAGTCATACTCTACAGAACTAATATCAATATTAGTATCACCATTTAAAACACTATGTTCAATATCCTTTAATAAATTTTTTAGTTCCATTTTATTCCCCTAATCTAATAACTAATGATGAATTTTTTAAAACAACTGATCCAGGTGCAATATTTTGTTCAACAATTTTACCTTCGCCTGTGTACTGTAAAACTAAACTAGCATTTTCAGCGAGTTTCAAGGCATCAGGCAATCTTAAGCCTGTTAAGGCTGGAACTATGGTCTGTGTGCCTGTTAAATTGTGTTCCTTTGCTGTTAGGATGACTTTTTCACCTTTACTTACAAGACTTTTTTTCCCAATAGATTGTAATATAATATGACCACTTCCAATAAATTCAGCATTTAGTCCTAAATTACTTAATATATTTTTCGCGTCAATAGTATTCAAACCTGTTAAATCAGGCATTACTAGCTTATTATTTATAGTATTGATTCCTGTACTGTCGCTAACACTATAAAGGGCCAAAATATCTTCCATTACTGCTTTATAGTAAGGAGCAACTGTAGTACTAGATTGTCCATTTGTTTTAGCTTCATCTATAATAACAAAAACTGTATACTTAGGATTACTGTATGGGGCAATACCTACATACGAAATTATATATTTTCCTACCTTATATTGTCCTAATTCATTAACCTTTTGTGCGGTCCCTGTTTTCCCCATAGATTCTATATTATTATTTAGTTTGAATTTTGTTCCTGTACCAGTATCTACAACAGCTTTCATCATTCTTTGTACAGCTTCAGCAGCATCTTTAGATACGACTTGATTTTCTATTATTGGTTCAAAGGATTCTTTTACTTTGCCATCTTGATCTTTTATTTCTTTAACTAAGTAAGGTTTCATCTTTTGACCATTATTAGCAACAGCTGAAATAGCAGATATCATTTGAACAGGTGATACTGCTATACCTTGTCCTATTGCTGAAGTGGCATGATATATATCACCATTTCCTGCAGGTAAAATGCCATTACCTTCCCCACTAAAGCCAATTTTCGTTTTAGTTCCAAAGCCGAATTTCCTAAGATAATCATACCATAAATCTGGATTCTTATTTTTAAGTAACATAGCTACATCAATCAAAACAGGATTACATGAATTAGCAACAGCTTGTGTCAGCGTTTGCTTGCCATGCGCTCTTGGATATATCCAACACTTAATTGAATTGGTTCCTATTGTTCTTGAACCTGTATTATCATAAAAAATCGAATTTTCATTTGCTACACCTTCGTTTATTGCAGCTGCTGCTGTAATTACCTTCATTGTAGAACCAGGCTCAAATATATTTTGGTATTCTAAGGTTCTATATAGATTTATATCTAGATTTCTATATGAATTTGAATCATAATTATTTGTGTTTGCTGAAGCAACAATAGCACCTGTTTTAGTTTCCATAACCATTATAGTTGCAGATTCAGGCTCTAAATCTTTTTCAATTTTAGCAATTTCTCTTTCTGCTATATATTGGGCTTTTTGGTCAATAGTTAAAACTATCGAATTGCCAGGTTCTGCTTCTTTAATAGTTTTAACTGTATCTGCAATATAGTTGTTTTGACCATCTTTCTCACCTTTAATCAATCCATTTTGACCCTTTAATATATTATTGTAGGTTGCTTCTAAACCAGCAACGCCAACACCAGTTTTATTAACAAATCCAATTAAATTACCACCTACAGCATGATTTGGGTAGTATCTAGATCCTTCTTCTTGAAAGTATAGTCCTATAAGGCCTAGGTTTTTGATTTTTTCTACTTCTTCAAATGATACTTCTTTTTTAAGCCAGACGAATCCACTATTTAATTCTATCTTGCGTAACACAAAATCTGTTTGTAAATCAACAGCTTGTCCAATCAATTCGGATGCTTCCTCTTTGTTGATTTCTGCTCTACCTAGATTTTGTCTTAAGTAGCTAGGGTCAATCCATAATGAATAAACAGAGGCATCAACAGCTAATTCAATTCCATTTGTATCTAATATACTACCTCTTTCAGCTATTATTTCAGATTCATCTCTTCTCATTGATAGACTTTCTTCTCTAAGTGCATTTCCCATAACTACCTGCAACTGAAAAAGTCTTAAAATAACAATAAAAAAAATAAAGCCTGTAACCGTAAGAAAAATTTTTATCCTACGGTTTTCAGCTTTACCAACTGGCATCTTTTTAAGTTTGCTTTTAATATTTTTATTTTTCAAAGGTTTATTGGCCATCGAAAATATCACCTACATTTTCTTGCAACTTTATAAACCAGGCTTTATTTGTTTCACCCTGTTTAATTTCATTTACATAATTCAAATCTACAGATAAATATCTAATATCCTTATTGGTAACGTCAATCATCATAAGTTTACTTTTAGCATGAACTTCTATTTTCTCTAGTGATATTTTATCACTTATCTGATATTTAATCCATTGGTTTGTGCTTACAAGTTCACTGACCTCTTTAGTCAAGGCTATATTTCTTTGATTCAAGTTTGCAGCTATACCTCTACTAGTTATCAATAATAAAACCGTTATCATCAATAAAAAAAATATTATATTAATTTTATTGTTTCCTTTAAATCTTGACATATTTACCTCAAATCTTTTCAGCAACTCTTAGTTTGCTACTCCTTGCCCTAGAATTAATATCTAATTCGTTATCATCTGGTATTATTGGTTTCTTCCCAATAATTTTTAATAAAGGTACCTTGCCACAAGTACAAATAGGAAAATCAGATGGACATATACAAGGCTTCTCCATTTTCTTGAAAAACTGCTTTACAATTCTATCTTCTATGGAGTGAAATGTTATTATTGCTACTCTTCCACCTTGTTTTAAGCTTTTAACTATAGCCGGCAATACATCTTCAAGTACTTTTAGTTCCTGATTCACTTCTATTCTCAATGCTTGAAATATTTTTCTAGCTGGATGTCCAGGTTTTCTTTTTTCTTTTTCGCTTAAGGTTCCTTTAATAGTTTCTACTAGATCTTTATTTGTTATTAATGGATTTTTTTCTCTGGTCCTAACTATTGCTTTAGCAAATCTATAGGCATTTTTTTCATCGCCATAATCATTGAAAACCCTAGTTAGCTCTTGAAGGGTATAATTATTAACAATGAATTTAGCATCAATTCTAGCTTCTTGGTCCATTCTCATATCAAGAATAGCTTCATCCCAATAACTAAAACCTCTTTCTCTATCATCAAATTGAAATGATGATACTCCTAAATCAAGAAGTACTCCATCTACTTTATCTAATCCTAAGTCTTTTAATATACTAACTAAATTTGAAAAATTGTCTTTAATAAAAATAATGTTGTTAAATGGTTTTAATCTTTCCTTGCTTTTATTAATAGCAAATATATCCTGGTCAATAGCTATTAATTTACCACTACCATCAAGTTTATTAAGGATTCTTTCACTGTGACCTCCGCCACCAAGTGTACAATCTACATATATGCCCTCACGAACTATATTCAAGGCATCTATTGATTCTTCAAGCAATACAGTCTTATGTTTCATTATTATTTCCTTCTAAATAGGCTGATAGTTTATTTCTTTCTTTATCAAGTTCTAAAATATTTAGTTCCCAAATTTCTTTTTCCCAAATTTCTATATAAAATCCATTACCAACTATAAATACATCGGTATTTATACTTGCATATTCCTTCAAGTTACCAGGAATCAAAATTCTACCTTGATTATCGAAACCTACTTCTATCATGGATGAAAAGAATGCTCTGGCAAATTTTCTTTTCCCTTCGTTGGTTAAAGAATCACTTTCAATCTTAACTGTAATTTTATTAATCTCTTCAGATGTTAAAATAAGTAAACAGGATTCAAAACCTTTACATAGGTATATTGTTCCTTGCAAATTATTTCTTAATTTAGAAGGAATTATTACCCTACCTTTATTATCAACAGAATGTTTGTATTCACCAACAAATGGTACCACCTTTATCACCACCTAGTTGGATTATACCATAATCAAATGGTAATTTCACCACTTTTCACCATAAATCCCCACTATTGTATTATTATGGTTAAAAAAGAAAGAAAATAGCAGATATCTACTATTTTCTTTATGAGTTACTATATTAGATTATATTGCTTAAGTAAACTTTCTACATATTCAGTTTCTGCTTGTGTTACTGCAGCATCCTTTGCGGCTTGTACTTGTATTGAAGCAGCAGCATCGTCTTTCATTTTATTTTTCAAGAAGTCTGCATATACTATTCTAGAAATTAATGGATCTGTATTTCCTTTGATTACAGATTCATAAATAACTTTTGCTTCGTCTAGCTTGCCAGCTTCTCCTAAGTACCCAGCTCGTAAATAATCAGCTGAAGTAGCCATTGTAGGGCTAACATCCTTTAACAAAGTTGCATAATCAACTGCTTTCAAGAAGTTTTTAATAGCAGTTTCTTCATTTTTCTTATTTCTTTCAAAATATCCAAGTTGAGAATATATTTCTACCAAATTATATAGTGACTCTGTATCCTTTGGATCTTTGGCAATTTTTTGTTCAAATTCTTTGGCACTTTGTATTAATTGATTCTGTACGTCCACTTCTGTATAATTTGATCCTGCTGGATTTTTCATAAATACTGAGGCTAGTGAACCACCAATAATACCACCAACAAAAACAAGCATCAATATTATTGCAACTAGTTTTATAATCTGTTGTTGAGTAAGTCTTTTTCTTTTTTTCTTAATAACTTTTATTTTTTTTGGTTGATTTATTTTTTTATTTTTTTCTTCCATCTTTACTCCCCTATATAAAATAACTTTTTCTATCTTCTTTGATATCTATAATATGACCAAGATCTTGATAAATTACGTGTAGAACATTTTTCAATCTATATTCAGCATTTAAATAATTATTAATGACATCGTACTTGGAAATCTCATCGTAAATATCTTCGATTTGCTCTTTGGATATTGGATTAACAATATCTCCAAGAAATTGTCCCAATTGGCTTTCTAATAACATTTTTTTATATTCATCTAGATAATCATTTTGCTCCGGATATTTACTTAAGTCTTCCTTTGCTCTAATGAAATCCAGGTATTCAGCAGAATTTTTTATAGCAAAAATTAATTCGTCTTTTTTTTCTAATATTGACACTTCACTACCCCCTCAAGGGATTATTATACCATAAAAAATCAATTTTGATAACTAGTTAACATATTCTAATTTACTATTGATTTTTATATTGTTGTTGGAAAAATCACTTTCATATTCTGATACAGCTTCCAATTCTATAAACATCATCAAAGATACATCATCAGTGTATTCATTTTTCAATAGCCTAATTCTTGTATCCTTTTTTGAGATTATTTTATTCGCATAATTATAATCACAAGTAATATCAAAAACGTAACCTGGTTTTCTTTCTATGATAGTAGACTCGGCTATTAACATCTCTGCTACTTCTCTATAAGCGGCTATTAAGCCACTCACGCCTAATTTCTTACCCCCAAAATATCTTGTGACTATGATAATAGTATTATTCAAATTGTTTCTTTTTAGAACATTTAATATTGGTGTTCCTGCAGTACCACATGGTTCACCATTATCATCACATACTTTATTTCCATCAATCATATATGCCCAGCACTGATGATTAGCATCCGGGTACATGTTTTTTATTTTCGCAAGAAATTCCATAGCATGTTGATGATTATTTACTTCTATGCAATTTCCAATAAAAATAGATTTCAATATATTGATTTTTACTTCTTTAACATTTTCTATTGTTGAATATTTAGTTAACACTAAATCCTCGCTACTCCAGAGTCGATAGCAGCTTTTGCTACTTTTTCAGCAACTATTTTGGCTACTTCTTTATTTAGAGGACTTGGTATTACATAATCCTCATTTAACTCTTCATCGGTTACTATTGAAGCTATAGCTTCAGCTGCTGCAATTTTCATTGCTTCATTTATGTCACTAGCTTGTACATCAAGAGCACCCCTTAAAATGCCAGGAAAAGCAAGCACGTTATTTACTTGATTAGGAAAATCTGATCTACCTGTAGATACTATTCTTGCCCCACTGGCTTTAGCTAATTCAGGCATTATTTCTGGTACAGGGTTTGCCATAGCAAATATTATACTATCAGTGTTCATAGTAGTGACCATTTCTTCAGTTAAGGCTCCAGCTTGTGAAACACCTATAAATACATCAGCTCCAACAACTGCTTCCCTTAAGGAACCTTGTTTCATTTCATTGTTAGTTCTTTCTGCTATTTCTTCTTTATATGGATTCATACCTTCGTATCTTCCCCTATATATAATACCAGATCTATCACACATTAGAATATCCTTCACATGAAGGTCTAATAGTATTTTAGCTATTGCCATACCTGCTGCACCAGCACCATTTATTACAACTTTAATATCTTCCATCTTTTTATCAACTATTTTTAAGCTGTTGATTAAGGCCGCTAGTGTTACAACAGCGGTTCCATGTTGATCATCATGAAAAATTGGTATATTAGATATTTTTTTCAATTCATTTTCTATATAAAAACAATTTGGAGCGTTTATATCTTCAAGGTTGATACCTCCAAAAGTAGGTTCCATTGCTTTTACAATTCTAACAATCTCATCTTTGTCACTTGTTCCCAAACAAATTGGTATAGCATCAATATCTGCAAATTCCTTAAATAGAATTGCTTTGCCTTCCATTACTGGTAAAGCTGCTGCTGCACCTATATTACCTAGACCAAGAACAGCTGAACCATCTGTTACTACAGCAATAGTATTACCTCTATTTGTGTATACTCTACTTAAATTCTCGTCTCTTTCAATTTCTAAACAAGGTTTGGCTACACCAGGTGTATAAGCAATACTTAAATCATCCTTGGTTAACAAGGGGACTTTGGATCTTATTTCCATCTTACCTCTGAATTTTTTATGTAAATCTAAGGACAATTGGTTATAATCTTTTTGATTACTCATCTTCATTAAGTCCCGCTTTCTGGTAATAATAGAATAAAAGATTTGGTCTTCTTACAATACCGATAAAGCGTGTTTCACCATCTATAACTGGTATAATGTTTTGTACTTTACAAATTTCTACGAGAACATCTGAACTAGTATCAATATTTACTGAAATTACATTTTTGTCATATTCTAGATCCTTTATCTTGTAGAGATGTGAATTATCAAAGTTTAATTCAGATATTTTTTTAAAGGCTAACAATACATCTTTGGAACTCAATATTCCAACAAATCTCCCCTCATTATCCAATACAATTATTTCTAAAAATGAACCATGATTTTCAAACTTCTCAATTGCTTGTCTAATAGTTGCATCTTTGTTCAGATGAGCTAGTTCGTGTTTTGGGGTTAGGAAAAAAGCTACATTTCTCAAATTAAAACCTCCTTTTAATCAAATAAAGAAAGTTGAGCACTTTGTACTAGACCATTTAAGATTCCCAACTTCTTCATCTCTTCTACTAATGTGTTATTTATTTTACATCTTCTTTGTAAATCTTCTATCGATAAAAATAGACTTATATCTCTTTCTCTTATAATATTGTCTCCAACTTTATCCCCTAATCCAGGAATTGCAGAAAAAGGTGGTATTAATCCATTTGATGATAGAACAAATTTTTTGGCCAATGATTCATATAGATTTATCGGCGTGAAAACTACATCTCTTAAATACATTTCATAACCTATTTCTAAAAGATTCTTCAAATCTTTTTCTCTTGCATTTAGGTTATTTTCTAATTTCAATCTTTCAAGATTGGTATGTATTATTTCCTTGTCTTTAAAAATATTAATGTCGAAAGCGTCGCCTCGAACACTAAAGTAACTGGCATAAAAGGCCTCTTTAAAGTTTATCTTGAAATAGCCAAGACGAAAAGCCATTATAACGTAAGCCGTGGCATGTGCCTTTGGGAACATATAGGAAATAGTGTTACAGGAATCTATATACCAATCAGGAACATTGTGTTCGGTCATTTGTTCCATATATTCAGGTTTTAGTTTCTTCCCTTTTCTAACATCTTCCATTATTTTGAAAGCCAGAGTATCTTGCAACCCTTTCCCTAATAAATATATCATAATATCATCTCTTGTTGATATTGCTTCTTTAAGTTTAACTTTTCCACTAACAATTAAATCCTTAGCATTGTTTAGCCAAACATCGGTACCATGGGAGAAACCACTTATTCTAATTAGATCTGAAAAAACTTTAGGTTTTGTATCTAGAAGCATCTTTCTAACAAAACTTGTCCCAAATTCTGGTAATCCTAAGCTGCCAGTTTCTACAAAATCTTCCTTTAGGCCTAATTTCTTGTTAGATCTAAATAGGGATATAGTATCTTCATCATCTAAAGGAATTTCCATAGCGTTAATACCAGTCATTTCTTCTAGATATTTTATTAATGTTGGATCATCATGTCCAAGCAAGTCTAATTTAACAAGACAACTATCAATGGAATGATAATCAAAGTGAGTAGTAGTTATTTCTGATTTTACGTCGTCAGCTGGTCGTTGAACAGGTGTGAAATCATAAATATCAACATTTTCAGGAACAATTACTAGACCTCCAGGGTGTTGTCCAGTTGTTTTTTTCACACCAACACATCCTGAAGCCAAAGATATTAACTCTATGTCTCTTGGATTACCAATATGTTCTTCCTCATAATATTTTTTAACGTAGCCAATAGCTGTTTTTTCAGCTACTGTACTTATAGTACCCGCTTTGAATACATTGCCTGCCCCAAATAATTCTTGGGTATACTTATGTATTACACTTTGATATTCCCCTGAAAAATTTAAGTCAATATCAGGAATCTTGTCACCATCAATACCCAAGAAGGTTTCAAAAGGAATGTTGAATCCATCTTTTTTTAATTCATATCCACATTGGGGACAATTCTTGAGGGGTAGTTCTACCCCACAATCATATTCTTCAAAAATAAATTCACTATAGCAACAATTCGGGCATATATAGTGTGGACTTAAAGGATTAACTTCAGTTATTTCCATTAAAGTTGCAACGAAAGAAGATCCTACAGATCCCCTAGAACCTACAACATACCCATCTTCATTTGACTTTTTAACTAATTTATGAGCTATTAAATAAAGTACCGCAAATCCATTACTTATTATTGAATTTAATTCCTTTTCAATTCTGGCCTCAATTAACTTTGGCAGTTCTTCACCATAAATCTTATGTGCTGTTTTATAAGTTATTTCTTTTACCTGTTCTTCAGCCCCTTCTATTTTAGGTGTAAATAAGCCAACTGGTACTGGGCGAACTTTTTCTACTCTATCTGCTATTGCTCTAGGATTGGTTACTACTACTTCATAAGCTTTTTCTTTACTTAAGTATTCAAATTCTGCCAACATTTCATCTGTAGTTCTATAATATAGATCAGGTTGAACTACATCTGAAAAGCCTTTACTTTTCATTAATATAGCTCTATAGATACTATCATCCTTTTCAAGAAAATGAACATCACCTGTAGCTACTACTGGCTTATCTAGAATCTCTCCAAGGCTTATAACTTGCTTATTAAAATTTATTAAATCATCTTTTGATTCTACAGTATTATTTCTTATTAAATATTCATTATTTGAAATTGGCTGTATTTCTAAATAATCATAAAAAGAGGCTATCTCTAGCAAATTATCCTTATTAACTTTGTTAACAATACCTTTAAAAACTTCACCAGCTTCACAAGCACTACCTATTATCAATCCTTCTCTTAGCTCAGATAAAAGACTTTTAGGTATTCTAGGTTTTCTGTAAAAATGATTAATATGTGACTCGCTTATTAATCTGTATAGATTTTTAATACCTTTTTGGCTTTCTACCAATATGATTACATGGTAAGTTTTAGGTTTTGCTTCACTATCAATTGAGTCGTCATACAGATAACCTTCAACACCGAAAATTACTTTTATATTCTTTTCAATTCCAAGTGCATAGGCTTCAGGAAAGGTTTGTACTACTCCATGGTCAGTTATGGCAACTGTATCATGACCCATATCTTCCATCTTCCTAAATAAGTCCTTTAAGTCAATATTAGCATCTAAAAAACTCATTTTTGTGTGAAGATGAAGCTCAACACGTTTGTTTTCCGCATTATCTTTTACTTTATCAATACTATATGTGTTAATATCCTTAGCATTTAATACATAATCATGTTTGTAGGAATCATGTTCTAACTTGCCTCTGACTGCAACCATTTCTCCATTTTTTATAATAGGTTGTTCCTGACTCTTCTTTAAAAAAAGTTTGCAGGGAATCCCTGATCGCTTCCATATAAGATTAAAACTGATTAGCACCTTGTCTTTATTAATATTTCTAGACTCAAACCCTTTTACCTTACCAAACATAGAAATGCATTTAATCATTTCAGCTTTAGCCTCAGCTGGAATGATTTCGCCATTAATTACAGCACCTAGTATAACACTTCCATCAACGACCTTACGAACTTTACTAACTCTTTTTGCTTTGTTTACATTTGTTTTTGTAGAATTATTTATAACGATTTTTTTATTTTCCTCAACCGCATCCTGGGTTCTCACTTTTATAGCGTCTAATCTTGATGAATAGGAATCATTTTTAACAGCTTTTATATTGATGATATCTTTCATGACTATAGATTTCTTTAACAGTTCTTGAAGCTTGTTTTTAATCCCTTTTTTACTATATACTTCGGAATGAAAATCTGAGGGCAAGGTTATTTCTATAGTACTACTTTCATCACAATATTTTAGTGAATCACATGGAAAAAAAGGTAGTTCATTAGAAATCCTATAGTTCAAGTACTTAGTTAATTCAATCAAATCAATATTTTTATCATCCATATAACAAGGCATTAATCTCACCTCATAAGGTGAAAAAAAACCACTTATTTCTTTTTCAGCCAATATAATTTCATCAAGATGAAAAAATTCATTAAAATCTATACAAATGTCCAGCTTTTTCTTTTCCTGGTTTATTATAGATTCAATATTGTTGCCTGAAGCAAGTTTATGTTTTAAACTTTCATTTATTTCTAGTCGATTTAAAAAATCAAACCATCGTTCTTTCATTTTACACCTACAGAAGTATTTCTTTTATCTTACCAAGAGCCTCATATAAAGGCACAATTAATTCTTCCCCTGTTGCTCTAATTTTTAAATCAACAGTTTTGTCTTCAAGAGTCTTTGAGCCTATAACAATCTTTATTGGATAACCTATTAAATCTGCATTGGCAAATTTAACACCAGCTCTTTCCTCAGTATCATCTAGAATAACTTCAATATTTTCTTCTTTAAAACTCTTATATAAATCTTCAGCTATATTAACAATATCTCCATTTTTCATATTTACTGGTATTATAATTACATGATATGGAGCTATCGCTATTGGCCATATTATGCCTCTGTCATCATTGTTTTGTTCAACACTAGCCGCCATGGTTCTTCCTACTCCGATTCCATAACATCCCATTGTTACATGTTGTTCCACACCTTTATCGTCAAGAAACTTACAATCTAATTTCTCTGAGTATTTTTTACCTAGTTTAAATACTTGTCCTACTTCAGTTCCTCTTTTAAAACTTAATTTTCCATCACATTTAGGGCAATGATCATATTCATCTACATTATGATAATCGCCAACTATAGAACTTTTTGGGAAGTCTCTTTTCGGATTAACACCAATAAAGTGATAATCTTCCTTAAGGGCGCCAGTTGCACCGTTTTTAACTTCCATTACCTCTTCATCTACATAAATATCAACATCAATTAAACCTATTGGTCCTAAGAAGCCAATAGGAGTATTGGTAGCTTTCAAGACTTCTTCATTATCAGCCAAGTTTAAATCTATGGCGCTAACCGCATTCTTTAACTTTATCTCATTTACTTCTCTATTACCTCTAACAACAACACAAATAAGTTTTTCATCATCTTTAAAAATAGCCTTATACACTAAAGTTTTCAACATCAATTCCGGTTTGATGTTTAAGAATTCTGAGACTTCATCAATAGATTTCTTATTAGGAGTGTGTACTTCTTCAAGCTTTCCGTTATTTCCATTTTCATAATTTCTTTTTCCATGAACGGCCATTTCCATGTTGGCTGCATAGTCGCAACTTTCACAATAGGTGAGAGCTGCTTCTCCTGTATCTGCCAGCACCATAAACTCATGGCTAGATGAACCCCCAATTGCTCCTGAATCAGCTTCTACTGCTCTAAAATTCAAGCCACATCTAGTAAATATTTTAGTATAAGCCTCATACATTTCTTGATAAGTATGACTAAGTGACTCTTCATCTCTATTAAAGGAATATCCATCTTTCATTAAGAATTCTCTACTTCTTATTAAACCAAATCTAGGACGAACTTCATCTCTATATTTATTTTGTATTTGATAAAGATTAAGTGGTAGATCTTTATATGATCTTATTTCATTTTTTACAACTGTTGTTATAACTTCTTCATGTGTTGGGCTTAGACAGTATTCTCTATCATGTCTATCCTTTAGTCTAATTAATTCCTTACCATAAACGAACCATCTGCCACTTTGTTCCCAAAGTTCTTTTGGTTGTATAATTGGCATCATTAATTCCTGACAATCAGAACTATTCATTTCTTCTCTTATAATATTACTGATTTTATTTAAAACTCTCCAACCAAGTGGCAAGTATGTAAATACTCCTGAAGACAATTTTCTTATCATTCCGCTCCTTATAAGGAGTGCATGACTAACGACTTCAGCTTCAGCTGGATCTTCCTTTAATGTTTTATTAAAAAGTTTTGAGACTCTCATTATGTTCCTCCTTGTACTCTTGGACAGTCTTTTCTAATTCTTTGACAAATTCAGTATATAAATCTTCTTCTTTAACTTTAGCAATTATTTTACCTTTTTTAAAAATAAGTCCAAGTTTCATTCCACCAGCAATACCTATATCTGCTTCTTTTGCCTCGCCTGGTCCATTAACAGGACAACCCATGACTGCAACCGATATTGGTACATCAATTTTTTCTACAAGTTCTTCGACTTTTTTTGCAAGCTGAATTAAGTTGATTTCAGTACGACCACAAGTTGGACATGATATTAAAGTGGCGCCTCTTGATGATAGTCCTAAAACTTTTAAAATTTCATAGCCTGCGTATATTTCTTTAATTGGGTCTGCAGTTAATGAGACTCTTAAAGTATCTCCTATACCTTTATCAAGTAAGGCTCCAATTCCCACTGCAGATTTAATTAAACCGGATTTTTCCGTGCCCGCTTCAGTTACCCCTATATGGAATGGATAATCAACCTTTTTTGCTAGTAGTTCATAAGCCCTAAGCATCATAGGTACATTTGAGGATTTCAAGGATACCTTCATCCATGGAAAGTTAAGCTTTTCTAATAGATATATATTTTGTAAAGCAGACTCAACCATAGCCTCAGGGCAAAGACCGCCAAACTTTTCAAGTAGTTTTTTATCAAGGGAGCCGCCATTAACTCCAATTCTAATTGGTAATTTTCTATCTCTAGAAGCTTCAACTACTTTTATAACTCTTTCCTCACTCCCTATATTACCTGGGTTAAGTCTTAAGCCATCTACTCCTGCTTTTATAGCTCCAAGTGCTAATTTATAGTCAAAATGTATGTCTGCAATTACTGGAATAGGACTTGATTTCATGATTTTTTCCAAAGATATATTTGCTGCTTCATCTACTATAGCTAATCTAACGATTTGACAACCTGCTTCCGCGAGATCAGTAATTTGTTTTAATGTTTTTCCAACATCTCTAGTATCAGTATTACACATGGATTGTACAACGATTGGATGCTCACTTCCTATAGCAACATCTCTAACATAAATCGTGCTAGTTTGTCTTCGCATATTAACCTCCAACTAACCTTAATATATCGTTTATTGTTGTAAATACCATTAAAATAATTAGAAGTCCAAAGCCTACTATAGTTAATCTGTATTCTAATTTTTCACTTATTTTACGTCCTATTGCTTTTTCAACTCCAAGTAAGACTATTTTCCCTCCATCAAGGGCTGGTATTGGTAATATGTTTATTACTGCCATTCCAATACTAATTGCCGCTATAAAAAACATATAATCAGCTATTTTTGTTGTAAAGTCACTAGAAATAGCTACTATTCCAATTATTCCCACAAGGTTTTCTGTTGGATTAGCTTGGCCTATAAACAAGTTTCCTAAAAGGATAAAGGTTTGAGATACGGTAATCCAAATCATATTTAATGCATTTCCAAAACTTGAGAATATATCAAGTTTCTCCTTAGCAAAGAAAAAACCTAATACATATCTATCACTTTCTTGATCCAATTCAGGTACTATATTCAATTTAATTTCTTTTTCAGCTCTGATTACAGTTAATTCGACTTCAGAACCTTTTGATTTTGTTAATTCTTCTTCCAAAGCAACAAAATCGTCTATCTGTGCCTTGTTTACTTCTATTATTTGATCATTTCTTTTTAGTATACTATATGCTGGTTTATCTTCTATTAAGTCACCGACTATTACTTTGTCTGTATATATACCAGAGAAAACTCCAATTAAAGTAATTAGTATAATAGCAGTCATAAGATTAAAGAATACACCACCAATATATAATAGGAATCTTTGAAATATTGAAGCTTTCCCAACACTTTCTTCTCCTTCTTCTTCTAGACGAACAAAAGCTAGGAAGGGTATAGGTCTTATAGTATATTTTGTTCCATTTTTTTCAAATGAAAGGATTACTGGACCAGCACCAAGTGAAAGTTCTAAGACTTTAATTCCAGCTCTTCTGGCAAAAAAATAGTGACCTACTTCATGTATTAAGGCTATGACTCCAATGGCCAAAATTCCTAATAAAATTGAAATTATTTCCATTTAAAACTCCTTTTTCAGATAATCTCTAGTTGCCTTGTCAATATATGCTATATCTTCAAAGCTATTTATCTTGATATTTTCAACATTGTTTAATGCCGTTTCTATTAATTCAGCAATTTGCAGAAATGATATTTTGCCATTAACGAAATAATCCACGGCAATCTCATTAGCTCCATTAAAAATTATGGGTGCACTTCCACCAGCTTTACCGGCTTCAACTCCAAGACTAAGTGCCCTGAAATATGCTTTTGGTTTACTAAAGTTCAAGCTACCAATATCTGCTAGGTCTAGTGAAGGCCATTTGACTGGTAAACTGTTCGGATGAGTAAAAGCATATTGTATAGGTAATTTCATACTTGGAAAACCAAGTTGAGCAATTATAGATGTGTCAATGAATTCTACCATTGAATGGATAATACTTTCTTTATGTATAAGAATATCTATGTTTTCATATGCACAGTCAAATAGATAATGAGCTTCTATGACTTCTAAAGCCTTATTGGCCAAAGTTGCCGAGTCAATAGTTATTTTTTTACCCATTGACCAGTTCGGATGTTTTAATGCATCTTCTATTTTAACTGTACTTAACATTTCTTCATCATAGTCTCTAAAAGGTCCACCTGAGGCAGTTAAAATTATTCTTTTAATTTTTCTTTGATGGTTATTCATACTTTGAAAGATTGCACTATGCTCACTATCAACAGGCAATAGATTAACCCCATGCTTTTTCACTAGATTCATAATTAAATTACCACCAGCAACAAGGGTTTCCTTATTGGCAAGCGCAATTTCCTTCCCAGCCTCAATACCTTTGATTGTTGATTTTAAACCGGCTATACCACTAACAGCAGCTAATAAGGTCTGGTACTCGGAGTCTGAAATGATTTCTTCAATGGCTTTTTCCCCAGCAACTACATTTATCCCTGTTGGTAAATTCTCTTTTAGATATTGATATTTACTTTCATCTTGTATTCCTACCCATTTAGGTTGAAATTTCTTTGCTTGTGATATAAGTAGTTCTACATTAGAACCACCAACCAAACCAAATGCTTGGAAATTATCTTTTTGTTCATCTATAACTTCAAGAGCTTGTGTCCCAATTGATCCTGTGGAACCAAGAATTACTATCTTTTTCAATTTGTCACCTCTAATAGTATATATATAAATCCAGAGATAAATATTATAGCATCAAACCTATCAAGAAAACCTCCATGTCCTGGTAATGATGTTCCTGAATCCTTGATTTTAACTTCCCTTTTTAAATGTGATTCAAAAAGGTCTCCCATTAATCCTATGAAAACAATCGCCAAACTAATAAAAGCACTTACAGGTATCATTAAATCCATGAATACCATAGAAAACAACACTCCACCTGCAGTAGCTAAAATCAGGCCACCAATAAGTCCTTCTAATGACTTCCCCGGGCTTAATACTGGTGCGATTTTTGTTTTCCCGATCTTTCTGCCTACTAAATAGGCTCCTACATCTCCTAAAATACTCACTAGAAGTATAAATAGTATCCACTCTAATCCACCTTCTTCACTTCTTAGTAAATACAAAGTGCTTAAGAACATGTAGCAATAAAGGAAACCAAATATTGTAGTCTTGATATTCTTATATGTAAATTTCGGGTATTTTGTTATTACCCTAAAAGCACCATAAATCAAAATAAGTAATAAGCTAATTTGGAGCGTAAAGCGAAAATCCAAATATATACCTATATAATATAGAATACCTATTATCCCTGTACTGAAGAAAAATCCATAACTTTTCTTTGCCTTGTAAATATTTATGTATTCCTTATAGAACAAAGTAGATAATAAAAGACATGCAGCCCAGAACCACAATCCTCCTAATAGGATGGCTGTGCCTAGTACTATGACTAATAATACTCCCGTCAATGTTCTGCTTTGAAATTCTTTAGTCACTTTAAATCCCCCCAAATCTTCTATTTCTCGTGCTAAATATCTTGAAGGCCTTAATTAACTCTTCTTCATTAAAATCAGGCCATAATAGGTCACTAATATAGTATTCACTATAAGCACTTTGCCAGAGTAAGAAATTACTGATTCTAAACTCTCCTGATGTCCTGATGATTAGTTCAGGATCTGGTATATTCTTAGTATATAAGGAATTAGATATCAAATCTTCATTAATATCCTCAATCTGAATATCTCCATCCTGAATAAGTTTGGCTATTTCTTTAAAACTGTCGGCTATTTCCATTCTTCCACCATAATTAAAAGCTATAGAAAATACCATTTCTGTTCCTGTGGAAGTTTCTTTTTCAATCATTTCCATCATGGAAACTATTTTTTTATCTAAACCTTGTCTAGTTCCAATAAAGCGTAATGCCACCTTATTTTCTTTTAAATAATCAAGTTCTGAGTTAATATAATATTTTAATAATTTCAATAGAAAGGCTACTTCAATTTTGGGTCTTTTCCAGTTTTCCGTAGAAAAAGCATAGACAGTTAAATAGTCTACGCCCATATTCTTACATGATTCAACTGTTCTTTTTAAAACAAGCATACCTTCCTTGTGGCCATTAATTCGAAGTTCCCCCCTCTTCTTTGCCCACCTCCCATTACCATCCATTATTATTGCTAGATGCTTTGGGATTACAATATCATCAAACATATTATATCTCCAGAATTGATGTTTCTTTTATTTTAATTATTTCATCTACATGTTTTATTGCTTTGTCTGTCATTTCTTGTACTTTATCGATTGTATTACTTAGAATATCTTCGGAAACGCTTCCTTTTTCTAGTTTTTTCAAATCATCATTACAATCTCTTCTAACATTTCTAACTTGAACCTTAAACTCTTCAGCAATCTTCTTTACTTGTTTAACTAGTTCTTTTCTTCTATCAGCAGTCAAGGCAGGGATTGGTATTCTAATAATATTTCCATCATTGTTAGGGTTTAAATCCCTATCTGAAGTAAGAATTGCCTTTTCTACATCCTTTAAAGCAGTTTTATCCCAAGGTTGTACAACTAAAAGATTTGCTTCAGGAGCCGAAATTGATGCAACTTGAGCTATTGGTGTTTCAACACCATAATATTTTACAAAAATTCCATCAAGCAAAGCCGGGTTAGCTCTTCCAGTTCTGATGCTTTTTAAATGCTCTTTTAAAGCATCAATAATTTTCTTCATCTTTTCATCTGCATGGTTTAAAATCAGTTCTAACTCTTCCATTTTATCCTCCAATAATTGTTCCTATTTGTTCTCCTGTGATTGCTTTATAGATATTACCTTTTTGTGTTAAATTGAAAACTATTATTTTTATGTCATTGTCCATACATAGAGAGGCTGCTGTTGAGTCCATAACTTTAAGACCATTGTTCAACACCTCAATAAAACTTAAGTGGTCGTATTTAACTGCTGTTTTATCCTTGTTAGGATCTGCGCTATATACTCCATCAACCTTCTTGGCCATCAATATAACTTCAGCATCTATTTCTGCTGCTCTTAGTGCTGCTGTAGTATCAGTAGAAAAATATGGATTTCCTGTACCTGCGGCAAATATTACTATACGTTTTTTTTCGAGATGTCTTATTGCTCTTCTTCTTATATAAGGTTCAGCTATTTGTCTCATTTCTATTGCTGACATAACCCTTGTATCTAGACCTTGCTTTTCAAAAGCACCTTGTAAGGCTAATGCATTAATTGAAGTTGCTAACATACCCATGTAGTCTGCATTCGCTCTTTCTATGCCTTTTTCTTCACTGCCTTTGACACCACGCCAGATATTGCCTCCGCCAACTACTATAGCGATTTCAACTCCCATATCTGATATTTCTCTTACTTCTTCAGCTATGGTATTCAATGTTGTCCCATCTAAGCCAAACTCTTCATTACCGGCTAAGGCTTCACCACTAATTTTTAAAATGATTCTCTTATATTTTACTTCACTCATATTTCACCTCATAAATTCTTTATTATATTATAGCCTATATATACCTATAATAAAAGCACATTACCATAAGCAATGTGCTTTTTTAAATTATTCTTAGTTACCCATCATAGAAGCTACTTCGTCTGCAAAGTTGTCCTCTTTTTTAGCCATTCCCTCACCAAGTTCGTATCTAACAAATCTTCTAACAGAAATATTTTCTCCGATTTTAGCTACTTTTTCAGTAATTAACTGACTAATAGTTTTATCTGGATCTTTTACAAATGGTTGTTCTAATAAGCAAACGTCCTTGAAGTATTTAGCAATTCTGCCTTCTACCATTTTATCAACGATTTTTTCAGGTTTGCCTTCATTTAAAGCCTGGGCTCTTAAAATACTTTTTTCTTTTTCTAGTTCTTCTGTTGGTACTTCTTCTGGTTTTAAAAATTCAGGTCTTGCTGCTGCAATATGCATAGCAATGTCTTTAGCTAATTCTTTAAATTCATCTGTTTTTGCAACAAAGTCTGTTTCACAGTTTAATTCAAGCATTACTCCAATACGTCCAACACCGTGAATATATGTTTCAATAACTCCTTCAGTTGCAATTCTACCTGCTTTTTTCGCAGCAGCTGACAAGCCTTTTTCTCTTAAGAATTCAATAGCTTTTTCAGTATCTCCATTAGTTTCTGTTAAAGCTTTTTTACAATCCATCATGCCTGCGCCGGTACGCTCTCTTAACTCTTTTACTAGGTTAGCGCTAATCATCTATTTAGCCTCCTCTTCATCAACTTTTTGAGATTCTTCTTCACTTACTGGTATGTCAGTAAAGTCTTCTGTATCAACTTGTGATTGATGTCCTTCAATAATTGCATCGGCCATTCTACCAGATATTAATTTTACGGCTCTAATAGCATCGTCATTACCTGGAATTACGTAGTCGATTTCATCAGGATCACAGTTAGTATCAACAATGGCTACTGTTGGAATTCCAAGTTTTATAGCTTCAGCAATAGCAATTCTTTCTTTCTTTGGATCAACGATGAAAAGTGCTCCTGGTACTCTATTCATATCCTTGATACCACCAAGGAAACGTTCTAGTTTTTCCATTTCTTTTTTTAATTCAATAACTTCTTTTTTTGGTAAGCTATCAAAAGTTCCATCTTCTTCTTGTGTTTTTAAATCTTTTAAATATTTACTTCTTTTTTTAATAGTAGCAAAGTTTGTTAACATACCACCCAACCATCTTTGGTCAACATAGTAGCTTCCTGATCTTAATGCTTCGTCTCTAACAGCTTCTTGAGCTTGTTTTTTAGTACCAACAAAAAGAACTTTTTCACCTTTGCTTGAAACTTCTCTTAAGAAATCATAAGCTTCATCGATTTTATGTACTGTTTTTTGCAAGTCGATGATATAGATACCATTTCTTGCTGTAAAGATGTATCTTGCCATTTTAGGATTCCATCTTTTTGTTTGGTGTCCGAAATGAACACCTGCTTCTAGTAATTGTTTCATAGATATTACTGCCATTTTTCTTCCTCCTCGGTTTTTTTACTTCCTTTAACTTCATTTTATTTGTCAACCTTTCGGCACCATACAAATAATCGGTTAAAGTGTTTTTTCGTACTAAGTTATTATACCAATAAAAAATGGTATAGGCAATAGACCTATACCATCATTTTAAAACTTTATTCACTACATATTACGCACTTGATTTCAAACCAGAATGTTGATCCTTTATTTGATGATGAAACACCAACAAAGCCTTTGTGTTGTTCAATTATTGATTTAACAATTGATAAGCCAATTCCTGAACCTATCTGTGCTCTTCTGTGTTTACTATCGATTTTATAATATCTTTCCCAGATTTCTAAGATTTTATCTTCAGCTATACCTTCACCTGTGTCAATAATTTCTATTCTCACATATTTTCCTACGACTTTTTGTTTTATTTCAATAATCTTGTCTTCGCCGGTGTAGGTCACTGCATTATTTAGTAGGTTGTAAATAACTTGAGACATTTTTAGTTCATCTGCTTCTACATAAACATCGTGTTCGTAAGTGAATTTCATGCTATACCCTTTGGAATATAGCATCGATTGATATCTAGCTACAATATCCTTCAAACTATCAGTTAGACAATATTTTTCGACTCTCATCCTATATTTTTGCTCTTCTAATCTTGATAGTTCCAATATGTCATTTACAAGACTCTGTAGACGTTGTGACTCGTCAATTACAACTTGAATATTATCCTTATTATTTTCACCTGGTATATCTCTCATAACTTCACTATAACCTTGTATCATCGTAAGAGGTGTTCTTAGGTCATGTGAAATATTGGCCATTAACTCTCTTCTTATCCCTTCAATTTTTTCTAATTCTCTGTCAACAAAGTATAGGGTGTCATTTAGTTCTCCTACTTCTTTTATTGGAGAGGATAGGTTTGATACATATCTTTCTTTACCTAATGTTTTAGCTACTTTTGTTATCTTTTCTATAGGTTTAGCAATCTTATGTGAAATAACTATAGCCAGAATACTAGCTAATACCAGCATTAAGGCTGTAACATAGAACAATTGGACTCTTAAGGTTTCAACTGTTGTGTTTACAGGTGTTAGTTCCATCATAACCATAAGTGTGATAATATCTTCATTTTGATTTGTTATCATATTAACAAATATCAAGCTTTCCCCATTGTTTAAATTATTCTCTATAGGAAAAGAGGTGATATTTCCAATCAGATTACTGCCTCTTGCTGTGGTAATTTGTAGGAGTTCAGAATTTTTCATACTTAGGTATTGAGGTTCTCCAATACTTTCCTTGGCTGATAAGTATAAATATTCAAATTCAGCAGTTTTTATGAACTCTTCTAGAAAGTTACGTTGTCTTAAATCACTATTGTCGTAATATATTTTTTTCTCATAGTCTGCAATGACTGCAATTACGTTATTGTCGGTTGCAGTTCTTAGTATCTTGTTTTTCACCTCTAAGGAATTTAATCCTTTGGTATCTGTTTCACTTATAGAGCTTTCAATGCTGTTTACTACATCATCTAAACTTTTTCTTTTAATACTACTATAGAAATCCTCTAAAAATACAACCTGAAATAGCCATAACAAAATCAAAGTTATGAATACAAATATGATCATATAAAATAGAAGGTAAAATTTTAGGGAAAACCCTTTTTTATTCGTTGATTTCAAATCTATAGCCAACTCCTCTTAATGTTTTTATACAATCAGCATAATCACCTAAGCTTTTCCTTAGTAGTTTAACGTGTGTATCTAGGGTTCTATCATTTCCAAAATAGTCATAACCCCATACTTTGTTTAATAATTTTTCACGAGTTAGTGCTATTCCTTTATTCTTTACCATATAAAATAGCAAATCATATTCTCTTGGGAATAACTGGATTTCATGATTGTCAATAAATACACTTCTTGCTGTAAAGTCTATTTTCAGTCCATTGTGAATAAATATATCTCTATCAGCTTCTATTGACTTGCCTCTTCTTAAGATTGCTTCAATACGCATCATCAGTTCTTTAGGTGAAAAAGGTTTGACTACATAGTCATCAATGCCTACTTCAAAACCATGAATTTTGTCATATTCTTCACCACGGGCTGATAACATTAATACAGGTGTATTGCTGAATTTTCTTATTTCTTTAACTGCAGAAAATCCATCTAGTTCTGGCATCATCACATCCATTATGATCACATCGAAATTATCATTTTTTACCTTGTTTATAGCATCAAGTCCATTTTCCGCTTCAACTACAATATGTCCGTCGAATTGACCGTATTTGACAATGAGTTCTCTGATTTTCGGTTCATCGTCCACTATAAGAATTTTAAACATTATACACCCTCCATGTAACCAACCTATTTAATATTTTTAATGAAATTTCTATAAAAGTTCTTGCCCGCTTCAAATTTTATTGGTATATCTAGAATATTCTCTAAATTAATTGCTAATTCCTTCATCCCGATAACTTCGCCGTTATAGTGACCTATATCAATCATGGGATAATTAAAGTATACAGCTTTTTCGAAGGAATGGTAATTTAAATCTCCAGTTAAGTAAATATCTGCTTTTTCTATGGCAATATCTAAGAATTCTCTACCAGATCCTGGGCAGATGGCAATTGTTTCTATTATATTATCTAATTCAACATCGCTATATCTTGTGACTTCAATGTTAAGAAAATTTGATACTTCCTTTATTATATCAATATATGATTTCTTTTTGTTTAAATCCCCAACTATCCCTAAAGAAGTTTCTTCATCAAGGAGTCTAATATTTTCCAAATTCAAAAGGCTAGAAATTGATAAAGCCATTTGCTTTTTATCAAAATTTGTATGTAACCCGTAAAAGCCAATGCCTTTAGCTATTAGTTTACTGATTAAATTATTGGATTTAATATTTAATAAATCATTTTTAATATCGTCATTAAAAAAAAGTGGATGATGACATATAATCAGATTATCACCAGACTGTACTGCTTTATCAATCATATCATTTGTTAAAGTAAGTCCAACAATTATCCCACTTATTTCTTCATTTCTAGGTTTCACCTGCAATCCTATAGTATCCCACTCTTCTGCTAATTCTATAGGGTACATTTCTTCCAGTAGATCTGTTATTAAATTAATTTTCAAGATAGCTTCTCCACTTTTCTATTAATTTTTCTATTTCATTAACTTTATGTTCATCATTTTCTTTACCTTTATTTATATTTAACAATATATGTTGAAGTTTTGATATCTTTTCTTGTATATATTTATCTCTTCCACCGCTATTTTTTGTTGAAAGTATTGGTCCTATGTCATAAATAAAATCATTGTCTACTTTCATATTACCCTTCTCTGCTACAATGTAAAGATATAATCTATCTAAAATTAATATTTCTTCTTCTATAATGGTCCATTCATTGTTTATTAAAAACTTTCTTAATATTCTTTCGCTATTCATAGGTTGCAGTATTAGTCTTTTAAAAGATCTTGATTTTTCAAGATTATCTTCTAGTATGTTAGTTATTAGTCTACCACCCATACCACCTATAACACAAATATCACATTCACCTTCATTAATTGGTTTAAGACCATCTCCTAGTCTTATTTCAATTTTTTCTTGCACTTTATATTCTTCTAGATTAGATATAGCTTGTTGCAAGGGTCCTTTTGATACATCAACTCCAACGCCCTGGCTTATCTTGCCTTCAATAACACCTTTAATTAGCACATAGCCATGATCGCAGCCTATATCTGCAACAGTTGATTCAGTGGGGATAAATTCTAACACTTTATCTATTCTTAAATTGGTTTTCATCAAAACTACTCCTTATAATAAAAAAAGACCTCATAAAGAGGTCTTTGGTGGGCGTTGACGGGATCGAACCGCCGACATCTTGCTTGTAAGGCAAGCGCTCTCCCAGCTGAGCTAAACGCCCTTTGGTGGGCCCACTTGGGATTGAACCAAGGACCAACCGGTTATGAGCCGGTAGCTCTACCACTGAGCTATGGGCCCGGTAAATGGCTCCTCGAGTGGGATTCGAACCTACAACCCCTCGGTTAACAGCCGAGTGCTCTACCGTTGAGCTATCGAGGAATATCTTCAAGCAAGAATAATTATATCGATTTACCATTCATAAGTCAATAGCTATTTTTGTTATTTTATTGTTCATTTTATACAAAATATTTTCATTTTTTGATATAATAGTATAGATATAAAATTTGGGAGGGTTAATCATGGATAATCAAAAAGGTCTATTCGGAGAATTCGGTGGTTCTTATGTACCGCCAGCTTTAGCTGAGGTTCTAGATCATATAGCCGAGGAATTTGAAAAAGCAAAAAACGATGAAGAATTCAACAAGGAATTAAACTACTATCTAAAATATTATGTAGGTAGACCATCTCCCCTTTTCCTGGCCGCTAATATTACAAAAACTCTTGGTGGTGGGAAAATCTATTTGAAAAGAGAAGATTTAAATCATACAGGTGCTCACAAGATTAATAATACATTAGGACAGGCTCTTTTAGCAAAGAGAATGGGCTTAAAAAGAGTTATTGCTGAAACTGGTGCCGGTCAGCATGGTGTAGCTACTGCTACGGCTGCTGCTTTGTTTGGTATGGAGTGTATAATCTATATGGGTGAAAAGGATGCTAAGAAACAGCCTTTGAATGTTTATAGAATGGAGCTTCTTGGTGCTAAGGTTATTCAAGTTGATTCTGGTGACAGGGATCTTAAGGCTGCTGTTGATGTTGCCTTGGGTGATTTGATTCAAAACTATAAGAATACCTTCTATATATTAGGTTCTGCTGTTGGTCCATATCCATATCCTAGTATGGTCAAGCATTTCCAAAGAGTTATCAGTAAGGAAATTGTTGAGCAGTCTATGGAAATTGAAGGTAAAACTCCAGATTATCTTATTGCTTGTGTTGGTGGGGGTAGTAATGCTATTGGTGCCTTTGCTGATTTCATTGGTAATAAGGATACTAAGTTGATTGGTGTTGAACCAGGTGGTATTAGTATAGATTCTGGTTTACATGCAGCACCTCTTGCACATGGTGAAGTATCGATCATACATGGTTTCAAGTCTTATGTTATGTTAGATGAAAAAGGTGAGATTAAATCCTCTCACTCTATTGCTTCAGGTTTAAATTATCCTGGTGTTGGTCCTGAGCATAGTTATTTAAGGGATGCTAAACTAGCAGAGTATGTTTCTATAACAGATTTTGAAGCTCTTGATGCATTTAGAGAACTATCACAGCATGAGGGTATTATTCCTGCTATTGAAAGTGCTCATGCTTTGGCTTATGCTATGAAGCTTGCTCCTACTTTATCAAAGGATGCTATGATTGTTGTTAATCTTTCTGGTAGAGGTGATAAGGATATGGATACTTTAATCACTTCCGAGCAAGAAAGCTTTAAATTGCAAGCATCAATAAATAAAGGTTAGGTTAAATAATGAATTTAAAATATACTACAACTAGAGCTGGTAATGATCAAGTTACAAGCAGTCAAGCAATATTAAAGGGTTTAGGTAAAGACGGTGGTCTTTACCTACCTCTTTCTATTCCTAAAGTAAGTATAGAGGAGATTGGTACTTTTACTAATCTAACCTACAATGAAAAGGCTATGTCTATTATAGGTATGTTCTTAACGGACTTTACTGAAGCTGAGTTAAGGCATTGTATTGATAATGCCTATAATGAAAAAACATTCACCTCACCACTAATAACTCCTCTTCATATGCTAGATGAAAATAGTGCAGTATTGGAGCTTTATCATGGTCCTACTTCTGCTTTTAAGGATGTTGCTTTACAAATCCTACCTTATCTTCTGACTACTAGTGCTAAGATGAATGATGATGATAGGACTTATGTTATTCTGGTTGCTACTTCTGGTGATACTGGTAAAGCTGCTCTTGAGGGTTTTAAGGATGTTCCTAATACTAAGATTCTTGTCTTTTATCCTAATGATGGGGTTAGTATGGTGCAAAAGTTGCAAATGGTTACTCAGCTTGGTGATAATGTTAAGGTTGTTGCTGTTGAGGGTAATTTTGATGATACTCAAAATGGAGTTAAGGAGCTTTTTAGCAACACATTACTTGGTAAAGAACTAAATGAAAAGAATTATACTTTTTCTTCAGCAAATTCTATAAACTGGGGTCGTTTGGTGCCTCAGATTGTCTACTATTTTGAGAGTTATGCTCAATTAGTCAAAAATAAAAACATAAAATTGGGAGATGAGATTAATTTTACTGTTCCTACTGGTAATTTTGGTAATATTCTGGCTGGCTATTATGCCAGAGAGATGGGTTTGCCGATTAAGAGACTGATTTGTGCAGCTAATGCTAATGATGTGCTTAAGGATTTCATTAATACAGGAAGTTATGATCGTAATCGTGATTTTGTGAAGACTTTATCACCTTCTATGGATATTTTAATCTCCAGTAATCTTGAGAGACTACTATACCTATTATCAGATGGTGATAAATCACTTATCTCAGAGCTGATGTCTAATTTAAAGAGTGAAGGATCTTATAGGGTATCTCCAGAACTTCTATCCAAGTTGCAGTCTATATTTTATTCTGATAGTGCTGATGATAAGGATACCATCAAAACAATAAAGGATATGTATGAAAGCAAAAATTACTTGATTGATACTCATACTGCGGTTGCTTATAGGGTTTATGAGAAGTATGTTGCTACAACAAATGACACTTCCTTCAATGTGATTGTGTCTACTGCAAGCCCTTATAAGTTTAATGGTGCTGTGGCTGAGGCTGTTCTGCCTAACTACAAGGATCTTGATGATATGGCTCAGTTGAAGGCAATCAATAAAATTACTGGTGTTGCTATTCCTGATGGTTTAAATGGTCTTGATGGGAAATCTGTTCGTTTTAGTGATGTTATCATGAAGGATGATATGGAAGTGACTTTAAAACAATACTTGAATCTGTAAGTAAAATATTATGGCCCAATAGTATGACCCCGGTGTAATGCCGGGGTCTTTATTTGTTTAAACGTATGCATTTAAATATTAATAGATTGGGTATTTTTTAATATCGTTATATTGTATCTTTCTCGTACGATTTCGAGTTAAACAGATGATCCCCTACCAGCTTTTCCCACTTTTAGGGCATTCTTGACGCTGCTATACTCACCCATACTAGTCTATATTATTCAACTCGGGGTGTCAAAAAGGGTGTCAGTCCCAACTAATTATTACTAATTTAATCGCCTATGCATATGATAGTGTATTTTCATTGTGGATATTTTGATCAGATACCACCTTAAAGCTTTTCCTGAAAATATTTCAGCAGATCCTCTACTTCAACTATATCCCTCGGAAATAGTTTTTCTTTTAAAATAGATTCTATAAGAATTTTCGCCTCATCATACCTATGCGTTTTAATATATACTTTAGCCAAATTTATATTTATAGTAGTTTTGAAATAGGAATCTTTGACTAATTTTTCCTTTAATTCTAAAAAAACATTTTCAGCCTTTATATAATTTCCTTTGAGCATTTCAATATATCCTTTAGTTCGTAAAGGTAATGGAGATGTATTTAGAGATTTATATAATTCATTAATGAAAATTTCACCCTTACTAAAATAAACCATAGCTTTTTCCAAGTCATTGAATAAACAATAATAGTATGAGAGACTATTATAATACTTTCCTTTTAATATTGAACTACATTTTTCAATATTGATATCTTCTAAATACTTTATAGCAGAAAGAACATCTCCTTGAATTAGATATCCATAGGAAATATTTAACTTAAAAGAAATAACGTTTTCAGGTTGGATGTATTTTTTTGCAGCCTTCTCGCTTTTGATAATATATTTTTCAATATTTTTATCAAGAAATAGTATCTTATCTATACGAATAGTTTCATAGAACCATAGAACTCTTTCTATAAAAAATCTCAAAAATATAATGCTTGTTATTCCTAAGATTATAACAATTATCCAAAATAGTCCATTTATAAAATTAAAAAAATCATTCATTTTACTCTCCAAAACCTCAATTATTTTTAGTACTAAATATTATTCTATATTAGTTTATTTCATACTTATATTCACCAATATAAATCATGTAGTTCTCAGGTAACTTATCAAAAACTAAAAAATAATCTTTAAAATAGTCACTTTTATATGTTTTGAAATTTGAATTCACAGAATCTCTTACTTCCAAAACTTCATTACATTTTTCATTTGTAGATATATTTATTATTTGTTTACTTCTATATCTTCTATACGTCAAATCGTAATTCCTTTTGATAATAACTTTACTTGGAATATCAATTTTGCTAAAAATATGCCACCCTGATTTATCCTTATAAAAGTACTTCCAAATTAAAACATATAGTAATAAATACCATTCCTACTTAAAATCTAATATTTTCAGAAACTCACTTCTTAACTTTCTATACCACCTTTTTGCATTGCTATATATAGCTTCCCCACCAAAAGACAAAGCTACAGGCAATTTGCATCAACTTAACCTCACAATTAGTTTTCCCTCAATATAAACTAAAAGACTATGATAAATATATTATCATAATCTCACAACACATGTCTATTTTATAATAACAAAAAAAACAATTACTTAATATTTCTGATGATCTAAACCCTTATTCAATCTAATCCTTCTCATAAACAACTTAGAAAACCAAAACAACAAAACACTAACAAAACCAGCCTCAACAATAATAACCATTGCATAAACAAAAACGTTATTATTAAGAACATTCATCATAATAGAATTTATACGAGTAAGAAAAACCAAATCAGTCAAAACAATACCCAAATAAAACAAAAAACCAACAGACAAAGTAAGCAACAACAAAGAACCCAAAGCCCTAAATTTATTAACCAGAATAACCCTTAAAATAGCAGCAATAAAACAATAAGCAATAACAAAAAACACCTGAACACTAAAAAACAAAGCCGTAAACAAAATCACAGTACCATAAAAAACCATTCTTTCCTTAAAATTACTTTTAAAAGAAAAAATCAATAAAGTAAGAGGAACAAAAAGAGCATTCAAAATATTAGTAGGCCCCTTAAACAATAAGAACAAAATATAAACAATAGCCAAAGCCAAAATATTATAAACAAAAATATTAAGTCTCATGTATACCACCTTTATTTATTAGAATTTTTATAAGAAAACATTTTATTTTTACCACTCTTTTTAGCCTTATACATAGCAACATCAGCAAATTCAATAAGCTCATATATTTCCTTAGTATCTCTACCATAGACAGAAATCCCAGCACTAAATGAAAAATCAAGTTGAACATCTTTAATAGCAAATTGCCTATTCATAATATTATCCTTAATGATTTTCCAATAATTATCCTTATAAGTTTCATCAACAACATCAAGACCATAAGTAAATAAACCAAACTCATCACCTGCGATCCTTAGATGAATAGTATTTTCAATAGGTAACCCCTTTAATCTATTAGCGAATTCAATTAAATACTCATCACCAACATTATGACCATAAGTATCATTAACACTTTTAAAATCATCAATATCAATAAACATAAAAACACCTAATTTATTAGGATTATCCTCAATCATCTTAGCAATTTCATCCCTATATTGGTACTTACTTACTAGTCCAGTTAAAGCATCTTTTACCAACCTATTATTCAAAACAAAATTAAGCTCATTTAGTTGACTATTTTTCTTTTCCAATTGTCTTTCGGCAACAACTAATTGACTATTCAAAATTTGAATCTTTTCAAAATTATATCTTATAGATTCTGTTGTCCCAAATTTATCCTCTTCACAACTTTCTTTAAAAACCATCATGAATCGCTTAATAACTCTTACATATTCATCAGTCATACTTTTAAAATCACTACAACCAAAAACCAATAACCTTTTATCTTTTCTTCTTAAGAATATAGTTTGGGCTTTATTATAATCATTAAAATGATATTCATTTTTTGATATATATATATCTTTGTCAACCTTTTTCAAGTCCTCTTCTAATTGTAGAATATCTTCTTCAATGATCAAAGATTTTAAATCCTTATTTCCTTGCATTATAAGGTAAACAGGATCACTCCATTTAACCTCTATAATATTAAATTCATCATCGATGATTGCTAAAAAGCTCATACTATTTCTCCATTTTTTTAATAATATTAATTTCCGCCCACTGTACTAATTCCAATGCATTATCTGTTGAAATATCCACTTCCCATTTCTTCCATAATTCAGCACTAGAATTAAAACCTCTGCCACCTACTGCAATTTTTGAGTTTATGTTTTTTGCTTTAATTGCTTTTACCAGATCATGGCATATTGTTAGGTGTTGAGGCATTGTAACTGACAAAGCTATTAAATCCGGTTTGTTTTCTTCAATAGCTTTTAGAACAAATTCATTAGGAACTGCTGCACCTAAATAAATACTGTCCCATCCATAAAACTCGAAAAGATCCGAAATCATTCTAGCTCCCATTTCATGAAGTTCACTACCAACAGTACAGGTAAGTATTTTTGCACCTTTTTTAGCAGAGCTGAAAATCAATGGATAAAATTGAGATAAAATCACTTGAGTTGTTGAGGTGCAATAATGTTCCTTGTCTACAGAAATCTCTTGCCTTTGCCATAAATTACCAACTTCATGCATCACCTCTTGTAAAATATCTATGTAGATTTCTTCTAAGGTATATCCTGTCTTAATAAGACTTTCTACAAACTTATATGCACCTTGAGTATCATAATTCAAAAGATAATCAAGATATTTTTTATTTACATCAATATATTTACTTAATTGAAATTTATTTGATTCATTAAACATAATTGCTTCTTTTTTAGTTAGTTCTATTGCATCCTTTATATATTGATCAGCTTTCTTGGCTTCTGCTTCGAGTAAAACATTAGAAAGTGAATCATTTAGGATTTGATAATGCATTATCATTTGATCTTTAATTCTATCTCTACTTAAGTCTTTCATTATGTAACATAACAATTGATATATCCAAATGGCATAATCACCAAAGATTTTAGAATCTTCAAACTCAATTGCCGTATCTAAATAACTTAGATTAATTAATATATCCTCATACATTAATTTTTTTCTATGATCATCATATTCTTTATCTAGTTTGGGATCATTTTCAAATTGCTTATCAAAGACTTTTCTAGCTATACTTACTAATTTAGTGTCTTGGTTACTCATTAATAAACTCATATCAACCTCCGCAAAGCATCATTTCTCTCATTATAGCACTTATTTCTTATATATTTAAAAAAATATATAAGATTAAAAAACTCTTAATATTTGCAATTCAACATATTAAAACAAGCCGTTTCAAATACATCTGAAACGACTTGCTATTTCACTATTTATTTAATCTACAATATCATCAATTAATTTTTATATGCTAATAATCCATAATGATAGGGTGGTAAATCAATAATTGTGTAATCATTTAATTTAAATCCTGCATTTAACACCCACCTTTGAATTTCTTCCGGTTTAGAACGGATATCCATACTAGGACCTCGAGGAGTCTTGGGGTCGAAGTTCCAATGTATAATTCCAACACTGCTACCAGTCTTTAAAATACGAAAAGCTTCATTTAATATTTCTAATGGTTTATCATGGTGTAAAATATTAAAAATCATAACATAATCAACACAGTTATCCGATATACCAGTACCTTCAGAAATAAAATCACGTTTTCTAATAGTAACATTATTAAGACCATTGGAAATCTTTTCAGCATCAGCTTCTTCTATCATCTGATCATCAATCTCAAAAGCAATAATTTCACCACTAATAAATTTAGCTATAGGGATTGTAAAAGTCCCATAACCGCATCCAAATTCTACTATTTTATTAATATCTTTTTGTATATTCATATGTTCAATAATCAATGGAATATTAAACAAACTTTCCCAATATGATTTCTCCGGCATACCACTATCACGTATTTTCATTATTAAAACTCCTACAATTGAGACTCTTTACTTTGAACAAAAAAAATACAGTTTCTGACTGTATTAATTTTTTGTTGCTTTACATTTTTTCTTAGTCTTATCTCTACTATTTACCAAACTTAGCTAAGCAAAAGTTAAACCCTGACTATGAGTCTTACAGGCAGCCACCATAGCAGCAAACCCCTCAATATTTCTCGTCTGTATCATAACCTTCCCTTGACCACTAAACTCATTAACAAAACCTTCACCAGTAGCAAAACCAAAGATACCAGAAGCAACCCTGATTTCATACTTCAAAGAACTCTCCCAAGCAAGAACATGCCTATTATCAACTACAAACTTATTAGTCCCATCAAGCTCTACTTCAATAGTATCACCATAACAACTAATCAACATACTACCCTCACCAGAAGTCTCCATAACAAAAAGACCACCAGTACCACCAAAAACAGCCTTACCTAAAGACTGCCTCTTCATACAATACTCAACTGATTTATCACAAGCCAAAAAAACGCCATCATTTAAAAACCACTGTTTACTACCAATAACCAATTCCTTAATAGCACCAATTGAAGGAGGAGCAATATTAATCTCACCATCATCAGAAGAACTCTTCACAACAGTAACAAAAAAACTCTCACCACTAACAACCGACTTAGCAACAGACTTCAACATATTGCCCAAAACAGAAATACTTTTATTGCTACTATTCATCCTACCCTCTAAAGTAACATTACCATTATGGTAAACCATAGAGCCTCTTTCTATCTTAACTTCCTCATCCTTAGTCAACTGTATAGTTACTAAAGCAAAAGGTCCATTATTACTTAATTGATACTTCATTCTCATGCCTTCATTTCCAATAAAATAAAACTGATATAAATATAATATGGATATATAATATCATATGACAAAACTAAAGTACACAAAAGGACACACCTTATTGTATGTCCTTCAATGAATTTTATATTTTAATTTTTTATAAATTATTATTTGTTATTTATTTTTTATTAATTATTATTTGTAATTATATAGTTATGTTTACTAATTCTTCTTATTAGTTTGTCTTTTTTTGCCCTCTTCAAGATTATCCATATTCTTAAAAGCCTTAGACATCATCAACTTCAACCTATTTAATTGATTAACCTCACTGGCACCAGGATCATAATCCACTGCAACAATATTAGCATCCCTATACCTTTGATGAAGTTCCTTAATAACACCCTTACCAGTTATATGATTAGGCAAACAACCAAAAGGCTGAACACAAACAATATTTTCCACACCACTATCAATCAACTCAACCATCTCACCAGTTAGGAACCAACCTTCTCCCATACTATTACCTAAGGAAAGGATCGGCTTAGCACCCTCTGTTAAGGAACCAATAGTAGCCTGCTCATGGAAATGCTTAGACTTACGAAGAGCATTCCTCGCAGAACCTCTATAAACCTCCAAAGCACTAATAGCCCAATTAGCCAAAGTCTTCTCCTTCTTCTTACCCGCAAGTTTATCAAACCTAAAAATATTACTATACAAAGAATAAAGGAAAAAATCTAATAAATCAGGAACAACAACCTCAGCCCCCTCTTTTTCCAAGAAATCCACGACCTGATTATTAGCAAAAGGATGAAATTTAACCAAAATCTCACCAACAATACCAACCTTAGGCTTCTTAATATCAAGCCTAGGCAGCTCATCAAACTCCTGTACAATCTTCTTCAAATTAGTAGAAAACTGCTTAAACTTACCCTTATAGACAGACTCATCACACTTAATAGTCCATTTCCTATAAAGAGCCTCAGTAGCACCCGCCTCTGCCTCATAAGGCTTAGTAGCCCTATAAACCCTAAGAAGCACATCACCATAAATTATAGCCATCAAAACCCTATGCAAAAAGCCCATACTCATCTTAAAACCAGTAGACTTCTCCAAATTATTAGAAGCAGTAATCGGGATAATAGGAATATTAGGAAAACCAGCATCATGCAAAGCCTTAGTCATCAAAGCAATATAGTTGGTTGCCCTACAACCACCGCCAGTTTGAGTCATTAAAATAGCAACCTTATCATTATCATACTTACCACTTCTTAAAGCCTCAAGCACCTGACCAATAACCACCAAAGTAGGATAACAAGCATCATTATTAACATACTGAAGCCCTAAATCCATACCAACATTAGACAATTCCTCAAGAACCTCTAACTTATACCCATGATACCTAAAAGCCTCCTTCAAAAACTGAAAATGAATTGGAGACATCTGAGGCGCCAACAAAGTATAATCCTCCATACCCTTTTTAAAAGTAGGAGTCATAAGAACTGGCTTAATCTCAAAATCCTGAACATTCTTACTTCTCTCATTCATAGCAGCCAACAAAGACCTGGCACGAATCCTGGCAGCACCAAGATTATTAATCTCATCAATCTTTATAAGAGTGTATAACTTACCATGCCTATCCAAGATTTCCTTAACTTGATCAGTAGTAATAGCATCAAGACCACAACCAAAAGAAGTAAGCTGAACTAACTCAATATTAGGCTCATGCTTAACAAACTCAGCAGCATTATACAATCTAGAATGATAAACCCACTGATTAACAACACGAAGATGATCCTTATCCTCAGCCAACTTAGAAATAGACTCCTCAGACAAAACAACCAAACCAAGCTGAGTCATCATCTCAGGAATACCATGATGAATCTCAGGATCAACATGATAAGGCCTACCCGCAAGAACAACCCCACGCATACCCTTTTCACGCATCTTATTAACAGTATCTATACCCTTTTCCTCAATGTCCCTCTTATATCTAGCAAGTTCTGCATACCCTTTTTCCAAAGCATAAACAATTTCCTTTTTACTAATATCAAAATCCTTCTTCAAAGACTCATAAAGCCTCACAGCCATCTTACTTTGATTATAGATAGGCAAGAAAGGATGAATAAAAGTAACATCCTCATTTCTAATCTCATCAATATTATTTTCAATAACCTCAGGATAACTAGTAACAATCGGACAATTATAGTGATTTTCAGCAGTCTCCTCTTCCTTAATATCATAAGGAATAGAAGGATAAAATATAGTCTTCACACCTTTTTTCAAAAGATTCATAATATGACCATTAGTAATCTTAGCAGGATAACACATAGACTCAGAAGGAATAGAATCCATCCCAGCCTCATAAATCTTTTTAGAGCTCCTATTAGAAAGCTCAACTCTAAAGCCTAATTCATTAAAGAAAGTAAACCACAAAGGATAATGAGCATAAATATTCAATGCCCTAGGAATACCAATAGTCCCTCTCCTGGCTAGTGCCTTATCTAAAGGATGATAATAACTAAACAACCTATTATAAGTATACTCATAAATATTAGGCAACTTATTCTTAGCATCCTCAGCTATACCTGCACCCCTCTCACATCTATTACCAGAAACAAAATAATCTCCAGTAGGGAAAGTGCTTATAGTTAAAAGACAATTGTTACCACAAAGACCACAACGTCTCATATCATTTTCATAATTAAACTTGTTTAAATCCTTTTGTCCAAGTAAAGTACTTTCCTCATCCTCGCTAAATCTTTCCTTAGATATAAGAGCCATACCAAAAGCACCCATAATACCAGCAATATCTGGACGAATAACTTCCCTTTTTGTAATAAGTTCAAATGCTCTTAAAACAGCATCATTATAAAAAGTACCACCCTGAACCACTACCTTCGAGCCAAGTTCAGCAGTATTTTTTAATTTAATAACTTTATACAAGGCATTCTTAATAACTGAATAAGAAACACCAGCAGAAATATCACCTATACTAGCCCCATCCTTTTGTGCCTGTTTAATCTTTGAATTCATAAAAACAGTACACCTAGTACCAAGATCAACCGGACTTGGTGATAGAAGGGCCTTTTGAGCAAAATCCTTAACTGGTATAGATAAAGAATTAGCATAAGTCTCAATAAACGAACCACAACCTGAAGAACAAGCCTCATTCAACATTATACTTGTAATAACTCCATCCTTAACCTGTAAGGACTTCATGTCCTGTCCACCAATATCTAGAATAAAGTCAACATTAGACTGGAAGAAATTAGCAGCTTTAAAATGAGCTACAGTTTCAATCTCTCCTTCATCAACTTGCAATGCAGCCTTGATTAAACCTTCACCATATCCAGTGACCCCTGCCCTTGCTATTTTAATCTTAGGAATATCCTTATATAAATTCAACAATTGCAGAACTATATTAGATAATGGCTTCCCTTCATTACTGCCATAAAAAGACCAGACTAAAGCACCATCACTATCAATCAAGGCCATCTTACTAGTAGTTGAACCTGCATCAATACCTAAGTAATATGGAGGCTTACTATTTTCATAATCCACTCTATTAACTCTAGCTTTAGCATGACGCTCTTTAAATTCTTGATACTCAGCCTCATCCTTAAAAAGAGGCGGTAAAGTTGAAATATTCTCAGATGAAATATCTCTATCAGCTATTGCACTCAGTACATCTTTTAACTTAAATTCACTTTCTTCTTTCTTAACTAACTCGGCTGTACCAAGGGCTACGAAGTATTGTGAATTTTCAGGGAATATAATATCATCACCAGTTAATCTAAGCACTTCTATAAATCTGTTTCTCAATTCTGACATAAAGGTTAAAGGTCCACCTAAAAAGGCTACCTTACCCCTAATTGGACGACCACAAGCTAGTCCACTGATAGTTTGGTTAACTACTGCCTGGAATATAGATACAGCAATATCAGATACTGCAGCACCTTCATTAATTAGAGGCTGTACATCCGACTTGGCAAATACACCACAACGTGATGCTATTGGATAAATCGTATTATATTTTTTAGCCATATTATTTAACTCATCAACTTCAACTTGCATAAGTTGAGCCATTTGGTCTATAAAAGCACCTGTACCACCAGCACAAACACCATTCATTCTCTGTTCGCTACTAGGTCCAAGATAGGTAATCTTAGCATCTTCACCACCAAGCTCTATAGCCACATCAGTCTCTGGTATATATTTTTCAATTGCCTCTGTTAGAGCAATAACTTCTTGAACAAAGGGCATCTTTAATTTTTCAGCCAAGCCCATCCCACCAGACCCGCTGAACATCATTTTAAAACTATAGTCCGGGAACATGACCATAACAGCCTTTAACATATCTATCCCTGTTTTTAGTATTTCAGAATAGTGCCTTTCATATGATTTAAAAAGACAATTATCCTCCTTGTCTACTACAACAACCTTTACAGTCGTTGAGCCTACATCCATACCTAATCTTAACGTTTCCATACTTCCTCCTTATGATAAGAACTTTGCTAGACAATAGTTTGAAATTTCAAATCCATAGTCTGTAAGTCTTAAAGTTCTATCACCTAACCACATTGCCTTGATATCTATAAGTTCATCAATGACTTTTTTATATTTTTCTTTAATATCTATATTATATCTGTTAAAATAATCTACTAAATCAATACCTTCTATCAATCTTAGTCCTAGAAAGATAGCTTCCTCTATCTTCATCACTTCAGTAATCTCTTCCAGATTATATTTTTCAAATTCATTTGAGCCAATATACTTTAATATATCAGGTTCGTTCATATACCTTCTATCATCAACCTTGGTTGTACTATTTAATCCAAAACCATAATAGTCATCGTTATTCCAATAAATTAGATTATGCTTTGATTCATAACCAGCCTTGGCATAGTTGGCTATCTCATACCTCTTAAACCCCTGGTCAAACAATTTCCTGTTTATTAAATCCCTCATTTGAAGAAGTTCATCTTCTTCTGGGAGTAATAGTCTCCCCTCATTCAACTCATCATAAAACTTCGTCCCCTCTTCAACTATCAAACCATAAGTAGATATGTGCTGAAGATTCATTTCCATTGCAAGCTTCAAATCCTTTTCTAGCCTCTCAAGACTATCATTAGGTAACCCATACATTAGGTCTATCGATATATTCTTAAAACCAGCTTTTTGGGCAATATCCACAGTCTTATAGATATCAGCCCTATTATGAATTCTGCCTATCCTCTTCAACATCTCTTCATCAAAGGATTGCACCCCTATTGATAATCTATTAAATCCCATTTCATAGTAATTCTGTATGTTATCATTATTACAGGTTCCCGGGTTAACTTCAATAGTCATTTCCTCTAATTTAGCTAAGTTGAATTTTTCTTTTAATGCTGTAACAACTTTTCTAATATTATCTAATCTGACTGAAGATGGAGTACCGCCTCCAAAATATATGGTATTGATCACTTTATTTCCGTCATCTGTTTCTCTCTCTTCATTACCCCTATATTGTATTTCAGTTATTAACTTTTCAAAATATTGGTCTTCAAGTTCATAATTAGAAGCTGATATAAAGTCGCAATAATCACATTTTTTTATACAAAAAGGGATATGAACATAAATTCCAGTCCTATTATTCATCATCTAAACTTAACACCGCCATAAAGGCCTCTTGAGGCACTTCTATTCTGCCGACCTGTTTCATTCTTTTTTTACCCTCCTTCTGTTTTTCAAGAAGTTTTCTTTTCCTGGATATATCTCCACCGTAACATTTCTCAAGAACATCCTTACGCATGGCTTTAACAGTTTCCCTAGCAATAACTTTAGTACCAATTGCCGCCTGAATCGGTACTTCAAACTGTTGCCTAGGAATTAGCTGTCTTAGCTTACTAACTAAGGCTTTACCTCTGTAATAGGCTTTATCTCTATGTACAATACAGGACAAAGCATCAATAATTTCACCAGCTAATAAAATATCTAATTTAACAAGACTTGATCTTTCATGTCCAGCTAACTCATAATCAAGACTAGCATAACCTTTAGTACGGGATTTAAGCTGGTCAAAGAAATCATAAATAATCTCTCCAAGAGGTAACTTGTATGAAAGAATTACTCTTTTAGGAGTAATATATTCCATGTTAATGAATACACCTCTTTTATCTTGGCATAAATCCATCACCGTACCAACATATTCATTAGGCACCATAATAGAGGCCTTAACCATAGGTTCCTCTAAGTATTCAACCAACCTTGTATCAGGTAGTAACGCAGGGCTATCTATTTCAATAACATTACCATTAGTTAAATGAACCTTAAAGACAACACTAGGTGCTGTAGTTATTAAAGTCATATCATATTCTCTTTCAAGTCTTTCTTGGACAATTTCCATATGTAAAAGACCTAAGAAACCACATCTAAACCCAAATCCTAGGGCGCTAGATGTTTCAGGTTCGAATAACAGTGAAGCGTCATTCAATTGTAGTTTTTCAAGAGCATCCTTCAAATCATTATACTGATCATTGTCTATTGGATAAAGCCCACAATAAACCATAGGAACAGCCTTTTTGTAGCCTTCTAATGGTTCCTTACAAGGATTGGCAGCTCCGGTTATTGTATCACCAACTCTAGTATCTGCTACTTTTTTAATACTAGCTGCTATATATCCTACTTCACCAGCTTTCAGGGAATCCACAACTTTATGAGTAGGTTCAAAGATACCTACCTCAGTAACTTCAAATTCCTTACCAGATGCAAACATTCTAATTTTCATACCTTTTTTAACCGAACCGTCCATAATTCTAACATATGATAAAGCACCCTTATAGGCATCAAAGTTTGAATCAAATATTAAGGCCTTTAATGGAGCCTCATAATCGCCAATAGGTTCAGGTACATATTTAACAATAGCTTCTAATATTGCTTTAGTACCTTCTCCAGTCTTAGCTGAGGTTAGAATAGCATTAGAAGTATCCAAGCCAATAATATTTTCAATTTCTTGCTTTACCTTTTCTGGTTCAGCACTTGGTAAGTCAATCTTATTAATTACTGGAATTATTTCTAAATTATTTTCCAAGGCCAAATAAACATTAGCCAAAGTTTGAGCCTCTATTCCTTGTGAGGCATCAACAACTAGTAAGGCACCTTCACAAGCTGCCAAGCTTCTAGATACTTCATATGTAAAGTCAACATGCCCTGGAGTATCAATTAAATTTAATAAATACTCTTTACCATCATCTCCAAAATATTTCATTTTTACAGCTTGTAGTTTAATTGTTATGCCTCTTTCTTGTTCAAGATCCATTTGGTCTAACAATTGCTTAGTCATATCTCTTTTTTCTACAGCTCCAGTATACTCAATTAATCTATCTGCTAATGTAGACTTGCCATGATCAATGTGGGCAATGATACAAAAATTTCTTATATTACTTAAATCAGTCATCTTTCACCTCGTAAATTTTTACCTACTGTATAATTATACTACTTTTTAGTGTTTTTTTTAAGAGCAGATTAAAAAAATAGCATATATTAGACTATGCTATTTTTATTTTCTATATGTTTTTTGAATTCCATGAATGCTTGACCTCTATGACTTATCTTATTTTTTTCAGCAAGTGAGATTTCAGCCAAGGTCTTGTTGAAGGCTTCAATAAAGAATATCGGATCATATCCGAAACCTTCTATACCTTTTTCTATATCTATAATTTCACCATGACAATATTTCTCAACAATGAACTTTTCGGTATCATCAACGTATGCCAAAGCACAGGTATAATGAGCTTTCCTATTATCCTTACCCTTTAACATATCAATAACTATTCTATTCTTTTCCTTAGGGCTTGTATTCTCCCCTGCAAATCGAGCTGAATGTATACCAGGTTTACCATCCAGGGCATCAATACAAATACCAGAATCATCTGCCAAAGTAGGAATTTTATATTTATTATAGATGGTCTCTGCCTTTATCAAAGCATTTTCTATAAAGCTTTTACCATCTTCAATGATTTCTTCATCATAACCTATATCTTCTAAACTCAAAAGTTCTATTTCAGATGAACCGATAAGTTGAGAGATTTCAAATAATTTATGTTTATTAAATGTCGCTAAAATTATTTTCATTAACTACTTCCTTTTGCTTTAATACAATTTCTTCAATCCCAGCTTTAGCAATATCAATTAATTTATCCAAGTCTTCACGAGAGTAAACATCCTCTTCACCAGTGCCTTGTAATTCAATAAAGTCCCCATGCTCATTTAAAACAACATTAAGATCTACAATAGCTTTACTATCTTCCTTATAGCACAAGTCCTGAATGAAATCTTTACCTACTTTACCTACACTAACTGCTCCAATGAAAAACTTAATCGGCATTTGTTTAATAGTCCCATTATTCACAAGAAATTTACAAGCTTCATACAGAGCAACAAAACCGCCATTTATTGATGCAGTTCTTGTTCCCCCATCAGCTTGAATCACTTCACAATCAATTGTGATAGTACGCTCTCCAAGTAGTTTTCTATCAACAGCAGTTCTTAGTGCCCTACCTATCAATCTTTGGATTTCCATTGCTCTGCCATCTGGTTTAATGAGATTGTTAGTTCTTGGTTTTCTTTTATTATTAGACCTAGGCAACATATTATACTCAGCTGTCACCCATCCTTTTCCAGTTCCTTCTAGAAATGGTGGCACCTTATCATCAATCGATGCTGTCACCAGGACAATTGTTTCTCCCATTTTAATCATACAGGAACCTTCAGGATATTTTAAAGTTAATTTTTTGATACTTAATTCACGCATTTTATTCCCCTTATTTTATTGGGTCAAATTCTACAATCTTTTCAAAACCATGTTTTGGATATATCTTCATCAAAGTGTTATTAAAACTGTGATAGTCTCCACTCACATAACAAATCTCTTCACTATGTGACCCATCTAGGTATTGTTCCAATAAATCTACAGTTGCAATAGCAGGATCAATTAATTTAATATCATCTCCTATTACTTTTTGTATGGTCTCAACTAGAAAAGGATAATGGGTGCAACCTAGTACCAAAGTATCACAATTATTTAAAAAAATGGTGTTTAAATATTTAACTAGTACTTTTTTTAAGTAATCTGAGTCTAAGTCACCATCTTCAATAAAGTTTACCAATTTAGGACATGAAACAGCTGTTACTTCCATTGTTGAATTCTTAGCTAAAATACTATCTTGATAACAATTACTATTTATAGTTGCAGAAGTTGCTATAACCCCGATTTTTTTAACAGCTGCCGCGACTGCACTTCCAGCCCCTGGTTCTAAAACTCCAATTATCGGAATATCAAAAATTGTTTTTAAATAGGGTAAAGCTAATGCTGATGTTGTATTACAAGCATCAACAATTACTTTAGCTCCTTGGCTAATGAGAAACTTAACAATTTGTTGTGACAAATTAATTAACTCTTCCTTAGATTTCTCACCATAGGGAACTCTCTTTGTATCTCCAAAGTATATTATTTTTTCATCAGGAAATCTTTTTCTAATTTCTCTGACAACTGTCATGCCACCTATTCCTGAATCAAAAACACCTACTGCCATTTTGCCTCCATTTATTTGTCATTCATTATTACATCATCAAGCATTTCAATGAAGTATCTATTTACCTCTGGTTTATCGATAGTTACTCTTATATGAGTAGCAGCACCAAAAACATAACCTGGTCTTATTACTATGCCTTTTTTTAGTAAGGCATCAAAGATTTTCTTACTATCTTGTTTTATATCTACCCAAATAAAGTTGGCCCCACTAGGACTTGATATATAGCCTCTATTTGCAAACTCCTTATAGAGATATTCTTTACCGGCTTCGTTTAACTCAAGTGATTTCTTAACATGCTCTATATCACTTAATGCTGCCCTCGCCCCTACTTGAGCTAATACATTTACATTAAAAGGTTCTTTTGCTCTTAATATCCAACTAATCAAAGATTCACTACCCATGCCATAGCCAACTCTTAAAGCCGCTAGTCCATAGATCTTGGAAAATGTATTCAACACAAGGATGTTATTCTTGCCTTCCTTGATAAAATTCAAACCACTATATAAATCTTGACCTGCATATTCCTTATAGGCTTCATCTAGCACTACAATAATATTTTGAGGAACTCTTTCGATAAAATCTATCAAAGCTTCTTTTTCTATAACAGTACCTGTTGGATTATTTGGATTACACAAAGCAATTATTTTAACTGATTCATCTAAATTATCCAGCACCAATTCTAGATCAAAAGCAAAATCAACTAAAGGCACTTTCTTAACTTTTGCTCCCATTAAATTACCTATATAGTCATACTCTGAAAATGAAGGATCACCCATAATAATGGTATCCCCATCCTCAAGAAAACTCTCACCTAAAAGTTTAATAATTTCATCTGAACCATTGCCTACAATTATTTGATCGATTCCAATATCATTTTTTTTAGCTAATGCTTCTTTTAAGAATAGTGAACTTCCATCAGGATATATATGAATATCCTCCATATTATTCCTTATAGCTTCTAGGGCTAGTGGTGAAGGTCCAAGTGGATTCTCATTTGAGGCCATCTTATAAACTTTATCCAAGCCTAGTTCTTTTTTCACTTCATTAATTGCCTTACCAGGAGAGTATGGCTTAATATTGTTGATAGCCTCTCTACCTTTCCATTCTGTTTTCATTATCTTCCTCCAACAACTTATATCCTAGTTTTTTCAAGATATTATAACCTTTCTCCAAGTCGTCAAACTTAATCACTAAGTTTTCCTTATCAAGACTATACATATATTCAACATTCAAATTATTACTATTCATTTCTAAAAATAGTTTTTTTAACTCTAGAATTTCAACAACCAAGACTCTACTTGTATGATTGTTCACATTAATCTTCTTCAAAGCTGATTCGGCTTTCCCTGGATTATCAACTATAACTCTAAAAATACCATTTTCATTAGTATCTGTGATACACATAGCAAGTATATTAATATTTTCATCCTCAAAGGCTGACATGATTCTAGCTAGTTCACCAGGTTGATTTTTTAGAAACATAGATATTTGTTTAATCATATTACTAACATATCCTTCCAATTATTTCAGAAACTTCCTTATAGGTTTTTTCTATATCTATTGTCTTTAACTCTCTATTTACCATCAATGGCTTTCCTTTTACCATCGTCATAATAATATCTGATGACTTGGCACTATAGGCAATTTTAGATACTAAATTATTTTCTATAGGATAATAGTGTGGTTGATTTAGATCGAACATGATTAAATCTGCATCATAACCTTCTTTTAGCATTCCAACCCTATCACTAATATTTAAAACTTTCGCTCCTTCTGTAGTTGCCATTTTAAGTGTATCATAAGCATTCAAGGCAGTAGCATCCAAGTTTAGACCTTTTTGTATCATTGTGGCATATTGCATTTCACTTAACATATCTAAATTATTATTTGATGAAGCACCATCAGTACCTAATCCGACAGTAATTCCCTTCTTTAGATATTTTTGCACATTAGCCATCCCAGAACCAAGTTTAAGATTACTCTTTGGATTATGGGCTATGCCTACACCTTTTTCTTTTACAATATCTTGATCCCCTTCATTTAGATAAATCATATGTGCAGAAACAACATATGGTGCATCTAGGAGCCCTATATCATTTAAATATTCGACAGGAGTCATTCCATGTGTTTTAATAATATCTTCATTTTCTTTTTTAGTTTCAGAAACATGAATATGCAGTCCAATATTTCTTCTTTTTACTATTTCCAGTTGTGCTTCCAGGAATTCCTTGCTATTTGTATAGATAGCATGCGGTCCTGCTAGTACTTTAATTCTTTCATCATCATAGTTATGAAAATCATCTATAAGACTTTCAAGTTGGTCTAAGGCAGCCTTATCCATCTTTTCATTACCTGTATAAATAGTACCTCTACTAATATGACCTCTAATACCAGTTTCCACAATAGCTTTAGCTACCATTTCCATATCTTGGTACATATCTAGAAAGGTTGTTGTTCCTGATAATAGCATCTCAGCTATTCCAAGTTTAGCACCAACATATACATCATTCTTGGTTAATTTTGTTTCAACTGGCCATATCCTGTTATTAAGCCATTCAAACAGTTCTAAATCGTCTCCATAGCCTCGTAAGAGTGACATTGAAACATGAGTATGGGTGTTGATAAAACCAGGCATCACAAGAAGATTTCTTCCTTCAATAACCTTATGGGCACTTTTGGGCAAATTACTTCCGATTGAGATTATTTTGGAACCTTCAATAAGTAGGTCACCCTTTACAACTTCAGGTCTTGATGGATCCATAGTAATAAGGGATATGTTTTTAAATAAATAACCCATAAATTTTATTCCTCTCCCAATATACCAGCAATGAATTTTTCAGGTATAAATTCTTCAATATCCTTGACACTTTCCCCTAAGCACACAAATTTTACCGGTACTTGTAATTCCTTAATTAAGGGAATTGTCATACCACCTTTTGCAGTTCCGTCTAGTTTAGTTAAAATCAATCCTGAAATATCAGGTACATTCTTAATAAACTCTTCTGCTGAAGATAAGGCATTTTGTCCTGTCCCACTATCAATCACTAGAAAAATCTCTTCTGGTTTTTTCCCATCTTCTCTTTGGATTACTTTATCAATCTTTTTCATTTCTTCCATTAAGTTCTTTTTATTATGCAGTCTTCCGGCAGTATCAATTAATAAAACATCTATACCTCTAGCCTTGGCTGCCTCAATACTGTCATAAATTACAGCAGCAGGGTCACTACCTTCTTTTTGGGCAATAACTGGTATTTGAAGGTTTTCCCCCCATATTTTTAATTGCTCAATTGCTCCTGCTCTAAATGTATCCCCAGCAGCAAACATAACCTTTAGTCCTCTTTTCTTAAGGAGATTACCTACTTTAGCAATGGTGGTAGTCTTACCTACACCATTTACTCCAATGAAAAGATATATTGATAATCCTTCTTTACTTATATTTAATTCTTGATTATTCATTTTAACTATATCAAAGATCAATTCTCTTAAAATATTGATTGCTTCTTTTGAATCGTTTACTTTTCTTTTCTTAACTTCTTCTTTAACTTGTTCAACAAGTTCCATAGAGGTTTTTACTCCTAAATCTGAGGTTACTAAGATTTCCTCTAGATTCTCATAAAACAGCTCGCTTATTGTTGGTCCAAACTTAACTAGGGCATTTAATCTACCTAGAATATTTTCATGTGTTTTTTTCAATCCATTCAACCACTTATTAAGCATTTTTTTCCCTCCTATGTCTTTCTAAACTTACAGAAATAATCTTGGAAATACCACTTTTATTCATGGTTACACCATATAGATTATCTGATTCTTCTATTGTTCCTTGTCTGTGTGAAATTACTACGAATTGTGTATTATTTGAATAATTTTTCAAATAATTGGCAAAGTTCGCTACATTTCTTTCATCCAAGGAAGCATCAGCCTCGTCGATAATACATAATGGACTTGGTTTAATTTTTAATAATGAAAACAAAAGTGCTAATGCTGTTAATGCTCTTTCTCCACCTGATAACATCGACATGCTTTTTGGTGTTTTCCCTGGTGGTTTGGAATATATTTCAATACCAGAATTTAACACATCATCTTTATCAGTTAATTCTATGTAGGCTTCACCACCATTAAATAAGGCACTATATGTTTCACTAAAGGTAGTATTTAATAATTCAAAGGACTCTGTAAATCTTATAGTCATTATCTTATCAATATCGTTAATAATTTCGATTAGACTATCTATCGTCTTTCTTAAGTCTCCTTCTTGATCCTTCAAGAAGGTCAACCGCTCACATACTCTATCAAACTCTTCAATAGCCCCAAGGTTTACGAGACCTAGGCTATTAATTTTTTGCTGATAGCTTTTTAAATCCCTGATACAGATTTTTTTATCTTCAATTGGTTGTCTTTTGTCCATGGCTTCATAGGGCATCATTTGGAATTTTTCTTGAAGAATGGTAATTTTATTACCCTTGTCAGTTTCAAGTTTAGCAATTTTTATATCAAGTTCATGAAGTCTTTCTTCAACGATTTTTAACGCTTTGCTATTATCCTTAATAATCTTATCTAACTCCATATTAGCTGCTACTAATTCATCTTTGGTTGAATCTCCTTGATTAAGGAGGTTTTGCAACTCTAAATATTCATCTTGTCTTAGTTCAGATGAACTTAAAAATTCCTCTTTTCTAACTTTTAGGTTTTCAATTAAAGTCTTACATTCATTTAAAATTACAGTCTTCTTATCAGCAAGGGATTTTATATCCTTTTGCTCATTATAATAGGCTTCAAGTGATTCATTAAAGGCTTTTTCTTTCTCTATTAAGGTATTTAGCGCTAACTTTTCTTCCATGATCTCATCGTTTATGTTTTCAATTCCTTGATCTAGTTCCTTAACTTCATGTTCCTTGCCAGTTTTAGATTTTTCTTTACTTTCTTTTTCCAATTCTTTTTCTTCAAGTTTCTTATTTAGAAGTATTCTTTCCTTGTTAAGTCCAGCCATTTCATCAGTAATATTTTCAACATTATAGGCCATCAAATCTATTTTTTCAGTTATATTGTTAATCTCTTGACTACGCAAATCAATATCATGCTTAAGGCTTACAATATTGTCGTTAAGTTCCTTAGCTTTAATATTCTTAGCATTAATCTTACCTTCAAGAGGATACAATTGTTGATTGATTGATTCAATATCAGCTATTACTTTTTCTAACTTTCTCTTTAAAGTCCCCACTTCAACATTTAATTCTTCAACTAGTCTATTTCTAGATAAGACACTATTGGATTTACCTGCATGACCACCAGTCATGGCACCACCAGGCATAAACTGTTCACCAGTTAAAGTGACAATTTTTAAAGATTGATTAGAGGCTTTAGAGACCTTAATACCAACATCCATATTATCAACGATTAAAGTATTGCCTAAGAGATTTTGCAAGGCAACATCATATTTTTTATCAATTTTTACAAGACTGCTACCAACACCATAAACTCCTGGTTCATTTAGCAATTTTTTAAATTCATTATTTAATTGTCTTGGTTTAACCACATCTAATGGAAGAAAAGTAGCTCTACCCTTTTCTTCTCTTTTTAAAAACTCTATTGCATTTTTAGCAGCACTTACATTATCAACAATTATATCTTGTAATGAACCCCCTAATGCTGTCTCGATTGCTTTTTCAAACTTTTGATCAACTTTTATTAATTCACTTACAACTCCACAAACTCCCTTTAACCCACTATTATCACGATGTAGTAATATACTTTTCACCCCTGCATAGTAGCCTTGGTAATCCCTTTGAATATCAGACAATGCTCTGAATTTTGAGTTTGATTGTTGAAATTTTTCGTTTATTTCATTTCGTTCCTTGTTCAGCATTTCCTTTTGATTGATAAAATCGATTTTCTTTTTTTCCAAGCCACTTATTTCTGCTAAAAATTCTAAATTATTCTTTTCTAAGTCTTTTAAATTATTATTTCTAATATTTAAATTTTCATTGAGATCATTTTTATATAAATCTAATGCATTTCTTTCATTAATGCTATCTGTTTCTTTGTTCAACAATGACTTTTCTTCATCACTTACAGATTTTATTTCATTATGAAGTACTGCAATTTCTTGAAATATATCAATTAAGGCATATCTAATATCTTCACCTACTTCAAGTAAATTGTTCTTTTCTTTGGTGATTTCTAGCATTTTCACTTCAAGTTCTTTTATGAATTGAGTTTTTTCAATCTTTAAATCAGTCCACTGGGCTTTCTTTTCAATTTTTTCGCTATAAATTGCTTCAAGATTTAAACTTTTGTTTTCAATTTCTGAAATTTCTTCTTCAAGTTCTTTTATTCTATCCTCGTTATTTTGCACATTATTATCAATTGTTATGATTTCTGTATTTAGGATATTTACAGAATCTTTTAATTCCAATAGCTTGTTACGATTAAATTTCAGGTTTTCTTCAATACTCATTAATGCCATATTGTTTTTTTCAAAACTGGCTTCCATACTTCTTAATTCAGTCTCTTCTTTAGATATTTTATCTTTGAGTGTAGTTAATTCAGTGTTCAACTCACTTAACTCTAAATCACCATCATAGATGTCATTTAAGATTAAATTTAATTCTAATTCATCAGCTTTTTCTTTTACATCAAGATAGTACTTTGCTTTTTTTGCTGAATCTGCCAAGGAGTCATAGTTTTTGTCCAACTCTTCTATAATATCTAAAATCCTTCTTAAATTTACTTCTGAATGCTCGATTTTTCTAAGTGACTCTTCTTTACGATTACGATACTTAACAATTCCAGCCAATTCCTCAATTATGCCTCTTCTATCTTCTGGTTTAGCATTAAGTATTTTTTCAATTTCACCTTGACCTATAATAGAGAATGAATCCTTACCTAAGCCTGTATCATTGAAAAGTTCATGTATATCTTTCAATCTGCAACTATTACCGTTTATTGTATATTCACTTTCACCTGATCTATATATTTTTCTGCCAATCTTAACTTCTTCATAAGGAATATTTAGAAGTCCATCATGATTGTCTATATTCATATAAACTGAAGCAACACCAAGTGCCTTATGCACCTTGGTTCCTCCAAATATTACGTCTTCCCCTTTTGTACCTCGAAGCGCTTTAATTTTTTGCTCACCTAATACCCAGCGAAAAGCATCTGCTATATTACTTTTACCACTACCATTAGGCCCGACTATAGTTGTTATACCATCACTGAATTCAAGCTTTGTTCTATCTTTAAAGGACTTGAAACCATGTAAATCAAAACTTTTTAAAAACACCCTATTCTCCTAACCCTTATTCAAAAAATATTCAATAGCTATTTTGGCACCTTGTCGTTCTGCCTCTTTTTTACTCTTACCTAGTCCGATGGCAATAACTTGTTCTTCCCAAATTAAACCAACAGTAAATACCTTGTCATGATCTGGTCCTTTTTCTGCCAATACTTTGTACTCAACACTTTTTTTATAGTCCTTTTGAAGTAATTCCTGAAGTATTGTTTTATAGTCCCTAACACCTTTAGTAACTATCTCTTCAATTATATCGTCAAGTATTTGGAATACGAATTCTTTAACTTTTTCGAAGCCTAAGTCAAGGTATATAGCTGCTATAAGTGCTTCAAAAGCATCAGCCAGGACAGAATCCCTATATCTTCCCCCAACCTTTTCTTCACCTTTGCCTATTAATAAGTAATCATAAAGTTTGAATTTTCTTGCACCTTCAGCTAGAGACTCTCCTGAAACTACGACGCTCTTTATCTTGGATAATTCACCCTCTTGTTTATTGGGATACATAGCATAGAGATATTCCACAATAATCAGTGATAAAACTGTATCTCCTAAAAATTCCAACCTCTGGTTATTTTCAGGTAAATTATTTTCATATGAATATGTAGGGTGAGTTAAAGCAGTCTTTAACATATTTAAATTTTTTATTTCAATACCAAAATCAACAAGTGATTTCTGACATTCTAAAGTTGTTTCCAAAGTTCTTATTCTCCCTCGAAATATTTAATCATTTCTTCATTAAACTTACTATCTACAGCTTTCTTTGCTGCAAAAATAGCATTCATCATAGTCTTGGCATCTGAACTACCGTGACTAATCATAGATATACCTTTTAGTCCTAATAGTGGTGCTCCACCATACTCAGTATAGTCTAGCTGAGCCTTAATTTCCCTAAAGGCACCTTTTGATAAAAGCCCTCCTACAGTATAGATAAACTTTTTCTTAATATTTTCTCTTATTTGTTTTAAAAGCACAGATGACAAGCCCTCCATTAATTTTAAAACAATATTACCAACAAAGCCATCACAAACAACTATATCTACTTTACCCTTAGGTACGTCACGACCTTCAACATTACCATAGAAATTCAATGTGGCATCTTCCTTTAATAACTTGAATGTTTCCTTATATAGTATGCTCCCTTTTTTATCTTCTGACCCTATATTTAAAAGTCCAACAGTTGGATTTTTCATCTTCAAGAAGCTTTTCCCAAAGATTGAGGCCATCTGTGCAAATTGCAGTAGATTTTCCTTATCACAATCTGGAGTAGCCCCAGCATCAAGTAGTATCTTAATGCCATTAGCTGTTGGATAATAGGTTGCTATTGCTGGTCTTTTTATATTCTTGATTCTACCTAAAACAAAGATTCCAGCAGTCATTTGAGCACCAGTACTGCCTGCAGATATAACTGCGTCAGCCAACCCATCCTTCACAAGTCTTGTGGCTACTGTTATTGAGGCATCGCGTTTTTCTTTGTAGGCATTAGCAGGTTCTTCATCCATTTCTATCAATTGGCTCGCATGAACTATTGAAATGTGATTTATATCATTATGCTTTATAATTTCGGCTTTTAGAAGGGATTCATCTCCAACTAATATAACTTCAAGATCATTTCCTCCGGCCATTACAGCCCCTTTTACCATTTCCTGATAACCTAAATCTCCACCCATAGCATCAAAAGCAATTTTAACCATGAAATTCCCTACTTTCTTCTTTCAATTAAATAATCAGCTAACTCAATTAGTTGTTGTCCATGTTCCCCATATTTCTTAACATTGGACTTACATTTTTCTATTTCATCTAAAGCCATCGACCTTGCTTTAGTAAGTCCAAATATTTTTGGGTAGGTCAATTTTTCATTCCTAAGATCACTACCAATTGGTTTACCTAATTCCTCAACACTTGAGGTCAAATCCAAAATATCGTCAGTAATCTGAAAAGCCAGCCCGAAGCCCTTACTATAGTTCAATAAATCACTTTTTACAAAATCATTAGCATCAGCTAATATAGCCCCACTAATTAATGATCCTTCTAACAACTTACTAGTTTTGTGTTTATGGATATATTCTAAAGTCTCTAGATTACTAGGACCCTTTTTTTCTTGTTTGAGATCTGCTGCTTGTCCACCAATCATACCAAGTAAACCAATTGAATCCATCATGAACCTCACAGCTTTAAATTGATTTTCAATCTTCAATCCATCTATAGGTTGTAAGAGCAAAGAAATGCCATGAGTCAATAGTGAATCCCCTATAAGTATTGCTTCACCCACACCATACTTAACATGACATGTAGGTTTTCCCCTTCGCAATTCATCATCATCCATACCAGGAAGATCATCGTGAACCAAAGAGTATGTATGAATAAATTCAATGCCTGATGCAAAGTTTAATACTTCTTCTACCTTTAAACCACCAATCAGTGCACCTATAATACAAAAGGCAGGTCTTATCCTTTTACCTCCAGCTAAAAGGGCATATTCCATACCCTCTAGTATAACTGAATCACTTTTATCTGATAATCTGATTTCATCTAGATTACCCTTTATATTTTCATTTATTTTGTCTTCATATTCTTTTAAAAAATCTAATGACATTAGTCCTCCAAGTCAGTTAAAAAGAATTCACCGTTTTCTTCTTTCAAGACCTTTGTTTTAGCTTCAATTTTATTAAGTTTTTCCTGACATTGTCTAAAAAGTTTCAAGCCTTGTTCAAATTTAACTAGGCCATCTTCAATATCAAGATCATCTTTTTCTAGATCACCGACAATTTTTTCTAATTCTGTCATCATATCTATAAATTTCTTATCTTTTTCCATCGATATTTTCCTTCCCTTCCACTAAGCAATTTATTCTGCCGTTTGTCAGTCTAATATTTACCCTGTCACCAATATTGACTTTATCAATATCTGTGACAATATTTTTCTTTTCATCATAAACTATTGAGAAGCCTTTAGTCAGTAGAGCTAAGGGACTAAGCAGATGAAGCTTTTCTCCTTGATGCCTAAGATTTCTTTGATTAATTTCCATCAATCTCCAAAAGTTTCTTTCTAAACCAATGATATTAACTCTAAGCTTATCCTTTAAAATATCTTTCTTCCCAGAAAAAGCTTTAAACTTTTCTAACTTCAAATCCAAGTTCAAATAGTATTCATTAATAATCCTTGATAATCTAACGTAGTTGCCTTTAAGTCTATTTTTTAACCAAATAAAATTATCTGATAGGCTAATTGTAGCAATTTCAGCTGCTTGTGATGGTGTTGCGCCTCTAACGTCTGCAACATAGTCACAAAGTGTAGTATCTGTTTCATGCCCTATTGCAGATATTACTGGTATAGAAGAATTAAATATTGCTCTAATAACTCTTTCATCGTTGAAGGCCATTAAGTCTTCCAAACTTCCTCCTCCACGACCGACAATTAAAACGTCAACTGCACCATATTTGTTTAAAATTTCTATGCCTCTCTTTATTTCTTCAGGAGCTGTTTCACCTTGTACAGTTACTGGATAAATAATGAGTTCCACAAAGGGATTCCTCTTGTTAACAACTTTCCTAATATCATGAATTACAGCACCTTTACTAGAAGTTACAATTCCAATTCTTTCCACTCTTACAGGTATACATTTTTTATGTTTTGAATCAAAGATACCTTCTTTTTGAAGTTTTTGTTTTAATTTTTCAATTTGTAAATAAATATTACCAAGACCTATATCCTCAATAGCTTGAGCATATAGCTGGTAACTCCCAGTTTTTTGATATATAGATACTTTTCCTTTAATTAATACTTCTTGTCCATCTTTTAATTTCATATTAAGATTATTGGCATAAGTTTTAAAAAGAGCAACAGAAATACTAGCATCATCATCTTTTAAGGTGAAATAGTAATGACCTGACATTGCATGTTTTAGGTTGGATATTTCCCCTCTAATCCATACATTGTTTATTATTTGATCATTTTCTAGAATGCTTTTAACATAGTCATTTAATTCCTTGACGGTTATAGTTCTAATGTCTTTATCCAATTATCCTTACCATCCTATATCACTAATATCTCATATCCATATAATTATACCAAAAAACACTTTTTAAATACATAAATATAAAAAAAGAGTAGTAAATAATTACTACTCTTTCATTAAACCTAATTACATTCTTTCTCTAACTATTGCAACTGCTTTTTCTCTTGCTTTTGTAGCAGTTTCGATCAGCTTATCTCTTTTTTCTTTGGCTTGTTTTACATAAGCTTCGTTTTTTATTCCACCTAGATTAATATCAGCACTTAGAATTGCACCATACATTGAAGCTTCAGCAACGTATGCCCCAACTCCAACATCACTAATAGCACCTTTATTACCATAAGAACAAATCTCTGCAGCTAGGACAATAATTTCAACACAGGTTTCTGCAATCATCAAAGGAACATCAGTTGCAACAATACTTGCTGCTTCCATAGCTTGTACTCTTGCTGCTTTTTCTTCGTCCGTAGCCTTTGGTAATTTAATAGCAGCCATGAATTTATCGAATACTTTCATGTCTTGGTCTACTAAATCTTCAAGTCTTAGCATAATATCTTCAGTTTTAACCAATAGTGCATCTACTTTTTCTTGATGCTCAGCATATTTTTCTTTACCTGAAGTTAAATTTGCTACCATAGAAACCATAGCATTCCCCATGCAGGCAACTATAGCTGATGCACTGCCTCCACCAGGAGTAGGATTTGATGATTTAGCTTCCGCTAGTATCTCTGTATATGATTTATCAAAATATTTACTCATTCTTTTCTCCTTATAGGCCTTTTTGCATTTTCAAACCTTTTAATAGGTTCTTAAATATAATAGCTGTTGTTAGTGAACCAACTCCACCTGGAACAGGAGAAATCAAGCTAGCAACTTCTTTAACGTTTTCAAAATCAACATCACCACAGTATCCGCCTTCAATTTCATTAATTCCAGCATCAACTACGATAGCACCTGGTTTGATCATGTCTTTTGTAATCATGTTAGGTCTACCTACAGCAGCAATTACAATATCTCCTTGTCTTACAAATGAAGCCAAGTCAACAGTTCTTGAATGACAGACAGTAATTGTTGGGTTGTGTTTTAGTAAAAGGAATACTAATGGTTTACCAACAGTCTCTCCACGTCCTACAATTACAGCGTGCTTGCCTTTAATTTCAACACCACTTCTCAACATTAATTCAATACAACTTTGAGGTGTTGCCGGGAATAATCCAGGACCATCACTTAAGATATAACCTCTGTTTTTTGGGTGTATTCCATCTACGTCTTTTTCAGGTAACACTGACTCCATTACCTTTTCCTTATTAATGTGTCCAGGTAGTGGTAATTCAATCATTACACCATGAATAGTTTTATCATTATTTAATTTTTCCACTAAAGCTAAAAGCTCGTCCTCTGGAGTTGTACCAGGTAGGTTATGGAATTCAAAACCAATACCAACATTAGCAGCAGCCTTTTCCTTACTTTGTGCATAAAATACACTAGCTGGGTCATCTCCACAAAGTATAACAGCCATTTTAGGTTCGATACCTTGTTTTTTTAAGGCAGCTACCTCAGCTTTAACTTCTTCTCTAATTTCTTTAGCAATTGCTTTTCCATCTAATAAATTTGCTGACATAAGTTTTCCTCCTCGAATATATAGTATTTAATTATTACCTATTTTTTCATTAAGTATTCGTGAATACTTTTGGCAGTCTTTTTACCAGCTCCCATAGCTAATATAACTGTAGCTGCCCCTGTAACAATATCTCCTCCAGCAAAAACTCCCTCAATAGAAGTTCTACCTTCATCATCAGCTACTATGTTACCTCTTTTATTTAATTCTAATCCCTTAGTTGTTTCTAATAGTAGAGGATTTGGTCCTTGGCCAATTGCCATAACAACCATATCCATTGGTATGTCAAACGCTGAATTTGGCACTTCCACAGGTTTTCTTCTGCCACCTTCATCTGGTTCACCTAATTCGTATTTCACACAACGAAGAGCAGTAACATGACCATTATCATCACCAATAACCTCAATCGGGCTAGTTAACAATTGTAGTATAACACCTTCTTCTTCTGCATGTTCAAGTTCTTCAAGTCTAGCAGGAACCTCATCTTTAGATCTTCTATAGACGATATATACTTCTTTGGCTCCAAGTCTTTTTGCAGTTCTAGCTGCGTCCATGGCAACATTTCCCGCTCCAACAACAGCTACTTTTTCTCCTACGTATACAGGAGTGTCATATTCAGGGAATTTATAGGCTTTCATTAAGTTTACTCTTGTTAAAAACTCATTAGCCGAATATACTTCATTTAAATTCTCACCTGGTATGTTTAAGAAGTATGGTAAGCCAGCTCCTGTGCCAATAAATACTGCATCAAATCCATCTTCCTTCATAAGTTTCTCAACAGTATTAACTCTTCCGGCAACACTATTTAATTCAATTTTCACTCCAAGTTTTTGAATATTTTCTATTTCTTTATTTACTATGCTTTTTGGCAACCTGAATTCTGGAATACCATACATAAGCACTCCACCTAAGGTATGTAATGCTTCATAAATAGTTACTTCATGACCTAATTTAGCAAGGTCATAAGCACAAGATAGTCCAGCAGGTCCTCCACCAAGAACAGCTACTTTTTTACCAGTTGGAGCTTCTTTTATAAGTTCTTCTTCTTTACCGTTTTCTCTAAACTTATCCGCTACATATCTTTCCAAGCGACCAATGCCTATAGCTCCACCTTTAGGATTTAAGATACATACACCTTCACATTGATGTTCTTGAGGACATACACGTCCACAAACCGCAGGTAATAGGCTAAATTCTTTTAGTGTATAGTAAGCTGCATCATAATCTTTTTTAGTAACTTGATTGATAAACCTAGGAATATCAATGTTTACTGGACAACCAGGTCTACATAAGGGTTTCTTGCAATTTAAACATCTACTTGCCTCTTCAAGGGCCATTTCTACGTCATACCCTTCGGCGACTTCAACAAAATCCTTGTTTCTTACATCTGGTTCTCTATTAGGCATATCTACTCTATTAAAATTTAATGGCATCTTAAAATCCTCCCTTTAAAGCTTTTTCTAGGGCAATTTCTTCCTTAGCCTTGTATATATTCATTCTTCTCATTGAAAGATCCCAATTAACTTGATGTCCATCAAATTCAGGTCCATCAACACATGCAAATACTGTCTTGCCATCCACTTCAAGTCGACAAGCACCACACATACCTGTTCCATCTACCATGATTGGATTCATACTTACAATTGTAGGAACATTATATTCCTTTGTTAATAAGGCAGAATACTTCATCATTATTACAGGTCCTATAGCCCATGCATGGTCAATTTTTTCTCTTTCAAGTATTTCTTTAGAAACATCAGTAACTAATCCTTTTCTGCCGTATGATCCATCATCGGTAGTAATATGAACTTCATCGCTAACTTCTCTTAAAACATCTTCCCAAATCAATAGGTCTTTACTTCTAGCACCTATAACAGTAATAACTTTATTACCAGCTTTTTTTAGTTCTCTAGCAATTGGGAACATTGGTGCTATACCTAACCCACCACAGATACATAATACTGTGCCATAGTTCTCAACTTCACTTTCTTTGCCTAAAGGACCTATGAAATCAAGAAAACTATCTCCTTCATTCATATTCATAAGCTTTCTGCTAGTATAGCCAACTGCTTGAGTTACAATTCTAACTAAACCTTCTTCTGGAAAAAAATCTGCAATTGTTAAAGGTATTCTTTCACCTATCTCATCAATACGCAGCACTATGAATTGTCCAGCTTTACATGTTTTTGCTATATCAGGTGCATAAACATCCATTAGGACAATACTTGGATTTAACATCTCTTTTTTTACAATTTTGTACATTTAAGTAAGACCTCCTTAAGATTCAAGATTTCTTGAAAATTTTTATGATTCTTATATTGGATGCCACACAACAAAGGATTAAGATTTTCACACGGCCATTTGCTACTCAATTATTTTTGTCGAATCTCTAACCCACTACCAGATAGATTAACATTTTTCGAGGAAATTGACAAGAGAATTGGGGCATTATTAGCAATAATTTAAGCCTGCTTAAATAAAAAAGGACTATAACAATGTGTTACAGTCCTTTTAAAATGATTATTCAATTCTAACTTTTTCTTTTATTAAAATATTCTTATAATTATTTAAAACACCATTTATTAACTTTTTAGCTTCTTCTCCACAATAATCCTTAGCAATGTCTACCCATTCATCTAAAGAAACATTTAATGGAATTTCTTGAAATTTTGACATTTCTGTAAATCCTAATAAAAGAATACTTCTTTCAAGATATCCAAGTCTAGCAAAACTCCAGTCCATTAAGCAACTATTTATTTTTTCTACAATGCTATCTTTATCTGTCTCCATACTTTCAATCAATGTATTTCCAAATATTTCATCATTGATTTTCAGTTTAAGTTCGGCCTGGACAATATTATCATAGGTTTCAAGCTCTTTTTGATAGATAATTTCCATAGCATATATTCTAGAGTCTCTTCTGCTCACTTAACACCTCGATTTTCAATTTACTTTATTCCTGATGACACGTCTCTGAAGCCTTTAATAACAACTTCAACATTTTCAAATTTTTCTTCTAATATACCTGAAAATACTTGGCGTACATTTTCCTCTACAGAAGTTGTAACTTTAGGTATACTACTACCAAGAGCCAATATTACTGATACTTTTAACTTTATTTTTTGTTCTTTAGTATAGCCTATCTTAATATCGCTAGACTGCACTTCATCTACATTACTAATGGCATTTTTCACCATTTGACTCACAGCATTTTCAGTTATTATTACACTATCCTTATCCTGCTTGATATAGATTTTTTTTTGTGAATCATTTTTACTTCTACCCCCAGATAATATTATTAAGGCCACTAATGACAATCCAAATACTCCTAGAGTTAGATAGTCATTTGAAATTCCTAAATCTGTGCCTAATAACCAGACCATTGTTTCTGCAAATGACAACACAACAATAATAAAAAGGATTAGTATAGACAAAATACGTCTAATCATAATTTACTCCTTTACTTCTTCCTTTTTCTCTTCAAAAACAATATCACTAATTGTAATATCAACATTTTTAACACTAATACCAGTCATTGACTCAACTGCTTCTTTAACATTTCTTTGTACTTCTTCTGCAATCTTGACAATATTAACACCATGTAGAATTACTAGAGCTAATTCAATATTAGTACCCTCTTCGTCCATGTTGATTTTAACGCCCTTTGCTAGATTTTTTTTACCAAATATTTCTGAAATTTGTGAAGTAGAACTTCCAATAACTTTAACAACACCTTCTACTTCTTGGGCAGCAATATTGGCAATAGCCGCAGCCACGTTATCTGCAATTTTAATTTTACCTACTAATGTACTTTTTTCTGCTTCATTCATAATTAATTCCTCCTTGTTTCTAATTTCTAGATATATACTCGCCATTACGAGTATCAATAACCAATTCATCACCTTCATTAACAAATAAAGGTACTTTTATTACTGCACCAGTTTCTACTATAGCAGCTTTAGTAACATTGGAAGCCGTGTCCCCTTTAACCCCAGGTTCGGTTTCAATAACCTTTAGAATTACAGTAATTGGAAGATCAACTCCAATTGTTTCTTCCTTATAGAACATTACTTGAATCATCATATCAGGTTTTAAGAATTTTATGTTTTCTTCTCCTAATTGAACTGCATTTAATGAAATTTGATCATATGTTTCGGTATCCATAAAGTGATAGTCATTACCCTCATTGTATAAATACTGCATTTCTTTCTTTTCTAAATGAGCTTTTTCAACTTTTTCTCCTGATCTGAACGTTTTTTCTACTATAGAACCAGATCTTCTGTTTTTCAGCTTGGTTCGTACAAACGCCGCACCCTTTCCTGGTTTTACATGTTGGAACTCTACAATTGTAAAAAGTTCATTATCGAATTCTATTGTCATACCTGTTTTAAAATCACTTGTTGATATCACTTAATATTCTCCCCTCGCTATAATTATTAATTTCTTATCTATATTTGATAATATTTCATAACCGTCTTTAGTAACCAAAACCAAATCTTCAATTCTTATTCCATACTTATTTGGCATATATATACCTGGTTCAATAGTTATAACCATATTTTCTTCAAGAATATCATCGTTATTTACATTGATAAAAGGTGCTTCATGAATATCTAAACCTACACCGTGACCAGTACTATGACCCAAATTAAACCCTTTTAAAGCTAGAAAATCCTTAACCCTTTGGTCAATATCTTTTACCCTTGCTCCCGGTCTCACCATTTCTAAAGCTTGCTTTTGCACATCTTTAACTAACTCATATATTTCTAGAAATTCTTTTTCAGGTGTTCCAAAAAATATTGTTCTAGTCATATCAGAAGCGTAACCTTTGTAGTTTACTCCAATATCTATAAGTATTGGGACATTATTTTTTAATGGTTCATCTCCAGAAACGCCATGAGGCATACTAGATTTCTTATCAAAAATAACAATTAAATCAAAGCTACTTCCTTCGCCACCAAGTTCTCTGATTCTATTTTCAAGGAAATATTTTAATTCCTTTTCAGTAACACCAAGTTTAATTTCAGCAAGAACATTTTCAAATATTGTGTTATTAATATCAGCACTTTTTCTTATAAGCTCGATTTCTTTATCATTTTTCACTTCTCTTAATTTTTCAATCAAATTTGAAGCCATTTCATATTCTATACCCTTAGCTTCAAAGAATTTCTTGTTTAATATAGCTTGAATATATGTGATGTCTTTTTCAAAATAAACTTTCTTAATACACAGTTTTTTTAAATATCTGTTTATACATTCAAGTTTTTTACCGACAAAATCAACAACATCTATAGCTAATTCATTACATGCTTCTTCAAAATATCTGAAATCTGTAAAGAATATAACATCTTTTTTGGTTATTAATAAATTGCCTTCTAAGTTATCTACCTCTGTTAAATAATGGATGTTTTTCTTATTTGTGAATATGTAGGCATCATCCGTTAAGTTTGCCTGTATTTTTAATATACTATTTTTCTTCATTTTTTAAAATGAAAAAGTTTATTGCTAAAATATATCCTTCTTTACCTAAACCAGATATTTTCCCGCAGGCTACTGGAGTAATAACAGATATTTTTCTAAACTCTTCTCTATTGTCAACATTAGATAAATGAACTTCAAGAACATCTTTTTCTATGGCTGAGATACAATCTCTAAGTGCATAACTATAATGTGTCAAAGCACCTGGATTCATTATTATACCATCTACACTATTTTTTGTTTTATATAAGTAATCGATAATTTCGCCCTCGATATTTGATTGAAAAACCTCAATTTCTACACCACAATTATTACCATAAGCGACCCATTGTTTCTCAAGGTCTTCTAATGTCTCTGACCCATAAATATTCACTTCTCTTTGTCCTAATGCATTTAAATTAGGCCCATTCACTATTAATACTTTCATATTGTACCTCTTTTCCAGATTATATCATAAATAATGGCTTTTAACTACCGCTGACTATAACATCTTGGATTAAAAGAGACGGCGCACCAACAGTGGTTCTTCTTTGAAAATCGTTGCCAACAGCAATAATATTAGAAAAAATATCAAGGATATTACCAGAAATAGTTACCCCTCTAAACCCGCCATTTATTTTACCATTTTCGATTATCATACCAGATGCACCTAAGGAAAATTCTCCTGTTATTGGATTAGCCATATGTAAGCCCATGAGCTCTTTTAGAATTATACCCTGGTTTAATTCTATCATCATATCTTTTACATCTACATCCCCATTTAAAATACATAAGTTATGATAACCAATGTTTGGTAATGAACTATGGGATCTTGTAGCGTTGCCTGTAGTTGTTGACCCAGCTTTTTTAGCCATTGAAAGGTTGTAAAGACCACCTAGAAAAACTCCATCTTTAATTATTGGAGTTCTTTTTGCCATAACACCATCTCCATCAAAATATGTGAATCCTAAAGCTTTCACATCATTACCATCATCTATTATATTTAGCTTATCTGATATAACTTTTAATCCTATCTTATCTTTAAATAATGACTTGCCTTTATAAATATTCTCTCCATTAAAGGAGTAAGAAAGTAATCTAAGTAAATCAACAACTACCTCTGCTGAGAAAATAGCAGTATATTTTTTTGAATTTACAAGCCCCGCCCCTAACATTTCACGTGCTTTTTCATTCGCTTCATTTCCAAGATCTTGCTTAAACAATTCATTTATATCTCTTGTGTAATAATATGCATAACCGGTTTCATTAACACCATCTTGATTAATGGCTAATGAAATAGAACTCCCGCAATATGCACCTGTTTCAGTTTTATTTAAACCCTTGGAGTTTATAATTTGCTTTGAATATTTATTTTCTTCATACGCTGTACTTTCTACCAAAGCTTTTGTTACTGCATTACCTATACCATTTTTTTCTTGTTCTATTATATAATCTAGCTTTGTGTTATAAGAAGCTTGAAATATTTGTTCACTTTCAATATTGCCTTTAAATTCCTCATCTCCATGAATTTCAATATCATCTTCATCCATAAACTCTAGAATTTCAATTGCTTCGTCTATACTTTTTTGCAAATCCTTCGTATCATCACTAGTACCGTAAACTAAACTTTGTTTATGGTCTTTTATAACTCTTACTCCAATACCTTGAGCTTTAGATTCTTGGTACTTGTCTAATTTTCCAGCTCTTATTTCCAGTTCAAGATTACTACTAGTTTCAATATATAATTCTATGTCATTACAACCTCTACTTAAACCATAATCAATTGCATCTGTTAGATTTTTCATTAATTAGTACCTCCAACAACTAGGCTAGGAATCCTTAATGTAGGTTGACCATCTGCTACTGGAGCGCCTTGTCCATCCTTGCCACATGTTCCTAGTGAATAACCAAAATCATTAGCCACCATGTCAATCTTATTTAAGACATCTGGCCCATTTCCAATCAAAGTAGCACCTCTAACCTGCTCTCCAATTTTTCCATTTTTAATTAAGTATCCTTCAGAAACTTCAAAGACAAAATCACCTGTTGCTGTATTTACTTGTCCTCCACCCATATGTTTGACAAATAAGCCGTTATCAATTGAAGCTATAATATCTTCTTCACTATCTTTACCTTTACTAATATAGGTATTTGTCATCCTGGTTATAGGCATTGCATGATAACCTTCTCTTCGGCCATTTCCAGTCGCTTCAATACCTAATTCGATTGCAGACTGCAAATCACTCATATATCCTTTTAAAATACCATTTTCTATTAGGATATTTTCTTTGGTCTTAGTACCTTCATCGTCATAATAGCTTGTTCCATATCTTCCTTTAATTGTACCATCATCAACAACTGAAATTAACTCCGAAGCTACCTTTTCACCTATTTTTTCACCATATACAGACATCCCTTTTTTTACTATATCCGCTTCAAGACCATGTCCACATGCTTCATGAACCATTGTACCCCCAGCTTGACCTGATACAATAACTGGCATCGTACCACTAGGTGCTTCTTTAGCTGTTAATAAATTTTCACCTTTTAATTTTACTCCTTCTAGCAAGGATTCCATGTTTCTGGTTTTTATAAATCCATAATCACCAACAGCTCCAACTACATCATAGGCACTTTGAATCTGCTTTTCTTTTTGAAAAACACCTTGAATTATAGATTTCACTCTTGGTCTCTTGTCATGTACATAAACTCCATTGGAGTTCATTATATATACTTCTTGATCAACATCGCCATAGGTTAAAGTTAGTTGTATTAAAGAGCCTTTGTCTCTCCAAGCTAATTCATTTAGATGAATTAATAAATCAGCTTTCTCTTTTAACGAACCCTTTTCCTTATTTGTGTTATAAAGATAATCATCTGTTCCTTCTAAGAGTTCATATTTGTTTTTAACTAAAATATTTTCCCCACTTTCCTTATTTGCAAGATCTCCGGCTATTTTAAATAATGCCTTCTCACTTAAGTCTTCGGTGAAGGCAAAATATGTTCTACCATCATATATAACTCTAAGCCCAGCACCAACTCTACTGCCTCTGGTTATTCTTTCTATTTTCTTGTTATCTAAGACCACACCTAGTGTACTTTTTGACTCTAAATATATATCAGCAAATTCACAGCCTTTGGATGTTAGTTTTTCTAAGGTCTTTTCTAGTAAAATTTTTTCAATCATTTTATAGCTCCTTGTTCAACCATTTATAATAATATTCTTTTATTTCTTCTGCTATTTGTTTTGGTGTTTTTTTATTTGTATCTATTCTCACATTAGCTTCTAGATAATACTGTAATCTTGAGTCATAAAGTGCTTTTAAATCTTCTAAACCTTTGCCTTTAGCTAAAGGTCTTAAATTGTTTCTATTGACTCGATTATAAACTTCATTGATATCTAAATCTAAAAAAACAACAAAATTATTCTTTAAGGCCATTTTCCTTACTTCTTCATTTAGAAAAAGTCCTCCACCTGTACTAATAATATTGTTGTTCCGTGATAAAAGTTTTTTAGCGACTTCCACTTCCTTAGTTCTAAAGTAGGTTTCACCTTTTTGACTAAATATTTCTGAAATAGGAATTTTTTCTACCTTTTCTATCAAGCTATCAACATCGAATAGTGAATATCCAAAAATTCCTTTTAAAGACTTTCCAATTGTAGTTTTCCCTACAGCCATAAAGCCAACTAAAACTATATTATTCACTTTAACCCTCCAATAGAGAATATGCAGTCCTTAGCATTAATTCAGTATCCTCTTCCAGTCCAGTCCAAATTTTGAAGCTATGGTAGCCTTGATAAACTAGCATTTCTAAACCATTAATACATTTTGCACCATAAGCTTTGGATTTCTTTAAAAAATCTGTTTCTAATGGATTATAAACAATATCTATAACTGTATGTGCTGATGTTAACTTTTCATATGGGAATTCTATTTCGCCTACCTGATTTTCCATACCAAGTGGTGTTGTTTGAATAATTATATTATAATCATCAATTGCTAAGTTTCTTAGATCAGACCAATCAATAAAACTGCTGCCTATCCCAGTACTTTTTATCCTAGATGATAAATCTTCAACTTTTTGTTTGTTTCTTGCTAACAAATCAATTCTAGCTACCTTATTTTCAGTTAAAAACATGGCGATACCTTTACACGCACCACCACTTCCTAAAATTAATATGTTTTTATTTTCATATTGAACATTGTTTCTTATTAGCGTTTCAAATAAGCCTAAGCCGTCAGTATTATAACCTTTTAATTTACCATCTTCATATTTAACTGTATTAACAGCATTCAATTTAGCTGCTAGAGTATCTAGTTCATCAAGATATGGAATAATTTTTTCTTTATAAGGAATAGTAACGTTAAATCCAACTATTGAACTATCTTCATTTTTAGCTTTTTCCATGAATGATTCCAATTCATTTTCAGCTAGTTCCCACTTTTCATAGATGTAATTTACTGATAGTTTTTCAATAGCTGTTTTGTGAAGAATAGGTGACAAACTGTGTCCTAGTGGATTTCCAATAATACCCAGTAATCTTCTCATTACTTCATTTTCTCCTTTTTTAAATTCCTTTTTACAAAATATTCTAATATTCTATATATTTTAGTCATAAAGAAATCACTTTTTGTCATCGGTTCAACTAATATGCTTTTAACACCAGCAAGTCTTGCTGCAAAAACATCGGTAAAAATCTGATCACCAACCATTATGGCTTCAGTATTTTTACTATTTACTAATTTTAGACTATCAATAACACCTTTTTTAAATGGTTTCTTTGCCATATAAATTACCGGCACATCAAACTTACCTGCTATAATTTGAGCTCTTCTAGGATAGGCATTTGAAACAAGACAAATCTTGAAACCTTCAGTTTTAACTAATTTTATCCATTCCATTGTACTTTTTTCAGGAATCATTGTTTTAAATGGTACAAGTGTGTTGTCTATATCAAGAAGCAAGGTGTTAATTCCATCTCTTCTTAAAATATTAAAATCTATATCATAAATTGTATCAACAAAATATTCTGGTATTAAATTAATCATTTCAGCTCCTTATTCTTAGTAGCGAACCTGGTACAACACCAGGTATTTTATTTATTTTTAATATTTCCTTTGGATGAGGAGCGCTATCAACAGATTCCCCATTCACATTAGTTATCATTTCAATCTTAATATTAAGATTATTACCCGATGGTAATAAAAACTCCAAAGTATCACCTATAATAAATTTGTTCCTTTGTTCTATTAGAATACTATCTTCTAATATCTCTATTACCTTACCTACAAACTTTATATTCTTTTGTACATTGAAAGGTTCATACTGTTGCATATTAATATCAGTCTCATCTAAATAGAATCCTGTAGTATAATCACGTTCTCCAATTCCATTTAATTCTGCCATAAGTCTTGGTAAGGCAACATTTAAATCACCACCAGCTTCAATTATATTAACTGCTTCACGATAAACTTTGGTTACTGTTGCTACATAATGAATGCTTTTCATTCTTCCTTCAATTTTTAAGCTAGTAACACCACTATCTATAAACCTTTCTATATATGGCAACATACATAGGTCTTTCGAATTAAAAATATATGTGCCTCTTTCATCTTCTTCAATAGGCATGAACTGATCATCTCTTTGTTTTTCTACGACATAGTATTCCCATCTACAGGGGTGTGTACAACACCCACTATTGGCACTTTTACCAGTCATATACATACTTAACATACATCTGCCTGAATAAGCCATACACATAGCTCCATGAACAAAAGCTTCAAGTTCTATATCAGTCTTTTCATGGATACCTGCTATTTCATTTAGTGATACCTCACGTCCAAGAACAACTCTCTCAAGGCCTTGTTCTTTCCAGAACTGACATCCGGCCCAGTTTAAAGTATTACTTTGCGTGCTTAGATGTATTGGTGTGTTGGGTGCATGTTTTTTAGCAAGATAGATAATACCAGGATCAGATATTATCATAGCATCAACTCTAATTTCATCAAGCTTTTCCAAGTATTCAGTAATATTTTCTAGATCAATGTTATGCGGAAATATATTTAAAGCTATATAGAGTTTTTTACCTAATTCGACACTTATTCTTTTTGCTTCTTGTAATTGTTCAAGTGTGAAATTACCAGCTTTTGAACGCAGACTAAAATCTTTACCTCCAACGTAAACTGCATCAGCACCATATAAATAAGCTATCTTTAATTTTTCTAGATTTCCAGCTGGGGCTAATACTTCTATTTTATTCATTTTAATTCCTTTATTTTTGATATTTTTGTATGGCTTCTAAATGTTCATCATAAGTCAGGCTAAACTGGTGGGAACCATCACCTTTGGCTACAAAAAACAAGTATTTATTTGTATCTGGTTTTATAACTGCTTCAATAGACTTTATCCCTGGGTTTGAAATTGGTCCCGGAGGTAGCCCTGGGTATTTATATGTGTTATAAGGCGATTCAAGCCTCGTTTCTTCAAAAGTTACAGTTTTTGAAAACTTTTCTCTGTTCAATGCATATTGTACTGTTGCACAAGATTGTAGACTCATATCTATGTCTATTCTATTAAGAAAGACACCTGCTATTTTTGCTCTTTCATCATCTTTTACAGCTTCTTTTTCGACTATTGATGCAAGAGTTAATAATTGATTGTAATCAAGACCATTTTCATTTGATGCTGTTTTTAATTTTTCCCATACCTTATTCTTGAATGTATCTAGCAAAATTTTAATAATTTCTTCACTAGTTGCATTTTCATGGAAAAAATATGTATCAGGATACATAAAGCCTTCTAATTTAAATTTTACCGATGGATCTAAATCGAATTTCAAGAATTCATAATCAAAATCCCCTGTTTTTGCTAACTCTAAAAATTCAGCTTTGTTTCCAAGTTCCTTGCTTTCCATCAAAGTAGCAACTTGAGTTATAACAAAGCCTTCAGGAATTGTTACTTTGACTCCATTAGTACGATTTTGACCTTTACTTAAGAGTTCTGTTATATCTTTAAAGTCAATTGGTCTATTAACGCTATATTGTCCTGCTTTAAATTTACTACTGTCAGCAAAAAGCTTGCAGTAAATTCTAAAGGAATTAGCTGATTTTATAATTTTACTTTCTTCTAGCACCTCAGCTATTTTGGCCACACTTGAACCTGGTTCAATATTGAAACTCACTTCACCTGTTTTACGTGGTGAGGCAAAGGAATTAGCAACATTGATTCCTGCTACAACTATGACAAATAGCAATATAAAAATAAATGCTATTTTTATATTGCTATTTTTTCTATTCTTATTTCTTTTAGTTCTATTTAATCGTGATCTTTGAACGATATTATTATTGTTTCTCAATTATACACCTCTATGACTATTATTTACTAATTGAGTCAATAATCTCCTGATCATCTTCATCTTCATCTTCTTCAGAATATAGCTCTTCTATTGCTGCTGCAACTGCTTGATACTCATCATCATCCTCAATTGTCATTAGTACTTCTTCATCATCTTCTTTGACTACTTTCATAATTACGTAATAGTCATCTTCTTCGCCTTCGCCTTCAATTTCCATAGGCATCAACATAGCATAAACTCCAGTTTCAACCTCTATCATGTCTACAATAATAAACTGATGTTCTAAACCTTCCTCATCAGTTAAAATCACTATATCTTTTTCGTCAATATTTTCCATTTTTTTATTCCTTCCTCTTTGTAATTTAGTTAATTATAGCATAAATTATGTCTTATGTCATTTTTGCTTATCAAGATATTTCTGGAGAAAAAACGTTGCGGCCAGGGCATCAATTTTGGTTTTCCTTTTTTCTCTTCTCACATCCCCTGCAATTAGTATCCTTTGTGCTGAAACTGTTGTAAGTCTCTCGTCTTCATAAACAATCTCAACATCAATAAAACTTTTAATGGATTCACCTAAAGATTCAGCCATTAAAGCCTTATCACCTTTTTCTCCACTCATATGAAGTGGTAAGCCAATTACAATATGAGTTATTTTTTCAGCAATAACAATATTTTTGATATTTTCCATAAGACCTTTATTGTTTATTAAAACACTATAGGTTGTTGCAATCGTATTAGATAAATCACTAATTGCAACACCTATTCTCTTTTGACCAAAATCCAAGGCTAAACATCTCATTATTTTAAATATGTCCTTACTAAATGCCTGATTATATCATCGCGGTCAATCTGATGAATCAAAGCCCGAGCATTATTAAAACTTGTTATATATGCAGGATCACCAGATAACAAATAACCTGCAATTTGATTAATAGGATTATATCCTTTTTCTTCTAAAGCCTGATAAACTTTTGTCAAGACTTCTTTTATAGTTTGTTCAGCCATTTCATCACCAGTAAATCTTACGGTGTTTTCCATTGAATCCATTTCTAACCTCCGTTACAATATATTTTTAACTTCCATTAATGCTTGAGACAATTTTTCTGGTATCTTGCCCCCAGCTTGTGCCATATCCGGTCTACCACCACCGCCACCGCCAACAATTGGCGCTATTGCCTTTATTATACTACCTGCACTCACATTTTTGCTAATTAAATCTTTAGTTGCTGAAACTAACAGATTAACTTTGCCATTTTCCTTAGAGCCAAGTACCACTAGTACTGAACCTAGCTTATCTCTGTACATATCTGATATTTGTCTTAACTCCTCCATAGTCTTGCCATTAAACTCTTCTATTAACAAAGGTATACCGTTTATTTCTTCCACTTTATCAATAGATTTATTAACTGCAGTCTTAGCTAGTTCAGTATTTAATTTTTGCTTTTCTAGGTTAAGTTCTTTTATTTCCTTTTGTAAATTCTGTATTTTTTGTTGGATTTCCTTAGTTGGAACTTTTAACTGACCACTTAAAGCCTGTAACACCTGATCTAACTCTCTCGCTCTATTTATAGTTTCAAATCCTGTACAAGCTTCGATTCTACGCAAGCCTGCTCCAACACTGCTTTCACTTTGTATATTGAAACTTCCAATATGGCTAGTATTCTTAACATGTGTACCGCCACAAAATTCCATGGAAATATCACCCATAGTCACTACTCTTACTTCATCACCATATTTTTCACCAAAAATGGCCATTGCACCAATCTTTTTAGCCTCTTCTACAGGTAATATGGAAGTTTCAACATCACCGTGAGCTAAAATGTATTCATTGACTTTATCTTCAATCTTCTCTATTTCCATTTTAGTTAAATTTTCAAAGTGAGAAAAATCAAATCTTAAATATTTTTCATCAACAAAAGAACCTTTTTGTGTTGCATGTTTACCCAATACTTCATTTAAAGCTCTGTGCAACAAGTGAGTTGCAGAATGATTTCTCATAATTGCTTCTCTTCTAAGTATATTTAACTTTAATACTATTGTCTTCTTTATATCAAATTCATTAGTAAATTTAACTATGTGATATATTCTGCCATCTGTTGATTTCTTGGCGTCTAGAATCTCACCAATACATTGATCATCAAGATAAACTTTGCCAATATCTCCAATCTGACCACCACTTTCACCATAAAATGGTGTTTTTTGTGTAATTAGAATAAGATTCTGGTTAATATTTACCTTCTCAATTTTTTCACCATTAAGTGTGTAAACCCCAAGTATTACAGTTTCTTCTTCCATACTATCATAGCCAGTGAATACTGTATCATCTAATTTAATAAATTCGTTAGCTAAAACCATATTTTGTTTGAAATCATTTTTACTGCTACTTGCTCTGGTTATTTCTTTTTGTTTTTCCATAGCTTTAATAAAGCCTTCTTTATCAAGTTTAAGATTGTTTTCTTTTAAAACATCCTCTGTTAGTTCTACAGGGAATCCATAAGTATCATAAAGTTGAAATGCTTCTTCACCAGACATAACTTTTCTGTTTTCCTGTTTCATTTCTCTTAGAATGTTTTCAGTCAGAGTTAAACCTTCTGTTAAGGTTTCAAGAAACCTTTCTTCTTCTACTTTCAAAACTTTTATTATGAAGTCTCTTTTTTCCACAAGTTCAGGAAATGCATTTTCCATTACTTCAATCAAGGTATCAACCAAAATATAAAGAAATGGTTTATTTAAACCTAAGGTTTTACCATACCGAACAGCTCTTCTTAGGATTCGTCTTAAAATATATCCTCTACCTTCGTTACTAGGAAGTACTCCATCTGCTATTAAAAATGAACTTGATCTAATATGATCTGCTATAACTCTAAAAGGAAAACCACCATTACCACTAGAATATTTTAAGTTTACAAGTTCCTCTATTTTTTTTATTATTTGTTGAAATAAATCTGTTTCATAATTGCTATCAACCCCTTGCATTACTGCAGCAATTCTTTCTAGCCCCATTCCAGTATCTACACTTGGTTTAGGAAGTGGTGTTAGCATACCTTTTTCGTCTCTATTGAACTCCATAAAAACCAGGTTCCAAATTTCAGTTATTCTATCACATTCGCACTTTCCTAGACCACATTCAGCTCCACAAGTATAACTATCCCCACGATCATAATGGATTTCAGTACATGGTCCACACGGTCCAACATCTCCCATTGACCAAAAATTATCCTTTTTTCCTAGTTTTACAATTCGATCAGGAGATATATCTGTATATTGCTTCCATAAATTTCCTGCTTCATCATCTTTTTCATATATTGTCACCCAAAGTTTTTCTTTTGGCAGTTTTAATTCTACTGTTAAGAATTCCCAAGCATATTCTATTGCTTCCTTTTTGAAATAGTCCCCAAAAGAGAAATTTCCTAGCATTTCAAAAAAAGTATGGTGTCTGGGAGTTCTACCTACTGCTTCAAAATCATTGTGTTTACCACTAATTCTCAAACACTTTTGTGATGAAGTTGCTCTTTTATATGATCTTTCTTCCAAACCTAAAAAAACATTCTTAAATTGGACCATTCCAGCATTAACAAACATCAATGTAGGGTCCTCTGCTGGAATTAAGGATGAACTTGCAACTCTTTGATGTTGCTTTTGTTCAAAATATTTAAGAAATTTTTCTCTGATTTGTGCTGTACTATACATTAATAATCTCCTTTGAAATATGTATTCATTGTATCAAAAATTATGTCCATAATCATTAAAAAACCACAGGAAATCCTGTAGTTTTAATAACAATCTACTTTTTACTATTTTCTAGCTTCAACTATTAGTTTTATAGCTGTTCTTTTTTCACCATCTATTTCTATATCAGTAAAAGCTGGCGTGCAGACTATATCTATACCACCTGGTGCAACAAAGCCTCTTGCAATAGCTATAGCCTTAATTGCTTGATTTAAAGCTCCAGCGCCTATAGTTTGTATTTCAACTGAACCACTTTCTCTAATCATTGCTGCTAATGCTCCAGCTACCAAATTAGGTTTTGATGAAGTTGATACTTTTAAAACTTCCATTGTGACTGCCTCCTTATACATAAGTTCTTAATCATATATCTTGGTTAATGATTTTATAACTTTTAACTTTATTGTCTGAATCTATTTCCAATTCAATACCATTTACATTGGCCAAGCCTTCTTCTGCAATTTCTAAGGCAAAAGGCATGCCTGTCAAGAAATGGTTAATGATAACTTCCTTTTTAACACCTAGAATACTGGTTTTTGCTCCAACCATTCCTAAATCACTCATATAGAAAGTTTTATTGGGTAATAATTGACAATCGTTAGTTTGTGTATGTGTATGCGTCCCTAAAACTGCTGAAACTTTTCCATCAAGAAAATATCCTAATGCTTTTTTTTCACTTGTAGCTTCTCCGTGAATGTCAACAATTATCGTCTCACATTCACTTCTTAAGCCATTAAGTATTTCTTCTATTCGTCTAAATGGGCAGTCTAATGTTTTCATGAAAACTCTTCCACAGACGTTTATAATTGCTATTTTTAAATTATTTTTTGTAAATATATGGAAACCTTTTCCTGGTGTACCCACTGGATAGTTGAGAGGCCGTATTATTTCTGGATACTCTTTCAACTGCCCATATATTTCTCTTTTGTCAAATACATGGTTTCCGGTTGAAACACCGTCCACACCTATTTTTTTCACCTCTAAAAATTGTTTTTTGGTGATACCTTTTCCACCAGCAAGATTTTCTCCATTGGCGAAAATAAAGTCAACTTTATTGTCCTTTAAATAGCCTTCAAGAAAAGACTCTAAGGCACGAACACCTTTTCTGCCTATTATATCACCAAAGTATAATATTTTCATCATTCAAACCAAATTTCTATTAATTTACTTCGCATATTCTATTGATCTTGTTTCTCTGATTACCATTACTTTAATTTGTCCTGGATAATCCATTTCTGATTCAATTTCTTTAACAATAGCTCTTGTTAAATTGATGGCTTCTAAATCATCAATAGCTTCTGGCTTAACCATGATTCTTACTTCACGTCCTGCTTGAATAGCAAATGATTTTTCTACTCCTTCAAATCCATCAGCAATTTCTTCAAGTTTTTGTAATCTCTTAATATAGGATTCCAATGTCTCTCTTCTTGCACCTGGTCTTGCAGCAGACAATGAATCGGCAATTTGGACAATAACTGCTTCCATAGTTTGGGCTTCAACATCTTCATGATGAGCTTCAACAGCATGAATTACAGCTGGATTTTCCTTATATTTTTGCAGAAGATTTACACCTATTTCTACATGTGTACCTTCTATTTCATGATCTACACCTTTACCTATATCATGTAAAAGTCCTGCTCTTCTGGCTATGTCAGGATCTGCGCCCAGGTCATAAGCGAGATTCGCAGACAAATGTGCTACTTCAAGTGAATGTTTAAGAATATTTTGTCCATAACTAGTTCTGTATTTCAATCTTCCGATTAATTTTACTAATTCAGGATGTATTCTACTGATACCAACTTCGAGCAATGCTTGCTCGCCGGCTTCCTTGATTTCCTTTTCAACTTCTAATTTTGCTTTTTCATATGTTTCTTCAATTCTACCAGGGTGTATACGACCATCAGTTATTAGTTTCTCCAAGGTAATTCTTGCTATTTCTCTTCTAACAGGATCAAACCCAGAAAGAACAACTGCTTCAGGAGTATCATCAATAATTAAATCTACACCAGTTAAAGTTTCTATTGTTCTGATGTTTCTACCTTCACGACCAATAATTCTACCCTTCATTTCATCATTTGGTAGTGATACTACATAAACAGTAGCTTCAGCAACATGGTCTGTAGCACATCTTTGTATTGCCCTTACAACTATTTCTTTCGCTTCTTTATCAGCTTCTTCTTTTGCTTTCTCTTTAATTTCTTTAATTAAGACAGCAGTTTCTTGTCTAATTTCTTGTTCAACGTTGTTTAACAAGTATTCTTTGGCTTTTTCAACTGTAACACCAGAGATTTCTTGCAACTTTGTTAACTGTTCATCATGTAATTTTTTCGTTTTATCTGATAATTCTTCTACTATTTCTTCCTGTTTATGAATTGTTTCTTCTCTAGTATCTAAAGTGCTTTGCTTTTTGTCTAGCATATCTTCTTTATCATGCAATCTTTTTTCTACTTGACCCCACTCGCTTTTTCTATCTCTTTGCTCCTTGGTGATTTCTTCATGCATCTTTTCTTTCATTTTTTGTATTTGCTCTTTAGCTTCAATAATAGCTTCCTTTTGTTTGGTTATTGCTTCTTTTTGAGCTAATTCAACTATTTCATTCGCTTTTAAAGTAGCATTGTTCAATTTTCCTTCTGATAATGTTCTTCTGAAAAAATAACCTATTATAAATCCTATTATTATTGTAATTGCAGCTATACCTATTGGGATTAAAACTCCATTCATCCTCTTTCCTCCTTAAAATAAAAAACATGTTAGATGAATATACCTAACATGTTAAAACGTAAAAAAGTTGTATGCTCTCAGCATTGCTTTGATTTACCTCTTATTAACTTACAAATCATATATGTCATACTATACAATTATATAGTCAAGTTCTTTTTTACAAATATATATATTCATCTATGATATATTTTAGAAAAAATACGCGTTATTGTCAAGAGTATATGCCTTATTCAAAATACTTATCTATTAGTTTTTTTATACTCTGATAAGTAAAACCCTTGTTTTGTAGTCTACTTATGATTTTTTCCTTCTGAATTGGTTTACTAGAGTTTAAATATCTTCTCATATGTTTATCTAGCATATCTTTTTCAAGCTCATCAAATTCTACTGTATTGAGCAGGGCTTTGATCTCATGATTATCAAAACCCTTACCCAGTAGATAGACTTCAATTTGTTTTTTACTTTTATTATTAGATATTTGAAAAGATATTAGTCTTTCAATTAGATTTTTATCATTTAGATAACCAATACCGAGATAATATTCTAATAATCCCTTTATTTCATCTAATTCATAACCCTTTAGCAATAATTTTCTTTCTAGTTCCTTGACTCCATAATCTCTTTTTCCAAGAAGATACAAGGAATAATCTTTTATGCTACGCATTTTCCTTTTTATCATCAGTGTTGAAGTTCAAGGCTTTCGCCATAACTTTAGCTTCAATTTCTTCAAGTAGCTCAGGATGTTGTCGCAAATAAACTCTCGAATTATCTCTCCCTTGACCTAGTTTTTCATCACCATAATTATACCAAGAGCCAGCTTTTTGAATTATATCTAAATCAGAAGCCATATCAAGAACACAGCCATCTTTAGTAACTCCTTCACCGTACAAGATATCAAACTCAGCAACTTTAAATGGTGGTGCAACCTTATTTTTGACTATTTTCGCCCTAGTTCTTACGCCAATAATATCTACACCTTTTTTAATATTCTCTATTTTCCTTACATCTATTCTGACTGAAGCATAAAATTTAAGAGCACGGCCACCTGTAGTTGTTTCAGGGCTTCCAAACATGACTCCAATTTTTTCTCTTAATTGGTTAATAAATATAATAATGGTATTTGACTTGTTAACCACACCTGCAAGTTTTCTTAAGGCTTGAGACATCAGTCTCGCTTGTAACCCCATATGTGAGTCTCCCATTTCACCTTCAATTTCCGCTCTAGGAACAAGAGCTGCCACTGAATCAACTACTATAATATCTACTGCACCACTTCTGACTAGAGCTTCAGCAATTTCTAATCCTTGTTCTCCCGTATCAGGTTGAGATACTAATAATTCATCAGTGTTAACTCCAAGATTCTTAGCGTAACTTGGATCCAATGAATGTTCAGCATCAATAAAAGCAGCGGTTCCACCATTTTTTTGAACTGAAGCAACAGCATGTAAAGAAACTGTAGTTTTACCTGAAGATTCAGGTCCATAAATTTCTATGATTCTGCCTTTTGGATAGCCACCAATACCAATAGCTACATCTAATGGCAATATTCCAGAAGATACAGCTTCAACATTTCTATAGTTACCACCATCTCCAAGTTTCATTATACTTCCCTTGCCAAATTGTTTTTCTATTTGACTTAAGGTGATTTCCAGAACTTTTTCTTTGTCTTTTTCCATCTCATACTCCTCTTTCTTATTGCTAGTTTCATTTTTATTATTTGATTTTAATTTAATTTTATTAATGTTTATTTTATTTAAACACATTATAGTAATTATAACATAAAATCAAATACTATCTAACTAGTAATTTGTACTAATATGCTCAATAATCATTAAAAAAACTGATTTTAAACTTGTTTTTAACTTATTTATATTTACAAATTTCTTTATTATAGTATATAATTAAAATAATCATCAAGAGAGGTGAAGGGATAGGCCCTATGATACCTCAGCAACCTGCAATTGCAAGGTGCTAAATCCTACAGTTTGACTGCAAGATGGGATGTATAATTTTTGAATTATCATCTTCCTGTGGGAAGATTTTTTTTTGAGATTAAAGCTATAACCTAAGGAGGTAATTATGAGCCCAGTTATTATACCAGAACATTTACCCGCTACCGAGAAATTAAATAATGAAAATATATTTGTTATGAATAAAAAAAGAGCTACAACACAAGACATAAGACCTTTACAAGTTCTTATACTTAATCTAATGCCTACAAAAATCGTAACAGAAACTCAAATACTTAGACTTTTAAGTAACAATCTAATACAAATTGAATTAACTTTCATGCAAATGGCTTCATATGAGTCCAAGAACACACCTAAGAGCCACTTAGATTCATTTTATTCCACTTTTCATGATGTCTATGATAAACGTTTTGATGCTATGATAGTTACAGGTGCTCCAATTGAGCTTATGGAATTTGAAGATGTTGATTATTGGAGAGAATTTACAGATATTCTTGATTGGGCACACGAAAAAATCTATTCATGTATGTTTATCTGTTGGTCTGCTCAAGCTGCCTTGTATCACTATTATGGAATTAACAAAAGAACTTTAAACGAAAAGGTTTCGGGAATATATAACCATAAAGTAATTAACAAGACTGCTAAGTTAACTAGAGGTTTTGATGATTATTTTGATGCTCCACATTCAAGAAATACAGAAATTATAAGAGAACAACTACTAGAAAATGAAGATATCGAAATTATCGCTGAATCAGAACTAGTTGGCCCTCACATAATAGCATCAAAAGATCGCCGAAGATTATTCATTACTGGTCACCCAGAATATGATAAAGATACTCTTAATACTGAATATATTAGAGATGTTAACAAGGGCCTTGATATTAAAGTGCCACACTCTTACTATATAGAAGATAAGCCTGAAAATGGCATCAACGTAACTTGGAGAAGTCATGCTAATCTACTATACGCAAATTGGATTAACTATTACGTATATCAAGAAACTGATTTTGATTTAAACAAAAAATAAAATATTATTGCTTTTAGTATATTTCAATGCTATAATTACTGTTGTAGTTTAAGTATTTTAGGGAGGTGAAGGAATGGCAAATATAAAGTCATCAAAAAAACGTGCTTTGTTAGCTGAACAAAGAAATATTGTAAATTCTCAAATGAGATCAGCTATGAGAAATCAAGTTAAGAAGTGTAACACTGCTATTGCAGCAAGTGATGAAAATAAAGAGACAATTTTAAACAAAACCATTAGCGTTATTGATAAAATGGCTCAAAAAGGCATCATTCATACAAAGACAGCTGGTAGAAAAATCTCCCGTTTACAAAAAAAATTCAACGTATAATAATAAATAAAAAATTTAAGCCTTCTTTTATAGAAGGCTTTTTTTATTTCATAGATAATAGGGTGCTCCTCAAAAGCATCTTCCCTTCTCCACTACCACTCTTAATTTTTTCTTCAACTTCATAAAATAATTTTAAATATTTAAAAACTTCTTCAAAAGTCAGTTTTTTTGATAATTCAATTTTTTTCTCTGCAACATATGGATGAATTTGTAAAAGTGATGCAATTTTATCATCCCTATACTTCTCTTTTAGAAACCACTTGATTCTTAAAATTATTCTTAAATCTCTAATAATCATAAATATAATTTTAATCTCAGGTTCTTTAAGTTTATAAAGATTTTCCAAAGCCTTCAACATCTTACCATGATCGCTAAACATATTGTCAAGTAAATTAAAAATATTACTTTGAACATTATTAGTAATTAGTATATCTAAATCCTTAATAGTAATGTTCTTATGATCAGGTTCATATATAAATATCTTCTTTAACTCATTTTCTATCATTATTTGATTTTCACCAACAACTTCCAACAAATAAGCAACTGTATCATCAGATATATTATAACCATGATTCCAAAAATGCTCTTTAACCCATTTCCTAAGATTTGCTCCTTTTCTTAATGGAAATTCTAATAATAGATTGTTTTCTTTAAAGAACTTCGAAGTTTTTTTTCTCAAATCAATTTTTTTTGTTATTATTAGACCTTTAGAAAAAGGAGATGGGTTATTAATATATTCTTTTAAAACTTCAAGATTACTATCATCATTTAAAATTGTATCATTGGTAATTTTATATATTAAATTACCTTCAAATAACGATGGAGTATTTAAAATATTTATTAAATCAAGAAAGTCTAATCCATCATTAATTTCTTTTATGGAATAGCCAGTTTCAAGTGCTAAATCACCTATACTTTTATTTAATTCATATTCATTTTCACCATAATATACTACTATGGGTAAGTCTTTTTTCATCTAACACCTCACTCATCTTGCTTTATTATATCATCAATCAACTAATTTCCTACCATTAATATCAATCAGATACTTCTTTAAAGTTACTACCACATCAAGATCCCTGTCATTTCTATAATATTTGATATCATTCTTTTCAAGTTCAGCAACAATATCCTTAGAAGGGTGACCATATTTATTTTCACCAACAGAAAATATAACACTTTTAGCTTTTAAATCACTATATATTCCTGTTCTATATGAATTTTTACTACCGTGATGAGGAGCTTTTATAATATCATAATCTAATCTATCCATAGCTAGACTATCTAGAATTTCCAAATCACAATCTCCTGTAAGTAAAATACTTGATTCTCCATATTCTAAACTTAGCACTATAGAGGAAGCATTAGAATCCTCGTTATTGTCCCTATTGTCAGGATTTATTATATCAATCACTATATCACCTAAATATATCTTTATTTCATCATGAACTATTTCTATTTTCTTTTCATATAATTTCAACCAATCTTTGTAATCTTCTTCTCTATTATTTGGAATCCATATTTTTGATACTGGAATTTTTTTTAATATAGTTTCCAGTCCACCTCTATAATCGTTATCCCCATGGGTACTGATCATTATATCTATTTTCTTAATACCTTTTCTTTTCAGATAAGGTATTACTTCCCTTTTACCCATATCCTGGTAGTCATTTTTAGCCCCTCCATCAATTAAAATAACTTTACCCATCTCTTTACACTCTATAAGGATACAATCCCCTTGGCCTACATTTATAAAGGTTACTATCACTTTCTTGCTATCAAAAAATTCTAACAAAGTATTATAGAATAATAAAACTATAAAAACCCCTAATAACACCTTCCTATAATACTTCTTGAATATTTGATTGTTCCAAAAAATATATAAAAGATAAAATAATATAATGTTGGCTAATCCCCAGGGCTTTCCAATATATACTGGTAAATTGATATTACTAAAAACTAATGTTATTTGTTCTAACAAAATTAGTATTAACTTCAAGAAATATGTTAAAAGACCTATTAAATCTATAAAAAATGGAAAAAACATAAAGATACCACTAATAAATATTATAAGTTGAATTAAGGGAGAAATTAAAGGAGTGAAGAATATACTCATCAAAGAAACTTCTTGGAAATAAAAAATAAGTATTGGCCAACTCAAGATTACACTTATAATTCCACTTAGCAATATCTTGACTATGGGTTTCTTTATCTCTTTTATTTTTTCACTATATAATAATAACCCGATTGAGATGACATATGATAATTGAAAAGAAATATAGAATATAATTCCAGGATTTATAATTATTAGAACCACTGATGATAACATCAATGCTAACATTTCATATTTCTCTATTTTAAACACTTGGAATATTTTAATAATAATAAGAAATAAAATAACCCTCCAAACCGATGGAGTATCAGTCATCAATCCATATAAAATAAGAGGAGTTAAAAAAAAGATGTACTTTATTAGTCCTTTTTTAGGAGTAATTACAAATAAGAAAAGCAAAATATCCAAGGCAGCACCAACTTGTGATCCTGATACGGCTTGTAAATGTAAAATGCCCATTTTTCGCCATGTATCAACTTCAGTCTCTTCTAAACTACTCACATTCCCAAGAAAAATACTTTCGATGAATCTTGTTTGATTTCCAAGTTTCTTTTGGAGTTTAGCAATATAATATTCCTGATATTCAAAAAGATAATATCTTAGATTTTTAATCTGCTCAAGAATTATAATATTATTAGATTTTGTAGTGAATTTGATCCCTTTATACTTTAGATAGTCCTTATATGAAAAACCTCCCTTGTTCGCCTCACTTTTAGGTAATTCTAAATAACCTTTGAGGCTTATAATCATTCCCGGTTTTAATTCTTCCTTAGTTGTCAGCATTACTAGGCAATGGGGTTTATTATTTAATCTCACAATATGTTTTTTATTTTTCTCAACAGTCAAAATTTGAGCATTTCCAGAATATAGACCATCAAATTTAAGAACACTAATATAGTCTTTAGAAAATATATAACCACGTAATATACCCAATAAAACTATAATTAATAGAAATATATAGGTGTATCTAAACTTTTCATCAAAAATCAACAATAATCTACATTTATATACTAAAAATAATATAAACAGTAGGAACATCAACAAATAATGCACATTAATTAAATCCATCGGAATTAGCAACCCAATTATGAACACAATCGTGATAATTATCGAATTCAGCTTTTCTTCCATCAGAGTTTTATATATGGACGCATTTTTTCTAATGTTTTTTCGCCTATACCTGATACATTCAATAACTCTTCCAAAGTTTGATAACGGACTATACTTTTTCGATATTCTAAAATATTGCTTGCCATTACTGGTCCAATCCCTGGTACTAATTCTAGATCCTTGGCTGAAGCTTTATTAATACTAATTAATTCGTCATTATTGCCTTCACCATTAACCTCACCTTCATTCACTGCATCTATGAATGGAACATAAATATCTTGTTCATCTTTTAAGAACATCGCTAAATTCAATGGCAATAGGTCGGCATTTTCTAAGGGTTCAGCCTTCTCCAGAGCATCGTTCACTCTAGAGTTTAATGGAAATTCATATATTCCAGGATTCTTAACCGCTCCTTTGATATTGACTACCAACTTTTCATCATCAACAGAATTGTTATTTTTATCTTCTACTATTATGTTTGAAGGTTTTTCATTAGCAAATACACTATATTTTGTTGTTCTACCTAGGTAATATCCAAGCGTAACTATTAAAAATATTAGAATAAATAAACTAGTCATTTGATATTTCTTATCTAGCGCCATAAATCGATTCATAAGAAAACCTCCTTTGCTAATATTTAAGCAAAGGAGGTAAAACTTCTTAGTATTAATTGTTTTTTTACTACTTTAATTTTCCAGACCAAAGATCTTCTAGACTATATTTTGTTCTAGCTTCTTGGTCAAATATATGGATAATTAAATCACCAAAATCTATTAGCACCCATTCATTGGATTTTTCTCTTCTGAGCTTTTTTTCACCCTTTTCTTCTAAGGCTTCTTCACAATAATCAGCTAAAGTTTCAATATGCTTTTTATTCATACCAGTAGCAACTACAAAGCAATCAGCTATAATACTAATTCCATCAAGGTCTACTATTTTCACATCAATTGCCTTCTTCTCGTTCAATAGATTTTCAATTATTATACTTTTTTCGTAACCTGTCATAAACCAACCTCCATCATATAGTTATATGCCCCTATCGTTGCAGGAGCTAATATTTTATTTTTTCTTATCATATCTATAATTGTTCTTTTTAAAACCAATATATATGCTTCATCTAAACTTTTTCCCTCAATTTCAGTTCTTAGGGCTTCCACCCCATCATAAATTCTGAATTTTTCTATGGCATCAACAATAAAAAGTAACTTAGATAAATTTCCTACCCCGGCTTCTCCTAATGTATGATGTTCTATAGCTTCTAATATTTCAGAATCTTCAATGTAACCATTAGCAGAAAAATATGTTGCTGCTACCTTACCGTGTAGTACACGAGGAAATCTTAATTCAAAATCGCTTATAGTAACATTTAAGTTCTTAGCCAGTTCTATAATTTCTGAAATATCTACTTCCCTAAAATAATCATGAAACTTAGCAGCAAGTACAGCCTTATATGGATCGAGATCATATCTTTGTGCTAAAGCAAAGGACATTTCTACACAACCTACGATATGACTTTTCCTTTTATCAGAAATCTTCATCTCACTAAGTAGCTTCTCATATTCTTTATCTATTCTAATTAGAATCTTTGTTAGTTGCATCATTGTACAATCCTTTAAGCTTAATATATTCATAAACTTTTTTAGGTAGATATTTTTTGTTAATCATATTCTTTTTTATTTGATTAGAACTAATATTTTGTATTGGCCATTCAAACAATAAAACTTTTCCTTCAAGGAAACTTGGCAAAGTATCTCTAAATATTTCAACTCTAAGTTTACTATCACCGTGTCTTAAAGCTACTAAAAATGTTGTTCTTCTAGCAATCTTTTCTATATCATTCCAATTAAGAATATCTAATAGAGCGTCGGATCCCATAACCCAAAAAAACCTTGCATCTGTTTCAATCTTTTTCATATCAGCTATAGTGTCTACTGTATATGTTGGACCATCTCTTTTTATATCACAATCAGAAATAAGGAATTTATCATTATTATCTATAGCTAATTCTAGGATTTTTAACCTATCTTCAGTTTCAGGCATATAGGTAACTTCCTTATGATATGACTTGCCAGTAGGTATAAAGTATAGGTTGTCCAGTTTAAAAAGCTTTAAAGCACCTTCTGCAAGCTGTAAATGCCCATTATGTATTGGATTGAATGTCCCTCCAAATAAGCCAATTCTTTTCATAACTTACCTAACCTGACCATCACCATTAATGATATATTTAATACTTGTTAAGGCTTCAAGTCCCATAGGTCCTCTTACATGCATTTTTTGAGTACTTATACCAATTTCAGCTCCGAATCCGAACATTTCTCCATCAGAAAATCTTGTTGAAGCATTATGATAAATACATGCTGAATCTATCAGTCTTTGAAAGATATTACCATTTTTGTAACTATCAGTAATTATCACTTCAGAATGTTTAGAACCATATTGATTTATATGCTTTACAGCACCAAGTACATCATCAACAATTATAATCCCAATAGTATAATCTAAATACTCTGTATATAACTCTTCTTCAGTTATTAACCAACCACTTTTTAGAATCTTTAGACTTCTTTCACATGCCCTTATTTCTACAGTATGCTCAATTAGTTTTAACTCCAATAAAGGTAGGAACTCTTCAGCTATATCCTTATGTACTAATACTTTTTCCAAGGCATTACAAACGCTTGGTCTTTGTGTTTTTCCATTAATTATAATATTTATAGCCATATCAAACTGTGCCTTATCATCTACATAAGCATGACAATTACCTACACCAGTTTCAATTACTGGAACAGTTGAGTTGTTGACTACATTGGCAATTAATCCGGCACCGCCTCTTGGTATGATAACATCTACATATTTATTTAATTTCATCAAAATATTTACAGATTCTCTTTCCTTGGAATCTATAATTTGTATAGAATTCTTTGGTAACCCAGCTATCTCAGCAGCTTCATTTAATAAACCAGTCAGCACCTTATTTGAATAATAAGCTGTAGAACTACCTTTTAAGATTACTGCATTTCCCGTTTTGACACACAACCCTGCAGCTTCAACAGTTACATTTGGTCTGGCTTCATAAATCATAGCAACCAAACCTAAAGGGACAGACATAGCACCTATTTCAAGACCATTAGGTCTTTGCCACATTTTTTTAACTTGTCCAATAGGATCTTCAAGTTTTATTAGTGATTCAAGTCCCTTAGCCATGCCTTCTATTCTATCTTCATTAAGCATTAATCTATCTAATAATGCATGTGTCAAACCATCTGATTTTCCGTTATCCATATCAACTTTGTTTTGTTCAAGAATCAAGCTAATATTTTTCCTTAAATTATCTGCCATTTCTTGTAAAGCTATATTTCTTAAATTTATTGAAAATGATGATAATTCATAAGAAGCATTCTTTCCATTTTTACATTGTTCTTCAATTATCTTTCCTAACATAATGCTCTCCTTACATGTTTAATACTGACATATTATCTCTATGAATAACTGTATCAAATTCATATTCATCATCAAGTATCTTTGTCATTTCTTTAGTTTTCTTACCTTTAATTTTTTCGATATTCACACTGTTATAATAGGTTATTCCTCTACCTATTTCTTTACCAAGTGCATTTTTAATACTAACTACAGCATCTGCTTCAAAATTACCCTCAACTGCAGTAATACCAATAGCCAGCAAACTTTTCCCTTCTTTTAACAAGGCATCTTGGGCTCCTTCGTCAATTATTATCGTACCTTTAGGTTTAGATGATAAAAGCAGCCACTTTTTCTTAGTATGGATTTTTTTATTATGAGGAATAAAAATAGTTCCTCTAAAATCACCTTTAACAACATCTGCTATAAGATTTTTTTCATTTCCATTTCCAATAACTACAAATACTCCTGCGGCAGTACCTATCTTGGCGGCTTTGATTTTTGTCATCATACCACCCGTACCAAAGCAAGAACCTTCACAACCAGCATAGGCTTCTATTTCAGCGGTAATTTTCTCAACTTTTTCTACTAGAACCCCATCCTTGCATGTAGCAGGATTTTTGGTATATAGTCCATCTATATCTGAAAGTATGATTAGCAAATCACCATCAATTAAGGATGCTACATAAGCAGCCAGATGATCATTGTCTCCAACCTTTATTTCATCCACAGCAACTGTGTCATTTTCATTGATTATGGGAATAGCACCAAATTGCAACAATGCTAAGAGTGTATTTTTTGCATTAAGATTTCTTTTTCTATTGGCTAAATCATCTCTTGTTAACAAGATTTGACCTACAACCTTATTATATTCACCAAAGAATTTCTCGTATAGATGCATCAATGTTACTTGACCTATAGCTGCAACCGCTTGCTTTTCAGGTAGAGTGGTTGGTTTTTTCTTTTTGTGTAGTTTTCCAACTCCAGCTCCAACAGCACCAGAGGATACTAGAATAACTTCATATCCTTTATTGCTTATATCAACCAATCCTCTAACTAATTGTTCCATTCGTTCAATATTGATAGTTCCATTTTCATGTGTCAAGGTGCTTGTACCAACCTTGACGATTACTCTCTTTATCTCTCGTCCATAATCAATCTTCATTTTACACATCCTATGGTAATTTAAATTTCGTCTCTTTACCTTTACTTTTGAATAAAACTATATTCCTACCTATAATTTGCACTATTTCAGCAGTAAAATTTTCTTCAATTAATTCTTTCACTTCTAATTTATCATTAGGTGAGTTTTTCCCAATTTTTATTTTTATTAATTCATTGGCTTTTAGTCCAGTTCTTATTTCTTTGATAATTTCCGGAGTAAATCCTTCTTTACCTATTATCGCAACAGGATTTAAAAGACTAGCCATTCCTCTTAAGTATCTTTTTTGTTTTCCGCTTAACATAAATCCTCCTTGTTCCTCGCCTCTAATTATATAATCTTTAATCTACATAATCAAACTCTGTATCGTAAATTCTAACAGTGTCGCCTTCTTTAATACCATTTCCCTTTAATAATGCATCAACACCTATACTAACCAAGGCTCTATGAAATCTCATAACCCCTTCATCACTATCTAAATATGCCATTTTAAAGACTCTAAAAACATCATCTCCTGTTACTTCAAAGATTCCATCTATAATTTCAACTTTCAAAGGTTTTTCCTTAAGTGATACTATTCTATGTTCTTCTTTAAATATGATTGGCGTTTTTATAGATTTTACCATATCAAGTGTTTTATACATAAGTGGTTCTAATCCAATTCTTGCTGCTGCCGATATCTTATATATTTCTTCTTCATAGCCTTCAGCTCTCATCATGGCTATAAATTCATCAGCTTTTTCTTCCACTCCTGGGATATCTATTTTATTTATTGCTATTATTTGGTGTTTATCCCTTAGCTCATCATTGAAAAGAGTTAATTCCATATTAATATTCTTATATTCTTCATATACAGATCTTTCGAAACTATCACCATCAATTAGATGAATAATTAACTTAGTTCTTTCCAAATGTTTTAAGAAATCGTGTCCAAGTCCTATGCCTTGACTTGCCCCATCTATTAGACCTGGTATATCTGCTAATACAAAGCTATCATCACCAACTTCAACAACACCTAAATGTGGTTCAAGTGTTGTAAATGGATAATCAGCAATCTTCGGTCTAGCCTTTGAAACACTGCTAATCAGTGTCGATTTGCCAGCATTTGGATAGCCAGCAATACCTACATCTGCAATTAACTTCAGTTCAAGATTTAAAAACAGTTCTTCTCCAGGTTCACCGTTTTCAGCAAACTTTGGTTCTTTGTTTCTATTAGTCATAAATCTTGCGTTGCCTCTACCACCACGTCCACCTTTGGCAACCAAGAGTTTTTGTCCATCTTCAATTATATCTGCAATTACTGCACCAGTTTCGTCTTTAACCATAGTACCTAATGGGACTTTCAGTATAGTAATAGGTGCATTCTTGCCATGCATATTGCTTCTACTTCCATTTTCTCCTTTGTCAGCCTTGTAGTGCTTTTTGTATTTAAAATCTATCATGGTAGTTATATTATTGTCACCAATGATGTAGATATCACCACCATTACCGCCATCACCACCACTGGGTCCACCTTCTGGAACGTACTTTTCTCTTCTAAAAGATACCATTCCATTACCGCCATCACCAGCTTTTATTAAAATTTTCGTTCTATCGTAAAACATTATTTCTCCTTAAAGATAAAACACTCCCTTTTAGGGAGTGTTAATTTATAAACTATTGAGCTGCGTAAATGCTTGCTTGTTTTTTATCTCTGCCTTTTCTTTCGAAGCGTACAACGCCATCGATCAAAGCAAACAAAGTATCGTCTTTACCTATGCCAACATTTATGCCAGGATGAATTTTAGTGCCTCTTTGTCTAACTAAAATATTTCCTGCTTTAACTACAGTACCGTCGCCTCTTTTAACACCCAGTCTTTGTGCATTACTGTCACGACCGTTCCTTGAACTACCTTGTCCCTTTTTGTGGGCAAATAGTTGAAGTTCTAACTTAAACATGAAACTCCACCTCCTTATTGTGGACCTTTATCGAATTCTTATAATTGTCATGAAGAATTTCTATGCCGTTTAGGAAAATATATTCTATTCCCCCGAGTCTTACATCTTCATTACTTTTAAAAATCAATTCTAAATAGCCATCATTTTTTTCAACATTAATATTTTTTATAAATTTTGACAAACTATATTCGATAGTTTGTAAATGCATTGACATTGCAGCACAAACTAAATCATACTTACTATTACCATTATGCATAGCATGTCCTTCAGACTTAAAACCAGTCCAGTTTCCAAGCTTATCCCTGTAAACAGTAACTTTTATCATTACTATTCAGCTGATTTATCAGCATTAAGAGCAATACTCTCAACCATAACTTCTGTATAAGGTTGTCTGTGACCTTGCTTTCTTCTATAATTCTTTTTAGCTTTATACTTATAGACTAAAACTTTTTCGCCTTTACCATGAGAAACTACTTTCAAAACTACTTCAGCATTTAATACTTCTGGAGTTCCTACTTCTAAGCTTTCACTGTTAGCTACTAAAAGAACTTTATTGTCTTTTATTAAGCTTCCAACTTCTGCATTTATTTTCTCTAGTTGAAGTGTGTCTCCTTCAACAACTTTATATTGTTTACCACCATTTTTAATTATTGCGTACATATGGCACCTCCTTCGCTTAAGACTCCCTATCAAGGTAGACTTTTGTCTTTAAAAACCTTTTTTACGGGGTTTACAAACGACACTATTGTTATTATATATTTTTTCAGTGTCATATGCAATAGATTACCCTATATTTACTTAACTTCAATACCACCTAAAACAGCTGTGCCCCTTAGGATTAAAATATATTCGCCTGTTGGTTCTACTGATCTATGCTTAATTTCCACACCACCTAAAAAACCATTAACATCACTTCTAATTCTAATATTAGATGGAAGCTTAATTTCTACGCCGCCCATAAATGCATTAACATCAATAACTGCGTCTGATGTTAATTTGATTTCAGTCAAGTCAAGAACAACACCACCTAAAAAAGCATCAGCTTTTCCACCTTTGAAGTTTTGACTTACTACTTTTTTTTCTACTCCCCCAAGAACTGCTATAGCATTAAGCTCATCTTTACTATCAATAGAAAGATTATTCCTAGGTTGTGCTATTCTTTTGAAAATACCACCTAATAGAATTTCAATACCGATGATTACTAATAAGCCAGGGAAAATTATTTTATTTAGTTGTGGATACCAATCGTTTAGCAAATTAACTAAACCAAGAAAAGTTACTATACCCCCAAAAATAATATTATGATTATTAAATAGTATAATCAAACCTATAATAATCATAATAGATGGGAAAATTACATTAGCTGTCAATCCAATATCAGTTATCATGCCAAGTTCTTGTAATCCGTAAATAACCCCAACCGCTACAAAAAGTAGACCAAATAAAATTTTAGATTTCATCTTATTCCTCCTTAGACATTTTATCAATAATAGGTGCATCATCACCAATTAGTTTTAACCTGATTGTTTTAAGATCCAATTCAAGATACTTAAGCAGATTATCAATTCTTAAATTCTTGTCACTTCCTGCATATACTTCTATAATAACCCCAGTATCAGTAAAATTCCAGTCTAAAATGTATTCTTTAATATCCTTAATTCCGATACTCTTCTTAGTTTTAACTTCCATTAATATTTCAGATTTGTCCAACTTGTCTGCAATTATGACTCTATATTCATCTCTATTAACCCCATCACCATAAACTAAAAGATACTTTGCTTTTCTGAGCATTGAGCTCAAAGATTTAGTTGATATGGTTTTTTCTTTTAAGGTCTTTACTTTTAGTCCATCTGGAATAACTTTATTTATTTTTTCTAAAAAATCACCTACATCTATTTCCTGATCAGTTTCAATTTCTAAAAGTTCACCTTCACTTTCTAAACCAACTCCTTTGGCAATAGCAAAAGATAACTTCATATGAGGATTAAAACCTTCACTAAAACTTATCGGTAAGGTGCTTCTTCTAAAGGATTGTCTAAACACCTTCATTAACTCAAGATGAGATAAATATGCCAACGGACCTCTTACAGAAAATTCCATTACATAACTAGCCATGATACTCACCTTTTATATCCATTCTTATTTCATCATTACACACACCACATGCAGTGCAACCAAGTCTACAATCTCTGGTTATTTCGAGACTTTTAGATTTTTGATACTCATTCCATAAATATAGTTTTTTAACACCTATATCTATGTGATCCCAATACATTGGTTCAGTTTCAGCAAAGAAATGCTCACTATAAGCTTCTTTACTAATAGCATTTTCTTCTAAAGCCTCATTCCACATTTCAAGCTTGAACCAATCGTCCCAACTATCAAACATAGCCCCTTTATTATATAGGCTTTGTAATACATTTCCCAATCTACGGTCACCCCTAGCAAACATTCCTTCAAGTACACTTAAGGCTGAATAATGATAACTAAGTTTTAATCCTTTACCAATTTCTCTAACTGCTTCTTTTAAAAGGTATTGCTTCCTGATCAATTCATCTTTAGTATTTTGACCAAACCACTGAAATGCAGTAAAGGGTTTTGGTACAAATGATGCTACACTGACAGTTACAATAATATTCTTTCCTCCAGAAATTTTCCTTCCCAAGTCGAGAACTTTTTTACCTAACTCAATAATACCTATAACATCTTCATCAGTTTCTTCAGGCAAACCAATCATGAAATAAAGTTTTAATCTTTGCCATCCTGCTTGAAAGGCACCTTCAACAGATGCCATAAGATCTTCTTCTGAAACTCCCTTATTAATAATATCTCTCATTCTTTGGGTTCCTGCTTCAGGAGCAAAAGTAAAACCTGTTTTTCTTACTTTTTGTATTTCTTTAGCTAACTCAACTGAAAAAGTATCTACTCTTAAAGAAGGTAATGATATACTGATTTTACCTTTCTCATATTTTGCTAATAATTTACTAACTAATTCCTTAACACCTGTATAGTCTGCTGTGCTTAAGGATGTTAGGGAAATATCGTCATACCCACTGCCCACTACCAGCTTATCCGCTGTTTCAAGTAGTTTTGATACTGATTTTTCTCTAACCGGCCTATAGTAGTTACCAGCTTGGCAAAATCTGCAGCCATGAGTACACCCTCTTAAAACTTCAAGCATCATACGATCATGAATTGCATCAACAAATGGTATTACTAGTTTGGTAGGAAAGTAAGCATTATCTAAATCAGCTACAAAGGTTTTTTTTACCTTTATGTTCCTATCATGGATGTTAAACGTACCCAAGTACTTTCCTTCCGAATCATATTCTTCTTTATAGAAAGCAGGAATATAGACACCATTTAATTCACTTAATTTCAATAGTAATTCTTTTCTATTTTCAATCTTGCCTTTAACAAGATAATTGGTTGTTATTTTTAAAATTTCAGGTAAAGCTTGCTCACCGTCACCTATTAAAAACAGGTCGATAAAGCTACTTATTGGTTCAGGATTAACACTACACGGTCCACCAGCAATGACTAATGGGTGAGCACCATTCATCCTTTCATTACTGGTTAAAGGAACGTTAGCCAATCCAAGCATAGCTAATATGTTTGTATAACTCATTTCATACTGAAGTGTAAAACCTACAATAGGAAAATCACTTAATGACTTAAAAGATTCTAATGAATAAAGAGGTATACCTCTTTCCTGCATTTTTTTATACATATCAGGCCAAGGCATAAATGATCTTTCCATTAAGTATGGGGTGGTCTCATTAACTAGACCATAAAGAATTTGCAAGCCTAAATGTGACATACCTACTTCATAAACATCAGGAAAGCAAAATGCTATTTGACATGCTGTATCTTCAAATGTCTTTTTAGTACTGTTCCATTCACCACCAATATATCTTCCTGGCTTTTCTACTTCTGTCAATAATCCATCAAATACTATTTTTCTTATATCCATTAATTCTCCTAAAATATTACTTTCGTTCGTTGCATACTGATATTTAATATTATTCCACAAGCAAGGAAATTTACAATTAAATTACTTCCTGCAGCACTTAAGAATGGTAATGGTATTCCAGTAATTGGCATTAAACTTAAGTTCATCCCTATATTCTCAACAATGTGAAACAAGAACATGCTAATGAAACCCATAACTACAACATAACCATAATGATCCAAGCATTCATGGGCAATTATTAAAGCTTTTACTAAAAAAATAAAATATATTATAAGAACTGCTATTGTCCCAATAAATCCGAATTCTTCACCAATAACTGAGAAAATAAAGTCTGATTCCTTAACTGGCAGGAAATTTACCTGTGTTCCATTTAAGAAACCTTTTCCGCCTAATCCACCTGAACCTATTGCTATCAAGGCTTGAATAATATTATACCCAGCCCCAAGCCCATTTCTCCCATCTTCATAAGGGTTTAAGAATACAGTAAACCTTTGTATTTGATATTCAGCTAAAGGAATCGGTAAACCTATAGACAGGTGTAAAGCAATCCAGGTAACTACTATTGCTAACCCTCCGACTAGTATAATCGTTATATACTTCTTATTTAATGTTGATGCATATAGCATACCAAATACCATAGCAATAAATACTAGTGCTGTACCCATGTCTGGCTCCATTAAGATTAGTATAAATGGAGGCACAGCATAAGCAAGGGCCTTTAAGATACTTTTCCAACTGCCATCATTTTCATAATGTCTATTTAAAAAATTACCAAAGGCTAAAATAAAAAGAATTTTACTGAATTCTGATGGTTGCACACTAAAAGGACCAATATAAATCCAGTTTCTGGCTCCATATATCTCAACCCCAAATATTAAAACTAATACTAAAATAAATATCATCCCAATATATAAAGGTTTTTCTATTTCACTAAACTTGTTGTAGTCAATTGAGGCTATTAATATAAGTGCAACCAAACCGATTGCCACAAATATGCTTGTTTTAACAACTAAGTTTCCTACTAATCCTTGAGATGTGGAAATAGTTAATCCCAAACCAATTGCTGCCAATAAAATTGTTAATATCAAAAATGACCAATCGGCCTTTTTCCATAAATCCTTGTTCATTCTAATTTCCTTTCAAATTAACGTATGCTTCAAATACTGCTCTTGCAACAGCTGCTGCCGAATTCGAACTATTTACTGCATATTCAACTACTACCGCTACTGCTATTTCAGGCTTATCATAAGGTGCATATCCCACAAAAAGACCATGGTATTCTTTAATATCTCCCGATCTCCCTGTTTCTGCAGTACCAGTCTTACCAGCAGCTGCAACTCTGCTGCCACTAAATATTCTACTTGCCGTTCCAGAAGCAACAACTTGCCGCATACCTTCTTTAACGATATTCAATTCTTCCGCAGTCATTTCCACTTTATTCAATACTATAGGTTTAACATTAAAAACGCTTTTTTCATCTGCTGATGTAATGCTCTTAATTATAGTTGGCTTATATCTAGTTCCACCATTTGCTAATGTTGAAGCAAACTCACCTAATTGTAAAATACTATAATTATTCAAACCTTGTCCAATGGAAACAAGATTAGTATCATGTATATACCAATCTTTGTTTTCTTGATAGTATCTTTCATATTTAGCTATTTCAATCTCTTTTTCCTGTTCTGCAATTTCTATTTGTTCTTTTTTAGAACTTGAGGTTAAGGAATTATCTTGATTTATTTCTACAATTTTTTTAGAGGTTTGTTCAGTTAATTTTTTAATCATACCTTCTTTAAAATTCTTTTCGAAAATAGCCTTATTATCAGGTGTTGGTAAAAATCCTTTAATAACACCATTTACATCTGTAAATCCTGTATCTACTCCCAAACCAAATTGTCTAGCTGTCTTTGATATATTTTCAATACCTGCTTTTTCTGAAAATGATTGAAAATATGTATTACAAGAAACTCTCAAAGCTTCTGTTAGATTAATATTACCGTGAATTCCAGTACATTTAATATTATTTCTCCAAATTCCTGTGCAGGTTTCTCTGTATTCAACTGTTAGTCCACTGTAATGAAGTCCAGCTAATGCAGTAATCATTTTAAATGTTGAACCTGGCGGGTAGGCAACATTAGTAACCTTATTTAACATTGGTGATTGATCATTTTCTAAATAATATTTTACTTCTTCATCAGATAGACCATCTAAAAAATCATTTGGATTTAAATCCGGTTTAGATGACATGGCAAGAATTTCACCTGTATTAACATTGAAGGCTATTGCTGCTCCAGCACCAGCTTTAGTACTTGCCGCCTTTGATAAATTTATTTGGGCATCCAAGGTTTCTTCAAGTACTTTTTGAAGTCTAACATCAATAGTCAAACTAACATTATCTCCAGGAATCGAAGAATTATCTAGTGATTTAACATTGACAGTTCTACCACGATTATCAATTTCAACCTCTTGTGTGCCTTTTGTTCCTAATAGGCCTTTAAGTGTAGTACCTTCTTTATTAAAAGTTTCTAAGGATCTTTCAATCCCAAGTTTACCAACTATATCAGTTAGCGAATATTTATCTTCATTACCTTTATATTCTTCTTGACTTATTGAGCCAACATATCCTAAAGTATTTCCTAATATTGGCCCTAAAGGGTAATTTCTTGTAGGTATAATATTTACTGTTGCCGCAGGTAAATATTTTGCTCTTTCATAAAACTTTCCAATTATTTCGAGTCCTTGATTTTGGGCATAATCTATTTTGATAATATCAACGTTTCCATATATTCCTTTTTTATTAGCTGCATCAATTACTTCTAATATTTTATTCTTATCATAGTTCAACGGTTCTAATAAGATTGCTAAATTATGAATCGTCGTTTCTTTTTCAGCTGTCTTAGCATTAGTATCAAAAGTAATAGCAGCAATTGGTATGCTAGTTGCGAGTAAATTACCATTAGCATCTAAAATATCACCTCTTTTAGTAGGCAAATTAATTAGACGCAAACTATTGCTTGCTGATTGAGTTTGATATTTATCACCATTAATTATTTGTAGAAAAAACAATCTACTAGCTAACACAGAAAAAATAGCTAGAAATAAAAGCAAATATAAATATATATTAGCATGAGCACTTTTCTTTTGAGCCATTAATATTCTCCCTTGTATTTATGTAAAACTAAATAGCACATTGGATAGATAATCAGTGCTATTATCAAATTATATATACTTCCATTCAAAATATTATGCATATACATTAAATTTAAATAATATCCTTTTCCTGCAATAAATAATATTGCTCCCATTAAAAAGTAATAAGTTATTGAGCTTGTAAAAACTATAATCAAGGGTGTTATAATATTCTCTCTAATAACTCTACTTGAATAAGTTCTTACTAGATAAACTACAATTATTAAAAGTAAAAAATTACTTCCAATCATAGCACCAATAAATATATCTTCCAACAATCCTGCCACACCTGCATAAATTAGCGCAGTTCTACTGCTGATAAAAAATGACATTGATACGATTATTATTAATATTATATTGAGATTAGCTCCAAAAAATTTCAAGCTAGAAAAAAAAGTAGCCTCGATTATTAAAGCGAGGCATATCACTATAAAAAATATGAAATGTCTAAAAATCTTCATTAATTTCATCCTACTTTATTTCGTTTTCTGTTGGTGTGAGTATTATTTCTTCTTTAATAATAACACCTACAAAATGTAAATCATCAAAGTCGGCGTATGCTTCAATAATTGCTCTTTTCATTAATCCATCCGAACTATTTACAATTTTTTTAATTTTGCCTATTTTTATATTCTTATAACCTAAGTCACCTAGTCCAGATGTAACAACTTCGTATCCTTCCATAATATTAGCTGTTGAAGGAATTTGAATCATCTGTAACCCGCCTAGACCTTTTTCATCGCCTATTACTATTCCTGGATAACCTGTCTCTGTTGTAACTACAGTTATTGCCCCATACTTAGGATCTGTCAAGAGTGTTACTTCAGCAGTTGAGTTTGTTACACCTGTTACTTTGCCGATTAAACCACTGTAATTAATTACCGGCATGTTTTCACGTATACCACTACTAAAGCCTTTATTTATGGTGACAGTCTTATACCAGTCTTTAATGCTTCTACCAATTACCTCAGAATTAACAATTACTAAATCAGTATTTGATTCTTGGATTCCTAATAATAATCTTAAATTTTCATTTTCAACTCTATACTGGATTAATTCACTATTTGTTGATTGTAATTCTCCAATTTCAGCTTTTAGTTTATCATTTTCGTCCTTAACACTCTTATAGTCTACTAATCCCTTAAAGAAGCTTACAAAACCATTACTAGCTGTACTAGTAACACTTTGCGCGGGGTAGAGCATTTCTTTAAAAAATGATTCTACAGGTGCTAAACCAATTGAATTTGTGTTGGTTATTCTAATTATAATAGTTATGACTATAAGTCCAATTATTATAAATGTTCTACCTCTTTTTGCATTACTTATTTTCTTGCTCTTCATTTCTACCTATCACTACCTAATACTTTTCTCCACATAGCTAAATTTTCTACAACGATCCCTGTTCCTTTAGCTACTGCTAATAGTGGATCTTCTGCAACATAAACAGGCATCCCCGTTTCATCTCTTATATATCTATCTAACCCATATAACTTTGAACCACCACCTGCAAGCACTATACCTCTATCAATTAAATCAGAAGATAGTTCTGGAGGTGTATGCTCCAAACAATATCTTACACATTCAATTATTCTTGCTAGAGGTTCCTCTAGTGCCTCACGCACTTCCTCACCAGTTATTTCTATTGTTTTTGGCAAACCCTCTAATAAGTCTCTTCCTCTTACACTGTACCTAGACATTTTTCTTTCAATGTCCTCAGGTGTATCAAGGAAATAAGCACTACCAAAATTAATTTTTATTTCTTCAGCTGTTCTATCACCAATCAGTAAGTTATATTTTCTTTTTAGAAAATTGATTATAGCAACATCCATAGCATCCCCACCTACTCTAAGAGATTTATCTGTTACGATTCCTCCCAAAGATATTACTGCTACTTCAGTTGTACCACCACCAATATCAACAATCATATTACCAGTAGCTTCATCAACAGGTAAACCTGCTCCAATTGCTGCTGCCATTGGCTCTTTAATTAATTGTACTTCCTTAGCTCCTGCTTGTAAGGCAGCTTCTTTAACCGCTCTTTCTTCAACAGGTGTAACACCTGATGGTACCCCAATAACAACTACTGGTTTAAAAAAGCTGAATCTTCCTCTGGCTTTATCTATGAAATATCTCAACATAGCCTGAGCTACGTCAAAATCTGCAATCACTCCATCTTTTAGAGGTCTAATAGCTATGATCTTCTCAGGAGTTCTACCTATCATCTGCTTAGCTTCAAAACCAACAGCCAATATTTCCTTTGTAACAGTATCCACAGCAACTACAGAAGGTTCTTGCATTACTACACCTTCTTCTCTAACATAGACGAGAATGTTGGCCGTACCTAAGTCTATACCTAAGTCTTTTACTCCAAAATTAAATCCAAACATATGCCCACCCTCTCAAATATTACAATATATCACCTTAGATTATAGCATAAAAATGGATTTGTTAAAAGTTTTAAATCATTTTCTCTTCTTTAAAGCTATAATAACTGTTATCACCAATAATAATGTGGTCTATTACATCTATTCCTAACAATTGACCACCACTTTTTATTCTTTTTGTTACCTCAATATCTTCTCTACTTGGTGTTGCATCACCACTAGGATGATTGTGAGCCAATATAATTGCGGCAGCACTTTTATTTATTGCTGATTTGAATAATTCTCTAGGATGCACAATAGAAGAATTCAAACTTCCAATAGATACCGTTTCAACTCCCAATAAGAAGTTTTTTGTATTTAACATTAATATGATAAAATGTTCCTTGTTTAAACCTCTTAGATTATTTTCTAAAACGATAGAAGCATCTTTTGAGGATAGTATTTGTTTCTTTTCAATTTTCTCAAATTTACTTCTTTTTCCAATTTCAAATGCAGCTTTTAGCATGATACTTTTATCTTTTCCAATACCTTTGATCTTACAAAGTTCTTCAACAGTTAGTTGACTAATATTCTTTATGGATCCAAAGCGATGTAATAAATTCATTGATACATCTATAGCAGTATGTTCCCTATAACCACTCCTAATTATAATTGCTAACACTTCTTGATCAGAAAGATTATTTATCCCAACTTCCATTGATCTTTCTCTAGGTCTTAAATGCTTTGGCATATCTTTAATTTTCTTTTTTTCCATAAACAAACCTCCTATGCTTTGAAATATTATTTCAACATAGGAGGTCTGGTATAGCTTATTTTATTTAATTTTTACATTAATTAAGAAAACTATTTGCTTTTTTTGTAAAGATCAGTTACATCGATTTTACCAGATTTAATGTCAGCGATAATTTTTTCGATATCTGCTTTAACTTTTTGAACTTGAGGTTCTTTATCATTAAATACAAATGTTACAACGCCTTCTTTAACTCCGTAGATATAGTTAGTTCCTTCGAAGTCACCTTTTGCAATTTTACCAACAACGTCGGCAATAGCTATAGTCAACTTAGCACTTGCTGAAGCTGATAGTGATTTTTCGTATGCAGCAAATAACTCAGGGCTTGCACTTGCACCAATAGCCAATTTACCTTTTTGTAATGCAGCTTCATATCCGCCTCTTGATGCTTGGTTAGCATAAGACATTACAATTCCAGCGCCTTGGTCTATGAAAGTCAAAGCTTGCTCTTTAAGTTTGTTAACGTCATCGTTAGTTCCTGTGAAAGCAGTTACCACTTCAATGTTAGGCATAATGTACTTAGCTCCAAGAACATAACCTTCCATGATAGTTTTGAATGCAGGAATTTCAGCTCCGGCAACACCAGCTACTTTGTTGATTCCAAGGCTTTTAGCCAAAAGACCAGCTGTAACACCTTGTAGGAATCCTTGTTCAACACCGTCAGCTAATACTCCAGCAACGTTTGAACCGTTACCAAAGTTAGAGTTTCTGTCTGAACTTGTAATTAGAAACTTAGCATCTGGATACTCTTTAGCAACTTCGTTAACAGCATCAGTAAACTGAGCACCGTTAGCAATAATTACGTTGTAGCCATCTTTAGCATAATTTCTGATAACTTGTAGGTATTGAGCTGCTTGAGTGTTTTCATTATAAGCTATTTCAGCATCATAATCTTTCTCAGTCAACTTCAAAGCTTCATAAGCTCCTTGGCTCCATCCACCATCGTTGATAGCTCCAGTTAAAGCTAAAGCAACTTTAACTTCTTGACCTTTGTCTGCTTCTTTTTCCCCACAGCCTACAGCTAGTATACCAAATAATAGTACAGCTAAAACTAATAGAATTTTTTTCATTTTTTTCCCTCCAAAATATAAATTTGTGTTTATGGTAATAATTTACCACTAACTTATATGCATATTAACACGTAAGCATGTATAATTACAATACCTTAATGTAAATTAAGTATGTTTTTTTTACAATTTATTTGTGTTTATGTTGTTTATTTCTGTAGTTTGATAAATATATAATGCATTTCAGTCATTTTCAGTCTAAATTAACGGTTTTTTATATATAATTGTTTTCAGAATAAATCTCTCATTTTTATTTAATCTTTACAAAACAAACAAACTTGACTTTTAATTATTTAGCGACATATAGTAGGAAAGCATTTCTAAAAACATTGATAAATCAACATTTTTTAATTCAACCCCAACAGGAACATCAAGCATCACTGGAGCAAAATTCAAAATTGCCTTTACACCACTTTTCACCATCACATCTGCAACTCCTTGAGCTGCCTCTCTAGGTACTACAATAATTCCAAGGTCAAATTTTTCTCTTTTGGCAATTTCTTCAAAATCATCTATATGTTCTACATATAAATCTCCATACTTTTCCCCTATATCTTTAACATCAAATATCCCTACCATTTTAAATCCTCGAGTCAAAAATCCAGGATATGAAACTAAGGATCCACCTAAATGACCTAGGCCAACAATAGCCACTCTCCAGTTTCTATCTGTGCCTATAATTTTAGATATATTATATTTCAACTCAACAATATTATAACCAATACCCCGTACACCAAATTCTCCAAAATAAGCAAAGTCTTTTCTTACTTGGTCTGGACTAACTCCAGTTAAATTAGCTATACCCTTTGAGGATATGATTTTCTCACCTCTATCCAAGGCTTCGTTTAAAACTCTAGAATAGGCAGATAATCTCATTATTGTTACTTCTGGAATTTTAGAATACTTCATTTTTCCTCCTAAAATAATTTCCTAATCTCTTGAAGCATATATATTGACCCGGTAATACATAAAATATCCCCATCTTCTAATAAACTAATGCCCATTTCCATAGCTTCTCTAACATCTTCTATTATATAAATATCTTTTGAATATTCTTTAAAATATTCTCCAACTTTTCTAAAATCATCTGCTCTAGGACTTTTTGGCTTAGTTACAATTACTTTATCCCCAAAAGGTCCAATATAGTCAATCATTTTTTGTCTTTCTTTATCAGCTAAAATACCAACCATCAAAACTATTTTTCTGTAATTGTAGATATCGGTTAAAGCAAGAGCAAGGTTCTTGGCACCTTCTAGGTTATGAGCAGCATCAAGTAAAACTCTTTTCCCCTTATAGTGTAACATTTCAAGTCTACCAGCCCAAATAACTTTAGATAAACTTTGTCTAGCTTTTGTTACATCAACCATGAAACCCAACCTATTTAAAACATAGACAGCTTCTAAAGATACTGAACCATTTAATATTTGATGATGGCCAACCAATGAATAGGAAACTTCAAGTTCATAATCCTGGTTTTGGAAAATAAAATTAGAAAATCCCTCATCAAAACTCTTTTCTATACCATTAAATTCTATACCAAATCGATAGATTTGTGAATTCATAGCCAGAGCTTTTTCTTCAATTACTTTTAATACAGCTTTATCTGTACTACCAGTAATAACCGGTCTGTCCCTTTTTATAATGCCGCTTTTAACCTTTGCTATTTCAATCTCAGTATCACCTAAATAATCTTTATGGTCTATTGAAACATTAGTTATAACAGATATTAAAGGATCTATAACATTGGTTGAATCTATTTCACCGCCCAATCCAACTTCTATGACTCCAAAGTCGATTTTTTCTTCACAAAAATACGTAAAACACATAGCGGTCCAAACTTCAAAATTGGTAGGTTCTTCAAAACCATTTGCTTTCATTTCTTCTATCAACATCTGAATTCTAGATAAAATAGTAATAATTCTTTCTTCGGAAATCCAATTACTGTCAATTTGTATTCTCTCTCTAACATTATATATTTCTGGTGAGATGAACTTACCTACTTTATACCCTTGATCTTCTAAAATCTTGGATATTGTTACAGTAACAGAACCCTTCCCATTAGTACCACCAACATGAATACTCTTAAAAGTTTTCTCAGGATTTCCTAGTAGTTCAAGAAGTTTTTTTATTCTTGATAGTCCAGGTTTCCACCCGAATTTATTTAGTTCATCTAAATACTGGATTGCTGCTTCAAAGTTTTCCATTTAAATTTCTTCCAATCTAGTTTTTACTGTTTGGTACTTTTCTTCATACATAGCTAATTTTTCTTTTTCTTTATCAACTACAGCAATAGGTGCTTTCGCCATAAAGCCAATATTACCAAGTTTATTATTTATCCTATCAATTTCACTTTGTAGTTCAACTAAATCCTTATTAAGTCTTCCTTTTTCCTCTTTAATATCCACTAGTCCCTCTAGTGGAATAAATATTTCAAAGGCTTCATTAACTGCCATAGCTGATTTCTCGATTCTTTTAACATCTGCTTTCTCAACAATCACTTCAGATCCCTTGGCTAGAGATATGAAATATTTTATTGCATCATTTGCTATTTGTTCAAAACCTGGTTTAGGATAAATAATAATTGGAATTTTTTTACCAATAGGCACATTCATTTCAGCTCTAATATTTCTTATTTGTCTGATACTATCCATAACATGTTCCATACTACTGATGTCTTTCTTGTAGAAATCATCTTCAATAATAACTGGCCACTTAGCATACATTATTGTATTCCCCTTATGAGGAAGGTTTTGCCAAATTTCCTCTGTTATAAAAGGCATGAATGGATGTAAAAGTGATAATGTACCTGATAGAATTTCAACTAATATTTTTTGTACGTTCTGCTTTTCTTCCAATGTGCCTTTATATAGGGTATCCTTAATAGCCTCTATGTACCAGTCGCAGAAACTATTTCTAATGAACTCGTAGATTTCATCAGCAGCCAACCCTAATTCATATTTATCTAAATTATTAGTAACATTCTTTATCGTCTTATTATATTCCCCGATAATCCATTTATCAGCCAAAGTGAAAGAAGAAATCTCCCGCTTACCATCATAATCCTCTAAATTCATCATAACGAATCTAGATGCATTCCATATTTTATTACAGAAATTCCTTATAGCTTCTAGTCTATCTGTATGGAAACGAATATCATTACCTGGAGTATTACCAGTCACTAACATATACCTTAATGTGTCAGCACCATATTCATCAATTAAAACTAACGGATCAATACCATTACCTAGTGACTTACTCATTTTTCTGCCATGTTCATCAAGTATTAGTCCATGAATGAATATATCATCAAATGGAACCTTATCCATAAACTCTATACCCATAAAGAGCATTCTTGCAACCCAAAAGAATATTATGTCCCTGCCGGTAACTAATACTGATGTTGGATAAAAATGTTCTAATTCTAAAGTTTTTTCAGGCCAACCTAATGTAGAAAAAGGCCATAATGCCGAACTAAACCATGTATCAAGAACATCAGGGTCTTGTTCAATATTTATTGATTGACATTTAGGACACTTATCTACCTTCTCAAGATCACAAATCATTTCACCGCAATCTTTACAATAGTAAACAGGAATACGATGTCCCCACCACAATTGTCTTGAAATACACCAATCCCTAATATTTTCCATCCAACTTAAATATACCTTTGTAAATCTCTCAGGTATAAACTTTGCTTCTCCATCTAAAACTTTTTTAACTGCAGCTTCAGCAAGTGGTTTCATCCTTACAAACCATTGTTTTGAAACTAAAGGTTCAATAACTGTATCACACCTATAACAACAGCCAACTGAATTTTCATAAACCTCTACCTTAACTAAAGCACCTAGTTCTTCTAGTTCCTTAACAATTGCATCCCTACATTCATAGCGATCCATTCCTATGTACTTACCAACATCGCCTGTCATCTTACCTTGTTTATCAATAACTATATAATGTTCAAGATCATGTCTTTGACTAATTTCAAAATCATTTGGGTCATGGCTTGGAGTTATTTTAACAGCACCAGTACCAAATTCCTTTTCTACATATTCATCTTCAATAATTGGTATTTTTCTACCTATTATTGGAAGTATCAAGTTTTTGCCTACATATTTGGTATATCTTTCATCATCTTTTGATACTGCTACTGCAGAATCTCCTAACATTGTTTCTGGTCTAGTAGTAGCTATTGTTATATAATCATTAGATCCTTCTACCAAATATCTAAAATACCAAAGGTTGCCTTTTCTATCTGAATGTTCCACTTCAATGTCAGATATTGTTGTATGGCATTTAGGACACCAATTAACCATGTATTCTCCACGATATATTAAACCCTTGTCATATAGCTGTTTAAAAACTTCTTTTACTGCAATAGAACAACCTTCGTCCATGGTGAATCTTTCTCGATCCCAATCGCAACTACTACCTAATAACCGTAATTGACTGGCAATCCTTTCATGGTATTTTTCTTTCCAATCCCAGACTCTTTCTAAAAACTTCTCTCTACCTAAATCATATTTAGATAGTCCCTCTTGCTTTTTCAACTCTTCTTCTACTTTTGCTTGAGTTGCAATTCCTGCATGGTCAGTTCCCGGAATCCAAACAGTATTGTATCCAGCCATTCTTTTATATCTAATTAGAATATCTTGCAAGGTGTTATCCATTGCATGTCCTAAATGTAGTTGTCCTGTAACATTTGGTGGTGGCATGACGATAGAAAAAGGTTTTTTGCTTTTATCTACCTCTTGATGAAAATATTTATTATCCTCCCAATATTTATACCATTTTTTTTCTACTGATCCTGGGTTGTATTTTGTTTCCATAGTTTTCCTCCTAAAATATAAAAGGATCCACCTCCCCTAAGGGCGACGGATCGCGGTACCACCTTATTTTTAACTATTTGCTTTAACGGGCTAATCCGGTTCAAACTACTCTTAGTTCATTTGAACTGCTTCCAGGCTACCTTCTCCTATTACATATGAAAGGTTTCCACCATCCCCTTCTCTCTATGATATAAACATAGGTTACTCTTCCTGATCCTCACATTTACTCTAAGAACTATTTTATTAAATCACAGCAATAATGTCAATCATTTGAATTTTAAACTTATATCCATATTTTTAACAGAATTGGTAATTGCACCAATAGAAATTATATTAACTCCAATTGCAGCAATTTCTCCAACATCCCTATCTCCCATATTTCCTGAAGCTTCAATAATTGCTCTGCCATCGATTACCCTAACTGCTTGTGACATATCCTCTAAGGACATATTGTCCAACATTATAATATCTGAACCACATGACAAAGCTTCTTCTACTTCATCAATATTACTAACTTCTACTTCTATCTTTAAAGTATGTGGAATACTGCTTCTAGCTAATTCACATGCTTTCTTAATACCACCAGCCCCAATTATATGATTATCTTTTATCATAATGCCATCATAGAGGCCAAAACGATGATTATAACCTCCTCCAATAGTAACAGCATATTTTTCTAAAACCCGGAGTCCTGGTGTTGTCTTTCTAGTATCAACTATTTTAGTATTCGTATCTCCAACTATATCAACATACTTTCTTGTAGTTGTAGCAATCCCTGATAAATGTTGAAGAAAATTAAGTGCTACCCTTTCACCACTTAGAATACTTTTAGTCTTACCCCAGATCATACCAATAATATCACCTTTAGCTAAAACATCTCCATCTTGATAGTTAAACTCTATATTGACTTCATTATCTAAAATATTGTAGACTTCTTCAACTAAGGCAGTACCACAAAGTATACCTGGTTCCTTGGCTATTAATAATCCCTCTGATTCACTATCATCTGATATGCAAATATTAGTAGTTAGATCACCATTGCCTATGTCTTCTTTTATTGCTCTAATTAATATATCTCTGTATATGTATCTTTCCATCTAATCCTCCCTGTAATGAGCACCTATGCTAATCTTGCGCATTATTGCACCTTTTAAGATTTCCATAGCTACTATACTCATATTATAGACTTCCGCCTTTTCTTTAGTATCTAATACTACAGCATCAAGTGTATTGTGTATTTTTGTTATTGAAACTAAGGCAGATTCCATGTCCTTTTCATGTCTAATTACACCTGCATTATATGTCATTAAATCTCTAATTATATCCTTTAATGATGATACATCTAAATCTAGATTTAATAAATTCTTTTCACTTTCTATAGGAAGTTGCATACGGATATCTCTTTTTTTATACTTTGATGCATTTTTATTTATGATAGTAAGTGCCCTTCTTGAAAAAACTAGGCATTCTAGCATTGAATTAGATGCCAATCTATTAGCTCCGTGTACACCAGTATTTGCTGCTTCACCACAAGAGAAAAGCCCTTCAATATCTGTACGTCCATACAAGTCTGTGGCAATTCCTCCCATCATGTAGTGTTGAACAGGACATACTGGTATAAATTCCTTACTTATATCAATTCCTTGATTTAGACATTCTCCAAATATTGTTGGAAATCTTTTTGATAAAAACTCCTTAGATTTTGATGTTATATCTAAATATACATAAGGTGTTTTTGTGATTTCCATTTCATTTAATATGCATCTTGCAACAATATCTCTTGGTGCGAGATCCTTAAGCTCATGTTTATCCGCCATAAAGGCCTCGCCATTAATATTTCTTAGGATACCACCTTCTCCTCTAACTGCCTCTGATATTAGGAAAGATCTGCCTTTTTCACCTTCAATATATAATCCTGTTGGGTGAAATTGTACTAATTCCATATCCCTTACAACTGTCCCAGCTCTTAAAGCAGCAGCTATCCCATCTCCTGTAGCAATACCAGGATTAGTTGTATGTTCATATATCTGACCACTACCACCAGTACAAAGAATAACTTGACCAGCTCCTATAAATTCTCTGTTTTCTTTATCTGAAATGATTACACCACTTACTTTATCATCATTAGTTACCACATCCAATAAGAATTTATTAGGCATAAATTTGATGTTCTCTTTAGTTGCCACTAGTCTTGCTAAGGCTTTAACAGTTTCTCTTCCTGTGCCATCACCACTTGCATGGACTATTCTATTCCTACGATGTCCACCCTCTCTAGTTATTAGGAGATCCCCATCAACATCAAGATCAAAGGGCACATCCCACTCTAGAAGTGTTTTTATATCTTTTGGTCCTTCTTCTACTAATACAGTTACTGCTTCTTTATTTACAAGACCTGCCCCTGCTAATAAAGTATCTTCATAATGATACTGAGGCAAGTCACCTTCAGATACTGCTGCAGCAATTCCACCTTGGGCAAGCCAAGAGTTGGAAATATCAATGCTTTCCTTGGTTATTAAGCAACAACTTAGATTTTCATCAAGATTTAGGGCTGCATAAAGACCAGCAACACCACCACCTATGATAACTAAATCATATCTCAGTTGATTATCCTTGATATTTGATAAATTTAAATACCTTCTCATTTAATTAACACTTACCATTCTTTCCAAGGTTACTCTAGCCTTATTCATAACATCTTCATCTAATTCTATTACTTCTTCCATGTTTTGCAAAGCATTTAATACATCTGTAATCTTAGTTTTTTTCATATTCACACAACTTAAGTGATGAGATAGAAGATAGGCAGTCTTGCCCTCTACAATTTTATTTATTCTTTCTACTACCCCAATTTCTGTTCCTATAATAAATTCTTTCTTGACAGATTCTTCAACATATTTTATTATTGCTGAAGTACTACCAATAAAATCTGCAGTATCTCTAACTTCTTTGTTACACTCAGGATGAACAATCACTGGTGCTCCAGGATGTAATTTTCTAGCCTTTTCTACTTCCTCGGCTCTTACTACATTGTGTATTGGGCAAAACCCTCTATAAAAATAAAACTTTTTCTCTGGAACCTGTTCTGCAACATAGGCGCCAAGATTCCTATCAGGTACAAAGATAATTTCATCCTCCTCTAAGGATTTGGCAATTTTCACAGCTGATGACGATGTGCAACAAATGTCACAGTAGGTTTTAGTTTCAGCTGTAGAGTTAACATAGCACATTACAGCTGCCTTTGGATGTTCTTCTTTCATTTTAATTACATCTTCAGGTGTAATCATATCTGCCATTAAACATCCAGCATCAGATGCTGGTAATAGTACAATTTTATCAGGGTTGAGGATTTTAGCACTTTCTGCCATAAATCTTACTCCACATAAAACTATGATTGGTTTTTCGGTTCTTTGGGCTATTTTAGCAAGTTCAAAAGAATCCCCAACAAAATCAGCAACTTCTTGGATATCAATAGTTTGATAAAAGTGTGCTAACACTAATGCATTCTTTTCTTCTTTTAATCTAATTATTTCTTTTTGTATATCTGTCATGATTTTCTCCTTAAATATTTAAAGTATCTTCTTGATAATAGGTTTTAACATCCTTGATAAAGGATTGTGTTCCAAGACATAATATCAAAGTATTCTCATCAACTTGCTGCTTAGCATACTCTATAGAATCTGAAACATTGTCAATGAATTTTATTGTTGAGATTTTTCTAGCTTCCACAACTTGATTCTTAGAAAATTTAAGATAGTCATTATCTGCATAAGTAAGAATAATTTCACAATCATATGCTTTTAGCATTTCAATTACCCCAAGGTAATCCTTATCTTCAGGTATTGCTACGATGGCTTTCATTTTTTTAAATTCTAAAAAGTCTATTATTTCCTTAACTTGAGTCATAGATTCTCTAGAAATACATCCATCAAGAATTACTAATGGATTCCTTTCTAGAATTTCCATTCTCCCTGGCCACTTTATATTTTTAAGTGTTTCTCTTAAAATATTAACATCAAGTTTTCGTCCTAGGATATATTCAGATATCGCTATTGCTAAAGCACCATTTTCAGCTTGATGTCTTCCAAGGAGAGATAAGCATAACCCTTCATATTTTCCATATTTACTTTTAACCGAAAACTCCGTGCCTTGATTAGTTAAGCTAATATCATATGAACTGAAACTTTGATTATATGCAAAGTAGGGAATTTCAAATTTACGAGCTTCGTATCTTAAGACTAAGTCTGCATACTTGCTCTGTTCAGCCGTAAAAACAGCCTCTAAAGGCCTTTTTATTAAGCCAGCCTTGTGGTGTGCTACTTCATCGATGGTATGACCTAGAGGACCAACATGTTCGAGGAATATTTTGTTTATACCTCCTACAAAACCTTGTATTTGGTTCACATCATCAAACCGAGCGCCTCTACCACACTCTATAACATTAAAATCCGTCTTGTTATTATAAAAGTGGGACATAGCCATTACAGCTGTGGCTCCAACAGGCCCAATATATCTATGTTTGGGAAGACTTTTTTCAATATCATCGTATATTGGCTCTAATTGATTAGCCAAATTCAATAAATCCTTTTCTGATATCGCCTTACCGTTTATTCTTATTCTTTCTCTATAGTCTCTTAAATGAGGGCTTGTAAATAGACCAATATTAAAGCCATGGTTTTCTAAAATTTTGGCTATCATAACAGAAAGTGAACCTTTACCCTTGCTACCTGTAATCATGATGTTTTTTTGTAGTCGATCTAAAGCACCAAGTTCATCTAGCATTTTTCTTGCTAGATGTGGATTTCTTGTAAAATTATCAGTTCCACTTGGAATATGTTTATATCTGTTTACGTATGAGCTATATATATATTCTTCAACTTCTTTTTTATTTCTAAACATGATCTGCCTTTCACTTCAATTCATCTAATAAAATTTTTATTTCTTTTTTATATTCTTCCACCCCTGGTTGATTAAATGGATCTACTTTTAAAAGGTAGCAGGTCATACTGCAGGCTTTCATGAAAAAGTAACTTAAATAAGCTAGGCTAAAGGGTGTAAGTTCTTCGATTTCCATTAATATATTTTTAATATTACCGTTGCTATGTGCAATCCTTGTGCCTTCCATAGCTTTTTTATTGATAATATCTATTTCAATTCCTGCTAAGTCATTGAATTTGTCATAATCTACTACTAGCCTATCAAATACTAGTTGGTTTTTTTCTTCAGCCCAAATAATTGTCTCAAAGTGTTCTTGTGTTCCTTCTTGAATAAACTGTCCTAGCGAATGTAGATCTCTAGTATTTATAACGCTCATTGGATAAATTCCTTTTCCTTCTTTACCTTCACTTTCTCCATACAATTGTTTTAGCCACTCAAGATAGTAGCTAAAACTAGGATCATATGCAGTAAAAATTTCAATTTTTTTACCAATCTCACTTGCTTTTCTTCTGGCGATGGCATACAAATATGCTAGGTTATCTAATTGTCTGGCATCAAATTCTTGCTTTGCTTTCGCAACACCTTTTAACATTTCATTAGTATCAATACCTGCTGCGCTGAGAGGCAAAAACCCTACTGCTGTAAAAATAGAATATCTACCACCAATATTTGCTGGTATCTCTAAGGTCCTATAACCTTCATCTAAAGCTAATTTTCTTAAGTTCCCATTTTTCGGGTCAGTAGTGACTATAATTCTTTCCTTCGCTTCAGTTCCGTACTTACTGATCAGTAATTCTTTTATAAGTCTGAAGGCGATTGCTGGTTCTAAGGTCCCACCTGATTTTGAAATGATATTTACTGCAAAGTTTTTAGTTTCTAATTTCTTGAGCACTGTTTTTATATAATGGCTAGAAATATTGTTGCCTAAAAATATGAGTTCTGTCTTTTTATCATCAATTCTATCTTTAAAGATTTCATAGAAACTTTTTGCACCCAAGAAAGATCCACCAATACCAACTACAACTAAAGTTTCGAATTTTTGTAATTCTAATCCTAGTTGTATTGCTTTATCTATTTCTTTAGAGTGGTCCTTTGTATAATCAATCCATCCTAAATATTGTTCCTTTGTATTCTTTAATTTTTCTACATTATCATGAATTGCCAATACTTCGTCTTTGTAGTTATCGGTTTCTAATTCATAAAAGTCTTTAAAGTTAAGTTTTAGCACCTAATCACCTCATTTTATTATGTACATATTCAATTTATTGTATCATATTTGAATAAACTAGGATACCTTCAAAAAAAAAACAAAGGCTTTTCAGCCTTTGTTTTAAAGATTTTTCATATTATAGTAATGTCTGATTGTCCCTTTTTCCTTATAGATAATCCATTTGGCAATAGAATTAGTTCTATCTCCAATTCTTTCAAAATATTTACTGATGAATAGATAATCAATGTACTGATCAACTTGATCAACATTGTTTTCTATTTTGCTTTTAATCCACTTTACCATCATTTTATATGCTTGGTCTAGTCTATCATCATCTTCGTATACCCCAAGTGCTATATCCATATCACTTGTAGCATATGCCTTAACGATTCTTTTCACTAAATCCAAGGTAGTATTGAACATTTCTTCTACTCCACCAGGTAAGGTTCCAGCATTATGTTTTAATAGTTTTCTGGTCAATTTTGTTATTTGTGCACTATGATCACATATTCTTTCAAAGTCACTACTGATTTTTAGGGCAGTCAACAAAAATCTTAAATCTCTGGCAATTGGTTGTTCTCTAATGATTATATTCATGCACTTTTCACTAATTTCAATTTCTTTGGCATCAATAAGATCATCCTCGTCGTAAATTTGTTTGGCTAAATCCTCATCAAGATTTGTTAGTGCAACTTTGGTCTTTTCCAAAACCTGGATTGTTCTTGAACCTAATTCTATTATTTCTTGATTCACATCGTTTAGGGCCTGATCAAAAGATCCTCTACTCATTCTTATCCTCCTTCTTAGGCAAGTACACTTTAAATGTAGTACCTTCTCCTAAAATACTATCTACACTAATATCTCCATCAAATAAATCTAATATGTGTTTTACTATTGATAATCCAAGTCCAGTACTTTCAGGGTCGTAGCTTCTACTTTTATCTACTTTATAGAACCTTTCAAAAATTCTATAAATGTCATCGTTACTAATACCTATACCAGTATCAGTAACATTAAGTAAAACACCATCAGCTACTTCTTTAATACTTATAGATACTGTTCCATTATCAAGATTATATTTAATTGCATTACTAACAAGGTTATATAGCATAGCTTTAAATAACTCTAAGTTACCTTTTATAATGTGGTTAGTTTCTATATTATTAACAAGTTTTATATTTCTCTTGGCAGCAGTAACTTTGTAAGCTTCAACTGCTGAATCTGCAACTGTTCTTATGTCGATATCGACATTTAATCGACTGGTCTTATTACTTTCAATACTAGATAATTCCAGTAAGTCACTTATTAGTTTTTCTAATCTTTGACTTTCAATATCTATTATCTTAAGAAATTTCCCTGCTGTATTTGGATCATCAATGGCTCCATCCTTTAAAGTTTCAACAAAGCCTCTAATTGCTGTTAGTGGTGTTTTTAATTCGTGAGAAACATTAGATACAAATTCTTTGCGCATATTTTCCAGTTGATTGAGCTTTGTTATGTCATTTAAGGTTATTAGTTTTCCCTTTTGTTGTCCTAATGGGTAAATTGTAAGTTTATAGGTTTTGTCTTCAATAACAATATTTCTGGTAGTTAGTTTTTCTTCTGATTCATTTACGGCATCAATTAACTTGAAGTTTTGAGTTTGTACCATTAAGTTGCTACCAAACATATCATCACTATCTAATTCAAATATTTTTTTAGCACTTTTATTGATTAACCTAATATTATTGAGTTCGTCAATAGCAATGAAGCCATCTTCCATAGTATCAATAGTAGAAAATAGATACAGCTTTTGTTCTTCTTCATTAGCTGCAGATTCTTTTAGGGATTTAGTGGTCATTTTGAAAATATCTGCAATTTTCTTGAGTTCTTTTGGTAAACTTTGAATATCAACCTCAGCTATACTTTTTTGCTTGTAAGTTCTTCTGATATATTTTTCTAAAATCATCATAGGTTTAATATTTCGATTAAAAAAGAAATAGGATAATATAGCAGCAATTCCTATGGTAAGTAGAAAAGCTAGTAATATATAACTAAAGACTGCTATTATCATTTCAGCTGTTGTTATTATTGGTATAGAGATAATAATTATTTCATTAGAAAGCATATATGCCTTATAAAAAATGTACTCTCTGTTAGCACCATCATATCTAAGGCTTGAACCCTGTTCTTGTCTTAATACTTCCTTAACTTCTTCTCTTCTTAATAGATTTTTTTCATTTTTTATTTCATTATCAGAGCTAGCTATTAATTTTCCTTTTTCATCTATAAGTGAAATTTTACCTATCACATCATATTTAACAATTATATCCTCATTTACAAGTCCAGTTCTTTTATCATTGTCTATTAGTGAAACAATTGATTTCATATCATTATTGAGCTGATTGTTATATGCTCTAAAGGATATTATCCCTAATATGGTCATGAAAGAAACAACTAATATGAATACGGGTATAAGAAAGCTAATAAACAGTCTTCTTTTCCATAATTTTTTCTTCATTTCTAACTCCTAACTGATAAATTTATATCCTACACCTCTTACAGTAAGTATATATTCATCTCCGATTATCTTTCTTAAGCTGTGTATATGTACATCTACTGTTCTAGTATCACCATAGTAATCATAACCCCAGATTTTTTCTAATAATTCATTCCTAGTAAAGACTTTTCCGTTGCCGTTAGCTAGTAAATTTAATAATTCAAATTCTTTTAATGTAAGTTCAACTAGTTTTTCATTTATCGTTACAGTTCTTTTTTCTATATCAATTATAAGATTTCCAATTGCTACATCACTTTTTTCAATCGGTGCTGCAATTGTTCTTCTTAATAGTGATCTTATTCTAGCAATAAGTTCATTTACAGAAAATGGTTTGCCTATATAATCATCTGCACCTGATTCTAAACCAATTATAGTGTCGAATTCAGTTGTTTTTGCAGTTAAAAGAATTATTGGTAAGCTTTTCAATCTTTTGCTTGTTCTGATTTTTTTGCATAAATCTAAGCCATCATAATCTGGCAACATAACATCTAAACAAACTAGATCCGGTATACTATCTTGTAAGGTCTCAAGGAAGCTTGTCCCATCAGCAAAACATTTAACTATGTATCCTGCTTTTTTTAAGTTGTATTCAATTAATTCTCTTATGTTTTCTTCATCATCTACTACATAGATTAATTCTTTAGACATTTTCACTCCTAACCAAAACGTCCGGTTATATATTCCTCTGTTTTTGGATTCTTTGGATTCATAAATATTGTATCTGTTAAATCATATTCAATCACTTCACCATTTAGGAAAAATGCAGTTTTATCCGATATTCTAGCACCTTGTTGCATATTATGAGTTACAATTATGATTGTATAATTCTTTTTCAATTCACTTATTAAATCTTCAATCTTTAGTGTTGAAATCGGGTCAAGTGCACTAGTTGGTTCGTCCATTAATACTACTTCAGGATCTACTGCTAATGCTCTGGCAATACACAATCTTTGTTGCTGTCCACCAGACAAGGCTAAGGCATTAGTTTTCATTCTATCTTTGACTTCATTCCATATAAATGCCTTTCTAAGCGATGACTCAACAATTTCATCTAATTCACTTTTCTTTTTAATGCCATGTATTCTAGGTCCATAAGCAATATTGTCGTATATAGACATTTTAAATGGATTAGGTTTTTGGAATACCATTCCTATTTTTTTTCTTAAGGTAATAATATCCATTCCTTCACCATAAATATCTTCATTATCAAATAAGACTTTACCTTTGACACTACAGCCTATGATTAAGTCATTCATTCTATTAACAGTTCTTATAAAGGTTGATTTACCACAGCCTGAGGGTCCTATTAGTGCTGTTACTTCCTTTTCCTTAATATCTAGATTAATATCTTTTAGAGCTTGGACGTCTCCATAGAATAGTTCCAAGTGTTCTGTTTTGATTTTTGTTGCGCCATCCATTAATTGTTCTCCCTCTATATAGTATATTGTACAGAAATTTTGACAAAATAATATCAAAGTTTCACTACATGCAAAGTCCCAAAATATTATTAAAATTCATTAAATAGTAGAAAATTTTAATACTCACTTATTAAAGTATATTCTATTAATATTAATTTTTAATTAAAATATTGTTAACTTCATGTTAATTATTACTTCAGTAATATAATACATATCTATTTTAATCTAATTTCACAACCCTCGCAAGTAAAAAGGGAGGATATTATTAAATCCTCCCTTTTTTATATTATATTAAATTATGTCTTTTCATCATATCATCGATAATCTTTTTATACTTGTCATCTAGCTCTACCATTGGAAGTCTAACTTCTTCAGTGTCAAAACCAATTTTAGACAAGGCATACTTAATTGGTACTGGATTTGTATCGCAGAATAAATCTCTAAATACATCAAAATACTTTAAATGCAGTTCTTGTGCTTTTTTAGTATTTCCCGCTTCAAACTCAGCTATCATTTGATTAATTTCCTTACCGATAATAGAAGAAGCTACACTTATCACACCTTTTGCACCAAGAGTTAACATAGGTAAAGTCAATCCATCATCACCACAATAAATTACAAAATCATCATCTGTACTATTTTGAGTCATACTAATGTTCATCAAGTTACCACAAGCAGCTTTCAAATAACTAATATTAGGTATTTTTGAAAGTTTAGCAATTGTATCTACTTCAATTTCTTTCACACATCTTCCAGGAATATTATACAAAACGATAGGTTTATCTGTGGCTTCAGCTACAGCTTTAAAATGCTGAAATATCCCTTCTTGATTTGGTTTGTTGTAATATGGAGTTACAATTAGAAAACCATCTACACCAAGCTTATCAACTTCTTTTGTAAACTCAACAGAGTCAGCAGTATTATTAGAACCAGTTCCAGCTAAAATAGGTACATTTACAGCCTCTCGAATAACACTAATTAGCTTGATTTTTTCAGCCTTTGTCATAGTAGCACTTTCACCAGTACTACCACAAACTAAAATAGAATCTGATCCATTTTCAACTAAATATTTTGCTATCTTTATAGCTTCTGTATAGTTAACTTCATTATTTTTAAATGGTGTGACCATTGCGGTCATTACTCTACCAAACATTATTTATCACCTACCATATTTTCTCTGACCAATAATTCTGCTATTTGAATAGCATTTGTAGCAGCACCTTTTCTAAGTTGGTCAGCAACCACGAAAAAGCTTAAGGCCTTGTCAAAAGCAATGTCTTCTCTTACTCTACCTACATAAACTTCGTCAGTATCAGAAGTGAAAAAAGGCATTGGGTAAACATTGTTAGCAATATCATCTTGAAGAATAATACCCTCACTTGCGCCAAATAATTCCAAAGCTTTATCTCTTGATATTTTTTCTGCAGTTTCAACTGTTATAGCTTCTGAGTGACTTCTTAATATAGGAACACGAACTGCTGTAGCGCTAATTCTCATTTCATAATCATTAAAAATCTTTTGTGTTTCTAAAGTCATTTTCATCTCTTCCTTAGTATAGAAGTTTTCCTTAAAAACATCAATATGAGGTATTAAATTCATTGCTATCTGATGTTGGAATACTTTAACAGTTGCTTCCTCCCCAGATAACACTTCTTTAGTTTGATTAACAAGCTCATCCATAGCTTCTTGACCAGCACCACTTACTGCTTGGTAAGTTGAAACTACTACTCTTTTTATTTTCGAATAATCATTAATTGGTTTTAAAGCAACACACATTTGTATAGTTGAACAATTAGGATTTGCAATTATCCCTTTATGATTCTTAACTGCTTCAGGATTAACTTCAGGTACTACTAAAGGTACATTGTCATTCATTCTAAAGTAACTGCTATTATCAATTACTATAGCACCCATTTCAGCTGCAGCTTCAGCATATAGTTCACTTGCTTTACCACCAGCAAACAAGGCAATATCCACCCCTTTAAACGACTCTTTAAAAGTTTCTTCTATAGTATATTCTTTTCCTTGAAAAACTAATTTTTTACCAGCACTATTTTTTGTTGCTAATAATTTTAAATCACCGACTGGAAAATTTCTTTCCTCTAAAACTTGAAGGATAGTTGAACCTACAGCTCCAGTACCAACAACTGCAATATTATATAATTTCATTTTCTTTCCTCCTATAATAGTTTATCTAAACCTTCGATAAAGGCTTTTTTCTTTACAATTTCCTTACAACCAAGAATTACTCCTGGCATAAAGGATTCTCTGTTCATTGAATCATGTCTAATTGTTAATACCTGTCCTAAATCACCAAAGATAACTTCTTGATGAGCAATAAATCCTGGTAATCTAACACTATGGATCTTAAAGCCGTCATAATCTGCACCTCTAGCTCCTTGAATAAGCTCTTTCTCATCAGGATGTCCTTGTTTATGACTTTTTCTAATTTCTTTAATTATTCCAGCAGTAGTAAGGGAAGTTCCACTAGGTGCATCTAGCTTGTTGTCATGATGGTATTCAATTATCTCTACATTATTGAAAAACTTAGCAGCTTTACCTGCAAATTCCATCATTAAGATTGCTCCAATGGCGAAATTTGTTGCCCATAGAGCACCAACTTGCTTTTCTTCACATAGAGCTTTCATCTCTTCAACTTGTTCTGCACTAAACCCTGTTGTTCCAATTACAATCGGAACACCCATCTGTAAAACAGTTTTGGTATTTTCATATATAACTTTATGATTTGTAAAATCAACAACTACATCAATATTTCCACTCTCTAAAACTTCTTTTAAATTTCCTTGTATTTTAATATTATCCTTGGTTCCAGCAATTTCTCCAATATTCATTCCCACATTTGAAAAATCAACTGCAGCTTGTAAGACTAAACCTTCGCTTTTTGCAATGGCTCTTACAACTTCACTACCCATTTTTCCACAGGCTCCACTTACACATACCCTTAAATCACTCATTATTTTCACTCCTTAAAATAAAATAGTCATAAGCATTTTGCTTATGACTATAAATCCTAATTAAAATGCTCATCCTTTAGCACCCCACATTAATGTGACAGTTATTAATCTCTTAAATCAACACCCAGTTAAAACCTTTGGACTGTTTTAACTTCGGCAGAATCCCCTTTTATGTTCTTCACAGCTTCCGGCTCTGAACACTACTCTTGTCATCCGCTCCTCTAACTTTGATGAAGCTCAATATTAACTTTTCCCTTAAATTATACAATTAAAAAATAAATTTGTCAAACTGATTTTTATTGTTTTAATCCTGCGTTTTTCTTATATCTAATATCCACATCTACATTTAAATTGTAGATACTACATAGTTCCAAAATTCTTGAGGCAATTCTTTCATCTAATCTTATATCGATATCTTCTAGTCTTAAATTAGTTGTTATAATTGTTGTTAGCATATTATTTAATCTATAGTTGATTAAGGAATATAATTGATTAATAATCCAAGGAGTATAGTTGTGTGCCCCAAGATCATCTAATATTAAAACCTTAGCCTTTTTAGCCTTAGAAAATACATCCCTACCTCCATTTTCATTAAACATATCAGCTTTACCCTGCTCTAATAAATCTGGAACAACAAAAAACTCTATATCAACTTTTGATTTCTTCAGTTCATTATAGATGGCAGAAACAAGATGAGTCTTGCCAGAACCAATAGGCCCTGTTATAAACAAACCCTTTACATAATTATCCCCAGCTTCTAATTCATCAACAAACTTCTTCACATCAGAAAACAATATTAAAGCTTTGTCATAGTATGTATCCTTGCTCTTTTCAGGATTGATAGCCTTTCTAGGATAAAATTCCAAATTGAAATCCTTAAGTAAGGTTCTACTTAATTTTTCTGGAAGTTTATTCATAGACTTCACACACTGACAAGGATAAGCTATTAGGTCTATAACTACATAGCCCGTGTCCTTACAAATATTACATTTATACTTTTGGGTCTCTTCTATTTTTAAATTTTTAAGAAAACCATCAATTGTTTCTTTCATAATCAAATCCTTAATTAATTTCTATATATATCATCGTATTTACTTTTTTTTGTAGTTGTTTTAATTTCCTTAATACCTGTTTTAACTTTTGCTGACTTTTTGTTACCCTCAAATGTTTGGTTTTCTTTTTGAGTTTTAACACCCTTTTTTGCCCAATCAATAAGAATATGATCTATGTATTTGAAACTTAACTTAGCATTAGAAACTGCAACTTTTAAAACCTCAAATATCATATCCTCCGGATATTCCTTAACCTCTAGCCATTCATCTATTAAATCTATTTCAATAGGTGACAATGGTCTTTTAAATTCAGATTCAAAACTAGTAAAAACTTTACCTTTACCTATGGCCATTGGTTTATTATTGCTTTCTTCATTAAAAATAGAATTGATTAAGGGTTCAAGATTATAGGTCATTTTACCATTTTTCTCACTATATCCAATACAATTCTTTGTAATCAAACCCGCTAAAATCTCCAATATTTCATGTTCATCAGAGGAAAGTGCTTCAACTAAATCTTCATCGCTTATTAATTTCTTCTCATGATAGATTAAATGCCAAAGCTGCAACAATACAAAGCTTTCTGATATGGATAAGCCATAATCCTTTAAACTTGTAAAAAGAACTTTGGGGAATGTCACAAAATCACTCATGAAAATTCTATCTGTTATATTCATCTGACTTCCCCTCTCATTTCTATTTCTTAATTAAATCCTTAACGAATTCTTCTATTCTATCTAAAGCTTCGGTTATCTCTTCTATAGAATAAGCATAACATATTCTAATGAAACCTTCACCATTAGGTCCAAATCCAGTCCCTGGGACTACTGCAACATTTTTTGTATCTAATAATGTGTCAGCAAATTCCTCTGACTTCATACCAGTTCTTTTTATACTTGGAAAAGCATAAAATGCACCTTCTGGCTCGAAGCAATCAAGACCCATATTGTTTAGTCTTTCAACTAGATATTTTCTACGTTCATTATAAACAGAAACCATATGTTCCATTTCAGGTATACCGTCTCTTAAAGCTTTTGTTGCTGCTTTTTGTGCCATAATAGGTGCACAAAGCATAGTATATTGATGAATTTTAACTGTTTGAGTTAGTAATTCACTAGGTCCACAAACAAAGCCAACTCTCCAACCTGTCATAGCAAAGGATTTAGAAAATCCATTTATAACGTATGTTCTTTCCCTCATGTCAGGAAGTGTAGCCATACTTGTATGCTTTATTCCATAGCTCAACTCACTATAGAGTTCATCAGAAATTACAAATATATCATACTTTTTAACTAACGCAGCAATTGGCTCCAATTCTTCTCTTGTCATAATTCCACCAGTTGGATTACTTGGGTATGGAAGTACTAAAACCTTTGTTTTAGGTGTAATAACCTTTTCTAAGTCAGCTGCCATAAGTTTAAACTTATTCTCACTTTTAGTCTCTACATAGACTGGCACACCACCAACTAATCTTACATTTGGTTCATAGGATACATAGCAAGGTTCAGGTATAATAACTTCGTCACCTGGATTTACTAGAGATCTTAATGATAAGTCTAAAGCTTCGCTTGTACCCACTGTTATTAAAACTTCATTTATCGGGCTATATTCTAATTGAAATCTATCTTTCATATAGTCACTTATAGCTTCTCTTAGTTCGATTGAACCCCAATTGCTTGTGTAGAATGTCTCTTTATTATTTATTGATTCAATTGCAGCATCACAAAATGACTTTGGTGTCGGGAAGTCTGGTTCACCTACTCCTAAAGTGATAACTTTTTCCTTTCTTTCAGAAAAATCGAAATATTTTCTAATTGCTGAAGGTTTCATTTCCCTAACTACTTTTGAAATAACTTTATTATAATCCATTAAATTCTCCTTACTAAACTATTTAACTACCAAGTTGAATATTTTTCCTGGGACAAATATTTCCTTGACAATAGTTTTCCCTTCTAAATTTACTAATAATTCAGGATTTGCAAAAGCAGCAGCCTTCGCTTCTTCCAAACTGGCATTTCTGCCAATATTTACAGTACCTCTAAATTTGCCATTGATTTGAACTGGCATATCTATAGTTTCATCTATAGTTTTCGCCTCTTCATGTTTTGGCCAATTGGTTTGATTCAACATTCCTGGCAAACCTGCTAAAACCCATAGTTCTTCAGTTAAATGTGGCGCTACAGGATTTAATAGTATCAAGAAAGTTTCATATTCCTTAATGTTAATTGAACCTTTTTTATTAAATGCATTAACTAATTCCATCATTGTTGATATACCAGTATTATACTTCAAGGTTTCAAAGTCATTTGATACTTTTTTGATCGTTTTATGCATTAGTATTTCCATGTCATTTGTAAAAGTGTCTCCAGTAACTAAAATATCCTGTAGTCTAAATACTTTGTCTAGGAATCTTCGACATCCTTTAACACCATTCATGGACCAGGGCACGCTTTTTTCAAAGTCACCTATAAACATTTCATACATTCTCAAGGTATCTGCGCCATATTCCTCAACAATTTCATCAGGATTCACAACATTACCTCTTGATTTAGACATTTTCTCCCCATTTTCTCCAAGAATCATCCCATGAGATGTTCTTTTTAAATATGGTTCTTTTGTTTTTACTACCCCTACATCAAATAGTACCTTATGCCAGAATCTTGAATAGAGAAGGTGAAGTGTTGTATGTTCCATTCCACCATTATACCAATCTACAGGCATGAAATAATCTATACTTTCTTCACTGGCTAAAGCTTGATCATTATGAGGGTCAATATATCTTAAGAAATACCAAGATGATCCTGCCCATTGTGGCATTGTATCAGTTTCTCTTCTAGCTTTTCCACCACATTTAGGACATGTTGTATTAACCCAATCAGTCATTGTTGCTAGTGGTGATTCCCCATTATCAGTTGGTTCATAGCTTTCAACATCTGGTAATATCAATGGTAATTCCTTTAAATCTAAAGGTACCCAGCCGCAACTATCACAATTTACCAAAGGAATAGGTTCACCCCAATACCTTTGCCTTGAAAATACCCAGTCTCTCAACTTAAAGTTTTTTGTTCTTCTCCCAATCCCTTTATTTTCAAGATAATCACTAATTTTTTCTTTTGCCTCATTCACGTTTAAGCCATCAATCAACTCTGAGTTGATTAATATTCCATTTTCATTATCAGTATAGGCTTCTTCTTCAATATTGCCACCTGAAACAACTTCAATTATTGGCAAGTCAAACTTCTTGGCGAACTCATAGTCTCTTGTATCGTGTGCAGGTACAGCCATAATTGCTCCTGTACCGTAAGTTATTAACACATAGTCAGATATATAAACAGGAATCTTCATACCTGTTATAGGATTGATTGCATCAATACCTTCAATTCTTACTCCTGTTTTGTCTTTTACTATTTCTGTTCTTTCTAAATCTGATTTATTAGCTGATTCATCTCTATAACTAACTAGTTCATCATAATTGCTAATCATATCCTTTAATTTCTCAATCAATTCATGTTCTGGAGCTATAACCATATAGGTAGCACCATACATAGTGTCCGGTCTAGTTGTATAGACACTAAGTGCTTCATTAGTACCGTCAATCTTAAAATCAGCTTCTAGTCCGTATGAGCGACCAATCCAATTCTTCTGTTGGGTTTTGACTCTTTCTATGTAGTCTAAGTCATCTAGATCATCTATTAATCTATCTGCATATTCTGTGATTTTTAGCATCCACTGGTTCTTAACCTTCTTGTGAACAGCTCCACCACATCTTTCACAGTTTCCATTTACAACTTCTTCATTGGCTAGTCCGGCTTTACAAGCAGGGCACCAATTAATTGGGAATTCTTTTTTATAGGCGAGGCCCATATTATATAATTGGATAAATATCCATTGTGTCCATTTATAGTATTCTTGATCTGTTGTATTAATTTCTCTTGACCAATCAAAAGAAAATCCAAGTGACTTAAGTTGTTCCTTGAATCTTGCAATATTCTCCTTGGTTACTTCTCTTGGATGAACCTTGTTTTTTATAGCATAATTTTCAGTTGGCAGACCAAAAGCATCCCAACCAATAGGATATAGAACATTATAGCCTTCTAGTCTTCTTTTTCTAGCTACAATGTCTAAGGCTGTATAGGGTCTTGGGTGTCCTACGTGTAATCCTTTTCCTGATGGATAAGGGAATTCTATCAAAAGATAGTATTTTGGCTTTGCACTTACGTTTTCAGCATAGAATGTTCCATGATCATCCCATATATTCTGCCATTTTTTTTCTATTATTCCAGGATTATATTCTTTCAAATTAACAACCTCCTTAATTACTCTATTTTATCAAAAATTTCCATTCTATACAACGAATAGTATAAATAAAAAAAGAGCCATTGGCTCATAAAAGGTTTATATTATATTTGGATCTCACCGAAAATTGGCTGGGGTGGCTGGATTCGAACCAACGAGTGCCGGTACCAAAAACCGGTGCCTTACCGCTTGGCGACACCCCAATAAATTTGGTGGGGAGAGCAGGATTCGAACCTGCGAAGTCGTAGACAACAGATTTACAGTCTGCCCCCTTTAGCCTCTCGGGAATCTCCCCAAAAAAATGGAGCTGGTGATGGGACTTGAACCCGCAACCTGCTGATTACAAATCAGCTGCTCTGCCAATTGAGCTACACCAGCAAATTTGGCGACCCCGATCGGATTTGAACCGACGATCTCCTGCGTGACAGGCAGGCGTGATAACCGCTACACCACGGGGCCATCTAAATTAATGTGAATGTTGGTGACCCGTAGGGGAATCGAACCCCTGATACCGCCGTGAAAGGGCGGTGTCTTAACCGCTTGACCAACGGGCCACATTGAATATATTTGGTTCTTGAATTGGTCGGGGCGGAGGGATTTGAACCCCCGACCCTCTGGTCCCAAACCAGATGCGCTACCAAGCTGCGCTACGCCCCGAACCTGAACGCAAGAATAATTATATCATAATGGGAATTAATGTCAATGTGTTTTATTTAAATATTTTAATAAATAACAAATAATTTTTTCTCTATCATTTTTTGAATTATATGGCATGTTAAAAAGCTCATCATGTCTTCTAAACCAGGTTATTTGACGCTTAGCATAACGTCTACTATTTTGCTTGATTGAAGCAATAGCTTCCTCCAATTCACAATCACCTTTTAGATAGCTTATAATCTCTTTGTAGCCAATAGTCTTCATTGGAGCTGCTTGATCACTAATACCACTTACAAGTAATCCCTCAACCTCATCTACTAAACCAGCATCAACCATATTATCCACTCGTTTATTTATATTATCATATAAAACTTCGCGACTAACATCAAGATATATTCCAACAATATCATCCCTTATACCTTTAGTTTCTTCCTTTTGTTTCACAATTCCTTCTAGATTTGAATAATAAAAAGATAATGCTCGAATAATCCTAGAGGAATGATTAGGATTGATCTCCATAGCACTTTTTTCATCAACCTCTAACAGTTTTTGGTATAAATATGAAACTCCTTTTTCTTCAAGAAGAGATAAATATTTATCTCTTAGCTCATTTTCTTTTTCTTTAGTTCCATCATTTAAGGCATACTGATATACGAAAGCTCTATAATATAAACCAGTTCCACCTGTAATTATAGGCACTCTACCTAAACTAACAATCTCTTCTATGGCTTCTTGTGCTCTAATAACAAATTCACCAGCTGTAAACTTCTCATTTCCATCTTTAATATCAAGTAAATAATGTGGTATACCTTGTTTTTCTTCTTTAGTCACCTTGCCAGACCCAATATTAAACCCTCGATAAACTTGCACAGAATCACAGGAAATTATAGAGCCATTACATAACTTGGCTAATTCTATAGCTAAAGTACTTTTTCCGGAACCTGTTGGCCCAACAATACCTATTATCATTACTTACTCCTTAAAAACAATTTTTCCAAGTCCATAACATTGTATTGCAAAAAGGTTGGTCTACCATGTGGACAGGTAAAAGGAAATTGGCTCTCTCCTAATCTTTGGATCAAAGCTTTAAGTTCATTTTTATTAATAAAGCTTCCAGCTTTCACAGACCGAGAGCAAGCTGCCTTTTCTATCATCAGGTTTTTTATTTCTTCAGAATCGTTATTATCAAAAGAATCTATCAAATCAAGAAAGAATTCTCTAGTAGCTTCTTCTCCTATTATTTTTAAAGGCAATCCTCTAATTAGAAAAGCATCTTCACCAAAACTTTCAAGAATTATACCATAATTCATTAGCTTGTCTATATTTTCTATAACTCTCATATAGTCAGTATTGTTTAAGGAAACTAAATATGGTTCAAGGAGAAATTGACTTTTAAAACCAGTCGTTTCAAATTCCTTCAACGCTTCTTCATAATTCACTCTTTCATGGGCAGCATGTTGGTCGATAATATATAAGGTATTATTCATACTTGCAATTATATATGTATCTTTTATTGTTCCTAAGACTTCAATATTAAAAAAAGGATTATCCTTATATTTACTTTCATATAGACTTAGTTGTTGTTCATTCGCTAAACCAGGATACTCAACAACATTTCTCACTTCCCTCTCAATATCTTTTTTATAGCTCTCAACTTCCACAGTTTTACTTTTAACTAGTAATTTATTAGCTTCTACCAATAATATCTCTACTTCATTAGTTATTAAGGATGTTATAATCTCTTCTTGATCTATCTTAACTGACATTTTTCTTGGATGTATATTAACCTCTACCAAGTATTGTGGTATTTCAAGATATATAATACCAACAGGATATTTATTTATAGGCAATCTACTTCTATATGCACTTTCCAAAGCTTTAGCTAAAGTATTACTGACTACGTATCTAGAGTTTATAAAAAAAATGATATTATCCCGATTTCCTCTATAAATATTATAGTTGCCAATCAGGCCCCAAATTCTAACACCATTTTTCAAAGAATCTAAATAAAGCATTTCCTTACCAATATCATAGGAAAACACTTGGGCTGCAAGCTCCTTAATATCCCCATTACCTCTACTTTTAAAAGTCTGTTTACCCTCAACTATCAAATTAAATGCAATCCCAGGTTTTGACAAAGCAAGTTTTTCTACAATATCAATAATATCCCTAGTTTCTCTTAAAGAGCTTCTAAGGAATTTTTGTCTAACTGGTGTATTATAGAACAGGTCATTAACTCTAATACTAGTTCCAATATTTAGAGTATCAGCTTTCTTACTGGTGAAATTCCCACCTTCTATGCCTAAGGTAATTCCATACTCAAAATCCTTCGTACGTGAAGATATTTGCACTTTACTAACTGAACCTATACTTGCTAGTGCTTCCCCTCTAAAACCCATGGTATTTAGAGTATAAAGATCATCTATAGTGCTTAACTTGCTAGTTCCATACCTTGAAAAAGCTTTTTCAATATTTTCTTCATCTATACCATGACCATCGTCTATAACTTTAATTTCCTTTAAACCTGATTCTAATATGCTAACAGTTATATGACTAGCACCTGCATCAATGCTGTTTTCAACAAGTTCCTTTACTACTGAAGAAGGTTGTTCAATTACTTCACCAGCTGCTATCTGATTTATTGTGTTTTCATCAAGAATTATGATTTTCTTACTCATTATTTCTCCTGTATTTTAACTTTAAGTTTATATACTAATTCCAACGCTTCTAAGGGAGTTAACTCGTTAGGGTTTACCTCCGCTAAAAGCTCCTTCAAAGGATTAGTTTGTTCTACAATCTCTAGAGATAGTTGTTTTTCTTCAGGTGTATCTGGAAATTCAAATTGATTCATCTTCTCTTCTGCTCTTCTTATTAAATCATCAGGTAAACCTGCCATCTTAGCAACATGTATTCCATAACTCTTATCAGCACCACCTGGCACAACTTTTCTTAAGAAGACAATTTGATCTTTGTATTCTTGAACAGCCATAGATAGGTTAAATACATTTTTAAAATAGTTATCTAAGTCAATGAGTTCGTGATAATGAGTTGCAAAAACAGTTCTAGCTTTTATCTTAGTTAATAGATATTCGCTCACTGCCCAGGCAATTGACAAGCCATCTAAAGTGCTTGTACCACGACCTACTTCATCTAAGATGATCAAGCTTCTATTAGTTGCATTTTGAAGTATTGATGCAACCTCATTCATTTCCACCATGAAGGTGCTTTGACCACTACCTAAGTCATCACTTGCTCCTACTCGGGCATAAACTTTATCAACTATTCCAAATTCAAAGGATTTAGCTGGTATGTAACTGCCACATTGTGCCATTATTGTCAAAATCGCCAACATCCTTATAAAGGTTGATTTCCCAGCCATATTTGGTCCAGTAATAATTGCAAGATTATTATCTTTAATATCAAAATCATTTACAACATAACTTTCAAAATCCACTAGCTTTTCCACCATAGGATGACGACCGCTCTCTAATTTAAAATCTTGCTCATTGTTAATACTTGGTCTGATGTAGTCATTGATTTGAGCTACATAGGCAAAGGATGAAAGTACATCAATTTCTCCAACACATGCAGCTATTCTCTTTAACATATCAGTTTCCATCAAAATTTTATTTCTGATTTCTGAAAATATTTCATACTCCAACGCAATCAACTTATCCTTACTATGGATAAGAGCATATTCAAGGTTCTTTAATTCTTCATTTATAAATCGTTCTCCACTAGCTATAGTCTGTTTTCTTATATAATCTGCAGGTGCTAAATGTGCATTACTTTTGGTAATTTCCAAATAATAACCAAAGACCTTGTTATAGCCAACTTTTAGAGATTTTATACCAAGTCTCTCTCTTTCTTTTGCTTCAAGTTCTTTAATTAGATCTTTGCTCTCATTACTCATTTTTCTTAAATAATCTATATCTTCATTGTACCCTGCTTTGATTATCCCACCCTCTTTTAAGGTAAAAGGAGGCTCATCACTTATGGATACTTCCAAATATCCAATTACTTCTGAACTATCTTCTAGTTTTGAGATGTAGTTAGCTAGACATTCCACTTTTTTCCCGATTAATAGAACCCTAATTTTTTCTATATTAATTAATGAATTTTTTAAAGCTAGAAGATCTTTACCATTCCCAGTTCCAAAGCTTAATCGGCCTAAGATACGTTCTATGTCATAAACACCTTTGAGCGCTTCTCTGATTGCTTGATTAAAATATACATCTTGAAATTGTAATTCTACAATATTTTGTCTAGCAATAATCTGTTCAAGGTCAAGCAGTGGTTGTTCCAACCATCTTTTTAAGAGTCTACCACCAAAAGCAGTCTTGGTTTTATCTAAAATTGACAATAGGGTGTTCCTATTATCACCTGTTCGGATATTTCTTGATAATTCAAGATTCTGTCTGCTCCATGAATCTATAGCCATATACTGAGTTAGTGAATAATATCCAGCTTTCTCCAATATTTTAATATTGCCTTTTTGTGTATATTTTAAATAGGAATAAAGAAGATTTATACTCTGGCTACAAGCATTATATCCAATCACATCATTATTAAAATCAATTCCTATTTCTACTCCTACTTCTTCTCCATCATGGAGTGTTGCATAAATACCTCTATCTTTAGCTAATTCAATCATTTGAAGGTCTTTACTTACCAATTCTTTTATATCAAGACGTTCCGCTTCATTATACAAAGAATCCAATCCTTCATATTTTGGAATTGAAGTGGACATGAATTCACCTGTTGTAATATCTGCATAAGCTAGTGCATAAAAATCTTCATCTACAATGATTGCTCCAATATAGTTGTTGTTCTTTTCGTTTAGGCTTAATTCTTCCATAATTGTTCCAGGAGTAATTATTCTCGTAACTTCTCTTTTAACTATACCCTTGGTCAATTTTGGATCCTCAACTTGTTCGCATATTGCTACCTTTAAGCCTTTATCAAGCAGTTTCCTAATGTAGGTATTAGCTGCATGATATGGGATGCCACACATTGGAATTTTTTCCTCTAGACCAGCATCTCTTCCAGTTAAGGCAATCTCTAAAATCGAAGAAGCCTTTTTAGCATCTTCCATGAACATTTCATAAAAATCACCTAATCTGAAAAACAGTATAGCATCACCATACTGTTCCTTAATATCTAAATATTGCCTCATCATAGGTGTTAAGCCCATTTTATTCTCCTATTAATTCTCCATAAAGGGACCAAGTATTATAGTCAGTTACTTTAACCATAACTAATTCACCTTCTAGAGAAATATCTCCTTTGAAATTTATAACCTTATTGCCTCTTGTTCTCCCAGTAAGTCTATTCTTTTCGCCTAGACCTTCAACTAATACTTCATAAATCTTTCCTTGCATTTCACTGTTGCGCTCAAGACTTTTCTTTTTTTGCAACTCTAAAAGTCGGTGAAATCTTTCTTTCTTTGTTTCTTCTGGCACTTGATTCTCCATTTTGGCTGCTCTTGTGCCTTCTCTGATTGAATACATGAACATATAGGCTTGGTCATAACCAACATTTTCCACTACATCCATTGTATCAAGAAAATCGTTTTCTGTTTCTCCAGGGAAACCAACAATTATATCTGTTGAAATTGTTGCCTCTGGCATAACCTTATATATATATTCAGTTAAAGCTAAGTAATGTTCCTTTGTGTAACCTCTGTTCATTTCCTTGATTATTTTGTCACTTCCTGATTGAAGTGGAAGGTGTATTTGATGACAGACGTTTTTAGTGTTTTTTATAGTATCCACTAGTTCAAGATCAAAATCTCTTGGATGTGAGGACATAAATCTTAATCTATAATCTCCCAACCTATCAAGTTCCTTTAACAACATAGAAAAGTTTGTTTCATCTTTGAAATCTTTGCCATAAGAGTTAACATTTTGTCCTAGTAAAGTTATATCCTTAAAGCCACTATCAAGCAACTCCTTAACTTCTTCAACAATATAGGCTATTTCTCTGCTTTTTTCTCTACCTCTAACATACGGTACAATACAATACGAACAATAATTATTACAACCATATATTATATTCACAAAAGCTTTTAATTTATCGTTTCTTGTTATTGGAATATATTCTCTAATGTCCATTTGATCTGCATCTGATATGCTTTTTACTTGACTTTTATTTTCCATAACAGTACTTAACAAATTATCAAATTCATTTAGATTATGAGTTCCATAAATAATATCAACTTTATCAAAACGTTTTTCTATGTACTTGGCAACTTCTTCTTGTTGAGTCATACAACCACCAACCGCGATAATCATTTCTGGTCTTTTCTTCTTTAATTTGGATAAGGCTCCTATTCTGCCTATGACTTTATCTTCAGCTTTCGCTCTAATACAACAAGTGTGTAGGACGATTAATTGGGCATCATTATAGTTGTCAGCTTTAGTAAAACCTTTCTTTTCTATTAATCCACCAAGGGTTTCGGCATCATGTTCATTCATCTGGCAACCCCAGACTTCAATAAAATATTTCAATTTAAAACTATTCCTCCTAAAGATTCTCCTTACTATTTTATCATAAGAAAATAAAATAAAGAATACCGTTATTCTTAGGAATAACGGTATTCTTTTATTCTTATATTTTAATTCTTCTTGATTAATCTTATTCTAATAAATTTCACTAATTCTCCAACAACAATAATCGATAATGAAGTTGCAACTATTTTAACCCACATTTCTAAATCTAAGGCAACAGTACCAAATGCATAGCCACCAATTTGAGTAATTATGAACTGGAGGAGGAATGTACCGGCAAAGACAATTAACATTGTCTTGTTATTGGTAATGTGTTTTAATATACTACTATTACCTAATTCTCTTGAATTAAAGGCATTGAATAATTGGAATAAGACAAACAAGGTAAAGGTAACAGTTCCTTGATTTGCTTCGGTTGCTCCCAGAAAATTATATAATTCTTGAGCTATAATGACTACCGAAACAAACAAACCATTTATAATTATGTTTGATAACATTGTCTTTGTTACAATACTTGCATTTCTAGTAATAGGCCTATTCTTCATCAAGTCGCCTCTTATCGGTTCAAGTCCAAGTGTCAGCGCTGGTGGCCCATCCATAATCAAGTTAATCCATAGTATCTGGATAGCTGTAAATGGAGCCTTAAAGCCTATTAGTATTGTTGTTAATATAACGATTACTGATGATAAGTTAACAGCAAGCTGGAATTGTAAGAATCTTTGGAAATTCTCGTAGATTCCTCTTCCCCAATGTATAGCTTTAACTATTGTAGCAAAGGAGTCATCAAGAAGTACTATGTCACTTGCTTCCTTAGATACTTCTGTCCCAGTTATTCCCATTGCAATTCCCACATCTGAACTTTTTAATGCTGGTGCATCGTTAATACCATCACCAGTTACTGCCACTACATTGCCTTTTTTCTTAAGCATTTTAACAATTCTTAGCTTAACTAATGGTGTACTTCTTGCAATTACTCTAATATTTTCTATTTTTTCTTCTAATTCCTTGTCAGACATATTTTCTATATCAGATGCTTTTAGGACTAAACTGTTTTTATCAATTATACCTAGTTCTGTAGCAATAGCTTTGGCTGTTATTATATTGTCTCCTGTAAGCATTTTAATACTTACTCCTGCATCTCTACAGCTATTGATTGCTCCATATACTTCTTTTCTTATAGGATCTTTAATTACAACAAAACCGTCAAATATCATATCCTTTTCAATGACTTTCTTATCAGTTTCGTAATCATATTCTTCTACTAATTCTTTATGAGCAAAGCCAATAAGTCTCATAGCTTGACTTTCGAAATAGTGTACTTGTTCCTCTAAATTTTTAATTTCTTCTGATATATCCTTTATCCCATCACATGTAATAACTTTATTACAAAGGTTCATCACTTTCTCTGTACTACCCTTTGTTAGAGCTAGGACTTTACCATCTAGTTCAATTATTGTTGTCATTTTCTTTTCTTCTGATGAAAACGGATATGTATGTAATACATTAGCATCTTTTCTTACATCAATGTAGCTTGCATCTTTAACTTTATCATGAATAACTAATATAGCGCCTTCAGTTGGGCTACCTATAAAGTTGAATTTACCATTTTCTTGAGCTTCTAGATGGGCTGTAGTGTTTAAAGCGAAATTATTTAATAAATAATCAGATTTCATTTCTTCTGGATTTATAAATTTACAATCTTCAAATACCTTTATTACTGTCATTTTGTTTTCAGTTAACGTTCCAGTTTTGTCTGAACAAATAATGTTTATGGCTCCAATAGTTTCACTAGCAATTAAGTTTTTGACTAAAGCATTTTCTTTTGCCATTTTCATAATATTTATAGCTAGTGATGCTGCAACGATTGTAGGTAGTCCTTCAGGAACTGCTGCAACTATTAATACAATACTTGTTATAAAGGTCTCAGAAACTGTATCAAAAGTAACATTACCTTCTAAATATAATCTCATTAGCTGTATAAGAAATATGAAGGTTGCTAAGCCAATTCCTATAAAACTGATTGCTTTACCTAGTTTTCCCAGCTTTTCTTGTAGTGGCATTGTTGATTTATCTTGTTTTTTTAATTCATCAGCAATTTTACCAAATTCAGTAGAATCACCAACTTGAGTCACGATAGCTGTTCCATTACCAGCAGTAATGAAAGTGCCTCCGTAAACCATATTGAATCTTTCTGCAAGTGGAGTGTTTTCATTTTTTATCTTTATTTTACTATTTTTATTTACAGCTAAACTTTCTCCAGTCAAGGATGATTCATCAACTTGTAAGTCTCTACTTTCTAGTAGTCTTGCATCAACAGGTATTTTATCTCCTGTTTCGATTTGTATTATGTCACCAACTACCAAATCCTTTTGAGGGACAAGTGTAATTGCACCGTTCCTTAAAGTTTTGATGGCTATGTTCTCTTTGATTTTATTTAGTGCTTCAAAGGCTTTTTTGGATCTACCTTCCATTACAATAGTGATAGTTGTCGATAGTGCTATTGCAATTATTATTCCTATTGATTCGACAAATTCTGCATGCTGACCATTTACCACTTTAAAAATGTTTACACCTATTGTGATTATTGCTGCAATTATTAGGATGAAAATCATTGGTTCCTTTAGTGCCTCAATTATTCGCTTAAAGAGACTGATTGGTTTTTCTTGACTAAAGGTATTCTCTCCATATAAATTTCTTGACTCAATTACATCCTCTTCACTTAAGCCATGTTCTTGATTGCTTCCTAATTCTTGAATTATTTTTTCTTTATTATCTAAATAACTGTTCATTGTACCTCCTTAAACTTATAAAAAAAAGACTCATAGCGTCTTAAACGCTAAAAGTCTTGTTACCATCATAGGTCGTAAATCCAGATACTTATGTATCGGTTATGTTGTCTTTACTGTTTCAACTACTCCCTTTTAACTTCTTTATTTTATCATAACCCTTGAATTATTTCAATATTTTATATATAATATGTATTGTTCTGTTTATTAAGAGTACTAGTAAGATATACAAATAAAACTTCATTTTACTCTTTACAGACTAGGCATTTTGTTATATAATACATAGTGCGTTGATAAATTCGCGGGTGTAGTTCAATGGTAGAATTCCAGCCTTCCAAGCTGGATGCGTGGGTCCGATTCCCATCACCCGCTCCATTATTTTGTGCTAGTAGCTCAGCTGGATAGAGCAACGGACTTCTAATCCGTAGGTCGGGGGTTCGAATCCCTTCTGGCACACCAAAAAAATTAAAGCAATTTTACATTTGTAAAATTGCTTTTTTAATTATCTGGATGTATAATTAATCGATAAAATAACAAGGAGGAAATATGAATATAGCATTTATTGTTTATGACCAAATGACAATGTTAGATTTTATAGGTGCGTTTGATCCTATTACAAGACTTAAAGAATTATCTTATTTACCTGATTTAAGTTGGAAAATTGTAGCAGAAACTGATATTATAAAAGATGCTAATGGCTTAATAGTGAAAGCGGATATGATTTCACCAGATTTAAGTCAATTTGATATAATATTTATTCCAGGAGCAAAAGAAATTTGTAGAGATGTTTCATTTATCAATTGGGTTAAAACATCTGCCAACTGTCCTTTGAAGGTATCTGTTTGTACAGGATCATTAATTTTGGGATTAGCTGGTTTTCTAGAAAGCAAAAAAGCAACAACTCATCCTAATTCTTTTAATGAATTAGCACAATATGCCGAAGTTGTTGAAGATAAAAGAATTGTAGATGAAAATGATGTAATAACTGCACGTGGTGTAAGTTCTTCACTTGATCTAGGATTATATTTATGTGATAAACTTGCAGGTCATGATGCTGCTTTAAGAATCGCTAGTATAATGGATTATGAACATTATAAATAATATAAAATCGGGAGGTATTATGAATAAACGTAAATATACGTTAGGTGAAGAAATTTTCAACTCAACCTCACATGGTATTGGAGTTCTACTAAGTTTTGTTGCATTAATTATTATGGTTTTCTTTTCATCATCAGTATTAGAATTAACATCTTCAATAATTTTTGGCAGCACCTTAATATTACTTTATACTTCATCAACACTATACCATGCTATAACTAATGAAAAAGCAAAAAAGATATTTCAAATACTAGATCATTGCACTATATACTTGTTAATAGCCGGTACTTATACTCCATATGCGCTACTAATTATTGGTGGAACTTCAGGTTGGCTTATTTTTACAATAATATGGATCAGTGCTTTAGTTGGTATACTACTTAACTCTATAAATCTAAGTAAATTTAGAATTTTATCAATAATCCTATATGTAGCAATGGGTTGGGCTATAGCCTTTTATTTACCTCAGCTTTTAGACAAGTTAGAATTTGGTGGACTAGCATTACTAATTGCTGGAGGTCTAGCTTATACTATTGGTATTATCTTCTATGTAATTAAAGGTGTTAAATACTTCCATTCTATCTGGCATCTGTTTGTATTAGGTGCAAGTATTTGTCACATACTATCAGTTTTAATATATATACTTTAGTTGAAAAATATATATTAATTTTTATTTAATAGTATAGAAATCAAAGGCCATATGAATATTATCATATGGCCTTTGTAATTTCATTATTAAATTATTTAGTAATTCAGTAATTTATTAATATAAACTATTTAACGATTTTAGTTCCGCCTTCTCCAACAACAGCATCTCTTAATGAATCAAGAGAAGTAATGATACCTTGTCCGCCTTTGCTTACAAACTTCATAACAGCTTCAACTTTAGGTCCCATGCTACCTTTACCAAATTGTCCATCATCAAGATGTTTTTGAGCAGTAGCTAGATCAATAGTCTTAAGATCTTCTTGGTTTTCTTTGCCAAAATTAATAGCAACATGTGCTACGTCAGTAGCAATAACCAAGTAATCAGCATTCAATTCATCGGCTAATAGACTACTAGCCAAATCCTTGTCAATAACTGCTTCAACGCCTTTTAGCATTCCATCTTCTTCAATAACTGGAATTCCGCCACCACCACAAGTGATAACAATACTACCAGATTCGATTAAATCCTTAACTTCATTTAATTCTACTACATCCATAGGCATTGGTGAAGCAACAACTTTTCTCCAACCTCTCCCTGAATCTTCAACCCAATTTTCACCTTTAGCAATTCCAGTTTGAGCTTCTGCTTCTGTATAAAATGCTCCAACAGGTTTAGTTGGATTTTTAAAAGCTGCATCGTTCTTATCAACAATAACTTGTGTCAATAAAGTAACAACTTTCTTATCAATCCCTTGTCTTTTTAGCTCGTTTCTAATATTTTGTTGAATCATGTAACCAATTAAACCTTGGCTCATTGCTCCACAAACATATAAAGGCATTGCAGGAATCTGATCTCTTGCTGCTGCATTTTGCAATAAAATGTTTCCTACTTGAGGTCCATTACCATGTACTACAACAACTTCATAACCTTCTTTTACTAATTTTACAATATTTTGGCTGGCATTTAATACGTTTTCCATTTGTTCATCAATAGTACCAGCTTGCTTAGGTTTTAGAATTGCATTTCCACCTAAAGCTACAACAACTTTTTTACTCATAAATATATCTCCTCTTTTTTAAAATTCAAAAGGCACACCACAATATGGCAGTATGCCTTCATTTTCACATAACATAATTATACTTATTTTAACTTAATATTGCAAGAAAATCTTTTCAATTTAACAGCTTATAAACTTACCCTTTGGATCACCCATCATAAACATTCCATCTCTATAGGCAATCATACCTCTTAAAATAGTCATTACTGGATAGCCCTTTACTTTTATCCCATCGTAAGTTGTATAGTCTGCAGCTGTATGAACCATATCATTAGTTATTTCAACTTCTAATGAAGGATCTATAACAACTATATCTCCATAACTACCTACTTTAATAACACCTTTTTTAGGGTATAGACCAAACTTCTTAGCAGGATTAGTTGACAAGAGTTTACTTAACTCCAATAAATCCAACTTTCCTATTGAAACTGTCTGACTATATATAATTGGTAATAGGGTTTCGGTACCAGGTATACCACCGTTTGTTTCATAAAAGGTATTAGCAAAAAACTTTTGATGTGGACTATAGGCACAATGATCAGTAGTTACAAAATCAAAGGTCCCTTTAAGTAATTCCTCCATCAATTGTGATCTTTCTTCTTCATTTCTTAATGGTGGCTGCATTACAAATAATTGACCATCTGGCCTCTTATAGACTTCACTATTCAACATTACATAATGTGGACATGTTTCACCTGAAATATCTACTCCTCTTTCTTTAGCTTTTCTGATTAATTCTGCAGTTAAACTAGAAGAGACATGTACAATATGAGCACTTAAATCCTCTTTCTCACACATATCAATTATCCTTGCAACAGCATAAGCTTCCGCTTTGCTAGGTCTACTATCACTATGATACTCCACACCAGTCTTATTATTAGCTTTTAGTTCTTGAATTGCCTTGGCTACAATATCATTATCTTCTGAATGGATTGTAACTACCATGCCTACTTCTTTAGCTTTTCTTAGTATGTCAAAAATTACATCATAATCCATTATAAACCCATAAGTAGTATAAAGCTTAAGACTGTTTATACCGTATGCTCTAAAGCTCTTTAAATCATCTAGATTATATGGTGTATCCCCAGAAATTGTCATATGAACTGTGTAGTCAACAAAATTATGTCCATTAGCCTCTTTGACTCTATAGTCAAGAGATTCCAGAAGAGATAATCCATCAACAGGTTCAGCATAATCAATTACAGTAGTTACCCCACCACATAAGGCTGCTCTAGAACCAGTTTCGAAATTATCGATAGTATACACTTTCCCTATAGGCATCTTATAGTGGACATGAGCATCAATAACTCCTGGTAATACTTGTTTACCAGTTACATCAATAACTTCATCATCATCCGAAGCTGATAAATTTTGTCCAATCTCCTTTATCAGTTCATTTTCAATTCTTAAATCACCTTTAATTATTTTGTCTTCAAGAACAAGCGTTCCACCTTTTAAAAGGATACCCATGTTATACCTCCTAGTAGCCTATTTGTGTTAAGGCTTTTTCTAAACCTTCTGATGTTGGTTCAACCTTTATTGGTTCACCAGCTGCCTTAATTGCATTAACTACGTCTTTAAGACCATTTCCGGTTACAGCACAAACAACAGTTTCATTTTTCTTAATCACACCACTCGCAACTAATTTTCTAAGTCCAGCCATTCCAGCAGCGCCTGCAGGCTCTCCAAATACACCGGCATGTTTGCCCATGAATCTCATGGCATCTAGAATTTCATCATCTGTTACTGTTTCCCAAACACCATTTGAAGCCTCTACAGCTCTAATAGCTTTAACTGCATTTCTTGGCACTCCTACAGCAATACTATCAGCAATTGTATTTTCTTCTTCAGGTTTCCAGGCTCTTTTTTCTGCCCAAGCATGAGCAAGTGGTGCACAACCTTCAGCTTGTATACCTGCTACTCTAGGTAGTTTATCAATAAAGCCAGCATTATATAAATCTAAATAACCCTTATATGCTCCAGCAATTGTACAACCGTCACCTACTGAAAATACGATCCAGTCTGGCACTTCCCAGTTCATTTGTTCACAAGTTTCTATCGAAACAGTTTTTTTACCTTCAACACAATATGGATTAATAGCTGCGTTTCTATTGTACCAGCCAAATTTATCTATTGCTTCAGCAGAAAGTTTAAAAGTTTCTTCATATGATCCTTGAACACTCATTACATTGGCACCAAAGATTTTAAGTTGAGCAACTTTACCTTGAGGTGCTCTTCCTGGTACAAAAATTACTGTTTTTATTCCAACACTTGCAGCATTACCAGCAATTGATGAAGCAGCATTACCAGTTGAAGAACAACAAATAACTTCAGCTTTTTCTTCCAAGGCTTTAGCAACTGCTATAGCTGAGGCTCTATCTTTAAGTGATGAAGTTGGATTAATTCCATCATCTTTAACATAAAGAGTATCTAAGCCTATCTCTTTAGCTAATACATCCGCTTTATATAAAGGAGACCAGCCCACTCTTAACTTACCTTTTGGTCCATTTTCTTCAACAGCCATAAAAGGTTCGTATCTCCACATACTATAATCTTTGTTATTGGCAAATGATTCCTTTGATACTTTTGATTTAATGTAATCATAATCATAGATAACATCAAGTATACCAAGTGCAGGGCCACATTTATCACATGTATATCTGCCTTTTTCTGGTTTGTATTGAGCTCCACAATTAATGCATTCTAAATATTTTACGTTTTTCATTTAGTTCACTCCTTTGAATAATAATATGACTTAATAATTATATCATAATTCAACATATTATTAATAAAAAAAAAGAAAGAAGTACATTTGCACTTCTTTCTAAAAAGAGTTAGAATCTTATAATCTTTTCCATGGTCTTTTTTTAAGTTTATCAGTTCCTGCCTTAGCAGAGAGTTCGTCAGCTAATCTTTGGCAATTAACTGCAACAAAACCTTCATCAATTTTAGTTACGACGCCATCTTCCATTAATATATCTCCATCTACCATCACAGTTTCAATATTTTTATTGCCACTGCTATATACTAGTGTTGATACTGGATTGTGCATTGGGATGGCTTTTAAATCCTTCTTAGGATTGAATATGAATAAATCTGCTTTTTTGCCGATTTCTAATGATCCAATTTCCTTGTCAAGCATTAAAGCCTTTGCACCTTCTATTGTAGCCATTTCTAAAACCTTGTCAGCCGTCATAATAGTTGGATTTCTGTGATGGACTTTTTGTAGTAACGAAGTCATCTTTAGCAATTCAATCATATCATTGCTATTATTACTTGCTGCTCCATCTAGTCCTAAACCAACGCTTATTCCTTCTCTATTAAGTCTTGGTATTGGTGCTACTCCTGAGGATAAATACATATTACTTACAGGATTATGTGACACTGTAGCGCCAAATTCTTTTATCTTACTTATATCATAGTCAGTAAGACAAACACAGTGAACCATGATTAACTTTTCATTTAATAAACCAAGTTCAATAAGTAAATCGATTTCATCTTTCCCATGAAGATTATTGACTGCTTCCCTGTCAAAAGGTGTCTCGGAAACATGAAGTGAATATATTAAATCTAATTCATCACTTAATTTCTTTAACAACTTTAAGCTTTCACCTGAATTTGACCATACAGCGGCTGGTGCAAGTGCAATTTTAATTCTACCATTTTCAATGTTATGATACTTACTATGTAAATCTCTTACAGCTTTCTCAATGTCATCTAGATTTTCAATCATGGCAGGATAAACCCCTGCTGATACTCCTGTATCCATCCAACCTCTACCTAGGAATCCTCTAACGCCAAGTTTTTGCATGGCTTTGATAATTCCTTCATCTGTCCTATCATACCCTTTAGCGTGTGGATACATATAGTCGAAAGTAGTTGTTACCCCACTGTGTATTCCTTCCATCAAGCCGTTTAAGGCAGCAAAATAGCAGTTTTCTTCAGTTAGATAAGGTGTACTTGGGAATGTCATAAACTCCAACCAATCTTTTAGCACCATATCATCTCCCAAGCCCTTTAAAAGGACTTGGAAAAGATGATTATGTGTATTGATTAATCCTGGAAAAACGATTTTATCTGTTCCATCAATTACCCTTGTATTCGTAGTATACTTGTCTTCCATTTCTTTTGTAGGTCCGATGTCGGCAATTCTATCATTTTCGATATATATAGCATATTCGTAATTAATATCTCTTGCTTCATTTACCGTAACCAAACAGGTATTCTTAATTAGGGTATTCATGTTTTTCTCCTATGTCTTAGTTTTTGCCGTGTACGTTACCCATTGTTAAAGCCATTAGAGCTTTAATAGTGTGTAGTCTGTTTTCAGCTTCATCATAGATAGCAGATTGTGGTCCGTCCATTACTTCGCTTGTAACTTCGATGTCTCTGTCTGCAGGCATACAGTGCATATAGATAGCGCCTGGTTTTCCAAGAGCCATTCTTCTGTTGTCAACGAGCCAGCCTGGATTCTCTTCAATCATTTTAACGCCAGCTACTTCATCATCACCAACTGTCATGATTGGGCCCCAACCTTTAGCGTAGATAATGTCAGCATCTTTACAAGCTTCGTCCATGTTGTGAACGATTTCGAATTTTGATCCGCTTGCTTCAGCATTTTTTCTTGCAGCTTCAAGAGCTACAGGTAGTAGGTCGAATTTCTCTGGATGAGCCAAAGTAACGTCCATACCAGTTCTAGTCATCAATTCTACTAGGTTGTTAGCCATTGATAAAGGTCTCATGTAGTTACCAGCTGAAGTCCAAGAAATAACAAATTTTTTGCCTCTTAGATCTCTTCCGAATTTTTCTCTTATTGTTAATAAGTCAGCTAGAGCTTGTGTTGGGTGCCAGATATCACATTGCATGTTGTAAACTGGGATATTGCTGTGTTTTGCTACAGCTTGCATCCATTTGTTACCGTCTACTAGTGTATTTCTGATACCAATTCCGTGACCCATTCTTCCTAATACGTCGATTGTGTCTTTTGGAGTTTCGCCGTGATCAACTTGTGTTGATTTAGGTGTTAGGTAGTTACCGTGTCCGCCCAATTGTGTAATACCACATTCGAAAGCGTTTCTTGTACGAGTTGATTCTTCAAAGAAAAGCATGAAGATTGATTGAGCTCTACAGATATGGTCATGATATTGACCCAATGTGTTGTCGAGTTTTAATCTTTCTGCTGTTAATAGTAGTGTTTCAATTTCCTCGTTTGACCAGTCTGCTGTTGATAGCAAGTGTTTTCCTCTTAGTTGTGATTTCATTTTTTTACCTCCTGAGTAATAATTATTGTTTATTTGAAATGGTTAAGGCTAACAAAGCATAAAACTTTGAAGCATCAACATATTCTTCCACACTGATTTTTTCTTTGTCTGAATGACAAAGTTCTTCAATTGAAGGACCAAAGCCTATAGTTGGGATTCCATATTTACCACATAATGTTGTTGCATTTGTGCTAAAAGGCCATACTCCAACATTGCATTTTTGTTTGAAACATAATTCAAACGCTTCAACGCCTGCGGTAATTACTTTTGAATCCTCATCCATTAACCATGATGGGAAAAAGTCCTCAGCTGCAACTGGATATCCATTCCAAGTATTGAAATGTTCCATATCTATTGAAGCTGTACTTCCTGGTGCTAAGTCCAAGAATGGTTGTATTTCTGCTAGAAGATCTTCTTTTGATTCTCCACAAGAAATTCTTCTATCACAGAAAATTGTAACTTCTCCAGGGATTGTATTGTTTGAAGGTGTATTACAAACAACGTTTGTCACTTCAATTGTTCCATTTCCTAGGAATGGATCATCCCCGAGGTCAGTTAATTTATCAATACCTGCAATTATCGGTAATGCTTTAATTAAAGCATTGTCACCAGTATGTCCAACACTAGCATGAGCAGCAACTCCAGGAACAGTTATCTTTATCATAGCTCTTCCTTTATTACCTTTCATAACTTGCATTTCACTTGCTTCGGCAACAACCAAGTAATCCGGTTTAATGTCTGGATTAACTTTCATCATTTCATCTACGCATGAGCCTTCTACATCTTCTTCTGAAAGAGATCCAGAAACCCACATAGTTAGTTTATCTTGAAGGTTTAAGTCTTTTAATAATTTACCAGCCCAAACTATAGCAGCTAAAGGACCTTTATCATCAACCGTTCCTCTACCCCAAATATAGCCATCTGCTAGGTCTCCTGATAGTGGGTGGTGTTCCCATTTAGTAACATCTCCCAATTCAACTGTGTCAATATGAGCATCATACATAACTGTTATAGGACCATTACCTATTCTGCCCAATACATTTCCTACTTTATCGATTCTTACTTCGTCGTATCCGTATTCTTTCATTTTTTCAGCTAAGTATTCTACAGCTTCTTTTTCTTCATAAGTTACACTTTTAATTCTGATGAAATCTTGTAGGAAAGATACCATCTCGTCCTTTTTACTTGCTAAATACTTATCCATGTCCATAATTGCCTGATCGTAATTTCCCATATCATCCCTCTTCTTTAATGTGGTGCGGGTTTACACCCGCACCCATTATATCTTATTTTTATTATTAATATGACATTAATTAAAATAAACCTTTAAATTATTTTCTTGAGATGGAACTAATTAATATAATTATTTTACTAATTTTGTAACATCAATTTCATTAGAACTCAGTTTTTTCTCAAGATCAGCCATTTTAGTTTTAACATCGGCTGGAACTTTTGATTCTAATTTAGGACTAAAGTTAAATCCTACGATACCTTCTTTAATTCCCATTAAATTAAATTGAACCTTGTAAGTACCATCTTGAATTTGTTTAACAGCTGTATATAATGCAGATGACATATCAGCTTTTGAACAAGCTATTAAAGCTTTATCGTAAGCATCATATTCAGCATAAATTGAAGCTATTGCATATACACCTTTTTCAGTTGCTGCTACGTAAACTCCTCTACCTGCAGCATTAGCATTAGCCATAACAATATCAGCACCTTGAGCGATGAATGTTAATGCTTGTTCTTTTGCTTTGTTAACATCATCTCCACTACCAGTAATTGTTGATAGTACTTTGATATTAGGGTTGATGTATTTAGCTCCTGCTTCAAAACCTTTAGCATTGTTTACGATTGGAGGAATATTTAATCCACCAACGTTAGCAACAGTGCCAGTTTTAGACATTAAAGCTGCAAAAGCACCTTGTAAGAACCCAGCTTGTAGGTAGTTATTGTTGATTGATCCTACATTTTTGTTGTTAGTTACATTTGTACTTGTAACAATGAATTGTACATCTGGAAATTCCTTAGCAACTTCTAGTGCTGGATCTCCGAATTCAAAGCCATGTCCTATAACAACATCATTGCCAGCTTTAGCATACTCTCTTAATACTTTCACATAATCAGCTGGCTGAGTGTTTTCATTAACTGAAACTTCAGCTCCTAATTTTTCTTCAATTTGAACTAATCCAGTATAAGCAACTTGGCTCCAACCGCCATCAGTTTTTGAACCTGGTATTGCTAAAGCAACTTTTAGAACATCCTTTTCTTTTTCAGCAGTTTTGCCACAACCAACTAAAGCGATTGCTGCAATAATAGCTAGAACTAATAATAATCCTTTTTTCATCATAATTTTCCTCCTAAATTTTGAATTTTGTTAGGTTTAATTAATGTCATTTCTATATAAACTCCTTGTTAACCTTATAACAAAAGAGCTAATATACATCTTTAATCTAATGGAACTAATTTAGTTACATCTATTTCATTAGATGCTAATTTTATCTTTAAATCATTTAACATACTTTTTACATTTTCAGGAACCTGTAATTCCAATTTAGGACTAAATGTAAAATCTACAATTCCTTGTTTCACACCCATTAATTCAAATCCGGCAACATAGGTTCCATTATCTATTTTCTCTACAGTCTTAAATATTGCAGTAGCCATATCTGCTGTTGCACAGGATATCAAACTTTTATCATAAGCATTATATTCTGCGGCAATCGACCCAATTGATAAAACACCTTTTTCTTCAGTTGCTACATATACGCCTCTGCCTGCATGATCAGCATCTACCATTATGATGTCCGCTCCTTGATTGATGTAGGATAACGCTTGTTCTTTAGCTTTATTAGCATCATCAAAACTACCTATTGTAGATGTTAATGCTTTTATGTTTGGATTTATGTATTGTGCCCCCGCTATAAAACCTTTCAAATCATTGATGATTGGTGGAATTTCCATTCCCCCAATACCAGCAACTACATTTGTTTTAGTCATTAAAGCTGCAAATGCACCTTGTAGAAAACCAGCTTGTAAGTAATCGTTATTTATAGATCCAATATTTTTATGATTAGTAATGTTAGAACTGGTAACAATAAAATAAATTTCAGGAAATTCCTTACCTACTGCAATAGCAGCATCTGAAAATTCATATCCATGACCAATGACAACATCATTGCCATCTTTAGCATAGTTTCTTAGTACTCTTTCATAGTCACTCGCTTTAACATTCTCGCTGAAAACAACCTCAGCATTCAACTTTTCTTCTATTTGTATTAATCCATTAAAAGCAGTTTGATTCCAACCTCCATCTGTTCTAGACCCTGTTAAAGTCAAAGCAACCTTTATCGCTTCTTTTGGTTCTGAAGTCTTTTGACAACTGAACAATGGAATTATTAAAAATATTGCAAAAGCCAAGATTAGTATTTTCTTAATCATAATTTCCTCTTATATAACTTCACTTTATCGATAGATATATCATTTTATCCAAGGAGCTGCATTTGCAGCTCCAAAGGATAAAATATTTATTAATTAAAGTTTTGTTGAAATTCTTTGTATTTAAGATATCAGTTTGCTAACGTCGATTTTTTTATCGACAATATCTTTTTTGATTTGGTCAATTTTTTCTAGAACTTCAGCTGGGATTTTAGATTTTAAAGTTGGGCTATATGTTAAATCACAGATGCCTTCTTTAATACCATTCTCTTTGTATGCAGCTTTATAAGTTCCGTCTTGCACTTCTTTAACAGTTTGAAATATAGCTTTCGCCATATCCGCTGTTCCACATGCAATCAATCCCTTATTATACTCTTCATATTCAGCTGAGATTGAAGATATAGCCCATAGACCTTTTTCTTCAGCAGCTACATATACACCTCTACCTGCTTGGTTAGCGTCAGCCATTAAAACGTCTGCACCTTGTGCAATGAAAGCTTTTGCTTGTTCTTGTGCTTTACCTGCATCATCAAAGCTTCCTGTTACAGCTGTAAGAGCTTTTATAGATGGATTGATGTACTTAGCTCCGGCTACGAAACCTTTCAAATCATTAACAATTGGAGGAATTTCCATTCCACCAATACCTGCTACAACATTTGTCTTACTCATTAAGGCTGCAAAAGCACCTTGGAGAAATCCAGTTTCTGTATAGGCATTGTTGATTGATCCTAAATTCTTGTCATTAGTAACTGTAGCACTAGTCACGATGAAGATAATGTCCGGAAATTCTTCAGCAATTGCTTTTCCTGCTGTTGCGAATTGAAAACCATGTCCAATGATAACATCATTTCCAGACTTAGCATAGTCTCTCATGGTTTTTTCATAGTCTGTTGCTTGTACGCTTTCTGCAAAGCTTATTTCAGCACCCAATTCTTTTTCGATTTGTTTTAATCCATTGTACGCTGATTCATTCCAACCACCATCTGTTGTTGGTCCTGTAAGTAATAAACCTACCTTTAATGCTTCTTTTTCTTCTGCAGCTTTGCCACAACCAACTAATGCGATTGCTGCAAAGATTGCTAGTGCAAGTATTAATCCTTTTTTCATCATAATTTTTTCCTCCATAATTTTGATTTTTAGAGAGCGCTTATTGCTCTTTTATATACAAAAGTCCCTTGAAAATTCTAAAAAGATTCATTCTTTAGTAATTATTAACCCATAACTTAAGTTAAGATGTTTAGCTGAACTTTATCAATTCATTCGTTGACTTCGATTTTTCCTATTATACTATATTTGCTATTTGTTTTATTCATTTACAGCTAAGGTATGATAATATATCAATTCTATTTGGTAGATGATGTACTTTTGTACTGTCTGGCTTGTATTTTTACCAGTCCCTGGTTCTACATTACTTGAATATTTAAATTATCTTATCTTTTTTCAAAAACTTATATAAAAATTCCTAGATATGTTAAACCTTGATATTGACATAACAACTTTTAGAATTAATTCATATGTATTTTTTTAGGACAAATAACAAATAAGTGTTTTTAGAAAATTTCTTAAGTACACTACAGTTCTTAATTTTCAATTTAATTTGAGTTAATACTCTAAAACTTTCTTATTTTCTTTTAGAAGCAATTTGAACATGCGACTAAAAAGAAACTTAATATAAATTTGATTATGAAAATAATTTTCATGACCGCCGTCATCTCATTTACATCCAATGTTCTTTTCAATAATTTTTGCACGTTCTTAACTTCGTAATTCCGCTAATAACCACTTCAGTAACTAATAGTTTCTAGTGATCTCTCAAAGGGGACTTCTCTATAGCAAAGTCTTTTTCGTATTCAGCCTTCATTTCCAGCCATTTTTCACGACCATATTTAGCTGCTAATGCTGCTTCTGCAAGACCTAAACCAAGTCTTTTAACTTGATCATAGCCTACTTCATCATCAATAACACCTTGAGCTTTATTGTCTCTTGTCCAAACTGTTCCGCCGTTATAACAGCCTCCTAGTCCACCAAAGGCAAACATTTCATGCATAAGGAAGAAGTTAAGGATATTCATGTTGACAATTTCTTGTCCACCATGTCTTGTTCCACCTGTTGATATTGCAGCTCCAACTTTATTCTGCAATTTTCCTGGATGAACCAAATAAATTGGTCTTAGTCTATTGAATACCGCTTGTAATTGAGCACTTACGTTCATGTCGTAAACTGGTGAAGCAACAATTATTGCATCGGCCTCTAGAATCTTCTCTTCCAACTCTTGAAGATCATCTTTAATAATACACATTACCTTGTCTCTCACACATGCATCACAATGTACACAAAAACCAATCTTTTTGCCTCTTACACTCCAGATTTCTGTTTCGATACCTGGAATTCTTTTAGCTTCTTCCAAAGCTGTTTCTAAGGCAAAAAGTGTTGCCCCTTTTCTTGGACTGCCTGAAATTCCTAAAATTTTAAGCATCATTAACCCTCCTGTCAATAATATTTCAATTTTTATCTATTTCAATACCATCGTAACTATTTGTTTATGATATTTAATACCTCTTCTTTGCTGATTGGTATACTTGTTGTGTGTTTTCCAATAGCATTTGCAACTGCATTTATAATTGTTGGAGCTACTGGAACCACAGCACATTCAGAAATACTTTTCGCGCCAAATGGTCCACCATTGTCACCAGTTTCAATAAAATCAGTTCTAATCTTTGGCATTTCAGTTGAATTAAACAGATGATATTTCTTCAGGTTATTCTCCAACAGATAACCTTTTTCATCAAATGTCATTTTCTCACTTAAGGCATAACCTAAACCCATTTGGATACCACCTTCAAGTTGACCTTCAATACCCATTCTATTAATTACAGTTCCAGAATCGTGAACTGCTACATAATCTAAAACCTTTACACTTCCAGAAGATTTATCTATTTCCACTTCAGCAAAATGAGCTCCATATGAAGTCCTTCCTGCTATTGAGTGATGGTCAATTAAGACACTAATTTCTTTTTGTAATTCTTTTTGAGCATACATTGCTATTTCACTAAAATTACATAATAGTTTATTGCCTAAGTATACATGTTTATCTTTTAATGTTAAAGCCTCCTTATTAACTTTGTGTTTTAATACGGCTACATCCAGAATTGCTTCTTTCATAGCTAAAGCTAGTTTTAAAGCACCTTCACCTTCAACAAAAACACCACGGCTTGCATAGTCTCCTAGATTCCAAGGACATGTTTCAGTATTAACTTCTGTTGACTCAATATCAGCAACTTCAGTAGTTATGATTTCTGAAATAATCATTTTTTGTGCTGTTAATGAACCGTTACCCATATCATGGCTAGCAGACCAATAGTTGAATGAACCATCTTCATTAAGTCTTAAAAGTAAATTGATACAGTCTTGGTGTGCAGGATAAACACCTGCTCCATGTGCACCAATCCCAAAACCAATACCTCTTGTAAAGTCTTTATTTTTATTATTAAATTCTTCAATTTCCTTCTTCTTTGAATCCCAAGCGAACATTTCTTGACCTCTTACGACACAAGCTTTCAACTCTGGATTCCCAAAAGTTAACAAATCGACTTCATTTTTATCTACTAAATGCTTCATAGTCATTTCAATTGGATCCATACCTAATTCATTTGCAATTCTATTGATATGAAGATTCATACCAATAAATGCTTGAGGAGAGCCATAGCCTCTCATTGCTCCAGCTATAGGTGTATTGGTCATTACTGGACTACCTGTATATCTCAGTGGATACTTATAGGCTTTAAGTAATTTATGACTCATTGCTCCTATAACATTTACTGCTGAACCTACATATGCTCCTGTATTAGTCAAGATTCTAAAATCAGTAGCTAGTATAGTACCATCCTTATTTACCCCTGATTTCACTTCAATTGTAGCACCGTTTCTTGTTCTTGATGCAATCATACTTTCTTTTCTTGATAAAACAATTTTAACTGGCCTTTTCACCTTTATAGAAGCACCTGCTGCAACTAGTTCTGTAACTGCTTCTAATTTACCACCAAATGCACCACCTAATGTAGGTTGAATTACTACAACTTTATTAAGCGGCATTTTATAAACATCAGAAGCCAAAACTCTTATAGCAAAAGTATTTTGAGTAGTTGCATAAATAGTAAGCTTCTTAGCTCTATAGTCTCCTATAACACTAAAAGTTTCTATGGATAATTGATTAACCATAGGTATCTTGATTTTGTCTTCAAATATCAAATCTGCACTTTTTATTAATTCAGCAACCTTATCAGCATCTGCGCCAGTAGCAATAGTTGCTACTTTATTACTAATTCCTTCATGGATGTTAGTTGCAGAAACTGCCGCTTCTTCTTCATCTAATATTGGTGTATATTCTTCATATTCTACACTTATAGTCTTTAGAGCTTTTTCAGCTATTTCTAAGGTTTCAGCAAGAACAACTCCTATTCTATCTCCAACAAAACGAACTGTCTCTGAAACAACAGTTTCAGACTTTATAATTCCATGATCTTTAAATCTTAATGCACTATTATATTTATCACTTGGGAAATCTTTATAGGTTAATACATCAATAACTCCGTCTATTTTCAAAGCTTCACTGTAGTCAATAGATTTAACTTTACCAAAGGCAATAGTAGATAAAATCAACTTACCATAACACATATTAGCTAGTTTCATATCACCTGTATATATGGCTTCACCTGTTGCTTTAGCTAGAGCATCATCGATAGGAGTTTTTGAACCAATTATTCTACCCATTATTTCAACTCCTTTATTTTTGCAGCAGCAATATTTACCGCATCTATAATCTTTACATATCCTGTACATCTACAAAGATTCTTTGATAATCCTTCACGAATTTCTTCTTCGGAAGGATCAATATTCCCATCTAAAAGAGCTTTTGTAGAGATAATCATACCTGGTGTGCAAAAGCCACATTGAACAGCCCCTGCTTCTATAAATGCTTCCTGTATGGGATGTGGTTTATCACTTGAACCAATACCTTCAATAGTTGTAATCTTCTTGCCTTCCATTTTTAAAGCTAATAAAGAACAAGAATTCACGGCTTTCCCATCAACTAAAACTTTACAAGCTCCACAATCTGATGTTCCACAACCTTCTTTAGTCCCTGTTAACCCAAGTACTTCTCTTAATACATAAAGCAAAGTCCACTTTTCTTCAACCTTCAAAGTATAGTCTTTACCATTAATGGTTAATTTACAATCTGTCATATATTCACCTTCCTGTTCCAAGAATTACTTGACTATCCATTTATATAATAGGCTTTTTACAATTAGTGCCTATTCCCTTTTATTTAAGTTGTGTGCTATTACACCTCAACAATTTTTCTAGTTAACTTACCTTGTTTTTTCTTTTATTTTACCATTAAATCAGAGTTTGTGAAAACATTTTCAGAAATCTTCTAATATTTGGTGTTAGAAGCCGTATTTTACGACTTCTAATTATTCACCCTTAAAATATATGTTTAATATTTATTATCATTTTAACTTTTGTTTGCGATATTAACTAAAATATCCAACATAGTTTTGTAGTTCATCAGTATTAGTGAACTTTCTCACAACTTCACTTGTAAGTGCTCTGGTAGGACAAACAGATGAGCAAGCTCCACAATTTCTGCACAAGTCTCTATCAACTTTCATTATAGGGAATTTCAATGTTCTTGCATCATATGAACATATATTCACACACTTGTTACATTTTATACAAATTTCTTCTTTGAAAGTAAATTGTAATTTAGCATCGGATTCAACATCGTTTTCTTGTTCTCCTACAGTAGGTTCATCAGCAGTCTTGCTACTAATACCATCTATTGCAGCACCTCTTAGTTCAGCAATATTGCTGTAGCCAAGTTCAGACATTTTCTTTTTCAATTCGAGAACAACTTTGTTCAAATATTCCATTCCTTTAATAATTAGTATTGAACAGATACCAACACCTGTTGTACCAACCATTAAATACTCTAAAGCATCTTCAGCTTTTGTAACTCCACCGATTCCATAAGAAATTATATCTCTATCCATTTTCATAATTTCGTAATTAATTCTCATAGATACAGGTCTTATTGCTCCACCAGACATCCAAGAATAACCATTATCTGAACCAAGTTTTGGTCCCGGATTGTATACATCTACTGATAAAACAGGTCCAATAGAGTCAATTGCAGCAATCATTACCTTGTGGTTATGAGCTTTACCTATTTCTATACATTTTCTAGCACATTCAACTGGATCTTTCCAAGCTGGATAATTACTTGATAATTTACAAATAATTGGAATTTTAACTCTAGCAATAGTAGCTTCTAACATAGGAAGCATATCTGTTTCAGTATATGAAACTAACTCAATGAAATCTGCTCCAGCTGCTTCAGCAGGAGCTACAATCGCTTCTGCTTCTTCTAATGTGTGACCAACACTAGCAATAACAACACAACCAGCTTTTTTAGCCATTGGAATTTCTCTTTCGAACCATACTTCAGGAGCAGAGTCTGCCCACTTTTCACAGTTTACTAATGAGTCATTATTTAATATAGCAATGTGAGTAACTGGGTTTAAAGCTCTTTTAATTCTGATAGTTTTAGTAACAACTGCACCAGCTCCCATTTCGTGAGCTTTGATCATACCTTCAGCTGCATAAGTTAAAGGTCCTGATGAAACTATAAATGGGCTTTGTAGTTTAATACCACCAAAATCAACTGAAATATCAACGTTTTCAAAATTCTTATTCATTACTTGCACCGTCCTTGTTATATTTTTTATCTCTTACATCTTCCACAGCTTTTATTATTTGCTCATATCCAGTACATCTACATATGTTTCCAGACAGACCTTCTTTGATTTCCTCAGTTGTAGCCTTAGGATTTCTTTCTAGTAAACTAATTCCACTAAGTACGAACCCTGGGGTGCAAAAACCGCATTGTAAAGCAGAATTATCAATAAAAGACTCTTGCATTGGATGTAGTTCACCATCTTTTGATAGATACTCAATAGTCTTTATATCGCAATCCTCCATGGAAGCTGCTAAAGTTATACAACTATTGGCTGTCTTACCATTTATGATAACTGTGCAAGCACCACATTCACCAACCCCACAGCCTTCTTTGGTTCCTAATAGTCCTAGATTATCTCTTAAAACATCAAGTAATCTAGCATCTTGTTCAATTTCAACACTTACTAGTAAATCGTTAATGGTTGTATTTAACTGTATTTTCATCTTTATACCTCCATCTCTTTTAACATGCTGTTAACAACATTTTTAATGACAGGTATTTTATATTCGCTTGATTTCCTTGGTCCTGCAATTGCCAAAACCTGTTCAGATATTTCTTTACTAACCTGCTCTATTAAATCTTCAGTTAGTTTTTTCCCAACTAACATTTTTTCTATATCGTAAAATCTTTTTGTTACAGGCAAAGCTGCGCCTATTACTATTTTAATATCCTTGATAGTCTCATCATCATTTTTTAATATAGCCATTGCAAAATTTAGTCTTGCAATTGCCAAAGCTTTTCTTCTTCCAATTTTGAAGAAACTTTGTTTATATTCTTTAAGTGATTTCACCTTGATTGATAGAATCATCTCGTCATTTTTCAAAGTTGTTACACCAGGCTTTACAATAAAGTCTTCCAATCCTTCTTCTCTAGTTTCACCCTTTTTATTAATTAGGACAACCCTACCATCAGCTAACATTAAGGCAGGCATAGGATCACTAGCTGGTGATGCAGTTCCTACACTACCGCCAATTGTTCCCATATTTCTGATTTGTGGTGAACCAACAGATCTACAAGCACTACTTAGAGCTCTTAGACATTGATTAATATCTTTATTTAGTACTACATTATCATGTGTTGTACAAGCCATGATTTCAATTTCATCATTTTCTCTCTTAACTCCCGATAGTTCAGGTATATGCGTCAAGTCAATTACTGTATTTTTTGAAAGATCATGACCATTTTTCATTTCAACTAGGAGGTCAGTACCCCCTGCAATATATACCCTATCATCACAAATGTAATCAAGGCATTCATTTATAGTTTTTGGTCTAAAGTAATTTAACATCTTAATCCCCTCTATTAATCCATATATTTTAGTATGCTTTCAAGACTACATGGTAAATGATCCACATTCTTGTTTAATGCATGACTAACAGCACCTGCAATAGCTGCTCCAACAGCTTCCGTTGATGGCTCTCCTACTGATTTTGCTCCAAATGTACCTTCTTTTGTTATACTTTCAAACAGCACCAAGTCCATTTCAGGAATATCCATTGAGGTAGGAAGAATATAACTATCAAAGTTGTCATTTAATATTCTACCTTTATTTAATTCAATTTCTTCAGTTATAGCATAACCAAGTCCCATAACAATTCCACCAAACATTTGACCTCTTACAGTATTAGGATTAATAACTGTACCACAGTCAAGTCCTGAAGTAACCTTAGTTACATTAACAGAACCAATGTTTATGTCTACTTCTACTTCAGCAATACATACATTATATGTATAAGTTGGGAATGCTTTTCCTTGACCTGTGTGGTGGTTATAGTCATTTAATTCTGGTTTGAACCATTCATAAACTGCTAATTGTTCTCCGCCCCACATTCTTTCATTACAAATATCTTTAAAAGCTACCTTCTTTTCATTAGAATAATTAGAAGGGAAATTTTCATCTACCACATAATAATAATTATCCTTACAATCAATCTTATCTACTGTTGTACAAAACTTCTTAGCTACATGCTCCTTAATTATTAAGGCAAGTCTTTCAGCAGCTTTTTTCATTGATTGAGCTCCCATAGTAGTACCTCTACTAGCAACAGTCATACCACTGTCTGCGATAGCATGTGTGTCTACACTGTGGAAGTGAATTTTATCTATTGTAATACCTAGTGGTTCAGCTGCAATTTGAGCAAACGCCGTTTGAAGACCTTGTCCATTTTCAGCTAGTCCAGTACTAATTATTACTGAACCATCTTCTGTTGCTTGAACAAATGCTCCATTAGCATCAATACCCTCAGCCCCAAGACCGGCTCCTCTAAAACATGTTACTAGACTTATACCTTTTTTAAAAGATTTACTATTCTTATTAAATTCTTCATATTCATTCTTCTTATTGTAATAATTAGATCTATTTAACAATTCATCCATCATTTCTTCAAGAATTACTTCTTCAGTGATTAATTGATTTGTTGCAGTTCTGCTGTTTTGTCTAATTATATTTTTTCTTCTTAATTCAACATTATCCATTCCAAGTTCTTTAGCTAACTCATTCATTAATTGCTCTTGAGCAAAAATAACTTGTGGTGAGCTATAGCCTCTCATGGCTCCCCCATGAACATTATTGGTGAAAACTCCAAAAGTATCTGTCTTCACGTTAGGTATTTCATAAACTCCCGCTGAATGTACAGATGATCTCCAATTCATAAATTGGGTTTGGTTATTATATGCACCACAGTTATCAATTAAAGTAGCTTCTAAAGCTAAAACTTTACCTTCTTTAGTTGCCCCTATCTTATATTTAAAATTAAAAGGATGTCTTTTTGAAGAGTCCATAAGAGATTCTTCTCGGCTATTAACCATTTTAATAGGTCTTCCAGTAGCTTTGTGTAAAATTGCTGCTCTACCTATTTGAACACCAACGCCTTCTTCTTTACCACCAAAAGAGCCACCTAGAGTTCTTTGTATAAGTCTAGATTCACTCATCGTATTACCACTAGCTTCTGCTAGATATCTTCTTGTGAAAAATGGGTTTTGTGCTGATGATTCTCCAGTGATTGAACCGTCTTTAGGGTCGCAATATACTAGACATGCCTCAGTTTCAATGTAAGCTTGGTCGATAAAAGGAACATTGTATTCTCTTTCTATAATGACATCACAGTTTTTAAAACCTTCAACAACATCGCCTTTTCTGACTGGATAGTATGAATCTATAAAAATATTACCTTTTTTTTCTCTGCTTGGTAATCCATCAACTAAGCCAACACCTTTTTCTCTAATGATTGGTGCATCTTCTTTTAACGCATCTTCTACTGTATAAACACCCTTTTGAAGTTCGTATTCAACCTTGATGCTTTTGATGGCTTGATCTAAAACTTTTTTAGATTCTGCAGCAATTATAGCTACCACATCACCACAAAATTTAACTTCATCAGTCATATAGCAGTAATCTGCCCAGCTGTGTTTCTTAGCTCTAGAATCAAAACATGTTATGATTTCAACAACTCCAGGAATTGCTTTAGCAAGAGATGTGTCGATTTTTGTTACTTTAGCTGGATACTCTTTTATTCTTACATTTCCACCGTAAAGCATTCCATCCATATACAAATCAGCAGCGTAAAGAGCAGTTCCTTTAACTTTTTCTAAAGCGTCTATTCTTTTTATATCTTTTCCTATCACTTTATATTTATTGTTATTATGTTCAAATAATGACATGTTAATCAACCTTTCTCTTCATCTATTGTTTGTCCCAAAGTTTTTGGGTGACAATTCTTAAATCGTTTTTAATCTTTTCAACATCTATGTTTATCAATTTCCCATCTTTTTTCAAAATATGTCCATTTACTAGAACATTACTTACATTTTGAGGATTTCTAAAAAGAATCAACTGATCGTATAGATTATGTTCATTTATTGGAGTAGGTGTATCTAGTTCGATAGTTATAATATCAGCTTTAGCACCAACTTCAATCTTACCAAGATCATTTCTTCCAATAGATTTAGCTCCTAAAACAGTAGCCATATCGAAAACTTCTTTTCCCTTCATAACTTGAGGGTCTTGTCTGAATGCCTTGTGTATCAAGAAGGCACCTCTCATAATTTCAAAGAAATTATTTATATACCCATCTGAACCTAACCCAACATTTCCTTTTTTAGCTATAAAGTCAGGATATGGAGCTATTCCACCGCCCACTTCACAGTTTGATAAAGGCATGTGAATCATATTAACATTTTTCTTTAATAATATTTCCTTTTCTTCTTCAGACATTTGTACAACTTGTGAAGCTAATATATTATTATCTAAAACGCCTAGTTTATCATATATTTCTACAGGTCTTTTTCCATATTTTTCTAGTGACCAAGTTGGTTCATATATGCTTTCAGAAAGGTGCATATGGAAGAAAGAACCAGCCTCATCTGCCATTTTTTTCGCCTTAAGAATATATTCCTTATCACAAGTAAATAGCGTATGTATTGACATAAATCCTTTAATTAATTCATTGTCCTTATTTTCCTTAGTAAATGTATAGTTCTCATTCAATCCTTTGATTGAGTTATCTTCATCTTTTCTTTGACTTGCTTCAAATGATAAGTAGGCTCTTAAACCAAAATTCTCTATCACTTCTTTCTCTGTATTCAAGCAACCCATAAGGGAGTTTGGAGCTTCTAAGGTATCAACAATTGTTGTAACTCCAGAATCAATAGATTCTACACAAGCCCAGGCTGTAGTAGCTTTAATTAATTCATGGTCAATTTGATCTTCAACCATTGGCCACCAAAATATTTCTAGGAAGTCTGTAAAGTCTTTTATCACTTTTTCAGTATGTATACCATGAGCTACTGTACCATACATATGTGTATGAGCATTGATAAATCCAGGTGTTACTATGCCATTAGGCACTTCAATAACTTCTACACCTTCAACATTTTTTAATTGATTAGTTGGCAAGATTTCTTTAATAGTGCCATCCTCAATAATCAATGAATAGTTTTCTTTTAATCCATCACTAGTCAATACGTACTTTCCACTAACAATCATCTCTATTTACTCCTTATTTAAGTTTTATATACATACTAAATCTATCAAAAATTCTTTGCACATTTATTTTTTTATATAAAAAAAGAACATAAGCCGAAATTATTCCCTGGCTTTGTTCATCTGTAACGGCTCTAGTTCCCAGTTCCAAAGCCAAGATATAATATTTTTTATATAAAAAAAGAACATATGCCAATTAATCTACTGGCCATGTTCTACATCTTCTAGACTTCAGTTCCCAGCACCTAAGTCAATGTTTATTTAACTGTCTTAATTATAAAAAATATTTAGGTTATTTGCAATAGTTTATAGTAAATTTTCAAAAATACAATCGGCTTTTTTTATATAATAAAAAGCCTGCAATCATCATCATTGGCCCTGCAAGCCATCCTACAACACTAATATCTAAAAATATCATCTCAATAAATCCTAAAGTCAATAAGGTTACACCAGTAAAAACAACACGTTTTCCTTTAGTTTTTCTCAAAGTTCTAAGTATAAATAATAATATAAGTGACAACATGTAGCCTATCATACCTAAATATACATTTGCTTCTTTAGGTATAAATTCATTTTCAACAACAAAAAGATTTTCTATAAACAAAATAGCTTGGGCAGAATTTAGGCCGAAAAAGTTTAACCAAGAATTGATTACTTCACTTTGCCCAAAATATAAAGTTGTACTTAGGGCTATTAATAAAAATAGACTTAATCTTATAAGTAACTTTTCATCTCTAAACATATGGTTTCCTATCAATTATTAAGATAAATCCCAAAACTCCAGGTAATATAGCTGTGAAAATGCTGTTATTTATAACTAGGTTGCTAATTGCCGAAATTAGAAATAAAGCAGCAGCTAAATTCTTGGCTCTTTTGAACCCTATCATAGTAATTAAGCCCAATAAAGAGATTAATCCTGAAGTAAGCATTAACAGTCCTTCTTGATCGAATATATTAAGTATAAGAACCGCGTAATATAAAGTTAGTAATGAACCAATAATTCCTAAAATATAGTATTTGCTGTGTTTCATTACGGTTACTCCTTAAAAAAAGAGCAGCCAAAATGACTGCTCTATTTAAATTAAACTATTTAATCCACTTCTCTTGACCAGCGTCTTGTGTCTTAGCATAAAGTTCTTTGTCAACTTCTTTTCCAGCCATTACTTGTTCAACTAAATCAGTGTAAGCTTTGTAAGCTGAATATAGAGGAACTTCTTTACATAGAGCATCAACATCTTTAGAGATGCTGTCTTTAACTGCATCAAAGTCTTCTGCACTTAAAGTTCTGCTGATAATTTCAGCAATTCTTCCCATTTGTTCTTCATTGAAGCCTCTTGTTGTTGCGGCAGCTGTTCCTAGACGGATACCACTAGTGATGAATGGGCTTTGTGTATCAAATGGAATACCATTTTTATTACATGTAATACCAATCTCATCTAATCTGTGTTCAGCAACTTTACCAGTTAAGTTTAAGCTAGTCATATCAACTAACATAACGTGGTTTGAAGTTCCACCAGATACAACACGGATATTGTGTTTTTGAAGTCCTTCTGCTAAAGCAGCTGCATTTTTAACTACTTGTTTTTGGTAGTCTACAAATGATGGTTCTAAAGCTTCTTTGAAAGCTACAGCTTTAGCTGCGATAACATGCATCAAAGGTCCGCCTTGCAAACCAGGGAATACTGCCTTATCAATAGCTTTTGCATGCTCTTCTTTACAAAGAATCATACCACCACGAGGGCCTCTTAATGTTTTATGTGTAGTTGTTGTTACGAAATCTGCATAAGGAATAGGTGATGGATGAACTCCAGCAGCTACTAAACCTGCAATGTGAGCCATGTCAACCATTAATAATGCTCCAACTTTGTCAGCGATTTCTCTAAAACGTTTAAAATCAAAAATTCTTGAATAAGCACTTGCTCCAGCAACAATCAACTTTGGATTACTTTCTACAGCTAATCTTTCAACTTCATCATAATCGATTTGTTCAGTTTCTTTATCAACACCATAATGAACAAAATTGAAATATAGACCAGAAATATTTACTGGGCTACCGTGTGTTAAGTGTCCACCATGAGCCAAGCTCATACCTAGAACAGTGTCACCTGGCTTAAGTACAGCCAAGTAAACTCCTTCATTGGCACTAGCACCTGAGTGTGGTTGCACGTTAGCATGATCTGCTCCAAATAATTTACAAGCTCTGTCTCTTGCAATATTTTCTGCTACGTCAACATGTTCGCATCCACCATAATATCTTTTTCCTGGGTAACCTTCTGCATACTTATTTGTAAGTACAGAACCTTGCGCTTCTAATACGCGAGGGCTAACAAAGTTTTCAGAAGCTATCAATTCGATTTTATCGGTTTGTCTGCTTCTTTCATCTTCTAGCACTTTTGCTATTTCAGGGTCGTAATTTAATAATCTTCTCATAATTTATATGCACCACCTTGTTATATTTGTCCATGACTATTTAATTATATCTTTTACCATAGTTTTTTTCAATAAAAACCATGTAAATATCTTTGAAACAGATTACAAACAAAGGGTTCCGTACGGAACCCTTTTGTTAACTTCTATAAGTAACCTTTATCTTTAAGTATTTCTCTAGCTCTTGCTACATCTTCTTCTGCTAGCATTACAATCGGTCCAGTACATCCCATTCCACTAGTAGCATATATATTTTCTTTCCACAAACTTGCTACAGCATCATCAAGTTCAAGAATTTCTATTCCACTTATATCTGCTGATGTGGGCTTTGCATCTGGCATTTTTACTTCTGGTTCATCTTTATCAGAGTTCTTTGATTCCTTAGCTACAATATCCTCAACGATTTTTTTCAATCCTGCTAAATTAGCTTTGTAAAACTCATCATCAACCTTCTCTAATAAATTGCCATAAGCACATATAGCAGCATAACCTATTGCTCCAGCTATTACGTTAGCTCCACTAGCTCTTGAAATGATACAAACAATTCTATCATAACCTTCACCAACCCCAGGACCATAACCATAACCTATAGATTCATAGTTTCCACCACTACCATAAGCACCGAATACTTTCATCATAACATTTCCAGTTAAACTATCCATTGTCATAACATTTGGAACTCCAAGTAACAGATCGTTACCGCGCATGACAACTCCACCATCACTTCTTGAGGATTCCACAAATTCGATATCATAGCCATTTTCTTCAAGTTTCTTCAAGGCCTTTTCTACTTGTCTTGCTCCGTCAATATTCAATAGTCCTATAGTTGGTCTTTTGATTCCACAAGCTTTAGCTACAGCTATACCTGAGATGGTGTTTTTTATCATGGCCACAGCTCTATTAGTATGGCTAGTTCCTGTAGTATTGGCTATGAACATTTTTGTTCCTCTACCAGGCGTTATAACTCTACCAACTGTTGATACTCCAATTGGGAAATTATAGTGCATAGTAACTGTTGCATCAAGATTTCCCTCAGCAAGCATTCTATCCATTACTTCATGAGCTTCTTCTTCAGAATTAACCTTTATTAATTCAAGGTCTGTTGCAACATTATGTCCAATAACAACAACCTCGATATGTCTATTTCTTTTACTAGCTAGTTCAGCTCCTCTGATAATTTCCATTTCTCCATGCTCACTGCCTAGTGTAGTAACCCCAACTCTTGTTTTTTTGCCAAATGTTCCTGTTTCTATGGCTTGAGCTATTTCTTCAAGAGTTTCTTTAACATAGGATTTTACTTTATCTTCCAATTTAAGAACCTCCTTATTATAAGCTTTCTGCTAAACGTTTTAAGGTTTCGGCTACCATGCTTCTTACTTCTTCTTTGCTTACTGAAGCTTTTTCTTCAGTTCCAGTATTATCTTGCATTACAAAAGATACACCATCAAACAAGTTGGTCAATCTGCCTAAGAACAAGCTTCCTTTACCGATTATCATGACTTTATTGAATTTTTTATTTAATATTTCTTGTCTTGCAAATCCAATGTAAGGAACTCCTGATGGAATATGTCCTTGTGTAGGTGCATATCCTGGCATACCTTTTTCATTAACGATTCTTTCAATATCTTCTTTTAAGAAATCGCCTCTTTTTACTCCAAGAGCAGCAATCATCTTCAAGTTAGACAAGGTTACGTCCCCGGCACCAGCAGGTACAGTTATTTCCGGGTTTTGCAATTCAGGTGCAAACTTGTCTATATCCTCTAATTTTATGTCTGCTCTATCTAAAGGATCAGTAACAATAGCAGTTATAACTGCTTGTGGTGCAGATCCAGCTCCAATAGTATGTCTTCCAACAACATCAGTTCTAATTATAGGATTAATACCATCATTTTCAGAAACATGAATAGCAAAAGCACCTAGACAATCTTCTAAAGCAGGCATATTCTTTTCAATATGCGACTTTGAATTCATTCCTAATTTAGCAGTACTACCACCAGCTATAACAATTACATTTTTGTAAATACCTGATTGTACTAATGCAGCTGCTTGTACCAAACCATGAACTGGTGCAGCACAAAAACTTCTTGTATCACTTCCAGTTGCATTGACACAACCGCAGACTTCTCCAATAGATTTTGCTATGTTTCCACCACCACGTTGATTCATGTCTCCACATGCTTCTTCCGAAGTTTCAATAATATAATCTACTTCTTCAGGTCTAAGTTTAGTCTTTGTGAACATTTGCAGTAAATTGACTACAGCTGTTGCTTTGCTCACTAGGTTTTCAAACATTACATGAGCAGTTAAAACAGCATCAAATGCATGGGCTTTCTTTACACATCCAACTAATCTCCCACTGTAGTACATACCTTCAGCGTGTTCTTCATTAACCATTCTTTCTAACTCGGCGAATTTTTCACCTTTTGTATCTAATTTAGAAAGAAGCTTATCTATAATTTGCAATTCTTGCTTATTTTTCAACTTAACTTTTGCTCCAGCTTGGAAGTCTTCTTCCAAGACAACAAGATCAAATACATCAACAATCTTTACTAATGCAATTAATTCTTCTTCAGTATAGATTGCTCCAAAAGGACCATCTGTTGATGCAGCTTCCAATGGATGCTCATACCAAGGTCTTTTGTGGCATTTTAGCATGTCAGGCTTAACATTGCCTATGTATACTTGGTTAGGTGGATATTTAACAAATTCATCAAAACTTCTCAAAGATTTTTGAAGATTTTTAAAATGCTCCGAATTTGGATTAGTATACCTTTCAGTTGTTTGATTACTTCCTTGATGAACAGTCATTTCTGGTGTATGAAATAAGCTATAACTAGCACCTTTTATAACCGGAAAACTCATAATATAATACCCTCCTTAAAATCGGGGATAGCCAAAAGGCTACCCCCCTTTTTCATTAAAATACTGTTTGTTCTGTTACTGGTGTTTCTAAAGCTTTTAAAGCTTTCTTTACCAATTTTCTTCTTAACTCTTTTTCATCTACCATTGTCATAGCAGGGTTTCCAAGAGGATAAGGAATTGCTACTGTAGGGATAATTCTGTTAGCTCCTACAGTTATTGAAATAGGCACTACTGTACACATATGTACAACTGGGAATCCCATGCGCTCAATTTCTTTTACCATCGTTGCACCGCAACGAGTACAGGTTCCTCAAGTTGATGTAAGGATAACAGCATCAACATTTGAAGCTAGTAAATCCTTAGCGATTTCAGCAGCGAATTTTTTTGAATTGTTAACTGAGGTTCCATTACCTACTGTAGAATAATAGAAATCATGTAAACTTCCAATTTCTCCGCTTTTTTCCATTTCTCTCAAAATATCAACAGGAATAACTCTGTCTAAATCTTGGTTAGCGTAAACAGGATCATATCCACCGTGTGCTGTTTCTCCGTTTTCAGGAGTTAAATCATCAATGCCCACAATTGAATATTTTCCGAATTTTGATGCACTAGATGATTCTATGTGATCAGGATTACCCTTAGGTACTGGTCCGCCAGATGACACAATAGCTATTTTAGCTTTTCTAACATCCTTTACAGGCTCAGCAGGGTCAACTCTGTCAAATGTTGGCATTGGATACTCAGTGACAATTTCTTCACCTTTAATTTTCTTTATCAACATATCGACAGCTCTTTTAGCACCTCTATCTTCACAGATAATGTTTCTTCTAACGCCTCTAGCCATATAACCCTCTGCTTCAGGTGTCCCGATTGCTTCTCCTGTACCAAGTTTTAATGCTAAAGCCGCTACTTTAGTTATTGCGTCTTTCATACCTGCTGCTGAATTGGTAGTTTCTACCATATACGCATTTTTCTTATACATATCAGCACCAGGATTTTCAATATACATACCAGTTACTACCGGTATATTTAGATTTTCGGATACAGCTTTGCATACAGCTCCACAAGCTACACCATAACGACCTGCATTAAAGGCAGGTCCAGCGATGAATACATCAGGATTCTCTTCTTTAATCATTTCAAGAATTACTTCTGTTGCTGCTTCAATGTTTTCATTGAAGTATGAATCACCACAAATTATAGTAGAACTAATAGTAGCTTTGTCACCAAATGCAGCTTGTAAACCCATACCTGGACCTTTAACTCCACTGATTTTCTCAGGAGCATAATCAGCCTTATCTTCTCCACCAATTCCACCATAAAACTGGTTTATGTAGTGTACAATTTTTATTCCCAAGGTTACGACCTCCTTTATGGTCTAAGCTATTATTCAGCTCTAAATTTTTTAACAGCCTCTATTAAGGCATCAACGTCTAATACCATTTCCATCATTCCTGCTTGATCTTCATATACATCAGGATCTACTGAATCTTTTAATTCAAATGCGTGATAAACAGGGAGTCCTAACTGAACTCCTGCCAATGGGCCTGCATATGTAGGATCACCTTGTGTTACTGTCTCAGCAGCTAACTCAGCAGCTTGTGCTTCGCCTGCTCCTAATACTATAACTAAGTCCTTACCATATTGATCAGCAAAACCTTTGATTCTTGCTTGATTTTCTAGGTCCATTGCTCCAGCGCTTGTTCAAACAAAGCATTCTGTTGTAGAATATACTACTTCAGCGCCGGCTATTGTTTTTATCATTTCTTCTGCTGCTTGTCCAGGTACGCCATCTCTGTCGCCAAGGATTACAACTTTTTTACCCTCTAACATAGCCATTCCTCCTTATATTAAATTTAAATCTATTTTCTTTTTTCTAGTAAGTTCTTGCAGATAAATATCCGTAGCCAACTTCACTAGTAGCTCCAGTAATTGCTTGTAATTCTACAGTGATGCTGCCATCAGAAGATAAACTTCCTTGGAAACCGCCTGCAATAACTTCCGCAACTTCAGGATAACCAATAACATTTTTCATTACTGGTAATTTTATAATTTCATTAGCATTTCCACCAGTGACAACTGCATCACCAGCTGGTGTTGAGTCTGCCAATGATTGAGAAGCTCCATCTTGTCCCGCATATTCATCAGTAATCAATACTGTTTTGATGCCTTTTTTAGTTATCTTGTTACAATTCATAACCAAGTCAGCGTCTGGATTTCCAAAGCCTTCCTCAGAAATTATAACAGCGTCCGCACCTAAGAACTCAACTAGTTTTGCTGTCATGTTTGAAGAACGTTCTTTGTCCATCAAAGTAACATTTTCATTTGTGACAACACATCCTAAGAAATTGAATTCCTTACCGTGTTTAGCATATAGCTCTTCGATAACTGGGTGATTCATATGAACATAAGTTGGGTTTTTATCACAAGCAGAAACACAGTTTCCACTAACAACAGCACCATCAAATACTTCTGTTGGATATAGGAATGTAGGAATAATTTTCTTAGCATCTACTCCATAAACATATGTATCATGTAATAATCCTTGAGTTTGCAGCATATATACATATACTACTTTAGGTAGATCAGGGTACTCATTGATTTGTTGAACTAAAGGTTTAGTTTCAAAAGTTCTATAATCATCTGGAGTAACATTATGACCTGCTTTACCAACATAAATTCCCGCTCTAAAACCTGCCAACCTTACAATTTCTTCATGTTCATGTTGTAATATTCCATCGATAGGTTCTACCTTTAGAACAATATTGTAGGTTTTTGAAAAAGGTGTATACTCCGCTCCAGGACCGCTCATATCAACGATGCCTTCCTGGAATCCAACAATTCTACCTGTAGTAACAATTGCCGCCCCTTTTAGAACATGAGTAGTACCACTACCTACTTGCTCTACACCACACATAAATCCTGGGAAAATCCCACCATCGCCTTCGACTTTAACTCTAGGCTCAATGACATCCTTTACAGGAATAATGCGAGTCTCTTCTCCTGGTTTTGCTAAATAGACATCTACAGAGGCTATTCTTTCATCATCCCCAGCTACAGCTAAAAACTCATCCTTGTTTAAATGAAGAACTCCTTCTTTAACTTCAGTTGTTGAAGCAAACTGAACATCCTTAATGTAAATATTTCCAATTTTTAATTGCAAAACCTTCACCTCCTTAAACCATATTATTTATATAAACTTTAAAAGTTATATATCGATCAATTTGTATAAAGTAGTACCAAGACCTTCCAAGCCTGTTTTTAACAAACTGTAGTCTATAGTCATAAAGTCATTTTCTACTCTCGAATTATCAATGCCATAGTCTCTTTTAGGTTTTTTGAATTTAGCACTAGTTGTTATTGCATTCTCAATTAGATGTAGTGAGTCGAAGTTCATTGTCCCATCACCTTTTGATAAAACAATTGACTTGAATTCGGTTTCGTGGGGCTTTATGCTCCCAGATAAAGGATGGGTCATTATAACATTTCCTTCATGAACTAAGTCTCTAACCTTAAGAAAGACAGCATCTAGGTCACCTATGACTTCTAATGCCGGAAATTCCTCTATCACTAATTTGTTGTTTGTAACTATAAAAATTTCTTTTCTCATAAATCCACCTTGTGAAAAATATTACAAGCCCGGGTAAAATAAATACTCCCTTCCTCTAGAATCCAACTTGTTCTCTAGCCTGAAAGAAAGTATGCCATAATTTCCTCAATTACAATACTACACTACATGCACTAAAAAGTAAATGATTTCATAACAATTTTTACATATAAAATCCCTTTATATAACTAGATTTTCTAAAAAACAAGGGAGTATACAACTCCCTTGTAATTAAATGTTATTTATTTGTTATTATATATTATTTAATCTTATATTTATATAAATCTTAAAGCCTCAGCTGGATCTAACTTCGCTGCTTTAAGTGCAGGATAAAGACTTGACAAAATGCCAATAACAACAGATATAAGAATTGATATAAAGAACAAAAATATATTCCATGTTACTTGAACGTCACTATCAAAGAATATTGGTGCAGCATAATTTGCCAGAAGCATCCCAATTAAGTACCCGATAACACCACCTATTACACTAATTATTAAACCTTCATATATAATTATTTTAACTATATGTGATTTTCTAAAACCAAGTGCTCTGAAAATACCGATTTCTCTAGTACGTTCTCTAACTGCACTTGACATAGTAAGTGAAATTACTAACATACCTACTAATAGTACAATAATTGAAAGTGAAACACCAAATCTTACTAATCGGTTCAATAAATCATCTTGTCTCATACTTTCTTGCCTCTGACTTAAAACCTGAGAATTTGGCAATCCCTCTTTAATTTCTGATAATAATGATTCTTCCGAACCTTTTAGATAATCTACTGACATGTCAATCATTGATATTTCACCTGGTTTGCTAAGTAAATTTTGAGCTGAAGCTAGATTCATAAATATTTGCTTATCTTCCATAGCCCCACTTTCACTCAATATGAACTTAACCTCGTAATTTCGTCCGGATATATTGAGAATATCCCCTTTAACAATCTTACTTGTAACTGCTTGCGCGGAGCCTACTATAATTTGATTATCAGATAAATTTAAAACTTCTAAATCTTGTCTTAATAAATCAAGTTTTTCATAATCCATTTCTTTGTTATTAACTGGCTTCTTTTTAAATTGCTGGGATTTATCATCTGCAATTTTCAACCAAGGTTTAACAGTGAATTCTTCCTTTATATTTGCTCCTACTATATTGACTCTTTCACCAGTAGCTAGATTACCATTTCCAATTAATTTTGGAGATACTATCCTAATCATATTCTTAGACTGAAGTTGAGTGAGTTGATTAACATCATCCATCGTTAATTGTTCAATATCATACATTACTTCAGGAAGGGTAATTCCTCCATAGGAAAAGGTTAATCCATCAGAGTTTGGAGTGATAACAACATTAACTCCATATTCAGATACTTTACGAGTCATTTCTGACTTCATAGAATCAACAACACTATATACAGAGACCATTGTAGCTATACCAATAACCATTCCAAATAAAATGAATAGCATCTTCAATTTACGTCTGCGGAGATTATTTAATATTATATGATAAAGTTGCATTTAAATTCCTCCGATACTAATTTATATTTATACTTTTTCTGATTAATTCTTCTTGATAATCGGAAAGCCTGCCATCCTTCATCATAATAGTACGTCCCAAATATTTAGTATTATCTGGGTTATGGGTAACCATAAGAACTGTTAAACCTTCTTGATTTAATTCTTGAAAAAGTTCCATGATTTCGTCACCAGTCTTTGTATCTAGACTACCTGTTGGTTCATCGGCTAAGATCAAAGGAGGTGAATTTACAATTGCTCTAGCAATTGCTACTCTCTCCTGTTCTCCTCCAGATAATTGATTTGGTAATCTATTCATCTTATCCTTTAATCCTACACGTATTAATACTTCTTCTGCCATATCTCGTTTTTCTTTATTGGTACGTTTTGTGGTTGTTAATGGCAGCATTACATTTTCATGTGCTGTTAAATAAGGTATTAATTGAAATTGTTGAAATACAAAACCTAAGTACTCTCTTCTGAAGTCTGCTCTCATTTCTTGAGATAATTTATATATATCGATTCCGTCTATTTCGATAACTCCTGAAGTAGGGGGATTTAGTGCACCCATAATAGATAACAAGGTGCTTTTTCCTGAGCCAGAGTGACCCATGACACTAACAGATTCTCCCTTCATAATATCTAAAGTTATATTTTTGAGGGCATCAACTTCTTCACCCATAGATTTATATGTTTTTTTTATATCTTTAATCGATATTAAAATTTCCGACATTTTTATTTCCTCCTTTAATCTTATCAAACGTAACGTAGCGCTTCAGCTGGATCTAATTGTGCAGCCTTAATGGCTGGATAGGCACTAACAATTATTGCAAGACCTACAGACAATAGAACTGCTGGCAAAAGTAATTGGATATCAATTGGTATATCATTTTGAATTTGAGCCAAATATGGTCCGCCATAAGTGGCCGCTAGGCTACCAATCAAGAATCCTAATATTCCACTAATTATTCCAATTAAGCCAACTTCAATGAATATTATTTTCATTATATGTGCTCGTCTAAATCCAATAGCACGAAAGATGCCTATTTCTCTTGTTCTCTCACTAATTGAAGAGAGCATTGTTTTTAAAACAACCATTGCTGCAATTAACAATACCATAGCTGATAAGGCAAACCCAAATTTTGAAAATTGGCCTATTGTTTCCTCTCTAAATAAAGCAGCTTCCTTCAAAGCAGTCACGCTACTATTTGGCAATGATTCTTCCAATCCGACAACTATCTCTTCTATTGGGCAATTATTACAATAAGCAGAAACTTCTATCATAGAAAGCTCATTAGGCTTATTCAGTAAAGTTTGTACTTCATTAAGATTTCCATAAATCAACCCGTCATCTTCGCTTCCTACTTCGTTCAAAATCCCAAAAACTTTGAATTCTTTTTCATCTAGTAATATTAATTCGCCAACTTTCACATTTAAAGCCTTAGCAGCAGAAGATCCTAGGATTACACTTTTATTAGGTAAATCTAAAAAGGAAAGTTCTTGGATTTCTTTTGTCGTATCTTGTTGCTTTAAAGTTAACCATGGTTTTTGCGTAAATTCCTTTTTAGTATCAATCCCAACAATTATTGTCTTTCGCTGTTCTGTTTCAACAGCTCCTACTAATTTTGGAGATATGATATTTATATATTGACTTACGGACGAAGCTGATATTTTAGGAATATCCTCCATTGTAAGTTTTTGAATATCAAAAGTAATATCTGTATTCATGGTATTATTATTATTAATATCCATACCTTCACTACGTGGTAGTATTATTGAATTTGGACCAAATTCATCAATTTTATCACCTAACTCTGATTCCATTGCTTTCAATATGTTTACAAATGATATAACTGTAGCTACTCCAACTATTAGCCCTAACATTAAAAAAAGCATTTTGATTTTTCTTCTCATTAAATTATTTAAGGCAATTCTAAAAATACTCATTTATTCCTCCAACTTTTATAAATTTACAATTCGTAAATTTTTCCTGCATATCCTAACTTCATTACTAGTTTGCCTTCTTTATATATATGAATTTCAAAGTGACAGCCAAAGCTAACACGTTTCGCTTCTACTAAACTTGGATCAACATTACTACCATAATTTTCCATATAATAATCAAGACCTTTTTTAGTTATATCTTCAGCCCCACCATTATTAGTTGTTGCACTTCTAAAAAGGATTGCTGGCAACGATATGTTATTAGATGCTAGCATTTTATTCACTCCAAAGAAAGCAACTATTATGATGATTGTAATAATAATATATTTAAGATTTTCATTTGCATTAGATTTATCATTTGACTTTTTATTTTCTTTTGTTTTATTTTTCATTTAAATTTTACCTCGTAATCTTCAATTAATTTGCTCGGATTTTCCATTTTAATACTTCTTCTTTTTGGATTACTATTTTTCCATCGATAATCTCTGGTTTCATATTGACTGGTGGGTAGGTACCACAGATTTTTGCACCTGATATAAATTCATGGTTTTCAATATTGTATGTTGTTTTACAAGTATCACAGACAATAGTTTCTCCGGCTAAAGAAAAAGATTTACCTCCACAAGGTTCACATAAACTACTTCCAACAAACAGTCGTCCTGAAGGTGTAACATATGCCATCATAGGCACTATTTCCTTGTCCTTGTTTTCTGATTCAAAATAGACTATATTACTTTGATCAACAATATCTAAAGGTATTTGGATACTTTCAGCATCGACTTGAGGTTCTACTTTTGTCATTTTAATTACTTTCCCTATGTAAGAACGCTCACTTACAACTGGTTCACCATAATATACCACTTCATCTTTTCCATTACTTATGTTTAAGAATACTAGTGCCAATGCACTAATAATTAATATTGTGCCTATTCCAATAAATATTGGAGCCTTGCTTTTTTTTTGATTTATAAATTGATCTTTTTTGTTTTGTGTTTGGTTCATATTTTTAACCACCTTTTTATTTTTTATTCTTTACTCATTACTCATTATAATTATTTTTTATGAAGATATTATGGAGATATGCAGTAATTTTAAAAATATGTATATAAAAATGAGAAAGAATATTATTAATTCTTTCTCATAAGTTTTTCGATTAGTCTTTAATAACTATTTAGGAAGCTTTATTAAAAATTCTGTACCTTCGCCTAAAATGCTTTTAACTTCTATTGTCCCTTTGTGAGCCTTAATTAGAGCTTTAGCAATTGTTAAGCCAATTCCAGAGCCACCTGTTTCCCTATTCCTTGATCTGTCAGATCTATAAAACCTTTCAAAAATAAATGGTAAATCTTCATCACTTATACCAATCCCATCATCACTAATACTGATATTTATCCAACTATCAGTTTCACTTAAACTAATTTTTACACTTCCACCATATCCAATATATTTAATTGAATTTGAAATTATGTTAATAATTACCTGACTTAGTTTGTCTTTATCTGCTTCCAAATAAACTTCGGGACCCATAACTTCAATAGTTGCTTGTTTATCTTTTAGTCTCAATTCCAACCCTGTTACTATATTCTTGATATGATTTGTTAAATCGAACTTTTCTTTATGTATATTAATATTTCCTTCTTCTAATCTTGTTAGTGATTCCAAGTCTCCTACAATTTTAGTGATTCTTACTATTTCACTATGGAGAGATTCCAGTCTTTGTTTATCAGGTTTCCATATACCATCTAGCATAGCTTCTATATGACTTTGAAGTGTTGTTAAAGGTGTTCTCAATTCATGCGCTACATCAGAAGTTAATCTTTTTTGCATTAATTCATTATCTTGTATTGTATCTGCAAGAGAATTTAACGTATCTGTTAATTGTAGCAACTCTTTAGTGTTATCTTTATTCACTATTCTTAAGGTGTAGTCCCCATCTGATATTGACTGTGCAAAGTTTACTGCTTTTGCAATTGGCTTTGTTAGTATTCTAGACATTACATAACCTAAAGCCAGGGCTGCAAAAAGTGAAAATAATCCAACAAAAATTAACAAATTATTTAAAGTGTTTATAAATGCTAATTCATTATCATTGAAAAAAAATGGTCCATAGTAACCAATTTCCACAGTACCAACTACATTTGAATCTTTAACAAGACTATAACTATTCTCTATATATTCACCTTCCCAATTAGGGTATCGACTGGTCATATTTTCTGATATATGATCTAGCATTGCTGTACATAATCCAGAATTATGAACAGTAGCATCCCAAATCGAATTATTATTATTATCTTTCGCTTTAATTATAAGGCCTTCATCCAATGCCAAAAGCCCAATATTTTCGATACTTGCTACGTCCCAATCTCCATCCTCAATGTACTGTTGAGAAATTTGTTTAGCTATTTCTTCATTTTGAATTTCTTGTTTCGTGACTATGTAATCTCTAAACTGATTTTCAAGGAAAATATTAGATAAAATACTAATTAGTAAAACACAAATCAAAGCAACTAATGCATATGTTACAGTTAATTTTGTCCGCAAACTATATTTCATACTATTCCCCTCCAAAACGATAACCTGTTCCATGAACAGTTAAAATAAAAATTGGTTTTTTATTATCAATTTCAATTTTTTTTCTTAAGTTTTTTATATGTGTATCAACTGTTCTATCATAACCATTGAAATCATTCCCAAATACATTAGATATTAATTCTTCTCTGGTAAAAACCTTTAAAGGATACTTAGCTAAAGTTAATAAAATTTTGTATTCGATAGGAGTTAAATTAACTACCTTATCAAGTTTTTTAACTTCTTGTTTCAAAGTGTCAATAACAATTTGACCATCATTAAAATGCATTATACCTGAAAGAGGAGTTCTTTCCCCTTTAACTCTTCTCAAGAGTGCAGCAACCCTGGCTACCAGTTCTCTTGGACTAAATGGCTTTGTCATATAATCATCAGCTCCAATATCAAGCCCCTTCAATAAGTCGTCTTCTTCGACTTTAGCAGTTAACATTAATATAGGTATATTGGATCTTTTTCTAATTGTCTTGCAAACATCTTGTCCATTAATATCTGGAAGCATCAAATCTAATATAATAAGAGATGGACTTTCTTTTTCAAAAATTTGAATAGCCTTAGCTCCATTATATGCTACCAAAACTTCATATCCACTATTTTCAAGATATGATTTTATGACATCTACTATATTAGCTTCATCATCAACTACCAAAACTTTTTTTAAACCCATTGTAACTAAACTCCTTATCAACCACTTGAATAATATCAATATATTATGTAGATTCTATGAAGACTATACTTATAAATATATAATGATGGCAGATAGTTTATTCCTATCTGCCATAAATTCAAAGATTATTATTTCTTCATACCTCTATTTTTATATAAGGTTCTTTTTTCTTCACCTATTGCTAATTTCCTAATGTTACTTCTATGTTTATATATTATGAAGCCACCAATCAGTAGGGCACCAAGCCTAACTCCTAAATTTATATTCATTCCTGTTAAGAATTCAGGAAGTATAAAAAGAATTATCCCAGCTGCAGAACCAATAATTGATGCCAATGATACATATCCAAAAATTATCAGTACAAGTAAGAAAATAGAAACAACTATTAGCATTTGGAATGGTGCTAAATAAATGAATACTCCAGCCCCTGTTGCTACACCCTTACCACCTTTAAAGCCGGCAAAGATTGGATAAAAGTGGCCGAATACAGCAAAAATTCCAGCAACCAAGCCTAAAAGCTCGCCACCAATCAAGGTTCCAATAAAAGCAGCTAGAATACCCTTGCCAATATCACAAAATATTACAGGTATTCCTATCCTTGCTCCCAATATTCTAATAACATTGGTACCACCAAGGTTACCGCTACCATGTTCTCTAACATCTATACCACCAAATATCTTGCCAAATATTAGAGCAAATGGTATAGAACCAACTAAATAACCTAAGATTATACTTAAAACTATATTCATAATATTTCCTTACTATTTTATATATTTACCAGGCATTATTGCATTTAGCGCTTCAATAGATTCCCCAGCTATAAAACTTTCAATTATTATTTTACCAAGTGGATCCAAATCTGGTGTTAAAAATTGCTCTAATTCTTTCTTGAAGAAATTAGTCAATATATCAGCTCCAGCCTTAAAGGCCTCTTCTCCTACATATCTTTGTTCAGCGACATTTAGCATTATTGAAGGAATTTCTTTTCCGTCGAGTTTTACATTCTTCATTGCATAACCCAAGACAGGTGATCCTAAATTTATTAACTCTTCAATTTTAAAAGGCGCTTGACCTCTTCTTGATAAATACTCTCTTGATAAGTGCTCTGCTTTAAAGCCAACTTTGTAGCAGCCGATATATTGATTTGGAATCAAGACATATCTTGTGCCAGGTGTCTTTTCCATTTGTCTTAATAAAATATTAGCTTGATCAACTCTTTTACCTGTAGCAAAAGGCCAATAGGAACCTACTCCCTCGCTCTCCATTTTATCTGAAAATGTTATGCTAGGATTAGCAAAGCCACGTGGTGCCACTAATCTCCATAACCATGCTATAGCTGGAGGTAGAACATGGAACAAACCAACAACACCATAACTTATATTATCCTTAGTAGTTGGCGGAGTTCTTAAGCCAAAACTTCTTAGATCAATTTCAACAACTTCACCCTTTACTGCATTAAATTGATCCTTAGGCACTATAACTCTTGGATTAGAGCAAGGTTTACCTGGAGCATCCATAATATGTTCCCAAATTAAAGCTGTAGATTTAGGAGATGCATCAATATTGAAAAACAACATTGGAGCTTTTGGATGAATTGTCATTCTTTCCAACTCACGTTCTGTACCATATTCTTTAATGTGGTCAACTCTTAAGAACCAGCCTGACTCAGCATCAGTTACAGTTAATTTATCTGAATTTTGCAATTTCGGATGAGCTAGAGCCATGTCATCAGTAACAGGAATAACTTCTGAATTTGCCAATAAATCTATGTGTATCTTATTGCCGTCTATTATACTTTCTCCAAGTAATATTCTACCATCTGATTCTCTTTGAGTGTTTTCTAACATTTCACTCTTTCCACCACCAGAAGCCCCCTCATGCATTATGTTGTATCTGTTTTCATAAGGAGTTGTAACTTTAACAGTTGAAGCATGTAGTGTATTCCAGTTATCTTTTTCAGCAAAATCCAACAAGACACTATAAACTCCTTTTTTAGCACTTGGACCTGGATAAAGGTTGTATGAAAAGATTTCATGAAATTCACCTTTTCTATTGTGCACTACAACTTGTTTGCCACCAAAATATGTGTGTCTGAAAGGAGGAGCTACATACATTATAGCCTTAGGTTCAAAGCCATCTTCAACCTCATCACAAGGTATGAAATCTTGTATATCACCTAAAGCAGCAGCAAAAAAGGCTGCATTGGCTGGTACAAATACCAATGAAGGATAACCAAACTCTTTTCCACCTGACATAAAAGGCATAGCTATTACTGTATCAAGTTCTCTAAACCACTTCAAGGTATCCTTACGTAATCCATCGAAACTTTCACCAAAACGATTTATAAAAGTTTCTTTATCAGTAGGTTTTTCATCAGCTATAACCATGCAATTAGGGTCTCTTCTTCTCATATATGAATCAGTATAATTTACAGCCAGACCATTTTTGCATTTAGCAACCGTACATTCAACTACTTTACCAATACCTTGAATAGTATAGTAAACCTCATAATAATCTCTTGTTCCGCTTTCAATACCTAATGCTAATTTAAATAAATCTTCTCTGCTATTTGCCCAAACAACATTTGTTGTATTAAATATTTCTTGCACCTCTTTCGGCACTTTTAATCTTTCTATAATATTCTTCAACTCAAATCCTCCTTATAATTAATATTTTAATTTATTCTTTTATTTGATATTTTCCTTTTGCTATCGTATATTGAGTAACAAAATCTGTAAAGTCTAATTGATACACTATATTATCATTGGTTCTAAACAAAAGCTTATCCAAGGTATCTTTTGATATATCATCCCCACTCACTTTATAAGTAACCAACACCCTATTGATACCTTTTTGTTCTATTTTGCTTACTCCTTCAATATCTAATTGTTCTGAAATAACCATGGCATATAACAACTTAAGCATTGCTTGTTTTTCGACATTTGTACCTTCATATTCCATGAAACTAATCATAATAGGATTCTCTATAAAACTTGCTTCATCAAGAGCCTTGATGTCAGTGAAAAAACTCAACATTTTTGCTTCACTTGGCAACTTGCCGCTTTCATCTCCAGAATCAATAATATTCCCTAATACTATGACCATCATTAAAATCATTAAAACAAAAACACTGCCAAGTATAGCTACAAGCTTGATTAGTTTTTTATCATTCTTAGGTTTTTCTGAAAAGCCATCTTTGTTCTTTTTAGCTAAGGCTATAGTCGGGATAGGTATCGATATAGGCATTTTAAATTTTTTCTTAGGTTTAGCTACATTAATCTTTTCCTCAACAACACTACGACCTTTTCTATTCTTAGGTTTTAAAAAAGTGTTCTCCATAGTATCATTTTTTTTAAAAATACCATTAAATGTTGTTTGATCTCCGCTTTGTAAAGGTTCTTTAAATAAATCCTCTAAGTCCTTATAATAATCATCTTTTTCTATACTGTCAGTTCCAACGACTGTTTTTATAGATTCATAGTATTCATTATCAAGACTTTCCAGTCTTTTTTCACGTCTTTGTTTTTTTTCCTTTTCTAACATTTCATCTTCAAAGGGTTCCTTAACTTTACGTGAGATCGGTTGATATTCATCAGCCAGAAAATCTTTAATAAGTTTATCATAATCTTCAAAATCTTTATTCGCTACATTATTTTGAAAACCAGCCTCTACGCCTCTATAAAAACTTTCATTTTCTTTTATATCAACAGGTTCAATGAAATTCTCAGTAGCTCCACAAAAATCACAATAGATTGGTTCTGCACTATATTTTTTTCCACATTCTTTGCATTGCCACATAAATTCTTTGCTCCTTTAAACTAACAGTTGACTTACCTTTTACATTATATATTTTTTTCGTTCTTTTTTCAAATTATTTTGTTGACTTAATAAAATAAAAATTATATAATCAAACTAACAATATTTATATAATCTAGTTTATACTATTTACGTTTATATTATTTGTCATTACATATGTTAGGAATATACTAATATGTTTATAGGTAGAGAAAAAGAGCTAAATGAGTTGGAATCCCGATATGCTGAAGACACCCCACAACTTATTGTTGTGTATGGAAAAAGGAGACTTGGCAAGACTGCGTTATTAAAAGAATTCGCAAAGGATAAAACTCATTTTTTTTACGTTAGCAGAGAAACTATTGATTCCGAGCAAATAAAACTCTTTTCTGAAGAAATACTTGAAGATAATCCTGTTAAGGAATTTATAACTTCATTTGATAATTGGGAGAAAGCTTTTCTCTTTCTAATAAATGAAAGTAAATCTAAAAAAATACTATTGATAATTGACGAGTTTCCATATATTGCCCAAAGCAATAAAGAAATTCTTTCAATACTACAAAAAATTTGGGATCAAAATAGTGAGAATGGAAAGTTGATGTGTGTTCTAACTGGTTCTTCCCTCTCTTATATGGAAAGTGAACTACTAGGTGAAGATAGTCCTCTCTTTGGAAGAATGACTTCAACTATAAAACTTGAAGCTTTGTCCTTTCAGGAAACCAAGGATTTACTCAAGGATTTCAACTTAGCTGATCAAATAGCCTACTATGCAATATTAGGAGGAATTCCTAGGTACTTAAAGGCTCTTGATTACAAAATATCTTTAAAAGAAAATCTTTGTAGATTAATTATTAATAAATACTCTTCTCTACACCAAGAAATTACCCTTTTAATGAGAGAAGATTTACGAGAACCTTCTACCTATTACGCTATACTAAGCGCTATAGCATCAGGATCTGACACTATTAAAGATATTGCTAAAAGTACCGCCTTAGACAAAACAAAAATTAATGTTTATTTAAAAAGTTTAATGCAGTTAAACATACTATATAGGAAAGTACCACTCCTTCTACCAAATGAAAAGGCTAATATGCATAGAAGCATGTACTTATTCAAGGAACCTTTCTTTAAATTTTACTTTTATTATATGGTTCCTAATTTATCAACATTAGAGAAGTTAAATACCAATGATTTCTATAATAAGAAAATAGAACCAACTATAGAAAAATATATAGAAAAAGAGTTCCAGCACATTGGTGTAGAACACCTAAAGATGCAAAATCTTGCAGACAAGCTTGAATATGCCTATGAACATATAGGTAATACCTGGAACGATAAATTAGAATTACCAATATTTGGTTTTGTTGATGATGAACACATATTAAGCGGTAAATGCATCTATAACAGAATACCAACGCTAGATGAAATCAACGAATTAAAACATTTTACAGCTGTATACACCAATAATCCAAGAATTAATACAGCCTACTATTTTATTACCAATGTTGAAATCACAAAAGATTTAGAAAATTTGCAAATAATAGATAAAAATATCCATTTCATTGTATTGAACTAGGGACAGAAAGGAGAACCTGATGGCAGTTTACAACAAACCATTGATCAACCAAAGAGTATCTGAGAAGCATAGGGGCGTTTTTCAGAATAATGAGATGCTTAATTCCTTCTATCACGCCTTGAGTATAAATGAATTAATACAAGAGGCTGAAAGATTAAAGATTAATAAGCAATATTCAACTTCAGCTCAGGTTCTTCAAATCGCCCAAGAGAAAATGTATAAAAATAAGGAGATGCGTTTAGAGTTATTACTAAAATATCCGATGTATCTCCAATTAGCGGGGCAAGAATACACTGGCTGGATGGAATTCTTGAAAATTAAACAATATTTTTATGGTTACCAAAAAGATGGTACTATAACATTGGCTGAATTATTTTACAATGAATCAAAAATAACTCATGTAATGGCATTGTTTCAAGAAAGAAAAAAAGAATATGGCAGCGCTATTTACTATTTTATTAGATCTTATCTAGAGTCCTTAAGTTCTCTAGAACAAATTATTGCACAACAGAATTTAAAAATTGAGAAGGCTAATAGTCTTGAAGAAAAAAAAGACTTGGAAAGTATAAGAATACAGGCTGAAAGTTATCTCAATTTAAAAAAGGCTCCATTTCAATATATTACACTTCTAGCAAATACATTAGTTAGAATTAATTGTATCTCTGCTTTAGAAGAATTCAACAAATTAATTCAGATGACATTATTAGATCTTCCATCAGTGGATTATCTATTGATTGAAGAAAAAGTAAATGAAATCCTGATTGCTTATGCAGTCTGATCTCCTTGAAATTTATATGAACAGCAAAAAGGATGAAGTTAAACTTCATCCTTTTTGTTGTTCAATTAGTAAATTAATCACCAAATAATTCGTCTAAAGTAGCGTTTAGCTCTCTTGCAATGCCTTTGCAAATCTTTAAACTAGGATTATACTTGCCAGCTTCTATTAAATTAATAGTCTGTCTAGTGACACCAATTTTTCTAGCAAGACTTTCCTGAGAAAAACCCATTTTTAGTCTTTTTTCTTTGATTTTCTCTTTCTTCATTTGTCTGCTCCTTCTTAAATAGATTTGGTCTTGTCTTAATTATATATTACTTGCAAAATAATTTCAACAGTCCAATAATTATTCCACTAAAAATTCATTTAATTTCCACACATATCTTATATTTACCAATTCATAGTTTAATCTCATTACATAGATTACTTATTTATGGTATAATTATTTGGGAATAAAATTAAGGGAGGATAAATTATGAATCAAATGCTAAAAAAATTAATTGATCAAGAATTTATGACACAAACACAAGCAGAATACTTAGAAACTGCAATAACAAACAAAGATAATATAATAATCTCAGGACACCGTGGACATGGCATATTACCTTTATTGGCTACTTTGGGCTCTGTTGCTCAAGGAGTTGGTAAATTAAAGCCTGTTAGAAACATAGAAAAAGATCTAAATGATGATTCAGCTGATTATTATATGATTGGAGACTTAAAGGATGTAGATTATCCATCACTTTTGCTCAATATTCTAGCTAACGAAAAAGTAAGTATAATTACTTTAAAAGATGCTGATCATAGTTTTTCAGTAATGAAGTTGTTAAGTGATGTATACAAAACAAATAATGAATCTACCAAAACTTACCAATTGATAGAATGTATTAAAGATGCTGATGATTTGAAAAAGATAGCTAAAATTGTTAAGGCTGTACAAAACGATCAAGGCAAATTAGAAAGAACTACTTTGTAAGATAAAGAGAAATATAAATACAACTGACAAGAAAGGCGCAAAAGGTAAAACCTGCGCCTTTCTTTTTTTATTGAAATTAAATATCGTAAGACTCAATAGGGATGAATATAAGATCAAATTAAGAATTCCAGGGAAACCTATTAATAAGCCAAGTGACGGAATCAACTTAATATCCCCTTCACCCAAAGAACCTTTGGACATAATATATCCTATTAAAAAAATACCCAAGCCAATAATAGAGCCGAGATAATATTGGCCAAGATCATACCAGATGACATACGATAATGCATTTAAAAATAATATAATATTTAACCAGTTAGGTATTCGCAGGAATATTATATCAATAATGGATATGGTTATTAAACTTAAAATTATTGATAAAATCATAAAATAGGAGATATTATTCTACTTATAGGTTCTTTAATTCGAATAATTAAAGATCTTTCGTTATATCTTTTCATTGTTAGTTGTTTACAAAACTTCAAATCATTTAAGAATATCTCTTTCATTTCATCACCAATTTTATCACCATATAAGAAGGCATTACACTCAAAACTTAACTTAAAACTTCTCTTATCAAAGTTAGCACTTCCTACGCTAGCAATTTTACTATCAACTACAATTGTTTTTGCATGTAAAAATCCGTTTTCATATGTATATGCTTTTAGACCTAATGGCAGTAAATCACCAATAAAGGAGTACGTAGCCCAATATACAAACATATGATCCTGTTTATTAGGTATCATAATTCTAACATCTACACCTTTTAATAGAGCAATCCTTAAGGCGTCGTTAAGTGTCTCATCTGGCACGAAATAGGGTGTTTGTATATATATATAGTCCTTAGCGTTATTTATCATCTCTATGTAAGCTAGTTTAATTGTTTCTAGTTCAGAATCAGGTCCACTTGATAATATTTGTAAAGGAACACTTCCTCTAACATTGTTTTCTTTTAGTTCATACTCATCTATTACAATGTCTGTATTTCCTGCATTTCTCCAGTCAAGAAAGAACCTAAGCTGTAAATCAATTATACCAGGTCCTTGTATCCTGATATGTGTATCTCTCCAATAGCCAGCTTTAGGGTTTTTACCTAGATAAGCATCCCCAATATTAAACCCTCCTATATAGGCTATACTTCTGTCTATAATAACAATTTTTCTATGGTTACGGTTATTAAGTTGTAGATTAATTAAAGATATTGGAAATGAAAATGATACCTTTCCCCCTGCAGCCTTTAATTCATTAAAAAAACTACCACTTAGTGTAAAGGAACCAAAATGGTCAAGCAATAAACGAACTGTTACACCTTCTTTTGCTTTTTTTGTTAGCAAATCTCTAATTTTAGTACCTAATTCATCTTTAATATACACAAAATATAATATATGTATTTCCGTCTTAGCATTTTCTATATCTTCTATTAATTTATCGAACTTTTCTTGACCATCAGTAAATATCTTCACTTTATTATTAAAATGAACACCTGTAGCAGACATTCTTGTAGTCAATTCCATCGCTTGTATGCTCTCTTTTAAAGCCTTATATAAATTGTTCTTTTTATGATCATAAATATCCTCGGATTTTTGCTTTATTTCTTTCATTAAATTTTTTTCTGTATTAAAAAGTTTAAAAACTCTTTTCTTACTCATATCTCTTCCAAAAATCAGAAATATCAAAAACCCTGTAAAAGGAAAGACAATAAATATTAACAGCCATGAAATCAGGCTGTTAGTTTTTCTTTTTTCTAGAAAAATAAATGACAAGACAAATAGTACGTATAGGGCTAACATTATAATAAAAAGAATTCTAAAAATATCCATGCTTGCACATCCTTAAAAAGTATACTTTGATTATATTACTTTATCTACCAACCTTCAATATTTATATTTTGGTTGTAGAGAAATATATTGTTATTATTTTACAATAAAAAAACAAAAGGCTCATAAATGAGCCTTTTGGATAAATTAATTAATTAGTTTTCCATAATCCATGAAGATTACAATATTCTCTCGCTGAAACTTCTGATGCCTCAGTTTTAAATTCGGCAATTGGTTCTTGACCAGGACTCATAAATTTTATTTGAGCCTTATCACCTTCATTTAATTCTATCCATTGTATATAGTGAGCTTCTTCCATAGGATGAGGTATACTACCAACCATCACTTTATATCCACCATCAGTTTTTTCTATAACAGGTACATGTTTTTCTAATGAAGCTTCTTTTGTATTTTCAACTAACATTTGCATTTCATTTCCACAACATTCTGCTGTATTCCCATCCGTTAAAGCTTCTAATATCATTTCACATTTAGAACATGAATAAATCTCTCTTTTTTTTGCCACAATTTAACCTCCTACAATGATTTTATTTGGCACATGCTTCGCATAAGCCTCTATAATTTATTTCCTCTGCATAGATCATACCTTTATAATCATTTTTATTAATTTCTGTATCCAGATTATAAATTTCAACATCATGTATTATTTTACATTTTTCACATTTAAAGTGTCCATGTCTATCTGTTCTTATATCATACCTGACTTCGTTTGCCTCGATAAACAATCTATTAGTCAATCCATTTTTAGCAAAAAGATCCAATGTATTATAGACAGTTGCTTTAGACAAAGTAGGCATTTTTTCAACTAATATCGAATATATAGCTTCTATATTAGGATGTATTCTGTTTTCTATTAGGAATTCAAGTATTTCGATTCTCTGAATAGAAGGTTTAATACCATATTCCTTTAAAATAGCCACTAGGTTAATATTATTATTTAACATTTTTTTAATTCCTCGCAATTTAGAATAATTATAATACTATTATCATTATACCTCTTAGTCAATTATTGTCAATATCGAATTAGGAATAGCCTTCAAGAATAACTTGAAGGCTATATAACTAACTTAGTTTATGTACAAATAAACCACTTCTTAATTTTGGTTCGAACCATGTGGATTTTGGAGGCATAACTTGTCCAGCATCTGCCACTCCCATCAAATCATCAATAGTTACTGGATATAGAGCAAAAGCTACTTTCATATCTTCATTGACTCTTCTTTCAAGTTCTTTTAGACCTCTAATACCACCAATAAAGTCAATCCTCTTGTCTGTTCTTGGATCTTCAATTCCCAATATAGGTGATAATAAGTTGTTTTGTAAAACAGCTGAATCCAAACTTAGTACAGGATCATTTTCCGGATAACTACCTTCCTTTGATTTTAAAGTGTACCAATTTCCATCAAAGAACATACCGTACTCATGTTTATCATTTGGTTTATAAGGACTTGTACTTGCCTCAATTACATCAAATTTTTCGGCTACTTTAGCTAAGAAGTCTTCATTACTCAAGCCATTTAGGTCCTTAACAACTCTGTTATAATCCATTACATATAGATCTTCGTCAGGGAAGATAACTGCAAGGAATCTATTGAATTCCTCTTCTCCTGTATAATCAGGCTTTTCTTCTCTTCTTTTTTTACCAGCTGCAACTGCAGAGGCTGATCTATGATGACCATCTGCAATATATAGGTACTTAATACCTGTAAATAGTTCTGTTATTTCTTTTACTAGACTTGAATCATTCAATACCCAAACAATATGAGCTATACCATCTTCTGTTACAACATCGTATTCAGGTTTATTTTCTTCAATCCACTTAGATACAATTTCATTAATTCTATCATTCTTCTTGTAAGTTAGAAAAACTGGTTCAGTGTTTGCATCTGTAATATCAAAATGATTGATTCTATCTAACTCTTTTTCTTTTCTTGTAAATTCATGTTTTTTAATAATGTTGTTCATGTAGTCATCAATTGAAGTACATCCAACTAATCCTGTCTGAACACGACCTTCCATTATTTGTCTATAAATATAGAAAACAGGATTTGAATCTTCAACTAAAACCCCTTCATTAGACCAATCATTTAATACTTCTTTAGCTTTTTCGTATACTTCTTTTGAATATACCTCTACAGAGTCATCTAGATTTATCTCTGATCTTACAATCTTTAAGAAAGAATAAGGGTTATTCCCAGCCATTTCTTTTGCTTCTTTTCTATTCATCACGTCATAAGGTAAAGAAATCATATTTTCAGCTACTTCTTGATTCTTAGGACGCAATCCTTTAAAGGGTCTTACTACTGCCATTATGGTCCTCCTTCTTAAAATGCAAAGTTTTTAATTATTTCCACTACCTCTGCTCCTATTCTCTTTTGAGCCTCGCTTGTAGAAGCACCAATGTGTGGAGTTACAGAAATTTTTGGATGATTTACTAAAACTGTATTTTCAGTTGGTTCTTTTTCAAACACATCTATACCAGCAGCTGCTACTTTACCGCTATTTAAAGCGTCAATTAATGCTGCTTCATCAACAACTCCACCACGAGCACAGTTGATTATGTAAGCTCCATCTTTCATCATTTCAAATTGAGCTTTACCAATTGTAGCTCCTTTAGCTTTGTCAAAAGGAATATGCAATGAAATAAAGTCTGCATTCTTAATAACATCTTCTTCTGACATAAATTTATATTCGTCACAACCTTGAGCACAACCAATCAAATCAGTATATATAACTGTCATACCTAAGGCTTGAGCTTTTTTAGCAAGTGATCTGGCAATTCTACCGAAACCAATTAAGCCTAATGTTTTGCCATTAAGTTCTACACCACCATAATTTTTCTTTTCCCATTTACCATCTCTCATTGTTACATTAGCAATAACAACGTGTCTAGCGATTGCAAACATATGTGCTAAAGCAAGTTCAGCAACTGAATCACTACTAGCAGCAGGAGTATTTGTTACTTTTACTCCAGCTTTTTCTCCTGCAGGTACATCAATATTATCAATTCCTACACCAGCTCTTATAGCTAGCTTTAATTTTCCACCAGCAATTCCTTCAAATATTTCTGAAGTCAGCTTTGTAGCTGAACGTATAACAATTGCATCAGTTTCTTTTAATTTTGCAATTAATTCAGCTCCATCATAGTGATTTGCGTCAACTTCGAAACCAGCTGCAACTAATGCCTCTTGTGCACTTTTTTCTATTCCATCATTAGCTAATACTTTAATCATAGTAATACCTCCTAAAATTATTTAATAGAACCAGAAAATAAATTCTGGTTCTATTCATGTTAAATTAAATATTTATAAAAATAACTATTTCAAACCTAGAATTTCTTCAATTTCAAACAATACGCCTCTGATATCAGCGATAGTAGCATCAGCCATGTGAGCTATTCTGAAAGTCTTATCTTTCATAACACCATATCCGTCAGATATAGTATAGCCTCTCATTGCTAATCTTTTGTTTAACTCCTTAATATCAAAGCCTTCAGGCTTAAGTATAGTTGTTAAAGTGTTTGAAGCATATTTATCATCTTTAACTAGAGTGCCAAAGTGCTTTCTTGCCCAAGCTCTAACATATTGAGCCATTTCTGTATGTCTTGCAAAACGATTTTCAATACCTTCAAGCATTATTCTATCTAATTGATAGTCTAAGGCAAACATATGTGCCAATGAAGGAGTTGAAGGATACTGATGGTTTTTCTTTTGAATAGTATCAAAAATTTCCACCATATCGAAATATAGACCTCTAAATTGAACTTGTTTCGCTGCGTTATAAGCTCTTTGAGAAAATGAACAAATAGCTAAACCAGCTGGTAAGCCAAGAGATTTTTGTGTTGAAGTAATCAAGCAGTCTATACCGATTGCATCTACTTCGATTTTAGCACCTGCTGCTGAGCTTACTGCATCTACAAGATAAAGAACTTTTTCATCTTCAGCTTTATCTGCATTATAGGCTTTGATAACCTCACCAATTTCTTCAACTGGATTTTGTATACCAACTGAAGTTTCATTGTGAGTTACTGTTACAACATCATATAACCCTGTAGCTAAAGCTTTTTCAACATCAGCTGGCAAAGTTGGCTGACCAGGTTCTGGAGAGAATTTATCAGCTGGAACATTATTAGTAACAGCCATTTTATACCATCTATCACCAAAAGCGCCAATTGAGAAAACTGCTGCTCTTTTTCTAGTGCAAGAACGTATAGATCCCTCCATGAAACCACTTCCTGATGAAGTTGATAACATTATTGTGTTTTCAGTGTAAAGAACTTTTTGCATTTTATCGTGAATGCTTTTTTGAAGTACACTAGCTTCTTTGGTTCTGTGTCCAATCTGTGGAGTAGCCATTTTTTGTAGTACATCCGGTGCTACGTCTACAGGTCCTGGAATGAACAAACGAGTGTGCATTGACATAATAGTAATTCCTCCTTTAGTAAACTTACTTGTTTTTTATTTTAACAATCATACCAACTTCGACTGAAGCGCCTAGTGGTAGACCGCTATTACCTATAGCAAATCTGGCATGTTTGCCAGCATCTCCAAAAATCTCTCCAAGTATATCTGAAGCTCCATTAATGACTTTTGGTTGAGCAGTAAACTCATTTTTTGAATTTACAAAACCTTGAACTTGTATTATTCTTTCAATATTATCTAAACTTCCGGCTATACTCTTAACAACGCCTAAAGCATTCAAGGCACAAATTCTAGCTGCTATATATGCATCTTCTTCAGTTACATCAACTCCAACAATACCTTTGTATTGAAGTACACCTTCAACCATAGGCAACTGCCCTGAAACATAAATAATCCCATCCACTAACACTCCTGGTTCATATGCTGCCGCAGGTTTCGCAGGTGTTGGGATGGTAATTCCTAACTCACTAATTTTTTTTTCAAAAGACATAATTTCCCTTATACCTCCTTGAATTTTTCGTATATTACTATTATATCATTTATAAAATAATTTTAAAGCCAAATATCAATAAATGTTAAATAAAAAAACAAATGGGCTAGTATAACTAGCCCACATAACTTCATAAAATCCATTATTTGTTTTCTGCATCTTTAACAATAATCTGTCTACTAAATGTTTTGTTACCAATTTTTATAGTATGTGCTGCAAGACCTACAGTTGTAGAATTTTCTACTGTATCCTTAATAACTATAGCTCCGGCACCAATTTTACTACCTTTTGATATTACTATCGGACCTAAAACCTTAGCTCCAGCACCTATTATAACGTTATCATCTATTGTAGGGTGTCTTTTGCCCGTTTCCTTACCAGTTCCACCTAGTGTTACACCTTGATATATTGTTACATTATCTCTTATAATAGTTGTTTCTCCTATAACTACACCCATACCGTGATCAATAAAAAAATTTCTTCCAATAGTTGCTCCAGGGTGAATCTCAATACCCCATTTCCTTCGTCCCCTTAATGCTAGATAGCTAGCAATAAAGATAAAGTTATGTCTAAATAGAAAATTTGCAATTCTGTGATTCCACATTATATGAACACAAGGATACAACAATACTATTTCTAAATAAGATCTTGCTGCCGGATCCATTTCCTTAATGTGATCTAAATATCTTATTATCCCTTTAATGATGTTCACCTTGTCCTTTATGTAATTTATTCATTGTGTCGATTATAACAATTTGTATACTGATTATATAATACAATGAACTTAACATCAACTTATTCAGGGAAAAAGATATTTGTTAAAGATTTATCCTGTTTAGACTTACTTCTAATTAAATCTTCCGCTTCATCAATACGTCCATTTTTTTGTAACAAACATATTAATTCATTTAAATGTTTACCATTTATACTAGTCAATCTCCTAGCATAGTCTTCAGCTTTCAACCAGTTATTATTGCTTTTTGTTATTGAAAGTAACATTTCCAAGGAATTACAGATAATTAATTGCACTTGATTTCTCACCTTGTTTTCTAAGTAATCCCAGCTCAAATCCTTAAAAACAACATCAATATTTAAGGATACTATTCTTTTCAAGTATGTCTCAGCTTGATATAATTCTCTGTTTTTAAAAAATAATTTCGCTTTTTTATATAAGGCAACATATTTCTTAAAATCATTATTAACTAAATAACGACTATTAATATATATCCTAGCCTGCTCACATACTATCATATCTGAATAGCCAAGTTTATCTAAGATTTTTCTGATATTACAAATAGTTACTCTTAGATTAGCATCAATATCAAAAGCTTTATCTTTATCCCAAAAGACTCTTTTGATTTCTTCTCTACTCACCATATTAGGACTATTAAATATTAAATAGTTCATAATTTTTCTTAGTTTTTTTCTGTTTAAAAATTCATTAGCATAGTCAGTATTATTTATTTTAAATATGCAAGGACCAAAGAAATTGATTTCTAAATCAACTTTCTTAAAAGCATCAAACAAAGAAGTATTATGATATATTGCTAACTGTTCGCTACTTAATAGACTCTCCTGTACTTTCAATATGCTATTATTTTCTCTATCCTTATCATTTAGTGAATAGCTCAGATACTGAACTGCAGAAATTTCATCTCCAATATTCATCGAATAAAGAATAGGATCATCCAAGCAACCATCTAGCTCTTGTCCCTCTAGCAAACGTATACAACCTCTTAAATACTCCATGAAAACCTGAAAGGGCTTTTCTTCACCAAAAACATCTTTGCAATCAGATAAAAGCTTCAACAAAGAGGAAATATCTTTTTGCTCAAATAGAATTCTCAAATAAAGATTATAATACTTTAATATAAAAATTTTATTGAATTCAAAATTGATCTTTTTAAATCCTTCTTGTATGTACCATAATGATTTTCCTAAAGATTTTTTATTAAAATAATGCCATGCTAGAATAAAATAGTAACTCCCTGGGTAATCCTTTAAAAGATAATTCTTATACCACCTAATAATATAATGGAATAATTTAGAACTTTTTTGAATTTCACCTCTTAAATAATATTTATAGAGAACAGATATTCTGCATAAAAAAGAACTAAGTCTATTATCACTTTCCCTAAGTATTTCCACTTCATCAAGTTGATATATCAAATGATCAGGAACATTGAAGAACCCATACTTTTCATAAAACTTCTCAGGCATTTTCAAACTAGTCTTTTCACCTTTAACCCAATGTCGTATTAACTTAAAATATTGACCTTCATCACTACTATTTTCATATATAGAATCACCAATCTGCATTTTTTTCGCTAAATATACAGTGCTTTCTTTTAGCAAGACATCATATAAAGCATCCTTACTAAGGTCTTTTAAAAAATAATTTATTGAATTAATTTTTAAATCAGTTTCTGAAATCATCATAACTAATAATTTCAAACCTTGATCTTCAAATTTGCTATAATCAAAAGTCTTAAGCTCATTTTCGTAGTAACGATAACTTGATTTTATTATAGTGTCTATAATTTTCTTTTCCATAGCAATTTTTTCAATTTTTGTTCTTGCAAATTTATAATATTCAAGCAAGAAATTACTCTCTAAAATAAGGTTGCTTACTAATATAGTTCTAAGTTTTCCTTTAGTCTCATCAGAGACACTTTGTTCAACTTTCTTGTTAAGGTAATCTAAAAAGAATGGATAAAAAATGTAGAAACCATTATCTTCATAAAACATGGTCTTTTCCTTAATAAACTTGTTCAATTGATAACTTGAAAGTCTGTAATGATAGGCAAGATTTGCAAATAAAGAATATGAAATCTTTTTCAAGCCAATACAAGTAGCTATTAAATTGAATTCATTTATAGAATTGAAGTTGTATTCCTCTTCATATATCTCTATTAACTTCTTTTTTAATAATAACATTACATCATCTTTGCCGTTATAATTGTCCAAATAGAATTGTATTAAGAACGGATTACCTTTTGTGTAATCATACAGTTCCTCCAACCTACACAGTGGTATGAAATTTTTTTCCATAGCTCTAGCTACTTCTTTTTTTGTGAACCATTCATTTTTTTCAATATTGATGCGGTTTATATTTTCAACAACCTCATGCATCCTTTCACCCCTATCCCCCTAAAAAATGTACTTTTATCATATTAGTTGTACCTGCTTGATTTAGTGGAATGCCTGCTGTAATTATTACTACATCGCCTTTTTGATATCTACCTCGTTTCAATAACTCCTCCTCTCCCCTTGCTATCAGATGATCTGTACCCTCATAATCTTCAATCATAGAAATGGTTTCTACACCCCAAACAAGTTTTAAATGTTTTGTTAGATGTTCTTTTCCAACTAAAGCAATAATTGGCGAATTAGGTCTATGTCTAGCCACCCTTCTTGCTGTGCCACCACTTGAAGTTGGCACAACTAGGCACTTAGCATCAATTTTTCGACCAATATCTACTGTGCTATAGGCTATTAAATCTACAATGCTTTCTGACTTTTTCAATTTTTTGAAATGCATTGGTTCTAATATATGCAAATCTTTTTCGATTTCACAAGCAATCTCATTCATAGTCCTCAAACTTTCAACAGGAAATAACCCTGAAGCTGTTTCCCCTGATAGCATGATTGCATCTGTTCCATCTAAGATGCTATTAGCAATATCACTAACCTCTGCTCTTGTAGGTCTTGGGTTACGTATCATTGAGTCTAACATCTGTGTAGCAACAATTACTGGCTTACCAATGATTCTAGCTTTTTGAATGATACTCTTTTGAATAGCTGGCAATTCCTTAATTGGAATTTCTACACCTAAATCACCTCTAGCTATCATAACTCCATCAGAAACCTCTAATATGCCATCAATATTTTTGACTGCAAGTTCACATTCTATTTTAGCTATGATTTGAATATCCTCATTTGAGACTCCTATTAATTTTCTTACTTCCAATATATCCTCAGGTCTTCTTACAAAAGATAAAGCTATAAAATCAACTTTTTCTTTAATACCGAATAATATATCTTGCTTATCCTTTTCGCTAATACTTGGTAGTTTTACGTCAACCTTAGGTAAATTTACGCCTTTTTTACTTCCTAAGGTACCACTATTTAAAATCCTACAGATTATCTCATCATTTTCAATACCTATAACTTCCAAAGCTATTAAACCATCATCAAGTAAAATCTCATCACCAGGATGAACTTCTTCCGGTAAATGCTTATAAGATATACTTATATATTCTTTTGTAGTCTTTACTTCCCTTGTTGTCAAAATAATCTGTTGGTTCTTTTCAAGATCAACCTTACTATCCGCAATTCCTGTTCTTATTTCTGGACCCTTTGTATCAAGTAGAATTGCAATACTATCACCATTTTTATGGTTATATTCCTTAAGCATATCAATTCTTTTTTTATGTTCATCAAAAGATCCATGGGAAAAATTTAATCTAGCTACATCAAAGCCTGTTTCAGCAAGTTCTAAAAAAATATTTTCCTCATCTACAGCTGGCCCTAAGGTGCATATTATTTTTGTCCTTCTCATTTGTTACTCCTTACTTATATATTGCCTTTAGTGCAAGCTCAACTTTTTTTGGTACAAGTCCTTTTATTTCCCCATCAAGTTTTACCACACTTTTAATAATAGTTGAACTTAAGAATGTATATTCACTAGAAGTTGTAAGAAATATTGTTTCTACTGATTCATTGAGATTTTTATTCATTAAGGCTAATTGGAATTCATACTCGAAATCTGATACAGCTCTTAATCCTCTAATAATTACCTTGGCCTCTTTACTCTCAGTAAAATGCATCAACAATCCACTAAAAGATTCTACTTCAACATTTGGCATATCAGCTACTGCATCTTTTATGAAATCTAATCTTTCTTCAATAGAGAATAATGTGTTTTTATCTGAATCGACAGCTACCCCAACAATAATCTTATCAAATAATTTACTCGCCCTTGTCAATATATCAAGATGCCCATTTGTTACAGGATCGAATGTTCCTGGATAAATACCTATTTTCATTTAAATACAACCTCCCCATATTTCTTTAAATATTCAACAACCTCAAAACTGTTATTTAGTAAAAATTTTTCGCCAAGTTCATACAATTTGCCATCAATAAATAACTTTACTAAAAAATCACCTTTATTATTTTCTATATACTCTCTTAGTCTAATTAGATTATCGCGACTATTCATTTCCTTGCTAATTATAATTTCAATAGTTTTTCCATTTATACTATTAATAGCTTTATTTTTTACATTTATATTACTATAAACTATAGGTTTTTGAAGATATTCCTTCACCTGATTCCAATCTTTTGGTTCAACAATTTTCTCAGCTAGTATTTTAGTGTCTCTTTCAGTGAGTTGCATACGTCCAGCAACTAGAACCACTTTGCCTCTCATCATTAGATTATATGCATCAGTGAAAACCCTTGGGAATGCTACTACTTCAAGACTACCAATTTCATCTTCCACATTAAAAGTGGCCATCATATCATTATTTTTTGTTTTTCTTTCCTTGAAGTTTTCTATTACTCCTTTTACTACTATCCTTTTTCCATCCAAGTCCTCATCAATATCAACTATATCAACAAAACCATCAATACCGCCTAATTCTTCAAATTGTTCTAATGGATGACCTGATATATAGAAGCCTAGTATTTCTTTTTCCTTCATTAATATTTCATCAATGGGAAACTCTTCTTTGCCAACTACTGTGCCTACGCTGCTCTCCATTGAAAAATCATCCAAGTCAAACAAAGAAACTTGATTACTATTTAAATCCCTCTGAAAATTTATTCCCTTTTCATAAGCTAAATCAATCGCCATTAAAAGTCCTTTTCTAGGATAACCCATAGTAAGAAATGCGCCACTATAAACAAGGCTTTCAATAACTTTTTTACCTGTTGACTTTAGGTCTACTCTACAACAAAAGTCATCGATATCTGTATAGGGTCCATTCTTTCTTTCTTCAATAATCGAAGTTATCGAATTATAACCGATATTCTTAATTGCACTTAAACCAAACCTTATAGTATTACCCTTAACACTAAAATCTTCCATACTTTCATTTACATCAGGTGGCATTACCTTAATTCCGATTTTCTTACAATCAGCTATATATTGATTCACCTTATCAAATGACATTATTACACTAGAAAGTAGAGAAGCCATAAATTCCTCTCTGTAATTAGCTTTCAAGTAAGCTGTTTGATAAGCTAAAATACCATACGCAGCACTATGTGACTTGTTAAATCCATAACCTGCAAAATATTCGATTAAAGTAAAAATTTCTTCAGCAAGTTTTTCACTAATATTCTTTAGCTTACAACCATCTAGAAATTGTTGTCTATTTTTTTCCAGTATAGAAGCAATCTTTTTCCCCATAGCTTTTCTTAAATTATCAGCTTCACCCAAGGTAAAACCTGCAAGTTCCTTAGCAATTCGCATAACTTGCTCCTGATAAAGTATAACTCCATATGTATCCTTTAGAATTGGCTCTAATAGTGGGTGTAGATATGAAGCTTCTATCTTTCCATGTTTTCTATTTACAAAATCATCAATCATTCCGCTACCAATCGGTCCTGGTCTATATAGTGCAACTAAGGCGATAATATCATCTATGCTATCAGGTTTTAGATTCCTGATAATATTTTGCATACCTTTAGATTCTAGTTGAAACAGACCGCTGGTCTTACCAGAACTTAATAAATCAAAGGTCTTTTGATCATCAAGGGGGATAGCTTCAATATCAAGGTCAATCCCTCTATTCTCCTTTATTTTCTTAACTGCATCCCCTATTACAGTCAGGGTTCTCAAACCTAAGAGGTCCATTTTCAATAAGCCTAATTCTTCAACTGTAGTCATATTATATTGGGTAGTAAGATTCCCTTCACTTTCAATCTTAATAGGCAAAAAATTATCAATTGCACCTGGAGATATAACTACTGCTGCAGCATGAGTTGAGGAATGTCTAGGCATTCCTTCTAATTTCATGGCAATATCAATTAGTTTCTTAATATCTTCCTTTGTATTGTAAACATCTCTTAATTCTTTACTCTTTTCAATGGCTGACTCCAAGGTTATCTTTAACTCATTTGGGATCATTTTCGCCACTTTGTCCACTTCAGATAATGGTATGTCCAAGGCTCTTCCAACATCCCTGATTGCTGCTCTTGCTGCCATAGTCCCAAAGGTAACTATTTGTGCAACCTTATCGTGACCATACTTCTCAACAAGATAGTTTATCACTTCACCTCTTCGTACATAACAAAAGTCCGTGTCTATATCTGGAAGACTGATTCTTTCAGGATTTAAAAATCTTTCAAATAGTAAATCATATTTAATTGGGTCAATAGTTGTTATATCCAATGAATAAGCAACTATACTACCTGCTGCCGATCCTCTGCCTGGACCTACATAAATGCCGTTTTCCTTGGCATATTTTATCATATCCCATACTATAAGAAAGTAGCCAGGATATCCCATCTTACTAATAACAGCAAGTTCATACTCTAGTCTTTCCTCAACAGCTCCTTCTATACTCCCATATTTTTTGATTGCACCCTCATAGCATAGTTCTTTTAAATAACTATCTAAAGTTTCTCCTTCAGGAACTATAAATGATGGTAGGTGATTTTCATCAAAATCAAATTCTATATTACATCTATCTTTGATTTTAATGGTGTTTTCTATTGCTGATGGTATTTCTTTAAATAGTTCCCACATTTCTTCTGGTGATTTTATATAAAACTCACTGTTAGGAAATTCCATTCTATGTTCATCCTTGATTGTCTTAGCCATTTGTATACACATGAGAACTTCATGACTAAAAGCGTCCTCCTTATTTCGATAGTGAGAATCATTTGCAGCCACTAATGGAATGTCTAATTCTCTACTTAATCTAATTAGTTGACTATTCAAGAATTTTTCTTCTTCTAATTTATGATCTTGTATTTCGATAAAAAAATTACCTTTTCCAAATATATCTTCGTATTCTTTAGCAGCTATTAACGCCCCTTCATAATTATCTTTTCTAATAAGAGATGGGACTTCACCAACTATACAAGCACTTGTCGCTATAATTCCCCTACTATACTCCCTTAATACTTCCTTATCTATACGAGGTTTATAGTAAAAGCCTTCGGTATAGCCCCTTGAAACAATCTTTACTAAATTATGATAACCTTCTTTATTTTCTGCAAGTAAAATTAGATGATATCTTTCATCATCTACTTCTTTTCTATTTCTATCTTTAGATAAATAGACTTCACACCCAATTATTGGTTTGACGCCTTCTTTTTTACAAGCTTTATAAAAGTCGATTACACCATACATAGCTCCATGATCAGTGAGCGCTACAGCATCCATGCCTTTTTCTTTTATAGCCTTAGGTAATTCACTGATTTTTATAGCACCATCTAATAAGCTGAATTCACTGTGTAGGTGTAAGTGAACAAACGGATTGCTCAAATTATCCCCTCCTTTTATTAATTCCAATTATATCATTTTTAAGTTATAATAGTCATTTTTTAACAATAATTTAAAGGAAGATGCCAGGCATCTTCCTGATTAGTCAAAAGTTTCTAATTTCAATTTAATATTACTACCATTTATTTCAATGACCCCATAAGTATTCACACCATTTCTACTATGAGTTAGCGAACCTGGATTTAAAAATGCGACCTCACCAATATTTTTAATATTAGCAATATGACTATGCCCATAGCAAATTAAATCTATAGATTCACCAGCAAACTCTTTTTTAGCATTATCTATAGCCTTGCTAAAAGAACCATTTCCATGAACAATACCAATACTAATATTTTCAAAAAATAATACCCTACGTTTAGGAACTTGTCTTTCCAACATAAAATCATAGTTATTACCTAATACTGCATAAACTGGAATGCCAATTCTGATTAAATCTTCATAGCATTCAATTTCTTGAATATCACCACAATGGATTAAACCATCAAAGAGAAAAATTCCTGCTTTATCCATTAATAGTTCAAAGAGCTTACCTGGAATTTTCTTTGATGGACAATGAGTATCTGAAATAACAAGTAATCTCACCATCTATTTTAACCCCTTGAAATCACCTTGTCTTAATGCTTCATAAAGCACAATTGCTACTGCATTACTTAGATTTAAAGATCTGAATTTTTCACCCATTGGTATTTTACATACATTTTCCCAGTGAGGCTCCATTATATCAAGCGGCAGACCTCTCGTTTCGGGCCCAAATACTAGGTAATCATTTTCTTCATATATTTTTTGTGTATATGTAACTTCTCCCTTTGTAGAAAAAAAGTAAAGATTACCACTATTATTCTTCTCTAAAAACTCTTCGTAGTTTTCATATATCTTTAAATCAAGATATTCCCAATAATCAAGTCCTGCTCTTTTAAGATATTTATCTTCAAGACTAAAACCTAATGGTTTTATTAAGTGTAAACTAGCTCCTGTAATTGCACAAGTTCTAGCAATATTACCAGTGTTACTATGAATCTCTGGCTCAAAAAGTACTATGTTCATCTTTGCCTCCTCTTGGTTATCAATCATCTACCCTATTATATTAGCATTTTTTTTGCTATAATTATCAAAGTATGAATAATTTTACGAGGTGATATTTATGGGAAAAACCCTTACAGAAAAAATACTTGAAGAACACCTACTAGTAGGAGAATTAAAAAAAGGACAAGAAATCGGAATAAGAATAGATCAAACCTTAACTCAGGATGCAACTGGTACTATGGCATACCTGCAATTTGAAGCAATAGGACTTCCAAGAGTTAAAACCGATCTTTCAGTGAGTTACATAGATCACAACACTTTACAAACTGGATTTGAAAATGCTGATGATCATGCGTTTTTACAATCAATAGCTGCTAAATATGGGCTATATTTTTCAAGACCTGGTAATGGTATCTGTCATCAGGTACACTTAGAAAGATTTGGACAACCTGGCAAGACTCTTTTAGGATCTGATAGCCATACCCCAACAGGAGGTGGGCTTGGAATGCTAGCGATTGGCGCTGGTGGCCTTGATGTAGCCGTTGCTATGGCAGGTGGACCTTTCTACTTAACAACACCTGAAGTTGTAGGTATAAAATTAACTGGTCAACTAAAAGCTTATGTATCTTCAAAAGATATAATTTTAAAAGTACTTGAAATACTTGGTGTAAAAGGTGGAGTTGGTAGAGTTATAGAATATTATGGCCAAGGCATTAAGAGTCTTACTGTACCTGAGAGAGCCACAATTACGAATATGGGTGCAGAACTTGGTGCTACTACTTCAGTTTTCCCAAGTGACGAAGTAACTAAGAAATTTCTTGTTGCTCAAAATAGAGCTGATACATATAAAGAATTAACAGCTGATGAAGATTGTGTCTATGATCATAACATAGAAATTAATCTTGATGAACTTCAGCCACTAGCTGCAGCTCCACATAGTCCTGATAACATTAAAAGTATAGCTAGTCTTGAGGGAATGAAAGTAAATCAAGTAGCAATTGGTAGCTGTACAAACTCCTCATACACTGATTTGGTTAAAGTAGCTAAGATATTAAAAGGAAAATCTGTACATCCAACTATAAGTTTAGTAATTTCTCCAGGATCAAAACAGGTTTTTGAAATGTTAGCTAAGGATGGCTATTTAGCCGACCTAATCTCATCAGGTGCTAGAATATTAGAATCTGCTTGTGGTCCTTGTATAGGTATGGGGCAAGCTCCAAGTAGTAATGCTGTATCCCTTAGAACCTTTAACAGAAATTTCTTTGGTAGAAGTGGTACTAAAGATGCTTCCATCTATCTTGTTAGTCCAGAAACAGCCGCAGCAAGTGCCTTGACTGGTGTTATAACCAATCCTACCAGTCTAAGTCAGGACATATCGACATTAATGCCCGAGCATTTTCTAATAGATGATAATATGATAATACCACCACTTCCCGATGGAAGTCATATAGAGATAATAAGGGGCCCAAATATTAAGCCTCTACCAGTTAATAGTCCCTTAGATAACATCCTTGTGGGTGAAGTTTTAATCAAAGTGGAAGACAATATTACTACAGATCATATAATGCCTGCAGGAGCAAAAATTCTTCCACTTAGGTCAAATATTCCAGAAATTGCTAAATACGTATTCACCACTGTTGATAAAGACTTTAGTCAAAGAGCCTTGGATAAGAATGGTGGTTTCATAATCGGTGGTCATAATTATGGACAAGGATCTTCAAGAGAACATGCCGCTCTTGCCCCAATGTATCTTGGTGTTAAAGCAGTAATTACTAAATCTTTTGCTAGAATCCATAAAGCTAATTTAGTTAATTTCGGACTTTTACCACTAACTTTTAAAAATGAAGCTGACTATGAAAATATCGATCAAGGTGATATAGTTGAATTAAGCAATCTTGTAATTTCTTTGAGAAATAATCAAGATATAACTTTAATAAATAAATCGAAAAATAAAGTGTATGAACTAAACTGTGATCTTTCAGCTAGAGCTATTGAAATTGTCTTGGCTGGCGGATTGTTAAACTACACTAAAGGGAACTAATAGCGAGGTATCAGATGAAAATCGCCTTATGTCAAATGAAGGTAGCACCAACTAAAGAAAAAAACTTAGAAATAGCTAGTCTTTTTATAGAAAGAGCTAAACTATCAGATGCAGAAATTATTGTTCTTCCTGAGATGTTCAACTCACCTTATACTAAGGCTTACATAAACAATAATGCAGAAGAAAATCACGGCATTACCTATGAATTTCTAAGGGAAGCAAGTAAAGGGATTATTTTAATTGGTGGTAGTATTCCAGAAGTATCAGGAGATAGAATATATAATACTACCTATGCCTTTGAAAATGGAGTTGAGCTTGGTAAATATAGGAAGATAAATCTATTTGATGTGGATTATGACGGTTTAAGTTATCATGAGTCAGACTTTATATCTCCTGGTACTGAGTACACTGTAATTGAAACTTCAATAGGGAGAATCGGGTTAGCAATTTGTTTTGATTTGAGATTCCCTGAACTTTTTAAAAAACTAGAAGAAAAAAATCCATTTCTATATGTTATACCTGGTGCTTTTAACAATATTTCTGGGCCTGCTCATTATCAACTATTAGGAAGAGCTCGTGCCTTAGATACACAAAGCTATTTTCTCCTTTGCTCACCTGCTTCTGATAAGGAATCTGAGTATTGTCCATATGGCCATTCCATGGTTGTTGATCCTTGGGGCAAGGTACTAAATGAATTAGACGATGGTGAAGGGATAATACTTCAAAACATCGAAATAGAATATGTGAACGAAATTCGAAATAAGTTGCCAATTAAAAAGCAGTTAATCAAATGATTAACTGCTTTTTAATATATACATTGAAATTTCATTAATATTAATCTATTTTGATAAAAGAACTTCCTTTAACATTACAGATAGGGCAGGCTTCAGGTGTTCCATTTTTCTCTACATAACCACAATTCGGACATAGGTAATATATGCTATCATCTTCCTTACTAAGATTTGAAAGCACTTCATCAAATAGTCTTGCATGAACTTCTTCTGCTTTCATTGCATAAGTTATTGAACGAATAGCTTTATCATGTCCTTCTGCCTTAGCTTCTTCTAAGTAAGGTGGATACATTTGTTCAAATTCGAAAGTTTCTCCGCTTACTGCTGACTTTAGATTGTCTACAGTTGATCCTACTCCGTCAGCTGCATTTAGATGAGCGTGAGCATGAAAAGTTTCTGCCTCAGCTGCTGCTCTAAACATTCTAGCCGCTGCTTTATATCCTTCTGCTTCTGCTTTTTTTGCAAAAGCCAAATATTTTCTGTTTGCTTGTGATTCTCCAGCAAATGCTGCCATTAAATTATCTTGTGTACTCATTGTTAAATCTCCTCCTGTGTAATTAATTTCTCTATTTGAATTATATTATAGATAAAATATGATGTCAATAGTATTTCTTACATATTTATAATGATTATAATCTTACTTTTTATTATTTATAATTAGTAAGTATAGACCTGCTCCGACAAGAGTTAAAGGTATAATAAACTTCATTATTAATTCCATTGGTAATAATATATCTATTAGTATTAATAATCCAAACACTACTAATACAAGACCTAAGACAGTTGGATTCTTTACCTTCTCTTTTAGAAAACTATGCTTGTTTAGCTTATCCATCACTTCTTCTTTAATATTTGAATTACTATCAACAGCTGGTAAAACTGCCCAAAGTATTATATAGATAAGACCAACAAAACCGCCAGACACTATCAATGATAGTATAGCAATAAGTCTAAATAGCATTGTATCAATTTTAAGCTCTTCGCTTATGCCAATACATACACCACCGAGAACAGAACCTTGCATTTTTCTATAAAATTTCATTTGTACTTCTCCTATCTACTTGCATTTGGTCTTATAAGTGCTATTTAGTAATATTGGTCCAGCAATGGAAGTAATTAATATCACAAAAACTATACTACCTAGTTCCTCATAACCTAAAATACCTGCATCTCTTGCTATACTAGCCAATAAGTAAGCAACTTCACCAATCGGTACCATTGCAAATCCAACTCTTAAGGCACTTTTATTATCTAATCCTGTTAATTTTGCTCCTAAACCAGCGCCTAATGTTTTACCTAGTATAGTCATTATAGCAATAATTACACCAATTACAATAATAGAATTTAAATCTAAAATGTCTAGAGCCAAACCTTTTGATATAAAATAAACTGGTGCTATAAATATTTCAGTAATCGGCTCAATAAATTTTATTACAGTCTCTTTTAACCTTGTTAGTGATAGTATCAATCCTGCAAAGTATGAACCGATAACTGCTGATACACCAAGGAAATTGGCGAAGAAACTAAGTACAAAGATAAATATTATCGTGCCCATTATTATCTCGTAATAATGAGTCACTCTGAAATTTCTCGACTTAATTTTCTTATCCAATTTTACAATTATAAAACCAATTATTAATATACTTAAGAAGGTAATAAAAACGTCAATTAAGCCAGTTTTCCAGCCAGTTTGATCAAGAATATTATTAGGTATGAGAATCATTAATACGCTAATTACAATAACGCCAATTATATCATCAACAATCGAAGCACCCTTAACTATACAAGCTGCATCACATTCTTCCTGACCGATACTTCTGAATTTCTGTTTTGAAACACCAATACTTGTTGCCACTACTGCAGCACCTGTAACTATTGCTACTTTATAGTCAAAACCTATAAATAAAGTGGTGAAAAATACCAAAATAAATGGGGTTATAACACCTACCATTGAAGTTAAAACTGAATGCTTACCATAGCGCTTCAACTCATCAGAATGTGTTTCCAACCCTGTTAAAAACAAAAGAAATATAAGCCCTATCTGTGAGAGTTGGCTTAATGCTCCTTCTCTGCTATCGACGGTAAAGCCACCCATTAAATCAATAAGAAATTTGAAATTAGTTCTTGGACCGATAATCACGCCTAGAATAATTCCTCCCACTATATAGACAATAAACACAGGTTGTTTAATTTTTCTCGCTAATATTGCTAGTCCTAAGCCAACTGAATAGATTATTATTAGTTCAAATATTAATCTAATGAAGGTTGAATTTAATATTTCTGTTGCCATATAATTTCCTTGCTATTTTTATTTATGAATATATACTTTTTTTAATAATGTTGGTGTAACTGTAGATGTTAATATAATAACAATTACCGCTATAGAAAGGTGACTTTCCTTAAGAAGCCCCATTCCTGCAGCTAAACTTGCTGAAATATAGGAAACTTCACCTCTTGGTATCATTCCTAAACCAATTTTAGTTGATAATCTTGTATCGAACCCAGATAATTTTGCACCAAATCCACAACCTATAACTTTGCCTAGAGCTGCTACTATTGTAAACATTATTCCTAAAAGAATTGCTTCAGTAATATTAGTTAAGTCAAGCGTTAGCCCTATTGACATAAAAAATAAAGGTCCAAAAAACAATTCAGCCAAGCTATTAAGATTTTTTTCGACTGCTTCTTTTAATTTTGTTACCGATAACATTAGTCCAGCAAAATAAGCTCCTATAATTAGAGAAACTCCTAAATATTGGGATAAGTAAGCTAATATAAAGCAGAAAGCTAAAACAGCCATCAGAATCTGATTATGATATTTGATATAAAAACTATGTCCTACAATTTTTTCATTCATTTTATAAACTATAAAACCTATTATTCCAATAAATATGAATAGCCCAAAAATCTTTACTAATATTAAATAAAACTCAGTGTCTAAGCCGTGGAATTTAGGATTCATGAAAATTCCTAATAAGGTTATTAAAACAAGCCCAATGATATCATCTATAATAGCAGCTCCTGTTATCACAACACTAGTAAGTTTATGCAGCATACCCATTTCTTTTAAAGTTCCAACTGATATTGTAACACTTGTAGAAGCTAATACAACTGCCATCGTTATTGCAACTTTTAAATTTCCATCAGAAAGCATGAAAGCACCAATTGTAAGCACTATTGTGGCGATTACACCAAGAAAAGCAACTACTGAAGATTTTGCTATATTTTCTTTTAGTAATTTAAAATCCGTACCTAAGCCAGCCATAAACAACAGTAATATGACACCAATTTGTGATAGATCATATATAACCCTGGTTTTTCCATCTATAGTAAAACCACCTAACAAGTCTGTAAGAAAAGTTATTTGAGTCCTAGCACCTAAAAACAGACCTAATAATATTCCACCAATAATATATCCTAAAACTGCTGGTTGCTTGAACTTTTTTGCTAAGCCTGAAAAAATAACACTTACTCCATAAATTATTACTAGTTTCAACAAAACATCTAGAAAATGAATATCTAGAAGTTTTTGTAGTTCAACTGCATTTCCCATTTCTTTTTCTCCCATCCATTATTAAGCTACTATAGATTCTCCAAAACATTAATGGCATTATCAACAGAGAAGTTATTAGCTATTTGCTCCATATTTTCACCCATTTTTGCAAGTATTTCAGGTTCGTTTATTAATTTTGTCACAATGTCGGTAATGTCTTTTACATTGCTTACCCAAATCGCCACATTTTCTTCTATTAAATAATCTCTATTTTCCTTTTCTTGACCACCAAGCATATAAGGTATAATCATCGGTATTCTTCTCAATAAGGCTTCTGTAACTGAAGCACCACCTGGTTTACTTATCAATAAATCTGCCTCATCCATCATCCTTTGTACATCAGTGGCATAACCATGAACAATAACTTCCTTGCTTGGATCCTGATTTATAAACTTATCCATCTTAATCTTAAGTTCATTATCTGTGCCACAAACAACTATTATTTTCAAGTTATCTTTGACCTGCATTAATTTACTTAATACGCTAGACATATTTCTACTACCTAAACTTCCACCCATTACCAAAATAGTGAACTTACCATTTTTAAATCTATTTACAGGGGTATAAAATTCTTTTTTAATAGGTATTCCAAATGGATATATCTTTTCAGTATTAACACCTCTTTTTAAAAGATCTCTTTTTGTCACATCACTTCCTACAAAGTAAGCATCAATATATTTATGTTTATGGACATAAACAAAATGAGCCAAATAATCTGTAATAACCGAAACTATTTTTTGTTTTTCAAGATATCCTCTTTGTTTCATACCACCCAATATATCTGTAACAATTGGATGAACTGCAATAATCACATCAGGGTCAAATACACTTATAAACTCTTTAATTTTTTTTTGAGATAATCTTCTAGTTATATCAAAGGAACCTTTGGCTATAATTGGTTTATTTCCAGCCCTATAGATTGTTTCATACAATTGAGGAGTTTTTGTGGCAATAAAATTATAACCCTCACAAATAAAAGTATGTAAGCCTTTAGCATTAATTCCTTTAAATAGATCAATTACCAGGACTTCATTTCCTCTATCCTTCAACCTTTCAGCTAGTGAGTTTCCCGCTGTTGCATGTCCTCCTCCAGTTGAAAGAGATACAATTAAATATCTTTTCATCAATTGCCTCCTTTTATAAAGATTATCAAAGTTATTATTAAATTAAATGTCATATGCGACACTATACTGCAAAAAACTGCTTCAGTCTTCTGATATAGAAAAGCAAAAACTAATCCAGCAATAAATAACAAAAGAAAGGATATCGACCCACTTAAAAAAATGCTGGAAAAAATACTCGTAACAAATGCAGCTATGATTAAGTTGTAATGCTTTTCTAAAGCAGGATACATATAACCTCTAAAAAACATTTCTGCAGCAATTGGTATTGCAATCACAAACACAATAAAAAAGAGGATCATATTAATTATCCCGTTAGGATACAAGAAAGTCCTCATATATTTTATTGACAGCAAAGAAAATATTCCCATTTCATCATTGAATACACTTAGTACAACAATTGAACCTAGAGTAATACCAGAAATCACACCAATCAAAAAATCTCTACTATTGTTTTTTGAAGTAGTTTCAAGTTTCTTGGTTGAACCTTTACCTTTTGATATTTGTAAATATAAAATAGTAAACAAAGTTATCACTGAAACAATACTACTTATTAGAAAAACATTATCCTTACTTATGTTGAAATTAGAAGCAATTACATCTACAAGGCTAAATACTAGATAATATATAGCAAATCCTAAAAATGTTTCACTTATATCCCACTTTTTATTCATTACTTAGCAGCTAATATGCGATTTTTGATTTGTTCTTTACCAACAAAGCCAATTATTGTATCTACAGGTTTTCCGTCTTTAAAAACTATCATAGTTGGAATACTCATAATATCATATTTTTCTGCTGTATTTCTATTTTCATCAGTATTGATTTTCTTGATTTCAACTTGTCCATCTAACTCTAAATCAATGGCTTCAAGTACTGGCGCTAACATTTTGCAAGGTCCACACCAAGGTGCCCAAAAATCTACCATTACTACTCCCTTGGAGCCTAATACTTTACTTTCAAAATTACTATCATTAATATGTTCAATCATCTTATTCTACCTTTCCTTCATGTCAGTATATTTTATACGGCCTTTTATGCCTTTATAAGCAGGTCTAACTATCTTATTGTCAGAAACAATCTGCTCTAACCTATGTGCACACCATCCAGCCATTCTTGCAACAGCAAATAAAGGTGTAAAAAGTTCTTGTGGAATATCTAACATAGTGTAAACTAAACCTGAATAGAAATCTACGTTGGCACAAATTACGAAATTAGGTCCCTTTACTTCTTTGAATATTTCCTTGGATAATTCCTCTATTCTTGAAAATAGTTCATAAGCTTCAATAACACCTTTTTCTTCAGCAAGCTCATAGGCTTTTTCCTTGAATAAAGTTGCTCTAGGATCTGATGAAGTATAAACTGCATGTCCCATTCCATAGATTAATCCACTTTTATCGAAAGCTTCTTTTTTAATTATTCTTCTTAAGATATTTTTAATTTCTTCATCACTTGGATTATCGCCAATTTCATCAGCAATGAATTCCATCATTTCCAAAACTTTTTGGTTTGCACCTCCGTGTTTAGGTCCCTTAAGTGATCCAATTGCAGCAGCAGTAGCAGAATAAGTATCTGTTCCACTTGAAGAAATAACATAGTTTGTAAATGAAGAGTTGTTACCACCACCATGATCAGCATGAAGTACTAATGATAAATCAAGAATTTCAGCTTCTTTTTTACTAAATGTACCATTTTCTCTTATCATATATAGTATATTCTCTGCTGTGCTATATTCACTTTTTGGAGCATATATGTGCAGATTTTCTTTATCATAACAATGCTTCTTGCTTTGGTATGCATAAGCCATCAAAGTTGGTGCCTTGGCAATTAAATCTAAACTTTGTATTAAAACATTTCCCAATGTCACTTCATCGGGATTTTCATCAAATACATACAATGTCAAAACTGATCTTTGTAATGCATTCATTATATTTATACTTGGATTTTTCAATATATAGTCTTCTATAAAGCCTTTAACCAGTACTCTTCTATCATTCATATAAGCATTGTACCAGTTTAGTTCCTCATGATTAGGTAATTTACCAAATAAAAGTAAATAGGATGTTTCTTCATATCCATATCTATTATCATGTTGGAAACCTCTAACTAAATCTGTAAGATTAATTCCTCTATATAATAATTTGCCTTCATCAGGAATCTTTTCACCTTCATCGACAAGATAACCGTGAACTTCTGAAATTTTGGTTAATCCAACCAAAACTCCTTTACCATGTTCATCTCTTAGGCCTCTTTTGACGTTATACAACTTATATAACTCATTATCTATATAATTCTCTTGAGCTAGATTTTCTATTAATTGTTCTAATCTTCTATAAGACACAGCAACACCTCCAAAACCATTTATACACATCTCATATTATATAATATTTTTAAAATATAGTCAAAAAAAGAGATGCCTCTTTTTGGGAGACATCCCTATCATATAATTAGACTATTTTTCTGTTTCTATAATCCCAAAATGTCCTTCTTTTCTTTTGTAGGCTACATGGATATTATTTGATTCATCATCTAAATATACATAGAAATTATGACTCAAAAGATCCATTTGCATAATTGCTTCTTCTTCATTCATTGGTTTTAGAACAAATCTTTTCCTTCTTATGATTTCCAAAGCATCTTCATTCTTTTCAACTACTGGCTCATGTGTTTCCTTCAAGCCATGAATTTTGCTGTTTTTTCTTGATAGACGTTCTTTGTGTTTTTTATATTGTGTTTCGATGTTTTTAATTGCCTCATCAATAGAACTATACATGTCAGTAGTTACTGATTCTCCTCTTAACATATAACTATGAAAGTGCATTGTGATTTCTGCAAAGTGCTTTAATTTTTCTACTTTCATTCGACCTTGAATTTCTATATCATCAAAATCACCAAAATATTTGTCTATTAAACTCTTAGCTTTTTCCTTTACGTAGTTTTCCATAGCATCTGTAACTTCTACACCTTTTCCCCTAATAATTACTCTCATATAACTCACTCCCTTTAATATATTTATCCACAGTTTCCACAGCTATGAACACTCTTTCATGTTGATATTGTGGATAACTCCATCATTTCAACACATAAAATCCATTTATCTATGAAAACCAATTTTCTAAATTTTCTTGTTTTTCTTGTCTAGCAAAGATGAGAAACGAGACCTTTTCAAAACCTTTTACCCTTAAAGCTCTCATGGTTTCCCTAATAGTTGCACCTGTAGTATAAACATCATCGATTATTAAAATACTCTTGTTGACATCTCCACTTTTAGCACACATTGTATCTTTAACTAAAACTTCTCTATCTACTTTTCTATTTCTATAAAGAGACACTTGGTCTTCTCTTTTAGTTAGATTTCCAATATTCCTGTTGATTAGCTTTCCTATCTCTTCCGCCAGGATTTTGCTTTGATTGAACCCTCTTTGTTTTTCTTTAATTCTTCCCATAGGAACATAGTCAACCAAATCAGGTAGTCTATCAATATTTTTCAAATAACATTCTAACATTAAATATGCCATGCCTTTAGCTAGTCCCGTATTCTTGCCAAACTTTAAATCCCATATCAGCCTTTTATAGCCTTGATGATAAGGTGCAGTGAAATGCAAATCCCATTTCTTGAAACTACATCGCCCCCTTAAATTTTGGTAGAAGACCATTCGTTCACTACATCTGCTACAAATAAATGATGTAACACTACTATTGCAGATGAAACAAATATTCTTCTTTTGAAACAAACTATTAAGCATGACTTTATGCTCCTATTATCTCATAAATTAGAAGATATCTAAAGTCTTTTGACTGATTTCTTTACCAATTGACTCTCAACAATGTTTTTAAAATCCCCATATTCCAGACTTAAATTTCTGACTTTTTGAGCCCAGTAGTCATTTGAAGGATAAACACTAAGCCTATTATATTTTGGTCCTATCAGTTCCATATCTCTTAGATAGCCTCTTAAAACTTGATTTTCCCATTTTTGATCTTCAATATATTTTTTAAAATTATTATTTTTATCTATCATATAACCAAAAACTTCAGAAAATAAGTCACGTCTAATTATTCTTCCCTTATGAGAAGAAGCAAATTCCAATAATAAATTAAGTGACTTAACTGATCCATTTTTTGCCAGTGCTATCATTTCACCTCTAATTAAATATGGATTTTTTGATGTAAGCAATCTTTTTAATATTATTGGTGTGTCAATTTTTAGATTAGTAGTGATATCAATAAACCTTAAGATATCCTCTTCTAATAATTCACCATCCCTAAATGCCTTCATAATATTTGGAACAGCATGCTGACTACCAAGTTCCTTTAATAAAAAATAGCACCTATGTTTAACTATAAAATCACCCTTAGCGGCAATTGAAAACAATTCTTCTACTAAGCTTCTTTCCTCAATATCACTAGTATATAATTGGTTAATTTCAGTTATTAAAGCCAACTTTCCACTCTTTTCTTGAACCAGGACTCTATATTTTCAATTTTACCTGTAGCCCCTATCAAGCTTTTTCCTACAACATTTATATATAGTTTCAACTTAGGCTCTGTTCCTGAAGGCCTTACTCCTACCCAACTACCATCCGTGAATTTATAATAAAGAAGGTCAGTGTTTTCTTCATCTATTGTTTTTGTTAGATAATCATTTAATGTATCTAAATCAAGTTCAGCACCAAATTCTCCAGGTCCATTGTCCCTTAGATCTTTCATTATACCCTTGATAGTTTCAATACCCTTTATACCTGGAATGACATATGATATTTGTTTTTCTTGATAATAACCATGTTTATCATATAGTTCATTTAATTTATCTAGTAAGTTTTTACCATCTTTTTTTAAGACACCAGCTAGCTCTGCTATTAAGAAGGCAGCACTTATCCCATCTTTATCTCTAATGAAGTCCTCAGCTAGATATCCTATACTTTCTTCATAAACAAAATATACTTTCCCATTATCTGCAAAAATTTCATCCATTTTTTTACCAAGATTCTTAAAACCTGTAAATGTACGTACAGCTCCTACTCCATAGAAGCCAGCAATTTTTTCTCCTAGATCAGATGTAACTATAGATGTAATTATATATGACTTTTCATTTATAATACTCTTATTACTAAGTATATAGTCAATCAATAAAGCACCTATCTGGTTTCCAGTTAAATAAATATAGTCTTCATTATTAAGTACCATTACTCCTAGTCTATCCCCATCAGGATCAGTTGCAAGTAATATTTCCCCTCCAACTTTATAACCTTCTTCTATAATCATTTTCAAAGCTTCTTTTTCTTCTGGGTTAGGTTTTTTCGCTGTAGGGAAATCGCCATTTGGTTGACACTGTTCATCTACTAAGTAGCAATTGGCTCCAACTTCATCAAAGATTCTTTTAATAGGTTTAAGTGCAACTCCATATAAAGGAGTGTAGACAATTTTCAGATCTTTATTAAACTCATTAATACTTAATTTTTTAACCTTATCAATATATATGTCTTCAAGTTCATTATTAATATATACAATATTCTCAATCTTATCATCCAATTTAAGATCAGCAAAACTTGTAATTGCATTAATTTTATTAGTCATTGCTGATGTTTCTTCTGTTGATAGTTGGCACCCATGTTGGTTGTAAACCTTATAACCATTGTATTCAGGTGGGTTATGACTGGCAGTCAAAACCAATCCTCCTGCTGTCTTTAACTCTCTTATTGCAAATGATAGTTCAGGTGTAGATCTAATTCTGTCATACATATGTACTTTAATTCCATTTCCAGAAAACACCTTAGCTGCCTCAAAAGCGAAGTCTTCAGACATATGTCTTGTATCGTAAGCAATAGCAACACCCATCTCTTTTGCACCACTTATTTTCTCAATTAAATAATCACAATATCCTTGAGTAACAGCTCGAATTAAATATTTATTAATTCTACCAGTTCCAAGCCCTCTTATGCCTCTTATGCCTGCAGTTCCAAATTCTAAATCCTGATAAAAATTGTTTTTTATTTCTTCTGGTGTCATTGCCTTAAGCAATACCTTATCTTGTGCTGTTATACCTTCATCATTAATCCATTGTTGATGTTTTTTTAACCAATTATCCATTTCTAACTCCTTATCTAATCAAAATAAATACTAAAACTAAAATACCTGTAAATATCAAAAGACCTAGTGTTTTAAATATATCTTTGATAAATCCATTATTGCTCTGAACCTCTTCGTTATCTATCATTGGAATTTCTTCAATAAAATCTTCCTTATTTAGCAACAATTGTATAGGTTCTGCTTTTTTTGCATCTTTTTTCTTTTTAGCATGTCCATAGAAAGAATTTTCCATGTCTTTTTCTGTTAATAATTCACCATTATTTGCTTTAGAAAATATTTCATCTCCACTCGGTGAATTTCCATCTACTAATTCTATTGTGTTTATTTTTCTAGTATTTTCATAATCTATTAAACTATTTTCAATCGGTATATTTAAATGTCTAAGACTTTTATTAGCTAAAAGATCTTTGTATACTAGTACCAAAACCTTGAATTCCTCTAGTTTGTTTTCATCAATTAAAACTAAGAAGCTTTTTTCATTAACCATAGTTTGAATATTTAGTATTTCTTCTTCTTCCGTTTTATATTGAAATTGATGAAAATCTAAAAATGAAAGAAATTCTTTCACATTAACTTCCCTGTCAAGTTTTAGTCTTAATAAATCATTCATTTAAATCCTCCACTTATTTATTCTACTTATTATTTAATATTTCTTTTGCAAGTCTGGCACAATCAACATTTTCTTTAACATCATGAACTCTGATAATATTAGCACCATTAAAAACTCCAATAGCTGTTGTTGCTAATGTTCCTGCTATACCTTCTTTAGGTTTAACCTTCAAGGTCTCCCAAACTATCCTTTTTCTTGAAGCTCCTAGCAATATAGGTCTTCCAAATTTCTTAAGATATCCAATATTATTAATTAGTCTAAAACTATCATTTGCTGAAATCCCAAAGCCAATACCAGGGTCAACTATAATTTTTTCTTCTTTAATGCCAAATTCCTTTGCCAAGTTTAAGGAAAACATCATGAATTTATCTAAGTCTTTCAATATGTCCCCAGTAGTTTCCATTATTCTACGGTTCATCATAACACAAATAGGAACTTGATAATATGCTACTACTTCGCCTAATCTTTTGTCTCCTTGAAGACCCATAATATCATTTATCATACTGGCACCAGCTTTAATTACAGCTTCAGCAACTACTCCTTTATATGTATCAACCGATATTGGTAAGTTCACATTATTTGTTAATATCTTAATCGGTTCTATTATTCTCTTCAATTCCACATCAGCTTCTACAAATATAGCTCCTGGACGAGTTGATTCCCCGCCTATATCAATGATAGATGCACCTTCACTTTCCATTTCAAGGGCTTTTTCTAGTGCATTTTGCACATCAAAATATTCTCCCCCATCAGAGAAAGAATCAGGTGTTATATTTAAAATTCCCATTATATAAGCATTTTTCTCGAAATCTAGTACCTTGTTGCCAATAATCATAGTTTGCTCCTTTGGTTCTATTTCATTATAGCAAATTATATCAGTTTTTTCATCTTTCTAGTTATGGCAATCATTATTAAAAGGACTAAGTTTTGATACTTAGTCCTTTAAGCTTTTTATAAAATTGCCGACATGTGTCGGAGCCTCTTTTCCATATAGTGCAATAATATTTACTATTGCACTTCCAACAATATAACCATCCCAGTTCCCTTTAAGTCTGTCAATTTGTTCCTTGTTAGATAACCCAAAACCTAATGCTAGTGGCAGATCAGTTTCTGTCCTCAATCTGTCATAGAAATCACTTAGATTTGTAGTTATATTTTTTCTTTCACCAGTCACTCCAAGTGAAGAGACACAATAGATAAAACCTTCACTTTTATTAATAATTTTCTTTAATCTTACACTCTTTGTAGTTGGGGCCACTAAATTAATTATTAATAAATTCACATCATGAGCTAGTTCCTTAACTTCTTCTACTTCTTCAAAAGGAAGGTCTGGTACTATTAAACCATCTACTCCCACCTCACTACATTTTTTCATAAAATTTTCTATCCCATACTTATATATCAAGTTAACATAAAGCATTAATATTATTGGTAAGTCATAGTTTTCTCTAATTCTCTTGACCAAGGAAAATACATCATCAGTAGTTGTATGGCTAGCTAAGGCTCTATAGCTGGCCTTTTCAATGGTTGGGCCCTCTGCAAGAGGGTCTGAAAAGGGTATACCTATCTCCAATATATCTATACCATTATTAATCATTTGCTCAACCACATCATAGGAGGTATCAATATCTGGATCTCCAGCTGTTAAAAAAGTGATTAAAGCTTTTTGATTGTTATCCTTTAATTCTTTGAATTTTTTCTCTATTCTATTGTGCATCTAAATCCACCCCTTTATACCTAGCTACTTGATAAACATCCTTATCTCCTCTACCAGATAGATTCACTACAATTATCTTATCCTTACCCATTTCTCTGGCAAGTTTCATTGTATAGTAAATTGCATGAGCGCTTTCTATTGCTGGTATTATCCCCTCCATTTTCGAGAGATATTCAAAGGCTTCAACAGCTTCTCTATCGTTCACAGGATAATATTCAGCACGACCAATACTTGAAAGATAAGCATGTTCAGGGCCAATTCCAGGATAATCAAGACCTGCTGACATGGAGTATACAGGCATTATTTTGCCATACTCATCTTGTAGGAATTTTGATTTCATACCGTGGAATATACCTGTACTTCCTTTGGAAATTGTTGCAGCATGAAACTCAGTATCTATTCCGTCTCCTGCTGCTTCAATTCCTATCAGTCTTATCTTTTTATCATCAACGAAATCATGAAATATGCCAATAGCGTTACTACCGCCTCCAACACAGGCAACGATGGCATCTGGCAATCTTCCTTCAATTTTTTCGATTTGTGCTCTTACTTCTTCTCCAATAATCTTTTGAAACTCTCTTACCATAATAGGATATGGATGAGGCCCAACAACTGAACCCATCAAATAGTAAGTATCTTCGATTTCTCTAGTCCATTGTCTGAAAGCCTCGTTCACTGCATCTTTTAAGGTTCCCGTACCAGAATCAACACTAGTTACTTTTGCCCCAAGCAACTCCATTCTAAAGACATTAAGAGCTTGTCTTTCAACATCCTCCTTACCCATGAAGACATGACATTCCATTTTAAAAAGAGCCGCAATAGTTGCTGTAGCAACACCATGTTGTCCTGCACCAGTTTCACAAATTATCTTTTTCTTACCCATTTTTTTAGCTAGCAACATTTGTCCCAATACATTATTTATTTTATGAGATCCTGTATGATTTAAATCTTCTCTTTTAAGATAAATCTTGGCTCCCCCTAAATCCTTAGTCATTTCACTTGCATAATAAAGTTTTGATGGTCTATTAGCAACTGTATCAAAAAGTTCTGCCAATTCTTTAACAAATATAGAATCTCTACTGTATTTATTAAATGCTTCTTCAATTTCTATCAAAGCTTCCATTAGTGTTTCCGGAACATATTGCCCTCCAAACTCTCCAAATCTTTTATCCATTATTCTTTACCATCCTACTTATTTCTTTCATTAATTCTAAACTTTTATAACCATCAATTTCAATACCACTACTAATATCAATACCAATTGGTCTAAGTAACTGGAGTGCTGCCTCAATATTATCAATCTTTAACCCACCTGCTAGAAAATATGGTTTTTTGAAGTTATCTTGATATTTGGCAATTAATTCCCAATCTGCAGCTTCACCACTTCCTCCACCTTTAGTGCTATCAATTAGTACTAAATCTGCTGGTATTTCATTAAAATCAATAAGATACTCCTCACTCCCTGGTATTGCCTTCCAAACATCACCATTAAACCTTGATTTCAATTCAACTATATAATCATTGGATTCACTTCCATGTAGTTGAATAATCTCTAAACCTACATACTCAGCAATTTCAAGCACTTCTTCTAACCTTTGGTCCATAAAGACGCCAACTAATTTAACAAGACCGAAATCCAGTCCTTTAATCATTGCCTTAGCCTGTTCACTATCAACTTTTCTCTTGCTTTTAGCAAAGATAATGCCTAGGTAGTCGATCTCACATTTCAGTGCTTTTTCAATATCAATTCTAGATCTAAAACCACAGAATTTCAGTTTCATATTCCCAGTCCCTTTATAGCTTTTACTATATCCTCGCTTCTCATTAGTGTTTCACCAATAAGAATACCCTTGACTCCTAAGTTCTTCAAATACTTAACATCTTCAGTTGTCTTTATTCCACTTTCAGAAATTACTAATTTATTAGTAGGAACTAAGTCCATTAATCTACTAGTTGTACCTAGGTCTACCTCGAAAGTCTTTAAGTTTCTATTATTAATACCAATAATTCTAGCACCTATATCAATAGCTACTTGTAGTTCCTCTTTTGTATGAACTTCAACAATAGTATCAAGTCCTAAACTATCTGCCAATGTTAAGTACTCAATCAGTTTTTCTTTATCAAGAATGGCAACAATCAATAATATGACTGAAGCACCTAAGTACTTGCTATGATAAATTTGATAAGGGTCTATAATGAAATCTTTTCTTAGAATTGGAATTTCAACTCTCGCCGCTATATCACTTAAGTATCTATTACTTCCCATAAAATATTCTTCTTCAGTTAAAACAGATATGGCTCCTGCACCACCTGTTTGATATTTTAAAGCAGTTTCAACAGGATTCATATGGGCATTAATTAGACCTTTTGAAGGAGAAGCTTTTTTCACTTCAGCAATTAGTGTTAATTCTCTTGATTTCAAAACCTGCTCCAAAAGAAATTTTTGACTATCATCTGTATTAGCATCAATCAAAGCCTTGATTTCCTCTAAGTTAATTAATAATTTTTCTCGTTCCAATTGTTCTTTTCTTTTTTCAACAATTTTATCTAATATCATTACGCCCCCCTTTGACTTGCTTTTATAAGCTCTTGAAGTTTTTTCAAGGCTCTACCAGAGTCAATGGAATCTTTTGCTATTCTAACTCCTTCTTCTATTGTCTTTGCAATACCTCTAACATATAGAGCACAGGCACTATTAAAGACCACTATATCCCTCATCGGACCTTTTTTACCACCTAATATTTCTAATGTAATTCTACTGTTTTCTTGACTATCACCACCCACAAGCTTTGATATTTCTGTTCTCTTCAGTCCGTAGTCTTCACCTCTTATTAGATATTTACTTAATTTGCCATTCCTTATTTCGCAAACCAAGGTTTCAGATGTAGTTGATACTTCATCTAGTCCATCAAGACCATGAACTACCATACCACCTTTAATTCCTAAGTTTAAAAGCACTTTGCCTAATGGTTCAACCAAAGCTTCATCATAAACACCCATTAGAATATAGTCTGTAGCTGCTGGATTTGCTAAAGGTCCAAGTATATTAAAAACACTTCTTAAGCCAACTTCTCTTCTAGGTGTTGCAGCAAATCTCATAGATTTATGAAACACAGGAGCAAACATAAAAGCTACCCCAACTTCGTCAACAATTTCCTTAATTCTATCTGGGCTTAGGTCGATTTTAACTCCTAAGCGTTCTAAGACATCAGCACTACCGCTTTTACTACTTACACTTCTATTACCGTGTTTAGCTACCTTTGCTCCAGCCCCAGCTAATATAAAAGCTGAAGTTGTTGATATATTAAAAGTATGATGGAGATCACCACCTGTTCCTACTATATCAATAGCTGATTCTAATCCTTCTACAACGGCTGCATTTTTTCTCATGGTTTTAGCAAAACCAGTTATTTCTTCAATGCTTTCACCTTTGATGCTTAAGGCTGTCATAAATGATGCTATTTGTGAATCTGTTGAATAATTGTTCATTATTATATCCATAGCTTCGCTAGCTTCTGCTTCAGTCAAACTTGACCCTTCAACAACTTTCTTAATATAAACTTTTAATTGATTCTTTTCATTTTGAGGTATGTTTATTTCTACACTCTTTAAAGTGCTAAGTCTCAAACCAATTACTTCAGTTATAAAGTTCTTAATAATCAACTTGCCATATTTTGTAAGTATTGATTCAGGATGATATTGAACACCATAAAGAGGATACACTTTGTCTTCTATGGACATAATTTCTCCATCTTCAGTTATTCCGGTAATCAAGAAGTTCTTTGGTAAGGATTCTTTTTCAACTGCTAGTGAATGGTACCTGGTAACATTTATTTTATCTGGGAATCCCTTGTATAATTTACTCTTGTTATCTATTTGGATCATACTTGGCTTGCCATGAACTATTTCCTTAGCATAAGATACAACTCCCCCAAATACTTCTCCCATACCTTGGTGTCCTAAACATACTCCGAGTATTGGTATATCCCTATAGAACTCTCTAATAACACTCAAGCTAATACCACTATCAATAGGTCTACCAGGACCTGGTGAGATGACAATTCCATCTGGTTTTAAAATTCTAATATCATCAATTGTGATTTCATCGTTTCTTCTTACCATTACCTCATCATATAATTCACCGATATATTGATATAAATTATATGTAAATGAATCGTAATTATCTATTATTAAAATCATAGTTTGCTTGCCTCCTCAATGGCCTTGATCATGGCTTTGGCTTTAGTTTCACATTCTAGGTATTCCTTTTCTGGGATACTATCTTGAACAATACCGGCTCCAGCTTGTATATAAGCCTTATTGTCTTTAATCAATACTGTTCTAATTGCAATACAGGTATCCATTACTCCATCGAAGGATATATAGCCGATGGTTCCACCATATAGACAACGTTTATTCTTTTCCAACTCATCAATTATTTCCATAGCCTTAACCTTAGGCGCACCTGATAATGTACCGGCAGGTAGCACTGCCTTTAAGGCATCTATCATAGTCATGTCCTCCCTCAAATCTCCCTCCACCTGACTGGTGATATGGAATAGTTGGGAATATTTTTCAATAACCATTAGTTGAGGGACTTGAACACTTCCAAACTTAGAGACTTTTCCTATATCATTACGTCCTAAATCTACCAGCATTATGTGTTCAGCTTTTTCCTTTTCATCATTCATCAATTTGCTTTCCATCAGTTTATCTTCGTAAACATCCTTGCCTCTTCTTATAGTACCTGCTATAGGTTTAGTTGTTATTTTACCCTCTTCTACATTTACTAACATTTCAGGAGAGGCTCCTGCTATCGAGAAGTCTTCTGTTTGTATAAAATACATATATGGTGATGGATTTGTTGATCTTAACATCCTGTAGATATTGAAGGCTTCAGGTGGATTTTCCACTTCAAATCTATTTGATAGTACTACTTGGAAAATATCGCCTTCTACAATTCTTTCCTTGGCAATTTCTACATTTCTAATATATTCCTCTTTTGTGATGTTACTTCTAACAATAGGTTCAACAACGTTTTTTTCACCTCTGTTCATATAGGTAAATCTTGTTATTTCTTCCATTATCTTATCTGCTCTTTTAGTTCCGTTAATATAATTCTTTTGATAATCTCCTATAGTTGGTATATTTATAGTTACGCTTAACTCATGAGTTAAATGATCAAAAGCTATAATCTCTGTACATTTAAATAAAAGTATGTCAGGAATTTTCAGATCATCAAATGGTACATTGATCAATTTATTTTCTACATATCTTACTGTATCATAACTGAAATATCCAATGTATCCTCCTGATAATTTTGGACAGCCTTCTATTTTAGGACTATTATTAACCAATAGTAAATTGTTTATATATTCCAAGGGATTGACACCAATTATTTCCTTTACCACACCATCAATTTTATGTGCTATCTTACCATCTCTAACTTCGATAGTTTCAATAGGATCATAAGCAATAAATGAATATCTACCCCATTTGTCACCATTTTCTACACTCTCTAGTAGAAGGGCATTCTTATGAGCATCCTTTAAGGAAAGGAATACATTAACCAAGGTGCTTGAATCATAGAGCATTTTGGTTGTTATAGGTAAATATTGATAGTTTTCAAGATATTTACTACCATCATCTAAACTCGGGGTAAATTTTCTTTCATTCATTTTAAACATCCTTTCAAAAACAAAAAGAGTCAATCATCCTAGGGACGATTGACTCGTGGTGCCACCCAATTTCGAATTATTTTCATAATTCCTTTAACAGGTACTAACATACCCTGTCCCTGTAACGTGGGACCAACGGCTTGGTATACTTATGTTGCCATTTTCCACCAGCTTCTCACAAATCCATTCCCCATTGTTACTAACACTGAATTTCCACCATCATCAGATCTCTATAGTCGTTTTTCAATAAGTACTTACCTTTGCTCAACGAATTTAATTAACTCTTTTATTAAATTTTATGTATTTACAATACAAGATTATTGTAGCATAGCCATTTCTAAAATACTAGATGAATATTTAATAATATTAGAATTCTTCAGTCAAAAGAGCTTTAGCTTTTTCATACCCATCTTCTAAATTATCAAAGAAACACCACTTGCCAACAGATTCAACAAAACCTGACTTCAACATCAGTTTCATGGGACTCTCTTGAACCTCAGTAAATATTAGTTTGATCTTATGTTTTTTACACTGTGCTTTTATTCTTTTTAAGACATTTAAGGCTGTTGCATCAAACACCAGAACACTCTTCATTTTAATAACTAATACTTTAGCCTCAATATCAATTTCATCCATAAGGTCCATAAAGGTATGTGCTGCCCCAAAGAATAGAGGCCCATTTATTTCATAGACCATAATTTTCTTGTTTTCATCGAATTTACCAGCCAATTTTTCACTATCTTCATTACTATCATTCTCATCACCACTTTCTTCTGATGAATCATAAAGATAGTCTACTTTTTTAATGTTAGTTGCTTCTGAACTCTTCTTTATAAATAGGAACATAGCTAGAATCATACCGATTTCTATTGCTAGAACAAGATCAAAAATGACAGTTAGGGAGAAAGTAATTAATAGCACAGCCACATCACTTTTAGTTGATTTAAATAAATCCTTAAAGGCTCTCCATTCACTCATATTATATGAAATTACTATCAAAATAGCTGCGAGTGTTGTCATTGGTATAAGTTTGGCATATGGCATCAATAGTACCATGATTAAAAGCAGAAATACGGAATGAACAATACCTGCTATAGGTGTTCTTCCACCATTTTTTACGTTAGCAGCTGTTCTAGCTATAGCCCCTGTTACAGGTATACCTCCAAATAGAGCACTAGCTATATTAGCAACGCCTTGTGCTACTAATTCAATATTGGAATTATGTTTTTTCCCAATCATCCCATCAGCAACAACTGCAGATAATAGTGATTCTATACCTGCCAGAATTGCTATTGTTATTGCAGGTATTATTAGATCAGATATCATTTCAAAACTTATATTTGGTATTTTTGGCATTGGTATTGAAGCTGATACTTCACCAAATCTACTACCAATTGTTTCGACTGGTAGATTCATTAACTGTACCAATAAAGTAGTAACAACCAAGGCTACTAGAGCTCCAGGTATTTTCTTATGTAGTTTAGGTACAAGGATAATGATAAGAAGAGCTATTACCCCTATTATTATTGTTTCTATTTGAAAACTACTAATATTTGATATGTATGCTCCCCACTTTTCGAAAAACTCCGTGGGCACCTCTTCCATCCCCAGTCCAAGGAAATCTTTTATTTGAGTTGAAAATAAGACTATGGCAATACCTGCTGTAAAACCTGTAGTTATTGAATATGGTATGAATTTAATAACACTGCCAAATTTTACTAATCCAAAGATTATTAAAATTATTCCAGCCATAATTGTTGCTACCATTAAGCCTTCAAAACTATATTTTTGAATAATTCCATATATTATAATAACGAATGCGCCTGTCGGTCCACCTATTTGAACTCTACTTCCTCCTAGAAAAGAAATTATAAAGCCACCTATTATCGCTGTTAACAGACCTTTTTCAGGGGATACACCTGAAGCTATAGCTAATGCTATAGACAAGGGTAAAGCTATAATGGCAACTATGATACCAGCTACTATATCTTGAGTAATTTGTTTTTTAGTAAATTCTTTCCTATTATTTTTTAAAAGTGAAAACAATTTAGGCATCATCATGTTCTTTTCCTCCTATACCTCTCCAAAAATCTTGCCATATTTCTATATATTCATTTTTTCTATCTCTATAATTGTATATAATTGAACTTGATAATAGACCATGTATAAGCGAAAGATATGCTATGGCCGATTTATCAATATTTTGATCTGGTAAAATGCCTTCTTCAATATATTCTCTGATAATATCTTTTATAATTTGAAATCTTTTCAATGATAAATCAGCAATTTTCTTAACTAGTGTATCTTTAAAAACCTTTGGGGGAAATAGTAATAATCTTTTCCAAAAATACAACTTTACTTCCGAGTCTTGATAGTAGTCGAGGATCGAAAAAAATATATTTTTCAAATTCCTATTACTTTCTTTGATTTCAAAAAAGTAATTATCAATTTCTCTATCTATAATTTCATAGAGCATAGTTTCCTTGCTGGTAAAGTGAGCATAAAAGGAAGCTTTTTGTATTCCTACTTCCTTGGTTACTTCAGCTATTGAAAACTCTGTACCCTTGTCTGCAAATAATCTGAATGCGGCTTTTATAATTTTGTTTCTAGTTTCCATATCTTATCCCCTCCCAACCTACCGACCGTAAGGTAGGTTAATTTAATTATACACCATATTTATCTACTACGCCACCTATTTCGAACATAATCTAAATTTTATACTAAAAAAGTGCAGATTAAATCTGCACTTTAACTGCTTCTATTTATTTTATGATTATTTCAAACTCTGGTGGTTTTACCAAATGTTTCTTAACTGTACATGTTTCAAGGGCTTTAATTAAAGCACCTAAATACTTTTCTGGAAAATCATCAGGCACATCTATTTCTATCCTAAGTTTATTAACCATATACTCATCTTCATCATATTCTGGAATCATCCTGACTTTCAAGTCAGCTGTACTAATGTTTCTTTTCTTCAAGAAACCAAGTGCCACTATTCCACTACAGGTAATAATGGAAGCTAGGAACAAATCGAAAGGTGACATTGCTGCATCTTCTCCACCATTATCTAAGGGTTGGTCTGTCAACAATCTATGGTTACCGTGTATTACCTCAACTTTTTTTCCACCAGGGAAACTTAGACTAAACTCATCCATTTCAGTTCCTCCTTCATCAGTTTCTATATTAATTATATATTAATAACTAATACTAAACAACTTAATAGGGTCAAACTAGAATACAAATAGGACATATGACATAAATAAAAATACAACTTGTGAGTATTCCACCAAGGCCCCAAGCATATCACCAGTAATACCACCAAGTCTTTTAGACCAAATCCTTACTAGTATGAAAGTGACCATCAATAAACTAATAAAAATCAATAAACCCAGCCAATTGAATAAAAAAAACAAAAAGACAAGAGCCACCAACAACAGCCACCAACTATTTTTAAAATTTCTCCCATTAATGAATAACTTGCCACTACCCTCATAATCCTTAGGATAAGAACCTATAATCGCTCCTAATAACATCCCAAGTCTCCCTGCTACAGGTAAAAACAACAACACTTTCCAATCCATCGTTTCAAGTAAAAATAGATAGTCAAAAAAAAGAACAAAAATAATAGTTAAAAACCCACCAGTACCTAGTCTACTATCTTTCATAACCTGATAAAAACCATCATTACTTCTTCCAGAAAACAAACCATCGCCTAAATCACCAAGGCCATCAATATGAAGACCGCCCGTAATATATACATAAAAAACTAGAACAATTGCGGCAACAATATAGCTTGGGAAGAATAATGAAGTTAAAATATAAACCAATACTAACAATGCCCCAATTAACACTCCCACTAAAGGAGCATAAAATAGACCATCGGCTAACTTTGACGAACTAAAAGTCACATTTTTTGGTATAGACAACTTTGTCAAAAAGCCAATAGCTAATAATATATTCTCTCCTTTATTATATAACCACTTCATTAATTTCCCCCAAAAACAAAATCAATCTTTAATCTTCAGATCAATTCCTGAAATGCAAAAATGCACTTCATCAGCTTCACTTGCTAAATATTGATTGACCCTACCTAAAATATCCCTAAATACTCTATTTATAAATGTTTCAGGAACAAGCCCCAAGCCAATTTCATTAGTTACCAAGATACAATTACCATCTCGTAATCTCATTTTTTCAATCAGAGTTTTAAACTCAACAAGAACTACATTTTCAACTATACCTGCAATATTAATATTTACACTATTAATATGATCGAAACTGACCCAATCCTTAACTTCATCATAAAGGATATTTGTAACCATGATTGTTACACAATCTAACAATAAAGTATCCTCAGTATCAATTTTACTAAAATCAAAATCTCTATAAGCTTCAAGTAAGCCCCAATTCTCTGGTCTCTTACTTTTATGAATACTAATTCTCATTGCCATTTCTTCATCTATAGGCAAAGAGGTAGCAATATAGGTTACTTTTTCACCAATATCAAGAGCCATTTTCTCTGCTAAAGTACTTTTTCCACTTCGTGCTCCACCAGTGATTAAAATCAATTTACCTATCTGAAATCAGACTCCTCTCTAATATCAACTAGTGTACTTTGATCAATATTGTGATCTCCTAGTTGGCCCATATGGTTAACCATTGCCATGGCACTATCTATAATCTTGAACATCAAGGCACATCCAGTACCTTCACCAAGTCTCATTTTCATATTAAGAGGTGCTTCCATTTCCAATATTTCTTCAACAATTTTAAAACCAGGTTCTAAGGATCTATGACTAAGTAACATATAGTCTTTAACCAACGGATTTATTCTATAAGCCATCACGGCACTTACCCCGGCTATAAAACCATCAACAACAACAGGTATTTTTAAATAAGCACAACCAAGATAAACACCTATCAAGGCCCCAATATCAAAGCCACCAAATCTTGTTAGTAATTTTAGTGGGTCCTTGGTTTTATCATCGTATCTACCTAGAGCTTCATTTATGACTTTTTTCTTGTGTTTAAACATATCATCACTTAAGCCAGCACCTTTTCCAACCGTTTTTTCCAGTGATTCATCTGTCAATGCCGTTAATAACAGACTACTAGTGGTGCTATTGCCTATTCCCATTTCTCCTGTACCAATCATTTGATAGCCACTTTCATATGCTTCAAAAACCATATCTATCCCTTTTTGAATAGATAATTCTGCTTCTTTAATAGTCATAGCATCTTCTTCTTTTAAATTGTTGGTTCCCATTTGAATCTTATGATGATAAAGACCCTCTATATCCAAATGAGCATCAACCCCAATATCTATCACTTTAATATCTGCTCCTGCAGATTTAGCTAAAACACTTACACCACCAACACCTTTTAGAAAATTACCAACTTGAATTGCAGTTACCTCTTTCGGAGCACTTGCAACTCCCTCTTTAACCACACCATTGTCACTAGCAAATATCAAGATTAATTTTTTCTCATAGTCATTTTTCACAGAACCGCTAATAGCAGCAAGCTTTATAGCAGTTTCTTCTAATACACCTAAACTTCCTGGTGGTTTAAGAAGAGAATCTATATAGTTACCTGCTGAACACTTAACTTCCTTATTGTTTTCTTTTATACCTTTTATTATGTCCTTATAATCCATGACTACCTCCTAAATGTTTACGTGAATAATAAATGGTTTGTTGGTAATAGGATTGTCTATAATTTTCACACTAATACCATATGTTTCTTCTATTATATCTTGTCTAATTATATCTACTGGTTTACCCATCGAAATTAGACTTCCAGATTTCATAATTAATATTTCATCACTATAGTTGACTGCCAAGTTAATATCATGAAGAACGCAAATTGCTGTAAGACCTTCTTTATTAACCAAATTCCTTATGATGTTCATAATCTCTATTTGATTATGAAGATCCAACTGGGATACAGGTTCATCAAGGAGCATAATTCCAGCTTCTTGAGCTAATGCTCTCGCCACAATTATTCTTTGCTTTTCTCCTCCACTCATTTTAGTTACACTTCTATTTCTTAAGTGTAAAGTATTGGTTTTTTTCATGGCTTCTCTAACTATACTTAAGTCGTTACTTCCTTCTTTTTCCAGTCTTTTTAAATGAGGTATTCTACCCATCAAAACTATTTCTTCACCCATAAGATCAAAATCTATACTGGTTTCTTGTGGTACCATGGATATCTTTTTTGCTAGATTCTTTATTTTTAAATCCTTAATATTAATAGCCTCGATAAAAATACTACCCTTCATAATATCGATATTTTTAGAAATTGCCTTAAGCAATGTAGACTTACCTGCTCCATTAGGACCAAGTATAGTATAGAATTTGCCTCTTTTAAAATCAAGGTTCAAGTTTTCTATCGCTTTAATTCCGTTATAGTCGATGGTTAGATTTTTAATTTCTAATACACTAGACATGATTTTCATCTCTTTTCTTTCTAATTAGTAGAAATATAAAGAATGGTGCACCGAATAAGGCTGTTATTGCACCTATTGGTAGTTCTGCAGGTTTGACTGCTACTCTAGCCAAAGTGTCGCAGGCTAGTAAAAATAGGCTTCCATACATAAATGAAAGAGGTAAAAGTTTCTTGAAATCAGCTCCTATTACAAGTCTTAAAAGGTGAGGTATCATAAGTCCAACAAATCCAATAATACCACTAGTAGCTACTAATACTCCTATCATGAAGGTACTAGTAAGAATTATAGCTATTCTCGCCCTATCAACATCTACTCCGAAACTTTTCGCCTGAGTTTCACCAGTCATAATACCATTAAGATCTCTAGCAAATAGTCTTAAGACAATCATGCCCACTAATATTACAGGAATAATCATTATTAACTTTTCCCAACTTGAAGTTGAAAAACTACCAAAAGTCCACATTAAAATTTGCTTCATTTTGTCATATCTTAAAAACATAAATAAATAGATTATAGATGAAGAAAAGAAATTCAAGGCAATGCCACTTAGTAACAAGGTAGTGCTATCAAGACTTCCTCTTGCTCTAGCTATCATAAAAATTGTTATCATAGTTAATAGTGCTCCAGCGAAGGCAAAGATGGAGATACCAGTAAAACCTATAATCGGTATACTAACTCCTAGTACAATTGCTATGGTAGCACCTAAGGCAGCACCTGATGAAATCCCTAATACAAATGGATCGGCCATAGGATTTCTGAACAAACCTTGAAATACTGCTCCTACCATAGCTAGTCCACCACCTGTTATCATGGCTGTTAGTATTCTAGGAAGTCTAATTGCCCATATTATTTTTTCCTGGCTATTATCTCCTAGAAAAAATAAGGCTTTTAGAGAATCGATAATGGACATATCAGCACCACCAAGTGATATACTAACACTTAATGTAACTGCCAAAAGCAAGAATCCAAATATTAATAATTTTTTACCTTTTCTTCTGCTCTCTTCCATTACCTCTCCTTATAGACTTCCTAAAATCTTTCAATTAATTCAAACTAATTTCTAATACAATTCCGGGTGAATCAACTTCGCTAATTCTTCTAATCCTTCTGCTAATCTTGGTCCAGTTCTTTCAATTAAATTAGCCTCAATTGATAAAACAGAACCCTTCTTGACGCTATCTAAATCTTTGAATCCATTTGTCCTAATTAATTCATTTTTATCTAACATACTTGAGTAAATCACTAACTCTGGATTTCTTTCAACAATTTTTTCTAGGGAAAAACTCCATTGTACACCATCATATGCAATATTTTTTCCTCCAGCCATTTCAATCATCTGATGAATGAAGGTATCACCAGTTGCAGTAAATTCTCCTCCCGCTCCAAATCCAACTACAAAATATACACTAGGAGTTGTCTTGGCTTTAGCGACTTTTTCCTTGATGCTTTCTACTTTATCTTTCATTTCTGCTACAACTTGAGCTGCACCTTTTGTTTTACCAAGTATTTTACCAATTGTTTCGATATCCTTATAGGTTCCTTCAAAACTATCCTCTGTATAGATGGTAACAACAGTCATTCCTGCATTTTCTAATTGATCTCTAACTCCTTGGTCTAGGTAGGCCGAGCCTATTACTAAATCAGGATCTAGTTCTACAATTTTTTCAACATTAACTGTTATTAAATCTCCAATTTCATCAACTTCTTTAACTTCTTTTGGATAATCACAATAGGAGGTTCTCCCTACTAATTTATCAAGACCACCAATAGCTGCTATTATTTCTGTGGTTACAGGTGAAAGGGATACAACCTTTTCCGGTTCTTTATCAATTACTACACTCATTCCTGAGTTGTCCTTAATTGTCATAGGGTAACTTGAATCGTTTCCAATTGATAACTTACCACTACAACCTGACATTAGCAATATTGCCAAGGTCAAAATTAACATTTTAAATATTTTACTTATTTTCATCACTTTTCCTCCTAAAATAAAAAAATCCTCTTTTCTTAACATAAGAAAAGAGGGTCTACAGCCTTAGATGATACACTTTTGCCATAGGAATATACCTCCTTCCGAAATATAACCGAGTTTGTTTAGCAATCGGTCTCCTGGCTTGCACCTAAACCTTAGTGTTCTGTCTTCCCATCTTTTGACAGTGACATCTTAGAACCTAATCAGTGCTTACAGTAGCGGAGGCTGCAACAGATTTTAACTGTTTTCCCGTACATTGCTAAAAACATTATTAATGCTTTACGTTTATAATCATAGCATATATTACTAGTTCATGTATATGTAAATATCCGCTTAAATTAAAAAAAAGTGCCTAAGGCACTTTTTTTAATTAATCGTTGTAATTTGATCTTCTTTGTTGTTTCTTTTGTTTTCTGCACTCTGGGCATCTTTTAGGTTCGTTTGTAAAACCTTTTTCAGCGTAGAATTCTTGTTCGCCTTCAGTGAAAACAAATTCAGCTCCGCAATCGGAACAAACTAATGTTTTATCGCTCATCTTTACCTCCATTATTTTTGGGACTTGTTTTTTAAATCTAGACTCTCTGATAATGGAGATACTGATTAAAAATTTCATTCCTTATACGCGCATTATAACATAGAAAAAATAAATTGAATACCCTTTTATGAGAAAATCTAGAATTAGATAATTAATCAATAATAAACTAAATAACAAGATCAAAATACAACCAAAATACCCAACCTTTATTGAATTATACTTGGATAAATTATACAATTATAAATACACGACTTGATTAATTGAATCGTAATAGTTAACAATAAATGAATAGGAGTGGTCATATGGCTAATGTAAAGTTTTTTTACGGTAAGACAGTACCATTGGAAATGCACAAAGTGAGAGTAGTTCAAAAACTAAATCTCCCTCCAGTGGAAGAAAGATTAGAAAATATCAAAGAGGCAGGGAATAATACTTTCTTGCTTTTAAACAAGGATGTCTATCTAGATATGCTAACTGATAGTGGTGTTAATGCAATGAGTGACAAACAAGTTGCCTCCATGCTTGAAGCTGATGATAGTTATGCAGGATCTGCTACTTATACTAAGTTAGAAAATAAGATTAGAGAGCTTTTTCACAAGGAATATTTCTTGCCTGCTCACCAAGGTAGAGCCTGTGAAAGTATCCTTGCTCAAGTTTTTGTATCAGAAGGTCAAATAGTACCAATGAACTATCACTTTACAACAACAAAAGCACATATACAACTACGTGGTGGTAGTGTTGAAGAACTCATAAATGAAGACGGCTTAAATATTAAAAGTGATAAACCATTTAAAGGTAATATGGATGTTGGACAACTCCAAGCTTTGATTGAAAAACATGGAGCTGAAAAGATAGCTTTTGTAAGACTTGAAGCTGGTACCAACCTCATTGGTGGACAACCTGTTTCCTTGAAAAATATGAAAGATGTTAGAAAAGTTTGTGATAAACATGGCTTAATGTTAGTAATGGATTCTTCACTACTAGCAGATAACCTCTACTTCATAAAGACTAGAGAAGAAGAATACAAGAACAAAAGCATTAGAGAGATCAATAAAGAAATATCCGATTTATGCGATATTATATATTTTTCTGCAAGAAAACTAGGTCATGCTAGAGGCGGGGGAATTATCACTAATAGCAAAGAAGCTTATATGAAGATGAGAGAATTAATAACTCTTTTCGAAGGTTTCTTAACCTATGGCGGTATGAGTGTTAGAGAAATTGAAGCCCTTGCAATTGGACTAGAAGAAACTATGGATGAAGATATGATAAGTCAAGGTCCTCTATTTACTCAGTATATGGTTGAAAAACTGACTGAAGCAGGGGTCCCAGTTGTTACCCCAGCTGGTGGACTTGGATGTCATGTTGATGCAATGGCCTTTTTAGATCATATTCCGCAAGGTGAATATCCAGCTGGTGCCCTAGCCTCAGCAATGTATATTGCCGGTGGTATTAGAGGTATGGAAAGAGGAACTATGTCAGAAGAAAGAAATCCTGATGGTAGTGATCATTATTCCAACATGGAACTATTAAGACTTGCACTACCTAGAAGAGTCTTTACTATGTCTCAAATTGATTATGCTGTTGATCGTCTAAAATGGTTATATGAAAATAGAAAATTAATCGGTGGATTAGAATTTGTAGAGGAACCAAAAATACTACGTTTCTTCTTCGGAAAACTTAAAGCAAAAGGTGACTGGCAAGATAAGTTAGTTGCTAAATTCAAAGAAGATTTTGGCGATAGTCTATAAAATAAAATAAAAGGTGCACATTAAAATGTGCACCTTTGTTATTCAAATTCTACCTTAAACTCTTCTATTGATAATATACCTTCAGTGAAATCATCTCCAAGTGTCTGATTAATCTGATCCGCGAACATAAATTTATTTCCAAAGTCAAAGCTCAAGAGCTCCTTCATATATGAAGAAATATCTATATAACTTTGGATTATCACTCTATAAATTGAGCCACTTAATATAATACCATCACTTTTATTGCCATCAAACTCAATAAAAGTATATTGATGAACAAATCCATTTCTACCGTTAATGACTTCATTTGTCACGGTACTCTCTTCTATCATTAACCTACCATTTTCAGCATCTACCTCTTCGTAGGCATAACTCATCGAATCATATTCCAAGGGTATAAAATATTTTTGATAAAATCCGCTTATACTGTTGCCACTGGGGAGTACAAGGTCCAAGTTCCCTGTTGATGTGGTATTTTTTGTATATTTTCTACCGCCAACTACTGTTTCATCACCAATATCAGAAGGATCCATAGCTTTACCAGTTAATTGTAGATTGCCGTTTATGAATGTACCGTTTTCATCAGTAGAAAATCCTTCAGAATACATAAAACCTACAATGTAGCGACCTTCGAACTCTAAAGTTGACTCTGTATTATAGCTATCTAACATATTCTTCTTAAAGTCATTTTCTTCAAAAACAACTGATTCTTCCTCTTTTACTTCTTCTTTTTTTCCTTGACAGCCTATAAAGATTATAGAGCCTAAGCATAAGAGCACTAATATAAATATCAATGTAATTTTCTTCATTGTATATTCCTCACTTCCTAACTCAATATCAAATACTATGATATATTTCCCACTTCTTAATTATACTAATAATCAATACAATAACAACCATAGTATATTATAATGTAGTTTATTACGCCTAATCTCTATAGTTTAAACTTATATACTCTAGTCTTTAAAGCCAAATCTCAGTCAACTTGCTAATAGCTTGTCTGATTTCCTCATCCTTCATGCCTGCATAACCCAATAAAACCGTAGCTGATTTATCCAAACTATTCTTGTTATAAAAATAGTTGGAAATACCATAAACTCCAATTCCTACTTTCTTAGCCTTATCAACCAAGTCCTCTTCGCTCATCCCATTATTAACTCTCAAAAGGAGATGTAACCCTGCATCAGCACCTAGAACATCTATTCGACCTTTAAATTCAACCAACTCACCAACTAGGACTTCTCGTTTCCTCTTATAAATATTCCTCATCCTATTAATATGTCTTTCAAAATGACCATCTTCAATAAACCGTTGTAATACTTTTTGATCAATAGTAGGAACTGGACAAACAATGAAGGAAAGCTTCTCCCTATATTGGTTTAAAAGTAATTCAGGTAAGACCATATAACTAACCCTTATCGAAGGAGACAAGGACTTTGACAAGGAACCCATGTATATAACCTTGTCATAAGTATCCAATCCAAACAAGGCAGGTATCGGTTTCCCACTATATTTAAACTCACTATCATAATCATCCTCTATGATATACCTACTTTTTCTCTCATAAGCCCAGTTTAGAATCTTAATTCTCCTAGTAATAGGCATGATTTCCCCTGAAGGAAACTGATGAGCTGGGGTAATACATAAAATATCTGCTCCACTTTTCTCAATTTCCTCCATTTTCATACCTTTCATATCAATATCAATCGTTTTAAATTTAGCATTATTGCTCTTGAAAAGTAGATTTAACTTCTCATAGCCAGGATTTTCTATTCCATAAATATACTCCTGCCCAAGTAATTGGATTAGTATTTGAAAAAGACTTTCAGTTCCTGAACTGATAACGATTTGCTCTGGTGAACAATTAACACCTCTAGAATGCCTTAGATATTTAGCTATACTCACTCTTAAATCCCTTCTTCCTTGTGATGATCCAGGTTTTAAAAGATCCATGTCATATTCATTAATAGCTTCTTTGATCAATCTTCTCCAGATAGTAAATGGAAAAGAATCATGATCAACACCATGATAAGAAAAATCATAAACTAACTGCTCCACCTTGATCCTATTTTCAATGTATTTACCACTAGATTTTAAATCCAAATTTAAAATATTATCTAAAGGACTTACAAAAAAACCCTTCTTTGGCACAGCAACTATATATCCCTCTTCAATAAGTTGATCATATGCTGCTTGAATAGTATTTTGACTAATATTCAAGTATGCTGACAATTTACGTTTAGATGGTAATTTTGTATTAAACTCAATTCGACCAGACCTAATTTCCTCTTTAATATATTCATAAAGTTGATGATATAGTGGTTTCTCTCCACTACTTACAAAAGATAAAGTTAACATTTCCATTTCACACTCTCCAAATCTGATACCATTAAATTATAGATAATTGATACTTCTAATACATTCAGTTACTTAATATAATAGAGAAGTAAAAAGAAATTGTCAATAAAAACATAGGAGTGATATTAAATGAACAATCGTTATGAACTAAACAAAAATCTTGCCCAAATGCTAAAAGGTGGAGTAATCATGGATGTAACCACACCAGAACAAGCAAGAATAGCTCAAAGTGCTGGAGCTTGTGCTGTAATGGCATTAGAACGTATACCAGCTGATATACGAACTGCAGGTGGTGTCTCAAGAATGAGTGACCCGAAAATGATTAAAAGTATCCAAGCAGCTGTAACAATTCCAGTAATGGCAAAGGTTAGAATTGGTCACTTTACTGAAGCCCAAATTCTTGAAGCCATTGAAATCGACTATATTGATGAAAGTGAAGTGCTTTCTCCAGCAGATGATAAATACCACATTGATAAGAGAGCCTTTCAAGTTCCTTTTGTTTGTGGTGCTAAGGATCTTGGGGAAGCTTTAAGAAGAATCAGTGAAGGTGCTTCTATGATTAGAACTAAGGGTGAACCTGGTACTGGTGATGTAGTTCAAGCTGTTAGACATATGAGAATGATTAATCAACAAATGAGACAACTACAAAATTTAAGAGTTGATGAACTTTATCAAGCAGCTAAAGAGTTACAAGTTCCCTACGATTTGGTGAAATTTGTACACGAAAATGGTAAATTACCAGTTGTTAACTTTGCCGCAGGTGGTATTGCCACTCCTGCAGATGCTGCCTTAATGATGCAACTTGGAGCCCAGGGTGTTTTTGTGGGTTCTGGTATCTTTAAATCTGGGGACCCTGAACGAAGAGCCCAAGCTATAGTAAAAGCTGTAACCAACTTTAATGATGCTAAAATCCTAGCTGAACTTTCAGAAGACCTTGGTGAAGCTATGGTTGGTATCAATGAACAAGAAATAGAAGTTTTAATGGCTTTAAGAGGTGAGTAATGAATAGAAAGATTGGCGTTTTGGCTATACAAGGTGCCTTTTATGAACATATTCAAATGTTAAGAGAATTAGGTACTGAAGTTATTGAAATCAGACAGAAGAAGCACCTCCTTAATAATCATTTTGATGGTTTAATAATCCCTGGTGGTGAAAGTACTGTTATGGGGAAGCTTCTAAGAGAACTAGATATGTTAGCTGAGTTAAAAAAACTAATTGATAATGGACTTCCTGTTTTTGGTACTTGTGCTGGTCTTATACTTTTGGCTAAGAATATTACAAATGATAAAGACAAACATCTTGCCGCCATGGATATTTCAGTTAAACGGAATGCTTATGGCAGACAGTTAGGTAGTTTTCAAGGCAACTATGATTTTAAACATATTGGTAGGATACCAATGGTCTTTATTCGTGCTCCATATATAGAAAGTATTGGAGTTGGAACTGAAGTGCTTGCAGTTGTTGATAATAATATAGTTGCCGCAAGACAAAATAACATACTAGTAACTTCCTTCCACCCAGAATTAACAGGAGATTTAAGTGTACATAAATACTTTTTAGATTTAATATAGAAAACCAGGCAATAGCCTGGTTTTTTGTACTAATCCATCAAAACTCTATGATTTTTTCATATAATAAGGTTTTTTGAACATCAATTATTCTTTGGTTTTTTGATCCCTTAAATTGTAAGTTTCTATCTTTAAGGTTCTCTATGAAGGGTCCATCCACAAGTACATCGATGAATTTTATTATCTCGCTTTGAATTTCATTTAATTCCTCAAATACTAATCCTGTCCATAGCCAAATAGATTTACCAGAATTCATCTTGATAGCTTTAACCAATTCCAACATATCTCTACCTTGTAGTAAGGGTTCCCCACCAAGTATACTGTAACCATCAATAAATTCTCTTTTGCCTAAATATATAAATTCATTTTGTTCTTGATCATTCCAATCAATGCCAAAGTTAAAATCTTGATAATTCTTGTTAAAACAACCAGGACAATTTAAAAGGCATCCAGTAACAAATAAAGAAACTCTTATTCCTTCACCATTTGCAATGTCACATTCTCTAATTTGTGCATACTTCATTGGCCACCGCTACTTTCTCGTCTAAACTTTTAAATATCTTATTATCAATATGAATAACTCTTTCACCTATCTCTTGAGTTCTCCCTTTATTCCAATAATTATCTCCTAAATAACCGCAGGTTCTCCTACAAACATTCATTTTCACTTCTTCACGATTACCACATTCAGGACAATACCATTCATAATTATCATCTAGCAATATTTCACCAGTAAATCCACATTCCATGCAATAATCTGACTTAGTATTTATTTCTGCATATTGTATATTATCATACATAAATCTTATTATTTTATCTAAAACTTTAAGGTTGCTACATAAATTAGGAACTTCTATATAGCTTACACATCCCCCGGAACTAATATCTTGGAACTTAGATTCGAATCTTAATTTATCGAAGGCACTTATCTTTTCTTTAACACTTACATGATATGAATTAGTTAAATAATCTTTATCTGTAATCCCAGGAATCACACCGTAATTACTCTTAAGTTTTTTTGCAAAACTATAAGTTGTTGACTCAGAAGGTGTACCATACAAAGCAAAGCCTATTCCAGTTTTATCTTTCCAACTAAGACAAGTATCTCTTAATTTTCTCATTATTTTAATAGCAAGCTTTTCACCTTCTTCTGTAGTGTGACTACATCCCATCAATGCCAACAAACATTCATAAAGCCCTATGTAACCAAGTGACAATGTTGAATAACCATCCATTAAATACTTCTTTATACTTTCGCCTTTGTTCAATCTAGTTAGACCACCATATTGCCAGTGAATCGGACTAATATTCGATGTAACATTACACAATGCTTCATGTCTAAGCATCAATCCTTGAAAACATAATTCTAATCTTTGCTCTAAAATATTCCAAAATGATTCTATACTTTTATTAGCTGAAAGTCCTACTTCAGCTAGATTCAAGGTAACCACCCCTTGATTAAAACGTCCGTACCATTTAAAATCACCCTTTTCATCAATATATTCAGATAAAAAACTTCTGCAACCCATTGGTGGATACACCTGTCCATTATGTATTTCCTTCATTTTTTTTGCTGAAATGAAGTCAGGCATCATTCTTTTTGCAACAGTCTTTATTGCCAAATCTGTAAGATATCTATATTTACTATCCGCTTCTATGTTATTCTCATCCAATACATATATTAATTTAGGAAACGCTGGAGTAATATTTATACCAACTTCATTCTTCATACCAATAAATCTTAGATTTAAAAATTCTTCAATCAATTGAGCAGTTTCTTTTTCATACTCCTTATCTTCACTAATATACATAAAAATAGATAGAAATGGGGCTTGTCCATTTGAGGTGGAAAATGTATTTATTTGATATTGAATGGTTTGAACACCATCTATAAGTTCTTTGAATAATCTCTTATCAGCAAGTAACTTTATTTGTTCTTTACTATATTCAATTCCAATAAGAGCGCCTTCATCTATAATACTTTTTTCATGTTTTTCACGACTTATTCTGACAAAAGGGGCCAAATGTGACAAGGTGATTGTTTGTCCACCATACTGTCCATTAGCTATTTGTTGAACAATCTGAGTTGCAACTGTACATGCAGTATGAAATGATTTAGGTGGTTCAATTAATTTTCCATTGATTACAGTTCCTTCATTTAACATGTTTTTCAGATCTACCAAGCAACAATTAAAAATAGGTTGAATAAAATAATCCTTATCATGGAAATGAATTACTCCATTTTTTTCTGCTTGCACTATATTTACTGGAAGTAATCTTCTTTCACAATAATCCTTGGAATATTCACCAGCAATTAAATCTCTCTGAGTTGAAGCCATAAATGCGTTCTTATTTGAATTTTCCTTAATTACATCTAGGTTGCTACCATTAACTATTCCGGTTATTCTATCATCAATAATTAGTTTTTTACGTTGATACTCTCTTACTGACCTATAACTTTCATAAGCTCTTGCAGTAATCTCATGTCCATTGTTTATCAACTTGCTATATACTAAAGCCTCAATATAGCTAATTTCTATTCTTTTTCCTGATTCATCTTCAATTTCAGTTGCAATTTCAGCAGCAATAGATTCATTTATTATTCCACTGCCATATTTCATTGCTTTCATTATAGCTTCAAAAATCTTCTTACTATCAAATGGTACAATCTTATTATTTCTTTTAACTAAATATTTATTTTCCATATTCATTTTCCTTCCTATAAAAAAATCCTCTTTTCTAAAATAGAAAAGAGGACTATAGTCTTAACGGATACACCTTAACCATAGCTCTATACCTCCTTCCGAAATATATACCAAATCATTCGACAATCGGTCTCCTGGCTCGCATCTAAAACATAAACCCTACCTTCCCATCAAAAGACAGTGGCATAATTGGATCTACTCAATACTTACAGTAGCGGAGGCTGCAACAGCATTTAACTGTTTTCCCGTACATTGTCAAACTAATATTAATTTAAACTAAAGATACCACATATAACAATATATGTAAATACAAATAATTAAATACACTAGATATAGTGTATTTAGCTTTTTATTCACATGAATTTAAATCTTTTGCAATCAATTTACAAACAAGTGATACTTAAGTTTTACATATGGCTAAACCTATCTTTATATAAAGAAATTGAGTATAATGTATGTAGTAATTAATGCCAAATTTTGCAATCATATTTTGGAGGTAGAACATGAAAAAAATACTGCTCTGTATTACAGGATCCATAGCTGCCTATAAAAGTGCCGACCTTGCCAGCAAGCTTGTTAGTAAAGGTTATGATGTTCACGTCATCATGACCAGAAACAGCACTAAATTTATAACACCTATGGTCTTTGAAACATTAACTAAAAACAGAGTCTACATAGAATTATTTCAAGATGACGAATATACTCATCTTACCCATATATCCAGCGCCCAGGAAGCAGACTTGATACTTGTCGCCCCTGCCACCTATAACATCATTGGGAAAATGGCCTGTGGCATAGCAGACGACCTATTAAGCTCCATACTGGCTGCTGCTTCCCCAGACAAAGTAATAATGGCACCAGCCATGAACGTCAACATGTACAATAATCAGGCACTCACTGACAACATCGAAATCCTTAAAAACCGTGGAGCCAGTTTTATAGTGCCAGACGAAGGAATGCTAGCCTGCGGTGATGTGGGCAAGGGTAGAATGAGAAACATCCCTTCCATCCTTGAATCCGTCAATGCATTTTTCTGTGAAAAACTACTACTTGGTAAAAACATCCTCATAACAGCTGGAGCTACCAGAGAATATCTGGACCCAATACGCTTCATATCCAATTCTTCATCAGGCCTAATGGGACTTTCCATAGCCAAAGCCTGTAGGAATATGGGTGCCGAGGTTACATTGATATTGGCCAATAGCCATCTAAATACAGATACCATCAAAGAATCAATTAATATAGTAGATGTTTGTACTGTTAGGGAAATGTACGAGGCTACTATAGCCAACTATAAAGAGGCAGATATAGTCTTTGCTGCAGCAGCAGTATCTGACTACAAGCCAAAGAACTACAGCGAACAAAAAATAAAGAAAGCCGATGATACTCTTATTCTAGAAATGGAAAGAAACATCGACATACTTTTTGAACTTGGAAAAACCAAGACCCATCAAAAACTAATCGGTTTTGCCGCTGAAAGTGAAAATCTTCTTGAAAATGCTTTAAAGAAATTAGAGCGCAAGAATCTTGATATGATAATAGCTAACGGACTCTCCAATTTTGGTTCCAAGTCCGGTGGGGTAACAATAATATCCAGGGACAATATTACAAACATACCAGAACAAGACAAGGAAACACTAGCCTATGAAATATTAAAAGCTGTAATAAAGGAGTAAATGACTATGAAAAAAACCACTACAACCTTTATGGAAGCTAAAGCTAAAGGTGACAAACTATCTTTTTTAACAGCCTATGACTACTCTAGTGCTAAATTAATAGACTCCTGCAATATTGACGGTATATTGGTTGGTGACTCACTAGGCATGGTTTGTCTAGGCTATGACAATACCTTAAAGGTAACCATGGATGACATGTTACATCACACCAAGGCTGTAGCCAGAGGTGTTAAAGAAGCCCTGTTAATTAGCGATATGCCCTTCATGTCCTATCAGGCATCAACATATGATGCCATAAAAAATGCCGGACGCTTGATTCAAGAAGGCGGTGCCGAAGCTGTAAAACTTGAAGGTGGTACTAATGTTCTAGAACAAATTAGTGGAATAGTCAAAGCTCAGATTCCTGTTGTCGGTCATCTAGGTCTAACGCCACAATCAGTTAATATATTTGGTGGTTTCAAAGTCCAGTGTACCAGTATAGAAAGTGCCAGACTTGTCATTGAGGAAGCAAAAAGACTTGAAGATGCCGGTGTGTTTGCCATAGTACTTGAATGTATGCCTAAGGAAGTGGCTAGAATAATATCTAAATCAATAAGTATACCTACTATTGGTATTGGTGCTGGTAGTGGCTGTGATGGTCAAATTTTGGTCTATCATGATATATTTGGGCTCTACGATGGCACAAAAGCCAAGTTCATCAAGGAGTTTGCCAATATCGGAGAACTAACCAGAACCGGTATCAAGACCTATATAGATGAAGTCACAAAAGGAATATATCCAGATGATGCCCACTCTTTCAAGATGTCACAAACAGACTTCAATCAACTGATGGAGGAATTAAATAAGGAATAATGATGGAAACAATATCAAAGATTAATGAGATAAGAAATATAATAAACGAATGGAAAAGACAAGGACTTACAATAGGTTTTGTACCTACCATGGGTTGCTTGCATCAAGGACATTTGAGTCTGATAGAACAAGCAAAGAATGAAAACGACAAAGTAATTGTCAGTATTTTCGTCAACCCACTTCAATTTAGACCAAACGAAGACTTCTCTAGATACCCTCGATCCTTGGACAAGGATCTGGAAGGCTGCAGGAATTTTGGAGCAGACCTGGTTTTCACACCATCTCTAAATGACCTCTTACCTGAAAAAAATCTAGTCTATGTTGATGTAGACCTATTAGGTAATAATCTTTGCGGAAGTTCAAGAGAAGGCCATTTTAGAGGTGTTTGTACCATAGTAGCCAAGCTCTTTAATATACTGACCCCGGACAAATCATATTTTGGAGAAAAAGATGCCCAGCAACTAGCAATAATAACCAGAATGGCAGAGGATTTGAATTTCAACACCAAAATAGTTCCCTGCGCCATAGTAAGAGAATCCGATGGACTGGCAATGAGCTCCAGAAACGTCTACCTCACACTTGAAGAAAGGCAGGCAGCCACAATAATATCCAAGAGTCTTTCATCAGCAAAGTCATTACTTCAAAAAGGGAAAAGAGATTCACTGAATATAAAAAGCTTCATAATAGATAGCATAAAGACAGAGCCCCTGGCCAATATAGACTATGTGGAAATAGTCGACCATTCAACTTTACAATTTGTGGATATTATAGAAAAACCAATCTTGATAGCTGTAGCTGTCTATTTTGGAAAGACTAGATTAATAGATAATTTGACCTATAAGGAGGTGTAAGATGTACCTTGATATGCTCAAAGCAAAAATACATAGAGCAATTGTAACAGAAGCTAATATCAACTACGTTGGTAGCATAACTATCGACGAGGATATTATGGATGCTGCCGGACTTTTTGAATATGAACTAGTTCATGTTGTAAATGTAAATAACGGCAATCGCCTTGAAACATATACAATCAAAGGCCCACGTGGTGGTGGTGATATCTGTCTAAACGGAGCAGCTGCCAGACTAGTTCATGTTGGTGATCCAATCATTATCATGTCCTATTGCCAGATAGACCAGAAAGAAGCTAAAAACCACAAGCCAAACGTGGTCTTTGTGGACAAAAAAAACAAGATAACAGAAATTGGAAACAGCGAAAAACACAGAGAAATCAAGTAAGGAGACACAGATGCTTTTAATTATAGATATCGGTAATACTAGTATGATGTTCGGAGTCTTTCACAAAAACGAACTAAAAGAAAAATTTACAATTAAAAGCCATAAGACTGTAACCTCTGATGATCTTGGAGTAAGTATCATCCAGTATCTTTCCTTGTTCAATCTTGACAAGAAGCAAATAGAAGCTGTAGTCATAGCATCTGTTGTGCCCCAATTAACCGAAACCCTAGAAACAGCAATTAAGGATTATCTTGAAATTCCCACATATATTGTGGGGAGCAATTTAAACATCGATCTAGATTCCTCCAGTTACAAAAGCCAGGCAGGAATTGATCGTCTGATAAATGTATTTGGGGGCATTAGTAAATATGGAAAGTCGTTGATCATAATCGATATCGGTACTGCCCTGACCATTGATGTAGCTGACAATAATGGTGCATTTATAGGCGGAATAATATTCCCTGGTATCCATAGTCTAAATCAAGCATTATCCAAGGATACTGCCAAACTACCTATTGTGGATCTAGAAAGACCAGGACATATCATAGGCACTTCTACTGAAGATTGTATTCTAAGTGGAGTATACTATGGCTATATATATGCCATTGAAGGTATGATAGAAAAAATGAAGGCTGAACTTCCATATTCTGTAACTGTCATAGCTACAGGTGGATATTCCAGCCTTCTTAAAGATTGTAATAATATTGATATCTTCGATGAAAACCTAACCCTTGACGGTATTAGATTAATTTATGAAAATAGAACTATATCTCCTTTAGCAGATTAACCATTTCAATTGCAGTAACTGCTGCTTCAAAGCCTTTGTTTCCAGACTTGATTCCGGCTCTTTCTATCGCTTGTTCAATACTATCTGTTGTTAAAACACCAAAAATTATCGGCACTTCAGTTTCTAAGCCTATATGGGCTATACCCTTTGATACTTCATTGGCAACAATGTCAAAATGCGGTGTAGAACCTCTTATAACAGCACCTAGACAAATAACACTATCATACCGGCCAGTCTTCGCCATTTTTTTTGCAACTAACGGTATTTCAAAAGCCCCAGGTACCCAGGCGATTTCTATATTACCCTCTTTGACTCCATGTCTTTCTAAGGCATCAATGGCACCTGACAAAAGCTTACTGCCAATAAATTCATTAAACCTGCTGATTACAATTCCATACTTACCTTCACTTGATATTAAATTTCCATTATAAATTTTCATACTTCTTCCTCCTAGTCTAATATATGACCCATCTTGGCCTTTTTTGTATCTAAATAGTGTTTGTTTCTTTCATTATGATTCATCTGAATTGGTACACGCTCAACTATTTCCAGCCCATAACCTGATAATCCGGTTATTTTTTGAGGATTATTAGTCATCAGTCTAACCTTCCTTATTCCCAAGTCATAAAGGATCTGGGCCCCGATACCATAGTCACGCATATCATCAGGGAAGCCTAGCATGACATTGGCTTCAACTGTATCATAACCCTCATCCTGTAATGCATAGGCCTTAATCTTATTCATTAGACCAATACCACGTCCCTCTTGTCTCATATATAAAAGAACACCTTTGCCTTCATCGGCAATCTCTTTCATAGCCGCATCATATTGCTGGCCGCAATCACACCTCAGAGACCCAAAAGCATCACCTGTCAGACATTCAGAGTGTACCCTTACTAGCACCTCATCATGCTCCTTAATATCGCCCATAACCAAAGCTACATGATGTTCTCCATTGATTTTGTTGATATAGCCAACAATCTTGAATTCACCATATCTTGTAGGCATCTTGGCTTCTGCCACCTTCTTAATTAAAGTCTCGTTTTTTCTTCTGTAGGCTATCAGTTCTTCAATAGTTATTATTTTCAAGTCATGTTTCTTCACATATTCAAGCAACTCCGGCACTCTGGCCATAGTTCCATCCTCGTTCATGATCTCACAAATGACACCTGCTGGATAAAGCCCGGCTATCTTGGCTATATCGACAGCAGCTTCTGTATGACCAGCTCTTTTAAGCACTCCACCATCCTTTGCTTCTAGGGGAAAGATATGTCCTGGTCTGGTAAAATCTTCACCAACACTTCCATCTCTAACTAGGTCTAGAATTGTTTCTGCTCTTTCTTTTGCAGAAATCCCTGTAGTGCAACATTTAGAATCTACCGACACTGTAAAGGCAGTTTCCTTGGGATCGGTATTCAACTTGATCATTGAATGGATGTTAAGTTCATCTAATCTCTTTTTTTCCATGGGCACACATATCAATCCCCTGCCATGGGTGGCCATGAAGTTGATTGCTGTCTGGGTCGCTTTTTGAGCTGCCATAAGAAGATCTCCTTCGTTTTCACGATCTTCATCGTCAACTACTACAATCATCTTACCTGCCTTAATATCTTCAATTGCTTCTTCTATAGTATTAAATTTCACAATAATACTCCTTTCTTATAGGAATCCATTTCTATTTAAAAAGTCTACTGTCAGCTTACTACCGGCAGTTACTTTAAATTCCATCAGTCTTTCAATGTATTTACCAAGGGAGTCACATTCCAAGTTGACCAACGCACCAGGTTTCTTATCTAAAAGTGTTGTTTCCTTGCTAGTATGAGGGATAATTGATACCATGAATCCCGTTCTACTCAGGTCCGCTACAGTAAGACTAGCGCCATCAATGGCTATTGATCCTTTTTTGATAATATATTTCAGCAAAGTATTATCTGCATCAATCCATACTTCTGTGGCATTTTCACGTTCTTTTAATTCTGTTATCTTACCTGTTCCATCAATATGTCCGGAAACTATATGCCCTCCCAGTCTGTCACCGACCATAAGCGCTCTTTCCAGGTTCACCCTGCTGCCTCTTACTAATAATCCAAGATTGGTGGCCCTTAGAGTTTCAGGCATAAAATCCACGGTAAAACTTCCATTATCAAACTTGATAACAGTAAGACAGATCCCATTGACACTGATGCTGTCGCCTAACCTGACACCCTCAATTACCTTGTTACATCCAACTTTAAGTGAACCTGACTTGGAGCTTCTGACAATATTCTCGATAATTCCAATTTCCTCTATTAGTCCAGTAAACATTTATTCACCTCTTTTCCTAACATACCCTTCTATCATAATATTTTCGTCGAACATTTTTCTTTTAATATCATGCAGTTCAATTGCTTCACACATCAGGTTTATTCCCTTCCCTGCTACCGGTGTTGGTGCCTTGCTGCCTCCTATTATCTTAGGTGCTATATATACTTGTACCTTATCCACCAACTCATCCTCTAATGCGCTGTAGATCAGTTCTCCTCCACCTTCTATCAAGATACTGTCTATCCCTCTATTACCTAGAATTTCAAGCAAACTTCTTAAGTCTACTCTACCACCCTTATCATCAATCACTAATACCTCTGCCCCGGTTTTCTCAACTTCGACAATCTTTAATGGGTCGGCGCCTTTAGTTACAGCTACGATGGATTTAGCATCTGAATCAATGTTGAGGACCTTGGCCGTCGGTGGTATTCTACAAAGACTATCAACTATTATTCTAACTGGATCCTTACCTTCTCCATCTCTTAATCTTGTATTAAGGCTTGGATCATCAGCTATAATTGTTCCGAGACCAACCATTATGCCACCAACTTTGTTTCGGAGTTTATGGACTTCCTGTCTGGACTTTTCATTGCTTATCCATTTAGAATCACCGGTAATTGAAGCTATTTTTCCATCAAGTGTCATGGCATATTTCAAATATATATAAGGTATCCCCTTCGTTATATATTTTATGAATACTTCATTCAGTTCCTTGGCTTCTTTTTCCAATAATCCTACTTCTACTATAATCCCATTTTCTTTAAGAATTTCTATCCCTCTACCTGCAACTTTCGGATTTGGATCAAGCATTGCCACAACAACCTTGTCCACACCTTCCTCAACAAGCCTTTTAGCACAGGGCGGTGTTTTTCCATAATGGAAACATGGTTCTAGATTTACATAGATAGTCGAACCTTCAACTGACTCCTTCGAGTTATTTATAGCTTCTACCTCTGCATGATTGCCACCATAGTAAGCGTGATAACCTTCACCGATTATTCTGCCATCCTTGACAATAACTGCACCCACCAGAGGATTAGGACTTGTTCTACCCTCTCCTTTTCTTGCTAGTTCCATGGCTTTATTCATAAAGTAGATATCGTCAATATTGTTATCCATATTTTTTCCTCCAATAAAAAAAGCTCCGAAGATAATCTTCAGAGCTATAAATATAAATACACAAATGCATAAATATCATCAATTATATGTAAATCAAATTTACATATAGATACACTTCTCTCATCCAGACTTTACGGTCGGTCTTGGAATTACACCAAGTCAGCCTATTAGGCTCGTGGACTATTACCACCGGTCGGGAATTTCACCCTGCCCTGAAGTTCTATTCAATTAAGTTCATATTATCATAATAATATCTATTGGTCAAATACCACTTTAAAAGCTTCCTCACAAACCTTGATTGTCTGGTCCAGCTCCTCATTTGTATGAGCAGCAGACAAGAACCATGATTCATATTGTGAAGGAGGCAACAATATACCTTTTTTGAAAACTTCTCTATGAAACATCTTGAAATTCTTTAAATTGCATTTTGCTACATCGGACAAACATTCTACTGCTTCACCTGTAAAAAAGATGGATATCATTGATTGATACCTATTGATTGTTACTGGAAGGGAATATTTTTCAATCATTAGATTTAAGGCAGTTTCCAGATATATGGCCTTAGCCTCCAACTCCTTGTAAATATCAGGATTATCCTTTAAAATATTCAATAATTTAAAGCCCAGTCCCATGGCCATAGGATTTCCTGATAAAGTTCCCGCCTGATAGACACCACCAACCGGGGATATCATCTCCATAATTTCCTGCCTGCCACCAAAGGCACCAGCCGGAAGCCCTGCCCCTATTATCTTACCAAGAGTGATCAAGTCCGGAGTTACTCCAGCTTGTTGTCCAACAGTACCATAACCAACTCGAAATCCTGTTATGACTTCATCAAAGATCAATAGAGCTCCATACTGGTTACATATTTCTCTTAATTCTAGAAGAAATCCTTCCTTTGGTTTTACCACTCCCATATTCCCTGGTACAGGTTCAACTATAATACAGGCTATTTCCATTCCAAATTGCTGGAAAATTTCTTTGACTCGATTCAAATCGTTATATTGACACACTAAAGTATTAGCTACAATATCCTCTGTCAAACCAAGACTTGTTGCTACACCATTATTTAAGGTACCTGAACCTGAACTAACTAAAAGAGAGTCTGCATGGCCATGATAACAGCCGTCAAACTTCAGAATGTATTTACGATTGGTATATCCTCTACTCAGTCTGATTGCACTCATGGTTGCTTCAGTTCCAGAATTAACCATCCTTATCATTTCAATTGCAGGTATGGCTTCAGATATTAATTCAGCCATTTCCACTTCTATTTCGGTAGGCAGGCCAAAACTCAACCCATTCTCCCCTAGAACTTTTAGTTCGTCCAGCAATATTTGGTTATTATGTCCCAGAATAAGTGGTCCCCATGAACATACAAAGTCAATAAATTCATTGTCGTCCACATCGATAATCCTACTTCCCATACCTCTCTTGATGAATATAGGTGTTCCGTCAATGCTCTGAAAAGATCTTACAGGGCTGTTAACACCACCAGGTATTTTTCTTTCGGCTCTTTTAAATAAATCTTTCGATTTGTCCAGTTTCATATTTTTCTCCATTAATTATCAATACCTTTTAGCATTTTGGCTATTTCCTTGGCAAAATAGGTAATGATGATATTTGCTCCAGCTCTCTTGATTGCTGTTATGGTTTCTAGGATTACGCCTTTGTCCATCACACCACTATCGACAGCCATTTTCAACATGACATATTCTCCACTAACACTATATGCCGCTATTGGTATATTGAAATTGTTACTATATCTTTTAATAATATCCAGATATGCAAGTGCCGGTTTAACCATTAAGATATCTGCACCCTGGGCAAAGTCAAGTTCGCCCTCCACTACAGCTTCTCTTCCATTTCTATAATCCATCTGATATGATTTCCGGTTGCCTTTAAATGGTGCAGATTCAGCAGCTTCTCTAAAAGGTCCATAAAAGTTGGATGCATATTTGGCACTATAGGCCATTATCGGTATATTGATGAACCCTTCATCATCAAGGACTTTTCTAATATAGCCTATTCTTCCATCCATCATGTCGGAAGGCGCCAATATATCGGCTCCTGCCCTGGCATGACTTAAGGCAATCTTACCTAGGTAATTCAAGGTTTCATCATTTTTGACATAACCAGAATCATCAATAATGCCACAATGTCCATGATTTGTATATTCACATAGACAGATGTCGGTAATGACTATCAATTCTGAAAATTCCTTCTTTATTTCTCTGATGGCTCTTTGAATTATCCCATTATCATTATAGGCTTCCTGACCAAAAGCATCCTTTTTATGAGATATGCCAAATAGTATGACTGAATTTAATCCAAGGTAATTAAGTGAAGCTATTTCATCATTAATACAATCGACAGAAAAATGATAGTGCCCCGGCAACGACTTGATTTCTTTCTTGATATTTTTTCCATCTATAACGAATAAGGGGAATACCAGATTATCCAGACTAAATTCTGTTTCCTTTACAAGATTTCTAAGATTATCCTGTCTTAATCTTCTAGGTCTTCTTAGTTGTTCCATTTGCTTATCTCCCCATCATGTCTATTTTTAATATACTTTGAAGCAAGCCCTTATCACTATGTTCATCTGCTTCTATATCCACCTTCAAATCCAGGTCTCTTATCGATTGACTTGTAATTGGTCCTATTGAAATTATTTTAATACCCTCTAGTAAATCAATATTTTCCGATCCAAGTATTTCAAGAAAAAATTTGACTGTTGATGGACTGGTAAAAGTAAGATAATTTATTTTACCATTCCTGAAGATATCCAACATCCTTACTTTGATTGTTTCGTTTTTTCTTTTAGAATAAACTTTAATCATCACTACATTACATATTCTTGATATTTTTTGATGAAGATACATCCTGGAGTCACTGGCACCAATCATTAGAACACTATCAACAGGTTTTAAGATAGCTTCCAGCTTTTCCACCAGGCTTTCGCTTACAAAACTCTCAGGCACTATATCAGCTACTACTCCATATTTCAACATTTCTGCAGCTGTCGAATTTCCTATTGCTACTAGCATTTTATCACCCAACACCCTGCTATCGAGGCCTAGCATGAAAATCTTCCTGAAGAAAAACTCGACTCCATTAACAGATGAAAAAATAAGATAATTATATAAACCCAAGTCTTCAATAATCTGATCAAATTCTGCTGCATTATCATTTGACACAATTTCCATAACCGGTAATTCGATTGCTTCACCACCAAGATCCTCTATCATTTCAACCAAGCTACTATTTTGTTTCTTTGGTCTGGTTACTATGAATTTTTTTCCAAAAAGTTTCTTTTTAGCAAAGAAATCAATTTCCTCATGCAGCTTAACCACCTCACCTATTACAAATAGGCTGGGTGCTTCAATTTTTTCCTTCAGTATTTTTTCTTTCATTTCGACAAGACTTGCTGTTATGGTTCTTTGTCCGGGCAAGCTTGCCCAGCTGATGATTGCTGCTGGTTTGTAAGTTGCCATTCCACCCTCAATCAAACCATCAATAATCGAAGCTATACTGGTTACACCCATTAAGAATACAAGAGTTCCTTCTAATTTGCTAATAGTCTTAAAATCTAAATTTTCATTATGTCCGTTATAGACATGGAAACTATCTGCTAGACCTCTATGAGTCACAGGTATCCCAGCATATGCCAGTCCACCTATGGCCGATGAAATACCAGGCACTATTTCAAATTCAATATTATGTTTCTTGAGGCATAAAGCCTCTTCGCCACCTCTGCCAAAAACAAAGGGATCTCCTCCCTTAAGCCTGACAACAGTCTTAAAACAGCGACCCTTCTCAACTAAAAGTTCATTGATTTCATCTTGGTTGAGTGTATGCTTTCCCATAGATTTTCCAACATAAATCATCTCACTATCTAAAGGTGCATATTGTAGTAGTTTTTCATTTACCAGCCGATCATATATTATAACATCAGCTTTTTTTATAAGTTCCATACCCCTGACAGTTATGATTTTAGAATCTCCTGGTCCGGCACCGACTAAATACACTCTATTATTCATTTTTTCTAATTTCCTTTGCCAATTCACTAGCAAGATCATTGGCCCTAGAAACGCTTCCATTTATACTACGTTTGATTAAATTGATACCATCCACACTATATATTCCCTGTATTGTCAGATTAGCGCCCTCGATCTGGCACAAGGCCCCAGCAGGTGAGTTACAATCTCCACCCAAAATGCTTAAGAAAGTTCTTTCTGTTTCAACTTCCAAGGTAGCTTTTTTATCGATGATACCTTCAACGATACCCTTCAGCCAATCATCTTCGGCTCTTACTTGCATGGCGAGTGCTCCTTGAGCAGGAGCTGGCAACATTTCATTTACGGAAAAATAGCTGGTTATTCTTTGTTCTAAGCCTAGTCTTTTTAGTCCTGCCGCAGCTAGAATGATACCATCAAGATCAGAATTGTCCAACTTATTAATCCTTGTATCTACATTGCCTCTTAATGGCACAATATTCAAATCTGGTCTTATATGTTTAATTTGCATTGCTCTTCTTTTACTGCCTGTTCCAATTTTACCTCCAATCGGGACATCATCCAACCCTAGCAAACCTATTCTTAATATTAGGGCGTCTCTATAGTCTTCACGCTTGGGTACTCCAGCAATTACCAGGCCACTGGTATCTTCAGTTGGCAGATCTTTCATACTATGAACAGCCAGGTCTATTTCTCCATTTAAGAGTGCTTCTTCAATTTCCTTGACAAAGACTCCCTTGCCCCCGATTGCACTAACTTGCTTATCCAGAACAAGATCCCCCTTGGATATGATTATTTTAATTTCGAAATCAATATTTGGATTAAGACGTTTTAAATCATCGGTAACCAACTGACATTGAGCTAAAGCTAACTTACTTCCTCTTGAACCTATAATAACCTTCATCCTTAAATCTCCTTCAATCCGATCAACTGATTCTTTCAATAATCTTCTTTTTATGACCTTATTATGTTCCAACTTGATTATATTTTTTCTTTCTTCGCCTAAGTAGCTAATTACAGATTGAATTTCATTTCCAAAAATATTATCGATTCTCTTTAAAATTCTTCTTGTTAATATGGGGCTTTTACCATTGGTGCTAACCACTATCTGCAGGTCCCCTTTTTTGACAATTCCAGGAATATAGAAATCAGAATTCAGTCCAGATTCAACTTTGTTACATAAAATCTGATTTTCATTACAATAGTTGTATATTTCGTTGTTTTTATCACTTGAATCAGTTGCCGCTATAACCATAAAGGCATCTGCAATATATTCTTTTTTATAGTCATCCATGATCAGTTCAACTTTGTGTTCCAAGGTTAGAAATCCAGCATGGAAAGCTGGACTAATTATGGTTAGACGAGGCTGATAATCCAAAAGTTTGACAGCTTTTCTTAAAGCTATCAAACCACCACCGATTATAAATATTTTTTTCATTTTAATATCGATAAAGATAGGGAAAAACATTTAATCTTCCTCCGCTTCAAGAGTAAAAAGATCATCTATCATCTTAGCGTATTCCTTTTTCTTCTTACTATTTTCCATTTCATTAAGCCTTGATATAGGTACTTTTACAATTCTATTCAAGGAAGCACTTAATATTTTATCTACAATCAATTTATCCTTGTGCTTTAAGTCCAACTTGCTTACAAGATATTCTAGAGTTTCTTCCCTTACATTGTCCGATACTCTTTTCAATGATTTGATTGCTGGTTCCATATATAGGTTATTGATCCATACCATTAAACCCTTAACATCTGTACAAATTATCTCTTGTCCTTCCACTAGAAGTTTTTTTCTGATATTATAGTTTTTATCTGCTATTTTCTTTAAGTCGTCATTATTATATAGATTGATATTATCCATTTCCCCTACCCTTGAATCTATGTCTCTAGGTATAGCCAGATCCATTATATGCATTTCCTTGGCTGTTTCTATTCTGTCTATCACCAGATGAGGTGAGGAGGTACAACTAATTATAATATCAACTTTATCGATATATGAATATCTATCCTTGAATTCTATGAATTTAATCTCAGGGAATCGAATTGCTAGTTCACAATAACTAGAATTATTTCTATATGTAGCGTAAATCTCCTTTACTCCACTTTCCATGAGGTAAGTAAAAGCTAATTTACCCATATTACCTGAACCTATTACCAAAACAGATTTACCATCAAGAGTTCCTGCTACTTCCTGGAGATACTTGATTGCTATGTAGCCAATTGACAATGGATTCTCTGAAATTTTTAATTGTGTCTTGATCTTTTTAGCTGTGGCGATTGCCTCTCTAAATATTTTATTCAGCATTTTCTTGCTACTGCCGATACTCATGGCAAGTAGCTGAGCCTCCTTGACCTGTCCAAGTATCTGGTCTTCGCCTATAACTAGTGAATCAAAGCCAGCTGTAACATTAAAAAGATACGTAACAGCTTCTTCTCCTTCTTTAAAATAGAGATTCTTGTCTAGATCACTTACTGCCAATGACTTTTTAAAGAAATTCATAACTTTATCTTTACTTATGTCTTCACCATAAAAATATATCTCGCTTCTGTTACAGGTTGATAATATTACTACTTCACTAACCCCCTCTTCTACAAAAGAGTTGCTTATATCAATTTTCTTAAGGTCCTGAAATGCGACTTTTTCTCTAGTTGCTGTATTAGCTGTATGATAATTTATTCCTATACAATAAAATTGCATTTCACTCCTCCTGCTGAATTTTCTCTTTATACATATCAATTATTCCACTTTGTGAAATCAAGGGTTGATATGAGATATTGACCATAAATCCCTTGCTTAATAAGAAAGTCCTTAGTGATGTCACATCATCTGAAATTACTTCTTTTTTATAATGGTTACCTAACATGATGAAAAAAGGGGCTATTATTAATTCCTTAACTTTCCAGGAATTAATTTTATCCATGAATACATTCAGGTACTCAAGATCATTCAAGGTAATCAATATTTCTCTTTCTAGTAAGTTATCATATACTTTGCTCAATAATTTAAATGTTTCGCCACTTGACTTTCTGCTACCATGTCCCACCCAGATGACTCCCTGATCAGGTTTCTTATTAAGGTATGTATCTTTTAATACTTCAACCAATCTTAAAATATCATCTTCATTATCCAGAAGCGGCTTTCCTATCCTAAAGTAATTGAATTGGCCTTGATAAATCAAGGCCGTTTCTTTAATCTTGTTATATTCAATTCCTTCAATTATTGTTATAGGTTGTACTATGACAGTATTATATTTTTCCAAATCCAATCTTTGCAACAATGTTTCCAGCTCTTGACTGGTAACTAAATAAATTTCATACTCTTTAAACTTCTCAGTTATACTATTCTGGAAATTCTCGTTTCCTGTTTTATTTGATGAGGTTAAAACAAATGCTACCGCTTTTTTATTCAACATGGTTTTCTTCAACAATCATATTCTCGAGTTGACTTGAATATGTATCAATGAATTCATTTATATCCTTGATTCCGGACTCTATTTTCAATAATGTTAATCTCTCAAGGAAATATGAAATTCCAGTATATTCCATTTCTCCATATTCCTTGCCAATTTGTGAAGAATCTTCAGATAATCTACCACCTAGAAATATTCTGAAATATGTTTTTTTTACATCATTGATTTTCTTTTGTTTACCCAAAAAGCCAATTGGACTAATGTAATGTTGTCCGCATGAACTTGGACATCCTGATATATATACTTTCGGGGCATTTTCTTTTACTGCTTTTTCAACTTTCTTGAAATGCTCCAGTATTGATTCTAATAAATCCTGGGAATTTACGACTCCAGGCTTGCAATATTTTGATCCTATACAAGCTATAGAGTTGAAAACAGGGTATTCTCCATTAATATACCTTACCATTCTTCTTAATATACCTGCATCCTTTTCATCAAGGTTTCTAATGAAAATCCCCTGATTGGATGAAAGTCTCATATCGAGTTGATAAGGAAGGCTTTCTAAAAAATTCAGAATTTTCCTTACATCCCCTGTTTCTATGATTCCCTTGGGAGGATGGATGAATAATGAACATTTACCCTTTTCCTTTTGGAAATGGATTTGTTCCTTCTTATCTGTTTTCCCCTTCGATCTTGATTCAGGGTTGATTTTGATATTTATCTTTAAATCTTCTGATTTTTTGAGCTCATCGACAGTTTGTCTATATCTTTTAATAAACTCCTCTTCTCCAAGTCTTGTAATAATATGTCTGATTCTGGCTCTGGCTCTATTTTCTCTGTCACCCTCTTTTTCGAAGAATATTTTCATACCCCTAACATAATACATGATGTCTTCAGGTTCAATGAAATCCTCTATTTTAAGAGCGATACGAGGGCTGGGCCCTAGGCCGCCTCCTGCATATACCTTGAAACCCAAGCTCTTGTTCTTTTTGACTGCAATGAATCCTAAATCAGCAAATGTAGCATTTCCAGTATCCTTTGAACTGTTTGAAAAAGATATTTTATATTTTCTTGGTAAAAATAGATAATCTTCATTTTTTACCAACTCTTCATTAACTAATTCTGCAAAGGAAGTAACATCAAATATCTCGTCTCTAGCAACACCTGATAAGGGAGAACAAGATACATTTCTAGCCGCATTGCCACCGGCTCCTAGAGTTGTCAGTCCAATGTCTATCAAGCCTTCTATGACTTTAATAGTATTTTCCAGTTCAATCCTATGGAGTTGAATACATTGTCTAGTAGTGAAATGTAATCTACCCTGGGCATATTTTTCTGCCAGATCGGATAGTTTTTTCAATTCGTTGATACTTACTACACCCGCACCTATTCTCGGTCTTATCATATATGTACTTCCGGATTTCTCTTCATATATACCTAAAAAAGCAGAAGCTTTTTTAAAGTTGACACTTTTGTCAAACTTGTATTCCTCAAGCACCTGACAATAGTCTTTTATAAATTTATTATATAGTTCTTTATTATATAACATAAACCCTCCTTAAGAATAAAACTTCACTTTTATATTAACATTCTTTCCTCTATTAAACAACAAACTACACCCTTTAAAACGCTATAGATAGTATTCAATTATTTCTTGCACTTTCTTTTACATTCAAGCTAGAGAATTTGCCCCGTTTTTCAGCCTTTCTGCATTTGCCCTTTGGCGCAACGCCGCGACGTTTGTTTTGGTAAGCTTACCTGAATAGAGCCAATTATAGATGGTTTAGAAGCTGACTTTGCCCAACGTTATGGTGTTGGCAATTTGCTCTGGCGACCAAGTGAGTGAAAGCTTCGTTGTTATGGTTTCAGATAAATCATCCAACCACTTTCCTTTTGGCTTACATCGCTTGCGGGGTGTATGGTACGACCACTGAGCGTGTTTTGCTTGGTAACTTGTTTCGGCTACATTACGGCGTAGTTCACGGTCTACGCTGGAGCGATGGCGTCCGATCCGTTTGGCAATGGCTCGATTGGAATATCCCAATGATGATAATTCCTCTATCGGCCTCGTTCGATTGTGGTAAGATGGTGGTAGCTCATTGTGTCGCCTCCGTTTGAATGTTGTTGTAGTAACTCCATTCTACACGAAGATCTCATAATGGGCTATTATTTTACCCAATTAGGGTGGCGCACTTCATTTTACAATCTATCTTTGCTTAAGTTCTTTTTCCAGTTCTTTAACTTTCAGAATAAGCTCATTGTTGCTTTTTGGTTCAGATCTTTTAAGACCTTTTGCTTCAGCATAGCTTGGTAGACCATGTTTTCTTCGATAGTCTCTGCCCCACCTGCAAACTGTATTGGTATCAATTCCCAATTCCTCTGATGTTGCAGTGGCTGATTTTCCATTCTCGATAACATGCCTTGCTGTGCGTTCTCTCATTTCCTCTGAGTACTTACTATTGTTACTTGCCATTTTTCTATCCTCCTATGCATATGATACTATATTCCCATAGTGGACGTTTTTCAGCGCATAACAATAATAATTTGTAAAAAAATTCAAAAGTAATGCTAGAATATAATAAAATATTTATGTTTTTTGCTATTATATAAAACATACCAATGTAGTAGGAAAAAGATTGACTAACACACATCACCATGTTAGTCTAATAAAGGAAATAAACATACTAATGAGGTGTGAAATGAAAAATACAAAAATATTAATCATAATTGCTGTATTAGCGATAGCTCTCGTTGGCTGTGGGAATACTTCGGAAAACAATAAATCAAACATAACTTTTAAGATAGGAGCCATACCAGATCAAAACTTAACAGAACTTAATAAAAACATGGAATTAATGGCAAAGTATCTTAAAGAAAATACAGGATTAAATGTAGAATTCGTACCTACAAGTGATTATGCCGCTCTTGTAACAGCCTTTCATAGAGGAGATATACAACTAGCATGGGTTGGAGGCTTGACAGGTGTACAAGCAAGAACTCAATCAATTGGTTCAACAGCCATAGCACAAAGACCATTAGACGCGAAGTTTAAATCTGTATTCATTTACCAGAAAGATTTAGATATTAATAAATTAGAAGATCTGAAAGGGAAAACCTTCACTTTCGGAAGTGAAAGTTCAACATCAGGTTCATTAATGCCAAGATATTACCTTGCACAGGCAGGCATTGATGCGGAAAAAGACTTCAATGGAAAACCAAACTATGCTGGATCACATGATAAAACAATGCAATTAGTAGCGTCAGGAGCTTTCCAAGCTGGAGTGTTAAATATTTTAGTTTGGGAAAAGACAGTTTCTGAAAACAAAATAGACTTATCTAAAGTAAAAGTATTTTATACAACTCCAGAATACTATGACTACAACTGGACAATTAACGGAACAGTTGACAAACAATTTGGAAAAGGAACAAACAATAATATTATAAAAGCAATCCTAAAGATGAATGGAAACAATAGTGAAATAGAAAAAGCCATATTAAACTATTATCAAACAGAAAAATTCATACCAACAAATAACGATAATTATAAGAATATAGAAGAAGTTGCTAAAAAGCTAGGGATGGTTAACTAATTATTTATGATGAACGAAGAACAAACAAATATATACGAACTACACAATATAACAAAAACATTTGGGGAGAAAAAAATTATTTCTTCCCTTTCTATTAATTTTAAAAGAAATGAATTAGTGGCTATTATTGGACCTAGTGGAGCAGGTAAAACTACCTTATTAAACATATTGGCAAATGTAATACAACCTAATGGTGGACAAATACTACTGGATCAAAAGCCTGTTCAAAACTATAAAAATTCAAAAATTTATGCAAAGAAAGTAGGAATTATACACCAGCAGTTCGACCTGGTAGGAAAATTAGCGGTAATCAACAACGTACTAGCTGGAAGATTTAATGAATGGAACTTAGGCAAGTCACTTTTGTCCTTAATTATTCCTCAAGATAAGAAAATTGCCTTAAATGCATTAGAAAGAGTAGGGATGAAAGCTTTTACTAATGAAAAAACAGAAAATCTCTCAGGTGGAGAACAACAAAGAGTTGCAATAGCAAGAATATTAGTTCAAAATCCTGAAATAGTTTTAGCGGATGAACCGGTTTCAGCTCTTGATCCTGCAAGAGCTGACGATATATTAGAACTATTAACTACAATAGCTAAGACAGAAAAAAAAACTTTTGTAGCAGTCATACATTCTATAGGACTGGCCAGAAAGTATTTTGATAGGATTATCGCAATGAAAGACGGGATGGTTGTATTTGACCTTCCGGCCAACAAAGTTACTGACGATGAATTAGCTAATCTTTATAAAATTGAAGGTCAAACCGAGAATGAATAAAATAATTAAAAAATTGTTATATAATCAATCAAAGATATTGACAGTATTGATTATAGTTATTTTAATTAGTTCGATAAGTGGTATTGACTGGAAATCTGGTATTATACATAAAGGCGCTTTTGATAGTTCTATTAAAATATTGAAAGCTTTTCTTAGACCTGATATTTCTATTGAAATAATAGGTGTTGCTTTTAGTGCAACAATTAGAACTTTAGTCTATGCAATAACAGGAATGACTATCGGTTTAGTTTTGTCTTTCTTTACTGGTATTTTTGCCTCAGGTAAACTACAAAAATCCACTTTGGGTCGAAAATTTACAAAGGGAGTTTGGCGGAGCATTTTAGGAGTAGTTCGTGGTATTCATGAATTAGTTTGGGCCTGGTTTTTTGTGGCATATATAGGTTTAACTCCAGTGGCTGGTGTATTGGCAATTGGTATTCCCTATGGTGCTGCTTTGGGTAGGGTATTTGCAGATATTTTAAATGATGTCCCCGAGGAACCTATAAAATCTTTGGAATCATCTGGGGCAAATAAGAAACAAGTTATAATATATGGATATCTACCGTATGCTAGAAGAGATATGATTAGTTATAGCTTGTATAGATTAGAATGTGCCATTCGTGCATCTGTTATAATGAGTTTTATTGGTCTAGGTGGACTTGGTTATAATATTCAATTAGCGCTGAGTGATTTGAATTATAATAGAGCGGCAACCTTCATCTATTTTCTTATTATATTGATAACTTTAATTGATATTTGGAGTAATCAAATTAGAAAGGATCTAGTTTAATGGAAAATTATAAAAAAAAGAATAACAAAAGTTTTCTTAGATTTTCATTAGGTTTATTTCTGTTTCTTGTTATATCGTCTTGGATATATTTAATATTTGTTGATGGTGCTGATTTTTCTGTACTTATTAATCCAAATAATCTTCATGAGGGGAAAATCTTTATTTCGCAAATATTTGGATTTGGGACTAAGAGTGGTCTTATTTTGGATTATAAATTTATGAAAAACCTTTTAGATTTAACCTTGGAGACATTACAAATAAGTATTATAGCAATAGGTTTTGCAACATTGGGAGTGATATTATCTGTTATACCTGCCGCAAGGAATGTGGCAGATGGATCTTTGGTTTTTAGAACTAATTGGTTAAGTTGGTTCAGGTTTGGGGTAATTCGTGGATTATATATGTTTACTAGAGCTGTTCCTGAACTCATATGGGCATTGTTTATAATATTTGTATTTAAACCTGGTATTCTTGCAGGAGCAATTGCTTTGGGCATACATAATTTAGGTGTTCTTGGCAAATTATGTTCGGAGGTTATTGAGAACCTGGATACTAGACCAGTAAAAAGTTTAGTATCCAGTGGCGCAAGTCAGTATCAGGTTCTTTTTTATGGCATAATACCAATGGTCATGCCGAAATTCCTTACTTATATTGTTTATAGGTGGGAAATTATTATAAGGACTACTATCATTGTTGGATTTATTGGAGCAGGTGGATTAGGGCAAGCATTTAAACTAGCTATGAGTTATTTTAAATATTCTGAGGTTGGCTTGATACTTTTAGTATATATTATTCTTGTTTGGCTTGCTGATTTACTTTCTGGTTTGACCAGGGGAGCATCTAGAAAAGAGCTTAATAATTAAGAACAAGGCAGTGAGAACTACTTATTTGTACACTTTTATTTAAAAACAGCATTGAAATTATATAAATTAGTAGTAAAATCAAAGTACAGAGGGAAAATAAAAGATCAGAACCTAAAACTATTAACAATAGAACAATTTTCTGTGTTGGAAACTCTAGTATTATAAAACTAATGAAAGAAATGGGACTATTCTGCATGGTACGGGCTAAAAAATATCGTTCTTACAAGGGAGATGTAGGAAGTATTGCTCCAAACTTATTAAATAGAGAATTTGAAGCATCAAGACCAAATGAAAAATGGGTTACTGATGTAACTGAATTTCATTTGTATGGTCAAAAGCTTTATCTTTCAACAATACTTGATCTATATAACAGAGAAATAGTTAGTTATTCATTATCTTCAAGACCTAAGATGAGTATGGTTATGAATATGCTAGATAGTGCATTTGAAAGACTTGTTGGTATTAACAATATCATTCTACATTCTGATCAGGGGTGGCATTATCGAATGAATAATTATCAACGCAAACTGAGTGCTCATGGCATTATTCAAAGCATGTCTCGTAAAGGCAACTGCCTAGACAATTCAGTTATGGAAAACTTCTTCGGCATACTAAAAACTGAACTTCTGTACCTCCAGCATTTTGATTCGCTGGAAGACTTTATAACAGAATTACATGAGTATATTTACTATTACAATAACCGTAGAATTAAGCGAAAATTAAAAGGAATGAGTCCTGTTTATTACAGAACCCATTCCACAATGGTAGCTTAATTAAACTTTGTCCTACTTTTTGGGGTCAATTCATAATTCAATCAACACTTCTGTTTGTTCTTTTGTTAGTTCATTTTTGTTGTTTGTCATAATCTACCTCCCAAAGTATTTTGTTTGATGATTAATTTGTTAGAAGTCATTTTATTGCATAAATTAGATTAATCCTAGAGCTAGAAAAACCCCAATAAGAATTAGCATAATACCTACAATTAGCTGAACTGTTTTTAATGTTATTTTTTTAAAAAGACGTGATCCTATAAATGCCCCTGTAAATGCAGTTAAAGTAGCCGCTAATATTAATTTCCAATTAGTATCAATTCCCACGCTTCCTTATCCATTCCAGTCTTGCTTAGGAAGGCTGAACGTAGTGCTCCTTGATGTCCTGATAATCCTCCAAAAAAACCACTGATTAATCCACCTAGTGGCAAGTATTTCTTGTCAAATTCAATTTTTTCAAACCTAGGTAATAACTCTAAAAAAGCAAAACATATTAAAAATAAACCAATAACTACCTTAACAATAGTAATTTCATAACCTCTTGATCCTATTGTATAGCTAGTTAATATTGGTATATTTGTTAATACACTTAATAGTAGGGACCCAGCTAGAGCAGCTAAAATTGCAAAAGGTGCAAATTTTAGCAATACCTTCTTATCTACTTTTCTCCCAATAAGAAATAGTTTAAAAATATTATTTGCTAAATGAACAATAGCGGTCATAGCTATTGCAATCTCTATTGGAAAGAATATGGCAAAGGCTGGCATTAAAATAGTCCCTAGTCCAAAGCCCGAAAATAGGGTTAGTCCAGAAGCTATTAGTGCAGTTATACAAACTATCAAGTAAATCATTATTCTCCTTCATAAACTCTCTCGAGTTCGGCCATGTCGAATTTTTTCATTTTCAGAAATGCTTCTTTAATTGCTATCGATCCTTATTTCTATTAGGCTTTTAATATCATTCAAGATTTCCTGATTTCTCACTTCTATCATCAACCATCTGCCAATCTTTGAATATATTGTCTTCCTATAAAGTTCTTTTAAATAGGCTAAATACAATCCTGTTTCTATACCTAACCTATCCTTACATCATTTTCTCTAAACTGATAGGCTATACATAAACTACCAGTGCTATCCCTTATAAATAGTATTCTATTACTTCTTGTCCTTTCAGTACTTCAAGTACTATATCCAAGGCGTTTCCCTCGTTGAAGTTAGCTATAGGTTTAAAGTTATTGAACGGTGTCTCTCCTAGATTGAATACCAATATTTCATTAGGCTGGTTGAGCACCTTAAGTTTATCAACTTCATAGTCGTCAAGGTTATAGATTGGTGATATCAATATTTGACCTGAATCTGTAAAAAGTCTAGCTACTTCACCTAATTGCCTGATATGTTCCAACCTGTCCCTATAACCTATAGAGTCTTCTGACACAAGCCCAGCTAAGAGGCTGGAAATTCCAAGATAGTAGGCTTTAAAGTTCAAATCGAATAGTTTCCGTTCTATTTGCTTCGCTATATTTTCAACAGATTTTTCTTTACCTTCACTTCCAGAAGTTATGATAATTAACTTGGATTTATGACCATATTTTGCACTTTTCTCATCTTGTGAAACTAAACTATTGGACCAGAGATATTCCCTTTCGTTGACATGTTTCAAAAGCGAATTATCGTGCCTTGATTCACTTCCAATTATTATACCTCCTCCAGAAATATCATAATTATCAACTATGACAAATCTACCTGTTTGTTCAATATCTGATATTATATCAAATGCAATCGGTTTACCAGTTTCAAAGATACATTCTGCTACATCATGTCTTTCAACTTGGTCCTTATAACTATCAATATTTAGTTCTGCAGCATCAATGATATTGATTATCTCCAATAATTTCACCGGTATTTTTGTTGAACCTATCTTTAATTTATATTGTTTGTCCTTAACAAGAGGGGCTTTTCCGACCCAGAAAATATTTGCTCTAAAACATGAAGAAACTTCTGGTAGCTTTTCATTTGCTTTTACCAGTAATTCTCCCGGATTAATATATATCTGTTTTGAAAGAGTTATACCAGTCGCTTCTTCTGCATATGCAGTATCACGTTTTGGTACATTGAATCCCTCTATACTCTTGACCGTACTTTTTTTATATGATGGCAAGAATACAACTTCGTCACCAACCTTGATCTTTCCACTGAGGATTGTACCTACAACAATCCTTCTGTCATCACCATTTGCAGTAAACTTATATATGTCCTGAACCGGCAATCTTAAAGGTTGTCCATAATTTTTTTTCTTGTTTTTCAGTGAGTCCAGCTGTCTTAACACATCCATTCCCTTGTACCAAGGGATATTTTTTGATGAACTAACTATATTATCCCCATTGAAAGCACTGATTGGTATATAGTTAATAGGTTTAATATGAATCTTTGACAAGAATTCAGAGAACTCGCTTGTGATTTTTTGAAATTTTTCCTGATCGTAATCTATCAGATCCATCTTATTTACCAAGACTACAACTTGCTTGACTCCAAGCATGGATAATATATGACCATGTCTTTTAGAGTTTTCCCTGATGCCTTCTTTGGCATCGATAACCAACAATGCTGCTTCAGCTCTGGATGCACCTGTAACCATGTTCTTAAGAAACTCGATGTGACCTGGTGCATCAATGATGATATAGTCTCTTTTATTAGTCTTGAAAAAACATCTTGCTGTATCAATTGTTATTCCTTGTGCTTGTTCATCTTTTAGGGCATCGAGTAAAAAGGCATACTCAAATGGTCTTGAGTTATTTCTACAGTATTCTTTTACTGATTCTAACTTGCCGTCTGGCAAGGAGCCTGTATCTGCTAAAAGTCTACCAATTACTGTACTTTTACCATGGTCTACATGTCCGACTATAACTATATTCATCTGTTCTTTTAAATTCATTACATGTAACCATCCCTTCTTAAAGTTTCCAGTCCTCCACCGTCATCCTTGTCCTGTGCTCTACCTGATCTTTCAGCTATTTTTGAAAACTTGCCACTCTTTAGCTCTTCGACTATTTCGCTTACATTTTTAGAGGTAGAATCTACTGGAGTGGTACATGGATAGCAACCAAGAGATCTATATCGTTTACCATTTCCCTGATCGAAGTATAAATCTGTTATTGGAATATTTTCTCTTTCAATATATTCCCAGATATTTAATTCTGTCCAGTCTAACAAGGGGTGTATTCTGACATGTGTTCCTGGAGCAAAATCTGTTTTATATTGATTCCAGAATTCTGGTGGCTGATCGGAAACATCCCAGTCATTTTCCTTATCTCTTGGTGAGAAGTATCTTTCCTTGGAACGACTTCCTTCTTCATCAGCTCTAACTCCAACTATGACTCCTGTATATTTTTCTTTATTGTCATCCTGGATATACTCTCCAGTTTCATGATCCATCTTATACCTTGGCCATTCACCTGAAAGTGTATGTTTCAATGCTTCAGATTTTAAGGATTTACAACATTTTATTCTATCAATGTTACCATCCGGGAAAGTCATCTTGTTCTTTAAGGCTTCAGTATTTTCACCATATATCATGGTTAGTTTCCACTTCAAGGCCAAATCATCTCTGTATTTGATCATCTCCGGCAACTTGAAATGTGTATCTATATGCACTAGGGGAATTGGCACATGCCCAAAGAAAGCTTTCCTGGCCAGCCATAAAAGTACAGTACTATCCTTACCAACTGACCATAGCATACAAATATTCTTGAATTCCCTATATGCTTCTCTTAATATGTTTACACTTTGTGCTTCTAATTTATCTAAATGATTCATTTATTTACCTCCTGTGAAGTCCACATTCTTTTTTCAGTGGATTCTCCCACCACCATCTACCGCTTCTAATATCCTCACCTGGTGCCAAAGCTCTGGTACAAGGTTGACAGCCAATACTTGTATAACCTTTTTTATACAGTCTGTTGTAGGGAATGTTGTTTTCCTTGATGTATTCCCAGATTTCTTCCTCGGTCCAGTATGCGAGGGGATTGATTTTATACATTGAATGTGTTTCATCATATTCAAATATCTCAATATCGTCTCTAGTAACTGATTGTTCTCTCCTAAGGCCACATATCCAGCCATCTACTGTTTTTAAAACTCTATTTAAGGGATTTACCTTTCTGATATGGCAGCAACTTTTTCTAAGATCGATGGATTCATAGAAGCCGTTGGCTCCATTTTCCTTTATGTAATCTTCCAATTCCTTATTGTCAGGAGCATAGATTTCATAATTGAAGTTGTATCTTTTTCTAGTTTCGTCGAGCAAATCATATGTTTCCTGAAAATGTCTACCTGTATCTAGAAAGAATACTCTCACCTTTGGATCGAATTTTAATATCATATGTGTGAGCACTTGGTCTTCTATGGAAAGACTTGAAGCCAGAATTACTCGGTCTATCCCTAATTCACTGATTATATATTCAATCGCTCTTTTTGTATCTAGTTCTTTAAATTTTTCGTTTAGTTCTTTTATATCTTTAATATCTATTTTCAAGTGGTTCACCTCATTAAATGTTGTATTCGTCATCAGCGACTTTACCTAGTTTAACTTTGTCCCATGCTCTTTCATGTACGTAGTAGATTATTATCTTAGTTATAACATCGGCCACTGCAATGGAAAGTGCAAATTCTACTTTTCTGGTTACTATAAATGTTATCAGTACGGTTGCCAATGTACCAGTAACTCTATAGGAGACTGCTTTCACTATACTTCTTAATTGTTTATCTTTCATTTTATATTTTACACTCCAAATTTATTTTAATATTTATTTCACACTATCAAGCAAGTTAACTTTTGTACAAATATACATTCGTCTGTTGTTTCCTATTTGATTTGTTAATACTGTCATCATCAACCTCCTGTATTTCCTACTATTCCTATGGTATTTGTATGTTATCAATTATAAGGGAATATCCTGCACTTGTCAATAAAATAAAAAGAATCTCTAATTGAAATTAATCAATTAGAGATTCTAATCTTGAATTGATCCCCAAAAAGTTGGACAAAGTTTAATTAAGCTACCATTGTGGAATGGGTTCTGTAATACACAGGACTCATTCCATTTAATTTTCGCTTAGTTCTACGATTATTGTATCCAACTTAGGTGGACGTCCTACATTACCTCCAGTTTTTCTTCCACGACGTTCTATGAATAGTCCCTCCAAACCTTCCTCGAGATAAATTCTTTCCCATCTTTTTAGCTGAGTTGCGCTTTTGATATTGTACTTTGTTATGGTTTCTTGATAATTCAAGTTTGAATTCCTCATGTCTTCTACTACAAGAAGTTTGAATTCACTTGTGTATCTCACGTTTGGTATTTCTTTTGGCATAGAAAAACTGCACCCCTTTCGTTATTATTGCGGTTATTATACCACATGTCTAACTTTTTGGTTGCAGTTCATCTTGTTATATATGTTCTTTTTAATATTAAATTATTACTGGTAACCTAATGGTTCTAGCCCAAATAAGCCGAAAGCTCTATCTTGCTATTTTGTAACAAGATAGTTTTTTATCTAATTTATTATTAACGGCATTATTTCACTAGCTATATACCAAAATGAATATATTATGATTCCAGCAATAATAAAACCAATAGTAATACCAAGTAATGCTGACTTCCACATAACAATACCCAATCCCCTTATATAATTTTTTATATATTATATTTTAATATTAACATTATTCAGGGGAATTGTAAACTTATAAAAAGCCATAAAGTACTATTTAAGAATAATGAAAGGGTAGGTTAAGGCAGCATTAAGGTTCATTGTTCTTATTTCAATAAAGCTGCTAGTTTTACAATTTCTTCCTTGATTTCAGGTCGTTGGTCAAGGTTTTCTACCTTGTCTGCATCATCCATTAGAACCTGCCCCATTTTTTCTGCATTATAGACATTTAAGGCTTCTGACATTTCCAATAAACCTGCTGTAAACTGGGTCTTGAATAATGGACTTCCACCACTCATTAAAATTGCTCCTTTTTTAGTATGTTTCTCTGGTTTGTCACCTCTTAGTATTGAAGCCCAAGAAACTTGGAATCTGTCCATAATTACTTTCAATGGGCCAGGTGTTCCAAAGAAATATATTGGAGCAGCAAAAATTATTATGTCAGCCTCTTTGACCTTTCTGTAGATATCAACCATGCCATCTTTGATAGCACATTCAGGATGAGTGTAGCAATATCTGCAATCAGTACAAGATGTAACCTTTAAACTATAACAGTTAATTACTTCCTTTTCTCCTTCAAGATTATCTAACATATAATTAAGCATAGCCATAGTATTGCCTTTTTTTCTCGCTCCACCAAAGAAAGCTAATATTTTCAAATTCATCACTCCTTTATCAATAATATGCTAATTATATTATTATTGACAATAGTAGTCAATTTGATTAGTTCAACATTTGAGCTATTTTAACAAGTTCTTCCTTTATTTCAGGTCTTTCATCCAAGCTTTTCATTCTATCAGCATCATCCATCAATACACGCCCTACTTCTGTAACATTACAAACATGTAAGGAATCTGCTAATTCAAGGCTGATTCCTGTAAATTGATTTTCGAACCTTGGTCCACCACCACTTACAAGAATAGCTCCTTTTTTAACAAAGACTTCAGGTTTATCCCCTCTAATAACCTGCGCCCAGTATACTTGAAATCTATCTAGCATAACTTTCATTGGCCCTGGTGCTCCATACAAATATGTTGGTGCAGCTAAGATAATATTGTCAGCTTCTTCAATCTTTTCATAGATATCAACCATACCATCTTTAATACTGCAATATTTATGCTTCAGACAATATCTGCAGTCTATACATGGGGAATTCTTTAAATCGTAACAATATACAATTTCCTTTTCTCCTTCAATATTTTCTAAGAGGTAATTGACCATCCGCATAGTATTGCCTTTTTTCCTGGCTCCACCAAAAAATACTAATGTTTTCATTTTAAAAACTCCTTTATATCTTTATTCAATGTAAAATTATTATTGACTTAAGTAGTCAATTTGGATTAGACTAACAATAGCAAGTAAACATAAATAACAATTATTAAAACTGAGGTGCTATGATGAAAATCGGAAACAAGTTAAGAACAGTTCGAAAAGCAAAAAACATAACCCTGAAAGATCTTGCAAATGCAACAAATCTATCCGTAAGTCTTTTAAGCAACATTGAAAGGGATGTTACAAGTCCGACTCTTGTCAACTTTGCAGCCATTACTGAAGCACTAAATATTTCCATCACAGATTTTCTAGCAGAAAAAAAAATAAACTCTAAAACGCTAACCAAGCGCAGTGATTTTGAACAAATATTAAAATTGAAATCTGGCATACTATATGAACTTGCTACCTACGGCAGCAAAACCTATAAATGTGTTTGTATAACAATAGATGAAAAATGTAATGATACAGAAACTTCACTTGGATTGCCTGAAGACAATATTGTAATCGTAACTGAAGGAACTCTAGAACTCAATCTCTACGATGAAAACTTCATCGCAGAGAAAAACGACATTCTATTTATTCCAGGTCATACACCACATTCCTTAAAAAATGCAATTAATGAAAAATGTATATCCTATTGGTTTGCGCTTCAGCCACTTCCTGAAAATCAACTAGACTGATTTTTCAATATTGGATCTTGCCCAAAGTGCCTCTGCAGCATTTTGTATTTTTTCATACAATTCTTCTTCATCTAATCCTGCAATTATATAATTTTCCATGATGACTTTACCGCCAACTACAGATGTTTCCACATTGTTTTCATCTGCACTATATACTAAGCTGACAATCGGATCATATAGTGGTGATGTATTGCATTTTTTATGATTGAATATGAAGAAATCTGCCTTTTTGCCAACTTCCAGAGAACCAATTTCTTCTTTCTTAAATACAGCATCAGCTCCATCAATTGTAGCCATTTCAACTACCTTCGAGGCTGGAATAACAGATGGATCTCTGTAAAAAGCCTTTTGCCACAGTGGAGATATTTTTAACACTTCCAACATATTCTGATTGTCATTAGAAGCTGCACCATCTGTGGCTATTCCTACAGTAATTCCTTCTTCAAGCAAATCCTTTACCGGTAAGGTCTTATAGCCAATCAACATATTAGAGATAGCATTATATGATACCTTCACATCATATTTCTTCAATTTTTTAATTTCCTCGGCATTTATTTGTGCACAATGCACTGCTAGAAACTTGGATGATAGTATGCCAGTTTTTTCGTAAAAGTCGATGGTAGACATTCCATGTTCTGCCATTGAATATTCATTATCTTCTTCAGTCTCTAAAGTATGAATAGTATTAAAAGTATCCAATTCTTTAGCTAAGTTTGCACATTTTCTGAACCCATCTTCGGACATTACCCAGATTATACCAGGCGCTAATGCAATATCTATTGTTGGACTATCCTTGTATTTCTCATGGAGTCTTCTTACATCTTTAAAGAAATCTTCTTCTGTTTCAATTATTTCTTTTCCTGTATATTTAACAAAGTCTGTAGAATTAGTATAGCCTCTTGCAACTATACCTCTTATGCCTAAATCCTCCATCGCCTGACAAACTGCATCATTCAAATATGGTTGACCGTGTGCATATTGATAGTCCAATACAGTTGTAACCCCAGACTTAATCTGCTCCACACAACCAACCATAGTTGCTAAGTATATGTCTTCTTTGGTTATATTAAAAAAGGGTTTTTGTATAGCTTCCTCTAACCATTTAATTAAGGCTTTCTCCTTGCCTATGCCTTTTAATAGTACTTGGAAGAGGTGATTATGGGTATTTATCATCCCCGGGAATATATACTTACCTTTTGCATCAATGACTTTTTTACCCACGTATTTTGACATCAAATCATCCGAACTGCCTATCTCAATAATAGTATCTTTTTCAATAGCCAAACCATATCCTTTGAGAATTCTTCTGTCAACATCCATTGTAATTATTGTCGCATTCGTTACTAATAAATCTACATTCTTCATGATATACCTCACCTTCTAATATTTCTATAATTATATAATTTTACGTCATATTAGTCAATAATTTTCATAATTGTAAATAAAAACCATCGCTTGGATGGTTTTTATCATCATATTAAATAATAATTCTTTTAGTAGTAATCTTATAAACCTAGATATTTCAATAATTCAAATACTAGTATTGCAGGCCAGACGATAGCTTTTAAGAAACCTAATACTCCCATCCAAAATCCACTTGCGTTTGATATGAAATAAATAGCTGCTCCAATTATACCTAAACAATAAACTGCACCACCAGATGCATCAGAACTAACGTTTTTCACCTTGTTTTCTCCTTTACACTTTTCTTTTCTTGTTTCAACAAATTCTTCAATGGCTTCTTCAATTTCCTTTTCAATTTCTTTTTCTTCCATCAGACAACCCTCCAATATTATTTCTTATCTTTACCTAAGGTAGCATATATGTAACTAGTTACAATATATACTACCATTATTGTGAACGAAAATACATAACCTAAAGAAATCCTTAAAAAACACAATAACGGAAACACAATTAAAGCTGAGGTAATTTGAAGAATGATCCTTATTGGTTTTTCATTAAAAAATGCTCTGTGAATTATATAATTTATTAATATTAGAATTGCACCTATTATTAAACCTATAATACAAATATCAGAAAAAATTGGTTCGGATAATAATTGTCTTTCCTCCTCAATAGGTTCTTCAATTATCTTAGCTACAGCAGTGACTACCATTTCTACAATTCCTGTGCTCTTACCAACATAACCATCTTCTAAGGTATATTCAAATGAAACATTGCCACCAAAGTTTTCAGCAGGTTCAAATAATACATTGCCGTTTTCTAGATATAGTTTGCCTGCTAGTGGATTTGAAAGTTTTGAAATAGCTACTATTTTTATGCTGTCTCCATTATCATCATCATAATCGTTTTTTAATAATTCTAATAATATTTTACCAACATTTGATTTCATATTAAAAGTATCTTTTATAGCAACTGGTATTGTATTTGCTAGTGTTTTTACTGTTGTTTGACTTACCGTTATATTTCCAGCATTATCCCTAGATTCTACTATTAAGGTTACTTGTTGACCTCTATTATAACCTGTTAACCAGTCTTCAACTGCTGACCTCCAACTAGACCAGACTCTGCCATCATTGAGTCTATAGGCTACTGTTGCCATTCCTGATAGATCATCTACTGTTGTTCCAGTAACATAGATACTATCGATTGTAGTGATATTGGTTTGTAATGTGAAGGCTCTAGGTCCTTCTAAATCTACTTTTATATTCCTAAGACCTGTGGCTGAAACATTTCCTGCATTGTCTATCGATCTAAAATAGAGTAGATAGTCTCCTGATATACTAAAAGTATATAAATCCCCATTTGTCCAGGCACCTTCTCCAATTTTGTATTGGTAGCCGGCTAAATCGCTTCCTCCAGTATCTACTGCTCCGTATATTTTTATATTTACTGCCATATTCACCCATGTATTGCTCACATAAGGAGTAACTCCGGCATTCATTAAAATATATGGTGCTTGTGGTGCAATCAGGTCTAATTTTATAGTTTTATTTGTTACGGCACTATTTTCAGCCTCATCTGTGACCTTAAAATATATCGTATAATTACCAGTTTGAGTAAGGGTTACACTATTACCCTCATTATATGTTGCTCCATCTAAAGAAATTTCATAGATAATATCCTCATTGGCGGTGATGTCATCAGTTGATCCTGTTGCTGTAACAACAGTAATTTTATTGGTCCAACTATCAGCAATATAGGTAGGATTAGTCGTAATGACAGGTATACTTGGAGCTTGACTATCGGTCATCTCAATATCTAAGGCATTTAGTCTTGAATTATTAATGACTAAAAAGGACGATAAAACCAATACCGTCATTGCAAATATTTTTTTTATTCTCGATTGAAGCATAATTTATCCCCCCATAGAAACTAAAATTATACCTATTACTAACATCTGTAAATTAATTATATCACTTTTACAGATAATTGTTCCTTAATTTATTTAGTATATTTTTCTTCAATATGATATCAATATTGAATGCTGATATCAACATAATTAATAAGACAATATGAAATAAAAGTGCCAATAAAGCAAATACTATTTTTTGAGACATCTCTATTCCACTATCCATACTTGTAGTCAAGAAAATATAGCCATATATACCAATTCCAACCAGAGAAATTAACATAAATATTATTAATATTATAGTGTTAATATATTTTTTTCTGTACTTCTCTTGCTCTTTATCATCTTCTTTTTTATCTAGTAAGCACTTCAAAGAGGTTAGTTTATTGTTCTTCAGGAAGTTGCCAATAATTTGTTGTTCTTCAGTTTTATTTAATTTATATGATTTCAGTTTTTCTATTAGTTCCTTATTATCTTCATTATAAATATAATTCAATTCTTTTCTCCATTCTATAGTAGTTTTCTTTTTTTAAATGGTGCTGATAGAAATCTTCCAATTATTTTACTAGTTGTCAGCCAACTTATCCTGGCATCATTCTTTTTATTTGCGAGTATTCGTGGAACTATGTATTTGGCAACTTTATCTGGCTTATCTCCCAAGATATTGAAAATCTTCTTAAAGCTTATGTTATCCATGGTTTCTGCCTCTTTACCATCAGGTCCCTTGGTTATAAAATCTGTGAGCATCATCCCTGGATAGAGACGGCCTACTATAACTTCTGATCCTTTAAGTTCTTTCGCCAGTCCTTTCATAAAGTAAGTAAGTGCATGTTTGGTTGTTCCATATAATATGGTTTTCACTTGCCACATATTATTTGATCCTAAGCCTTCCATACTATAGATTGCACCTTTTTTTTGTTTTTGCATATTTTTAGCAGCTATTTGTGAGCCGTATATCATTCCTAAAATATTTGTATTTACTACGTTTTCCAGATAGCATGACTCAGTCTCCCAAATATTTTTATAGGGTACATTAACCCCTGCATTATTAATCCAGATATCAATAGTCGACCATTTTGATAAAGCCAAATTCCAAAGATTCTGTATGTCACTTAAAATTCTTACATCACATTGTATATAAATATATTGTTCTTTATAAACCTCTAATCTTTCAGCTAATTCAGAACTGATTTCAGGTTTTCGTCCAGAGATAGTTACATTACAACCAGCCTTAAGAAATTCTATAGCCATTTCTAAGCCTATGCCATTAGTACTTCCTGTTATGACTACGTTTTTATTTACATTCCTATCTATATCCATGAAGATATCACCAGTCTTTCTCACAAAATTATATGCTAATTAACGGGATTAATATAATTACAGGTTTTTCATAGGGATGTACTTTTTTAATTATCTTAACAACTTGTTCCATTTTATCCCTATTACAGCAGAATTCCACTTTCTGTTCTTCTTCCATATCCAGAACACCTAACTCACCCAAATATGGATTAGCACCTTCAAGTGGTCTCCAGTAGCTAGTGACTTTTGAGGTGGTTATGCAGTTATCATAGATATCATCTATGGTCAGTGCTCCTACTTCATTAAGTTTTTCTCTAAGTTGATCAATAAAACTAGATGGTATGTATGTTTCTACCTTAATCATTCCCTACTCCATCCTTCTCTTATCTATTTACAATTTCTATTACTATGATTTTTATTATACTATATTTCATAAAAATACACCTCTATAAGTTATTAAAGGCTTGTTCTAAATCAGCAAGTAAATCATTAACATTTTCAATACCAACTGACAGTCTAATCAAGTCAGGAGCTACTCCAGCTTCACGTAATTGCTCTTCTGAAAGTTGTCTATGTGTATGACTAGCAGGGTGTAACATACAAGTACGACTATCTGCAACATGAGTTGCAATAGAAACAAGTTTAAGACTATCCATGAACTTAACTGTATGTTCTCTATCTCCTTTAACTCCAAAAGAAACAACTCCACAAGTTCCATTAGGCAGGTATTTCTTTACAAGTTCGTTATCACTACTACTTGGAAGATCTGCATAATTAACCCAGGCTATATTATCATTCTCCTCTAAATACTTAGCTATAGCTAAAGCATTTTGGCAATGTCTTTCTATTCTTAGTGGTAGAGTTTCAAGACCAACATGTAAATAGAAAGCATTTTGTGGTGATTGTATAGAACCAAAGTCTCTCATTAGTTGAGCTGTGGCTTTAGTTATATAGGCTCCTTTACCAAATTTTTCAGCATAAATTATTCCATGATAGGAATCATCAGGAGTTGTCAAACCAGGATAATTCATCGCATGTGCTAACCAGTCAAAGTTTCCACTATCTACTATACAACCTCCTACTCCAACACCATGTCCATCCATATATTTTGTTGTAGAGTGAGTTACTATATCAACACCCCATTCAAAAGGTCTGCAATTAACTGGTGTTGCGAAAGTATTATCTATAATAAGTGGGACCCCATGACTATGAGCAACCCTAGCAAATTTTTCCAGATCGAGTATCTTTACTGTTGGATTAGTGATAGTTTCTCCGAATAGTAGTTTAGTATTTGGTTTGAAATATTTTCCTAGTTCTTCTTCTGATAAATTTTGATCTACAAAGGTACATTCAATGCCCATTTTTTTCATGGTTACATTAAAGAGGTTATAGGTTCCTCCATATATTGAAGTGGAAGCAATGAAGTGGTCTCCCGCTTCACAGATATTAAATACAGCGTAGAAGTTGGCTGCCTGTCCAGAGGAGGTTAGCATTGCTGCTACTCCACCTTCTAGTGAGCATATTTTTGCTGCTACTGCATCATTGGTTGGGTTTTGTAGTCTTGTGTAGAAGTAGCCTGCAGCTTCTAGGTCAAAAAGTTTGCCCATTTCATCGCTATTGTCGTATTTAAAGGTTGTGCTTTGATGATACATTTTGTCTCTATTTTATTACTCATTGTTTCCTCCATTTATCTTTAATTTTCAACTATTTTAATATTAGCATATATCTGCCGGTTTTTATCAATTATTTATTTATGGTATACTTAAATCACAAAATCTTGAAAATGGAGGATTTGTAATGTTTAAGAAAAATATGTTTTTAGCTTTTATTTTGTTTTTTGTCTTGTTGTTTGTTAGTGTAACAATTTATTACTTAATAGTGAGTAAAGCTCCAAAAAATAATATTCCTTCAATTAAGAGAACAGAAATAGCTACTATAATGAAAATTATACCTAGTGGTGATTATGGTACATTTTATATTGAAAGAGATGTTTATCAAGCTTATGTTACTATAGATGAAAAGACAATTATTACAGATTCCAAAAATACTAAAGAACTATCATATAGTGATCTTAAGCTTGGGGATAGTGTTGAGGTTACAGTTCCAGAAATGATTATTGAAATCTATCCATACCAGTATGTTACTGAGCGTATAGTGTTATTAGATTAATGGAAACAAATAAATGAATAAGTACAGAAATATATAAAATAAAAGAATTAAAAGAGAAATATAAAGAGAAATAAAAAACGAAGGAAGTTATACTTCCTTCGTTTTTTATTTAAGCTTCCTGCTCTCTCAATTTTGCACTTTCTTCTAAGATTTCTTCCATTGGTTGGTATTTACCATACCGATAGGAGTATACTTTCATTCCCTCTTCCTCTAGGACAGGTCCGATCATTTCCATTTCTACTCCCATAGTTTTCAACACGGCCGGGTAATCTATAAGTGTAGTCTTGTAAGGTTGTATCAAACTAAAATTCTCATAAGATACACTATAGAATATTTTCTTGACACCCAATGAGGCTATCGCCATTAGACACCTGACACAAGGTGATGTACTCGTATAGACAACACAATTAGACAAAAAGTCATCCGCATATTTTCCTACACTGTTGTGCACTAAGTTGAATTCTGCATGACCAAAAGCTCCTATTGGATTGCTTGCTGTGCTTTCTCCTTCTTCTATTATCTTTCCATCATGGACTAGTACTGCTCCAAAGGTATTATGACCTTTCTTTCCTGATATGATTGCTAGTTCTATGGCTTTTTCCATTAATTTTTCATCTTGACTTAACATATTAATCCTCCCTAATACTCATAATCGATTAATAGTATTCTATTTCTTTTAGTCTAAAAAGTAAATGATATTGAAAGCTAAAGTTTTAAATGATAAAATCTACACACAAGAGAGCAAAGAAAAGACAAGAATAAGACAATAATTATTCCGGGAGAAGAAATATGTCTATCACTATTAGACCAGCACAAAAAAAAGATACTGAATCTATTTCACCTTTAATATATTTGGCAATAGAAGATTTAGCTGAACACTTCACTGGTGCTACTTCAGCCAATGAGGCTATAGAAAGATTAACACATCTAGTTGCTGAGGAAGAGAATAGATTTAGCTATCAGTATGCACTCGTTATTGAAGAAGATGGCAATATTATTGGTGTAGGTTCTGCTTATCCCGAAAATATTATTGATGACCTAACCTACAAAACTATTGAACTATCAAAGAAGTTTTCATGGCATATTAAAAGCAAGATAGAAAATAGGCTATTAAAAGACAAAGAGGCACCAAAAGGTACCTACTATATTGATCATTTAGCTATTAATGAAGACTATCGTGGTAAGGGTTATGCCACACTTTTAATTGAAGCTATGGAAAATAACGCTATAAAAATGGGCTTTCAAGTTATTTCTTTATTGGTTGATAATACTAATCCCAATGCAAGAGATCTCTATGAGAAACTAGGTTATAGATTCTTGTACAATGTCCAAGCAAATGGTCATAATTACATTGCTCTTGTTAAAAACCTATAACAAACTATATTCCTTAATATACTTATCTAGCACTGCCCCTTCATTAATTAAATTCAACAACAACTCAGCACAAGCCTTACTATCACTACCAGAATCATGATGATTAAGATCAATATCATAATGACAACAAAGAGTAGGCAACTTATGGTTAGCTGTATCCTTCAACATAGCCCGAGCAATCCTTAAAGTATCCACATAATAAACCAAAGGCTCCTCAAAACCATAATAATAAAGAGTCTTCTTAAGAACACCCAAATCAAAAATAGCATTATGAGCCACCAAAAGATTAGACAAAAAATCCTCCCTAATCATCTTCCAAACATCAGGAAAACAAGGAGCATCCGCAACATCCTCCGGTCTAATACCATGAATACCAATATTCCTATAATCAAAATAACATTCAGGATTCACCAAATAATTATCAGACTTAACAACCTTACCATCCTCAATAATAGCAATACCAATAGAACAAATCCTATCATTACTAAAATTAGGTGTTTCAACATCAAACACAACAATCCTACTCAAAATATCCACCCTTCACTAACCTAACCTATTTGTAATATCCCTATAAAGCCCATACCACCTTTGCACACTAGTTTCCAACCTATACAAATGAACCAAATAGAAAACCTCCAAAACACCAATAAACAAAACCAACAACAACAACACAGGCAACTTCAAAAATAAAGCCATAAACAATGAAAAAGCCATCAAAAAACCAAAAAACAAAGTAACCATCATATGAACCAGCCTCTCATGTTGCAAAAACATAATCTGCACTTTATGATATTTCCTTACCTTGTCCCAATCCTGCTCTTCTGTAGACTCTAAAAGTTTCCTTATATATGCTTCATGCTCTAAAATATATTGAATCATCTCAAATGTTGCCTCCTTAAAGTATATAAATATATAATATCACATCACTTATCTATTTACACCGACTATAGACCTTCAAAACAAACAAGAATATACCAATCTTTTATGATATAATCTTATAAAATAGATAAAATAAAGCGAGGTTGCAATCATGATTAAATTACCAAAAAAACACTCTGTAAAATGGATTTATATTCTAATTGCTCTATTTGTATTAACCTTTGTTTCAATGTTCTTTGTTACTACTATTCTAGACCTACGCGTTAGCCTAGATAACCTTAGCGGATTTGCTATTTTATCCCTGGCAGTTTCACTGGCCATTGGACTTGGTGGTCTATTAGGTTCTACAGCCTATTTTAAAACAGCACTGCTTTTCAACATCCTGGGTATAATATACATGTTTGTAATAACAATATTTAAAACAGCCGAAGGTTGGAGTGATCTTGTTAGTATAATTTCCTATATGTTCATTCTTTCAATAGGAATCATATTAGGAGTTATAGTTCAATTAGTATTAATAATAATTACTGGATATAAAAAGAAAAAAACACAAACATCTCAAATACAATCAGAAAAATAAACTGAAATAAAATAAACAATAATGGAGTGTCAAATGGAAAAGCTAGAATACAAAAAAGTCTACAAAGACCTTTATCTACCAAAGGATAAACCTACAATAATCGAAATTCCCCCTATAAGCTTTGTTACCATTGATGGTGAGGGAGACCCTAATGGTGATGAATTCGGGTTAGCAACAGCAGCACTATATAGTTTTAGCTATGCAGTCAAAATGTCCTATAAAAGCAAGGAAATCCCATCTGGTTTTTACGATTATACAGTCTTCCCACTTGAAGGTGTCTGGGATTTGGTGGATAAGACTAAACCATCAACTGATAAAAGTAATTATGCTTATTCAATTATGATTAGACAACCTGATTTTTTAGATAATAACTTATTCAATAGATTCCTAACAGAAACCAAAAAAAAGAAGCCAAATCCATACTTAGATAAGCTTCAATTTAAAACAATAGATGAAGGACTTTGTTGTCAAATTCTACATTTAGGTAGTTATGATGATGAACCAGCAAGTTTCGAAAAAATGAAACAATACTGTACAGAAAAAGGTTATGAAAGAAAATCCCTAAAACACCGAGAAATATACCTATCAGATCCACGTAAGACAGAAAATGAAAAACTAAAAACAGTACTACGCTTCAAAGTAGTAAAAATGGACCCACCTATAAGGTAGGTCCATTTTTTATTTATTCTATTTGTCTACTAAATTCCTATTAACCAAAGCCTGTCTAATTAGAACCCCTATTAAACCAGCTACAATAGCCTTCATAATATCAGGAATGAAGAAAGGTACCATGAATCCACTAATAGTCAATAAACTCATAGCCTTGCCTATAATTGCGTTCTGAAGCACATAAAAATAGAGGATACCAGGAATATAGATAACAGCAGCCCCAATTATTGTACTCACAACACCCCTAACATAATCATTCTTGATAGCAAGTTTTTTAAACAATAGAGCTGTAATATATGCTCCGAGAATAAAACCTAAAAGAAAACCAAAGGTTGGACTCATTAAGGCCCCAAAACCACCCTTACCTTGAGTAAAAATAGGCAAACCAAATAACCCAAGAAGTATATACACCACTTGTGACAAGGGACCATACTTTACACCAAGAATAATACCGGACATCAACACAAATAATGTTTGCAAAGTATAAGGAATCGGTGAGCCAAAACTAACATTAATAAAAGCCCCCACAATCATCAACACCACAAACAAAGACGTTTTAATCAAATCTTTTAATTTCATAAATCCTCCTCTTTCACCAATAGGATTATTATCAAGAGATATAATAAATATAATTGCATTAAAAAACTCTCTTAATAAACCTAATTTTTCTTACTACTTAAGGTAACCTCTCCTGAATTCAAGATATCTGTTACCCCATTTTCTTTTTCAATAATCAAATTACCCTGATCATTTACATCAACTACCTTACCAAGACTTAAAACACCATTTCTATAATAAGTAATCTCCTTGTCGATTAAAAAACAGCGCTGTCTGTACTCATCCATCAATACTTTATCATCACCATCAATATAGACAGCCATAACTTCATTAATTAATTTAGCAACAATAATATTCCTACTAACACTTTCCGGATTTACTGAACCGGCACTTAATGACAATTCATCAGGAAAATCACTGCTAGCTGTACTAATATTTAAACCAATTCCAATTACTATAGCTTCTACTGTCCCACTTTCGAAGTCTGTTACCGCTTCAGTTAGTATGCCACAAACCTTTTTCTTATCAACATAGATATCATTAACCCATTTAATCTCTGCCTTACACTCCTTAATTGCTTCAATCACTCTACAAACAGCCACACAGGCTTTAGTTGTTAGGGTTCCCAGCTCACTAACATGTCTATTAGGAAATAGAACAAAACTCATATATACTCCTGTATTAGCTGGAGAATAGAATTCCCGTCCCATTCTGCCTCGTCCTTTGGTTTGTTCATTAGAGATGATGATGGTCTCTTCCTTGCTACCATTACTTATTAGTTTCTTCCCATAGTTATTGGTAGAGTCAACAGTATCATAGACTATGATGTTGTACTTATCATTTTGAGGTAATAGGTGTATTTTGATGCCTTGTTTAGTTATCATGTCACTTAATATATCAAGACGATAGCCTCTGTTGTTTATGCCTACAATACTGTGTCCTTCTTCTTGGAGTTTCTTGATATTTTTCCAGATGGCATTTCTTGATACTGACAATTTTTCTGCTAGTTCTTGTCCTGATATGTATTGTTCTCTGTTGTGTTCTAAGATATCCAACAATTGATCTTTTATACCCATATTTCACCTCTAAAGGAAATATTACTATATTAACAACATATTTGTCAACCAAATATTTGATATATGGTGACATTATTGATATGTGTGCTAAATACGCACCAAAAAAGGAGAACCGACTGGTTCTCCTTTGGTATGATATCCCCTAGTTTCTTAGTAGTTTAATTAATAGCATCATTATATATATGAGCAATACAATTATAGAAATTAATAAGGCAATATTAATAATCTGGAATATAAAGTCTAAACTTATCATAACTATCCTTCTTTCATTCAGAACTTCTTATTTTTCCTTTAATTTCTTCAATGGAAAAATTATAGCTCGTCTTTTTCCCTTCATTATAATAATCTTGAATAAAATCACCATTGTTATCAATATATAGTTCTCCAGCAGGTGATAATCTTTCATAAGAGTCCTTAGGTAAAGGTGAAAAAGCTGGTGTAGTTACGAGGCAATATATAAAATCATTACCGAAAGTTTGAAATGGCATCCCATTATTTGTTTCTTTAATTACTGTGTTGTTGATTTCATTTTCTGATAATTTTGAAAATCTAAATTTATCATTATGATAATCTATATGATCAGTTAACTTCATATATCCACCTATCATAAAAACAGAAACTAAGTCACCAATTTTCAAATTTCCTTTATATGAATCAGATATTAGTATATCGACTTTAGTCCATGCAATACCTTTAAAACTAGTATACGTTATTTTCTTAACTGTTCCTTTAATAATTTCTTCTGAATCATCAAAAATAGGTTTTAAATCCTGTGAATACTTAGAATCAGCGATTGAATCTACATTGATAATTTTATTTTTTCCATCTGGCCCCAAGTATGTTTTATCGACTTGAATTGTTAAATCGCGTAAAACACTTATAGATTTATCGTTAGAATCATTAACTTTTGAACTCTTACAACCTACAAAAATAAATGAAAAAATTACTAAAATAATTAATATTGCTTTTAAACCTTTCATGAAAAATCCTTTCTCAAGCTGAAATAATAGTAGTTTTAATTATCCAATTTTTATTTTGTACAACTTTATATGTATTATTAAGCTCTTTTATCAATTTATTATATAAAATATATCACCAATACTTTTTTAATACAATACTTTTTTCCAATATAATGTATATTACTCCATTCTTATAAAGAATGTAGTATCCTAATGCTATTTAAATCACTCTAAACACAATCAAAAAAGAGAACCCTTAAGGTTCTCTTCAATTACATTCTTTAGTTCATTTTAATTACCATTCATAATAATTAAAAATTGGTGGAGATTAGGGGACTTGAACCCCTGACCTCTTGGCTGCCAGCCAAGCGCTCTCCCAACTGAGCTAAACCCCCAAAAAACTGGTGCGAGATGAGGGACTTGAACCCACGACCACCTGCACGTCAAGCAGGCACTCTACCGCTGAGTTAATCTCGCATACCACCAAAAAATACCCTATAAATAGGAACATACATCAAAACACCATCAACCCTCTTACTCTCCATCAAACAAATAGAGTTAACACTAAAACCAATAATATCACAAACAATATTAGAAATACCATACCCATCACACAAAACATTCCTGCCCAAAGTAACATGAGGCCTAAAAGACCTATCCATCCTCACAAAACCATCTCTACTCAAACAACCATCTAGATCACTACACAACCGTAACAAGCTCCAATTATCAAGAACCTTGGACCAAATAATACACCTATTTCCCTTCACGAAAACACCGAGCCCACCTAAACTAACCTCAAAATCAACTATACCTGAAACAACCCGATCCATACAAGCCTTAATACTAGACAGACCATCAACTCCAACCTCACCAATAAACTTCAAAGTAACATGAAAATTATCCCCAAAAGAATAATTCCCAACAGGATACAAACCCTTAATTTCCTCTTGATATATCACCAATTTATCCTTAACAGATACAGGTAACTCCAAAGCAACAAAAACTCTCATAAAACCAACACCCAGTCAAAACAAACAATATACACGTCATCAACGCCATATTAATCTACAGTTTAAACCTTTAACCTCATAACAAATTATCTATTCTACAATAACTGAACCAGTCATATAAGGATGAGGACCACAAATATAATCAAAAACACCAACCTCATCAAAGGTAAAAGTAAACTCATCACCTTTACTCAAATTACCACTATCCATACCCGAACCTTCAACAGTATGAATAACAGAATCTTTATTAACCCAAGTAACTGTAGTCCCTACCGTAACAGTAATATCTTGTGGTAAAAACTTAAAATCTTTAATCAAAACTTGATTTTCAACACCAACTGGAACTTCCTCATCAGTACTATCACACCCAACTAGCATCACACCAAAACCTACCATTACTAAACAAAACAATAACAAAACCTTCATAGTATTCATTAATTTCATAACATTACCTCCTAGCCTATGCTAAAGAAACCAAAATTCAAACCTACACCAACTAACCCATGAAAAAAGGCTGAGATAAGAATCAAATAACCTAAACGACGATGCCATTTAAACGGAATAGGCACCAATTTTTTAGCAATTAGAACCTGTAATATCAACATCAAAAACAAAACCATACCAAACCAAACATGAATAGGCTGACCAAAAATCACAGGTATAATCATGAAATTACCTCCTTAATTAAACTTAATTAAATTATAGCCATATAAAATCTTTAATACAAGATTTATTATGATAATAAAAATGACCATCAGTAAATGATGATCATTTAAAAACATATTAATTTTAATTAACGAATAACATCTTAAGTCTTCTAGTAATTTTTTGTGCTTTAGCTACTACTTCCTCTAATGCACAATACTTATCCATCATCATTACAATGAAAGATTCCTTGTACTTTGGCAATTTTATGGTCGTAGGCCACATATGCTTCTTTATAATATCTTTCTCCATGTCACTTAGCTCGAATCTTGCTTCTGCATTCATTAAAGCAATTTTAGGATGTTGTAATCCATGAAGTCCTTTGTAGTCCTTACCCTTATGCCAATCATAAAGAAAAAAATCATGTAACAAACCACCTCTGGCAGCCGCCTTGTAATCTAACCCAAAATTCTTACACATACGATAACTATAATATGAAACATTAAGACAATGTTCTAGGGTATTTGTATCCCCATGCTGCATAAAATTCCTCATTGAACCAACATCTCTATGAACAATCAAGTCTTTGATACATTCTTCATACTCTTCTTCACTAGGAGAAGAAACATACCAATTGAACTTAGATTTTAACCAGTTTTTCAATTATTTACTCCCTTGGCGGTTTACCATTTTATTTAAAAGCCGCTCAACTCATATACTATCACCATACTATGTAATATGTCTATCTTAATTTGATTAATTCAGCCAATTTTCACAAAGACTTAACCCCTACTTAATAATTCACCTTGAAGATACAAAACGGCTTTACCACTCAAGTTAACCCTATTACCAATAATTTCACAATTAACAATACCACCACGCTCAGACAATTGCTTACCAACAAGCACCTTTTTACCCAACTTACTACTCCATAATGGAGCCAAAAAACTATGTGCAGAACCAGTAACCGGATCCTCATTAACCCCTAACTTCGGGTAAAAGCACCTTGAAACAAAATCACAATCCACACCTTTAGCCGTAACAATAACCCCAAGACCTTCCTCTAACAAACACAACTTCAATATGTCAGGAACCATGGAACTAACCACAGCAGCATCCTTCACCAGAACCACTAAATCACGATCAAGCCAAGTTGCAATAGGCACAACCCCTAAAGCTCCCTCTAAATCCAAAGGTATATCAATAGACTTTGGCAATATAGCTGGAAAATTCATTACATACTCATCATCATTCCTAGTTACCTTAAGAATCCCACTCAAAGTACTAAACTCCATAACCTCTAACCCAACATCAACAAAATTACTCACTACGAAAGCAGTAGCCAAAGTTGCATGCCCACAAAGATCAATCTCACTTTTTGGAGTAAACCACTTCAAATCATAATGACCTAAACTCTTCCTTACTAAAAAGGCAGTTTCTGATAAGTTATTTTCAGCTGCAATAGACTGCATCATAACTTCACTTGACGAAGCCTCTACAACACAAACCCCAGCAGGGTTACCACTAAAAACTTTATCTGCAAAAGCATCAACCACATAATATTTCATTTCCAACCTCTATTTAAATTTTATATATTTACCAAATAATAGATAAAGTTCAGCTAATACAAAAACTATCACACAAACCAATAAGGTATTAATAACTGAAAAATAACTATAATCAAAACCATCAGTCGCAGTATGTTTAATAAGAATACCCAAATAAGCCCAAATCAAAACAAGACCATAAGCATAATCCCTATTTCTTAACAAAGTTACAGTACCAATCAAAAGACCAACCAACAAAACTATGATTGTCCACACAGGTTCTGATATTCCAAAACCATCAAAACCAAGGCTAACTAATAAAATTGTAGCATTAGCAATAGTAGCTACTGTTATCCAACCAAAATAAACACTAAAAGGTAACGAAATAAAAAGCTTTTCCTTACGATCTAGTTCTGTTGCAAGTATCACTTTATTTATGTATATCAAACATCCTAAAATAACCAACATCAATAACATAGAAAAGGGAATATTCATATAATGCCAAGTGAAAATCCAAATTGTATTAGCTATTGATGAAATAGAAAAGATAATCCCAACTTTATTAATAAGCTTACCTTTAGTCTCAGATCCATTGTCATTAAAATAACCTATTTGATAAAGAGTATATGCTGCTAGCAGCATATAAATAATGCCCCAGATTGAAAAAGTAGTACCAGCTGGTGCAAATAGGTTTGGATAGGAATCAGAAACTGCTCCAGTCCCTATTCCATTTATAGGTAGAATATTAGCTAGAGCATTTACTACCACCATTAAAACAAAGGTAACTGCAACAGATATCTTCACAGACCTCTTAACAAAATTATTAAACATCCTCTTCTCCTCCATATTTAATACAAATTTATATTCCAAACTATATTAAATTGTATCAAATATAAGTTTAGTGTCAATGTTTCTCATAAAACAAGAAGCAATTAGATCATTAATCTAATTGCTTCTAATGTTTTCTTAAAATAAACAACTATGGAGGTCATTGTTGTTATGTCAATATCTTCTACATTATATCAACTATAATAAGAAAAATAAAGTAGTATTTATTAATAAGTAGTATTTTATTTATCCTTATAAATTACACTAATAAAAATCAGTTAAAAACTATTATATTTACAAAGATTACATAATATACATAATATACAAATAATGATATTATACTCTTAGAGTCTTATAGAAAATGAGGATACTAAATGTCTAAACTAAAGATTACAGAAACCATTCTAAGAGATGCACACCAATCATTAATAGCAACAAGAATGACAACTGAAGAAATGGAACCCATTCTAGAAACTTTGGATAATGTTGGTTATCACGCACTTGAAATGTGGGGTGGAGCAACTTTCGATGCCAGTCTTCGCTTTCTTAATGAAGACCCTTGGGAAAGACTTAGAATTATTAAAAAAAATGTCAAAAAAACAAAACTACAAATGCTACTTAGAGGACAAAACCTAGTTGGATATCGAAACTATAGTGATGATGTAGTTGAAAGTTTTGTTCGCTTATCAATAAAAAACGGCATCGATATCATCAGAATTTTTGATGCCTTAAACGATACTAGAAATATTAAAGTAGGTATTGATGCCTGTAAAAAATATGGTGGTCATGCACAAGGTGCAATCTGCTATACCATCAGTCCAGTTCACACTAACGAACTCTTTGTAAACCTAGCTAGAGAAATAGAAGACATGGGTGCAGATTCAATCTGTATCAAAGATATGGCTGGACTTCTAGATCCATATAATACCTACGAACTAATAAGAGATATTAAAGCAGCAGTTGGAGTTCCAGTAGAACTTCATACCCATGCAACAAGTGGACTTGGTTCTACTACCTATTTAAAGGCTGTAGAAGCAGGTGTAGATATAATTGATACTGCCCTTTCACCCTTTGGTGAAGGCACGTCTCAACCCTCAACAGAACCAATGGTTGCCACCTTCAAAGGAACTAAATATGACACTGGACTAAATCTTGATGCTTTAAATAAGGCAGCAGCATATTTTAGACCTTTAAGAGAAAAGGCATTAGCTAGCGGATTATTAGATCCAAAGGTACTAGGCGTTGATATTAATGCTTTAATATATCAAGTTCCTGGTGGAATGCTTTCAAACCTTGTTCACCAATTAAAGTTACAAAATGCCTTCGATCGTTTTGATGATGTATTACAAGAAATTCCTAGGGTACGAGAAGATTTTGGTTTTCCTCCACTTGTTACTCCAAGTAGTCAAATAGTTGGTAGCCAGGCTGTCTTGAATGTTCTTTTAGGTAAACGTTACAAAATGGTTCCAAGAGAAGCTAAAGATCTTGTTAGGGGTATGTATGGAAAACCAGCAATCCCAATTAGTGATGAAATATTAAAGATAATTATCGGTAATGAACGACCAATATCAGGTAGGCCAGCTGATCTTCTAGAACCAGAGTTAGAAAAAGCTAAAGCTGAACTTGGAGAATATATGGAAAGTGAAGAAGACCTACTAACCTATGTCCTCTTCCCTAAACCAGCATTAGACTATTTTAAATACAGACGACTACACAAAAAATAATATAAATGAAGAAAATATAAGTACAAAAGATTACAAAATAATACAAAAAAGATGCGTTTTAAAACGCATCTTTTTCAATTTCTACTAAATATATTATGATATATTAATTTATATTCTATATGCATCTTCTTTATGAATGCTATAATCTAGACCTTGTAATTCTTCCTCAGGTGAAACTCTTATCTTCACGAAACGGTTCACTACAACTAGTATCAAGTAAGTTACAATAAACGCATAGGCGGCTGTAAATAATACAGCAAGTGTTTGCACCAATAATAACTTTGGATTTCCACCAATTAAGCCATTAACACCACCAATTTTTTCAACAGCAAATACCCCTACTAATATTGATCCTAAAATACCACCTACTCCATGAACTCCCCAAACATCAAGAGCATCATCCCATTTTTTGACAGTACGTATTTGAACTGCCATGTAGCAAACAGCACCAGATGCTATACCAATTAAAAATGCAGCCCATGGTTCAACATAACCAGCAGCAGGAGTTATAGTTGCAAGACCAGCAACAGCTCCAGTTAATGCACCAACAAAACTTGGACGTTTTTCCTTATACCAGGAAATTATTAACCAAGTTAACATCGCTACAGAACCAGCTATATCAGTATTAACAAAAGCAGCGGCAGCTATTCCATTAGCATGTAAAGCACTCCCACCATTAAAACCGAACCAACCAAACCATAGTAATGCTGCTCCTAAAGCTACATATGTTATGTTATGTGGTGTTCGATCCAACTTATCCAAGTTTTGTCTCTTACCAATAAATATAATTGATGCTAAAGCAGCCATACCTGCACTAACATGTACAACAATGCCCCCGGCAAAGTCAATAACACCCAACTGTTGCAAGAAACCTCCACCCCAGATCCAATGAGTGAAAGGAATATATACTAATAAACTCCAAATTACAAGAAACACTAAATAACCTTTAAAATTAACCCTGTCAGCAAAAGCTCCAGTAATTAAAGCCGGAGTTATTATAGCAAACATTTGCTGATATGTATAAAAGGCAACAAATGGTATTGTACCACCATAGACAGCACTTGGTTCCAGCCCCACTCCATTTAGAAATATATGTTGAAAACCACCAATGATTCCATTAATATCAGTACCAAAGGCCAAACTAAAACCAACAAGGAACCAAATTGCAGTAACAACACCCATTGAGATAAAACTCTGCATCATAATAGTCAAAACATTTTTTCTGTTAACTAAACCTCCATAAAAGAAAGCCAGTCCTGGTGTCATTAAACACACTAAAGCCGCACTGATTAGAACGAGGGCGGTATCACCTGTATCAATCATTTAAACTCCTCCAATCTATAACTATACTAATGTAAATTATAGAACTGAAGGAGCTTATTAACAATCAGTATTTAACTGTATTATCAAGAATTATTTACTGTATTAAGCCTCTATCAAATGATTTCTCACAGCATAAAGTACTAGGTCAGCTATGTTTCTAAGGCCTAACTTTTTCATAATATTAGCTCTATGAGTTTCTACAGTCTTCACACTTAAATGAAGCGCTACTGCAATTTCCTTATTACCCCTACCCTCAGCAAGCATTTGTAGTATTTCACGTTCTCTTATTGATAGTTGTTCAGTACTATCTTTACGATTATTAACAAATCCACCTACAACCATCTGCAATAAATCAACTGATATAAATATCTTACCGGCTATCACAGTCTTTATGGCTTCAATAAGATCCTCCAAGGCATTATCTTTTAGCACATAACCATTAACCCCTGAACTCAAGGCCTTATAAAGCATTTCTTCAGATTTATGCATTGTCAGAATTATAACCTTAAGCTCAGGCATTTCGACCTTTAGTTTTTTACATAAATCCAATCCGTTCAATTGTGGCATTGATATATCTAAAATAGCTATCTCCGGCTTAAGGTGTATTATTTCTTTATAGGCATCAAGACCGTTATCAGCTACTCCGACGACATCAACTATTGCCTCCTGTCTGAGATAATGTTTTAATGACTCTCTTAATATTTTATGATCATCGGCTAGAAATACACGTCTAGTTTTCATAAGGCATCTCCAATGTTATTTTAGTTCCTTTTCCATTTTGACTTTTAATATTTAATTTACCACCAAGTAATTTAGTCCTTTCAAGCATTGTGGTCATGCCCATACCTTCATATATATTATTAATATCAAAACCAATACCATTGTCTTCAATAGATATAATATACGAACCATGTTTATCCTTATCGAAAATAAGAATCACCTTATCAGCTTCCGAATGTTTCAATATATTACTTAAACTCTCCTGTACTATCCTGTAAACATTCAACATCTCAATTTCACCCAATAATGGTAATGGCGAAATAATCTGAAACTCAAAAACTAAATCCTTGATTTTTTGAATCTGAGAAGTTAATTTTTGTATACTCTTCAAAAGCCCTTCTTCTTCAAGCTTAATAGGTTTCAAATTGTAAATTACAGTTCTTATTTCATCAACAGTATTATCAATCAAACCCATAATCCTAGTTGCTTGATCTTTTTGTCCATCACTAATTAATTTCTTTTTAAGCTGTCCCAAATCAATTTTAGAAGCTGCTAATAATTGACCTACGCCATCATGAAGATCTCTGGCTATTTTATCTCTTTCCTTTTCTTGAGTGGCCATAAGTCGTTGTGATTTTTTTTCCAACTCTTGGTTTTGTTGCTGTATCTTAAGATACAGTTCATCAGTTATTTCTGTATAGGTTCTATCTTTGATTGCTTGTTGCCAGGAATAGAGATCAGAATATTCCACAATATTAAGACCCTGTTCCTCTTCTTCAGGTGTAACCCTAAGTCCGATGAATTTATCAATAATTTTAAACATAATATAACTCATACCAAAAACCCATACAAAATTTACTAATACCCCAAATATTTGTATACCAAGTTGCCACCAGCGATTAGATAATGACAATACCCCTTGATTAGCAAACAATGCTAATAACAATATACCTGAAACACTTCCAAACGCATGGATTGAAATAGCACCAACTGCATCATCAATTCTTAATTTCTCCAATAAAGCACTCCCTAAGATCACTATAATTCCTGTTATTAAACCAACAAAAAATGCTTGAATCGGTTCTAGAATATTTGAACTTGCAGTAATAGCGACCAAACCACCTAGTGCCCCACTAAATATAGCCTCCATAAAGCTTCTATTTTTTAGGATAAAAAATACTGTGCAGACTGCACCTAATACCCCTGCCGATGCTGAAATATTGGTGTTCATCAAAATTTGTCCAATACTATCATCGAACCTCATTAAACTACCACCATTAAATCCAAACCAGCTAAACCATAAAATAAATGTACCAAGTGCAGCAAAGGGGATATTGGATCTGCCCAGGTTCTTGATTCTGCCATTTGCATCCCATCGTCCTTTTCTTGGGCCCACAACTAAGACACCTGCTAGAGCTATCCAGCCTGCAGTACCATGAACTACAGTAGCCCCAGCAAAATCTATAAAGCCTAACTGTTGTAACCATGCACTTTGGTTCAAATATAAATTACCCCATACCCAATGACCGTAAACAGGATAAATCAAAGCTCCAACTACAATTGCACTTATGATTAACCCTTTAGTTTTTGTCCTTTCCGACATACTTCCTGAAAATATTGTTACAGCAGTTCCAGCAAACATCAATTCAAAAAAAACTATTACATAACTTGACGAGCCTTGTAAATGTGACCCAAACCAGAAATCACTGCCAAAAAGGCCATGAAAAGAAGGTCCAAACATAATAGCATAACCCACAGCAAAAAATGATAACGTTGTAATTACAAATGCTATAATATTTTCTATTGCAACACTAACGACGTTTTTAGGACGAATGAAACCTACCTCATAGCAAATGAATCCGGCTTGCATAAAAAATACAAATAAGGCACATATCAAAACCCACATTTGGTCAATAATTCTCATTATCCTACCCCTAAAACTACTGTAAATAAAAATTTTTATAACATTTTAATTGTACTATAATTATTCAATAATTATACATTAATAAATTCTAATTTATATATACTAAGACTATATTATTTAATTAATCTACTAATTGAGATACCATCAGGTTCTAATTTTTGTTTGGCCAATTGTTTCATGTAAAATGACTTCTTGTCATATAGATCCATGACAACTGCACCATTAGGACAATAATATAGACAATTAGTACAATGTACACAAATATCATCAGGTAGCATTGTTGGATAACCATCCTTAATCACTAAATAATTAACTGGACATTTATCTACACAGATATAACATTGCTCACAAAGATCATAATTGAATTCTATATCAGGGAAACTATTAATAGTAACCAAGCGCTCATCAGCAAGATTAGGGAATTCAGCGAAACTACTAACGAGCTTTGATTCTATATCCTTAAGAGGTCTTTCCTTATCATCAACAACCTTAATCAAATATTCTACAAAATCTTTTACAAGCTCTAAGACTTCATCACCTGGCAAGCCTTCACTTATTGGATAGTCTATATTTCTAGATACACAGTGCTCACTATCAACCTCCAGTGCAGCCCATGTTTTACGCCCAACTTTACCCAGCTCCTTACAAGCTTCAGCAGTACCTACACCTGGTGTGATTTTACCAAAGGTTGTAAAAACTCCAGCATTACTAGAATGACTTATATCATCAGCCTTAGGCAGTCTTGTAATTAAATCTAGAACATTATAGTGAAGATGGTCAATATATATTGGACCACCAATTAATAATAAGTCATGGCTTTCTATTCTATTGATGAATTTAAGAAAATCTCCATTAGGGAATAAATCTAGATCCTTTGTCATATTCAACAGTTGAACTTCCCAATCTAATCTTTCAAAATCCTTGCTTATAAAGTTTGCTACCTTCCCCGTACTACCACAAGGACTAAAATATATAATTACGACCTTCACACTATACCTCCAAGACAAATATTAAGCAGTAAACCTAAAGGTTTACTGCTTAATTATATGTTATAAACTTGGCTATTTCTACTCTTCAGTAGTAACTATCATTTTTTTATCTCTATATATTAGACTACCAATAATCAAACCATACCCAATAACCAATAATGGGAACCCAACTAGACCAGAAATTATTGGTATAGCTTTAAGTATTCCTACAACTACCGCCATTAAAAATACTATTAATATATTATTGCCAACTGCCATATTAGGAAGTTTCTTACTAAGCAAGCTACTTAAGACAACTATAGCAATCCCACCAGATAGATACAATAAAGCAGAATTCAAGATTATTGTGAATATTCCTAGCTTAATACCTACCCCAGTTAAGAAAAGCACTAGTGGCAATATGAAGGAAACAAGTAAGCCAACCAGTCCAAAAAGGAATATAGTAGTAACTGTATTTTCCTTATCCATCAATCTAACCAACTTATTCTTATGATCTTTGTTAATAACAAATGTTATAACTACCCAAATCATAATTACTGAAAATACAAAACTTAAAAATGTAAATAATTTTCCAAGCACTATTGAGCCAGCAGTTTCAGGTTTTCTTTCTTCTTTAAATATCTTTCCTCCTACATTATCTTCATCAATATCAACTTTTTCAGCACTATAGTTTAAATCACCATCGATCATACCATCTACCGAAATATATCCAGCAGTCAGATAGCCATCACCATTAATCTGTGAGTCAACCCTAATATCACTGCCTGCCAGGAATACATCAAAACCTACAACTGATTCATCTGCAAGTTCCAGCTTATTTCCTGCTGCAAATACATTGCCTCCTACTAAGCCAGTAATTTTAATATCTTGACCAGCAGTATAAATATCTCCCCTTACCGAACCATTGATTTCAATATTACTTCCAGCTACAAAAACATTACCCATAACCTCACCGTTGATTATCACATCATTTCCTGCAGCATATAGGTTCCCCTCAACAAGCCCATTTAATTCCAAATATGTACCGGTAAAACTGAAATTTTCTTCTATTACCTCACTATTTGGTACTATCACTCTATCTCCACTAGCAACTTTAAAACCTACAGCAGTTAGTGAAGCAAGTAGTATTAGTGTTACTACAACTAAACCTCTGAATAAATTATTCTTTTTCATTTTCATTATTCCCCTTTCATTTAACAATTACTTTCAAAATCTTAACTTTTATATTTTATTAATTCTTGTTTTTTTTCTTCAATGCTGCGTTTACTTTGTTGATCTTTATCCTCATATTTAAAAATATTATTAGCCAGAATGTTATATAGCCACCCAGGAAGAGTAAGAGATAAACCATTAAACTTCCAAAAGTATAAGGATAAAAATAGAACACCTCCTTATTAGGTAAAAACGTTCCAAGTATTACTCTCATATTAGAAAAAAATTGAGTGATCAAATCATGTTTTATCCAATAATTTATATAAGAGACAAAGTAGAAACTAGACCCAACCACAAGAAAATGAATAATCGTAGCTTTCAAAATACTAAATTTCTCATAATGAAATATAGTTGAAATGCCACCTATGACACCTCCTAGAATCCCAGTTGTTAAAACTTGAAAAGCCATGGCCATGGGTATACTTCCAAATAAAACAACAAGTTCTTCCTTTGCGCCATAGTATTGATTATTACCAACAACTAAAGCAACTATTATAGAGCCAATATACAAAATAACGACTCCTATCAAAAAACCAAACATTACATTCCTTAAAATTCTATTTCTCATATTATCACCTATATTCCCAAAACTTCTTTAATTTTGCTTACAAATCTTCTTGATACATATGTTGTCTCTTTATTGTCTAAGTTTACACATATGGTTCCACTAAAACTTAAATCGAAATTTACTACTCTTTTTAAATTAATAATTTCTGAATTTGATATTCTTACAAAATTATTTTTATCAAGTCTTTCTTCTAATTCATAGAGTCTTGACTTTATTAGGTAAGTACCAAAACTTGTTTCAGCCATTACCTTTTGCATAGAAGAATATATCCTGATAATTTTATTCTCATCAATAATTTCTACAATATCATCTTTAAATCCAGTTATAGTTCCTTTGCGATTTTTGTTTTCTATTTCTTTTAACTTATTGATGATTTCTGTTATTTCTTCATCAATCTTACTGGCTTGAACTATTATGGTAGTTTCTAGAGTTTTCTCATCAATTCTAATATCGATCTTCAATTTCATGCCTCCTCAAGTTCTAAAAAAAGTATATCATATTAATATAAAAATTCATCAAAATATCTATAGCTGGTCTATTTTCATATATATTTGGTCATTTATTCATATTGCATAGTTGTTTTTTCTGTATTAAAATTATCGTGATGATAAATATAACAAAGAAATAGTGAAAGAGGTACAATTATGAAAGAAAAAGCATTAGAAGTATTAAAAATATACAATAAAAGCCAAGCACTAGTCCGCCATGGCATTGGAGTTGGTGGTGTAATGGCCTATTTTGCCAATGAGGCCAAAGAAGATATAGACTACTGGACAGCAGTTGGTATACTCCATGATATAGATTATGAAATGTACCCAGATGAACATTGTATCAAAGCCCAAGAACTACTAAAAGAAAATGGTTATGACCAAGAATTCATCCACGCTGTTATTTCCCATGGATATGGGCTTGTTAATGATATTGAACCAAAACTATATATGGAAAAAGTTCTCTACACTATAGATGAACTAACAGGACTAATAGGAGCCGCTGCTTTAATGAGACCATCAAAATCAGTATTGGATATAGAAGTAAAAAGTGTCAAAAAGAAATTCAAGGATAAGGCCTTTGCAGCTAGTATAAATAGAGAAGTAATACTAGACGGATGTGAGAGATTAGGGACAGAACTAGATGTTATTATTGATAAATGTATCCAAGGAATGCGAAGTGTAGCAAAGGAAATTGGACTATGAAATATATCCCTAATATAATAACCATTATAAGAATAATATTATCATTACTTATTCTAACTACCCTACCCTTATCCCCATCATTTTTTATAATCTATTTCATTTGCGGTTTTAGCGATATTCTTGACGGATATATTGCTAGAAAAACAAAATCCACAAGTAAGCTAGGAGCTAACCTAGATGGACTTGCAGATTTCATTTTTATTATAGTTATTTTATTTTCAATAATCCCAATACTAGACTTACCAACATGGTCACTAGTATTTATGGGATTAATTGCCATAATTAGACTGCTATCACAAATAATTGGTTGGTTAAGATTTCATCAACTTGCTTTTCTTCACACCTATTTAAATAAGGCAACTGGGCTTTCACTCTTTATTTCACCAATATTACTTGTTATTTTAGATGTTGATATGACCCTTATCATACTATTAACCATAGCTATTCTATCAGCTATAGAGGATCTATATCTTAACTTGAAGGAAAAGAAGCTTAACTTAAATAACAAAGGTATCTTCTTCAAGTAACTATAGTGTATTCTTTCGCAATCTAAATCTCCAAATAGCTAATAGCAAAAAGAAAACAAATGATGCCGCAAGGACTAGAAGATGAGTTGTTAAACTTATAAAACCATCACCTGATGTAAAAACTTATTATATCTATTGTGGTTGATTTACCTGCTCCATTAGGTCCTAGAAAAGCAAATAACTTACCTTGTTCCACTTTGAAGCTAATATTTTTTACCGCTTCAACAGATCCATAGGATTTTACTAAATTCTCCACCGCTATAATTTCAGTCATATAATCACTCCCTTGTACAATTAATTAATAAAATTATATCATTTCAATATTTTAGGTTCAATTCTCTTGTATGGAATATATAATTATGATAATATTTTATACAAATAATACGCTATAGGAGTAATAATGAATAGAAAATTTCAACCCAAAGATATAATAATAATAGTAATAATATCCTTGTTATCAATCATTACAATTTATGGGATAATATCATTCAATACTACACAAGAATTTTTTATTACTAACCAATATGGACATGAAGTTAAATTATTTGGAAGTGGAATATATAGATATGACTCATTTTTTAGAGCACCAATTTTCATTGGATCTGACTTTACAATGTTATTCTTAGTTATACCTTTATTGATAGCTGGTTTAGTATATGATTTTAAAAATAGCAATATCAAATCAAAAATATTTATCACTTCTTTATTAGCTGTTATTTTATATTATTCAGCAAGCATTTCTTTTGGAGTGACTTATAATACTTTTCATCTACTATATATATCACTATTGAGCACTTCTCTTTTTACGTTTATTTTTAGTTTAAGAGAATTAGAAAGCACTATGAGTAGAAATAATGCAGCCAAACCTGTACATATTAAAGGAATTAATATATTTTTGATATTAACTGGAATTGCTCTATTCATAGCATGGCTACCTGACATAATACCTACATTAATTAGTAAAGAAACTTTGCCTTTAATTGAAGTGTATACAACTGAAATCACTTACGTAATTGATATGGGAATCATTAGCCCCTTAATGTTTATTTGTTTATTTCTCTTAAAAAAGGGTAGAGTACTAGGAACAATACTCTTAGACAATCTGTTAACACTCTGTATTATAATGGGAGTAATGCTTCCGGTTCAGTCATTATTCCAAGCACTAGCTGGTATTGCAATTCCAATTCCTGTTCTAATTATTAAGGTTGGGATTTTTGTTGTTTTAGCAAGTTTTGCTTTTTATTTTAAAATTAAGTTGCTCAAACTACTTAAATGATTTTACATGCCCCATACTGAAAAATGCCCCTATAAAAAGGAAGCCCTTGAATTCAAGGGCTTCCTTTACTTTTATCAGCAATTATTTAATTATTTTAATTCTTCAGCTAATAGCTTAATCTTTGATTCAATATCAGCTATTAACGCTCTATAATCATCATCACTTTTACCACTTGGGTCATCTAAGCCCCAATCCACCCTCTTTTCACAAGGTAGATAAGGACACTGAACATTACAGCCCATAGTAACTACAACATCAACCTTTGGGATATCATCTATAAGCTTTGAATACTGGACCTTCTCCATATCTACACCATAGATTTCTTTCAACAATCTAACAGCATCCTGATTGATCCTATCCTTTACTTCAGTACCAGCTGAGTAGCTTTCAAAAACATCACTAGCCCATAATTTACCTAAAGCCTCAGCAATCTGAGATCTGCATGAGTTATGAACACAAATGAAAGCAACTTTCTTTTTACTGCTCATCCTTATCAAACCAACCTTTCGTTCTATTAACAAAGGCTACCAGTAATAACATAACAGGAACCTCAGTTAAAACACCTACAGTAGTAACCAAGACAACTGGTGAATTTACACCAAACAAGGTAATCGCTACCGCAACTGATAATTCAAAAAAATCTGATGCCCCAATCAAACCAGCAGGAGCTGCAATACAATGTGGTTGCTTAGCTTTCCAACTTACGAAATATGCAAAAGCAAATGTAAGTAAATTTTGAAGTATTAATGGTACTGCAATCATCGCCACAAGCCATGGACTATTTAATATAGCCTCTCCTTGAAAGGAGAAAATGATAATTAGTGTTAGTAATAAGCCAATAACAGTTATGTTATCAAATTTTGGAATAAAATTATTAGTAAAATAATCTAAACCTTTCTTTTCAATCATAAATTTTCGTGTTAGAGCCCCAGCTACAAGTGGGATAACAACAAAAAGAACAATTGATAAAAACAAGGTATCCCATGGAACAAATATATTAGTTATACCTAACAGAATAGTAACAATCGGAACAAATAATACTAATACTAATAAATCATTCACCGCTACTTGTACTAAGGTATAAGCAGGATTTCCCTTAGTTAGATTACTCCAGACGAAAACCATCGCTGTACAAGGAGCAGCTCCTAATAACACAGCACCTGCAACATACAATTTACCTAATTCTGGATCAATGAAACCCTTGAAAACTACCAAGAAAAACAATGATGCCAACCCAAACATTAAAAAAGGTTTAATAAGCCAACTAGTACCACAAGATATTAATAATCCCTGTGGATTCTTGCCAACGTTTTTAATAGATTTAAAATCTATCTTTAACATCATAGGGTAGATCATCAACCATATTAATACAGCGATTGGAATAGAAACTTCTGCATAAGTGAATTGTTCAAGAAACTCTGGTATAAAACCAAAATATTGACCTATTAATATACCAGCCCCCATACATCCTAGTACCCAAATACTCAGGTACTTTTCAAAAAAACTAATGCCTTTATTTTTTTCCATTATATATCTCCTTATCTATATTTATCTCTTTTTCACATTTTTACAAATACAGTTTTCTTTCTCTTTAGTAATATATTCTATAAAACTAATCAAGCCTTCTGCCTTGTCTTTGTTTAAGTTATATCTCATCCAGGCCCCTTCTCTGACCCCAATCACAATACCTGCATCAGATAATATTTTCATATGATAGCTTAGAGTTGATTGGGAAATCTGGAATTCATCTAAAATATCATTAGCACACATTTCCTCACAAGATAACATGTCGATGATCTTTAGTCTTGTTTCATCTGATATTGCTTTTAGTATTGGTATGAATTCTGCATATGAGTATTCCATTTATATATCCTCACCCCATTCATGATATCGAAATTATTCAATGTTATCGATAACTTTCGATATCCTATGTCCATATTCTAACAAAATCATTGAATGTATGTCAATATATATATATGCAAATATATAATAATCAAATTAAAAGAGCAGGAGTAATTTCTACTCTTGCTCTTGCAAATAACTTCAAATACTCCTCTTTAAAATTCTAACTAATTAATTTCTTGATATCTCCTACAGATAAAACTTTACCTTTAGCCACTACTTTTTCGTCAACAACTAAGGCTGGAGTGGACATTACTCCATATTCCATAATCTTTTGTAGATCTTCTACTTTTTCTACACTAGCCTCAACGCCGGCTTCATTAATAGCAGTTCTAACATTCGCTTCTAGTTTCTTACAACTAGGACAACCTGTCCCTAAAACCTTTATCACCATTTTAATAACCTTCCTTTCTAAATAAATAAATATGCAAAAGCATTAAATAAATAACCAATAATTATAATTCCTACAGAAACAATACCGAAGAAAATTCCTAGTAATTTAGGTTTTACTACTCTCTTTAACATAATCAATGATGGTAATGATAAGGCTGTTACCCCCATCATAAAGGCCAGTACTGTACCTATACCTACGCCTTTACCTACTAAAGCTTCAGCTATAGGAAGAGTTCCAAAAATATCAGCATACATTGGAATACCAACCGCAGTAGCAACTAGAACTGAATACCATTTATCAGCTCCTACTATTGCTGCAATAATATCTTGAGGGATCCAATTATGGATCGCTGCACCAATACCAACACCTATAAGAATATATAACCAAACCTTCTTGACTATTTCCCATACTTGCCCTACAGCATATTTAAGACGATCTCTTCTGGTCAATTTTTCTTCATCTAAATCAACCAACTTATTACTATAAACAAAAGGTTCCACATACTTTTCAAGTTTTGACTTACCAATTATAGTGCCACCTACTACAGCCAGTACCAACCCTACCACTACATAAGCAATAGCTATCTTCCAGTTGAAGATACTAGCCAATAATATAACTGAAGCTAAATCTACAAAAGGAGAAGATATTAAGAAAGAAAAGGTAACCCCTAAAGGAAGTCCTGCACTAGTAAATCCTATAAACAAAGGTATAGATGAACATGAACAAAAAGGAGTAATAGTTCCCAGTAAGGCGCCTAATATATTTGCTGATATCCCCTTATAGTTACCTAATATTTTCTTAGTTCTTTCTGGAGGAAAGAAACTTTGTATATATGAAACTAAAAATATTAAAAACCCTAAAAGAATAAATATTTTAATAACATCATAAATAAAGAAATGTATACTACCTCCAAGTCTACTTTCCATATCTAGTCCAAAGACATTTTCTACTAGAAGTTCTACAAGATCATATAACCATTGCATCTTCAGCAATTGATTATTTAACCATTCAAATATAAACATAAGCCATCGCCTTTCATTGGTTTTATTAGTTAGTTAGATTTATTATCACAAAGATTCAAAAAATGATCCTTGTCTAAAATTCTCTGATTATCATCTAAAAGAACAGGATATTTTTCAAGATTATCTTGTAGTTGAGTTAAAATACTTATAAGAAAAGTATTATCTTGATTATCCCTCATTATTGAATATTCAATAAATTTCTCTTTCCTGGTATCTATTACAATATTCATATCTCTTAACTTAGCAAGATTTTTAGAAACACTAGGTTGAGAAATCTGCAATATCCCACACATTTGACATACACATAAATCCTGCATATATAGGAGCATTAATATTCTCAATCTAGTATCATCAGATAGCACCTTAAACGTATTTGTTAGTTTATCCATTTTCATACCTTCTTCCATTTCATATGTCCATATGGGTATATGTCTATATTAAACCTATTTGCCAATTATGTCAATAATAGATAAAAAGAGCATGACAAAATAAAAAGGAGAAAACTCTAAAGAGTTTTCTCCCACTATAAATTAAAAACTATATAGTTATAACCTTATTTCCTTCACCCACTAATAGTTCTACAGAACTATACATATTGGTAATAAGACCTATTTTCAGATCTTCCTTCAAACCATAAAAATCAAGACAAGTACCACAACTATAAATAACAGTCCCCTTTTCTTCAAAGGCTTTAAGCACTTCTACAATCTCAAGATTCTTGGTAGTCAATTCTACACCACTATTCATGAAAATCAAAGCTTTAACCTTCTTATCACTTTCTAGTAAACTAACCAAAAAACTCTTCATCAATATATTCCCAAGCTTAGGGTCACCTTCACCAAAAAGACTAGTCTTGATAAGCACAACTACCTCCTCATCAACATCACCTAATATCTTTTCCGATTCCTTCTTCAAGAACAGCTCAGTTACATCATCATTTTCAACTATTGTAACTTTGCAGCCTGCATTATGACCAAAGCGTTGAACATTATCTCTAGCTACTTCATTATCTACTAATATAGAAGCCTCTTCCGCCTCTTCCATTGCTTTCTTTATTAGTATAACTGGTCTTGGACACTCTAGTCCTCTTGCATCTATTTTCTTCATATTATCCTCCATTAGCCGTCTTAACAACAGACTCCTAAATAAGTATATAGTAAATTCACTTAATTATAAACACAGATTATATATACATAAGCACTTTCTATATTATTCCAGTTAACAGAAATAAATTTTATAATAAATAGAGAGAGGTTCCATAAAATGAAACCTCTCTCTAAACAATCTATACTTATATCATTTTTATTTAACTTTTAAAACCTCTTCAGGAATCTTAAAATCTTCAGCCTTGTTAATATTCTTCATTGTCATCTCTACTAAACACTTACTAACATTAACTTCACCATTAGTCCCCGGCATAGCTTCAGCATAAATAACAGTCATCAATCTATTCAAAACCATACTCATATCCATAGAATACTTAACTGGATAAGCAGTCTCTTTTTCAATCCAGAACTTAACTGGCATATCACCCATATCTTCACCAAAAACAACCTCATAATCCATAGTCATATCAGTCTGCAATGAAGATAACAACCCAGAAGTTTTCATCACTTCACTAAGAGAACTACCCTTAATAACACCCTCATAAACAACAACATCCTTACCATCGATCTTATCAGTCCCAACTTCCTTGAAACTATCAAAATTATTAATAAAAACTTTAAAATTAGAATTTGCTAATGCATCTTCCATATTCTTCAAGCCACTAATCTCCTTTAAAGTCCACTCACCCATGCTATAGGTATATACTTTAATAACATCCCCATCTTGTACAGTATAGGACTTAGACTCCTGCTTTCCTAGCTCACCCATATCAATCGACATCTCTAATCTTGATTTAATAGGATCAATAAAATTAGTTGATTCCATATTCATTAACATCAAAATATCTTGATTCATGACCTTCATATCTATATCCATAGTCATATCTAAATCATAATTTTTGATACTAGTTGATGATTCCCTTGCTCTATCAATAATATTCTCAGCCTCTTTAGCACAACCTGACATCAAAATAATTCCACTAACTAAAATAGCTAATAAAAGGATACTTAAAATTTTCTTCATTATTACACTCCTAACATAAATACTAAAATACTTACCTATTCATTATACCACATTCATAATTTCCAGCTTATAAGGTATACTTAAGTCAATAAACAAGTCATTATGAGCATTGAAGAAAGGTAATAATGGAAATATTACTACTACTTGCATTTATAGGTTTCCTTGTAGGCATCCTAGGCACCATGATCGGTGCTGGGGGAGGTTTTATTTTGGTACCAATACTCTTAATTATCTTTCCAGAAAAGACACCAGAAGAAATAACCAGCATATCACTAGCTTTTGTTTTCTTTAATTCAATCTCAGGAACCTTGGCCTATCATAAGATGAAAAGAATAGACTATAAATCAGGATTAATCTTTGCAGCCTCAACAATACCAGGAGCAATACTAGGAACCATAGTAATTACCATGATTTCAAAGAACATATTCAACCTTATCTTTGGAATAATATTAATAATTCTAGCTGCCTACCTATTTTTAAAACCAGAGAACAAGAATAGGAACAAAATAGCAAATGAAACAATACAAACTCCACCTAAAACACAAAAAAAATGGCTAGGTGTTTTAATAAACCTAACCATTGGTTTTATCTCTACTTTACTTGGTATTGGAGGAGGCATAATGCGTGTTCCCTCACTGGTACACTTATTAAATTTCCCAGTACACATGGCAACAGCCACCTCACAATTCATAGTAGCCATAATGGCCTTTAGTGGCATTATAGTACACTTAATCAACGGCAATATTGTAAATAACTTGATGCCAGTTATAATATTATCCATAAATGCAATAATAGGAGCCCAAATAGGAGCTAGACTATCAGCCAAAGTCCAAGGTTCAATAATCATAAAAATACTTTCTATAACATTGACCTTAGTAGGCTTAAGAATGATATTTACAACCTTTTTCTAATATTCATATTCCTCACATTTAAAATCTACTTCTATAGTGGCATGTTCTATGTCACTTTTTTTCAATAAATCTCTAATTTGTCTCTTAACCTTTATAATATCTTCTCTTTTCAATTCATCACTAACAACTATGTGCATACTAATAAGATTCTTCTCACCATCTAGTGACCAAACATGAGTATGATAAGCAGCAATAATACCAGTCTTCTCAATAATCTCGTCTTCTAAATCACTTATAGAAATATTTTTAGGTACCCCTTGTAGAAAAATATTCATGGTTTCTTTTAGATTCTTGTAGACATTAAATAAAATATATAGTGAAATAAAAATTGACATAACTGGATCAATCCATGGAATATCAAAGAAAATCAGAACTATACTACCAATAAGAACCACTACCCATCCAAGAACATCCTCCAATAAATGCCAAGAAACTACTCTTTCGTTTAAGGAAGTGCCATGTCTAAGTCTTAAAACAGCTAGGCCATTGATGACAATACCCAGAATTGCTAGGAAAAACATACCCTCTGGATTAACTTCTGCAGGACTAAAAATCCTAGGTATAGCCTGAGATAAAATTATTATAGAACCAACAACCAAGATTATACTATTAAGTAAAGCTCCTAATAAGGAAAACCTTGCATAACCGAAAGAAAACTTAAAATCAGATTTTTTGTTTGAATACTTTTCCAAGTACCAAGCTAGACCAAGAGTTAAGGAATCACCAAGATCATGTAAGGCATCAGATAATATAGCCATACTATTAGTTAAAATCCCTCCTACTAACTCAATAATGGTAAAAGAAAAATTCAAGAAAAAGGCTACTTTTATATTCCCTTGTTTTTGATGATTGTGCTCATCTGACATATTAATCCACCTCTCTATTTAATATATATTCCATAACAGGATCCTTACACCTAATGAAATCATCGAATTTAACAACAAACTTCATATCAGGAAACAAGGATTCTTGACTATCGTCCTCAATAATATCATAATACTTGGTTGAATATCTAATTCTTAATTTAGAATTTAACAATTCAAGGAATAGAACTTCTCCATAACAATTTGGCTTGCCACCTGAGGCTTCGCCTACCAATATAGCACCTGCATCATTTTTAAGTGAGTATGCATTTAATAAGGCTGATGAAAAAGTATCCCTACCAATAACGGTAAATACCCTGCGTCTATCATTCTCCATAAGCCATTTCTTCAACTCCTTAATGAAGGGTTCAAGTAGTCTAGAATTACCTCCAAAATTATTACGAAGATCAACGACTACCTTATCTACCTTAGATATATTAATATTCTCAATAACTCCATTGAAGAATGCCTTAACTCCAATATTTTTCATATTCTTACAGCAATTATAGTTTATATAAAAAGTATTATCCTCTTCAAGATGCTGACTCCAATAATTTTCACCAGATCTTCTAAACAAAGGTATATCGTCATTAAGCATATCGTCAATCTTTAGATAATCAACAACTAATTCTTGCTCTGTATAGGTTTTAATTTGAATTTTTGAAGCTATACCATTACCATACTCTACTCCGATACTTAACTCCTTAAGCCCTTTAATAATATCAAGACCATAAAGTACTTCGGCTACTCGAATATATTTTGGCAGTTGTGACTTCAGGAAGGATTCATTCTCATAAGATATAACAGTCTTAAGACGACTAATTACTTCCTCTATTTCAATATCATTAATATGAGTCACCTTGCAACCAATAAGAGAACTATAACTCTCTAAACCTCCAACAATATATATACCTTCATAAAACCAATAGAAATCAAAAGGTAAAAACCATTTCCCTGGAATATAGACTGTTGTGTGAGCATCTTTAAAGGCAGCAACAATCCTGGCTATTCTAGAAATTACAACAAAATGGTCTAAATCCCCTTCATCTAATTCCTCTTTCAACATATCAATTGCCCAAAGAAAGTTTTCTTCACTTTGCCCAAAGTAGAGATTTAAATGTTTTTTGGGTAGTTCTTCTCTTAATTGATCCAAGTCCTGTTTCCATTTTTCTATCCATTTCTGGTCCATTACTTCTCCAATCTAATGTATTTCTCTATAGTTTAAGATTATCAATCTATGAATGAATACATTTGTTCGGCATTTTTTCACTCTATTCTTTATCTATTTATTCAATTGTAGCACATAGTTGAACAAAAAAAAGAAGAACACCCATAAAGATGTCCTTCATCAAAATAACCTTATTTCTATTTTTTCTTTCTTTTAATACCTATTGTCAGCGTAGTTTACCCAACCACCTTCTTGTACCAGCACCTTATCATAACCACCAAGTTCAAAATCGATAACTTCTGATTTTTCACCAGCTGATACAAATATCTTGGCACTATCTATATCCACCTTGATTGTAGTATCATGACCGGCATAGTTCTTAAATAGATTATCTATTTGTTCCTTTGGTAATTCTATTGCCACCATACCACAATTAAACATATTCTGTCTAAAAATTCTTGCAAAGCTCTCGGCTATTACTACATTGATTCCATTAACCTCCAAGGCCCAAGGGGCATGCTCTCTTGAAGAACCACAGCCAAAGTTTTCTCTAGTAACCACTACTACCTTGTCTTTTATATCTACTTTATTATCAAAGGTTGGTAATGAAAGATCCTCAAGCAAATATGGTTTTAAGGCTTCCTTTGTAATTTCCGTAAGATACTTTGCAGGTATTATTTCATCTGTATTAATATCACTTCTATCTAAAAATAAAACTTTTCCATTAAAATTTTTCATGTTTTTTCACCATTTATCCTTTATACAATTCTGAATTAACGATTTTACCCTCAATAGCTGAAGCAGCAGCAGAGGCTGGACTCATTAGATGAACCACTCCGCCTTTACCCATTCTACCATTGAAGTTTCTATTAGTTGTTGAAGCACAGGCTTCACCACTTGCTAGAACACCATTACTCATACCAAGACAAGCTCCACATGTTGGATTAGTTACACAAAAACCAGCAGTTTGAAAAATTTCAATCAAACCTTCCTTTAAGGCTATAGTGTAGATTTCAGGTGTAGCCGGGCTAACTATAGCACGGACATAATCATTAATCTTTTTACCTTTTAGTACATTTGCCGCAATTCTTAGGTCTTCAATACGGCCATTGGTACAACTTCCGATATATATCTGATCAAGTTTAGTACCAGTCATTTCCCTAATGGTCTTAACTTGGTCAGGCTTGTAGCCGAAGGTAACCATTGGCTCTAGTTCACTAATATCATATTCATATATTTTTTCATAAGAAGCATCTTCATCAGAAATCCACTTAGAATAATCATTTAGAGCATCTTCTTTTGTAGCAAAATCATCTTTAATAAAGTTCCATAGATACTCAACTGTTGTCATATCTGGATAACAGATTCCTACTGTTCCTCCTGCTTCTATTGCCATGTTGCATAAAGTCATACGAGACTCCATGGACATAGCATTAACAACAGGTCCAGTAAATTCTATTGCCATGTTTGTTGCTCCATTAACAGTTAGTTCCTTTATTATAAAAAGAATTAAATCCTTGGCATATACTCCAGGTTGTAGTTGACCATTTAGAATAAACTTAATGGACTTTGGTGTTTTAAAGGCACAAACCCCTTTTAAGATACCAACTTCAAGGTCTGTGGTCCCTACACCTGCTGCAAAGGCACCAAATGCCCCATGAGTGCAAGTATGGGAGTCTCCCATGATAATAGTATAGCCAGGTCTAACAAAACCCTTCTCAGGGAATATTGCGTGACAGACACCGTTTCTACCTATATCAAAGAAATCTTTTAATTGATGTCTTCTAGCCCAGTCTCTTAAAATCTTACCTTGTTCAGCAGTTTTAGAGTCCTTGGCTGGGGTTACATGGTCGATTACAGCTTTGATTTTGGTTGGATCAAAGACTCTATCTTTGCCTCTTGCCATAAGGTCTGTAATGGCTATTGGTGTTGTTATCTCATGACAGAATACTCTGTCTAATCTTAAAACGTGTGTATCTGGATAAGGTAAATCTACCCTATGAGCTTCAAATACTTTTTCTACTAATGTTTTACCCATTTTATTCTCCTTTATATAACTTTCAATACAGTTAATTATATAATTTTTAAGCACTCAAATCAAGAACACATCAAGAACACTACAGACTAATGTAATTTTGAATTAATATGATATAATCAAACCAAGAAAACTAATGGAGGATTAACTATGAAAACCAAAAAGAAATACCTCTTACTTCTAAGCATAGTTTTTAGTTTCATAATGCTATTATCCCTATCAGCTTGTAACAGTAGCTCTAATAATGACGAACTAAGAGAACTGGCTAAGGTTGAAATTAAGGAGTTTGAAGGCAAGGATTTATCATCAATATTAGAGTTTAGAGAGAATTCTATCAATGGGCCTCAAAAAGTTGATATAGATACCTATAGGCTAAAGGTTGATGGTCTTGTTAATGAGCCGACAGATTACACTTATGATGAAGTACTGACAAATACAAAATATAAGAAACTTGTAAGGCTTAATTGTATAGAAGGTTGGAGTGTTGATATTCTTTGGGAAGGTATACTTTTAAGAGAAGTTTTCGATAAAGTCGAGGTTAAAGATACCGCAAACACTGTCATTTTCTATGCTGCAGATGGTTATTCAACTTCTTTACCATTAGATATAATTTTAGAAAAGGATATGATGCTTGCTTATAAAATGAATGGGGTTACACTACCACCAGAAAGAGGTTACCCATTCCAATTAATAGCCGAGGATAAGTTTGGCTACAAGTGGATAAAATGGATAACCCGAATAGAATTATCTGATGATGAAGACTATCTAGGATACTGGGAAAAAAGAGGCTATGATAACGAAGCCAATCTAAATTAAAGCTCATGATAATATAAAATAATAATAAAAGGCTATTAAGATTCATCTTAATAGCCTTTACCTTAATCTTAAACTTAATACTAGGATTTAGGGTTAAGCCAATTAATTGTTAGCGCATCCCCAACATGGTCCACTGTAATAGCAGCCCCATCAAGAATATCACCACTGATTAATTTTCTAGCCAACAGGTTTTCTACCTGATTCTGTAAGAACCTACGTAATGGCCTTGCACCATAAACAGGATTGAATCCACCTTCAACTACATAATCAATAGCCTTATCAGTTAATTCAATAGTCATCCTACGATCATCAAGTCTAACTTGAAGCTCCTTCAACATCAGATGAATAATATGCCCAATCTCACCCTTTGTTAAAGGCTTAAAGAAAATAATGTCATCAACACGATTTAAAAACTCAGGTCTAAACAATCTCTTCAATTCATCCATAACTTCATTTCTAGCACCATCAGTTATAACTCCCTTATCATCAATACCCTCCAATAAATAGGAAGAACCAACATTGGATGTCATAATAATTATGGTATTCTTGAAATCAACCATACGACCTTGTGAATCAGTGATACGACCATCATCTAAAACCTGCAATAAAATATTAAACACATCAGGATGAGCCTTCTCAATCTCATCAAACAGAATTACAGAATATGGCTTACGACGAACTGCCTCAGTCAGTTGGCCACCTTCTTCATAACCTACATATCCAGGAGGTGCTCCTATCATCCTAGAAACAGCATGCTTTTCCATATATTCACTCATATCAATACGGACAATGTTTTCCACAGAATCAAAAAGATTGACAGCAATAGTCTTAGCTAATTCAGTCTTACCAACCCCGGTTGGACCAAGAAATATAAAAGAACCAATTGGTCTCTTAGGATCCTTGATGCCAGCCCTAGCTCTAATAATAGAATCAGTAACACTCTGCACCGCCTCATCTTGACCTACAACACTTTCATGTAGGATTTCTCCTAAACGCATTAGTTTCTCCCTCTCACCTTCAATTAGTTTGGTTAAAGGAATACCAGTCCATTGTGAAATTATTTTAGCTATCTCTTCTTCTACTACTTCTTCTCTAATAAGAGGAGTCGCTCCTCTGTTTTTGACAAACTTTTCTTCCTCATCTTTTAATTTTTTTTCTAATTCAGGAAGTTTGCCATATTTTAACTCAGCTGCCTTATTAAGATCATACTCCCTCTCCGCTTTTTCTATCTCTTGATGAAGTTGTTCAATATCTTCCCTCAACTTACCAACATGACTTATAGCCTTCTTCTCATTATCCCATTGGGATTTCATGGTCATCATCTTTTCCTTCAAATCAGCCAATTCCTTTTGAAGATGACCTAACCTTTCATGACTAGCTTTATCTTTTTCCTTCTTTAGTGCAGCTTCTTCAATCTCTAACTGCATTACTCTTCTAGAAACCTCATCAAGTTCTGCTGGCAAGGAATCGATCTCAGTTCTAATAAGGGCACAGGCCTCATCAACTAAATCAATAGCCTTATCTGGCAAGAAGCGGTCACTAATATACCTATGTGACAGCACAGCTGCTGAAACCAGGGCATTATCATGAATTCTTACACCATGGAATACTTCAAAACGCTCTTTCAAACCCCTTAGTATGGAGATAGTATCCTCCACAGTTGGTTCATCTACCATTACAGGTTGGAAACGACGTTCCAAGGCAGAATCTTTTTCAATATACTTTCGATATTCATCTAGGGTTGTAGCACCAATACAATGCAGTTCACCACGAGCCAACATTGGCTTTAGCATATTGCCTGCATCCATGGAGCCTTCGGTCTTGCCAGCTCCTACAATTGTATGAATTTCATCTATAAATAGTAGTATTTCACCTTCACTTTTTTTGATTTCCTGGAGTACCGCTTTAAGTCTTTCCTCAAACTCTCCTCTATACTTGGCCCCAGCTATCAAAGCCCCCATATCAAGTGAGAATATTTTCTTGTCCTTAAGTCCCTCTGGTACGTCACCTCTTACAATACGATGGGCTAAACCCTCGACAATTGCAGTTTTCCCCACACCAGGTTCTCCAATAAGCACAGGGTTGTTTTTGGTTTTTCTTGATAAAATCCTGATAGCATGACGGATTTCCATATCTCTACCGATTACCGGGTCCAGTTTATTGTTTCTAGCCAACTTGACTAGTTCTTGACCATATTTTTCCAATGCTTCATAAGTGGATTCTGGTGTATTACTGGTTACTCGTTGGTTCCCTCTTATACCTGACAAAGCTTTAAGGAAACTATTCTTATTTATATTGAAAACCTTAAACACTTTTTCTAAAGTACCATTTTTAATTTCATCGAGTATTCCTAAAAAAATATGTTCGACTGAAATATATTCATCCTTCATGTTTTTAGATTCATTTTCAGCTTTCAGTAAAACCGTGTCAACTTTTCTGCTAATATATATTTTCCCTGGTTCTCTCCCAGGTCCGCTAACTCTTGGTTTCTTCTCTAAAATCTCTTCAATTTCATTACTAAAGGAATCAGTGTTAACATCCATGGTTTTTAGAATACGTGGTAGTAAGCCATCAGTTTGTTCTAAAAGAGCTATTAGAAGATGTTCTATTTCAATTTCTATTTGCCCATAGCGCAACGCCTTGGTTTCTGCCTGTTGTAGGGCTTCCATTGATTTTTGTGTTAATTTATTTGGATCCATTTCATTACCTCCTTATTCATTTATCCATTTAATAATATATCTTTATAATACACCTATATCATACACCTAATTCAAAATTAAATTAATATTTTTAATAGAAACATTTGACTTGAATCAGGTTTTTATGGTATAAAGTAACTGTTAGCACTCATTATATCAGAGTGCTAACAGTTAGTAAATATCTATAAATATAGCTATAATAGTTAATTTTGAAGGGAGAGATAATTTTGGCAAAAAAACAATTTAAATCAGAGTCTAAACGCTTATTGGATCTGATGATTCATTCTATTTATACTCATAAGGAGATCTTTATAAGGGAGCTAATATCCAATGCCAGTGATGCCATGGATAAGATGTACTATAAGGCTCTAACCACAGATGAACTAAATTTTAACAAGGATGATTACAAAATTAAGATAATAATCGACAAGGATAATCGCACAATCACCATAAGTGATAAAGGTATTGGTATGACTAAGGAGGAACTTGATAAGAACCTTGGCACAATAGCCAAGAGCGGTTCCTTAAACTTCAAGGAGGAAAATGTTGCTCAGGAGGGGTATGATATTATTGGCCAATTTGGAGTTGGTTTTTACTCTTCCTTTATGGTGGCTGACGAGGTTACTGTTATCTCCAAAGCATTTGGTGAAGAAGATGCCAATATATGGACTTCTAAAGGAGCTGATGGCTATAGTCTTGAGGTCTGTACAAAGGATACTGTTGGTACAGATATAGTATTAAAGATCAAGGATAATACTCCTGATGAAAATTACGATAACTATCTCAACACCTATAGTTTAAAGGCCCTGGTAAAGAAATATTCTGACTTTATTCGTTATCCAATCATTATGGAAATGCCTGTTAGTAAGTTAAAAGAGGGTTCTAAGGATGAGTTCGATGAGTCCGTAGAGGAACAAACTGTTAACAGCATGGTCCCTATCTGGAGAAAGAATAAGAATGAGCTTAAGGACGAGGATTATGAGAATTTCTATTCTGAAAAGCATTATGGTTTTGATAAGCCACTTCGTCATTCACATATAAGTGTTGAAGGTGCTATACGCTATAACGCAATCCTATATATTCCTGAAAAGGCACCTTATGACTATTACACCAAGGATTTTGAAAAGGGACTGGAGCTTTATTCCAATGGTGTTTTAATTATGCATCGTGCACCTGAATTACTTCCAGATTATTTTAGTTTTGTTAAGGGTCTTGTGGATTCTGAGGATTTGTCTTTAAACATTTCAAGGGAAATGCTACAGCATGATCGTCAGTTGAAACTTATCTCAAAGAATATTGAAAAACAGATTAAAAAGGAATTACTATCACTTCTTAAAAACGATCGTGAGAATTACGAGAAATTCTACAATTCCTTTGGTCGTCAGTTGAAGTATGGTGTTTATGCTGAATATGGCATGAATAAGGAAATTCTTACTGATCTTCTTCTTTTCCATTCTTCCAAGGAGAAGAAACTGGTTAGTCTTGATGAGTATGTTGGTAGAATGCCGGAGGAGCAGCAATATATCTACTATGCTACTGGTGAGTCTCTTGAAAAGATTGAAAAACTACCTCAGACTGGGCAGTTGTTGGATAGGGGTTATGAGATTCTTTATTTAATAGATGATATTGATGAGTTTGCACTGAAAATACTTAGCTCCTACAAAGAGAAGGAGTTCCGTTCTGTTTCTAGTAATGATCTTGGTATCGAGGATTTGGACAAGAAGGAGGAATTGGAAGAAGAAATTGAAAAGAATAAGGATCTTTTTGTTAGGATGAAGTCTGTTCTTGAGGATAAGGTTTTTGATGTTCGTCCTTCTAAGAGATTGAAAAGACATCCTGTGTGTTTTGCCAATGATGGTGATATTTCTATAGAGATGGAGAAGATATTAAGTCAGATGCCTAATGGTCAGCAGGTTAAGGCAGATAAGGTCCTGGAGATAAACATTGAGCATAGGGTTTTTGAGGCTTTGAAGTCTGCAATGAAAGATAATTCAGATGATTTCGCCCTATATACCAAGCTTCTTTATGATCAGGCTCGTTTGATAGAGGGTTTGTCTATTGAGGACCCTGTGGAGTTTGCTGATAATATCTGGAAGTTGATGAAATAGAAAAATACAAATATAAGATATACATAAAGATATACATAAAGATATACATAAAGATATACATAATATTCAACAAAAAACAGACATGATTAATCATGTCTGTTTTTGTTCACTGATTCTAATTTAATCAATTAAATTTTATTCTATACCTTGAGCATATCTATCGTCTTCAGGTCTTGGGCTTATTGTTACATACATACTCATATCTTCGTTAATCTTTGGTATGCTGAAATCATCCTCACCCGCTACAAGTCCGACAGATCCTTCTTCTAATTTAATAACACTATCATTTACCAACAATTCTCCTGCGCCTTTTAGCACATAATATATTAAGGCTGAGGTTCCATGTTTGTGAATTGGGATAGATTGTCCTGCCTTTAGGTTTAAAACAAAAGCTAGAACCTTTTCTTCATCGTATATTATCTTTTTGGTTAAAGACTCGTCTCTGAATAGTATATAGTCCTTCATATTTTGATTGTTCATTTTTCTATCCTCCTTAGGTATTTTTCCAGAATTCCACTTTTGATTTTCATAGTGAAAAACTAGGTTTATAAATAAATGATATCATATTCATCATTTTCTTACAAATTTTTATCATCATATCTTTATTTAATAATGCAGGGAAAAATATTGCTTTCCTACAAAAGCCAAATTGTAAAATCTTCTATTATTACAGCTTCTTTATAATAGCAACTAATATTGATTGCATTACTTATTTGCAACTTATTTTAATTGCTTTATTTCCTATAATAAATACCATCTATAACCCTAAAAAGTTATTACTCTCATAAAATAAAAAGACCGCACCAACTCCTTAGTACAGCCTCTATCTCAAAATATCCAACCTCTTCCTAATCTCAGAAGAAGGCAACCTAACTCCCCTACAACCACCATTATTATCCTCCAACAATGACAAATAAAACAACCTCTCCTCCAAAGTAATCCTACCTGCTCTCACTAACTCATCATAAACCCACAAAGTACCCCTGACCTCAACACTTTCACACTCAGCAGCACACCGCAAAGCCCTATCACCACTCAATAAAACAAAACCCCTCAACTTAGAAATCGCCAAAGCAATACCATCATACCTCGACAACTTCGGATACTTAACAACAAAAGAATAAGCCAAATAATACTCATCCTCACTAACCTCAAGACCAATTAAACCCAAAATGACCAACTTTTCACTCAAATCAGCAGGAGACAAAACCTCATCACCAATAGCATCACTACTCATATAAAAAATATGATCCAACCTAAAAGGCAACTCCAACCCGCCAATTATATAAAAATCTATCCAAACATTCGTATCACTACTTAAATCCATCAAATACCCCCGCATAACAAACCAGACTCAACATCAGAAAAAGAAACCCTAAGCAACTCCGCACCCTTTTGAATACTAATCTCACCCTCAGCAATAGCCCTAAAAACAAGCTGCCTAAAAAGATTCGAAAGCTCCATCCCAATTCTAGAAGGCTCACCTTTCCTCCAACCTAACTTAGAAACCAAAATATTAAACTCCCTGTAGGCAGCCTCACTAATAATCTTCAACTCCCTAGCTCTATATGCAAGACACTGAATAGAAATACCAAACTCCACAGCAGTAATCTTCAAATCACCACTCAAAGCTTTCCTCTTTAAACCAAGCTCCCTTACCGCATCATCATCTGGAAACAAAAAAGAACCAGCAATCAAATTACATAAACTCTCACACAAAGACTCATCAACACCACTCCAATTAAAGTAAATATGAGCCAACTCATGAGCAATAGTAAACCTCTGCCTTTCTGAGCTCATACCCACATTAACAGCAATATATGGCCTATCATCAATACTCCCATTCATACCAGAATAAGAACCACCCTCAACCACATGCTGATAAACTAAAATCCCATTATTCTCAACAATATTCACCAAATTACCAATAGGACCCACCAAGGATAACCTCAATAAGCTCCTTAAAGCCCTAGCATTATCTTCATTATCATCAGACAAAACCAAAACACCAGTCCTTGGTGCATCAGGTAATACCTTCTCCCCCAAAATATTCACAATATTATAGAAACGATTAAAGTACTCCTCGATCTCTTCCCGCATATATTCTTGCCTACTCTTATTAAGCCTTGAATTCTTTCTAAAAGCTCCATGTTGAAACAGAAGCTTATCATCCCTAACTAACATAAAATCCATAACATTAACATTCAATACTTCAGCCAACTTCTTTAAAGTATTCATATCAGGAGTTCTTTCACCCTTTTCATAATATGAAATAGCCATCTTAGAAAGACCACTCATCTTAGCCAATTGGCTCATATTCAAGTTATTCTTCAATCGAAAATATTTAAGATTCTTATTAAACATATCTCTCACCTCTTATGTTTACATTATACTCTTTTACATCTAATTAGTAAACACCTCAAGATAACCATTCCTGACACAATCCTCCAACAACAACCTCTTAAGTCCCAAACCATGGAAATCAACAACCACAACATCATCAATCCGCTCCCTGACTACACCCTCACCAAACCGATTATGAACAACCCCAACCCCAACAACAAAACTCTTCATTACTTCAGCTACAACATCACTAACACTATCCCCAGCACCAGCTCCATCAACAACTATAGGACCATTCAACAACTCACTAACAAACTGAGATACCCTCACCAACCTACCATTAAAAACACTAGAACAAATAATCAATAAATCCCTCCTAGCCCTTGTAACAGCCACATAAAACAAACGAACCTCTTCCTCATAAAAAGATAAATCAGAACCCTCATCCCTTAACTTAATACTCTCCCTTGAAGGAAACTGCCCATCAATCATATCAACCAAAATCACCTTATCAAACTCAAGACCCTTACTAGAATGCACAGTCGACAAAGTAACAGAACCATCCATCAACCTAACATCAGAAGAACCCATAATCTCCTCAATAACCTCCAGCCTCCTGAAGATGTCCTCAGCAGTACAACCTTCACCAAGAGAAGCACCAATAGTCCTCAACACACTTAACTTCTGCAATAAAGACTCCTTAACAAAACCCTTACCTGCCAAATTATTTATACTATCAACATAACCCATATCCCTCTCAATAAAACCAATAACCTCATCAGCTTTCAAGGATCTTAACTTCTCAAAATCCTCCCTACGCTGCAGAATCATCTTAATATTACTGTCATATAGACCAGGAAAATCCAACAAAGTATTAAACACATTCCCCCTAAAATTAGCCTTCACATAATCAAACATTTGCTTACTAATATAACAGTCCAACTTAAAATATATCTTCTCAAAAGCATCAATATCCCCAAAATCCTTAGCAAACTGACAATAAGCCTTAATATCCTCCAAAATAAAATGACTAAAAAACCCCGACCTATTCTCCCTAACAGAAAAAGAAATATTTTCTCGGAGTAAGGTGTCAATAATAGGGATTACCGACTCATTATTCCTAAACAAAACCCCGATACTAGTTTTCTTATTATCCTTCTTTTCTTTTTTAATCAATTCAGCTATATATTCATACTGATCCTTCAAATCAATCAGGTTCCTCCTTTTGATTTTAGGTCCCTCTTCATTAACACAAAACATACTCTTATCATAACGACTTTTATTCTGCTTGATAAAACTATCAGCAGCATTAACAACACTCATTGTAGAACGATAATTTTGTTGCATTAAAAGCACCTTGGAATTCTTATAGGCCTTCTCAAAATCAAGCAAGGCCTTAGGATAAGCACCTCTAAAACCATAAATACTTTGATCCTCATCACCCACCATAAAAATATTCCCATCACTACCCACCAGCAGCTTGATAATTTCATGCTGGATAACAGATATATCTTGAGCCTCATCAACATTAAAATACTTAAACCTATTCTTAATATTATCCAGAATAGATTTGTTCTGTCTTAATATATGATAGGAATAGGTAAGCATATCATCATAATCCATAAGCCTATTCTTAATTTTATAGGACTCATAAGCTCTATAAATTTCTCCAAAGTCACAACCAGCTATACTAATGCTCTCAATATCACTTTTCTTCAACATCATATTTTTACAATAAGTGATTTTCCTAGTTATCTCTCTTAATATATCCTCACCTATATATTCATTATTAAGCTCCAGATATATCTGCTTAATAATATGGCTGTTATCTTCACACACACTAAAAGCTTTAGTATTTTTCAACTTCTCATAGTCCTTTATTACCTGATAACAAAAACTATGGATAGTTTTAAAATTCAATTCTTTAATAAACTTATCACCAAAAATAGACAAAAACCGCTTCTTCATATCATTAGCAGCGGCTACACTAAAGGTCAGAGCCAAGATTTCTTCCGGATCAATAGCCAGATTATATAGCATATTACCAATTCTTAATATTATTACAGTTGTCTTACCACTTCCAGGAACGGCTAATAGAAGGTTTGCACCTTCTATTGTTAAAACAGCTTTTTCCTGCTGTGGATTTAATATTATATTATGTTCTACCTTTAACTTATATAAAAATTCCAATTAATCTAATTCTCCTATAACTAAACTTACTATTATTTACAAACAAAAGGAAAGGGAGCATATTTCTCCCTTTCCTTAATTCTACCATCTTTTTATTTTTTTATCTCATTAATTATTGATCAATAGTTTCTTCAACAGTTCCTAAATTTACCATGATACCTTCACATAAAACTGCTACCCTATCAGCAAGCGCCCTTACATCAGCACGATCATGAGTAACAAAAATAGTAGTTACCTTAGCCTTTAGTAAGATCTCCTTCAATTCACCACGGATTCTCACTTGAAGATCAGTATCAAGATTACTAAAAGGCTCATCAAGAAGCAAACACCCAGGAGCAGGAGCTAAAGCCCTCGCCAAAGCTACTCTTTGCTGTTGACCACCACTTAATTCATGAGGATACTTTTTAGCAAAAACCTCAAGATTAACTAACTCAAGCATTTCCTTAACTCTCGCCTTTTTCTTATCATTACTCATCTTATTCAAACCAAAGGCAATATTCTTTTCAATATTCATATTAGGAAAAAGAGCATAATCCTGAAAAACCATACCAACACCTCTTTTTTCAGGCTGTACAAAACTATTAGGACCAAGAACTCTAACCCCATCCATATCAATAGTACCTGATCCTTTATGCTCAAGACCAGCTAGCAGACGCAGTAAGGTACTCTTACCACTTCCACTTTCTCCAAATATAGAAACAATCTCACCCTCTTTTATCTCAAGATTAATATCCTTTAAAGAAGGCTTCTTATTACCAGGATAAAAGAAGGTTAGATTCTCAATTTTTATGTTCATTATTTTTCTCCTTGTCCAATGTTTTGTTAAGTATAAGTATACCAATAGCAACAATCAATACAATCAACAAAGAATGCACCGAAGCCTCAGGTATCCTTTCATCATTGGCATAATCAAACACCTTAGTAGCCAAAGTATTAAAATTAAATGGCCTTAATATTAGAGCCAAAGGTAATTCCTTAATAATATCTATACACACTAATGAAAAACCACTAAGAAGAGCCGGTTTTAACATAGGTAGATCAACCCTAAAGAAAGTTGAAGCCTCTCCATGCCCTAACATCTTTGAAGCATCATGATACTTTCTTCCAATTCTTTCAAAACCACCATCAATTGATTGAAAACCAACAGCCAGAAACCGCAGTACATATGCACTCACAAGAAGCACCAGACTCATACTCAACACCAGTGCAGGAGCACCAGGCAATATTATCCTATATAGGGGAGCCAACCAACGATCTAAATGTATAAAGAACAAAATCATGGTAATAGCCACAACTGCCCCAGGAATTGAATATCCCAGTAATGATATCTTACTATATATCTTAGACAAAAGATTATTTTTCAATCTAGCATAGTTGGCAATAATTATACCAAATACCAAAATAATAATTGCTGAAATAACAGCTATACCTAAAGTGTTCAAGCCTAAAATCCAAGCCTCGTTCCCAAGTGTATCCTTGTAGGTTAAAACAGCCCAATATATTAATTGACCCACTGGAATTAAAAAACCTAATAATAAGATAATGCCAGCATAAGATGTTGCCAAGAAAGCCATGGGTCCCTTTAATTCTTTACGTGATAATGGACGATGCTTAGTATTTGACATCGAATAACTTCTTCTACCCCTTAATATTTTTTCTAAAAATAGTAGAGCCAAAACAAATACCATTAATATAGCAGCCAGTCTTATTGCTGAATCTATGTCACCAAGACTAAACCAACTCCTAAAAATTGCTGTTGAAAAGGTCTGAATTCCAAAATATGAAGCTACACCATAATCACTTAAAACTTCCAAAACAACAAGACTAGTACCAGCAACTAGAGCCGCTCTTGAAACTGGAACCACCACTTTAAAGAAAATTCCCAAGTGGCTCTTGCCAAGCATTCTCCCACTTTCTATCAAGGAGGCTGACTGCCCTTCCATAAAAGCTCTTAATATCATGTAAATATATGGCATAAGAGATATAGATAGAATAAATATAGCACCAGGCATTGACATAATATTAAAATATCTTTGGTCCAATCCTGTTCCTAACCATGACCTTAATGTTACCTGTACCACGCCAGTATAACTGGACATTGACGCATAGGTATAAGCAAGTATATATGAAGGTATTGCTAAAGGAAGAATTAAAGCCCACCGGAAAAACTTCCTTAAAGGAAAATCATATGCAGATATTAACCAAGCTAATGTAGTCCCAATAAGCAGAGAGAAAAGTGCCGTAAAAAAAACCAGAATCAAGGTGTTGCCAATATAATCCCTAAGCAAAAACTCCTTTATTTCCATCCAATTTTCATTTGGTTTTTGAAATAATTGTAAAATTAAATCACCAAAGGGAAATATTAAGAGTATTGCTATTATCGTACTGGCTATTCCATAAAATCCTGGTTTTCTTTTTAACATAATTGTATTTCCTTATTTAAAGCTTGTACTTAAGCTTATTTCCAAGCTGCTCTTGCGAATAGTTCTACAGCTTTCTTATTATTTCTACCTAGATCACTTAAATCAAGATCTTGAGGTTTTAACTCACCCCAAGTTTTCAAAAGTTCACTTGGCTCAACATTCTTATTAGCTGGGTACTCATAGTTTTGTGCAGTGTAGGCTTCTTGCACCTTTACTGATGTTAAATATTCAGCTAGTAAAATCGCATTGGCTTTATTGGCTGAGTATTTACTTAAGACCATACCACTAATATTCACATGAGTATTTTCTGGGAAGAAGATCCCAACTTTTTGGGCAGCCTTCACCTCTTCAGGATCAGCTGAATTCAACATCTGTCCTAAGTAGTAGGTATTAACTAAAGTAACAAGTCCTTCTCCAGCCGCTATGGCCTTTACTTGGTCTCTGTCATTACCCTTTGGATCTCTAGCTAAATTATCAACTATGCCTTGAGCCCACATTTTTGCATATTCTTCACCTTCAGTTGCAATAAATGAGGCTAATAGTGATTGATTGTAGACTGAATCTGCTCCTCTAACTAAAAGTTTACCCTTCCATTCATTGTCTGTTAGTGCTGCATAAGTTGACAAACTGTTTGGATTGACTTTTTCTTTGTCATAGACAATTACTCTAGCTCTTTTTGTTAAGGCTATCCATTCGTTATTTTCACCTCTTAGCTTTTCGGGAATGTTTTCATTTAATATTTTCGATGTTAGTTCTTGTGTCATATCACCATCAATTGCTTGATAGATATTGCCCATATCAGCTGTTATGAATAGATCTGCTTGTGTATCAGCACCTTCTCTTTTCATACGCTCTAATAACTCTGGAGCCTTACCTTCAATAATATTTACCTTGATTCCTGTTTTTTCTTCAAAATCAATGTAGGCCTGTTTGTCTACTTCATAGTGTCTTGCAGAATAAACATTAACTTCCTTTGATGTTTCAGGCCCACTATTAGCACATCCGCTAAGTATGGCAGCTATCGCCACCGATGCCAATATGGCAAGTTTTAATTTTGTTTTTTTCATTGTATCCTCCTGATACTCATTTCCTTGAGCTTATATTTATGAGTTAGCTTTTGCTAACCTAACCCCTTAATGTATGGTTAGCCCTCGCTAACCATACTCTTATTAAACCATACTTCCCTGTACCATGTCAACCATTTTTATAGGAATTGTTTAAATTATTTAACAATTCTCATTTCTTGATGATATATTTGAATTTCATCTTGCTTTTTGATACCATTGTTATTGGGAGTTGATAATATGATAATACATGAATCAGAAGAAAATTATCTTGAAACCATATTTTTACTATATCAGATAAAAGGTTATGTAAGATCGATAGATATTGCAGCCTATCTTCATTTTTCGAAACCTAGTGTTAGTCGAGCAATTAAGAACCTAAAAGAAAAGGAATTTATATCAGTTGATGAAAATGGTATGATAAACCTGACTGAACAAGGTAAAGAGAAAGCTGAATGTATATATGAACGCCATAAGGTTCTTTCAGACATCCTTATTTCTTTTGGGGTAGAAAAAGAGCTGGCCATAGCTGATGCCTGTAAAATAGAACACGTAATTAGCCAAAAGAGCTTTGATAAGATAAAAGAATATTTCAATATACAAAATGATAAAAAATAATATGTTAGAAACTATGAGAGAAATATGAAAACTATTATAGAACAAAAAAAAGAGGTCAGAAAATCTATACAACTTATAAAAAGGAATTTAACTGATGAATACCTTTCATCAGCATCTAAAAAAATAACCAATGACCTTATAAAAACAAAGGCTTTTATTAAGGCAAATACCATTATGTGTTACCTTTCATTTGGGACAGAAGTTAATACCGCACCAATAATAAATGAATGCTATAAACAAGGTAAAACAATCCTAATACCAATAATTATGAGTAATGCTGATGGAACTTCCTATATGGAAGCATCAGAATTAATAGATCCTAATATTGATCTAGCACCAGGCACTATGGGTATATTAGAACCAAAAGAATCCTCAATAAGAATAAAAGATCCAAAAACTATCGACTTAATTGTAATCCCTGGTCTTGCCTTTGACAAAAATGGCAATCGCCTAGGTTATGGAGCAGGATATTATGATTACTATCTCAAAAGAGTAAGAGACGATTGTTATCAGCTTGCTATATCCTTCTCATGCCAACTAGTAAGTTCGATACCAACAGAAGAACATGATAGATCTATACCCCACATATTAACAGAAAGAGGACTTTATCGTATCGATTAAGTCCTCTTATTATTTTACTCTTCAAGTATCTATAATTCCTTTTGTATTGATAATAGTAACATGTCAGTACTAACACTGTCAGTATATCTTACATAACATTTGTATTCACCATCAACCCAAGTAAAGGTTGTCCCATATTGATCCTTTTCTGTTTTGAATTTATCTTTGCCACTATATAGGTTATTATAATGAGCAACAACAACTTCTGGTGCCTCGATTGTTTGATAGGCTATACTATATTGTTTTAATTTATAGTAATTGTCTTCAAGGTATTTATACCTAAAGGCCGAATTAACGAAGGCTTGGTCTATTAAATCATTTGGATACTCCCCAAAATATTTATTATCCTTAGCAAACTTATTCTTTGGTACACCAAAGCTAATATTTACAGTAGTCCCCAGGGCATCTTGAAACCCCTCGTCTGTGATGTTGACACTAACCCTTTGTTCACCAATAAGTCCTTCAAAACTATATTCATCGAAACTCGCTTCCTCATCAACAGAGTCTAGTAAATCCTTATAGTAAACAGACAGCTCTTCTTTAGACGCCTTAGATTCAAACTCCGCCAGGTACATATCTTTACCAAATACCCAGTTAGCTTCCTCCTTGACCTCATAGCTACAATTATTGACTCTAAGGACTTCAAAGAGAGGCATGAAATCCAAAGGAAATCCTGAAAGCACCTTAATTTCTACTTTATCTTCTTTCTCTGAATCCTGATTACTACAACCAGTCAGTACCCGATAACACAAGAAACGATATTATAACTATATAAAATAAATAAAGTAAGAATTTTCTATTCTTTTTAATATTAATCATATTATCACATTTTCCTTATCATTTATTTAGTTTCAGTTTATACTAATGTCAATATTATGACAACCTATGTTAAAAATTTTGATTTACTGACTTATACCATACATTCATGCTTTCGATTTCACCGGCTATATTAGTATTATTGACTAATGTTCCGGCATAGGTATATTTATTATTGCTGAAAGTCTTATTCATCCCGATTGATTTTGCCCTGGCAATAGTAAAGTAGGTAAGAATATCCTTTTCTTTAAGATCTTTTTCCATAGCTTCTAATAGTTGTCCAGCCAAACCCTGTTGACGATAATCTTGTAAAACTCCAAAGTCGGTTAGTTCTGCATAATTACTATCATAGTCACACTCTGCAGATGCAATAGCAACCAACTTGCCCTTTATTCTTACACCATAGTAGTCAACTTGTTCGTGCATAGTTATTGCTATATAATCCTGATTAGTTATAGGAAAAGGATATGACTCAAAAACCTGACTATACAATTGGATCATATCAGTAATATCTTCATTAGTCATCTTTTCAATTTTTCTAATTTTAATTTCTCTTTTTTCTTTTTTGCTCTTTTTGTTAACTTTCAAGGATTCATCAAGTATTTCATCAATATAATCCTTGTTTTTATCAATTCTTCTAGCCTCATCATAATACTTGCACATAAAATATCCAGTTTCAACACCATGAAACATATCAGGTATTTGAGCCTCCTCAATATAGTCATTGGCAATAAATTCTTTAACACTTCTTTCAGGTACTTTGACAATTATCTTCGTATATTCATTTGATCTTGCCAAATTCTCCACTATCTCTATAATTTTGCTAGTATTCTTAGAATCCAATGACATAATATAGACCCTATTACTTAATTCCCCATGTTGAATTGATGTATTCTCAATATTATCAATCTTATCAAAGCTCATTCTTTTCCTCCTCACTAGGTGTTAGTGTAATCATTTCATCAAAGTTGGCTAATAGTTTAGCAACTCCAGTTGCTTTAGATTCTTCATCATCAATTTTTAAGACATTTTGCAAACTACAATCATCACAATGAAGATCACAGTTATGACTTGAGTAGTTATCAGGCTCATGATAGGTTGTTATTACCCCTTCATAATTTCTTAATATTACCTTGTTATCAGACCAAGAGATAAGATAATTGGGCATTACTGGTATCTTGCCACCACCTCCAGGTGCATCTATAACATAAGTAGGAACCGCAAAACCACTTGTATGGCCCCTAAGACTTTCCATGATTTCAATACCCTTACCAACAGATGTTCTAAAATGTTCTAGCCCTTCTGATAAATCACACTGGTAAATATAGTATGGTCTTACTCTATTTGCAGTTAGTTGATGTACTAATCTCCTCATTATTAGAGGACAATCATTCACCCCTGCTAGAAGAACAGATTGATTACCAAGAGGTATACCGGCAAAGGCTAATTTTTTTAGAGCTACTTTAGAATCTGTGGTTATTTCTCTTGGATGATTAAAGTGTGTATTTATCCATATAGTACCATGTTTTTTTAATATTTCCACTAATTTATCCGTTATTCTAAAAGGCAGAACAACGGGAGTTCTTGTTCCAATTCTAATAATTTCAACATGTTTTATCTTTTCTAATTCTCCAAGCAACCAGTCAATTAATTCATCACTAAGTAAGAAAGGGTCGCCACCAGATAAGAGAACATCTCTTACCTCAGGTGTATTTTTTATGTATTCAATTCCTTTTTTCATTTGTTCCTTGGATGGTATGTAATCATTATCTCCTACTTTTCTTTTTCTAGTACAGTGACGACAATACATAGCACAAACATTACTAACATGAAATAAGACTCTATCTGGGTAACGGTGCGTTATACCTTCTACAGGACTATCCTTATCTTCAGCTAGGGGATCTTTCATATCATAATCTGCGATTTCCAACTCTCTTACATTAGCAAAGGCTTGCTTGAAAACAGGATCATTTTGATAATCCTGTTTATTAATCAAAGATAAATAGTAAGGTGTGATAGACATAGGAAATTGATCTATCGTATGTTCAATTTTTTTTTTTCATTTTCACTAAAGCTGATTCCTAGGATTTGTTCCACTTGTTGTACTGTTTTGATTGAATTTTTAGTTTGCCATTTCCAATTCTGCCATTTTTTAATTTGGTCTTCTAAAAGACTTTCCTTGTCAATCTTTCCCTTGGTTATTAATATTAATTCATCCATTTCTTCCTCCTTTAATAAAAAAACACTCTAACTCTTAAATAGAGTTAGAGTGTTTAAGCTTACCTGTAATTACAGTTCACCTTATACCATAACAATCGTATAGTATAGATTATCACCTTTCGATCCTAATCAAACCCCAGTTCTATAGTCCATTTTTCAACAGAAATTTCTGAATTTATATGGTAGACTTACTCCATCCCACATTCTTTAGAAGAACACGTAAAGAAACTCGCAAACCTCTTACTCAATCTGTTTACTTCAAGCTACTAGTATGGTTATTTTTCAATATCCTTCTATAATTATAAAATATTTCAACTTTTTTGTCAAAACCACGAATACATAATAAGTTATACTTAATCCTTTTTCATTGTCTAATTATTCACTTAATGATAAAATTTAGGGAGTTGAATAATTCTCTACAAAAACTAAGAACTTCATTAAATAGTTTGAAAAGCTTGTAACAAGAAAACATTCGATTCAATAATATTAAAGGAGTGATACCAAATGATTGATGTACTAATTCAAAACGCCACAATTGTAACTGTCAATAAAGGGGAAATTCTAAAAAATAGCTCAATTGCTATTGATGGAGATAGAATTATAGATATAGGTGACAGCAAAGAACTTTCATTAAAATACCCGGAAGTTAAAAAATTGATTGACGCTAGTGAGAAAGTTGTTTTCCCTGGATTCGTCAACACCCACAACCACCTATTCCAAACATTATTTAAAGGTTTAGGAGATGATATGGTCATTGCAGATTGGCTTAAAAAAGTGGCTTATCCACTTTCAACCAATCTTACAGAAGAACTAGCCTATAAGGGTGCTATGCTTGGGCTTATGGAAAGCCTGCATAGTGGCATAACAACATCTTTAGACTATATGTATGCCCATCCAGTTAAAAACCTGTCTGACGCAGTAATAAAGGCTATGAACGACCTTAAAGTCAGAGGTATCTATGCAAGAGGTTTTCTAAATAGCGGAGAATCACATGGAGCACAAAAAGCACTATTTGAAACACCAGAAGAAGTTGAAAAGGACTTTAGAGAACTAGTAGCTAAAACCAAGGACACCAATAATGGCAGAATCAAAATTTGGCTTGCTCCTTCTAACCCTTGGGCAAATACTAAGGAAATGTTATTAAAGACTTGGGAACTTGCCAAGGAATTTAATACTGGCTATACAATCCATATTTCTGAAACTGAAGCTCCAAGAAGATTCACCAAGGAAATTCATGGATATGATGATACTGAGTTACTTGAAGTTTTAGGTATTGTTGGACCAAATGTACTATGTGTTCATTGTGTTGCAATCAACGATAAGGATATTGCGATGTTCAAGAAATATGATATGAAAATATCTCATAACCCTGTTTGTAATATGTATCTTGCTTCAGGTGTTGCGCCTGTACCTCAAATGATCAATGAAGGTATTACAGTTAGTATAGGACTTGATGGTGCTGCCAGCAATAATTCACAAGATATGATTGAATCAATGAAAACTACAGCCTTACTTCATAAAGTAAGTTCTAGAGATCCAAAAATTCTATCTGCTCAGAAAGTACTGGAGATGGCCACTATTGATGGTGCTAAGGCTTTAGGTATGGAAAAGGAAATCGGCTCTATTGAAATAGGTAAGAAAGCTGACCTAGTTATATTCAATCCTAACCTGGCTTCTAAATCTACCCCAATGCACAATCCTATTTCTACTCTAGTTTATTCATCATCAGAAAGAAATGTTGAGACAGTTCTAGTTGATGGTAACATAGTTCTAGAAGATGGTAAGATTATTGGTATTGATGAAAGAGCCTTCTGCAAGGATGCACAAGAAATTTCATTAGAATTAGCCAAAAGAGTATACCCAAAGTAAAAGAAAATAACAAAAAGAAACAAATACAAAAAGAAAACAACCATCTGTGGACAGATGGTTGTTTTCTTTGTTACTCATTTTCTTTATTCAAATAACCAATTAGGAGAAAAATTATCAAATATTTTTTTAAACCCTTTTATAAAATAGCCTGTTGAAACTGCTACAACAACTGTTGCTATACCAACTCCTCGAACCTCTCCGAATACTAATAGGGATAAAGTTACTCCAACTAGCATAATTGAGACATCCATCATAATCTTAACATTCCCGAATTTAGTCTTAAACCTTTCAGCAATAGCCATTACAAGACCTTCACAAGGATTAATTATCACATCAGCAACAATCTGCATGTATATTCCTAAAGCCATCAATAGACAACCGACAATAAGTAATAGCAATTGGCTAACAATAGAACCTGGTACTAGATTACTAAATACAGCAAAACCAAAATCAATAAAATAACCAAAGAAGGGAACAATCAATATTTGCAATAGTATGTCTCTATTAAAGCCTTTTCTTTGTATTAGTATTTCTATTAGCACAAAACTTAGGTTTAATATGTTGGCTACCATGCCAAAGGATATTGGAAAACCTCCTGATAATACCAATGGTATCACTGATATTGGAGTGGTTCCAAGTCCCATCTTGGTGCTTAGGGCTATACCTAGACCAATTAGTAAAATGCCAGTAAGAAATATTACATAGCGTAAAATCATTTTTGTTTTAAACATAATTACCTCTTTCATAAATATTTTAATATTGGAAACCTAGAAAATTTCATAAAAAAAATGAGGGATTGAACGCCCTCATTACTCATGTTTTCAATATCTTCTTATATTTAATTTTTAGATAACTCTTTATTTATTATATCATAGCTACAGACTTATGACAACCAACAATTAATTATTCATAGATATCACTTCTATGACCAACTTCAACTATAGTAATTGTTACTAATCCATCATCAATTTTTGCTAATATCCTATAATTACCAACCATATACCTCCATTTATCATTCATGCTCCCTCGAAGTGCCTTCCCAAAAAGTCTGGGATTCTCACAACCCACAAGCTTGGTATCAATATATGAAATAATGAACGACAAGATACCCTTATCAAGTTTTTTCAATTGCCTTACAGCGTACGTGGTATATTCCACCCGATACTTCATAAGCCAAGTTCTCTTTTCAAATCCTCATGACTAACCCTATCCTTGCCATTTTCCATTTTCCAAACCTTATCAAAAAGAGTTAAATCATAGTCTTCCTCGATTTTTTCAATAACAGCCTCTCGGACCAAGGAAGATAAATCAATACTATTTAACTCTGCATATTTTCTAATTAATTTATCATCTTTTTCACTTAATCTAACCGATATAGTTCCCATAACAAAACCTCCTCACCTTGTATTACATTGTATTACAGGATTTTCTATAGAATACCACTATATTAAATATCTGTCAATAAAATAGCAGGCAAGAAATTACTCCTTGCCTGCCGATAAAACATTCTCTATAAGTTATTTTTTAACTCTACAAACATCATAGACATAATAATCCTTAGCAGCATCCTCTATGGCATCAACTATCTGACTATAACCAGTGCAACGACATAGATTACCAGAAATCGCAGTCTTTATTTCTTCCCTAGTAGGTTTATCATTAACATCCAAGAAAGCCTTAGCACTCATAACTAAACCAGGAGTACAAAAACCACACTGTAAGGCACTATGCTCAATAAACTTTTCTTGGAGAATATGAAGCTCTCCATTATCGCCACCTAAACCTTCAATAGTCTCAATAACCTTACCTTCCATAGAAGCAGCAAGAATCATACAAGAATTTACAGCCTCTCCATCAACAATAACAGTACAAGCCCCACACTCACCAACACCACAACCTTCCTTGGTACCAGTAAGTTCAAGATTATCTCTAAGAGTATCAAGTAAACGAGCATTAGGCTCAACCAAAATACTTACAACTTCACCATTCACAATCATATTAACATTTATCTTATTCATTTATTCAACCTCCAAAGCTTGACTCAAAGCCCTTGTAGTCAAAGACTCAATAGCAGGCTTCTTAAATTCAGTAGATGGTCGTATTCCAGTACGATTAATCATTTCTTCAGACACCTTCTTACCAGCCTCAACCAACAATTCTCTAGTTGGAACCTTACCAAGTAATACATCCTCAGCTATCTTAACCCTGTCAGGAACAGCAAAAATACAACCAGGAGCTATCCTAACATCACTAACAAAACCCATACTATCTACTACTACAATAACACCAACATTCATCCTAGAAATTGCCAAAGCTTTTCTTCTTCCTAACTTAAGGAATACCGATTTAGCTTCAGTTGGCATTTTCTTAAAACTAATTTCAGTAATTATCTCATCAACTTTTAATGTAGTCTTATAGGAATTGGCAAAAATTGATTTTAATAAAACAGTTCTTTCACCACTAGTACCCACTACCTTAACCTCAGCATCCAAAGCAATCAATGGAGGCACAGGATCAGAAGCAGGAGAAGCATTACCAATACTACCACCAATCGTTCCCATATTCCTTATTTGAGGAGAGCCTACTGTAGAAGATGCCTCACAGAAAAAAGGAGCATACTTTTGCAAAATTTTAGATTTAACAATATCAGTATGAGATGACAAAGCACCAATACAAATACTATCTCCATCTTCCTTAATATATTTCATTTCCTTTAAGTGACCTATATCAATAATATACTTAATATTAGCCCACTTTTTATCTTCATCACGAATTTGTACCATCAAATCAGTTCCACCAGCAATAACTTTAGCACTATCACCATGTAGGGCTAATAGTTCACAAGCTTCTTTCACTGAAGCTGGTCTTAAATAATCATATTTAAACATAACATCCTCCAGTAATCACTAATTTAAATCAGTCTTGTTTCGACTGTTTTTCAATTCTTCCATCATTGTTTCTAAGTTAGCTGGTAATTCCCTTATTCGAATACCTGTTGCATCATAGATTGCGTTAATAATAGCCGGTGCAGCTGTACAAGCTGTTGGTTCACCAAGACCTCTTGCTCCAAATGGACCAGTCTTAGTAGGCACCTCTACAACAATAGAATTCATTTCAGGCATATCAAGAGAAGTAGGAATCAGATATTTATCAAAATTCGTATTTTTAATATGACCTATCTTAGAATCAACATCTTCAAACAAGGCCATACCTACAGCCATTGAAACTCCACCATTAATTTGACCTATAACCTCACTTTTATCAAATGCATGTCCAACATCATGAACAGCAATAAATTTATCCACCGAAACCTGTCCTGTTTCCAAATCAACTTCAACTTCAGTAACTGCTGCACCATAAGCATATGATAAATAGGCCTCACCAAAACCATTGGCTCTATCCCAATCAAGACCAGAAACAGTATACCAACCACGTCCAGATGGTGTCTGACCACGAGCAAAAATCTCATTAATCATATCCTGATAGTTAACATGCTCATCAGCCTTACCAGGAGAATATATTTGTTCATTTTTAAATACTAGCTCTTCCTTTAAAACACCAAGAACATCAGCAGCAATAGCAGCTAATTTATCCTTGACTTCTTCAGCAGCTAGTCTAGCTGCGTTACCAATAACCATAGTCCCTCTAGTAGCAGACGAAGGCCCACTATTGGGAACATAAGAAGTATCTACCGGAGCCATTACTACTCTTTCTCTTTTAACTCCTAAGGTCTCCATTATGACATTAACCATCATAGTATGACCACCCATTCCTACATCAGCCATACTAGAAAGGATCGTAATCCCTCCGTCATTGTTGACTAGAAGTTGAACTTCAGCAGTATCAATACCTTGACCTGCTGCCCCAAACGCTTCACCTCGGTGTATCAAGGCAAAACCAATTCCTTTTACCTTACTGCCACCCTTATTTCTCTCACTGGCTAGTTCTGCTTTACGCTCTTTCCAGTTTGAGGCTTTTTCTGCTTCAGCTACACACTTTCCAAGACTTACATCGGTCATTACCTGACCTACGCCTGAAATATCATTTTCCTTGATATGATTCATTTTCTTGAATTCAAGGGGATCAAATCCTAATTCACAAGCTATTTCATCTAAAAGTACTTCAGAAGCAAAATCAACTTGAGGAGAACCAAATCCTCTCATAGCATCAGAATAGGTATTATTTGTAAAAGCTAAAGTAACCTTGCTTTTCACATTATCTATATTGTATGGACCGGAAGCTTCAATTAAAGTACGAGTAGCTACTGGATGTGACTTTGAAAGATATGCTCCCCCATCACCAATCAAGTCAATTTCCATTGCAGTAATTCGACCGGCTTTGGTAACCCCCACCTTATACTTACATATATATGGGTGTCTTTTAGTCCCTTCTATCATTGACTCTTCCCTAGTGAAAACCATCTTAACAGGTTTTCCAGTTAGCATGGCTGCTAGTGCTGATCTTGCACCTATGACTCCAGCATCATAGTTTTTAGCACCAAAGGAACCACCTATTGCAGGAGTAATGAATCTTACTTGATTTTCTCTGAGGCCTAATGTTTCAGCTATTAACAGTCTAGCCTTATAGGCGTCATTTGTTGGGGCATATACTGTCATCCCTTCAGTTGTTGGTACAGCAATTGCAGCCTCAGTTTCAAGAGGGGTGTGATCCACTCTTTGTGTTCTATATTCCTTTTCAAAAATATGGTCTGCTTTCTTGAAGCCTTCCTCTACATTACCTTTCCCAGCTTTGTACTTGCATAAAAGATTACCATCATCGTATATCTTTTGTGCATTTTTTCCCAAAGCAGCTTCTGCACTTGTTACTGCAGGCAGTTCATCATAAATGACTTTAACAAGTTTAGCTGCTTCTGCGGCTATAACCTTGCTTTTTGCAACCACTAAGGCTACTCCTTCCCCTTCATACCTAACCACTTCAGGAACCAGTATTGGTTTCTGTTTATATTGAGACGGTATTCCAGGTATGTTATCTGCTGTAATCACCATGACTACACCAGGATACTGTTCAGCCTGTTCGCGCTCAATACTAATGATTTTGGCATGTGGATTAGGACATCTTACAGTTGAAGCATATAACATGTGTGGAAAACTCATATCATTTGTATATTGAGCTTTTCCTGTTATTTTAGCTAAAACATCGACTCTTCTCCCATGTTTTTTTACCAATTTAATCACCTCGTATTGATATTTTGCTACCTACATCTTAATGATGTTGGCGCACAATTATTATATCATTATTCATATATCATTTCCCTAATAATGATTAATTATAAAAATTATACAAAAAAATGAGGGATTGAACCCCCTCATTATTATTTCAATATTATTTCTGTATTAAATTTTAACTAATTCTAGATTCATTGTAGCATACAATGGAAACTCATACAATCACATCTTATCATTATATATTCAAATTTCATATAGAAAAAATAAATTATGAAGTTCACGAAATATAGATTTAACCTGATTATAATCTGGTAATTTTCCATATACAAATTCTGCACCAAAATAATCTCTATAAGCTATCTCAACTCTTTCCTCCTCTAGTATTTTAAACAAAGGCGCTACCCTCCAACTGTTCTCAACAGGATACTTCCCTTTAAATCTAGATTTTAACTCTGCATTTTTTACAATTACAACCATTTCAATAAATTTTTGTTTATTGTTATAAAAATCCTTCACTGTATTATATGTCATATATAAATCGTATAAATGTCTGGTTTTAGAAAGAAATTCACTCAGATTCGATTCGTAAGACATCCTTATAAGTGAAGCTATTTTTTCCACCACTGTTCTTTCAATCGCTAATACATTAAGATTAAATTTTATTAAGTCATATTGAAGAAGTACATTTTGCATTTCTTTTATATAAAGATAATTTCCTATCATAGAACATAATTCCTTCTTTTCATATGGATGTGGATGCATAAAACTTGATATTTCAAACCTAATACTAGGATGCAGCTCTGAAAGATAGCCCATGAAGATAGACGGATAAGAAAATTGAGTATATCTATAATCTCCTGATTTACATTCATCATTAAACAACTTTATTGAAAGTTCAGCACTCATTATTTTTTCAACTTTTGACATAATCTTTTTTATCTGAGAATTTGTCACATTACTAGTTAGCAGAGCTATATCTATATCTTCAGAAAATCTATGTAAATCTTCATAACCTTTAGTTAAAGATGTTCCACCTTTAATAACAATATGCTCGATATATTCTGATTTTGATAACCTATACAGAGCATGAGTTACCCAATAATCTTTTTCAATTATAGTTGGATCTAAACCTAAAGTCTCTGAAGTAACTGTAATTAGGTCTTTAAAATCCTCAGTGTTTTTATGAAGACGCAAACCCATTCCCCCAAGTTCTATTATTTTTAAAAACCAATGGATTAATGTTAATAATAGTTTTTTTACCAATACTAACATCTTCTTTTAAGTAATTTAATGTAGCAAGAAAATATTCGTTATCAATAACAGTTGCTTCAGCAATTAGTCCAAATAATACTTTTACTTTTTTTGTGTAATTCTTAACTTCTTCCATAACAACTACTTTGTCAAATATGGTTAATTTTTCTCTAAAAATATGTATTAATTTACGAATAATTTCCTCTTTATCTGCATCTTGTATATACTCAATCTGATCAATAACATCTAAAAATTGTAAAGCTTTTATATTTTTCTCGCTTATAGCCGTCTTAGCTTTAACAAGCATAACACCCAAGTCTTCATCTATTTTTTTTTGTTTGATATCCTGTGCTATCCATATTCTATTAGGAATCTGTGTTGTAAGACCCCAATCGTTCCATAATAGTGGACCTGTTATATAACCCACAACCTTATTATTGCGCTTTAAATACTTTTTTTCGATTAATCTCTTTTTATCAACACCAATTTTACCAAATTTTGTATTCTTGGGTTTAAAGTAAACTCCTTTATTATAGTGTACTATTACACCATCCCCAACTAAACGATTGAGCGTTACATATACAGCCTCCTTATGATTTTCCAGACCATTAAATAGCTCATCCACTATAATAGGCTCAGTTACTTGATACACATTTATTTTTTCTTTTATTAGATTTGCAATATTCAAAATCTCACCTATTTCCTAAATATTCTTACTAACTATGGTATAATTCCATATATTATATAGCAATTAGCACAAAAATAATATAATACCATTTCAATTTTTATCCTTACAAAAATTATACATCATGAATTTAATATTTACAAGAGAGCATTTAAATTATTTGATTAATAAAAATAAAAGAGGTAGAATATGTTTTTTCATCACCACTTGAATTATTTTCATTAATTTCAATCAAAATGCAACTCCTTACAAAAAACCAATAAATAAAAAAGCCAATATTCAAATATTTATTATTTGAACATTGGCTTACACTTAGTCTAGTTTATACTACTATACAAGTTGGTCTTCCAAAATATTATAACATTTACAACTCCTTGACATGACTCCCCAATTCTTTATTTAAATGGTCTAGTTGGCCCTTAATTTATTAAAAAAACGTCACATTCGATAATTGTGAAGAGTCAATATAATCAAGATACATCTCTATTTATTAGGATTTATATGTATCCAAGTATTACCTGGTTTTAGAACTATCGGGTTACCTACAGCATCCTTATACATGGTCTGTGCTGTAGGTGATTCCTTGGACCAACTACCTTGGACATACATCCCACCAATATAAAAATCAGCTCTTCCTGAACCAACCATAACCCAATCCTTATAAACAGAACCTTTGATAGAATAGGAAGTATATTGAACTATAACATTCTTAACTTCAAGCTGTGCTTTAGTTTCAGCAGCTATAAAAGGAACTCCACTCATAGAACGAAGATAAACACCTTTATTGAAATCGTAGGTATATGAAACAAAATTTCTAATACTAGTCGTAAATGGAAGTTCAACTGCTATTACTGATTCACCAGGATAAAATACTGCAGCATCAAATTTCCAATCCAGTGGTTTAGGATCATATTTATATAGCTTTTGAGCTAGAAGCGGATTACCCATTACGTTATGAGGAGCTGGTGCTGTATTTACTCTTTTAAATATCCCATCCTTATTCCCTGTTAACCCATCTAAATCTTGCTTTATATCCTTGTAGAGTTTATTGCCATAAAAAGTATAGTCTGAAGGATTTGAAACCCCATGACCAGAGGCACCAAAATGCATAAACAAACCATCCCATTCCTGTTGAATATATAAAAATGGTGCTCTACCACTCCTTATAGGTAAAATTTGTTCAGGAACCTTATCAGAAAATATACTTACAAAACGTGTTACACTACCTTCAACCATAACCTCATAGACAACATCCGCAGTTTGCAATCCAATTTGTGGTCTTGCATCAGGAGAATTTTCAATAACTGCCATAACAGGTTTATAATCACCATCAAAGGCAAGTCCAGTTGTTGATGAATTTTTGATGACCCCTGAATCTGTTCCTATTGGTTCAGAATAACTACCATCATCAATATCAATTTTCTTATCCTCACCACCAAAAGCAAAAGCTATAACAATAAGTAATGAACCTAATAAGATAAGGCCTAAACTGATAAAAATTTTATTCTTTTTCATCCTAACCCCCTTGTGATAATTGCATTTTATAAATATTTAATATTATATCATGCCTTCACACTAGATAATATATATTATTAATAAAAATGGTAGCCCTGGATACATCTTATTTTATTGTATTATAGTACAATGTCACTATAATAACTATTTAGTTTAACGAAAGGAAAGTAGTATAATGAATAATTTTAAAATAACAGTAGATGCAAGAGACTATGAACCAAAGCTAAAACATCCTACAATCTTGAATGCCTTTGAAAGCTTAAAGGCTGGAGAAAAAATGGAGTTGATCAATGATCATGATCCTAAACCACTACAATATCAATTCATGATAGAAATGCCTGAACAATTCGAATGGGAATATCTAGAACAAGGACCTGATATTTGGAGAGTTGCCATAACCAAGAAATAGAAAAAGAAGCCAGTCATCTATAAAGCATGACTGGCTTCTTTATTTTCATATTAACCTAAAACAACATCTACCTTATGTAAAGTCCAATCATCAGTCAAAGGAAAAATTTGACCTTCTAAAGGAATACCATCCAATGATAATTGAGCTACACCCTTTGTTTTACCATTAGGGTTTTTTACAGTAATATGATAATTAGCTGACTTAAACTGATAGAATAACTCATATTCCTTCCAATGACTAGGGATACAAGGATCAATCAATATTGAATCACCATTCTTTTGGAATCCTAAAATATTCTCTAACCCAGCTTTATGCATCCAACCAGCTGCACCAGTATACCAGGACCAACCACCTCTTCCAATATGAGGATATATACTATAAACATCTGCGGCCATAACATAAGGTTCAACTTTATATCTTGAATACTCTCTATAATTATTTGTAAGATTAATAGGATTGAGTAATTCAAAAAGTTCTAAAGCCTTATTTCCATTTCCTAGTTTAGCGAAAGCAATTATTGCCCAAGCAGCAGCATGAGTATACTGTCCTCCATTTTCCCTAGTTCCTGGTACATAACCTTTAATATAGCCTGGTTCCTCTTTACCTAGATTAAAAGGTGGAGTTAAAAGCTTCATCAAACCATCTTCACGACTAATTAGATAATTTTCCATTGATCGCATAGCTTCTTTCGCACGATTAAGTTTACCTTGTCCTGAAATAACTGCCCAACTTTGAGAAATTGAATCAATCTTACAATCATTGTTTTGTTCAGAACCTAAAGGCAGTCCATTATCAAAATAGGCCCTACGATACCATTTTCCATCCCACGCTTCTTTTTCAATAGCTCCTAGAATCTTTGTCATTACAGTATGATATTTCTCTTCATGACTATAATCTCCCATATGTTTACATAAAGGTGCAAATTCAGTCAACACAGAGATTAAAAACCAACCTAACCATACACTTTCTCCTAAACCTCTATTACCAACTTCATTCATACCATCGTTCCAGTCTCCAGATCCCATTAGTGGAAGACCATGTTTACCAAACTTTAATGATACTTCAATAGCCCTTAGACAATGCTCATATAATGTGGCTTTCTCTTCAGAAACCCTAGGTTTCCCATACCTGTCATCTTCATAATCCTTTAACTGATCCTCAATCAAAAAAGGTAGTTCTTCACTTAGTATTGTAGAATCCCCTGTAATCTTGATATATTCTGCAGTCACGTAAGGAAGCCACAAACGATCATCAGAAAAACGAGTACGCACACCCTTATCGCTAGGTTCATGCCACCAGTGTTGAACATCTCCTTCAACATATTGATGCCTTCCATGAAGCAATATTTGCTTCCTAGCAGCTTCCGGCCATATAGAAGCAATCGAGAGACAATCTTGCAGTTGATCTCTAAAGCCAAAGGCTCCACCAGCCTGATAAAATCCAGCTCGCGCCCATAATCTACTAGAGATTAACTGATACTGAAGCCAACCATTAAGCATTAGATCCATTGACTTAGCCGGAGTATTAACTTGAACAGCATGTAATTTTTCTCTCCAGAATTCCTTGACCCTAGTTAAGGCTAATCTAGTATTTTCAACTGACCTATATTTTTTCATAAGATTTTTAATTTCTATAAGTTCTTTCCCGATACCTAATTGAAAAACTATATCTTTACTTTCATTAGGTTCTAGTACCACCTCTATTTGAATAGCAGCACAAGGATCTGTTACCATATCCATATTCCCTGAAAGCTTCTCCCTTTTCAAACAATCTGGTAGTGTTACATTTCCATTTCCAAAAAACTCTTTGCCATTATTAGTAATTGAACGTTCCTGAATAGAGGCATCCACAAAACATATCTCCCCTGAAAAGTCTTCATTATATGGATTTTCGATTAGTATCGCGCTACTATCATCTAAATTTGTTTTAATATGTAATATTGAGTTTTTTCTTATAACACCTAAAACAGGCTTCACAAAATAAGTAAGCTTTAAAGTTTTACTTTTATCCGAGATATTCTTCAATGAAATCAAGCTTAACTTTATTGACTCATCAACTGGCACAAACTGAGTAAGACTTTGTTTTATTTCATTACTATTGTGCTCAAATTTGGTATATCCAAATCCATGATGAATTACATAAGGTTCTTTTTCTCTAATTGGTGAAGCTGTTGTAGTCCATACATGACCAGTCTCCTCATCCCTTAGATAGAGCAATTCTCCTGGTGGATCACAGACAGGGTCATTAAACCATGGAGTTAGTTTGTTTTCTCTACTATTACCTGACCAAGTATAACCTGAACCAGATTCAGATAATAAGAATCCGAATTTCTCATTAGTTATTACATTAATCCAAGGGGCAGGTGTTACTTGTTCATTATTTAGTTTAATGATATATTCGTCTCCTTTTTCATTAAAACCACCTAAATCATTAAAATATAGGAGTGGTGGTATTTTAGGAGATTCCATATTATTATTAAAATCATTATCATTAATCTTATTAAACTCAACAACACTTGGTAAAAACTTTTTCTTTTCTCTTAATAGCTGCTCATTAAAATTACCATCATCACCAATAAAGACTAATCTTGAAACAGCATAAAGTAAAGAAATATCTTCTTCAAGAACTTTACTCTTATCTAATATGAAAACATGCTGTTTTCTGCTAGAGTAGTCATGAGTCTGACTAGATAGAATTATGTCAGAAATCAATTGATTTAATGGAGCATCGTAGGTATATTCTTCTTCATTTAGAATCACCAAGTCTACAATAATGTCCATTAAATGACAATACTCTTGTGCTTTTAAAACCTCTGATAATAATCTCATTTGGTTATTCTTATTTAAGACTACTAAAATTATTGGCATATCACCAGAAATACTATAACGCCATAAAGCAGACTGCCCCTTAGTGTTCTTCATAATCTGATTTTGATTCTTATTTCTTAATGGGCTAACAAATAATATATCTGATAGCATATTTTGATATAACTCTTCTTCTTCTTCATTCATATTCAAATACTTCATTTCTAGACTACTGCGTACTTGAGCCAAATTGAAAGCCCCTTCTATCCTATCTGGACTGGAATACTTTTCAATCTTAGACATTAGATACTCATTACTTTCAGCTACAGTAGTGACAAAAGAAATTTTGGCTGTCTTGCCTGGTTCTATACTTACTTTAACTCGTATGCTCATCACTGGATCAAGAACAGGGCCTGTTGTATTAGATAGTGGTTTCCCACTTAACATAGCTAGTGAGTTTTTTAGATTTCTACCCCTTCCTATCCATTTCATGCGATCAGTTTCATACTGCAGCTCTCCAGCACTATTACCTTCTAATACAGCACTATGCCCAATCCAAATGGCTTTATCCAATTTAGACTTTGGCCTACGGCTGCCTATTAGACAATTTAGTTCCTTATTATATTCTGTTTCAATAAACAAATTACTAAAGGCTGGATGAGACTCATCAGTTTCTTGGGATGCTAGAACTATTTCACTATAGCTAGTCACTTCTATATTGCAAGTTTTATCACCTTTATTTGTTATTGACAATCTACGTATTTCAGCATTTTCTCCAGAGGCCGCAAGAACCTCCGTTTTGGTTTCAATATCTTCATCTCGACGTAAATAAGTAGCTTTATCAGCCATGAAAATTACTTCATAGTTATCTGGTTTGGTATTTAATGGTGCATAAGTAGCCGACCAGATAGTATCATTATCTACATTTTTAAGAAAGAAAAACATACCGTATGAATCTAAAGCACTGTCCATTCTCCATCTAGTAACAGCCATTAATTTATTTTTACTATAACCTGTACCACGATCAGTAATCATAATGGAATAATTTCCATTAGTAAGAATATGGGCCTTAGGTAATTCTTCGTCTGGTTTATAGAACGTACGTATTGCTCTTTTTTCTTTGATAATATCTTCCTTATATGGAACAACTTTTTCCTTATGGGTCTTGGTAATCAAGACATTTCCTGGAACTTTTTCTTGGAGGAGCAATCTTGCTGCATCCATCGCTGGATCCTGATGAAAACGTTCTTGCATAATATTTTTGTTTAGGAAATTGTTTAAAGCAAGTAAACTCATACCTTGATGATGAGCCATAAAGCTTTTTATTATATGTAGATTAGGTTCTGAGCCTAGTCTTTCCTTTGTATAGTCTGCAGCTTCATAATAGCCGTATCTTCCCTCTAACCCTTCTATTTTTAGGCGTTTTAGGTTTTCTATAGCTCCTCTAGGGTCTACCATTAAGGCCAAGCAGGTTGCATAAGGTGTTGTTACAGCATCCTCAATTAGGCCTCTTTTAAGACCTAACCATGGTACTCCAATTGCCTTATACTGATATTCTTGATTCCGATCTAAAAGATTGAATGCTGACTCAGAAATACCCCAAGGCATATTTCTCATTTTAGCATATTTCTTTTGGCTCTTTATAACAAAGGAATAAGTTTCATCTAGAAGTGTATGTTTGTAACTTTTCATAATCAAAAGTGGCATCAAATATTCAAACATAGTTCCTGTCCAGGAAACTAGTCCTTTGTATCTACCCACTACTGTTAAGGCTCTTCCCATTTTAAACCAATGGGTAACTGGGATTTCACCTTTAGCTATGCTTATATAACTTGTTAACCTAGCTTCAGATGCTAATAAATCATAATAGGAATTGGTTAATTTATTATCATCAAAATTATATCCTATAGAAAATAATTGTTTCTTTTTATCATATAGAGGCAAGAATTTCATATCAACATATATTACTTCAATTCTAGCTATTAGTTCCTGGTACCTTTTTAAAAAGTCTATAACTTTAGCTCTTGTATTAATTATTTTAATTTCTAGTTCCTGAAGCCCAACTATATTGTTCTTCATCTTCTCGTTTTTGCTTTTTTGAATAAATATCATCAAAGTTTTTATATTTGTTTCTAGTTGGTTATAATATTTTGGCAAGTCTTTTAGTTTAGGATTCTCATTAAGTAATAAAAGAAGTTCTTCTGTATCTTTTGTTTTCATGAATTCCTTGGAAAATCCATCTAGAAGAGCTTGTCCTGGTAAGAAGTCCTGAATTTCACTATCAAACTTTTGAAGCATGTTTTCCACTTTATATATCCAAAATGTTTTTTTCAAATCCTGTAAACCACATACTGTTTTGATTTCTTTTAAGGCCATTTTCCAGCCATTAGGAAAGCTGATATTGTCACCTTGTAGAGACAGGTAATCAAAGTACTTTTGACAAGCAGTCGTTCCCTCTTCACCAATACAATTGATGGTATCTTTTATCCCTTTATAAAACTGACTATCAATCAAAGGCTTATCTAAATATCCTTTTAATCCTTGTACCAAGGTTATTAAATACCCAGCTAAATTACCGCTATCGACTGTTGAGACATAGGCTGGTTGTAGAGTTTTTAAGGTGTTGGTATTATACCAGTTATATAGATGTCCGTTCCATTTATCCATACTTTCAATAGTTGTTATTGTTCTTTCTAATTGTTCCAGCATTTCTTTAGTTCCAATATAGCCAAAATCTCTTGCAGATAAAGTTGCAAGTAAACCAAGCCCTATATTGGTTGGAGATGTTCTATATGCTAAGCCTCTTGCTGGATACACTTGATAATTATCTGGAGCTAAATAATGGTTTTTGCTGTTTGCAAATTCTTCGAAATAGCGCCATGTTCTTCTAGACATTCTTCCTAGTTCTAATATTTCATTTTCAGAGACATTAATATCTGTTTTCTTAGGTTCCTTACTTATTTTATAGGCTACAAAGGGAGCACTAAACCATATAATCAGACAAAATATACCTAAAGGAATTAAATTTGTTTTAAATATTACTATTAAAGCAAATAGAATAATTGAAGAAATAATTGAAGTTTTCATATTTATGATATAGCTTTTTAAAGAGTTCTTTTGTTTTTTTTCTAGCTCAGCTGAGGTTACCCACTCTAATAAGTTTTTATTAGTAATATAAACACGGTTCATGGTAATTACTATTGCTTTTATCATTAACCATGCATGATATGGTAGAAATACTATATTTAAAGTCAACTGAATCAGTTCTGCCTTAGATCCGATAATTATTGGCTTATCTCTCTTTATTCTTCTGATTATTGGTCTATCATGTAGTAATGAATGAAGAACTCCAATTAAAAGTGGTATTGACATTGGTAGCATAAATAAAGTTAACCAGAAAAAAATATTTCCTGGAAGTATACTAAAACTTAGTGCCAACAAAACCATCAAGGATGGAGCAACCAAGCTTCTTCTTAGATTGTCCAAAATCTTCCATTTTGATAATGTAGAAAGTGGGTTTACTATTTTTTCATTTTTAGCATTAATCACTTTTTTAAATAAAAATGGGAATAGTTGCCAATCTCCACGAACCCATCTAAAACTTCTTGAAGCAGCTCCATTGTATTGTGCTGGATGTGCATCCATTAATTTTAGGTCTGATACTAAGCCTGTACGTACATAAGATCCTTCTAGTAGGTCATGACTCAAGACAGTATTTTCTGGTATAGTATTTTTAAGTACACTTTGAAATACTTTTAAGTCATATATTCCTTTTCCGGTATAACTGCCTTCTCCAAATAGGTCTTGATATACATCAGATATGGCATTTGCATAAGGATCCATTCCACCTTGACCAGCAAAGATTCTGGAAAACAAGGTCTTGTTGGAACTTTCTAGTTCTACTTGAATCCTTGGTTGCATTAGACCATAACCTTCTACTACCATTCCTTTTTTTCTATCAATTACAGGACAATTTAGAGGATGGGCCATACTCCCTATCATTTTTTTAGCCATACCTATTGGTAGGATGGTATCACTATCTAAAGTTATTATGTATTTTACTTTTGTCAGATGCTTTAGACTTGCTGAAAAGTAGCCAAAACTAGTGTCTTCAGCACCAAGTAGCATATCATTGAACTCTAATAAAGCTCCTCTTTTTCTTTCCCAGCCGAACCATTTAGAATTTTCTTCATTAAAAAGGCTTCTTCTATGGAAAAAATAGAATTTGTCATCACTGCCCTTGGCATAAGTTTCATTTAACTTTTTAATGCCACTCATTGCCTTTTCAACAATCATTTTACCATTTTTTATATTCGTACTAGCGGAATCAGCATAAGCTCCAATTAAAACAAAGTATAGATTATCCTCGCGGTTTGTGAGATAGTTGCTTTCCATTCTAGCTATCAGTTCTTCTACAGTACTTTCATCAGATAGTAATGTAGGGGTGGCAACTATAGTGCGAAGATTTTCTGGGATTCCATTTTTTAAAGCCATTTTAGGAAATACAGTCGGCTTTATAGCTTTACATATTATCCAATTGACTGCTGTAATTGCAATTTCGCTTCCAGGAACTAACAAAATAAGACTAGCAATTACTGCTAATAATAAATGATTAGTTGCTGCAGTCATCACGGTAAATCTAACGCCAATTGCAATTATGAGTAATGATAAGGTTATAACCGATGTGAAATATATAATTTCAGGTTTATCTAAAACAAATTTTCTTAGTTTTTCGATTATTTCGATTTTCTTTTCCTGGCTATTTTCTAGTGTTTCTATACCTTTGCCTAGTAAATAGTACCCAACATGCCAAGTACGCTGCTCTACAGTGTCATTTCTTTTTTCTTGAGGTGTTGTTTCGAGGGCTTGATTTGCCAAGTCAAGTACCTTTTGGGCCAGGTAAAGTTCAGATACTTTAAATCTTGCTGCTAATTCTTGAATTTTTGCGTGGTAATGATTCCTGGTCTCAATGTCCATTTCATGATAGATACTAAGTGGATCTTGAACTAAGATTTTTTCAATGTAGCTGGCATTTTCAAATAAATCTGCCCAGTCCATGGTTGTCATGAAATGTAGACTAGTTATACAATTTCCCATAGAAACAGTCTTAACAGATTGATAATTATGCTCTTTGTTGGCAATTATTTCTGTGGTGGTTCCAAATTTCTTTAATACCTTGTCCATTATGCGTAGGACATTTACATTACTCTTACCAGATCTTCGGATGCTATATAGTAAATGTTCAATATATGATGGATTAATTTCTTCCATCTTATTAAGATTTTCTTTGAAGGTTAATAAAAATTGTTTGTGTACTTCTTCATCATTTTCAAGCCATTGTTTATATGTTCGATCTGCTTTATGCCAGTTGATTTTTGTTTTTTTGATATTTTCGCTAAGAAATCTAATTTTTTCCAATAAGGCGAGCCTAATTACTAATGGCATAGCCCATATTTCTCTATCAAAAAGAATGTTTTGTGTCTGGTAAGCAGTCAGATAATCTAAAATGACTTTATCGTCAATTTGTCCATCAGTATGGGCTACTATTTCTACAGCAATAGCAAAGATACGAGCTTGTCCTTTAAGCTCTCCGTTTTTAAGAACTGGTAATTGGAGGAAGGTTTTCTTGTTCAAGTCGCGTCTAAGACCTTTTACTTGTTCTTCAATTATATAGAAATTGTCTAATAACCATTCAGCTGCAGGAGGTACAGGTCTCTTTTTTTGTATGTCTTCATTTAGTTCTTTATATACAGATATTATTGTATCGTAGTTAGCATTTAATTGGGTAATAGGCCAAGCCTTGTATTTTGGTTGTGATGTTATTGTGTGTTCTCTTGCTTTATTTTGGGCATGTTTTTCAAGCTCTTCTCCAGAAAGAACAACGTCTTGCATATTTAATTTATTGTTAGCACTTGTTCTTTTTAACAAAAGCCAAAGAATAAATAGAACAATAAATATAAACAATACAAATATCCCTAAATTTGATAATACCCCATTGATGCTATCCATTATATATTTCCTCCTAATATTTATTACCAGCTTGTTCAGATATCTTTTTAATTAATTAAGTAAAAACACAAAAACCTACCCTTAATGTAGGTTTATGGATTCATAATCTTCAGGAAAACCTAAATATTACTTTACTATTTTAAGCATTATATGTTGACTGTTTTATTAGTTTTTATTAGTTTCCCTTTTGATTTTCTAAATCCACCCCATTAGTCAGAGGTTTTAACTAATAACATTATATCATATACATTCTAGTGAATGACGTTAGGCTCAATAAAAAAATAAAGAAGCCTAATTATTCTCGATTATTTTAAATTATCAATAACAGTCTTATTGGGGTAAATAGCAATTACACTATGAAAAAGACGTCAATCAAAATCTAATGATTGACGTCTTTATATATTTATTACCTGAAAATTATTTGATACGCAATGTATCATTAACAAGTTCTCGTACTAGATATGTCCCATCATCAGAGGGCAAGAACTTAACAGTTACTGTATCTCCAGCTTGGAGGAATCTTGTATCCACCCCAAGTGAAATAGGAACCATATATATTTTATCCACGTCATTTGCAAATACAAACTCTAAAATGTCACCTTTAGACTGTCTAACGCGTGATACTACTCCACTTACACTTTCTAAGCCATCTGTTATTGGGCTTCCGTTTTGATTACTGAGAAGTGAAATATATTCTGATTTACAATCCCTTAGGTTCTGATTTAGTACTATAGCACCATCAGATACTCTAACTAAAACATACCATTGCCTTTGGACATTATTTTTTAAGGTCATAAAGTATGTAGGTTGTCCTTCAATATTTACTAGTAAAGGCTCAGTAGCATTTAGATTTTGTGCTTTTACACTTTGATGACTTCTAGCTATTTCCATGGCTCTGTATTCTGTAATCCCTTGTATACGATACATTTTTGTTTCCTTGGTTCTAAGATCTATTAGCACGAAGCCAACTGATGTCTCGTCTGCATTATTTGGTGAGGTTATTCCAGAATACAAGTAGGTCTTTCCTTTTAATGAAATATAGTTGTATTCTTCTGTTAAATTAAATACTTCCTTTTTTGCTCCAAAGGTGGCATTGAACCAGCCATTCTTATAGGTTAAGGCTTTGTTGGCTTGTGTCATGGCTTGTTCTGATGGTACTACACGGTCTACCCATGATGGTACATCTTTAATATCGTAGCGGTTAATTTCACCATTTACTGCATTTACCAATACAACACCAATTGGATTTTGACCAGAGAATAGGCCAACCTCATTATCATAAACTGAAGCTACCCAATAAGGGTTACCCTCGTCGTCAATTTCAAATGAGTAATCTGTAATAAGGCTTGTTGGATAGTTCATCCAAATATATCTTGATAAGTTACGATTCAAAAGTCCAGATTCCAGGTACTTTATGCCCTCTTTTACTTCAATAAATTTTGCTTCTTCTGTTACTACATCGACCATAACATAGCCCACTGATCCAGTATTATAGTGGGTTGCGGCTACAACTAAGCCATTGTATTCTAGTGGTGCTACTCTAACTAGTCGTTCAACACCATTTTCTTTAATATTTATTAATGTAAAACTATCACCTATAGAATATTGACTTCCATAAGTACTTAGTTGTCCCTCAGCTTTTCTTAGTGCAATTTCTTTGTCTATAATTGGCAGGGTTGAGGTACCTATTGATTCAGGATTTACCTGCTCGGCAAAATCTTGTATTTCTAATACTTCCATCGGCATTTGTTTGACGTAAGCTTTTGATCTTAGTATATTTGCTCCTGATATTCCTCCTATAATTAGATATAGAACGAATATAACTCCTAGTATTGAATAAAAACCTACAAGTTTTGCAGCTTTAAAGTCTAATATACTTACTATATTTTTTGCAATTTTCTTTTGTTTAAAGATTGTAATTATAAAGGCATTTATTCCTATTAGCATTAGTACTACTAATACAGCTGCTGGGCTTTTTATATTTAGTTCAGGTTGAAAGAAGTATAGCCATCCTGCTGATATTATAAGTATTATCGGTAGTGCTAGGATAATCCTTTTTAGGTTGTGTTTGCTTGGTTTGTCTATTTGCATTTGTCTTTGCTCCTTTTAATTATTCCTCTTATTGTTTATCTACTTTAATTGTACTATATCTAAATTTTAATTGATACGTCATATATGTAATAAATATTCAACACAAAGCAGTTGAAGCTCTATTGTTGATACGTATATACTCTAGACTATTTCGCTAATTTTCTTCATTAAGCCTATAATTTTAGATAATAACAAGCCTTTTCCCTTTGCCTTCTACCTATAAAATATCATGTCTATATTAATATAAAGATTATATGCCAATGGCTACTCCGAAGAGTAGCCATTAATTATATATTTCATTTACTTGATTTAATTACTTAACTATTGGAGGTGTTCCCTCTTCATTACCTAATACTACATCGATTTGGATTAAAGCATCGTTAAGTATAGCTTCTACTCCAACTACTCTTCTTGCAGGTGTACCTTCTGGGAAGAATGTTGAATAAACTTCATCTACTGCTGCAATATCTTCAATATTCTTTAAGAAAATATTAACTTTAACCACATCAGCTAAAGCATGATCAACGGACTCTACAATTGCTTTAATATTCTTTAAGCATTGTTCAGCTTGTTCCTTTACTCCACCAGCTACCATCTCACTAGTTGCAGGATCGATAGGTAATTGAGCTGAAAGATGATTGTAATGAGAAAATGCTACAGTCTGTGTTGAAAGAGAACTTTTTGGTGCATTATCAGTATTGTTGGCTTCAATGATAAGACCATGTCTATCTTCAACAGCTTGAGGAGGTGTTCCATCACCGTGTGATACTACAGCTTCAATTTGAACCAAAGCCGCATGAGGTAAAGCTGCTGCTGCAATTACTGTTCTAGCAGGCATATAAGCTACAGCCCTAGCAATAGCAGAATCTGGGAAAAATGTAGTATACACTTCATTTACAGCCTCTATATCAGCTAAGTCCTTTAGGAAAATATTAATCTTAACAATATCATCCATAGGAACATCAATACTTTCTAAAATAGCCTTAACGTTTTTCAAACACTGTGCAGCCTGCTCTTTAACTCCACCAGTTACTAATCTACCAGATTTTGGATCGATAGGTAATTGAGCTGAAACGTTATTGTAATGAGAAAAAGCTACAACTTGGGATGATAGTGAACAAATTGGTGCTTTACATGTATTATTATTTAGCTTAATAAGATCACCAGCTTGTGGTGCATTTGGTATTGTACCTTCACCATTAGAAATTAAAGCTTCAACTTGCACTAATGCATCCATTGGCAAAGCTGCAACTGCTACAACAGTTCTTGTAGGAACATAGTTTGTGAAATACTTTTTATAGACTTCGTCTATAGCATCCATGTCTTTAATATTCTTAACAAAAATTGTAATTCTAACAACATCGTTCATAACATGATCAATGCTCTTAAGCACAGACTTAATATTTTTAAAACATTGTTTAGCCTGATTTCTTACACCACCATCTACTACTTTACCTGTTTTTGGATCTATTGGTAATTGAGCAGATAGATTATTGTAGTGAGAAAAAGCTACAGTCTGTGAATATGGCCCTATGCTTTTTGGAGCCTTTTCTGTGTTTCTTGCTAATACCGCGTTATAGTTACTCATATTTGAATATCCCCTTTAAAATAAATTTAGGTTAATAAATAAAATTAATTAACCTACTATTGAATTATACCAATAATTAAACGATTTGAATACACTAACCACCGAATTGTCTCTTGAGAAAAATTTTGATATAAAAATGCACATCCATTAAATTATTTAACAGATGTGCCAATAGAATATTCTTACCTATATTTCTTTAACTTGAGATTTCTTAACCTCATAGCCTAAAGCACTTATAGCCTTTTCTATCTTCTCTATCGAAAGTATTTTTAAATCGAAATCCAACTTGACCTTACTTGAGTTAAATAGCACTTTAACGCTTTGTTTATCTACTCCATTTAAGGATTTAACTGCATTTTCAATTTTCTGGCCACATGATGGGCAGGTTAAAGTCTCTAATTGTATAATTGCTTTTTGCATTATATATCTCCTTGTTCATTTATTAATTCCATTATTTCTATATTTTTATTTAGATTTATAACTTAGTAATCTCATTCCATTAAGAATTACTACTAATATACTTGCTTCATGAACCAACATACCAATAGACATATTCATCCATTCACTAAAAAATACATTTGTTAGTAAGAATATTACAACCCCTACTGCTATAACAATATTCTGACGCATGTTATTAGCTGTTGCCTTTGTTAGACCAAGTGCATGAGGTAATCGACTAAAGTTCGAATTCATGAGTACAATGTCAGATGTTTCAATAGCTACGTCAGTACCACTTCCCATAGCAATTCCTATTTCCGCCAAGGCTAATGAAGGACTATCATTTACGCCATCTCCTACAAATGCTACAATTTGACCCTTAGCTTGTAGTTTTTCTATATATTTTGATTTATCCTCAGGTAACATATGACCATGGGCCTCTGTTAGTCCAAGTTCTTTTGTCACTAAATCCACTGTTCCTTGATTATCACCTGAAAGCACCACTAAATTCTTAACTCCTAAAGCCTTCAATTTTCGCAGATCTTCTTTTACTCCAAGTCTAATTTGATCTCTAATTCCTATAAGAGCTTCTATTTTCCCATCAATTGATGTCATAACAAGGGAATTTCCTTTTTGTTCATATAGAACAATATCATTACGAATACTTTCATTTATCGTGATATTTTCTTGCTTCATTAATGCTACATTACCAACAACGACCTTATGTCCTTCAATATTAGCTACAATACCTCCACCTTTAATAACATCAGTATTCTCAACGTTATAGAATGTAGTATTACCTATATCCTCTAGTATTGCTTTACCTAAGGGATGATCTGATTCACTTTCAACACTTGCAAGATAACTTAAAACTCTCTCTAAATCACTTGTATAAAACATTTTGTCAGCTACTTTGGGATTTCCTATTGTTAAGGTTCCAGTTTTGTCAAATACTATTGTGTCTACTTTACTGAAATAGTGTATCACTTCGCTACCTTTTAACAAAATACCATTTCTGGCACCATTACCTATTCCTGCAACGTTTGATACAGGTACTCCAATCACTAATGCTCCTGGACATCCTAGAACTAATATTGTTATAGCAAGTTCTACATTACGAGAAAATATATAGACAATTACAGACAGTATCAATACTGCTGGAGTATAGTACTTTGAAAATCTATCAATAAAACGTTCAGCTTCAGATTTTGAATCCTGTGCTTCTTCAACTAGTTCAATTATTTTACCAAATGTAGTATCTTCCCCAACTTTTTCGGCAACAATTTGCAAAGTCCCATTTTCAAGTATGGTCCCAGCATAAACACCAGCCCCTGAACTTTTACTTACAGGCAATGACTCCCCAGTAATACTTGCTTCGTTAATATATCCTTCACCAATTAAAACACTACCATCAACAGGCACTTTGGCACCAGTCTTAACGAGTAGAATATCTCCAACCTCAACTTCATCTACTTCAACTTCTACAAACTCTCCACTGACCATTTTTTTTAGAGCACTTTCTGGTGCCATTTCTGTTAGTTCTTTTATAGCTGAACGTGTTTTATTCAATGTACGTTGCTCAAGGAAGGCTCCAAATAAAAAGAGGAATGTAACTATTGCAGATTCTTCCATCTCATTAATTGCAAAGGCTCCAAGAACAGCAATAGTAACCAATACATCAATACTGATTACCTTAACTTTTAATGCTTGAAAAGCCTGAATGGCGATAGGCAAGATACCTATTACAGAAGCAATAACTAACGCCCAATAAAAAACTGCCAAATTGCCTATTATTAGTTTACTTAAATAGGCAATTACAATTAAAAAACCACCAATTAAGGTTATTAGATTTTTTTTAGATAATATAAATCTTTGCAATTTAGCCTCCTCATTTTCTCTCTACTATTTAAGAATTATATTTTTCATCTAACATAGCTAGCATTTGGTATACAGCTTCATAGCTTTCACATACATCATCAGGTGTTGTGTAATTGTTAGAAATTTCTCTTAATTTAGTAAATTCTCCCATCAAGTCGGCTATTTCTGGCCCGGTTTTTTTTATTTTGGCTTTAATTGAATCATATAATTTATTAATATCATGAAATTCAGGATGTGATCCACCATGTACTCTTGCTACAAGTGGTATATATTGATCCAGGATTGGTAAGTACTTTTTTGTTGCTTCTTTAAATACAATTTTCGACATACTATTTCCTTCTTTCTTTTTACATTATCAGATTCTATAATCCTCTGTCTTAGTATATTATAGTTACATAATTATTTTAAATCTTTGATGTAAATCAAGTTTTGAAGGTTTTGCATTAATTTCTAACCCAATTAAATAAGCAACAAGCTATCTAGATCAATTATTTGTATTTTCTTATTAGAAATCAGTCTTATATATCCTAAAGTTTCGAGTTCATATAATTTACGACTAATTGTTTCTGGTGTAGTTCCTAGATACGAGGCCAAATCTTTTTTACTCATAGGTAGGGTAATTTCATTATTCATACTACCAACTTCTAAACACTCAGCTAGAAAAAGCGCAATTCTTGTATCTACTTTTTCTGTAGCAAGGCGAGTTGTCTGTCTTTCTGCACGTTCTAGTCTTCTAGAGAATTCCGCCATTACTTTCAAAGAAATTGAAGGATACTTTAACAGTAGGTCCTGTAAATCTAAACGTTTTACTGTACAGATACTAGTATCAACCATTGCTGAAGCATAGGCTTCATGAAGGGTTTCATTAAACAAGGCTAATTCTCCAGTGAAATCACCAGGTTTTAGTATTCGTAATAGTTGTTCTTTTCCTGCTTCAGATAGTCGATATATCCTAACCCTTCCCATATTAACTATATATAGGGAGTCTGCCTGGTCACCTGCACTGTATATGACTTCTCCTTTTTTATATGCAACTGAATGGGTTACCCCCATTATTTCCTCCATTTGACTTTTTTCTAGATGATTAAATATAGGCACTATTGCTACACAGCTTTCATTATTACCAGAACAGTTATCATGATGACAACAGTTAGTATGTTGATTATTGTTCATTGTTTTTTCTTTATTCATTTGAATAGTCCTTCCTTTTTACTTCTTTACTAATTATACTCCATTATCAACTCTATATTAAAAAACAATCATGCTAAATATTTAGAAATATATATCAATAAATAATTGTATTATTTGAATTAATTTGCTAATATAGAAATGTTGGCATAAAAATATAGCATATTTTTATAGTTTTTTTTGTAATCGCTTACAAATAATGGGAGGATAAATAGTGAAAAATATTCAAAATAAAGCTTTAACAAAACTCGGGGCAGGTGTAGGAATTAACCTGACTTTGGGAGTTTTGTATATATGGAGTATTGTTTCTAAAAACTTAGTTGCTGTGCAGGGTTGGACTAATCAAGAAGCGTCGATGCCCTATACAATCGCCATTCTTGGATGGTCCCTTGGTGCTTTAATAGCTGGAAGTTTGCAGGATAGATTTGGTCCCCGTCGTTTCGTGCTCACTGGAGTGAGTTTAGTTGGATTAGGACTATTTGCTTCTGGTTTCTCAAACACACCTAAGGGCATGATCCTTACTTTTGGTTTATTAGTTGGCTTAGGAGTTGGTTTTGCTTACTCTAGTGTTACTCCTGCTGTGATGAAATGGTTTCACCGAGACAGTAAGGGCTTAGTGACTGGATTGGTGGTTGCAGGTTTCGCCTTGGCTTCAGCATATCTCGCACCTACTGCATATTATCTAATTAATGGTTTAGGCTTATCTACAACTTTTTGGATTTTAGGTATCTTTTCTCTATTAAGTGGAATACCTTTAGCTTTGATTATAAAGAATCCACCTAAGGATTATATTCCTTCATCAGCGCTTACTTTGATACAAAAGGAGCCTGCTAAACCTAAGCAACCTTGGTTTTATAAATGGTATGAAATGGTACGCACTCGTCAGTTTCGTGTCTTATGGTTAATGTATGCTTTTTCAGCTTCAGCGGGATTAATGATTATATCTAATATCTCAAGCATAGCTGCTGAACAGGCCGGATATAAGACTGGTTTCGTATTGGTTATTGTCTTAGCTTTGTTTAACTCTTTAGGTAGAATTATTAGTGGTTCCTTATCTGATCGTATTGGTCGGATTACAACCTTACAGATTGCTTTTTGTATTCAGGGAGTTAATATGGTCTTGTTTGTCTTATATCAGAGCACATCATTGATGTTGGTAGGAGCGGCCTTATCCGGTTTGGCTTATGGTTCTTTACTATCTGTTTTTCCTACTGTTATTTCTGACTATTACGGTATGAGGGATTTCGGCATCAACTACGGTATATTATTTACATCTTTTGGACTTGCTGGTTTTATAGGACCTCTATTGGCTGCTTTCATCCGTGACTATACGGGAAATTATGGATTTGCATATATTGTTTCAGCTATTTTGTTAGCAGCTTGTTTTTTCCTTTCCAAGTCAATTGTTCCTGTTACAGGAAGATTAAAACAATAATATAGCATATATAGATAAGAAAATATATAGAAAATAAATAGAAAAAAGTCCTAGAATAAACTATCTAGGACTTTTTTCATATTCTATTTTAAAGATATACCTATTTTTTATTAGTATTAACTATCTTTAGAGAATCAGCAAATGATTTTACAATTTCAGGGTCAAATTGAGTGCCTGAACAACGATAGAGTTCATCTATAGCTTCTTGAAGGCTATAAGATCTACCATAGGTTCTTTCACCTGTCATGGCATCAAAGGAATCTGCAACTGCGATTATTCGAGCCTCCTTGGATATTTCATCACCTTTTAGACCACGTGGATATCCAGTTCCATCCCATCTTTCCTGATGTTCAAGTACAAAGTCAGCAATTTCTGAAAATTCGGCAACTGAACTTAATATTCGGTAGCCTATTTCACAATGTTTTTTTATCTCGTCCCATTCATTTTGAGTTAGTTGTTCTGTTTTGTTTAATATTTTATCTTCGATACCGATTTTGCCAATATCGTGCATTAACCCTGCTGTCTTAATTTGTTTTATTTCGTCTATAGAATAACCCAAGGAGGTTGCAATGGATTCTGACAAAGCACTCACCCTTTGGGAATGTAGCATTTCTCGATAATTTTTGGCGTACAAGGTGTTAATAATCAGATTGACTGTTTTACTTCTCGCCCCAGTGCTTTCATATAGTTTGTGACGATACATATGATCTTCAGCCTCTTTTAGCATCTCTGACAATTTTTCTCCCTCTTTTGTTTTGGTAGCTTGGCCAAATGATATTGAAAGGGGCATACCTTCTATAGTTTCATTTACTAGTGATTCTTGAATTCTTTTAATTAAGCCTTCCACATCTTTTGCATCTGCCTTAGGTAGTAAGACTATAAACTCATCTCCTCCAATTCTTGCTACAATATCATCATCTCTGCAGGCCTTCATAATAAGTTCTGCAGACCTTTTTAGCACCTCATCTCCGATGGTGTGTCCAAATGAGTCATTAATTAATTTAAGCCCATTTACATCACCCATGGCTATGGAAAGTGGATAGTTTCTTGGGACATCATATCGTTTCATTTCTTCCTCAAAGAATCTTCTGTTATATAGACCAGTAAGGTAGTCATGATAACTTAAATATCGAACTTCTTCTATCCTTTTTCTTTTCTCAGTATAGTCACTGAAAACTACCACAACACCAATGATATCTCCATTTGCCATAATAATAGGCGCTGCGCTATCTTCAATGGATCTCTTCTCTCCGTGTTTTGAAACTAGGATTGTATGATTAGAAAGTTCTAAGATTTTCCCAGTCTTTAAAACCAACTCTGTAATACTTTCACTTTTTTCACCGGTCAATTCGTTATATATATTAAAAATCTCTTCAATTTGTATACCTATTGCTTCTTCTTGAGTCCATCCAGTTATTTTTTCGGCAACAGGATTTAAAAATTGTACCTTTCCCTGTATATCACAAGAAATGACACCATCCCCAAGTGAAATCAAAGTTGCCTGAAAAAGTTTTTTCTCTTGTTCTAATTGTAACTCTAATTCTTTACTTTTGGTAATATTTCTAGCAATTCCAAAAAGCCCTTTCACATTGTTTTTATCATCTAAGATAGGACCTTTTGTGCTAGAAAATACATTAATTTTGCCTGTTGCATCTGTTGCTTTTTCTTCAAAAGTTCTGGTAACTCCTGTGGTGTAAATTTCTTTATCAGCAGCCTTAATAACCTTGGCTTCATCCACAGGAAATAGCGAATAATCATCCTGTCCGATTAATTCTATTTTGTTCTTCCCAACTACTTGTTCAACAGCACTATTCACCAGCACATATCTCCCTTGTAGATCCTTAACATATATGGCATCAGTGGTTTTATCAATAATTGCCTGCATTAATTCTTGACACTCTGCCAGTTTCTTGGTCAAGATATGCTCCGTCGAAATGTCTTTAAGAATACAGTGAGTCTGTTGGAATGCTCCATCATGAGCATATCCGATCTTTCCATCAAAAGCTATGAATAAGTTTTTTCCGTTTTTCCCGACCATTTCAAATTCGCTGTGGATAAATCCCTGAGCTTTGAAAATAGGGAAACGCTTCCTGAATGCATCCCTATATGCTGGTGCTAGAAAATCTCCAAACCATTTTCCAATCACCTCTTCTCTTTGATAACCAAAAATATCAAGCCATTTTTGATTAACTTCCAGGAAGTTGCCTTCTATGTCAAGTGACTGGTATCCTAAAGGTGCTTTGTCAAAAAGCATATGGAACCTTTCTTCACTTTCACGTAATTGCAATTCAACATGCTTACGTTCAGTTAAATTACTCAGAATCATCCTGTAAGTTGTTTTATTTTCTTCTTTTGAAGCTGTAGTTTTTATATGTGCCCAAAATATCTTACCATCATTTCTAATCATACGCAACTCACATTCTTGAGGAAGGATTGACTCAAAAAGTTCTTTTATATAATTAAAATAACTATGATGATCTTCATTATAAATATATCGAGACAAGTTTTGCATAACTATATCACTACTCACATATCCCAGCATATTAGCTGCAGCGAGGTTTGACTCCAAAACAATTCCTTCTTCAGAAATCACAAGATAACTTATTGGTGCTAAATCATAAAGATTAAAAAACCAATTCTTGGAATTTATTAGATCTGTTTGAGTTCTTTGAAGTTCATCATTTTGCATTTCAAGTTCATTTTTTTTACTTCGAGATTATGTATAATCAAACCGATTTCTTCGAGGGATAGCCCTTCTAATTTAGGTTTATCCCATATTTCCGTTTTTAGAAAAGCATCTTCAGCAATTAAACGCAAAGTTTTTTTCTTCATAATGAATCTCCCTTTTGGTCTCAATATAAAAAACATACAGTAATATTCATATCTAAATTGTTAATATTTTTAAACCTTTTATGTCTTTATTATATACTTATTTATAAATAAAGATATAAAATATATATACTTTATCAGCAACCTGCCCAGCTGCAAAATAATTGGAAATATTTTAAAAACCTTAGTAGCAAATGAAAATAAAAAGGAATGAGTCCTGTATAACAGAACCCATTCCCCAATAATTGCTACAGTTAATTTAAACTTTGAATATCTCTTTAAAATCTTCAAAATCTAATTCCATGACATATCTATGATGACCTTTACCAAACTCATCATCTTCTCTTGAAATAGTCTTAAATCCCAGTTTATCTTGATAAAGATGAATAGCACCTTCATTATTTACATCCACTGTCAAATTCATTCTTAAAAAGTTTTGTTCAATCAAGTTTTCTATAATACCTTTTAAAAATTGAAAACCAACTCCAAGTCCTTGATATTCTTCAGAAATCGCAAAATCAAATAGATAAGCTTTATCAGCATCTTCCCAATCTCTTAAAAGAGTTGCCATTCCCATAACTTTATTTTTAATATCTTCTTTTAATAAAAATACATTACCCCTTCTAATTTGAGGAACAATACCCCATTCATCTTGACTAGCTTCGCCAAAAATATCCACACTGAAATCTACTATACTGTTTAATAATTTCACATTGTAATCCTGGACTAGATAAATATTAAGATTATCTATATCCTCGAGTTTTTTAATAAATTTTTTAGGTAAGGAACTAACTTTTTCTAAATACATAAAATCTCCTTTTCAACTTATAATAATAATTGTATCACATTAAAAGCATAATCAAAAGCAACCTGACATTAAACAACAAACAAAAAAACCTGCAACGCACACTGGCACTACAGGTTTACACTCATTAAATTTAAGGGCTAGAAAACAATCTCTTTGGTTCTAGTATTTTTAGCCACTACTTTACCATTCTTAATTACATAACTCCGTGTTCCTTGGTTAACAAGTGTTTTCGACACGCTGTCAGTATCAAAAATAACTAGATCAGCCCTTTTCCCTAAACCTAAACCGTAATCATTCAATAACAAAGTTCTAGCTGGATTCAGATTTCCCATTCTAAATACAGTATCAAGCTCAGTTTTTGTTGCCATCTGTGCTACTTGGGCAGTCAGTAGACCCTCTTCCAACATATCTCCATTTCCAAATGGACGAAAAGCATCTCGAATATTATCTGAAGCATAAGAAATATTAACACCAGCCTCCAGGAACTCACGAACTCTTGTGATACCACGGCGAATTGGTTGTTTATCATTACGTCCCATTAGGTAAAGATTACAGGAAGGTAAGGTAATAATCTGCAAATCAGCCTTCTTAGCCTTTGCTATTAATCTAGCAGCCGTTTCATCATCCACCGCATTAAGTGCAGTCACATGACCGCAGCTTACCCGTCCTTCATAACCATACTTCATGGTTAGATCAGCAATTTGTTCAAAATTCCTTATATCAGGATTGTCTGTTTCATCCACATGAAAATCAAGAGGCAGATTATTACGTACTGCGATTGCAAAAATTTTATTGGTCAGTTCCTCCCAGTTCTCATGAGTATGAGGGGCTCCTCCCACAAAATCCAACATTCCATTTTTGCAAGCGTATTTCAACATATCTAAGCGTTTAGCTTGAGCCTCTGGACCATCATAAAAAGTTGGTAAGGAAGTGATTTTAATATCTACATAATTCTTCAATTCGTTCTTCAGTTCATTTATTGCTTCAATACTACTTAAATCTGTACTAGCTTCAATATTAATATGAGTTCTCAAAGTAGTTGTACCAGATTGCACAACAATCCTTGCAGCTTCTTTAGCACGACGCAAAACATCACTTTTCCATTCACCCTTTTTAATAATATTACAATATTTGGTAAATTCTATTATTGCTGAATCTAGAGTTTTGGACTCATTATCTCCAAGAGACAAAACCTTATCAAAATGCATATGACAATCAACAAACCCAGGAGCTACTAAATTACCATTTGCCTGAATCACTTCTTTGGCAAATGTTTCAGGAATACCCTCACCTATTTCGACTATTTTACCATTAAGTATTCCTATATCCTTGTTCTTCCCAATATTATATGCAAAAGCCTTCTTGATTAGTAGATCATACATTTAAGCTCTTCCTCCTTAAGGATTATTCAGTTATACCATAATATAGTTTCTGTCTTGTGAATATGAAACTAGAATCATGATGACCTAACATTAGAATTTTTGCATGTGGATGTTTATTTGCAGTAAAGCCTTTATAACTTCCCATGGAGATAACACCTCCAACATAAACAGCTGAATAATTAATAAACATTTCATCCATAGCTTCTTGGTCAATCAGGTGCCACATAAATGATGGAGATTCTATACATAGTTTTTCAATTCCAAGTTTTCTGAGAATATACAACAAAATACTAGAATCGGGAGATTCATCTACTCCTGTTGCAAAAATAGCAACCGCTTCTGGTTTAGAGTCCATTCCACTTTTAATGACATCTATATCTACTTCTTCAATGCTTTTATATGGGCCAAATATCTGATATGGTTTTTTAATATTTTCTTTGACATATTCTGCTCCCATTGGAGAAGTACCTATTTGTACTTGTATTTCATCTGTTTCAAATATCATGTGGTCTAATGGAATATCTTTACCATCAAAGGATATAATACAGTTCCAAGGGCAGTTTGTTTTTTTGCCCATTTCCTTTATTCTTGCTTCTGCCATTTCTGAACAAAAAACATGTGAAGTCCCCATTGGTTCTGCTTGCAAAGTTTTTGCTCCAATAATTATTGCATCTGCATAAGCTCTTAAAACATTTAAAACCCAAAAATCTGCTAAGCCACCGTTTTTATCTAGTAAATTCTTGCTAGAAATTAATGGTCCTTGAGGATCATCAAAAAAGGCTATTTTACCATCAGCAGATAATACAATTGATGCAAAGGTATATGGTCTATCAGCAGATGCTGGAGGCATATATATTTCGTCATAAACATCTAGTACTTTTTGTGGCACTATATCCTTTGACGATTTTTTTATTTCCTCTAGTATATCTTCTCTTTTCATTACGACATTAATCTTAATATCCTCTGTGGGAAACTTCATTCTTAATAACTCATCCATCTTATTCCTCCTAGATTTATTGGTAGCTACTCATTGATACTTTAACCTTATTATAATTGCTTATTAGTGTCTTTTCAATACTTTTTCATCTATACATTATTATTGGTACCTATCTATAAATACAATGACAATTATTATTGTATAAAAATAAGCCACCAGTTTATTACTGGTGGCTTATACCTTAATTTTAATTTACATTAAATTTAGAATTAAAGAGAGATTCATTATTTCAGGATTAAGATAAATTTCACTGCTTCCTATTTTTTCATCAAATATATTATAAATAATCTGATCAAACATAATTAGAGGAGTTTCTTTATCTAAATTAAAAAATTCTGCAATTTCATTGTTTTTAGAAGCTACAATTTTAGCGATAACATGAGAAAACTGTTGTCCAAAATTAACTTTGTAGGTACTGGTCATATCTATTTCACTTGTTTTTGAATTCCCATCTTCCGGTAATGATTGCATCAATCTTTTAGGAATATGGATTAAAACATGCACAGCAGACTTATCATCAGCATAGAAAATCCATTTTAAGGTTACTACCATATCTTCAGGTGTTAGGTATAGTTCATCTCTTATTTTTTTACTAGGATAGTTGTAGTTTTGAAATTCTCGCACTAAATTTGGTTCATACCCTGCTCTTTCTATCATCTTAGCAAAATCACCACCAATATTTAGAGCCATTTTGTCATTTACCACGCTTCTAAGCATAAAATTACCATGGCCTTTTCTTTTCTTTATTAGACTTTTCTTTTCCATATTATTTAATGCTTCTCTTATGGTGGTTCTACTTACTTTAAAATATTCAGCCAGATCTTTTTCTGGCATCAATTTTGTGCTTTTTGATTTTTCCATCAACTCATATATTGCATTTTCAATTTTCAAGTGTAAGGACTCTTCCGTTTCTTTTATCATTTTTCCTCCGAATTAATACTATATTCGTACTGATTAGTTCTATTAATATTCTATCACAATATCACCTTAAAAAATGACAAGAACTATTGGTAATATCAAAATAGTTCTTGTCAAATCAATAAATACATTTATTGATCTAATGTTCGTATTGGGGTTATTAGAAACAAAACCGCCAAATCCATTGAACAAGTAAATTCCTAACACTGCATTAAACCCAGTCGCAGCAAACACACTGAAGCGCTCAAAAATCCCAAAGACTCCTTCTGGTGCAACTCCCGTGCCAATCGCTCCAACAAACATTAAAGTCAAAGCTGTTGTCGCCCATAATGCTAGTGAAGGATATTGTTTCTTACGGTACCCACCAATCATAATCATAATCAATGCGATAATTGAAAGCAACACAACCAGTGCAGTTACCACCATATGCATGATATCCTGAAATGTTCCTGCAAAGCCACTTGAAGATAGCGGAAAAGCTGCATAGCCGACGCCGGATACCCAGTTCATTGCAGCGAAAAGATAAATACCGATGCTAATGGGTTTATTTAATTTTCCTGAAATAAAAATACATACCATTGTTATGCTAACAATTCCGCATATAACGTAAAGGCTGCTTAGCTGATTCCACAGCATAAGTGATGGTGAATTTGCAGCACTTAAGTCACTCACAGCCTGACTTTTCCAATCATATCCCGGATATGCGAAAGGAGCGAATACTACTGCTGCTGTATATGAAATAAAGCTAATAAATCCAAGCAAGCCCATCCAATTTATTAATGTTTTTTTCATCCTAGAGTTCTCCTTCATAAAATTTTACCAAAATAGAAATATACAACATATTAGCGTGTTTTTCACAGTTTGTCAATAATTTTGTGCCACATTACATTTTACACAAACCCCAATTCGAGCCGAGAATTCCATCGTAGTTTTTCTTAAAAAACAATAAAGACCGTTGATATCTCAACGGTTCTTATTGTAATTAAATTGGCTAATCACTCATGTTTTGATACAATCGGCTCATTGGTGTTGCATAAAATTAGGCTGCGATTTGCTTGGGTTTATGTCTTGTAGTTGGGTTGAAAATTATTTGCAACACTACCATCTTTCGTGCCTTTGCCGAAAATAACAAGTCTGTTGTTATTCTCTTCTTTGTAATTTCGAGGCCAAATTACGTCCCGGAACATCTATTCATTTTTTTAATGGCTTTTCCTTTCAAGATTAACTTTATTAATCAAATTCAGAAAGGTCTCGACTACTTCAGGGTCAAAATGGCTGCCTGAACCGGCTTTGATGTGCTTAATCACCTTCTCTTCCGGCCACGCTTCCCGATAGGGACGGTCAGATCGGAGGGCATCCCACACATCCACGATTGCAAATATTCGAGCAGCCAAAGGAATCTGTTTCTCTTTCAATCCTTGCGGATACCCACTGCCATCCCATTTTTCATGATGGCTGAATGGGATATCCATTGCAGATTTAAGATAGGTAATATGCGAAAGCATGTCTACAGCAAACTGCGGGTGTTTTCGCATGATCCCCCATTCTTCGTCGGTAAGTTTCCCGGGCTTTAGAAGGATGCTGTCTGGAATACCCATTTTACCCATATCGTGTAAAAGTGCCCCTCGGCGTATATTTACCAAATCAGTTTCATCAATGCCGAATTTTTCCGCTAGGCGTAGGGTCATTTCGGTCACGCGCAAACTATGGCCTTCGGTTTCTTTATCCCGCAGGTCCATCCCGCGCGACCAACCTTCAATAGTAGTATCGTAAGCCTGAATAAGATCAATATGGGCTATGCGTAATTCTTCTGCGCGCTTTTCTCTTTCTTCATTTTGAAAGGCAAGTTCTTTGTTGGCAATAGTCAGCTCAGCTGCACGTTTTTCTTTCTCGCCATTCTGATAGGCTAGTTCTTTATTTGCGACAATTAATTCTGATGCCCTCTTGTCCTTCTCTTCGTTTTGATATATTAGCTCTTTATTGGCAATCACCAATTCAGCGGCCCGATCGGCCTTCTCTTCCTTTTGAAAAGCAAGCTCTTTATCGGCAATAATTAATTCGGCGGCCCGGTCTGCCTTTTCTCCTTTTTGAAAGATCAGTTCTCTATTTGATAAAACCAACTCTGCGGCTCTTTTATCCTTTTCTTTATTTTGGAAGGCAAGTTCTTTAAATAACAACTCTCTCGAACTTTCTAAAGCCGGACCAAGTATGGCCCCGTAAAGCAGCACCACCCATATGACCTTTAAATAATGTCCAAGAAAATTTGAGAATCCATTTAAACTTATATAAGTAGTAAAAGACAATTCAGAGAAAATCTGAAATAAAATCGATATCAAAAGTAACTGCACTATATTTCCGCGAAAACTCTCTCTCTTTTTCCAAATAATAGCGCCACTTAGTAATAATCCTATAATTATGACATACTCACTATTCACCTTGAATGTTGTCAATCCACTGCCCTCTATAAAGGCATCAGGAAATATCTTACTAACAAAAATTGACCATAACATTACCACTACAACTAAGGTATAAATAATGAGAATCTTCGTTTTATTTACATGTCTCGCTAGATTAATGAGGATTGCTGCAATGACAAACGAAACCATCTGCACATAACGAGCTAAAATCCATAATTGCACAGCTAAATTAGAATCAAAGCCGACAAAAATCGGCATGCCCTTAAATGCTAACATATGCAGAAAATCAATGACTCCTACGAAAAAGAGACTAATACCAATGAAGGATATGAAGTTATTGTCTTTTAAATATTTCCAAAGGTATAACACAATCACAAAGATCATAATTGAAGGCACTACACTCATCATTTCAACAGCTGCGTGAAAGAGTAAGTAATTATAAGATTTAGCTAAATATAGCATTACAAACGCAACACCGCATAAAGCCGCACATAATATATTGTTTTTAGTTAGGTATTTAGTCATTCTACTTACCCACCTTCAATGTAATCTTTTCGTTATAATATGATTTTAATTCTCCAGCCTTTCCACTTTCTGCCGCCAGTCCAATTCTTTCACTTTTATAAATTTATTTTACTACTTATATGGAAGAATAGATATATACAACCATTTAATAACCTGCATTTTTCAAATTCCTTCTTTCGATTGAAATCTGTTCTGTTGCAAAAAATCTATATTCTCTCGCCAGCAACATCAATCGATATACTTGTACCATTATTGCTCCAAGGAGGAAACAAAAATGGATGATTTATTATTTAAATGGAAACTATAGTGCGTCGAAAATTGTCCATCCAAAAATTTAATATGTATATTAACTAAATTTAATCATGAAGCCATTAATTGCGCCCTTTGTCTAATACGATAATCAACCGGACTCAAATATCCAAAGGAGCTATACAGAGGCTTCCGATTGTAAAATAATTCTATATATTCAGACAGATCCTTTTTAACGTTTTTCAACACATAACAATAGAACCCATTGAAATTTCAATGAGTTCTATTGTATCATTTCTGACTACTTATTTGGTGGAGATTAGGGGACTTGAACCCCTAACCTCTTGACAGGGAGCATTTCAAATTTAGGTGTCATTTCCGGTGTCAAAAAAAGAGTTAATTATTTTCTTCAAAGAAAAAGTGTCTAGATCATACTATTCTAGACACTTTTATATGTGTATAGACGTCACCTTTGAGGCAATCTCACGTCGTTTTTAATAATTACACGATTATACATGATTGTACATTATTTTTCATGGTTCTATCACTCTTTTCTAATAAGTAATTTCAAAAGTTGCTCTATAAATTAATAAATATTTAGTATTTTAAAATAAATAGCTGTTAAGAATTACGCCAATCAGCCCCCAAGTTGTACCAAGTATTGCACCTCCCAGAACATCTCGTGGATAGTGCATCCCAACATATATACGAGTTATTCCAACAAATAATGCTAAAATATAAAAAATAAATGAAAAAGGAGCACTAGCTTGATAATAGTGTAACAATATTGTTGTCATGAAAAATGCTTGGCTCGTATGCCCACTGGGGAATGAGCTACCGCTCGCTCGTGAACCAACAACACGTATTTTTTCTATTTTTATATATGGTCGTGTTCTATGAATTAAAAGTTTTAATAATGTGACGACAAACCATAATGTTAAAGTTCCCAATAAAAGCTCATAAGATATAATATAGTTATTCTTGTAAAATAAAATTAACGCAAACACAATAGCAAAAATACCATTTCCAATTTGAGTAAATCCCAGCATCAACCAATCTAGCCAAGGGGCACGTTTTCCGAACATATTAAATAACCTTAAAACCCAAACATCTAGACGCTGAAAAGATGACCATACAAGAGAAACTGCTACCAAACTGAAAATCAATAACATAACAACCAAAGGTGCTTGCACTTTTAAGCTTAACCATAAAAGCCTCCACATATAATTCGGAACTATAAATATGACAATAACCAATAAGACAACACTTACTATAAACCAGTAAATGCGTTTAATATGACTTATCCAATTTAAAGCTTTATTCCACACTCCGTGAATTTCAAGCTCAGGCAGAGGTTCTACCTTAGGTGTTTTTACATTTTTATTTTTCAAGGATTTCACCCGATTCAACATTCTTATTTGTAGCTGTTTTAGGAGTCATTACTGTCAAGGCATTACTCCTCACTTCGATTTCCACCATTCCATTACCAATTGTTATTCCATCTGCCATAATAGGCATGTCAGGATGAGTTCCAATTGCGACTTTACGAACACGGAAATGCTGAATTCGCTCGTCTTCTTGCGTACTTGTTCCTGGCCCTTTAACGACATAACCCACTAAATCTAATTTTGATAAATCTGCAAAAAATGTAACATCTAATAATCCATCATTATATGCGTCATCAGCACCAACAATATAATGTTGACCAACATACGGCATATTAGAAACTAATACCACATGTCCAAGCTTTTGAATCTCTTGATTATCATCTAACAAAAGATGTATCTCAGATGGCGGGGAAGCAGTCAGGGTTGTTAAAAAATCACCTATTTGTGTAATGTCACCATGTTGAATTTCATCTACGACTGGAAAAAGAGTTGAAAACAATCCTACCGAACATATTTCTATAAAAGGAGTGCTATTATTTCCACAAGTAGCGATACCCATGTCCACTTTGACACGCCGTCCTGTACGTAGGATAGCAATAGCAGATGGAATATCTGTTGGGATTTTCAGGCTAAGAGCGACATTGTTTTGAGTGCCAGTTGGAATAATTCCAAGAGTGGCGTTTGTGCCTATCATTGCTTTGGCGACGGAAGAAACCGTACCATCTCCACCACAAACAACAAACAAATTAATCCCTTGAAAAATCGCATCTTGAACAATCATTTTCAAATCACAATCTGGCTCAATTAAATAAACCTCAGTTAAAAAATCCAACGCTTGTAGTTCTTGAATCACATTAATTAATTGTAAAGGTGATTCCCCATTTGTACCGGATTTAACGTTGAAAATAAGTTTGACTCGATTTCTATGGTCTTTTTTATTAATAGGCATAATTTTTCACGATCCTTCTGAAACAAAAAAGAAATTTTGCTCTTTTGTTTGTTTATTTAATTTCTTATTGTTTGGGTTTATATGCTTGTATAGTTTTTTAACAGTATTGCCTGACATATGTAGTATCCGCAATGGTAATGATAGAAAAAAATAATTGCTTTAGAAAAAAGCTTTTAAATCATGTTATTAACGACTATTGGGCTTTTTCTATTTCATCAAATAGCACTACACTATGCTAATCATGTTATCCTCACTGTCAAATAATATTTTAGCTAAAGTTTTAGCTAGTTCGGTTTTTCCAACACTCATTCGTATTTTCTAACCTCTTTCTTTATTGTATACATCATACACCTGCAAAAAATATTTGTCGATATATTTATTGATATATTATCGTATTTATCTTTAAACTATATGTGTAATAATATATTAAATTACATTTTTATATTCAATCAAACACTTTCAATCATATAAATTCTAATCCTATTGTAAGTCAAAATCAATTAAAAGGGTATGTGCTACTCGTATAGAAATATAAACACACTGAGCAACGTGCACAATAATGCGTTCTGTTCGTCTCCTCCTTACATTCTTTTCCTAGGAGATATTTTAGTATAAACTTTTGATAACAACAGGGAACAAACAATTTTATAATAAATCAGTTCAAATAGCATCCTATGCTTTCAAGCTATAAATAACTTAAAATAGCCATTTGTAACCCTTTTACGCAACAAAGCCACTCTTTTCAGAGTGGCTTCAATTGTATCAATATTTGAGTACTGATTTGGTGGAGATGAGGGGAGTCGAACCCCTGTCCGAAAAACTTTCCATAGCAGCGTCTACAAGCATAGTCCATTATTAAATTTAACTCATCGGAAGGTCAATGAACAAACCACCAACAAGCGAGAACTCATATAGTAACTAAAAAGGTTTGATTCTTACCTCCAAAGCACCCTCACTAAATTAACACCAAACATACCCCCGCGAGGATAAGATACACCGGTGGCTGCACTAGGCAGCTAAAGCTAAACTTTTATTGTTTGCGTTTAAATTTTGTTGACCCGTTTACAGGCGAATCCACCCTGACTGGCAGCTCCAACATCCAATCCCCCGTCGAAACCATTACATCCCCATATAATAAAATTATAACATGAAAACATAAGAAATACAAATACTAATTATAACCATACTAAAATCATCATCACTATATTAACGCAATATATTTACGATATAAAAGTAAGTTAAAAATACTTTCTTCTTCTAAATATATACACGGTACCCAGTATAACAAACATAGAAAAGCCAATAATAACAGATAAAATCCAGTTTTCCTTCTGAAAAGGAAGAGGAATATTCATACCATAAATACCAGCTAACATTGTAGGAATAGCCAAACAAACAGTCAAAATAGTCAACGTACGCATTACCCTATTTAAGCTATAATTATTAATAGAATCAATAGAATGAGAAATATTATCACTCAACTCTGACAATCCATTAACCAAACCCCTAATCTGTACAATTTCAACCTTTAATGATATTAAGCTGTTAGCCAACTCAACATCACCACTACCAAATTTCTTACTAGTCTCCTCAACTAACATACCTATACCCTCTAAATTAGGAGATGCTTTCTGCAAAATAGTATCATACAACATTAAATTAATAATATTACGAGCAACAAACTTCTCATTAACCACCTGACTCTCTATTTCCTCAAATCTAAACTTCAAGAAATTAACAAAATCAAGATAAGCATTAACAACAATAAAAAATACAGCCTCTTTAACATTTTTCACCTTACGCTTACTAAAGATGAATTTCTCAAAAGAATCAATAATCAACAAATCCTCATTATATACCAAAAAAACACTACCAGAATCCTCTTCTGTAACTAACAATAACCTTCTGAAAATGAATGCCCCCTCCTTAAAAACAGGAACAGATAAAATCATCATTTCGGTCTTATACAAATTAACCAACAAAGTAATCTCATTATCATCCATCAAATACTTGAACAAATTATCATTACTAACATGCTGCAACAATTTCTTATCACTATTCTTTAACTCAACATTTGAAAACTTAAACACAACAACACCCCGTTTCACCTATTAATATAATATACGATAAAAAGAAAAAAGAAAACACCAAAGTGTTTTCTTTCCATTATTATTAATATAATCACTGATTACTATTATCACTAATTCTACTTAACAGTAGCTCCATCCTTCATCAACTTATAGCTAATACTATCAGTCAAAGCATACCAACTAGCCTCAATAATATCAGTAGAAACCCCAATAGTTGTCCAAGAAGTGTCACCATCAGTAGACTCAATCAGAACCCTAACCTTAGCACTAGTGGCATCCTTACCATCAAGCACCCTAACCTTATAATCAACCAAATGCATCTCCTTAAGCTTAGGATAAAAAGTCTCCAAAGCCTTTCTAATAGCATTATCCAAAGCATCAACAGGACCATTACCATCAGCAGCAGTATGATAACTATCATCACCAACAGAAATCTTAATCGTAGCCTCAGAAGAAACAGGCTGACCACCACGTTTATTAGCAGTCACATGAAAAGACTCCAACTTAAAGCCAGACTCAAAAATCCCAGACTCCTTCTTCAACAACAATTCAAAAGAACCCTCAGCCCCTTCGAACTGATAACCTTGATACTCAAGCTCCTTTATCTTCTTAATAAACACCTGCTGCGCAGACTTATCATCAGGAAAATCAAGACCCAGTTCCTTAATCTTGTATTGCAAATTACTAGCACCACTAAGCTCAGAAACCAAAACCCTTCTAACATTACCAACACTAGCAGGATCAATATGCTCATAAGTCTTAGGATCCTTCAACACAGCATTCACATGAATACCAGCCTTATGGGCAAATGCACTATGACCTACAAATGGCTGATTATTAGAAAGAGCCAAATTAGCAGTCTCACTAACAAACCTAGCCGCCTCAGTCAAATGCTGTAAACCAACATCCCCTAAACAATCAAACCCCATCTTCAACTGAAGATTAGGAACAATAGAACACAAATTCGCATTACCACAACGCTCTCCAAGACCATTCATAGTACCCTGAACATGACGAGCACCAGCCTTAACAGCCAATAATGAATTAGCAACAGCCAAATCACTATCATTATGAGCATGAATACCCACATCAACACCAGTATGATCGATAACGGCTTTAACACCCTCAACAATCTCATCCGGCAAAGTACCACCATTAGTATCACAAAGGATGATTGCCTCAGCACCAGCCTTTGCTGCAGTCTTTACTGACTCTAGGGCATATTCCCTATTATTCTTAAACCCATCAAAAAAATGCTCAGCATCATAAAACACCTTAATACCATTAGATTTCAAGTACTCGATACTACTACTGATCATATCAAGATTTTCCTCAAGACTAACCTTCAAGGCAGACTTAACATGAAAATCCCATGACTTACCAAAAATAGTAACATAACTAACACCAGAAGCAATAAAAGCATTCAAATTAACATCATCTTTCGCCTCAATACCAGCTCTTCTAGTACTACCAAAAGCTGAAATCTTAGCCTTATTGAAACTAACCCCTTGAACCTCCTTAAAGAAATCCATATCCTTAGGATTAGAACCAGGCCATCCACCCTCAATAAAATCCACACCAAGAGAATCAAGCTTCTTAGCAATATTAATCTTATCTTTAACAGATAAACTAATACCCTCACCTTGAGTACCATCCCTTAATGTAGTATCATAAACAACAATTTTCTCCATAATTCCTCCTAAAGAGCCGCTAAAACAAGATCACCCATTTGTTTAGTAGTAACCAAAATCTTACCCTTTTCCATAATATCAGGAGTCCTATAACCAGCAGCTAAAACCTTCTTAACCGCATGTTCAATCTTCTCAGCAGCTTCAAGCTCCTTAAAAGAATACTTCAACATCATTGCACCAGATAAAATAGTAGCTAAAGGATTAGCCTTGCCAAGACCAGCAATATCAGGAGCTGAACCATGAGCAGGTTCATAAAGAGCAACCTTACCACCAATACTAGCAGACCCCAACATTCCAATAGAACCAGTCAAAACAGAAGCCTGATCAGTCAAAATATCACCAAACATATTCTCAGTAACCATAACATCAAAAGAAGTAGGTCTAAGAATTAACTGCATAGCTGCATTATCAACATACAAATGCTCCAATCTAATATCACTAAACTCTCTTTCATGAAGAGCTGTAACAGTCTCTCTCCATAATCTAGAAGTTTCTAAAACATTAGCCTTATCAACACTAGTAACTTTTTTTCTTCTAGTTCTAGCAACTTCAAAAGCCAAACGACAAATTCTCTCTATTTCACTAACATAATATTTATTTTCATCAACAGCAAACTCACCTTTTTCATCTTCACCTCTGTACTTGGCTCCAAAATAAATACCACCAGTTAATTCCCTAATAGTTAATAAATCAGTTCCAGCAACAACTTCTTTTTTCAAAGTAGATGCATTAGCCAACTCTTCATAAACAACAGAAGGTCTAACATTAGCATAAAGGCCAAGAGCTTTTCTCAGTGGCAGAAGTGCACCTGCTTCAGGTCTTTTTTCAACAGGCAGATTATCCCACTTAGGACCACCCACTGCACCAAGAAGAATAGCATCACTCCTCTTACATAATTCAAGAGTAGCCTCTGGTAATGGTTCACCAACTGCATCAATAGCAGCTCCTCCAATCAAAGCCTCCTCATAATCAAAAGACAAGCCAAACAACTGACCGACTTTGTTTAATACTTTAATAGCCTCAGGTACAATTTCTGGTCCAATTCCATCACCTGGAAGCACTGCAATCTTATATTCTTTCATTAAAATCCTCCTACCATTTTTCTACGCCTATCATTTCTTCCAAGCCTTTCTTAGCTGGAACGATAGGATATACTATATTTTCATCACTAGTTATACACTCAATCAAACTCGGTCTGTTATGACTCATAGCCTCCCTTAAAACCTTTTCAATATCTTCTTCATTCTCAATCTTGTAAGTTGTCATATTAGGATAACTGGCAGCCAAAGCACTAAAATCAGGATTCCCAGTAAAACTAACCTCGCTATAACGTCTATCACACTGAAAATGTTGTAACTGTTTAACTAGACATAAACTTGAATTATTTAATAACAAAATCTTAACAGGCAAATTATGCTCAACTATAGTAGCCATCTCAGCCATATTCATCTGGAAACTACCATCACCAGTTATACAAAATACCTGTTTCTTACCACCTGCAGCCAAGGCAACACCTTCAGCAGCAGGAAGACCAAAGCCCATAGTACCAAGACCACCAGAAGTGAATAAAGAATTCACCTGGCTAAACTTGAAATACTGAGCCGTAAACATCTGATGCTGACCTACATCGGTAGACACTAAAATATCATCCCTAGCAATTTCACCTAGTTTCTTGATTATGAGCTGAGGATTTAGTGCAGTCTTATGTAAAGTCATCTTATTCCTTGATTTTAGTTCCTTGATTTTATCTAACCATTCAATTCGTTCAACAACTTCAAGTCCCTCTATAATATCATTCAATATTTTCTTAGCATCTCCAACAATAGGAACATCAGCATTTACATTCTTACCTATTTCTGCAGGATCAATATCAATATGTATAATTTTAGCAGCTTTAGCAAACTTACTTAACAAACCAGTAGCCCTATCACCAAATCTGGTACCAACTGCAATTAACAAATCACAATGATGAACTGCATAATTAGCATAAGGCATACCATGCATACCAATCATTCCAAGAGCCATATCCTTAGTCTCATCATAGGTTCCAATACCCATCAAGGTCGTAGCCATAGGAATATTAAACTTATCAACAATCAGACCAACTTCTTTTTCTGCTTTAGAGTAATTAACACCTCCACCAACAAGCAATAGCGGTTTTGTACTACCATTAATCATCTTTATAGCTTTCTTAATCTGTGATTGATGCCCTTCATATGTTGGCTTATAGCCTTTAATCTTAACTTCATCATTCTTAGGTTCAAAATCAACTATAGCTTCAAAGACATTCCTAGGAATATCAATAAGAACCGGACCTTTTCTACCTGTATTAGCAATATGCCATGCTTCATAAATAATATTCACTAATTTTTTAGGATCCTTTACCAAATAGTTCTGTTTTACAATTGGCATAGTTATACCAGTAATATCAGCTTCTTGAAAAGCATCCTTACCTATAAAGCCAGAATCTACCTGTCCACTTATAGCTAATAATGGAATAGAATCCATATAGGCATTGGCTATACCTGTAACTAGATTAGTAGCACCAGGTCCACTTGTACCAATACAAACACCTGCAACACCTTTGTATTTTCCGTAAGCTGCAGCTGCATGAGCACCTGCTTGTTCATTTCTTACCAAAATATGTTGTATGTTAGGATTTTTTAATATAGCGTCATAAAGTGGAAGAACTGCTCCACCTGGATAGCCAAAAATATGTTTAATACCATAACCTTCCAGAATTTTTAATAACGCTTCTGCGCCTGTCATTTTCATCTAGTTCTTCCTCCTTTCTCCCCTTATAAGGCCCATTTTACCAGTCCTTACAACTTCTTTTATTCCATAAGGAGTCAGGGCAGCAATAAATGCATCAACCTTGCCACAGTCACCTGTAGTTTCAACTATCATGCTACTCTTGCTTAAATCTACAACCCTACCTCTAAATATTTCTAATAGATCCATAATTTCTCCACGATTATTACTATCTCCTTTAACATGGACAAATACTAGTTCCCTTTCAACATGTGGAATATCAGTAATATCATTTACCTTAATAACATCTATCAACTTATGCAGTTGTTTAGCTACTTGTTCCACTATATCCTGATCTCCATCAACAACAATAGTCATCCTTGAGTAATGCTCGTCTTCACTTCTGCCAACTGTCAGACTATCAATGTTATAGCCCCGTCTAGCAAAAAGTCCGGCTATTCTTGTAAGAACACCAGGTCTGTTTTCAACTAAAACAGATAATGTATATTTCATTGATATTACCTCCTATTCAAAAATCATTCTATCATTTGAAGCACCAGCAGGAACCATAGGAAAAACATTCTCCTCATTATCCACTACAACTTCAATAAATTGTGGCCCTGGCTGGTTAAAAGCCTCAGTCATTTCTTCTACTAAATTTTCTCTGTAACTGATTCTTCTAGCTTGTATACCATAAGCATTTGCTAGCATCACAAAATTAGGTTGATCATCTTCCTTAAACAAAGTATGTGAGTATCTTTCTTCAAAGAACAATTTTTGCCATTGTCTTACCATACCTAGACTACTATTGTTTAATAATACAATCTTGATTGGCAGGTTATTAGCACGAATTGTCATTAGTTCCTGGCTATTCATTTGAATACTACCATCTCCTGCAATAACAACTACTAAATCTTCTTCCCTACCTAATTGAACACCCATAGCTGCGGGAAGACCAAAGCCCATAGTACCAAGACCTCCAGAAGTCATAAAATGACGTGAGGAAGCAGCTACTATATACTGGGCGGCCCACATTTGATGCTGACCTACTTCTGTAGTTATATAAGCCTCACCACGACTAGCTACATTTATAGCTTCTATGGCTTCTTGTGGTTTAATCTTACCAGTTTTATCATAAATAAGAGGATGGTTTGTCTGCCAAGCTTCAATCTGCTTTAACCAGGCATTTTGATGTGAAAAAACTTCACTTTCCATTACCTTCAATAACTTAAACAAACCAATGGCACTGTCATCATGAAGATGAATATCACCTCTAACGTTTTTATTGAATTCTTTCTTATCTATATCTAAATGTATAATTTTAGCACTCTTGGCAAAATTGGTTTCATCACCAGTTTCCCTGTCATCAAATCTAACTCCAATAGCAAACATCAAATCACATTCATGAACTGCATAATTAGCTGCACCTGTTCCATGCATACCAATCATTCCAATATTAAGTGGATGTCTATCTGACAAAACCCCTTTACCCATTAAGCTATAGATTACTGGCGCTTTTAATTTTTCTGCAAGTTTCTTAACTTCGTCACTTGCATCTTGAGCTCCACCACCAATAAAAATCAATGGTTTCTTACAATCGCTTAATATCTTAGCTACCATACTATAGGTATGCTCATTTTCTCCCCATCTTTCAGGTTTAAAATTTGCCTCTACTGGATATTCAAAATAGGTCTTATCAACAGTAATATCCTTTGGCACATCAATTAAAACTGGACCTTTTCTACCAGTATTGGCAATTCTAAAGGCCTTCTTTATTTCACTAGCCAATTCCTCAACATTCTTTATTTGATAAGAATACTTAGTAATAGGTTTTACAATATCAACAATATTAGCTTCTTGAAAAGACTGCTTACCTAAATAACGTCTTGCCACTTGTCCAGTAATAAAGACTACTGGTATAGAATCCATTTGAGCAGTAGCAATAGCAGTTACAAGATTAGTAGCTCCAGGTCCACTTGTAGCAAAGGCAACACCTGTTCTTCCAGTTGCTCTGGCATAACCATCAGCTGCATGACCAGCACCTTGTTCATGCCTTGTTAATATATGTCTAATATTTTTATTTTTATAGAGTGCATCATAAAGTGGCAATACTGCCCCTCCTGGATAACCAAAGATAACATCTACATTCTCTTCTTCCAGGCATTTTAATATAATATCTGCACCGTTATATTTTATATTATTCTCATTATTCACCTTTAAACACCGCCCCTGTATTCGCTGAAGTAACTAGCGAAGCATATCTTTTTAAATAACCTGGTTTTAGTTTTCTATCAGGTATAACTACATCTTTCTTTCTTTCCTCCAACACAGCTTCGTCTACTAAAAGATCAATTCTATGTTCTGGAATATTAATAGAAATCATATCACCATCTTTAACTAGTGATATTGGTCCACCTTCTGCAGCTTCTGGTGATATATGTCCTATTGCAGCTCCACGAGTGGCACCTGAAAATCTACCATCTGTTATTAAAGCAACTTTGTCTCCAAGTCCCATACCCATAATGGCTGAGGTTGGTGAAAGCATCTCTCTCATACCAGGACCACCTTTTGGTCCTTCATATCTGATGACTATAACATCACCTGGCTTAATTTTTCTGCCATAGATGACTTTGATAGCCTCTTCTTCTGATTCAAAGACTCTTGCAGGTCCTGTATGAACCATCATCTTAGGATCAACAGCACCTTTTTTAACTACTGAACCATCTGGTGCTAGAGAACCCCATAGAATTGAAAGTCCTCCATCTGGACTAAAGGCTGTTTCCTTGCTTCTGATTATCTCTTCATCTTCTATTTCTGCTGCATCACAGATTTGACCCATGGTCAATCCTGATACATTTAAACAATCTCTTCTTATAAGTCCCATTTTGTCCAATGACTTCATAACTGCACTAACGCCACCAGCTTCATAAAGATCCTCAATAAAGATCTCACTAGCTGGAGCCAGCTTGCAAATCTGAGGTGTTATCTTAGAAACCTCGTTAAGCTCCTTAAAACCTATGTCATGGCCTGCCGCATGGGCTATTGCAGGTAAGTGTAAGGCTGTGTTCGTAGAACAGCCTAGTGCCATATCTGCGACCATACAGTTGTATATTGAATCTTCAGTCATTATGTCACTTGGTCTAATATCTTTTTCTACAAGTTCCATAATTTTCATACCTGCAGTTTTTGCCAATCTAATTCTTTCAGAATATACAGCAGGGACAGTACCATTACCTGGAAGTCCCATACCAGCAACTTCTGTTAGAATATTCATTGAATTTGCAGTAAACATTCCCGAACATGAACCACAAGTTGGACATGCCTTATTTTCCATACAGGAAAGTTCACTTTCTGACATTTTACCAGCTTCTACAGCTCCAACAGCTTCAAACATATCACTAAGACTAAGTCTTTTACCCTTATACTTTCCTGATAACATTGGTCCACCACTAATAAATATTGATGGGATGTTAAGCTTAGCTGCTGCCATTAGCATTCCTGGTACAACCTTGTCACAGTTTGGTATAAACACCAAGCCATCAAAAGGATGAGCATTAGCCATTACTTCTATTGTATCGCCTATTAATTCTCTACTAATTAATGAATATTTCATACCATTGTGATTCATAGCTATACCATCACATACAGCAATCGTAGGAAATTGAAGTGGAACTCCACCTGCCATTAATACACCTTTTGAAACAGCCTCGGCTATTTGATCCAAATTTATATGTCCTGGTACAATGTCATTTTGTGAATTGACTATTCCTATCATTGGTCTTTTTAATTCTTCGTTAGTAAGGCCTGAAGCCTTAAACAATGATCTATGTGGAGCCTTACTGACTCCTTTTCTCATTTTATCGCTATCCATTTTTACACCACTTTCTAATCTTTAAAGATTATTGGCCCATCATGTTTAGTTAGTTCCCTAAACTCTGCATTTAGTTCCTTAGTTATTTCCCCTGGTTTTCCGCTACCTATTACTCTACCATCAACCTTGATAACAGATATAACCTCTGCTGCAGTTCCTGTTAGGAAACATTCATCAGCTGAATAGACATCATGTCTACTAAACAAGGTCTCCTTGACTTCCATACCTCTTTGGCTGGCAATCTCCATAACAGCATTTCTGGTAACTCCCTCTAACACGCCAGCGTATGTTGGTGGAGTTATTAAAACTCCATTTTTAATAATGAAGATATTGTCTCCAGTTGCTTCTGCTACATGACCTTCGTTATTTAACATTATAGCTTCTATTGTACCAGTTAATTTAGATTCAATCTTAGCCATAATATTATTCAAATAATTTAGTGACTTGAATCTTGGGTTTGTAGCTTCATTACTATTTCTTCTTGTTGCAACTGTGTTAACAACTAATCCATTGTCATAGAGTTCTTGGGGATATAGTTGTATTTTAGCAGTTATACAAAAGATTGTAGCTTTTGGACATTTAGCTGGATCTAAGCCTAGATCACCATATCCTCTTGTGACTACTAATCTGATATAGGCATCTCTCAAATCATTTTTTCTTAGTGTTTCTAGAACTACTTCTTTCATTTCTTCTTTAGATAACCAAAGGTCAAGCATAATTGAATGTGCATTTTCATACAGTCTATCTATGTGTTGGTCTAACTTGAAGACTCGGTTATGATAGGCTCTAATACCTTCAAAAATTCCATCTCCATAAAGTAAGCCGTGATCGAACACTGATACTTTTGCTTCTTCTTCTTTTACATATTCTCCGTTAAGATAAATTGTTAGACTCATTTTACATTCCTCCTAAAAATAAAAAATCCCACACCTAGCTTCTCAAGCCAGGGGCGAGATATCGCGGTACCACCCTGTTTTATATCTTTGTCGACATCTATCAATGCCTAGTGCTGTAACGTGCACCCACGTTCTAACTTACTATTGTTTTCAGTCAGACTGCTAGAAGTGATAACTTGAATACCTACCTGTATGGAACTCACACCGTCTTTCCACTCGCTTTACATACCGGTATACAAATCTTGTCTTCATTGTTGCATTTAATCCTATTTCCTATATTACGATTAAATTTTATTAAAGTCAACAAAAAAAGCTGGTTTTCACCAGCTTTTTACTAATCTATACAAAAACCTTACTAACAACTCCGGCTCCAACTGTTCTTCCGCCTTCTCTTATAGCAAATCTTAGACCTTCTTCAATAGCAATTGGAGTGATTAATTCTACAGACAAT
>WTXA01000002.1 GCA_009773805.1 Fusobacteriota bacterium
TACTGCTCCACCTACTGTTGATAGTGTGTAGGTGATTGCTGCTGTTAGTGTTGTCTTGCCATGGTCTACGTGTCCTATTGTTCCTATGTTTACGTGTGGTTTATTTCTTTCGAATTTTGCTTTTCCCATTATTAAATTCCTCCTTGTTAACCTTGTCTCTTTGTTATAATTTCTTCAGATATGCTCTTCGGCACTTCTGTATAATGATCAAATTGCATAGTGTACTGACCTCTACCTTGTGTTCTTGAACGAAGATCAGTAGAATATCCAAACATTTCAGCTAAAGGCACGAAACCTCTAATCGCTGTAACTTTACCTGGTCTTGGGTCCATTCCTTCGATTCTACCTCTTCTAGAGTTAATATCTCCGATAACATCTCCCATATAATCTTCAGGTGTAGTTACTTCTACTTTCATTACAGGTTCTACTATTGCAGCTCCTGCTTTTTTAGCTCCGTCTTTGAAAGCCATACTTCCAGCTATTTTGAAGGCCATTTCAGATGAGTCAACATCATGATATGATCCATCAACAAGTACAATCTTGACGTCCATTACTGGATAACCAGCTAGAACACCGTTTAACATTGCTTCTTGAATACCAGCATCAACTGCAGGAATGTATTCCTTAGGAATAGCTCCACCAGTGATTTTGTTTTCAAATAGATATCCAGTGCCTCTTTCAAGTGGTTGGATTTCAATAACAACGTGACCATATTGACCTTTACCACCAGACTGACGAGCATATTTGCACTCAGAACGTTGGGTTTTAGTAATAGTTTCTTTATAGGCTACTTGTGGTTTACCAACTATTGCATCAACTTTGAATTCTCTCAAAAGACGGTCAACAATAATTTCCAAGTGTAATTCACCCATTCCAGAAATAATTGTCTGTCCAGTTTCTTCATCAGTATGAACTCTAAAAGTTGGGTCTTCTTCTGATAACTTTTGTAAAGCCAAGCCCATTTTTTCTTGGTCTTGTTTAGTTTTAGGTTCGATAGCTACGTCAATAACTGGATCAGGAAACTCCATTGATTCTAGTATGATTGGTTTTTTCTCATCACACAAAGTATCTCCAGTAGATGTAAATTTCAAACCAACTGCTGCTGCAATATCACCAGTTCTAACTTCTTTGATTTCTTCCCTTGAATTGGCATGCATTTGTAGAATACGTCCCAATCTTTCTTTTTTCCCTTTTACTGAGTTGAATATATATGATCCAGCATCAGCTACTCCAGAATATGTGCGAAAGAAAGTCAATTTTCCAACAAATGGATCAGCCATGATTTTAAACGCTAATGCAGAGAATGGTTCACTGTCATCAGCATGTCTAATATCTGTTTCTCCAGAATCAGGATTGATACCTTCAACTGGTGGGACATCAAGTGGTGATGGTAAAAATGCAACAATTGCATCAAGCAATGGTTGTACACCCTTATTTTTAAAGGATGAACCACAAACAACTGGTATTATAGTTACAGCAAGTGTACCTTTTCTGACTCCCATTTTGATTTCATCTATAGTCAGTTCTTCACCGTCAAGATATTTCATCATTAGTTCTTCATCATTTTCAGCTGCTGCTTCAATTAATTTTTCTCTATATTCAGCTGCAATTTCCTTAAGGTCATCAGGAATTTCATTTGAACTTGAAGTTTTTCCAAGGTCATCTTCGTAAACTATTGCTCTGTTTTCGATCAGATCAATAATCCCTTTGAAATTTTCTTCTGAACCAATAGGTAACTGTAGAGGAACAGGATTAGATCCTAATCTGTTCTTTATCATGTCAACACCATTAAAGAAGTTTGCACCCGTTCTGTCCATTTTGTTTATGTAGGCGATTCTAGGAACTCCATACTTGTCAGCTTGTCTCCAAACTGTTTCTGATTGAGGCTCAACGCCTGCCACAGAACAGAATACTGCAACTGCACCGTCAAGTACGCGAAGTGATCTTTCAACTTCCATTGTAAAGTCCACGTGTCCTGGTGTGTCTATTATGTTGATTTTATGGTTGTCCCATATAGCTGTTGTAGCAGCAGAAGTAATTGTAATACCTCTTTCTTGTTCTTGAACCATCCAGTCCATAGTAGCTGCACCATCATGAACCTCTCCAATTTTATGTACACGGCCTGTGTAGAAGAGGATTCTTTCTGTAGTAGTAGTTTTACCAGCATCAATATGGGCCATAATGCCAATATTCCTGGTTCTATCTAAACTATTTGCTCTTGCCATTACTTCCCCTTCCTTCTACCACTTATAACTTGCGAAAGCTTTGTTAGCCTCAGCCATTTTGTGTGTATCTTCTCTTTTTTTAACTGAAGCACCAGTACCATTAGATGCATCCATTAACTCATTAGCTAATTTTTGCTCCATAGACTTACCGCTTCTTGCTCTAGTGTATTTTGTTATCCAACGAATGCCTAAAGTTTGTCTTCTGTCAGGTCTAACTTCGATAGGTACTTGATAGTTTGCTCCACCAACACGGCGGGCTTTAACTTCTAGTACAGGCATAACATTTTCCATTGCTTCATTAAATACTTCCAATGGATTTCTGTTAGTTTTTTCCTTTATCATTTCAAAAGCCTTGTAGCAGATGCCTTCGGCTATACTTTTCTTACCATCCAACATAATTTGGTTGACTAATTTTGTTACTACTACGCTTCCATATAATGGATCTGGCAGTACTTCTCTTTTAGGTACATTACCTTTTCTTGGCATTTATATTTCACCTCTTTACTATTTCTTTGGTCTTTTTGTTCCATATTTAGAACGGGATTGGTTTCTGTTAGCTACTCCAGTTGCATCAAGAGCACCTCTTACGATGTGATAACGCACACCTGGTAAGTCTTTAACTCTTCCACCTCTGATTAAAACCATTGAGTGTTCTTGTAAAGAATGACCAATACCTGGAATATAGGCTGTAACCTCAATTTGATTTGTTAGACGAACCCTAGCAACTTTACGTAAAGCAGAGTTAGGTTTCTTTGGTGTAGCAGTATATACTCTAGTGCAAACGCCTCTTTTTTGTGGACATTCTTTTAGTGCTGGTGCAGTTGATTTCTTCACAGCAACATATCTGCCTTGTTTAAGCAATTGATTAATTGTAGGCATATGACACCTCCTTTATTTTTCTTCTTTTAAAACACCTGCTATAGCGGTGTCTACTTCAATTTCACAAGCAGCTCCAAGCTTCTTTATGGTTTCCACATAGTATACGGGAATACCAAGCTCTTTTGCTGCTGCCATGACGGGTTTTATTAATCTACGTTCAGCATCCATAGCTATAAAAACACCTGTTAAAACACCTTTTTCTAGGGCTTTCTTAGTTTGTTTGGTTCCGATAGTACGTTTTTTCGCTTCCTTAATGATATCTAAGGACATACTCTTCCCCTCCATTCTAGTCATAGCCTTATTATTTTAACATTATATTATCTAAGTGTCAAGAATTTTAAATATAAATAGGCCTGCTCACCACGCATGGGAACAAGCCTATAAATATTAATATTATTCTGCTTCTATGATTGGATCTTCAAGCAGTTCACCAACTGGTACCTTTAGTTCGTTACCAATCTTTTTTACCTCTAAAAGATTGTATTTAACAAAGCCAGTTCCGGTAGGAATCAACTTACCAATCTGTACATTTTCCTTCAAACCAACAAGTCTATCATACTTACCCTTTATGGCAGCATCTGTTAGAACTTTTGTTGTTTCCTGGAAGGAAGCTGCAGACAAGAATGATTCTGTTGCAAGGGATGCTTGAGTTATACCAAGTAATATTGGGTTAACTTCCGCTTTTGAATCAACATCTGAATTATTTTCTTCTAATTCGAAGATATCAATCATTGTTGATTCAAGTAGGTTTGTACCTCCACTATTTTTAACTCTGTATTTTTTAAGCATTTGTCTGATAATAATTTCAATATGTTTGTCATTAATATCAACACCTTGCGTTCTATAAACTTTTTGAACTTCTCGAAGTATATAGTTTTGTACAGCGTTAATACCTTTATAGTCAAGTAAAATGTGTGGGTCAAGTGGTCCTTCTGTCATAAGTTCACCTTTTTTGACAATATCCCCATTTTGAACTCTCACCTTGGCAGTATTAGCAACTTGAATATCAGTAGAATTATCTTCGTTTGATACCTTAATCAAAATTTTACCTTTGCCATACTCTATGCTAATTACTCCATCCATAGGAGCAAGTTCTCCTTTACCTTTTGGTTTTCTAGCTTCAAATAGTTCTTCGATTCTAGGAAGACCTTGGGTAATGTCGTCTCCTGCTACACCACCGGTGTGGAATGTTCTCATTGTAAGTTGTGTTCCTGGTTCACCAATTGATTGGGCAGCGATTGTACCAACCGCTTCACCTTTTTCAACGAAGTTACCAGTTGCAAGGTTTCTACCATAACATTTTCCACAGATACCTTTTCTAGTCTTACAATTGAAAGCTGATCTTATTCTAACTAATTTAATTCCAGCAGCTACTACTTCTTCAGCTTTATCCTCATCAATGAACTTTCCAGTTTCGACTAAAACTTCACCAGTTTCTGGGTGAACTATATTGCCAGCTGAATATCTTCCAGTGATTCTTTCTTTCAAAGGCTCAATTACACGAGTACCTTCAATGATTGCTTCTACTTCAAACCCATCTAAGTCTCCACAATCGTCTTCACGAATGATTACATCCTGGGAAACGTCAACAAGTCTTCTAGTTAAGTAACCTGAGTCTGCTGTTCTAAGCGCAGTATCCGCCAATCCTTTTCTAGCTCCGTGAGTTGACAAGAAGTACTCTAGTACTGTCAAACCTTCTCTAAAGTTAGCTTTAATTGGCAGGTCAACAATTTTACCGGATGGGTCTGTCATTAGCCCCCTCATACCAGCTAGTTGTCTAATTTGTTGAAGGTTACCCCTCGCTCCTGATGTGGCCATCATATATATTGGATTGAATGGATCTAAATTGTCCATCATTGCTTTAGTTACATCATTTGTAGCTTTACTCCAAAGTTGAACAACTTTTTCATGTCTTTCATCTGCAGTACAAAATCCTGACTTAAATAGTTTTTCTATCTTTTCAACTTCTTCATCCGCATCTTTTAATATGCCTTCTTTAGCTTCAGGAATATTGATGTCAGCAACACTAACTGTAAGTCCAGCTCTTGTTGAGTACTTGTAACCTAGTCTTTTAATTCCATCAAGAAGTTTAGCAGTTCTTTGGCTTTCAAGTTTTCTATGACAATCATATACTAACAATGCTAGTTTTTTCTTATCCATTGTAATGTTATAGTAGCCTAACTCTTCCGGAATTGGAATTTCATGGTTGAAAATTAGTCTTCCTATAGTTGTTTCAAATATCTTGCCATTTTCTCTAATCTTAACTATTGCATGTATACTTGCAACATCATGTTCATAAGCCATCATAGCTTCATCATAGCTGGCAAATATCATACCTTCACCCTTGGCACCTGGTTTTTCGATAGTCATATAGTATGAACCTAAAACCATGTCTTGTGTTGGTGTTGCAACTGGGAATCCGTCTTTTGGATTTAGAATGTTATGTACACTCATCATCAAGAGACGAGCTTCAGCTTGAGCTTCAAGTGATAGCGGAACGTGAACAGCCATTTGGTCACCGTCAAAGTCAGCATTATATGCTGTACATACTAACGGATGTAATTTGATTGCTTTTCCATCTACCAACATAGGTTCAAAAGCTTGAATACCAAGTCTGTGTAGTGTAGGTGCTCTGTTTAGAAGAACTGGATGTTCTTTTACAACGTCTTCTAAAATATCCCAGACTCTTTCATCTTCTCTTTCAACTAATTTCTTAGCTTGTTTAATATTCAAGGCGAAAGCTTTTTCAACTAAACATTTCATAACGAAAGGTTTAAATAGTTCTAAAGCCATCTTTCTTGGAAGTCCACATTGGTGCATTTCTAGTTCTGGACCAACTATGATAACGGAACGACCTGAATAGTCCACACGTTTACCTAGTAAGTTTTGACGGAAACGACCTTGTTTACCTTTAAGCATGTCGCTTAAAGATTTTAGTGGTCTGTTACCTGACCCAGATACTGGTCTGCCTCTTCTGCCGTTGTCTATAAGTGCGTCAACAGCTTCTTGGAGCATTCTTTTTTCATTTTTTATGATTATTTCAGGAGCCATCAACTGAATCAACTTTTTCAAACGGTTGTTTCTATTGATAACTCTTCTATATAAGTCATTTAAGTCGGAAGTTGCGAATCTTCCGCCATCAAGTTGAACCATTGGTCTTAGCTCTGGCGGGATTACTGGAAGAACATCTAAAATCATCCATTCAGGTTTGTTTCCTGATTTTCTGAAATCCTCAACTACTTCTAATCTTCTAAGAAGTTTCATCTTCTTTTGGCCAGCTGCTGTTGTAAGTTCTTCTTTAAGTTGATTTGATAATTCAACTATGTCTATCTGCTTCAATAGAGTCTTAATTGCCTCAGCACCCATATCTGCTGTAAAGTCATAACCGAATTTATCTCGATTTTCTCTAAATTCTGTATCACTTAATATTTGTTTTCTAGTTAAAGGTGTATCACCTTCATCTGTAACAATATAGCTTGAGAAATATAGAACTTTTTCAATATTCTTAGGAGAAAGGTCTAGTAAAAGGCCCATTCTACTTGGAATACCTTTAAAGTACCAGATACTTGAAACTGGAGCAGCAAATTCTATGTGTCCCATTCTTTCTCTACGTACTTTGGATTTTGTTATTTCTACTCCACAACGGTCACAAATTATACCTTCGTATTTTACTTTTTTGTATTTACCGCAATGGCATTCCCAGTCCTTAGTAGGTCCGAAAATCTTTTCGCAAAAAAGGCCGTCTTTTTCTGGTTTTAGAGTTCTATAGTTTATAGTCTCAGGTTTTTTTACCTCACCAAAGGACCATTCTCTAATTTTTTCTGGAGAGGCTAAGCTAATTCTAATTGCATCAAAATCACTTGAATCTAAAGCTTTTTCATTATTTTTACTAAGCTTTTTCGTTCCTTCATTTTCTATACTCATTACCTGCTCCTCTCTATTCTTCGTCTAACTCTAGAATTGGATCTTCATCAACTAGACCATAGTCTAGATCATCTTCATCTTCGCTGGTTTCATGTAATCCAGCTTCAGATAAATCAGCATCATCTAAAATTAGTTCTTCTAATAAGTCCAATGGAATCTCTCCATCACTTTTTCCAAAAACATCGGTGGCCATTTCCTTGTTTAACACTTGAACATCAAGTCCTAAACTCTGAAGTTCCTTAATCAAAACTTTGAATGATTCAGGAACACCTGGTTCAGGAATATTCTCGCCTTTGACAATAGCTTCATAGGTTTTTACACGTCCAACAATATCGTCAGATTTAATAGTTAGGATTTCTTGAAGTGTATGAGCTGCGCCATAAGCTTCTAAAGCCCATACTTCCATCTCACCAAAACGTTGTCCACCAAATTGTGCTTTACCACCAAGTGGTTGTTGTGTTACTAGTGAGTATGGTCCTGTTGATCTAGCATGCATTTTATCATCAACCAAGTGGTGAAGTTTTAGCATATATACATATCCAACAGTTACTTCATTATCAAATGGCAGTCCTGTTCTTCCATCATAGAGTACAGACTTACCTGATCTGTCTAAGCCCACTTCATCCAACATTTGATGAATGTCGCTTTCAGCCGCTCCGTCAAATACAGAAGTTGCAACTTTAATGCCCTTCTTAGTAGCAGCCATGCCTAGGTGACACTCTAAAACTTGTCCAATGTTCATACGTGAAGGAACACCTAGTGGATTCAACACGATTTGAACCGGAGTACCGTCTGGAAGGTATGGCATATCTTCTCTTGGAAGGATTCTAGATATAACACCTTTGTTACCATGACGACCAGCCATTTTGTCTCCAACTGAGATTTTTCTTTTTTGAGCTATATATACATTAACGATTTTGTTTACTCCTGGTGATAGGGCGTTGTCCTTGTCTTCTTTATTAAATATTTTAATATCGACAATTATTCCACTTTCTCCATGAGGAACTCGAAGTGAATTATCCTTAACATCTCTTGATTTTTCACCAAATATGGCTCTAAGCAATCTTTCTTCTGAAGTCATTTCAGTTTCACCTTTAGGTGTAACTTTACCAACTAGAATATCACCAGCTTTAACTTCTGCACCAATTCTAATAATTCCTTCTTCATCTAGATTATTAATTGCATCTTGACCAACGTTTGGAATTTCTCTTGTGATTTCTTCAGCACCAAGTTTTGTATCTCTTGATTCACATGAATATTCTTCTATGTGTATTGAAGTATATACATCGTCTTGAATTAATTCTTCACTTAGTAATATAGCATCCTCGTAGTTATAGCCTTCCCATGTCATAAAAGCTACAAGTACATTTCTACCTAGGGCAAGTTCACCATTATCTACTGAAGGTCCATCTGCCAGTACTTCACCAGCTTTAACTTTATCACCTTTGGTAACAATAGGTTTTTGGTTTATACAGGTCCCTTGGTTAGAACGTTTAAATTTTATAACTTTGTAGGAATCAATTTCCCCGTCAGCTTTCTTAACTACTATTTCTTCACTTGTTGAACTTTCAACCACACCATCATTTTCAGCTAAGATACATACTCCTGTATCATGTGCCGCTCTTTGTTCCATACCTGTACCTACAACAGGTGATTCAGTATAGACAAGAGGTACCGCTTGACGTTGCATGTTGGCACCCATTAGGGCTCTGTTGGCATCATCATGTTCAAGGAACGGAATTAATGCTGTTGCAATACTCCAAACTTGTTTAGGTGATACGTCCATATAGTCAACTTCATTAGTATCAACAAATAAGAAATCTTTTCCAAAACGCGCCTCAACTTTCTTATCAACAAAGAAACCTTTGTCATCGATTGGAGAGTTTGCTTGGGCAATGATATATTTCTCTTCTTCATCTGCTGTTAAGTATTCTATCTTAGTAGTAACTTTACTAGTTTTCTTATCCACTTTACGGTATGGTGTCTCGATAAACCCAAATTCATTGACTTTACCATAGACTCCCAATGCTCCAATCAAACCAATGTTTGGACCCTCAGGTGTTTCAATAGGGCACATTCTCCCGTAGTGAGAGTGGTGTACGTCTCTTACTTCAAAACCGGCTCTTTCTCTAGAAAGTCCACCAGGTCCAAGAGCTGATAATCTTCTTTTATGTGTTAACTCTGCTAATGGATTTGTTTGGTCCATAAATTGTGATAGTTGGCTGGAACCAAAGAATTCCTTAACAGTGGCTATTACTGGTTTGATATTGATCAATTGGCTCGCACTTATTCCTTCAATATCTTGTTGAGTCATTTTATCCTTAACTGATCTTTCCATTCTAGATAGTCCGATTCTGAATTGATTTCTCAATAATTCACCAACAGAACGCAATCTTCTATTGCCCAAATGGTCAATATCATCAGTTGGGTTCTTTTGGTCATCTTCTATAACATCTAAAAACTTTTTCATTGACCAAACAATATCTTTAACGTCAAGTTGTCTGAAGTATCTTTTCTTTTCCTCGTCTTCTTTGGTCTTGAAAAGAGGAACATCATGCTTCAGTTTCTTATTTATCTTGTATCTACCAACATTATCCAAGTCATATCTTTTAGGATCGAAGAACATACTGTTGATAAGGTTTTGGGAACTATCCACTGTAGGAGGTTCACCTGGTCTTAATTTCTTGTAAATTTCAATTAAGGCCGCTTCTCTTGTTTCGATTTTATCTGCTTCTGTAGTTTTAATCATAGCTTCATTTTTTCCAAATAAGGCATTGATTTCGTCTTTCTTACCACAGCCTAAAGCTTGGAAGAAAGTACTAGCAGATACTTTTCTTGTTCTGTCTATTCTAACAAAAATCATGCCTTGATTGTCCGTTTCGAACTCTATCCAGGCACCTCTGTTAGGGATTATTGTGGTTGTGTATTTAGCATCTCCGTTTGGTTCAACTTCTTTGCCATAATAGACACCAGGTGATCTTACTAGCTGACTTACTACAACTCGTTCTGCTCCATTAATGATAAAGGTTCCTGTATTAGTCATTAAAGGAAAATTACCGAGGTAAACTTCATCTTCTTTGACTTCACCAGTATCTTTATTGATGAGTCTTGTCATCACTCTTAGGGGAGCTTCATAGTTGACGTCTTTTTCTACAGCTTCTTGAACTGTGTACTTTGGGTCTCCGAATTTGTGATCTAAAAACTCTAAGACTAATCTTCCGCCAAAATCTTCAATTGGTGATATGTCCTGAAGTATAGACGAAATCCCATCATGAAGGAACCACTCATATGATTTCTTCTGGATTTCAATCAAATTTGGCATTTCTAAAATCTCGCTGATTTTAGAAAAATTGACACGTTCTGCTAACTTGTTTTTTTGTGGAGTATAAGCCACGATAGACACCTCCTGGATTTTCTATATTTTGAAATTGTATCTTTGTAAATGGTAAAATTTACCCATTATTACATTTAATCATTATACTGTTTTTCTTATTATATGTCAACTACAATCGGTAAAAAAAAGAACCTGTGGATTCCACAGGTTCTTTAATAAAATTCAATTACTTGATTTCTACTTTAGCGCCAGCGCCTTCTAATTTTGCTTTAACTTCTTCTGCAACATCTTTACTTACGCCTTCTTTAACTTTTTGTGGTGCGCCCTCAACTAGTTCTTTAGCTTCTTTAAGGCCTAAACCTGTAAGATCTCTAACAACTTTGATTACGCCGATTTTTGTTGGTCCAATTTCAGCTAGGATAACATCAAATTCAGTTTTTTCTTCTTCAGCTTCTACTGCTACTGCTGCAGCTGCTGCTACAGGAGCTGCTGCTGTTACGCCAAATACCTCTTCAAATGTTTTTACTAATTCACTTAACTCTAAAACCGTCATTTCTTTAACGATATCGATTACTTGTTCTACTTTACTCATTAATATATTCTCCTCTCGTCATTTAAAAATTTTTTATGCTTCTGATTCTTCGTTCTTTTCTCTTAATACATCAACAGCTCCAATAAAGTTTCTCATTGCTGTTACGAATACCCCAACTAACTGACTTAACAATATTTCTTTTGAAGGTATCTTAGCTAGAGCGTCTAATTGTTCTACGTTCATTGCTTTACCATCAAGCAATCCACCTTTTACTTCTAAATTCTTGTGTTTTTTCAAGAATTCAAAAATGATCTTTGCCGGAGCAATCGCATCAGCACTGAATGCTACTGCAGTAGGACCCTTGAGAAAATCTTCCATGCCTTCGATTCCAGACTCTGCACAAGCTCTTCTGACTAAATTATTCTTTAGAACTTTGTACTCAACGCCCTCATTTCTAAGTTTGTTTCTTAGTTCAGTTACCTCGTCTACTCTTAAACCTCTATAGTCTGTTACCACTATAGATGTGGAAGCGGCAATCTTTTCTTTTATTTCAGAAACCAATGCTTGTTTTTCAACTATTACTTGTTTCAATAGTACACCTCCTCGCCATATAAAAACCCTAGCTATAGACAGCTAGGGTTATATGATATTACATCACTTAAAACCTCGGTAGGATATTAAGACTAAGCACCTACTGTCTACAGTATTCGTTATTTATTTTTCACTTCCATAATATTAACATTATTGGAAGAAATAGTCAAATCAAATTATTTGCTAACTTCAGAAGAGCCAACTTTAACACCTGGGCCCATTGTTGATTTAACAGTAATTGATTTAATGTATTGTCCTTTTGCAGCTGATGGTTTAACTTTTACTACAGCACTCATGAAAGTTCTGAAGTTTTCTTCAAGTTTTTCAGCGTCAAATGAAGCTTTACCAAAACCAATATGTAAAATTCCACCTTTATCAACACGGAACTCGATCTTACCAGCTTTTATTTCATCAATTGCTTTTTTAACATCCATTGTAACTGTTCCAGTTTTAGGGTTTGGCATCAAGCCTCTTGGTCCTAGAATTTTACCTAGTTTACCAACTACAGCCATTGTATCAGGTGTAGCAACAACTACGTCGAAATCTACCCAGCCACCTTGAATTTTAGTTACAAAGTCATCTAGTCCAGCATAGTCAGCGCCTGCTTCAAGAGCTTCTTTTTCTTTGTCGCCTTTAGCAAATACTAGTATTCTTTTATTTTTACCAGTCCCATGTGGCAACACAACAGTAGCACGTACTTGTTGGTCAGCGTGTCTTGGATCTACTCCAAGTCTTACATGAGCTTCGATTGTTTCGTCAAATTTAGCTTTTGCTAAATCTTTGACTAAGGCAATGCCCTCTTTTACATCATAGAATTTGTCAGCTTCAATCAACTTAACAGCGTCTACAAATCTTTTTCCTTTTTTAGCCATTTTAATTCCTCCTCGTGGTACAAACGGACTTGCCTCCCACTTAATAATTACTCTTCTACAGTAATCCCCATACTTCTTGCTGTTCCTTCAATAATTGACATTGCAGCTTCAACAGTATTCGCGTTTAAATCTTCCATTTTAAATTCAGCAATTTCCTTAATTTGAGCTTTGGTAACTTTCGCTACTTTAGTTTTGTTAGGAACTGCAGAACCTTTGTCAATACCAGCTGCTTTTTTCAATAAAACTGGAGCTGGTGGAGTTTTCATTATAAAACTAAATGATCTGTCTTCGTATACAGTAATTACTACTGGAATAACAGTACCTTCTTGATGTTGTGTTTTTTCATTAAACTCTTTACAAAAAGCCATGATATTAACACCCTTTTGACCTAATGCAGGACCTACTGGAGGTGCTGGATTAGCTTTTCCGCCTTTAACTTGTAATTTAATTAAACCTGTTACTTTTTTCGCCATCTATTTCACCTCCTTTTTTTAATCTAATTCTTTAACCTGATCAAAATCAAGCTCTAAAGGTGTTTCTCTTCCAAACATGGAAACGAGTACATGTACTCTGCCTTTATCACTATCAATGTCAGTGATTAAACCAACAAAATCAGCAAATGGACCATGGATGACTTGAATTTTCTCCCCAACTTGGCTTTTAAATTCAACCATCTTTTTCTTTAATCCCATAAGCTTATATATCTTATCCATTTCATACTCTTCCAATGGAACTGGTTTTGTACCAGATCCTACGAAGCCTGTTACGCCTTGAGTATTTCTTACAATATACCAAGAATCATCAGCCATAATCATTTCTACTAGAATATATCCAGGATAAACTTTTTTGGCAACAATTTTCTTGGCACCTGTCTTTGTCGGTACCATTTCTTCTTCTTCAGGTATCATTATGCTAAATATCTTGTCTTCCATACCAGTTGTATGAATTCTTTTTTCAAGATTAGCTTTAACTTTTTTTTCGTAACCTGAATAGACATGAACAACATACCAGCGTTTTTCGTTTTCCACCTAAATCACCCGCTTTACAAAGCTAACAAATTCTCAATTAAAGTCTTAAGGAATACATCATAGATGCCAACCATAATAGTGAACACTATTACTGTAACCACTACTACAACCGTATAGACAAAAGTTTCTTTTTTAGTAGGCCAGGAAACTTTTTTAAGTTCACCAAACATACCTTTAAAGATATTAGTCTTTTCCTTATTCGTTTTTTGAGGTTTTTGCGTTTTCTTTGAATTTTCCTTTTCCTTAGTTTTCACTGCCATTTTTCCACATCCCTCTTCTACTTGGTTTCTTTATGAACAGTTTGTGCTTTGCATGTGCTGCAGAACTTTTTAAGTTCTAAACGCTCAGTTGTTTTTTTCTTGTTTTTGCTAGTAGAATAATTTCTATTTTTACACTGTGTGCATTCTAGGGTAATTCCAACTCTCATTTTTCTACACCTCCAGCCTATATTAGCCACTTACTTAGACTAAATAATTTTATAACAAATAGGGGCGTCTGTCAAGATACAACTCATTTCTCTTCAATTAAAAAGGAGTCCTCCATTCCAGAGAATTCCTTTTAACACCTATCTTGTTTAAGAATACCATATTTCTTTAATAATTGCATTACTTTTGCATAATTTGAATTAATTATTCAACAGTTACACTTTTGGCAAGGTTTCTTGGTTTATCTACATCATTACCTTTTACCACAGAAGTATAATAAGCTAGTAGTTGTAGTGGTACAACTGCCAATAAAGGTGCAATTGCATCTACTACTCTTGGTATTGGTATGAAGTAGTCTACTTCTTCTTTAATTTTCTGTTCATCTTCGAAGGCAACACCATAGGTTATCGCACCTCTTGTTTTTACTTCTTCTATATTGCTAATTATCTTGTCTAACATTAAACCATTGGTTGCCACGGCTATTACAGGTACATTATCTGTAATCAATGCCAAGGTTCCATGTTTCAACTCCCCTGCAGGGTATGCTTCAGCATGTATATAGGATATTTCTTTTAGTTTAAGTGCTCCTTCTAGACAACTGACACTATCGACACCACGTCCTATGAAGAACAAACTTGAACTATCTTTTATATTTTCTGCAAAACCTTTAAAAAGTTCACAATTACCTAAAATCGTCTGAATCTTTTCTGGTATAGCCAACATTTCCTTGACCCATAACTTGATAGTTTCATCTTCCAATGAACCCCTTATCTGCCCTAACTCCATTAATAGAAGATATAGTGCAGCTATTTGGGTACTGTAGGCTTTCGTTGAGGCTACTGCTATTTCTGGTCCTGCATGTGTATATATAACATAATCAGCTTCTCTAGCGACTGATGATTCAACCACATTGGTTACAGCGACTATCTTAGCACCTCTAGATTTAGCTTCTCTTAATCCTGCAAGTGTATCTGCAGTTTCACCAGATTGGCTAATAACTATAGTTAATGTTTTTTCATCAATGATTGGGTTGTTATATCTAAACTCTGAGGCATAGGAAACTAATACTGGAATTCTTAACTTGTCTTCAATAAGATGAGCAGCTACTCTACCTGCATAGTTGGCAGTTCCACAAGCTACTATAGCTATTTTATTTATTGCTTTGACATATTCCTCTTCCATGTTCAGGCCTAGGTCGACCATGTCATTTTTTATTCTTCCGGCTAGTGTTTTTCTGATAGCTTCAGGTTGTTCATTTATTTCTTTTAACATGAAGTGTTCATAGCCTTGTTTCTCGGCAGATTCTAAGGTCCAGGTAATTTCTCTTAGTTTCTTGGTAATTCTATCACCTGATTTATCATATATTTCTACTGCATCTCTTTTTATCAATGCCATTTCATCATCGTCTAGTATGTATATTTTCTTAGTGTATTCTAATATAGCAGGTATATCAGAGGCTATGAAGTTTTCCCCTTCACCAACACCAACAACCAAAGGGCTATCTTTTCTTACTACTAAAAATTCATCTGTATTTTCCTTGTTTAAAACACATAGGGCATAAGAACCTTCTAGTTGTGCTGTTACTTTTCTAGCAGTTGTTAGCAAGTTCCCATCATCTAGAGCTTCAAATAGATTAGCTACTACTTCCGAATCTGTTTCTGAAAGGAATATAAACCCCTTCTCCTTTAAGTCAGCCTTTAGTTCATTATAGTTTTCTATTATTCCATTATGGACCAAGCAAAACTTACCATTGGTACTCATATGGGGATGGGAGTTTTCATCTGATGGTTTACCATGGGTAGCCCATCTTGTATGTCCAATTCCTTGTGTGCCAATAGTTTGTTGATCAACCTTTGTAACAAGTACATCTAGGTTTCCTTTTGATTTTATAACTTTTATATCCTGGTCTTCTAAAATACAGATTCCTGCTGAATCATAACCTCTATATTCAAGTCTTTTCAAGCCGCTTAGCAATATATCTTGTGCTCTTTTACTTCCAATATATCCTACAATTCCACACATATAATATCCTCCAAAATTTTCTTTGTAATTACTATTTCACTTCTTATTAACTTCTTAATTTTAACTTTTTATAGTTAAAAAAGCAAGTTAACTAAAAAAGACCTGTTAATCAGGTCTTTCTTCACTCAGTATTAAACTACTATATCGCTTAGTTTTTTAACAATTTTTTCTATTTCTTCAATACTCTCGCCTTCGGCCATTATTCTAATTAAAGATTCGGTCCCTGATGGTCTTACTAGAATTCTACCTCTGTCACCAAGTTTTGCTTCCGCTTCTTTTATTGCGTCTAGAAATTCAACATTATTCATAGCTTTTTCTTTATCCTTGACTCTTACGTTCTTTAGTACTTGAGGGTATATCTGCATTATATCAGCTAGTTCTGATAGTTTTTTGCTACTGCTTTTCATGGCTTTTATTATCATTAAGGCTGAAAGTGGTCCATCACCAGTGGTATTATAATTACCGAAAATTACATGACCTGATTGTTCTCCTCCTAGGACTGCTCCAGTTCTTTGCATTTCTTCCAATACATATCTATCTCCTACGTTTGTAGCAATAAATTCAATTCCTTCATTTTCGCAGAATTTCTTAAGGCCTAGGTTACTCATTACTGTTCCTATAAGTTTATTGTCAACTAGTTCCTTCTTGTCCATCATATACTTGGCACAAATTGCCATTATTTGATCTCCATCAACTATTCTGCCTAGTTCATCAACCGCTAGCATTCTATCAGCATCACCATCATGGGCAATGCCTATATCTGCTTTGTGCTGTATTACTTGGTCTCTTATGTTTTCCATATGAGTTGAGCCACAGTTGTCATTGATATTAAGTCCATTTGGTTCGTCAGCAATTGATATTACTTTGGCACCTAAGCTTTTTAGTAAACCAGGTGTAATATCTGAAGCGGCTCCATTGGCTGAATCCACAACTATTTTCATGCCTTTTATGCTATCAGCAAATATATTGCTAAGTCTTGTTTTGTATATGTTTTTTCCTTTGTCTAGTTGGATGATTCTTCCTACTCCTCTGCCAACTGGTCGAGGTATTTCACTCTTCCTTTCTTTGACAAAGCTTTCTATTTCATCTTCTAGTTCATCAGACAGTTTGAATCCATGTTGGTTGAAGAATTTGATTCCATTATCTTCTACCGGATTGTGTGAAGCTGATATAACCGCACCTGCATGGGCCTTTAAGTGTTTAGTCAGATATGCTATTGCTGGTGTTGGTACAACTCCTAGTAGATATACATCTACTCCTCTTGAGCAAATACCAGCAGCTAAAGCTGATTCAAGCATATCCCCTGATATTCTTGTATCTTTACCTATAGTGATTACTGGTTCTTCGTAATCGCTAGTCAATACGTGGGCTACTGCTCTTCCTAGGTCGAATGCTAGTTCGGGTGTTAGGCCTTCGTTGGCTATTCCTCTTATTCCGTCTGTTCCAAATAGTCTTCCCATTAATTATTCACTCCATTATATTTTTTTAATATTGTATATGCTAGTTTTAGCCCGTCTATGCCTGCACTTACGATGCCTCCTGCATATCCGGCTCCTTCACCGATGGCGTATATTTTATTATATCCTAAAATCATGGCATTTTCATCTCTTAATATTCTTACAGGTGATGAGGTTCTTGTTTCTGGTCCTGTTAAAAATCCTCCAGCTATAAACCCAGGTATTTTTCTATCAAAATCTTTCAGTCCCTTAACTAATTCCTCACATATATCAATTGGCAATACATCTCTAAAATCACCTAGTTTTATTCCAGGCAGGTATGAGGGTTTGAAGTCTACTTTTATTTCATTTGAGCCTTTACCTTCAATAAAATCCATGGCATTTTGCCCAAGAGCCATTAAGCTTCCACCGCTTAAGTTAAAAGCTTTACGTTCAATTTCTTCTTGAAATTCTACTCCACCTAGTGGTCCTTCATTGAAATCATCAATTCCTACTGTAGCTACTATTGCTGCGTTGCTTTGTTTTCCTGCTCTATTCTTATAGCTCATGCCATTGGTTACAATTTCTCCATCAAAGGAGTTGCTAGGTACTACTACACCACCTGGGCACATGCAAAAGGAATAAACCCCTCTGTCTCCCTTGTAGGTTAGGTAGTATTCGCTGTTTCCGAGTAGTTTTTCGGTTATTTCATCGTCTCTGCCATATTGGTTCATATTTATCAAGCTTGCTTTATGCTCTATTCTAAAACCAACACTATAAGGCTTGGCTTCTAAGGGTATTCCCACCTCAGCCAAATATCTTATCGTATCCTTGGCGCTGTGTCCAATTGCTAGTATGACCATATTGGTTTCTATGTAGGTTCCATCATCAAGGTAGATGCCTTTTACTCCCTTAGCACCATTACTATCACTTTCATCAATTATATCAAATGATTTAAAGGCTTTGCTGAAGATGAAGGTTCCGCCTTTATTGATTATCATTTCTCTTATTTTAACTACGATTTCTCTTAGTCCATCTGTTCCTAGGTGGGGGTTGTTGATGTAGGTTATAGCCTCATCTGCCCCTCCTTTTATTAATATTTCCAAAACATCTTTAACTAATGGGCTTTTTGATCTTGTTGTTAGTTTTCCGTCAGAGAAGGTTCCAGCTCCACCTTCACCGAAGGCTACATTGGTTTTTTTATTAAATTCTCCAGTTCTTACAAATTCGTTGACTGCTTCTACTCGTTCTTCTACTGGAGCTCCTCTTTCGATTATAATTGGTTTTAGTCCTTTTTCTGCAAGTTTATAGGCGCACATCAATCCTGATGGTCCACTGCCCACTATTACTGGTCTTTTATCTAGTTTTTCTCCTAAACTGGCAGTTTTTTCTATGACTTTTTCTGTCAAGGGTTTTAATATTCCTTTTTTTGCTAGTATTAGGCTTATTTTTTCTTTTAGTTCTACTTCAAATTGGAGTAGGAAGTAGAGTGTTGGTTTTTTTCTGGCATCAAGTGATTTTCTTGTTAATTTCCAGGACAAAAGTTCATTTTTTTGTATTTTTAGTTTGGTTAGTAGTAGTTTGTCTAGTTCTTTTATGTCCTTTGTTTCATTTTCTATTTCTAGTTTCATTTCGTATAAGTATTTCAATTGTTTCCTCCTAATAAAAAAGTATAGGTCTCCCTATACTTTAACACATTATTTCTTCTTATTCTATTCTTCTCTTCTTGCTTTTCCTGTTGAATCTCCTTTTGATAGGTTAACTTGGATGATATTGTCGCTGCCTCCTAGGTAAGATTCACTGTCGAATTTTCTTAGTATGGCTTCAGCGGCTTGTACTCCCATGTCAAATGCCGGATAGTCAATGGTTGTAATGCTTGGATGCAGTACGTCAATATCAGGGAAACTGTCGTATCCAGATATCGAGAAGTCTTCAGGTATTTTAAAGCCCATTTTGATGGCTGTGTTGACTGCACCTATTGCGATAACATTCGAGGCGCAGACTATAGCAGTAAAGTCTCTACCTATTTCTAGTAGTTTTTCTAGTCCCTCTTTGCCTCCTCTGAAGGAGTAGGAGGTATTGATAAAGTATTCATCCATAAATGGAAGATCATATTTTCTTAGTGCTTTCAAAAATGACTTAGTCAGTGTTTTGGAGTTGTAGCTTGAAGAATGTCCAGTCATATGGGCTATTTTCCTATGTCCAAGTTCGTAAAGGTGCCCTACAATCTTAAGCATTGCGTCATCGTTGTCTATTTCGTATCTATCAACATAGTTGTTTTTTTCTGCTCTTTCGATTAGAACAACAGGTATTCTTCTAGCAAGGATGGAGAAGTCGTGGAGTGATCCACATTGGGCGATAAATATTGCTCCTTCTACTAACTTATCAGACAAACTTAAAAACACTCTTTTTTCTACTTCCGGATTTTCGTTGGAGTTGAAGAGGAGCATGTCTACTTTATTGTCGTCTAGGGTTATCTGTATCCCCTTTATAATGTCTGCTAGTGCGTAGTTCATGATGTTAGGTACTACTACTGCTACTTTGTATACTTGTTTTTTGCCTAATGTTCTAGCTGCTGGGTTTGGTACATAGTTCAGTTCCGCTATGGCTTTTAAAACTTTTTTTCTTTTTTCGTCCTTGACTATGTTTTGGTTGTTCATTACTCTTGAAACAGTGGCTACAGATACCCCTGCTTTTTTGGCTACTTCTTTTATTGTTGATCTTTTTTTATCGTGATGGTTAATATCCATTTTGTCCCTTTTCTAAATTAGTATTTTTTACATATTACTATAAAAGAAACAGTTTGTAAATGTTTTCAGACTGTTTCTTCAATAAAAAATCATATTTATTATTCAAATCTGACAATTTTGTCAAATGGTAGGAATTCTCTTGGTTCTAATTCTTCATCACTTAAGCCAAAAGGTATCTGTGAAATTAGGCTCCAGTTGTCATCAATTTCAAATCTTTCTTTGACTCTTTCATCAATCATTGGATTATAGTGCTGAAGTGAGGCGCTTAGTCCAATTTCAACTAATTGTAGCCAGATTGCGTATTGTAGTATGCCACTTCCTTGGTATGACCAGCTTGGGACTAATGCTTTGTATGATTTGAATTTCTCTCCTTTTTCCTCAAGCACTTTCTCGTCTTCATATATTAAAAGGGTTCCGTTTCCTCCCTTAAATCCTGCTATCTTCTCACCTGTTCCTCTATCAATATATTTTTCTTTCCCCATCTTGTCAATTAGCATTTCTTCTACTATATCCCATAAATCGTTATGCCCCTTCTCATCTAGGACTACAATCCTGTAGCTTTGCATGTTAAAGGCTGATGGTACGTACATGGCTGTTCTTAGTATTTCTTCTATCATTTCTTTATTAACTATATCGCTTTTTTTAAGTTTTCTGATTGATCTTCTTTTTATTATTGTATCTTTAAGTTCCATTGTATTCTCCTCATTATCCAAATTATCTATAATCCACTTTTATTTAAAAATTCTTCAAGTAATATCAGCCATTCCTGTCTCTCTTCTCCAATTGCTTTACTATATGCTTCTAAAACTTCGCGCTTTTTATTTTTAGCATTTTGTATTCTTTGTCCTTGTATTAAACCTTCTAATTTCTTGTTTCGATGACTCCACATCCATTATTTAACCTCCATATTTATATCCAACATTTTCTTTAGATAACCTTCATTTAATAAATGGAGGGTTTTAAACTCACCCTTGTAGAATACAGCCCAGTTATTAAAAACACAAGGAATACCTTTCGCCTCACTAGAGGATTTAACCTCAATCAAACTAAGAGGGACACTCTCCCTTTCACAATAATTCTTTACTTCCTCAATACAATTAAGAATATATGGACATTGCAAACTATAGAAAATAGTAAGCTCCTGGCTATCAATAGTACCCTGTCTTGCTACTTCATTAAACTTCGGTATAGAACCATCAAAAGACAAAGCTAAAAGCTCATAATCATCACCAATTGAATCAACTGTTACAAACCCAAACTTCTCTATGAACTTCTTGTCAGACAAAAAAGGCTTTTTCTTTTTTGAACTAATTATACATATTCCACTTTTCTTTTGTTCTTTTGCTTCATCCAAACAGTACTGTAACAACTCTTTACCATAACCCTTATTCTTAAAGCTACCAGAAACCCAAAGGCAATAAATATAGACATAATTATCACCTATTATAGGCACCCAAGCAGTTTCAAGTGGTGAATATTCAATAAAAATCTTACCCTTAGCATCAAGTTTTCTAAAAACATGACCCTCTTTTATCCGGTCTGTCAGCCAGATTTTTTTACTTTCAACGCCTCTTTGATGCTTTTTATCAGCAATAGCACAACACAAATGCTCAACTTCTAAATTATCTAGCGTAAGATTAATAAAGTTACTCATTATCTATCTCCCTATCTATCTCCCTTTGTTGTCTTTTACTTAATGATAAAAGTACAAGATTATATGACTCATCCAACATCTCCTTAACAATATCATCAGGCACATCACCAGCAAGAAAAAGAGAATTCCAATGGACCTTATTCATATGATAACCAGGGATAATATCCTCATATTTCAATCTTAACAATTCCCCAAATTCAGGATTTAGTTTAACCGTGATTATTAGATTGCCTTTATTATCGTCACCCTGGAGTACAAACATCTTATCCTTGATCATATACCTAATAGCATCCCACTCAACCTTGTATTCTCTTACAACACCCTTTTTAGAAAGACAATATTCTTCAATCCATTCGTACTTCATAATTAAACCTCCGATGACTCAGCTCTTTTTCTCTATTCTAACATTTATATCTGCTATTTGTGAATAAAAAGAAACAGGACCTTTTGGTCCTGTTTCTATACCATTTACTTTCTTTCCTTATAATCCTCATCAATATCATTTTTCCAGTCCTCTGGTATTGATTTTCTACCGCGGAACATCATTGTAGCTCTACTAACCGACCTATAATTCACCTCAACACCTGTACTATCATTATGATACTGAGCAGCCCTATCCCTACCAATTCCAAATCTCTCTGCCTCAGCTACAGCATCAATATTAGCACCAAGAAAAATAAATTCCCAACCATACTTGCTCTTTTGATGTGTGATCATACTCTTGACCTTATCATATGTATATTCTCGACTCGCATTCTCATAACCATCAGTGGTAATAACAAATAATACTTTCTCAGCTTTTTCATCTTTCAAGGTATTCCTTTGTACATTCACAATCTTTTTTATACTCCTTCCAACTGCATCAAGTAAAGCAGTAGATCCTCTAACAAAATATTCATGCTTTGTTATTGGAGCCACACCTTTGAGATTTAAGCGGTCGTGTAGAAGTTCATATCTGTCATCAAACAACACAGTTGTAATTACAGCCTCACCTTCAGCTTCTCTTTGTTCTTTTAACATGGAGTTATATCCACCAATAGTATCAGCTTCTAATCCTGTCATAGAACCACTTCTATCTAGGATAAAAACCAGTTCTGTTAAATTTGTTTTCATAATATGTTCCTCCTTTGTTTTCTATTTCTAAACAAAGAATAACATTAAAACAAAAGTCCTAGGTCGCTTAAAAAGCGACAAATTAAATACCTAGTAAAGTTTCCTCAAACTCAAACAAAGCACTATTAATTTCCATAATATCGTAGACTCCTTCGACAATAAAATACTCTATAATAACATCAAATTTAGAACACTTTGACAAGCCATAACCAGCTTTCAGCAACAAGTCCTTAGTTTCGTCAAGACTAAGTTCCAAGGCAATGGCAAAAGCAATCACAGTAGACTTCTTTGGCTTGTAGAACTTATCGTTCCTTATCTTGGAAAACAGCTTCCTGTCAACGTTGGCTTTCTTGTAGGTGTCCACGTCAGTCATTTCTTTTTGGTCTATCAATCTTAATAAACTTTCGCTAAATGTTTCGTCAAGTTCATCAACTACATCCTTAAGTTTTCTGCTAGCTCTACCAGCCCTACATACAGTTCTGCTCCAGTTTAAATCTATCATCTGGCTATCTTCATTACTGTATTCCAGATTCCTGCCATACGTTAGTTCATGTACATCTACATAGTTATCATCAATATATGCTTTAACAGATGAAAAAACACTTTCTGACAAAACAAAAGCCTTCTTGTCAAAGACCACAATATATACCAACATATCAGAAACTATCAAGAACTTTCTAATAACAGACTGAGCTACTAGTAAAGCCTGGTCCTTAGGAAAACCATAAGCACCAGAAGATATTAAAGGAAAAGCAATACTCTCCAAACCATTTTCCACAGCCAAGGCCAATGACTTTCTATAACATGAAGCTAACAGCGAAACCTCTCCACTATCACCACCATGCCAGACTGGACCAACTGCATGAATAACAAACTTAGCAGGAAGATCATAGCCCTTAGTTATCTTAGCATCTCCAGTCTTACAACCGCCTAACAATCTACACTCTTCTAGTAGTCCTGGACCTGCTGCTCTATGTATTGCCCCATCAACTCCACCACCACCAAGTAGTGACTCATTAGCAGCGTTGACTATAGCATCAACCTCGAGCTTTGTTATATCAGCTCTAATAATTTGTAATGGCATAAAATCACCTTCTTTTATAAATTATAGACTTTGAAAATATACATACACAGAAAAAATGTACCATACAACCCAGGCTGAAAGCACTACCCCTATACTTGCCAATATTTTCATACCAGTTTTCATATATGGAGAAATACCAATTCTAGTACTATAGACAACCCCAAGATACCCTAATACAATGGGAAATAATCCTCCTAGGTTACTAATTGGAATTGCAATACTAGCTATTATAAAAAACCAACTCCATACAGGCATTTTCTCAAAAGGCATATAGACTTTACCGCTATTAACATATACTCCATCAATAACTATATCAGCTTTATTGCCCATTACAACAAGGCGACATTCCTTGCCACCTATGTAGATTATCTGATCCGAGCCTTTGTAGGTTTGAAATTGAACTGTCATCAGCTCCTGTTGTATTTCATTAATAAATAGTTTATTTCTTCCTGACCAAATGTTTCTTTCTAGGACAACATGGTACTCATTACCTTCAATATTAATGTGCCAATCTTTTTTCCTTGCCATTTCCATAAACTCCCATTAATTCAAAATATATATTTTAATTATTGTACTATATCCTATTCAATAAATACACAATTTAATTACCAAGAAAATATGACAATAAAAAAAGCCCCGTAAATAAGGACTTTTGAAGGTACTGGTGCGAGAGATGGGACTTGAACCCACACGATTTTACTCACACGCCTCTGAAACGTGCGCGTCTGCCATTCCGCCACTCTCGCAAAAGTATCTGGAATTTAGTTCCCTTTATTTTGTAACCTATCCGTTCGAATAGGTGGGTGTCCTCAATGAAATTTCAACTTTCCTCTGCCCCAAGGGACTTATAATAGGTCTAATATCAAAATCAAAATATTGAACTCCCGTTTAAAATATGTAGATTCAAAATAAAGGGAGCTAAATTCCAGATAACAACTGCGAGTCAACTTCTTACGACCTAATTATAACATAAGATAACCAGATTTTTTGCTATCTCTACAAATAGTTTCAATAAACTTTAACCTCCGTTTTTGTACAAAATTTGTTAAGTGTGTTAAACTCTAGATACAAAGGATATAGTAAACACTTAGTCTAACTGAATCCTTTTAACTAAGGAATAAGCCGGAGTAAGTTAACCATGACTTACTTCGGTTTTTTCAATTTTATCACTTACCTATAGGAGGAAAACTAATGATAGAAAATAAACTAAAACAGTTGAATATACTTGGTCAATCCATATGGCTTGATTACATCCGCAAAGACCTGATGGAAGATGGTGAACTCAAGCGACTAATATTAGAAGACAATCTAAAAGGAATGACCTCAAACCCCTCAATATTTGAAAAAGCTATCACACAAAGTCACCTGTACGATGAAGACATCAAGAAAATGGCCCTTGAGGGAAAAGACAGTTTGGAAATATATGAAGCGCTAAGTCAAACTGATGTGCAAAATGCTGCTCTAGAATTTCTTCATCTATTTGAGCAATCTAACGGCAAGGATGGATTAGTCAGCCTTGAAGTAAATCCCCACCTAGCCTTTAATACAAAGGGAACAATAGCTGAAGCACATCGTTTATGGACAACCTTGAACAGAAAAAATATGCTCATAAAAGTCCCAGCAACAAAAGAAGGCCTACCAGCCATTAAACAACTTATCAGCGATGGAATCAACGTCAATGTAACCTTACTCTTTGGGCTTGATAGATATCGCCAGGTAGCCAATTCCTACATACTAGGCCTTGAAGATCTCATAGCTAGAGGTATGCCAGTAAATAATATATACTCAGTAGCAAGTTTCTTCATAAGTAGAATTGACGGACTTATAGATCCAATACTTGAAGGAATAATCAAACAAGATGATGACAAACAACTGCTTGCAAAATCATTACTAGGACAAGTTGCCATAGCAAATGCCAAGGCAGCATATCAAATATATAAAGAAATATTTACAAGCAGCCGTTTTGAAAAGCTGGCCAATCTTGGAGCTAACCCACAACGGTTACTCTGGGCTAGTACCAGCACAAAAAACAAAAACTACAATGAATTAAAATATATTGAAGCACTCATTGGACCAGAGACTATTAATACCGTAACAGTAGAAACTTTAAATGCCTACCGTGATCAAGGTAATCCTGTATCAATTTTGGAAGATAACCTTGATGAAGCTAAAAATATTTTAGCTAAATTACCATCAATTGGAATAAATCTCAATAACGTAACACAACAATTAGAAGCCGAAGGTGTCAAAAAATTTAGAAATTCTTTTGACTCATTGATTGAGAGTATTGAAAAAACAACTTAATTGGAAAGGATGATGAATATGTTAATTAAAGCAAAATCCCTAAAAGGATACAAACTAAACAGTCTAGATGGAGAAATAGGAAATGTCAAAGAATTCTATTTTGATGACAACTATTGGACAATTCGTTACCTTATAGTTGAAACAGGAAACTGGCTCTTAAGCCGCGAAGTTCTAATTTCTCCATATGCACTTAAGTCAGTTAATCAAGAAGAAAAATCTATCTCAGTCAATTTAACAAAAAAACAAATTGAAGAAAGCCCACCACTAGATAGTGACTTACCAGTATCACGACAATACGAGGAGTCCTACTATGGATATTATGGATATCCACTATATTGGGCAGGTGCATACATGTGGGGACCATATCCTTACATATCACCTGATAGTGAAAACATAGTTGAACCTTCCCAAAAAGAAGAACACTGGGATTCACATTTACGTAGTACTATGGATGTAACCGACTATAAGCTTCAAGCCAAAGATGGTGAATTTGGTCATCTTGAAGATTTTATTATTGATGATGAATTTTGGACTATACGCTATCTAATTATTGATACAAGAAAATGGTGGCAAGGTAAAAAGGTTTTAATCTCTCCAGAGTGGATTGATAGTATCAGTTGGATTGATGGTGATGTAAATGTCTGCCTCAATAAAGAAGAAATCAAGCAATCACCAGAGTACACAGATGAAACACTAATCACCAGAGATTTCGAAAGTGAAATCTATAAGCACTACAATCGTCAATGCTACTGGGATACAAAAAAGACTGATAAAGAGAGTGATTAATTATGATTATAGGAATAGCTGCAGACCATGGTGGATATGAATTGAAAGAAAAGCTTAAAGAAGCTCTTAAAAAAAATGGTCATAAAATATTAGATTTTGGCGCCTTTACCCTAGTTGAAGATGATGATTATCCAGATTTTGTTATACCATTAGCCCAAGCTGTATCTCGAGGTGAGGTTTTACGGGGTATTGCAATATGTGGCAGTGGAGTTGGAGCTTGTATTGCCGCCAATAAGGTTAATGATATTCGAGCAGGTCTAATAACAGATTCCTTCTCTGCTCATCAAGGAGTTGAGGACGATAATATGAACCTGCTTTGTTTAGGTGGCCTTGTTACTGGTTATGACCTATCTCTTGAATTAGTTCAAATATTTCTAAGTGCTCAATTTAAAGATGAGGAACGCTTCAAGCGAAGACTAAGAAAAATCGCACAATTAGAAATCTAATATTAATATCCATAAAAAAGGTACGGCATGAATACAATTGTATCAATTACCGTACCTTTTTGGTGCGAGGAATGGGACTTGAACCCACACGATGTTACTCACACGCCCCTCAAGCGTGCGCGTCTGCCATTCCGCCACCCTCGCATCGCTAATAATTATAACATAAAAATTCACTAATCTGTAACACTTTTTAATCGATACCATATTTGATATAATCAAAGATGGAAAACAAGTACAAAGGAGGACCCATGAACATCAAAGGTAACGCAATTATCGCCCAAGGAGGCGGCCCAACAGCAGTGATCAACCAATCACTAGCAGGAGCAGTACTAGAAATGAAAAAACATAAAGAAATAACTGGAATATACGGAGCCCTACACGGAGTCAGAGGTATAATCGACGAAAACTTTCTCGACCTGACTGAGGCATCAAAAGAAAATCTAGAAGCAGTAGCCCTAACACCCTGTGCTGCCCTATTATCAACAAGAGATAAACCAGACGAAGAATACTGTGGAAAAATCTTCCAAGTTTTTAAAAAATATGATATTAGATATTTCTTCTATATAGGAGGCAACGACTCCTCTGACACAGTCAGGCTAGTCAACGAATATGCAGAAAATGAAAACTATGATTTCAAAGCTTTTCATATACCAAAAACGATAGATAATGATTTAGTAATAAATGACCACACTCCAGGTTTTGGTTCAGCAGCAAGATTCGTTGCCCAAGCATTTATGGGAGTCAACCTGGAAACAAAAGCCCTAGACGGCATCTACATAGGTATAGTGATGGGTAGACACGCAGGTTTCTTAACAGCAGCAGCAGCCTTAGGTAGAAGAAATGACGAAGATGGACCACATCTAATTTACCTTCCAGAACGTCCATTTAATATAGATACTTTTCTTAAGGATGTAGCAGCTATCTACAATAAACTAGGACGTTGTGTTATTGCAGTATCTGAGGGAATTATAGACGAAGAAGGCACACCGATTGCGGCCAAACTCAAGGAAAATGTAAGAAGAGATTCACATGGCAATATTGAACTCGCCGGTGGAGAACTTGGTGATATGCTAAGTAAAGCAGTTAAAGAAAATCTAAATATCTCTAGAGTAAGAGCTGACACTTTTGGTTACCTGCAAAGAAGTTTTCCAGGTAGTATTTCAGATACTGACCAAAAGGAAGCAAGACTAGCTGGAATGGCAGCTGTACAGTTTGCTATGATGGAAGAATACCAAAGTGGATCAGTAATTATCGATAGGATTGGTGAATATGAAGTCCAATATACTCTAACAGAATTAGAAAATATTGCAGCCAAGACTAAACATATGCCAGATGAATTTATTAATGAAGAAGGCAATCATATAACTGAAGCCTTTATCAAATATGCTGAACCACTAATTGGGACTGACTTTAGAAAGACAGTTTCCCTTGATGCACCATTGGTTAAGAAACTATAAGAAAACAAAGAAAGAGGAGTAAAAAGCTCCTCTTTCTTTGTTTCAATTTTTTGAATTATTTAACTTCATTCTCAAGCGTTTCTATAGCCCATAAAGGTAGATTCAATATCCATTCTTCTTTTCTATAATCACTCATAGCAGTTCTTATAGATATTTCCGGTTTGTACTTTTCATAATAAGTACGAAGACTTTTTGACCTCAGATTTTCCTCAGCCTTAACTTCTATAGGTACAATACTTTTCCCATTATCAACTAGAAAATCTATTTCAGCATTTCCTCTGTCATTCGTCCAGTAATATGTGTTCAAGCCACCAGCGGTTTTCAACTGTTGAAGAACATATTGTTCAGTCAAGGCTCCTTTAAACTCCTTGAATAAATCATTACCATTCAATAATACTGTCCGGTTAAGTCTGACCATACACGATAATAACCCAACATCTAACATGAATAACTTAAAAGCTTTAAGATCTTCATAAGCTTTTAAAGGTAGATTAGAAGAAGTCACGCGATTAACCTTATGAACTAGTCCACAATCAATAAGCCACAACATTGCCATTTCATATTCCCTAGCTCTAGCTCCATCCTTGATTAGACCATATATGAACTTCTTATTTTCCTTTGTCAATTGTGAAGGAATATTATTCCAAAGCATCCTTATTCTAGGAATAACTTCATTAGGAACGTGTTTAGAAAAATCCTGTTCATATGCCATCAATATATTTTCTTGTATACTTCTTACTTCATCAAAATCTCTATTTAAAGAAAATGCAGAAACTACTTCCGGCATCCCACCAACATAATAGTAATATTTCAACAATTCAATATATTCTTGCCTAAAATTTGTAGTTAAGTCAAATTTGCCATCCATCAACAAATCTACGAATTCCTCACTACCCATGGCTCTCATAAATTCAGTAAATGACAAGGGATATAGATCCATAAATTCAACCTTTCCTACAGGAAATGAAGTACCCTGATGCAAAGCTACTCCAAGCAGCGAACCAGCACAAACAATTTGATATTCAGGTGCATTCTCATTGAAATACTTTAAAGCAGTTAAAGCTTTAGGAACTTCCTGAATTTCATCAAATATAAGCAATGTATTTTCAGGAACTATTTTCTGACCAGAATATAGTTCAAGCCCAGTAATGATTCGTTCTATCTTCAAATCTATTTCAAACAAGTCCTTCATCTGTTGATTATTGTCAAAACTAATATAGACAGTATTATTAAACTCCTGCTCTCCGAATTTTTTCATAAGCCAAGTCTTGCCTACCTGTCTCGCACCTCTTATCACAAGAGGTTTCTTGTTCATCTTACTCTTCCATTTCAATAAATACTTTATAGCATCGCGATACATAATATCACCCCCTGAACTCATTATATACCTCTATGACAATTTTTACAACGAACTTTTGGGTCTTAAATCCACTTTTTACAGCGAATTTTGTGCTTATATATCCACTTTTTACAGCGAACTTATGTTTTTTAACATAAAAATGGAAGAAACCACAAAGATTTCTTCCATCCAATCTCTAATATATATCAAATTTATACTAGTCTGTAAAAGCCTGATACAAGCCAGTATAAGTACCACCAAGTGCCATCAGCTCATCATGAGTACCACTTTCCACAATCCCATCATCAGTCAACACCAGAATTCTACTAGCACCCCTAACCGTTGATAACCTATGTGCAATAATAAAAGTAGTCCTATCCTTACATAAAATTTCCATAGACTTCTGAACAATCTTCTCACTCTTAGTATCAAGAGCCGAAGTAGCCTCATCAAAAATTAAAACAGGAGGATTCTTCAAGAAAATCCTAGCAATAGCAATCCTCTGCTTCTGACCTCCAGACAACTTAATACCCCTCTCCCCCACATAGGTATCATAACCATCCTCCAAGGACATAATAAAATCATCAATAAAAGCAAACTTAGCAGCCTCTCTGACATCCTCCATGGTATAATCAGCAATCCTACCATAAGCAATATTTTCAGCAATAGTCCCAGAAAACAAAAACACATCCTGAGCCACAGTACCAACATTAGCCCGAAGAGACAACATCTTCACATCATCAATCGCAATATCATCAATATATATATTTCCAGAATCAATCTCATAAAACCTAGGAATCAAACTACACAAAGTAGACTTACCAACCCCAGAAGGTCCAACAATAGCCACAGTCTCCCCAGGACGAACATGAAGATTCAAACTACTAAGAACAAAATCCCCTTCTTCCCTATATCTAAAAGATACATTCTCAAAACGAACATCACCCTTAACATCAACCAACTCAATCGCATCAACCTTATCAGCAATCTCAGGCTCTAACTTAATCAACTCATAAAAACGCTGATAACCAGCCATCCCCCTCTGATACAATTCAGCAAAAGAAGCAACCTTCTTAATAGGCTGCACCATAATACCCATATATAACAGATAAGCTACCAAGTCACCAACATCAATCAAACCTCTATAAACAAAAGTACCACCAGCAACAAGACTAATCAAAGTCAACATACTCGCGAACCAATTAATACCACCACTAAAAACACCCATCAACTTAAAAGCATGAGTCCTTAAATCCTTGAACTTCTTATTACCAATATCAAACTTCTCACGTTCATACTCCTCATTAGCAAAAGACTGAACCACCCTGATACCAAGAAGACTCTCCTCAACCCTACTATTAACCTCACCAATAACCTTACGAATATCCCTAAAATTAGAACGCATCGAAATATTAATCTTAATAGTAAAATAAATCATAAAAGGAATTAAAACAAAAGTAATAAGCGTTAGAGGCACATTTATGGAAAGCAGAATTAAAAATGAACCCAACAACATAATAGCCGAAATAAAAACATCCTCAGGGCCATGATGAGCAAGCTCCGTAATCTCATTTAAATCATTAACAATCCTCGACATCAACTGACCAATCTTAGTCTCATCAAAAAACTTAAAAGACAACTTCTGAATATGAGCAAACAAATCCTTCCTCATATCATACTCAATCCTTACACCAAGTACATGACCATAAAAAGTTACAATATAGTCCAAGAAAAAACGAACAATATACAACAAAATAAAAACTACAGCAAAAATCCATAGAAAATCATAATTACCACTAGGCAATATATCATTAATTAAAAACCTACTAGCAAAAGGAAATAACAAATCAAAAGACGCCAACCCCAAAGCTGCAAACATATCCAGAAAAAACAAACCCCTATGAGGTTTGTAATATTTTATAAAATCCCTAATCATTTTAAAATCCTTCCTCCAAGCTAAGAGTTAATAACAAAGCATCCTCATCAGGTTTCTGATAATACCCTCGCCTCATACCCACCAACTTAAATCCATAACTATAATAAAGAGCCTTAGCCGCTTCATTTGATGCTCTTACATCAAGATTAACCACCTTACCCCCACCTATAAGTGCCAATTTAATAAGGGCTTCCAGAATACTCTTCCCTATTCCCTTGCCTCTTACTTTACCCATAACTGCAATATTAGTAATCTCCACCTGATCCAGAACCATGTAGAAACCACCATAGCCTAGTACGCCATCATTATCAACAGCAACAACATATGTGGAAAGACTAGACTCTAATTCCATCATAAAACTTTCCCTACTCCAAGGAATGGAAAAACAATCCCTATCAACTTCCATGACCCCATCAATATCCTCCAGGCACATCTTTCTGACAGTTATCATTTTTCATCTTCATTTCTAAATTTATTTTGCCCACGAGTATCTTCAAACAATGAGGCTTTACAGCTCACATTTGACTCCAATTTCTTTTCTAAATTTATATCAACCTCAGGTCTTCGTAAATATAAAGGCTCAACAGAAAGGGGACTAATACCCTTACCTTGCTCTAAACCAACAATGCCACAACTAGCTATATTATTACCTTTAATATAATGGAAACTCTCATCAACTTCAACACAATCAAGACCTAACTCCATAATCAACTCTTTAAAAGCAAGATAACCATCACCAATGAATAAATACTTAACATCCCTCTTTAGTTGAGATAAGAATTCTACTGCATCAACGACCTTAGCTTCATCTTCATACAACACATAAGCTTCATTCTTTCTTCCAAATATTAGAGGAATGATAACAACATTGTCAACTACCCCATCATCAACTCTCACCAATCTACTCCCAACAGACAACAGGCAATCAAGACCAGTAACTCTAACCACTGGTAAATCTTGTCCATAGGCTAGAGAAGCTGCAAGTGAAATACCAATACGTAATCCAGTAAAAGAACCAGGTCCAACATCTACGGCAATAGCATCAAGATCCTTAACCTCCAGATTAGCCAACTTTAATAAATCTGCCACCATTGGAGCCAAGGTTATTGAATGATTCTTCTTAACATTTATAGTAATCTCACCAATAATTTTTTCCTCATTGGCCAAGGCTACACTACCAATATCTCCACAACTTTCAATTCCCAGTACTATCATAATCCCATCCCTCTATGATCAATTCACGTCTACTATCCCCGAGATCATCTATTTTAATATTAATCACCATATTCTCAAAAAAACTTTCTAAAATATCTCCCCACTCAAGAACCACCACACCACCAGTCGAAGCAAATACTTCTCCCAAACCAGCATCAAATGCCTCTTTAATATTTTTTATTCTATAAGCATCTATATGATAAAGAGTCATTCTCCCACCATTATAGATATTCAAAATACTAAAAGTAGGACTAGTAATATCATCAATAATACCTAAACCCACTGCTAAACCCTTAGTAAAGTGAGTCTTACCCGTTCCCATTTCACCATCAAGTTTAATAATAACTGGCTCTTTAAGTTGACTACCAATCCTTCTGCCTAATTCAATTGTTTCATCAACACTATTTAAAATATATCTGGCCACGTTATTTTAACTCCTTTTTCATAAACTTCCATTACCCTATCCATATATTCAAAGGGACTATGGCTATGGATAACTATATCAGCATCCTTGCCAACCTCAAGAGATCCTACCCTATCAGCTACCCCTAATAATCTAGCACTACCTAAAGTAATCATATCAAATGCCTTCATCTTAGGCACTCCATTTTTAATAACCTCCAACAAGGCAATCTTTAACATATCAGGAGGATTACTAGGATAATCGGTCATAAAGGAAATCTCCACACCAGCAACAAGCAACTTTCTTGTCAGTTGCCTATCAAGACTAGCCATCTCCAATTTTGGTCTTCCCACAAAAAAAGGACCTGTAACAGCCTTGACCCCAGATTCCCTAATTTCATCTATCAACAAATGCCCCTCAGTTAAATGCTCCAATATCATATTAAGCTTATATTTTCCTTTTAATTCTAATGCTAATAGAATATCTTCCTTACTATGACAATGAACTCTAATAGGCATACAACTTATCACATCAAATTTTTCATTAAAAAAATCAAATAAGACTTCTCGTAAATTTTCTCTCCCCATTCCGTGTTCCTTGGTGACATTTTCCCCAAGAGAAACCTTAAGACATGACTCCCTTACTAAAACTTCATTTGAACCAACCAGCTTAACAACAGACCCAATGCCACCAACCAAATTAGCACTACCAGGAAGTATACCAGCTGTAGTAACTCCTCCAGTTAAGGCACAATCAAAAAGACCTATATTACTAAAATTCATATGATCTGCAGCTACTAAGTCTAAAGAAACAATCTGACCCTTAATATTCAAGTTATCTATTCCAGTAATCTCTTCAAAAAGACCTAGATGACAATGAGGCTCTACAAAACCAGGAAGTATTTTCTCCCCATTAGTATACCTCTTCACTTCAACCCCTACCGGTATATCAATACCCTCACCAATGGCCACTATCTTCCCCTGGTCCACCAATAACTTCCCTAGAGGTAATATTAAATCACTACTTACCCAGATTTCTCCTTCAAATGCCAACATTAATCTCTAACATAAATCCTTGGAATTCTTTCGCTAAGATTACAATAAATCTCATAATTAATGGTATCTAACAAATCAGCAAAATATTCAACAGGATTATCCTCTCCATAGATTATAACTTCTTGACCAACTTCCACATTACCTATATCAGTCAGATCCAACATAACCTGATCCATACAAACATTACCTATCATAGGCACCTTCACTCCATTAATTAGCACTTGTCCTCTATTTGACAAACTTCGAGCAAAACCATCTGCATACCCTAAAGGTAATACTCCGACCTTAGTCTTCCTCTTGGTTATAAAGGTACCACTGTAGCTTACTGGTTCACCTATTCCTATTTCCTTAATTTGAGTTATAATGCCCTTTAAAGTCATTACCTTCTTTAATTTTAATTTAGCAATATTCTCATTTTCAGTTGAAAAGGATCCAAAAAGCATAAGCCCTGGTCTTACCATATCAAAATGAGCTTCTTTAAATTCTACCAAAGTGGCACTATTGGCTAAGTGCTTTACAAGACTTCTACCAAGTACAGTTTCCACCTTTTCTACAAATATCTTATACCTATGGATTTGTTTAACACTATAGCTTAAATCTTCTGCCCCACCATTGGCAATATGGGAAAATATCCCATCTAAGGAAATATTACTCATCTCATCAATTTTCTTTACTATCTCTAAGGTTAAATCCTCATCACTAAAGCCTAGGCGATTCATACCAGTATCAATCTTCACATGAACTTTGGCAATCTTGCCTAAATCCTTGGCAACTCTATTTAAATCCTCAACTTGCTTAATAGAAAAAATGGTCTGAATTATATTTTCTTCAATTATCTTTTCATAATCCACAAGTCTAGTAAAACCTAGTATAAGAATTGGTTTACTAATACCACCTTCTCTTAATTGTATGGCTTCCTCCATAATAGCTGCCCCAAACATATCCACTATATCTTCTATTTCCAAACTAATAGGTAAGGCACCATGTCCATAACCATTAGCTTTAACAATAGCCATGATCATAACGTCATCACCTACAAAATTTCTGATTTCTTTACTATTCTTCTTAACCTTATCAAGGTTAATCTCAGCCCATATTGGTCTCATAATCTACTCCTTAATACCTTAATATATCTTCTCAACTATTTTCATATTATCAACAACAGTCTTAACTCTACTTAATGCTTTTGGAAGGTATTCAATTAAATCACTAGCTATCAAACTTTCCTGCCCTAAAACCCTTACTCCAAGATCTCCACTTAAACCATGTAAGTAAGTACCAAGAATAACTGCCTTATAAGTACCTATACCTTGGGCCAAAAGGCCACCAATAATACCAGAAAGCACATCACCACTACCGGCAGTTGCCATTCCAGGATTACCTGTCAGATTAACCCAAACACTTTTACCATCACTGATTAAAGTTCTAAAACCTTTAATTATTGCTACACAATTATATATGTTTGCTGCCTTTAAGACACTTTCTCTTCTCTCTAATCTTTCACCTAAAATCATTTCCATTTCCTTAGGATGTGGTGTTAATACAACTTCACCCTCAATCCATTCACGTTTTATCCAACCCATTTTTAACCAATAAAGACCATCTGCATCTATAAGCACCTTGCCTTTAAAAGACCTTAAAGTCTCTTCTAAGTCAAGGTTTTTTTCTCTTCCAAGTCCTGGGCCTATAACCAGAATATCAATATCCTTATTTAAAAACAAAGACCAACCCTCTAACATTAGTTCAGGTTCTAATCCTAATATTCCTTCAAAGCTTTCTAGCCATAGAGTTACTAAACCACAGCCACTTCTTAAGGCTGACTTTCCAGCAAGAAGTCCTGCGCCTAACATTTCTTTCCTGCCACCAAGAATCCCCACTTTACCATAGGTGCCCTTATGTCCCTCTAAATCCCTTGAAGGTAGTATTTTACCTGCTTCAACAGCATTAAGATAATGAAGCTTGTCTGCCTCCTTAATATCATTCTCCAAGTTACTAGTAAATTCCAATTTTACCAAGTAAATATTTTTCAAATCATTACTCAATAAATGTTCAAACTTTAAATAACCTAAGGCTATAGTCATATCAACAATCAAACCAGTTGGCATATCAATAGCTACTACTTTAGCTCCACTCATACCAATCCAATCAACTGCTTCTTTAACAATACCCCTTAAATCACCTTTTATACCTGTTCCAAAAATGGCATCCACAACTATATCTGGTTTCGCCAACAAAGAATTCCAAGGCTCAATATCAATTCCCATCTTCTTAGCTACGCTCAAATGAAGTTTTGCTTCATTACTATAGCCCTCATCAAAGAGAGTTACAATCTTTACTAAAAAACCTCTATTAAAGAGAATTCTAGCTAAAGCCAGACCATCTCCACCATTATTACCTTTACCAACAAAAATATAGATAGACTTACCTTCAAGATTATAGCGATTAGACATTGCATAATAAATACCAAGGGCAGCTTCTTCCATAAGCACTACACCTGGTAGTCCAATATCTTCTATCATCTTTCTATCTATTTCTCTTGAACCCAAATTACTTAAACCTAACATTATCCTACACCTATCACAAAAGCCAAGGCATATTTTTTCTCATGGCTGATGGAAACCTTAAATTCCTTAATCCCCATTTGTTCCATAGCAGTTTTGGCATCACCAAAAAGAGTAACCATACCTCTATCTAGAACCAATATATCCTTGGCATCCTTTATTGTTACATTTCCAAGAATTTTAATTATACTTTCCTTAACAGCAAATCTAGCAGCCAAATAGGGAAGAGGGTCCTGGTGCTTACAGGCATAATCTATTTCTTTTTGATTAAATGCCATGGCTCCAAGAGATTCTCTTTCCAAAAATTTCTTCATTCTATTAACTTCTACTATATCTGTACCTATTCCAATAATTTCCATATTATTATTTTAACATAAAATCCATGCCAATCAAATGTCCATTATCTTTTAGCCACTTTTTCGCACTTTTATAATTTGGTAATAAGGTTTCTACCCTCGTCCAAAAAACCTTGCTATGATTTCTAATTTCCATATGAACTAATTCATGAATATATATATACTCAATAACTTCAATTGGGGCCTTGATCAGATTTATATTAAGGTTTATCTTTCCTTTGGCTGTACAACTCCCCCAAATAGTCCTTTGTTTTCTGTATGTTATGGAAGTTGGCTTGTTAATGTGACCCCAAGCTTCTACTAAATCCTCTATCACAGAGATAAATTCTTTTTTTAAGAATCTATCAATGTTACTTTCACTTCCAATAGATATTTCTTGTCCATAGACAGTTATTTTCTTGCCTTCAGTTCTTTTTACCCTTAACTCTCTTCCTAAAAGAAGAAACTTACCACTATCCCTAAATGAATCAGTTCTAATCTGTCTTATTTCATGTTGCTTTAATTTCTCACTAATCCAAAGCTGATGTTCCTTTAATTCTAACTTGACCTCAGCATCACTTAAATAATGAGGGGCTCTAACGACCACCTCATTATCCTTTACTGTAATACCTATAGATTTCCTGTGACTTCTGACAATTTTATAATCCAACTTTATTTCTCACTATTCTTTAAGGTGTCTCTAATTTCTCTTAACAAAAGAACTTCCTCTGCTACTGCCTCTACTACAACTTCTTCCACTACATCTTTTTTTCTTTTCATCTTCGCTAGTAATTTAATCATAACAAAGATAACTAGAGCTATGATTAGGAAATTAATAATGGCATTAACAAAAAGACCATATCCAACTTTAATACCCCTAACAGAAAATGTTAAATCAACTAGATTGACACCACCTGTTATTCCACCAATAAGTGGCATAAGTATATCCTTGACTAAGGAGTCAATAATGGTCTTGAAGGCTCCACCTATGATAACACCAACAGCCAAGTCCATTACATTACCTCTAGATATAAATTCCTTAAATTCACTTACAAATTTCTTCATCTTTATCCTCACAATTCTATTCATTTTATATTTACATTATATTAATATTAAGAAATTATTAAGTAAGTTGCAATAGTTTTTGAACTTTGTTATTCTAATAAAAATAGGCAAAGGAAATAAGGCATGAAAACTGACAAACATCTTGAAGAAAAAAGTATTCCAGCTTTGTTATGGCTCTATGCAAGACCATCAATGTTTGTATCTCTTATAGCAGGTCTTTATGGTATAATTGATGGTATTTTTATTGGAAGAAAACTTGGTCCACAAGGACTGGCAGCTATTACCTTAGCATTCCCTGTAATGTCGCTTCTTATTGGAATTGGGGTCTTACTTAGCATTGGCACCTCAATTATAATAAATAGAACAATGGCTTCTGGTAACAGGGAGCTTGCTAAAAGCTATATTTTCAAAGGTATTCATTTGTATTTGCTAACAGCCTTTATTACCACGATATGCGGATTTTTCGCACCACAAATAATGCAAATACTTGGTACTGGTACTAATGAATATATTGTAGATTTAAGTCGTAGTTTTGTCTCTGTACTACTATTTGGCAGTGTCATCTATATGGCTCCAATTTTCTTAAACGATCTAATGAAGAACCTAGGTAAGCCAAAAGAAGCCATGTTTGCCATGATTGCTGGTACCATCACCAATATTATCTTGGACTACGTTTTTATCTTCATTTTTAATATGGAACTAGTTGGTGCAGCCCTTGCAACTATAACTGGTCAACTTGTTGCCTTCATACTAATATTCTTAAGTATAAGAAACCATAGTATTTGGGCAGTTAAAAGAGATAGATTTAATTCGAAATACATGCCTTACCTAAGAATCATAAAGACCGGATTTAGTTCCTTTATTATTCAAATTTCTACTATGATACTGCTCTTAATCCATAATAGACTCTTTCTATTTTATGGTAACGAGTTATACGTCTCAAGTTTTGGTATTATCGGTTATGCCCTAACTGCTTTTTGGTTATTGATAAATGGTTTTGTTGGTGGTAGTCAACCGATTATTAGTTTTAATTATGCACTAGAACTAGGTCAAAGAGTCCGCAAGACTTTGAAAATTAGTTTTATAACAATTTTAGTCTTTTCTACAGTATATAGTATCTTGTTCTATATATTCCCAGATCAGATTATTTCAATATTTAGCCAGCATGATGTTCAATTGTTCAATTTAACAAGAAGAGGTTTTTATCTAGTTATGTATGCTCTGCCTTTTGCAGGGATAAATATACTTGTAGCGATGTACTTTCAATCAATTGGAAAAAGCAAAACCAGTATTTTTTTGGCAATCTCAAGAGTAATATTTTTCATGTTGCCACTGATATTGTTTCTCCCAAAAGCTTTGGGTGTAAATGGTATTTACTTGATTGTTCCTTTATCTGAAGTAGGGACTTCAATTTTATCAATATTATTCTTAAGACATAATTTAACAAAAGGAAAGATATATCTCACAGCAAGGAGCGATAATGAAAATAACAATACCAGCCAAGCCTAAATTAATAATTGATAGACTAATTGGAAATGGCTATGAAGCTGGCTTAGTGGGCGGCTGCCTAAGAAATCTTTTACTTAATCTTGAAGTTAAGGATTATGATATAGCAACCTCAGCCACTACTGAAGAGATGAAAAAAATATTTCCCGATTTGACAATTATTAGTATTGGGGAGAAGTTTGGTACTTTGATAATAGTAGTCAAAGGAGAAAATATTGAAGTAACCACCTTTAGAAAAGAAAGTAGTTATCAAGATAATCGTCATCCTGACCAGGTGGAATTTATTAATAATATTGAAGAAGATCTAAAAAGGCGTGACTTTACTATAAATGCACTTTACTATAATGACAAAGCTGGACTTGTTGATCTTTTCCAATCTACTAAAGACCTTAAAGAAAAAATTATTAGAGCAGTCGGTAACCCAATGGAACGTTTTAGAGAAGACTCCTTACGTATTCTAAGGGGTCTTCGTTTTGCAGCCAAACTTAGTTTTAAGATTGAAGATAAGACGAAAAAAGCTATCCTTGATTCCTACCAACTTTTATCTAATATCAAATTAGAAAGAATAGCTGTTGAGTTAGTAGAAATTTTAAATTGCGATAATATAGGTGGTTTGATCAAGGAGTATTCCCATGTGTTCCAGCAAATAGTTCCAAACCTTTCTAATATAGATACAACTAAAAATTTAGATAGGTTGGATCAAATGCCAACTTTAAAATTGAAACTTGCCATCTTCTTCTCTGGCTTAAAGAATCCTGAACTAGCCTTTGATACTATGATGGACTTAAAACTGACAGTAAGTTCTAGGATCAGAAAATCTGATCTAAAAGACATAGCTCTAATCATAGAATATGGGAATGACAATAACAATATAACAAAATCGAAGTTACTAAAAATCTTTAGGGCTATTAAATGGAATAGAAGTCTATTGGAAGAGATCTTAATCTTTAATAATCAACAAAAGCTATCATCTACGCTTCCGTCATTTAATATTAAGGATTTGGCTATAGATGGATACGATATTATGAGTCTTGGTTTTCGTGATGATAAGATCGGGGAAATTATTGACGATTGTTACTACAACTTGCTCCTTGAAAAAATATCTAATAATAAAAAAGCTTTATGTGACCATATCACAGAAATTTATTCTAAGAAGAATATAATTAGGGTAGATTAAAAACAAAGGAGCATGTGAAATGAGTACAATTAAAATAACTAAAGATAATTTTGAACATGAAGTAATGAAATCAGATAAACCAGTATTATTGGACTTTTGGGCAGAATGGTGTGGACCATGTAGAATGGTTGGACCAGTAGTTGAAGAGATTTCCAAGGATGTTACCGGTACAGCCAAAGTTGGTAAGATTAATGTTGATGAGGAAATGGAACTTGCACAAGCATTTAATGTGATGAGTATTCCAACACTTATTGTTGTAAAAGATGGCAAAGTTGCTAATCAGACTGTTGGTTTCCAATCAAAAGAAGCCTTAATGAATTTATTGAAATAGGGGTAGATGATGATTAATAGCATAACTGATAAAAGCAGTATAATTGATATTAGAGAACCTTATGAATTAAATAGCGGTTATATTGAAGGAGCTAAAAATATTCCTATGAATCTACTTTTAATGGCTCCAGATAACTATCTTGATAAAAGCAAGACTTACCATATAATCTGTCAGTCAGGTGCTAGAAGTAGTAGAACTTGTATGATGCTAAAACAAAAAGGGTACAATGTTATTAATGTTGATGGGGGAATGTATTCCTACAGATAATAAAAGGGTTTAGAGAAATTTCTCTAAACCCTTTTCATTTATTATAACAATTTTGCCTCGACCTTGTTCTATTAGTCCTTCCTCTTGGAAGACTTTTAACATTCTTGAAACCACTTCTCTAGCACTGCCAATATCCTTAGCTATTTGCTCATGGGTTACTTTTATTTTATCTCCACCCGCTCTATCGGATTGATCTAGCAAGTAATTTGCCAGTCTTTTTTCTATGCTACTAAAAAGTATCTCTTCAATAGCAAACATGACTTCAGAAAATCTCTCCATGGCATTTCTTAAGGAGAAATTCTCTGCATAAACATTCTCGTTTGCTACCTTGCCAAAAGCTGCAATATTAATCAATATTGCCTCAGTATCCAGTTCAGCAGCTATATGAACTTCAAAATTTATGCTATTTAGAATACATGATGCAGACAAGACACAAGTATCACCAGGATATAATCTATAAAGAGTAACTTCTCTACCATCTTCAGATAATATAAATACCCGAAGCATACCTGTCTTTATAAGTAATACCCCAAGACATTCCTCGTCTGCACTATAGATACTATCATCTTTATGAAAGACTTTCTCAGCACTATTATTTAAAAGTAGATTTTTTTGGGTAGCTTCTAGTTTCTCCCAAAAAGTCAAATATTTCTCAATCAGTTTTTGATTTTCAATATTAATCATTACCCTCATCCCTTCTTAAGAACTTACCAAAATCCCCTTTAACTACACCATTTTCATATGCTATCTTCCCATCAAGAACAACCTTTGCTATACCAGTTGGTGGAATATTGATCCCAGCATAGCTCTCATAATGATCTATAGTTTCATAGTCAAAGACTACAATATCTGCTATTGCACCGATCTCAAGCTTACCTCTATTTTCTATTCCCATAATATGAGCTCCAGTCATTTTTGAAATAGCAGATTCTAGACTAAGATCTCTTCTATCTCTAACATAGTCACTGATTACCTTAGGAAATGCTCCAAAAAGTCTTGGATGTGGTCTGCCACTTGGAAGTCCATCACTACCTATATATGTCTGTTCATCACCAAGTAGTATCCCTATCTCCTCCAAATCAAACATTTCTCTAACTACCATGGCTATTTTACCATTTTCTTTTTTGAGCACCTCAATTAGCTTAGAAAAATTACTTGAACCATCACTCTTTGCTAATTCCCCTATACTATACCCATAAGTAGGAAGATATATATTGTCGAAGCCAACCATTAAGGACATATTATCCCAACCATCAACAGTATAATTCACATCCCCCATTTCCCCTTCCACTGAAGTCGAATAATCCTTGTCCTCGTACTTTTTTAGGTCACGGTCTTCTGGTGGTAATAATTGATTTAAAAAAGTACTTCCTGTGGTATAAGGGTGTTGATCTAGTGTGAGTGGAACACCTTTTTTTCTTGCTTCTTTAACCAATTCTAGAATTTTGCTTGCTGTAATTCCGAATTGCTTATTTTTATATGATCTGCAATGTGATATATGTATTTTAGCTCCAGTTTCTCTTCCTAATTCAATAAACTCCATCATTGCCTTAGTCATATCTAGTCCATGACTTCTTATATGGGCCATAATGATCCCATCATATTTTTTTGTAACTTTAGCTAAGGCTACAAGTTCATCACGACTAGCAAAGACACCAGGTAAATATGATAATCCAAGAGACAAGCCAAATGCCCCTTGAAGTAGTTCTTCTTCATAAATCTTTGATATTTCATCAATTTCTCTAGGGTTTAAACTTCTATACTCTAGACCAGACACATAGCTTCTTAAGGCACTTAAACCAATTAGGTAGCCCATATTATGGGACATTCTTCCTTTTGTCAATTTAGTCAGTCCATTTAGATCATTAAACTCCCAATTCTGACCAAAATCCCCTAAGATAGGTTGTGTATACAATCTATACTCTGCCATTGTTCCCTTGTTAAAGGGTATAGGACTGATTCCACATTGACCTACAATTTCTGTAGTTATACCTTGTTTTATCCTAGAGTGCTTAAATTCCTTCTCTAAAAGTGGTAAAAAATCCCCATGACTATGGAGGTCTACAAAGCCTGGAGACACAATTAAGCCGGTAGCATCAATTACTTCTCTACCGGCTAATAAAGTTTTACTAATTTTAACTATTCTATTGCCAACTATGCCAATATTTCCATAATATCTAGGTGTTAGTTTACCGTCTATAATTAAGCCATTATGTATAACTAAATCAAACATTATTCTTAATTGCTTTCTTAAGCTTATTTTCTATATGATCATTTAAATTAATGAGTCTTAAATTTCCCATTTTCTTTTCTAGTGCCCTTTTGATCAATATATCTGCAAGCTCACTATTTTTTGCTAGCACTGGTCCATGAAGACTAGTAGCAATAATACCTTTGTGAAGAAGACCTTCTTTACTATCCCCCTTATTTACTAAGCTATCATAGTCATGAAGATAGGTTTCCTTGATGTTCTGATAGCCTATAAGTGCTATTTCCTTACCGTCTACAACACTATTAATTACTACTTGACCTTCTAATTCATCTTCTAGTTTTACGGTTACTATATCTAAAATTCCCAGTCCAGGAATTTCTTCTTTATCATTAATACTTGCCTTACCAAACATAGATAGACTAGATCCTGTTAAAAATAGAGGCCTACCACTTTCTATGTATTCCTGCAATTCTTCTGACCAGCCTCTTAGACAATCTACAACTAATCTTTTCTCACGGTTTCTACCTCCACCAATATAGATGAGGTCTAGTTCATCAAAGTCTATATTTTCGTTGATGGCATATTCAATTATCTCTACAGGTATCTTTCTTTCTTTAAGTCTTGCTTTTAAAACGTCAACATTACCACCATCACCAAAAGCATTTAATTGCTCCTTAAATAGATGGCCAATGACTATTTTACTATCCATAGTTTATTATTGCTCCATTTCTTTTCCATTGTTAGAAGTTTTTTTTCGAGGTTGATATCATTATCACCTTTTGCTACTATGTAGAGCTTTTCAGCCTTACCATTTATTGCATGACTTAGAACTGATATCTCATTTTCTTCAACTATTATTTTTTTGCTAACATTGGTCCGATATCTTATTGCAAGTGCTAAATCAAATGCCCTTACTCCAGTTATATATATTTTTCCAATATTTGTCTTTTCAAGGACACTGAAGTCACTATCATAGATAAAAGTAATATCTTCTTCATTCTTTTCTTCTCCAAAGAAGAAAAGAATATCTATTTTACCTTCGTCTTCATCTATAGTTTCTAAACTTTGTTCAAAACTAGAAATATTATCGCTTTCTTTAAGAAATATAGGTTTTTTAATGTAGAAAGTATCAATTTCATTATCTTCAAATTCAAATTTTTCTAAGGCTAACTCTCCTGCATCTATGCCTATATCAAGTTCATCTAGTAAGGCTAGCGCTGCTAATAGATTATAGATATTATGATAGCCTTGGGATGGTAAATCAAAGGGGTATTCTTCACCCTTCGTCCATAAGTCAAAATAAATCCCATCCTTTAAGGAAACATTTGTTGCCAGATAGTCAATTTCTGGTCTTTCCAAATCACAATTCAGACAAGTGTAATCCCCTAATTGACCAGCATCAATGTAGGTGTATCTCAATTCACCTTCGCATCTTATACATTTTTTAACTTCTACTTCATCTTCTTCGTCCTTATTATCAATACCATAATAGACTAATCTATTTTTTAAATCCATACCTATATCGACTACCACTGGATCATCTCCATTGAAAATCATTGTTGTCTCTGGTAATGTGTTCAAGTATTCTTTAAGACTAATTATTTTATCCTTAAAGCCCCCTCTTCTTGATAATTGTTCTTCAAAAAGGTTGGTTATAATTAGATATTCTGGTTTTATTTCAGTAAATAAAGACAAGGTGGCTATGTCTTTGATCTCAATGACCATATAGTCCACCTTGGTTTTACCAAATATTTTTACTTTTTCAATTAACGCAGAAATAAGACCATCATAGTCATCTTTACTATGATGATTGTTTCCTATATTTAATTTTTCCTTACCAAATATTTCAACCAGAAGTTTTCTGGTTGTTGTTTTGCCGTTTGTTCCTACAATGAATATGAACTCTCCGGTTACTTTTTTCTTTAATCTTTTCAGGATATTCTTGTTTATCTTTAAAGCAATCTTACCTGCTATACCAATATCCTTGTTGGCTAAGCCAGCTATTTTAATAGCCAGCTTGCCAATTATTAATGTGAATAACACTTTATACTCCTTAACAACTTATCGCTACAGTTCCAGGTCCTACATGCGTCCCAATTACTGCACCTATTTCTGCCACTATATCAACTTTTAAACCTAGTTCTGTTTCTAAAGCAGCTTTAATTTCCTCAACAAATTCTTCATTTATTGCATGTGCCATAATAATCCTATTGCCGTCAACTCTATTGTTTTTGACATAGTCCAATAGTATTTTTAAAGCTTGTTTCTTGCCTTTAGCTTTTTCAAAAGGTACAATTTTACCTTCATTTGTGTATTTTAGAACTGCCTTGATGTTAAGCAAGCCACCCACAACAGATTGGGCGAAGGATATTCTGCCACCTTTTCTTAAAAACTCTAATGTGTCTAATACAAAAATCATTTCTCTTTTATATTTTTTTTCTTCTAATACTGCAACAATTTCTTCTAGACTTGCACCTGCTTCAGCCATTTCTGCTCCAGTAATTGCTAAGTCCCCAATCATTATTGTTGCTAAGTTACTATCAAGTATATATACTCTATCAGAATCGATATTTTCCTTAGCTCTTACAGCTTCGTTATAAGTTCCACTTAATGTTGAAGATAATGTAATAACTAGTACTTGATCATCTTCATTTTCTAATAGTTTTCTTATTGCTGGTTCAAATTGTTCACAAATAACTTGTGAGGTTTTTGGAACTATTCCTGATTCTTTGATTTTATCATAGAATTCTACTGCGTCTAGGTCCTTTCGATCATAATATGTCTCTGTGTCAAAGGCGATTGGAAAGTGAACCCATTCTATTTTGTGTTTCTCTCGATATTCCTTTGGTAAATCGCTTGAAGTATCAACTAGTATTCTTACCATTGTCATCCTCCTAATATATTTGATATAACCTAAATCACTTAATACGATTATATAATATTTAGAGATAAAAATAAACAAGGTATTTAAATCAAAAAAAGGACCACCTCATAGAGGAGATCCTTATTCCTTGAAATATTTGTTAATTATCTTCTGTGGCAGAACCCACCACTATTACCAAATCCACCTCGTTCTTCTATCCGCTCAGATCTATCATCTCTAAAGTTATTCATCATATTATAACCTGAACCTCTAAAAAATAATAAGCACGCTATAAGTAATAAAGCTAAAACACCAGTAGATGTTCCAATAATGCCAAGTATTAATGCTGCGTTTGCTTTTTTCTTCGGTTTTTCTTGAACAATAGTATATTCCTGGGAATCAATGTTTTTATTTTCTTCCATAACTATTCTCCTTTCTTCTTTGTTATCTTCATTATATTCATTAAATGTGTAAATTGGCTGAAAAGCCTATTAACTTTCTATGAAGTTAATAATATATTTTTACTATAATATCAGGTTATGTTCCTCTTCTACTTCTTCCTTATGATAAAAGCTACCTAGTATCAAGCCAAAACCTAGGATAACTATAATAAGACTAATTAAACTACCAAAGTAAGGTATTAACTGGATAATCTTATACATCACTGCTAAGCCTACTACGTATAGTATATTATTACCACCTGCAAATTTCGGATTTATGTTTCCATAATAATCGCTTAATGCAATAATAAATACTCCAGTAGATAGATAAATTGCTGAACCCAGCAACAAGATTATTATCAAAGCAAATGGTATCCCTATAAAGGTCATTAGGAAAGCTATTGAAATAGCTATAGTTCCTAGAATACCAAGGAGTCCGTATAGGAAAAACAATTTGCTTCTTTTTTGTAACAAAAGACTTGCTGTTTTTTTCTTAGTTTCTTTAAAGACAAATGACAACAAGAACCAAATTATAAGGGTGGTGAATATGAAACTAATGGTTGAGAATAGTCTACTACTATTTCGGTCCATGAATCTATCTGCATCTTCTGTGCCAACTTGTCTAATATTAGTTTCGCCCTTAACACTACCACCGATTATATTGGTAGTTCTAGCTGTATAGTTTAAATCTCCTAATATTATGCCTTTTACAAGAAGATCACTTGCATAATAAATATTGGCATCTCTATTGACTGCTCCATAGATATTAATACTGTCAGCTATTATGAAAGCATCTCTATTTACCTCTGCTCTAGATTCTAAATTCACTTCCTTGCCAAAAGCAAAAACATTACCATCTACTCTGCCTGTAACTATTACCTTCTCTGAAGAGGCTATGAATATATCACCTTTAATATGTCCACTAATAACAATCTCATTTTGTGACACTATAAAAATATTACCATCAACGACTCCATTGATTAAAACATCTTCTGCAGATACGAAGATACTTCCATCTATATTACCATTGTTTTCAAAATAATCTCCTGAAAAATATAGGTTTTCATTAATAGTTTCACCCTGTGGAACTATTTTTACTAAATCATCTGTCTTTGCAGCTCCTACCAAGAGCAAAGAACTAAAAAGTAATATTGATAAGACTAACAATCTCTTAAATGTCATTATTTATCCTCCTTAAACCATTTGTAAATCTTCAGATTTTTCCCTGCATCCCTGATTGTTTTTATAACTTTCGGGAATTTCCTAGAGCTAATTCCATATATGAATAGTTTTCTATTGGTTTTTATTAGTTTTGCCAATAAATCTTCATAGTCATTTTTCAAGGCTTCCATTCTATCTTCAGCATTGTCTTTAAAGGATTCTATTCTACCTTCAGCATGGTCCCTGAATGCTCCAATTTTATCTTCTGCGTTATCCTTTAAGCTTTCGATCTCATTTAATATTAGATCAAGGGCTGAGATTTCTTTCCTAGTGTATATAGCTTTATTGACTGAAACCAATGTGTCTACTAACATGGCAGATACTAGTATATATTTCATTAAGCTCAAAACACCTATGCTTTCAAAAAAATTAGGTATCCTTTCAAAAACCGGATGGATAAAATATATGAAAAAATAGGCTAAAATTGTCCAGTAAATTGAGAACTTTAAGGAGATTCTACCATTAATGTTCAAGAAATTACTACTATAATCCCAAAGTCTTAAATTTAATAATTTCTCTAATAAATATCCTGTTACATATTCTAATAAAGTGATAATTATGAAGGCAGCAGGTAGAAATATTAATAGGTTGTCTTTTATCGGTATAAGCAGAACTAGTAAAAATAATGCCCCTACTCCATATATTGGACAGTATGGCCCATATAATAAACCTGGAAATACTATACTTTTGGTAACAATAGATCTATATATAGTTTCTAGTAAAAAGCCTAAAAAACTATAGAAGAAAAAATAAAAAATCAGTTGATCGAAATTCATTAAAATCCTCCTCTAGTTTTTATAAATCTTGTTCCTACCACTAATACTAATCCTATACCAAAGGTTATTATTGATACATATAAATAAACACCTTTATCATTTTCAGGTAGTTCCTGGGTCTCTCTTATAGAAAACTTCTGTTCATAAATTGAAGGTGTATTTTCTTTGTCACCAAAAATATTGTTCGAGCCACCAGATATTGTGGTCCTAAGGATGTAGTCACCTACTGTATCGATCAAGTTTCCTTCTAAAGTAACAACGCCACCATGTATTGAGTCTTTTAATTCAACTTCTGATCCGTCAGGCTTCACAAGTATCTGCTTAATATTAAACCCAAGATCCAAGGTATATATTTCAAATCCTTTAATCTTTACTTCTTGATGGATTATTCCACTATTATCAATAATTTCCTGGTAGCTTTGATTATATAAATATACAGCTTTAATTCCAGTAAGCTTATTAAATAATTGAATATCCATTTTGTGTATCTGATTATATGAGAAGTCTAGAAAATATAGTTTTATTAGATTGCCTAATTCCCAAGGTAATTCTTGAAGTTTATTTTTTCCAAAGTCTAATATTGTTAGATTACTTAATTCTCCTATTTTCTTTGGTAATTCCTCTAACAAGTTACCTTCTAGCACTAACATTTCTAATGATTTTAAAACTGAAATTTCTACAGGTAGGTCACTTATCATATTGTTTTGTAATTGAAGTTGTTCAAGCTTAGTTAATTTTGCAATTTCAGCTGATATTTTAGTAATTCTATTGTCACCTGCATCTAGTACTTCTAAATTAGTAAGATTTGTGACTCCTTGTCCTAGATCAGTTATTTGATTGTTGTTAATTATTAAAATCCTAAGGTTTTGAAGTGCCCCAATTTCTTTTGGAATTTCTTTTATTTCATTACCGCTTATATCGAGCACTATGAGGTTTTTAAAGATTTCAATTCCATTAATACTATTTATTCCAATATCATTTATCATAAGACTTTTTATTTCTTCAGCTTCAGTAGTGCTGATTGTGTCTGTTTCTTTTTTATCTAAGATAGTGCAGATTTCATTTCTTAAGTCTTGATCAGGAAATTGTTCTACCATTGTTTTTACTTCTTCAGCTTTAATAGAACTTAGGTATGTTCCAAAAAAGCCTATAGTTAGGACAAATGTCAGTATTAATAATTTCTTCATTCACATACACCTATCTTTTCTTGATTTTTATTGCAATATTTAATTAATTATATCATTAAGGTAGTCATTTAAAAAGAAAAAGAAGGATTGAAAATCGATTCCTTCTTTTTCTTTTTAAATATTTAATATTTTTATTTATGCATTGTACAATTTTGACAATTACCGCCACATGAGTTGTCTTTCTTTTTGTGGAAGAATACTCTTTTAACACTAAGTAAAACTGCAGAAATGATAAATGCATATATTAGAAAATCAATCATTAATCATTCCTCCTTTTAGGTCCTATAATAAGTTTAGCATTCTTAACTTTTATTGTCAATTATCTTGTTTTCTTATTATTTCAGTCATCTCTTCTCCAATAGCCGTAGTTATAACAACACAGCTTTTAAAGCCTGCTGCTACATATAGACCATCTAGGTTAGTTTTGCCGAATATTGGTTCCATATCCTTGGTATAGGGTGAGGCTACGGAAAAGGTTCTGAGTATCTTCAAATCTCTTAATACAGGATAAAATCTAACACCAAGACCGGCCATTTTACTTAAATGAGTCCTCGATGGGAAGAATTTTAGATCATCTGGGTCTTCAGGTCCAATACTACCTGTTTCTCCAATTAAGAAGTTCCCTTCGTTGCTTTGCATCATAGCTAAGGCACAATTACTAGAATCTCCATGAGCATCAGTAAAAAATGCCGCTGAAGATAGAAAGTTGTTCATCATCGGTTTAACCCTTTCTGTAACAAAGGCTTCCCCTTTAATATATTCTACAGGTATGTTGATTCCTGCTAAGTTACCTAGTTTTTTAGAATGTGCCCCTGCTGTTATGATGACATGTCTAGCTTCTATTCTTTCACCATTTTCTAGAACGACTCCTTTTATAGTATCTCCTATTCTAATATAGTCTACTACTTTAGACCATTCCCTAACTTCAAGACCTAATTCTTTACCTTTATTGACAAAACCATATACTAGTTTCCAAGGTGTTAGTCTACCTTGAGTCATGTATGAAGCCCCTCTTAAAATCTTCTCATTAATGTATGGTTCTATTTTTTTTATGTCTTTGGGATTTAATAATTCAACTGGTAGTCCATATTCTTTTTTTTCTTGATAGAGTTTTTCTAATTCTATTATTTCTGCATCATTTTCAGCTACAATGAGACTTCCCATCACCTTTAAATCTAGATTGCAACCTAGGGTTAGTTCTAGTTTCATGGCTCCTTTAAAGCCTCTTAAGGTTCTTTCCATACTAATTCCCATATTAGAGTCCTGAACTTGAATACAACCATAATTTGCCCCACTAGAGCCAGAAGCTAGTTCCTTTTGTTCAAGAAGTAGTGTCCTATAGCCAGCTTGGCTTAAATGGAAGCTAATTGAAGATCCAAAATAACCTCCACCAATAACAATTACATCATAGTTATTGTTCATCCTCGATTACCTCCATATCTCTTATTGTAATTGGGATATAGGGGAAATTAGGTTTATCTTCAACCTCAACTTCTATACCATGGCTTTTTAATATTTTAATAATAATTGGAGCACAAACTCTACCCTGACAACTACCCATACCTGATCTAGTATATTTTTTTATAGTTGAGATACTATGACAGCCTGCAGCTATGGCACTAATAATTTCTCCATAGGTTATTTCTTCACATCTACATATAATTATTTTATCATCCATTAGTCTGCCTCCTAACTATCCCTCTGGTTCTATCTAAATCTTTTAGCTGACCCTTAACTACAATCAAGGTAGTTTTATTAAAGGCTTTTTTGTCTATATAATCTTTAACTTCTCCTAACCCAAGGATATTTCCGTATTCATCAACGAGGTTTATCTTTTCTTCTAATTTAGGTCTTACAGAAAATTCAAAAGGAAAGATTAGTTCACCAATTTCTTCATTTAAATAAAACAAGGCTTGTCCAGGACAGTTGGCTACACACATTAAACAACCAATGCAATTTTCTTCCTTAAATTCTGGCAAGGAGGTTAGGGATTTTTTAATTATAGCTTTTTTACTACATGAAGCCGCACAAGGATCACAAGGGATTTCTTGTTGGCAATAAACTTTAATTTTATGCTTCATGGTGATGTCTCCTTATTATTTCTTGTTTGAAATCTTTTCTTTTTTGTCCAAAGAAGCCACTTCTTAATTCAACTAGTCTTTGGTTAATTAATTTGATTTCTTTATCTTCAACCTTGTATCCAAGGTTTTGTGCTGCTGCGAGTCCAGCTATTCTACCTTCATCAAGGGCAGTATTTGCTTCTTCGATTGCTGTTATATCTCCTGCCACAAATATATTTTTCACGCTTGTGCACATTCTTTCATCATGTAAAGGTATTAAACCACCAAAATTTTCATTATATATGGTCTTGCAACCAAGGTTAATAGCTAATCTAGAATTTGTTCTTAATCCTACAGCTAGTAAAATAGTGTCACAGTCTATTATTTTTTCTTCATTACTCACTAAATCTATTATTCTAGCTGCTTTCACATGATCATCACCTGTTGCTTCAATTATTGTATGGTTGGTATATAGGGGAATTCCTAGTTTTCTTATTTTGTTTAAATGAACTTCATAGCCTGTTATTTTTTCTTGGTATTCAACTATTCCTTTTATTTTCATTCCAGCTTGTATAAGTTGATAGGCAGTTATGAGACCAACGTTACCTGAACCTATTACTAGAATTTCCTGTCCTACTTTTATCCCATGGACATTGGCGAAGGTTTGTGCACAGCCTGCAGTCATTACTCCTGGCAGGGTCCAATTTTTGAAAGGAAGTCCTTTTTCTATACCACCTGTTGCGAGTATTATGGCTTTGCTTTTAATAAATTCTATTTTACCCACTTTATTTAATATTATGTCCCCTTCATCAGTGAATCCTTGACAGATGGTTTCGCCCTTATAGGAAACACCATTGGCTAGTGCTTGTCCAATTAGTTTTTCCCCTATTTGATAGCCTCTTAATCCAGCATAGTGTTCCTTGGAGCCAAAAAATTTGTGTATTTGTTTAAAAAGTTGTCCCCCTGGGAGTTTGTTTTCATCTACTAGTAGAACCTTAGCCCCGACTTTGCTTGCTTCCACGGCTGCGCCTAGTCCTGCTGGGCCAGCTCCAATTATTACTATATCCCACATTTTAATCACATTCTCCTTGCATGAAAATATTCATATTTGCTTCCAATTTAGTTACACAACTTTTTACATTTTGGATACCATCTACAATTACACTACAATCTGTACATTGTCCAATACCACAAAAGAGGCTTCGTTTTTCTTTGTATTTGTTTGTTATTCTAAAGTATTTTATGTCATTTGCTATGAGAGCTCCTGCTATAGTGTCACCTGCTCTACCCCATAGTTCTACTCCATTATATTTGAAAGGTATTTCCTCTCCTATTTTAAAATTAATTATAGGATGTTCTTCAATTCTGTTCATGTAACTCCTTTCTAAAAAAACGACCCACACTGCATCTGCAGTATGGGTCGTTAACCGTTAATCAATATTCTATTAACTAGATTGTATACTATGTGTATTTTGATTACAAGTGTAAAATTAATTTAGTTTTACCGCTTTTGAATAATCTGTTTTTAAAAACTCTCCATCTTGTAAGAAAATGTGACCTGATGAGTAGTTGTCCCTCTCTATGGTTACTATAACTTTTTCTCTAGTGTAGTAGCCACCAAATGTGTTTACTATTGAGTTTAGAAGCATGGTTTCATAGTAGGCACCTGCATTCATTTCTGTTATGAAGGCCTTGTTAAGATTTACATGTACTGTCTCAAATTTATCTAAATATAAAGATAATACTTTTGTATTTGCTGTTAAGACATTACCTATGCCTTGATTCTTCATACCATCATTGTAGTTAGCTCTATAGGCACTTTCTAGTTCTTCTCTAGTTATGTCGTTAGTGTTAAATGCTACTTCTGCTGTTATATAGTAGTATTTATCTGCATCAAGGTTTGGATAATAGAAATTAACTTGAGTTTTGTATGGTGTGTTTTTCTCTACTTTTTCAAGTGATGAGCTTATTTCATCAGTTCCTGTTATATATTTACTTTGCACTAAGCCAACATCTTTGGCATAGTAATCTTTTGTTATTCCATTAGTATCAGTTGTGGTTACTTCTATAGCTTCATAATCACCATATGGTACTGTAACTTTTATGTCTATTCCGGTTATTTCTCTTTTATTACCATTTTTAAGTGTCCAACTGTTGCCTTTTTCTAGTGGTTCTTGAATTAAAATCTCTTCACTAAAGCTGTATCCATTCAATAGTTTGATGCTCAAGTCCATTTTTTCTTTTTCCATGTATATCATGATGGAGTAGGCTATTAGTATACCTAAGGTGATTCCTGCGATTACAAATATTACTGCTATTTGGCTTAATGTTTCAAGATAGATAGTAACTTGACCGGCAATACTCCCGTAGACACTAAAAGCTTGAAAATAATAAGCACTTAAACCAAGTTCATTAACCTTGTCGCTTATTGCCAGAAATGATTGATCAGGATTATTTACTTTTATCAGATATCCTCCATTATTAGAAATATCAAATCTTAAACCAGCTGTATTGTTATTTACTATTACTACTCTATCTTTAACCATATTATTAGTTTCAGGATACTTGAATATATCATATGTGAAATGTTCTTGACCATTTTCTATAATTATTGCTTTAATTGTTCCAAAATCCTTGGCAAAATATTCCGGCGCTAATTCATGTGCTGCTTTTTGCTCCTTTTTTCTACCTTCAGAAAACTGTATTGGCACATCATGAAGTGAATAATAATTATTTTCTAAGTTATATATAATTTCATTTTTTAAACTAGCATATTTTTCAGGAATAAGAATATAGTTGATATTCTCATTGTCATCTACTGATATTTTATTATTATTAATATCGTAAATCGGATTCTTCTTGAGATAATTATTATTTATTTCTATGCTATTCCACATTATACTTTCAAAGTATGACTGTGTTTCTCCATGTTTTTCACCATCAAATTTATCATTAACTTGTATTTGGATTCCACCTTTTTCGTTTGCGTATACATATAACTTTTTATTTTGTACCATATTAAAGATCATATCTTCGAAATCATCAGTACGCTCTTCATAACTTAACGATACTTGAGCATAGTTAATTGTCTCTTCCCACTTCTTGAGGTTTTCAGAATAGAAGTTATATACAGGCATATATATCTTTAAACTATAAATGAATAAACCAATCAAAATTACAGTAAAAATAATCTTAAAGCCATTACTAAATCTCCTGATAATCTGAACCGGTTTCATATTCTTAATTGCAGAACCTATAGTTATCTTATGCATGAAGCTCAAAGGTATTAAAAGAATAAGACAAACAATCACAAACAATACTGAAGTGTTTAGCAAAGATCGAAATACTAAATCAATATATAGAACACTTTTAAACTTTATAAAAAGCAGACCTAAAATAGAATAGCTGACCACAGAACTAATTAAATAGAGCACCCCTATGTTTCTATAATATTCGTATTTCAGTTTATTGTCACTGTAGCCATTTAATTTCTTCACACCAATATCCTTGTATCTAGAAATCAGATCATAGACAACTACCAAAATTGTTAGAAGAAAGACAATAATCATTGGAATAATTTTGAGTATTGGCGGTATCATGATTTTCCCTCGATTCATGCCACTTACTCTACTAACATCAACATGAAGTTCTGAACTAAGCTCTTTTATAAATGCATCTGATTTCTCTTTGGCAATATTTAAAGAATAGTAGCCTGAAAGGACATATTTCTCATCCTTCAAGTTTTCAAAGGTAGAAATTCTAATTTTAAAGTCATTGTCCAAAACACCTATTCTTCCAATACTTTCCACATTGTTAATATCTCTAGAATCAAGATAATTGTTGCTTTTATCATAGTTATCTAATAAGACACCAGTAATTTTTAATTTTTTAAATATTTTACCACTATCCTTTAAATGTATATATTTAATCAGATTAAATTTTTCACCAGGTGCATTGTTATATACATTTAAAATAAGATCTGCTTCATATTTCTCAGTAGTTGATATTAATGTATCAACCACCTCTTTTCTGTCTAAATTATTTATACCCTTATCAATCAATATTGTCGTAGCCTGTTCTTCTCCACTTATTACAATATTATTGTTGATACTATTTTTTTCTAAATCATAGAATACAAAAAAAGAGAGGAGAATATTAACTATAAATAAACTTAACAATATTTTACGCATTTACTTCACCTCTCTTTCTTTTTAATATAAATATTTTTAAATTCCTACCAAGTCAAATAATCATGATATGATCGCCATTGCCATGGGTACCAGTAACCTGTTTTAGCATATGACCATGAATTATGAACTTTCCAATACTTACCATTGTAGTAGTAAGTACCCGATGAATTAACAAGGGTGTTGTCTTGTAATGCTGATGATCTGTGATAATTTGGATGCCAATAATTAGAATACTGGCTCTGTTGCCATATCAAATTATAATCAAGACCATAGCTCCAAAGACCTCCTCCAGCATTCACCTCGACAGCTTTAGCCGGACTGGAAATGACTAATCCAAAACTTAAAAGCAACATAGTACCAAGAATGATTTTAAACTTTTTCATACCGTTCTCCTTTCTTTTAAAGTATTTATCCATTGCAATAGATTACAAAATCACGAATCCTATCCATATTCATTTCATAATATATACTTTTAATTACCTTTTAAAATGTCCTTTATATTTCTTTTTTCATAAATACTAATGAAAATGTATGTTAACAATAAATCTAGAATCACTATCCCTACTAATAATAATGCTAGTGCCATAGTTTCAGTAGCATTCCCTCTTACAAATAGAAAAGAAGGGAGAAAAAAGATATAAAATAATATTGTTCGCAACAGTTTCCTACCATGTCTTCCAATAAAGCTGTAGCCATTCAACAACTTGACGCTCAGATCCATTTTTTCTTTTTCCATGTATATCATTATAGAGTAGGCTATTAATATGGCTATGGTAACTCCTGCAATTCCAAATATTACTAAAATCTGACTTAGTATACCTAAGTACATATTGACCTGTTCTGCGACATTACTATAGGCACTATAGGCATCATAATAGTAAGCCTCAAGTCCTAGTTCCTTTACCTTGTCACTAATAGAAAGGAATGGTTCCTCTGGATTTTCCACCTTGATGAAATAGCCTAAATTTGTACTAATATCACCATTTTTGTATGCACCTTTGGTATTAATATCAATAATTCTATCATAGACCATATTTTTTGATTCTGGATGCACATTCATATCATAGGTAAAATAACCCTGGTCATTTTTTATGACTATTATTTTTATAGTATCCGGTTCATTACCAAAAAGTTCAGGTTCCTTTTCATTTAATACTAGCTGCACTCTTTTAATGTCTTCGGCAAGTTCTTTTGGAATATCATGAAATGAAATATAGTAGTTTTCATAGGTCTTGATAATTTGTTCCTCTAGATAAGCATACTTTTCAGGAACAAGAAAAGTATGTACACACTCATTTTCATCAATAGAAACAACCTTTCCATTCAAGTCATATACTGGATGTTTCTTTAAATAATTGTTATTCAAGAGTACTGTGTTCTCTATAATATTTTCTTCTTCACGTTTCTTGGGATCACTATTATTACTTTGGTAAAAGTCATTGATTAGAACTTGTATTCCACCCATTTCATTAACATAAAAATAAAGTTTCTTATGTTGTATTAAACTCCATATTCTCTCATCAAAATCTTCATTTTCATTATAATAATGTGAATCAACCTGAGCATAATCAATTGCAGCCTCCCACTTCTTGAAATTCTCAAAATAAAAACTATAAACAGGCACATAAAGCTTTAGACCGCTAATGAACAAACCAATAAGAATAAAAGTAAATATAAACTTAAAAACAATACTAAATCTTTTAACAATATGAACTGGTTTTTTGTTCTTTATAGCAGAAGACATCTTTATCCTTCTTATGAAATTCAAGGAAATAAGAAGAATAAGACATATTAAAAGGAATAAAATACCTGTTACTATCAATGATTTAAAAACAAGTTCCACATATAGAATATTTCTAAATTTAATATAGAGAATTCCCAAAATAGAATAACTAATGATTGTACTGATTAAATATAGCCAACAAATTCCCTTATAGTATTCTAACTTCAAGCTATTTTCACTATAGCCATTTAGTTTTTTCACACCAATATCCTTGTATTTTGATATTAAGTCAAAAACTACTACCAAAACAGATAAAAGAAAAACAATAATCATTGGAATGATTTTTAATATTGGAGGAATCACCACCCTGTTATTATTAAAATTCTTCTCTAACGTAACATTTATACCCAACTCACCTTTAAGTTCTGATATAAAGGCTTCAACCATAGATTTATTAATATTCACACTATAGAACCCAGACAAGGTATATTTACTTTCTTTTAAGTTTTCAAAGGTTGCTATCTTAAAATAGATATCTGGATCCATGACTAAAATACTTCCAACCTGTTGTCCATTATCTATATTCCCTGTATCAAGGTAGCTCATACTTGTATCATAATTATCGATTACATTTCCCTTAACTCTAATATCTTTAAATAATTGTTCACTATCCTTCAAATATACAAACTTCACTAATTTAAGCTTTTGACTTGGGGCATTGTTATATACCCTGAAGATAACATCTGCCTCATATTTTTTTGTAACCTTTTGTATTTTATCTATAGTCTTATTTCTTTCTAGTTCATTGATTCCTTTGTCAACAAAAATAGTGAAATTCTGATCTTCACCACTTTTTGATATTCTTTCGTTTATACTGTTATTCTCTAGGTCATAAAATATAAAGAAAGAGAGGAGAATATTGATTAAGAATAAACTTACTAATATTTTACGCATAGATTCACCTCTCTTTCTAATTAATTCACTATTAACTAATAGTTTAGATAACTGTAATAGGAACGATGATAATAACCATTAGATGAATAGCTGGTTCTTGCTCTAGCCCAGCTATTATGGACTGTCCACAAATGTGAACCTTGATTTGGTAAAGTTCTACCTGGTGAATAAGCATTTACATTATCCTGCATTGCTGTAGACCTGTGCCAGTTTGGATGCCAGAAATCTGAATACTGCCTACTTTTATATAACCAGTTGTACTCAACCCCAAAATCCCAAAGACCACCTCCAACCTCCATCTCTACAGCTTTAGCCGGACTGGAAATGACCAACCCAAAACTTAAAAGCAACATAGTACCAAGAATGATTTTAAACTTTTTCATACCGTTCACCTTTCTTTTAAAATATTTATCCATTGCAATAGATTTCAAACTAAAGATCCCTACCATCAGGATCAATTAAGCCCATACTCCTAAACAAACACAAATTCTTGTAAACAGAAGATAAAGAAATAAAATAACCCTCCTCGAGAAGAGCACTATAAATCCTACTTGCTCTGTACCAATTGTCATCACCATCATCATCAGAACCCTGCTCCTCCATCAAATATGACAACATCCTAAACCTATGAGGAGTTACCACCATACCCTTACCCTTTAAGACACCAAATATATCCTTACTCCCATAAATACTCATAAAATCCCCCCATATTATATAATAATATCAACTACAAATTGAATTAATCCCCAAAAAAAATTTCATCCAAGGAAATATCCAAAACAAGACAAATAGCACGAAGACGCTCTATTCTTGCATTCTCCACCTTCTTTTCAATCCTAACATAACTTGAATAGGGTATTTTACTTAATATAGCCAGACGTCTTTTGCTAAACCCCTTGATTTTCCTATGATCCCTTAGGGACAAAACCTCACACATCATCTTCACCTCCATACAAACATCATAATCAATTTAAAATTGAATGTCAATAATAGTATGTACTTTTTACATAAAATATACTATATAAAACATAAAGAAAATCTAACAAAACTAAATAGAAAACAATAATAGAACAATAAACAAAAAAATAAAGCTAAAAAGAAAAAAGATATTGTTCCGACAACTAAAATAACATATAATAAATGAGAGGTGATCAAATGATCTCAGATAGAATAAAAAAACTACGAGAAGAAAACGATGTAACACAAGCCGACCTGGCTAAAGCGATAGGTGTAACCACCAGCGCAGTATCAGCCTGGGAAAAAGGCATCAACGAACCAAGAATGGGAGCAGTACACAAGATAGCCCAATATTTTAAAGTAACTAAAAGCTATCTGGTCAATGATGAAGACTCACACCAATATGACGAAAAAGCACTACTAATTGCTGAAAAACTAATCAAATACGAAAACCACGAACTTGCCCGACTAATGGACAAGATCAGCAAACTAGACCAAAAAGAAAAAGACAAAATAATCAAAGTAATCAAAACTATAATAAACGAGTAAACAACAAGAAGGCTAAGGGAAATCCCTTAGCCTTCAATTTTCTTAAAAAGGAGGTATACAATGAACATAAAAACTTATGAACCAAAGTACTGTCAACAGGTATATCACCTATTCTACGAAACAGTCCATAAAATAAACCAAAAAGACTATAACAAAAAGCAACTAGACTCATGGGCCCCTTTAACAACAGACCTAAAAAAATGGTGCCAGTCTCTATTAGATAATTATACAATAGTAATAGAATCCAATGAAACAACAGAAAAAACAAACAATAAAAAAATAATCGGCTTTGGTGATATAACCAAGGAGGGCTACCTTAATAGACTCTATGTTCACAAGGACCATAATGGCAAAGGAATAGGAACCCTCCTCGCCAATGAGCTTGAAACACATGCAATAAGCCTAGGTCTATTGGAAATCACAACCCACGCTTCCATAACTGCCAAACCATTCTTTGAAAAAAGAGGCTATAAACTAATAACAAAACAAACAGTCGAAAGAAACGGACAACAACTAATAAACTATGTTATGAAAAAACAAACCAAAAATACACCATAAATTTATATCATAGAATTACATCACAGAATTACATCACAAAATGAAAAGAAGAAACCTTATAGGTTTCTTCTTACTCTTTATTCCATATTATCCTTTACTATTTTACTTATTCTCTTTTTCCTTTTCTACTCTAGCATCTCCTATAATCTTATCTGCAATATGAAAAGGCACTTCATCATATCTGACAAATTCAATATTAAAACTACCCCTAGCATGAGTCATAGATCTAAGATCAATAGCATACTCAAAAAGCTCACTATGAGGAGCCTCAGCAATAACCAACTCGAAACTATCATCAGATGGTTCCATCTTTAATATCTTGCCTCTTCTCTTGTTAATATCACCCATAACATCGCCCATATACATCTCAGGCACCTTGACTGCAACCTTCATAATAGGCTCTAGGAGAATAGGACTAGCAAGCTCCATACCTTTCCTAAAAGCAAGCCCAGCAGCTAGTCTAAAGGCCATTTCATTAGAGTCTACAGGGTGATAGGATCCATCATGCAAGATAGCCCTAATATTAACAACAGGATAACCAGCTAGAACCCCTCTTTCAAGAGAGTCTCTTAAACCTCTTTCAACTGCAGGGAAGAAGTTCTTAGGAACTGCTCCACCAAATACCTCTTCTTTAAACTCAAACATCTCGTCGCTGTGTTCGAATTTAATGTGTACGTCTCCGTATTGTCCAGCTCCGCCTGATTGTTTCTTATGTTTGCCTTGAACATCGGCTTTGCCTTTTATGGTTTCTCTATAGGCTATTCTAAATGGTATAATCTTAGCTTCTAGACCATAGGTGTTCTTTAAGCGATCTAATATAATTTGTAATTGCACATCACCTTGTCCGCCTATGGTTAGTTGTCTTGTTTCACTGTTTCTTACTACTACAAAGCTTGGGTCTTCTTCGTGCATCTTGTTTAGGGTCATTCCTATTTTTTCTTCATCACCTTTGTTTTTTGGTTCTATGGCGATGTAGAGGTTAGGTTGCGGGTACTTAATTGGGTTGAAGACCATTGGGTGTGCTTTATCTGATAGGGTATCTCCTGTTTGGGTTATTGTTAGTTTGGAGAAGGCTCCTATGTCTCCGGCTACTACCTCTGTGGTCTCTATTTGGTTCTTTCCTCTTAAATAAAACAATCCACCGACTTTGTCCATTTTCTCTTTGGTACTGTTGTAGATTTCTGTTTCTTTTTTTATCTTTCCTGATATTACCTTGAAGATGGATATTTTACCAACGAAGGGGTCTACTATGGTTTTGAAGACTACTGCGCAGTATGGTTGGTTTACGTCAACTGGTCTGTCTTCTTCCATATCGTGTCTGAAGCCGTATTTTGCTCCTTCGTAGTTTGGTGCTGGCATGTAGTCTAGTACTAAATCTAATAATAAATCGATGCCTATTCCTTTGACTGTACTGCCAACTAGTAGTGGTACTACTGTTCCGTTTAGTAGTGCGGCTCTCACGCCTTTAATAAATTCGTCGTGGTTGAAGGTTTCTCCTGAGAAGAATTTTTCCATTAGAGTATCGTCTGTGTCGGCTACTATTTCGGTTATTTCTCCAAATAGTTCTTCGACTTCATCTATCATGTCCTCTGGGATTGGTATTTCTTTTCTTTCTCCTGAAGTATTATCATAGGCCACCTTATTAATAACGTCTACTATTCCATTAAACCCGGCTCCTTCTCCTATTGGTAGGGTGAAGGGTACTATGATTTTTCCGTATTTATCTCTTAATTCGCCAATTAGTTTGTGGATGTTGACGTTGTCTTTGTCCATTTTGTTGGCGAAGATGATTCTTGGTAGTTCTATATCGTGTGTGTAGCTTAAGACCTTTTCTGTTCCTACTTCTATTCCTGATGAGGCGTCCATTACTACTAGGGCTGCTTCAGCGGCTCTCATTGCTGCGTATACTTCTCCACTGAAGTCGAAGTATCCTGGTGTGTCTATCAAATTGATTTTAGTGTCTTTCCATTCTATTGGTACTAGGGATAGTCTTATTGATACTTTTCTGGCTATTTCTTCTTTGTCGAAGTCTGATTGGGTGTTTCCGTCTTCTACTCTTCCCAGCCTATTGGTAACTCCGGTCCTAAAAAGTAAATTTTCGGTTAGTGTTGTTTTGCCACATCCACTGTGGCCTACGAGAGCGAGGTTTCTGATTTTGTCAGTTGAGTATGTTTTCATTTGGCATCCTCCTTGTTTCTGATCTTCATTTTCTGTTTCGCTTTTTCTCCAGCAGTGTATCTTTCTATTTCCAGTACTTTTAGAATATCCTCCTTTTTGAGCTTTTAGACCAATAACCACAATTCCTATTGTTCCTTTTGGTGATTTTTGCTCCTTATTGTTCCGCTCATATTAACCCTATTATATCATTGTTTTTGAATATGGATAGTGTTAAGTATTATTTTTTTCTAGGAAATTTTTAGGAATTAAAAAACAGTATTTCTATAACAACATAACGAATAAATTTATTAAAGTTTAATTTATGATTATTGCTTGATCAATTCTTGATTTATGATATAATTTTAATAATGTGATAAGGAGAAATAACATGGAAAAAACCGTATGTGAATTATTTGCTGGTGTTGGAGGATTCAGATTAGGTCTAGAAACATCTTCCCATGAATGGAATACAGTTTGGGCTAATCAATGGGAGCCTGGTAAAAAATCTCAACATGCATATGATTGTTATTGTAAGCATTTTGGCATATCTGAAAATCATGTAAATGCCGATATTAGTCAAATTGAAAAGTCACAAATACCTAATCACAATTTGCTTGTTGGTGGATTTCCTTGTCAAGATTATTCTGTTGCTAGATCTTTATCAGGTAATCATGGTATTAATGGAAAAAAAGGTGTTTTATGGTGGCAAATTAGAGATATTCTTGAAGCAAAAAGACCTCCATTTGTTCTACTTGAAAATGTTGATAGATTATTAAAATCACCATCAACACAACGTGGAAAAGATTTCGGTATAATGTTAGCATGCTTAGCTGAGTTAGGATATGATGCTGAATGGAGAGTAATTAATGCTGCAGATTACGGAAATACCCAAAGACGTAGAAGAGTATTTATATTCGCTTATAATAATACTTCCAAATATTATAAAAAAGCTAATGATACAAATGAAATGGATATAATAAATACAGAAGGTTTTTTTGCAAAAACATTTCCAATTAATAGAATATTTGAGACTAATGAAATTTCATTTAATAATCAGTCAATTTTTGACATATCTGAAAGTTTCAAATTCAACTTTCTAAATGCTGGTTATTTAAGAGGAAATAATATTACAACAGCAACTGTGGAACCTATTTTTGAAGACCCAATTCCTTTAAAATATTTGTTAGAGAAATCAGTTGATGAGAAATACTATTTAAATGGGAATATTGAAAAATGGGAATACCTAAAAGGTTCTAAAAAAATCAATAGAACAAGCAAAACAGGACATTGTTATATATTTAGTGAAGGCCCACTTTCATTCCCTGATGATATTAATAAGCCGGCCAGAACTATGTTAACAAGCGAATCTAGTTTAAATAGAAGTACACATGTTATAGAAGATCCCCAAAATGGTAGATTAAGATTATTAACTCCAAAAGAAGCTGAACGTATTAATGGTTTTGATGATGATTGGACTAAAACAGAAACTATGCCACATAAGTTTAGATATTTTTGCATGGGAAATGCACTAGTGGTACCGCTAATAACTAGACTGGGTAAAACACTAAATAAAATATTTGAAGCAGAGTAAATACTCTGCTTCTCTTTTATTTCTTGAATTCTTCATTTAATTGTCTATAAATGTATTTACTATTTAACCAAAAACATTGTTTAGGCAAATGTCTTCCATCAGGTAATTCATTTGTATCACTTGCATCTCTGGCATGTGGTCTTACATGACATACATTATTTTCTTTTTGTTTTGGTAAATTATGTTTATACTTACCATTAAATTTTTCTATATTTAATCCGTCATTAATCAAATCATGCGTTCTCTTCCAGACTTTTTCAACTTCTTGCAAATCCCTAAATGGAATATTCCAAAATTGACAACCTTTTAATCTTAATTTATTTTGCTTATCATATTTATAAATAACAAATAAATATTTTGTATCTCTAAGCTTATTTCCAAAAGTAGAATCTTCCCATGTTTCATTAGCTAATTCTTTAAATTTAAAAGCTGGAAACGACATAGATTCTTTTATGCTATTATTTGCTTCTATGCGAATCGTTTTCACTTCAATATTAGCCTTTACAAATTCTTCAGCTTTATTCCCTTTAATTCCAAGTATTCTGTATATTATCATAGCTTCCAAGTTTTTCGGCTTTTTAATAAATCTTATATCAAATTTATCACACAACTCTTCGATTGTTCTATTTTCATATTTTTCAACTAAATTAACTATATAATCATCAAATTTTTGATTAATTTTACTATCAATAATACGTTCAATTTTTTTATTTTTATCAGCTATATAATTATTTAGTATGTAAGTCATATATGAACCTTTTAATGCAAAAGCTCTAGGTTTTGCATTAATATCACTAAAGGGTTGTCTTGTTCTTACATTAGACTTACTTGATTTTGTAGCAGCTTCTAAATACAAGGTATCTCCACCTGAAATTTCATGTGCTTTACCATTTTTAATTTTGTTGATAATGATATTATAATCACTTTTTATTATCTCTAAATCTGTATCTGAAGGTCTAAATAGTTTTGCAAATTTTATTTTATAATCTAGCTTATTATCAATTTCGTTATCATATAGATAGTAAATCAATAATATTAATTGCAACTTATTCCAAAGATGACTTTCTTCAAATTCCACTTTATGATCATTCATATAATTTATCATATTAATAATCAATCGCTCTTTAGCAGATATCGAATTATTTTTATTCTTCTTGTATGGTGTAACTTTTAATTCCACTCCAGCTTCAGGAAAGTCTGGTCTAGAATCACTATTACATTCATATCCAAAAAAGTGTTCCTCTATTAGTTGACCCAAATTACCCTTGCCTTCTTTAACAATCGATTTTCCAGAAATATCATAGTTGAAAACAGTATTCTCTTTGATCACTTCATTAAAAGTTTTATTGATTAACTTTTGTGAATATTCTTCTATACTGTATGGATCTTTTATATCATATAATGTAATATTGCTCATTTTTACCTCTTACTTAATATCCTATCGGTATTGTTAAATTTATATTGTATAGTATATCATCTTTACTATAAAATATCACTAACTCTCACTAGCCCCCAACCTCCTAACCTCAAACACCAACAACAAACTAAACACAACCTCAACACCCACCATAACCAAAGCATAAACAAAACCAGACAAACCCATACCAACAAACAAACTAAACAAAGGAATCACAACCGCCATCACCATATAAGATCTTGATTTATACAACCAACCATAAGGCAACAAATGAGCCCCAAAAATCATCCCAATAACCATCACCATCTTCAAAGGCACAGTAGGATAAACCCACATAGCAATCAACAAATACAACAACTGATTAAAAGAAAACAACAAACCAAGACCATTCAAAGGATTCTTCCCATCAGAAAACTCCACCCCAATAAACCTTGATATAAGATAAGCCAAAGGCACCAAAGGCGCAGTAGCACAAAAAATATAAAAATTCTTTGTAAGAATCGGCAAATCAGTAGCATGAATACCAGCAACCAAAGCCCAAATAACAACAGAAGCCAAAATAAAATGAAGCCCCTTCTTCTGCTTGACAGCACAATCCAATCTCAACTCATCTAAACTCATAACACAAACTCCTTCACTAAATTAATATAACAAGCAATAAACTAACATTAAACTTTAAACTATCACTTAATCAATAATACAAGTATACAATATATAAAAACAATACGTAACAACAAAAAACCACAACATACCAAACACAGCCCCTATTTAACCAACAAATATGATACAATTAAAATTGGACAAAAAAAAAGCACCATTGGTGCTTCTTAATCTCTAATATATTAAATCTTAATATTCAGAATTGTAGTTTCTTCTTTGTTGCTTTTTTTGTTTTCTGCATTCAGGGCATCTTCTAGGTTCGTTTGTAAAACCTTTTTCAGCATAGAAATCTTGCTCGCCTTGAGTGAATACAAATTCAGCTCCACAATCAGAACAGTTTAAGTTTTTGTCGCTCATAAATCATTACCTCCATTAAATATTTGGACTTGTCATTTAATTCATTTTCTCAATTTAATGGGGAAACAATTAATCTTACATTCCATTACTCTCTTAGTATAGCACACATAAACCAAAAAGATACACCTTTTAACAAAATAAATTAAATTTCTTTTAAATTACCCTAATATGGCTCCCTATTTCCAAACTCCGCATTCTCTACCCAATCCTCAGCATGAGTCAAAAGCTTCACCAACTCCTCAAGAACCCTCAAATGCTCCTCCTCTTGCCCAATCAAAAACTCAAACAACAAAACATCCCTAGAACCCTCTTTTTCCCTAACAACCTTAGCTTCCTCTAACATCTCAGAATAAAGAACAACACTCTCACGCTCCCTATTAGCCGCCAACCTATAAAAATCCAACTGACCAAGAAGCTCCTTTTCATAAAAACCAACATCAACAAGACCAGAAAAAACATTCCCAACCCTATTAACATCACTACCCTCACCAAGATCAAAAACCCTATTCTCATACCTACTCTTCAAAAGAGCAGCATGATTCTTCTCATCATCAGCCAACATACTACAAACAACAAACAAACCATTATCCCTATTCAACTCAGCCTGTTCCCTATAGTACTTCTCACCATCATTCTCCATATTTATAGCAAACTCCAAAACATTCATAATAAACCTCCATAAAACAAACTTTATCTATATAAAAATAATACTACCAACCTAACACATAAGCAACCCACACAACAAAATCTACTCAGCTATACCAAAACCATACTTCTTAAAAACAGCCTTAGCCTCATCACCCTTTAAGAACTCCATAAAAGACCTAGCCTCATCAACCTTAGTACTTGCCTTAACAAGACCCATAGGATAAACAATAGAAGCATACTTACTTGAATCAACCTTCTCAACCAACTCAACCTTGCCACCACTTCTGACAAAATCAGAATAATAAACAAACCCAACCTCAGCATTCCCAAGCTCAACCCAATTAAGCACCTGAGAAACATCCTTAGCATACGTAAACTTACTCTTTAATGAATCATACAACCCCAGATTAGTAATCGCCTCAACAGCATACTTACCAACAGGAACACTAGCAGGCTCACCAATAGCAATATACTTAACACTCTTCAAATCATCAATGCTCCCAACATCTCTACCCTTCGTCTTAGCCAGGATTAACTCATTAGTCAAAAGAACCTCATCATCAACCACAAAACCAGCCACAACCATCTCATCCATATCTTTCTTAGAAGCACTCATAAAAACATCAATATCAGCACCACTTTTTATCTGCTCCTTTAAAGGACCAGTAGCAGAAAACTGAAGATCAAGATCAATACCCTCAGCCTTTTCAAACAAAGGCTCAATTTCACTAATAGCATCAGTCAAACTAGCAGCAGCCCCAACAAGAATAGTAACCCTATCCCCATCAGCACCAATACCACCACAACCACTAGCCACTAACAACAAACCCAAACCAATAAACAACAACACAAAATTCTTCATTTTGCACATAATACACCTCATCATACTAATCAAATAAAAAAGGAAGACAAACGTCCCCCCGCAATGAATATAAAATTCCTTTCCAAATGCGAGAGATCTGAAAATTTCTCTTCAAACCCTGGTTAAGTATCCTTAGTTTCCCTTAGGATAAATAACTTCAGAATCCATCATCATTCTATCACCACATGCCACAACCGGTCAATCATAAACAGCATTTCAACAAAAAACAACTAAAATTAATTAGACATATTGACACAATATGAAAGAACCTATAGAATATAGTTAGCTAGACTAACTATATGAATGGAGACAACATGGATAAAGAACTAATTAATTCCTCTGATATAATAGGTATGTTTTGCAGACTAAATATGAACTCAAAACACAATCTACCAATAAGACCAAGCGAAATGGGAATACTAATATACACCCAAAAACAAACTAACTCAGTTACCCCCTTGATGATAAGTCAATTTTTTGGCATCACCAAACCATCAGTAAGTACAATTATAAAATCCCTAATAAAACAAAAATACCTAGAAAAGAAAATATCAGCAACAGATAAAAGAAGCTACCAACTAGCCATAACAGACAAAGGACAAAAACTAGTGGACTCTACCTTTAATGAATACTTCAAAACAATAGAAGTGCTTAACGAAAAAATGGGACATGATAATTTTACCCAATTTATTAAACTATTGAATACGGCCAACAATATATTAGAAGCTAATAAAGACAAGAAAGAGGAAAAATAGATGAAAGTACTAGTTACAGGAGCATCAGGAAATGTAGGCTACCATGTAGTTAACCAATTACTAAAACTAGGAGAAGAAGTAACAGCAGCTGGACCAGATACACAAAAAATACAAAAAATATTTGGAAACAAAGTTTCTATAGTAGAATTAGATTTCACAAAACCTGAAACATTTGACAATGCCCTATATGAGGTTGATAGAATATTCCTAATGAGACCACCACACCTTGGTAGTCCAGATGATATATACCCCTTTATTGAAAAAGCCAAAAATTTCAATATTAAGTTAATTTCTTTTTTATCCTTAATGGGTATTGAGAAAAATACCATTCCACCACACTTTAAGATTGAAAAATTTATAGAAAAATCTGGAATTCCCTACGCCCACATTAGACCAGGCTTTTTTATGCAAAATTTAAAAGGTGTACATGCAATAGAAATTAAAGAAAAAGATATGATTTTTATTCCAGCAGGAAATAGTAAAACCAGTTTTATAGATGCCGAGGATATTGGCTTAGCAATAGCAACAATAATGCACAACCCACTAAAACATAAGAATACTGCCTATACAATAACTGGTGCACAAGCCCTGGACTATTATCAAATTGCAGATATTTTAAGTAACCTAACTAAAAGAAAAATAACTTATGCTAAACCTGGACTATTAAAATATAGAAATTACTATATAAAAAAACGGGGTCTAAATAGGAGTTATGTTAATGTAACAGTAGCCCTCTATATTATGACAAGGTTAGGTACCGCTAAAGGAATCACTAACGAATTTTTCAAACTCACAGGTAAACAACCAAGAACCTTTGAAGAATTTGCTAGAAATAATATTGAAGCCTTCAGCAAATAAAAACTGCACCCCAAAAGGGTGCAGTTCCAAGAACTAAATAAACAAGGTAGTCCCAACATTCTCGTTACTAGTAATATAAGAACCTACCCCAGCATACTCGATACCATCAATAAGCTCCTCACGCTTAATACCCATAAGATCCATACTCATAGTACAAGCAATAAACTTAACCCCAAGACCCATAGCCTTATCAATCATAACCTCAACCGCATCAACATTCTTAGACTTCATAATATACTTAATCATCAAAGGCCCGATACCCAACATATTCATTGAGGATAGAGGTAATCTTGAAGCACCCCTAGGCATCATCCAACCAAACATCTTCTCAATAACATTCTTCTTCGTCTTAACCCTATTACTCCTACGAAGAGCATTAAGCCCCCAAAAAGTAAAGAAAATAGTAACATCCTTACCACTAGCAACAGCACCCTGAGCAATAATCATAGCAGCAATAGCCTTATCAAGCTCACCACTAAAAACCACAATAGTAGCATTCTTCTGATTCATGACTCCAACATTACAACTACCAGCCTCACCCTTGATTATCCTAACAACAAAAGCACTACCCTCACCCTTAATTGACTCCAAAGTATGACCATTAGCCTTACACCACTCTACAATATCCTTAGTATAACCAAAATCAGTAGAAACCACTTCAACCACATCACCAACACCAGCACCCTGTATAGCCTTATAGGTAGCCATCAAAGGACCAGGACACTGCAAACCACTCGCATCAACACGAATAACCTTGCTACTTCCTGAACTAGCCACACTTGGCATTGGCGCAGGAATCTGCTGATCCATATCCATATCACCACAATTATTAAGATGACACTGCAACAAAGGCACATACTTAAAATTCCTATAAGTCAGATAACCACCTGACAAATTATACAAATTAGAATAACCCATACCCTTTAATACCATAATAGCAATATGAGCACGAAGACCCACCTGACAAGTTACATAAATAGGAGCATCCTTAGCACAAGTAATCTCAGCAATCCTTTCCCTAAGCTCATCAACAGGAATATTATAGGAACCTTCAATCTTACCTACAGAAAACTCCAAAGAAGTCCTCACATCAAGCATCAAACCACCCTCTTTAACAAGCCTATCAATATCCTTAACATCAACCAACTCATAAAGACCAGCCTCAACATTCTCACCAATATATCCTAAAACATTAACAGGATCCTTCGCAGAAGAAAAAGGCGGAGCATAACACAACTCCAAAGAAGACAAATCACTAATTCTACCTCCCATAGACATAACAGTAGCAATAACATCAATCCTCTTCTCCGTACCCTCCTTACCAATAGCCTGAGCTCCAAGAATCCTACCATCCAAAGGAGAATACAAAATCTTCAAAGAAATAGGAGTTGAACCAGGATAATATGAAGCATGATTAGCACGATGAGCACTAATCGACTTAAAACCAATACCCTTAACCAACAACTGAGCCTCAGTATTACCAGTACCAGCAGCAATCAAATCAAAAACCTTCAACACAGAAGACCCTAAAGTCCCCTTATACTCAACCTTCTTACCATTAATATGATCAGCCACTAACCTACCCTGTCTATTAGCAGGCCAAGCCAGAGGAATAGCAGTAGGACTACCATCTATTCTATCCTTAACCTCAATAACATCCCCAATAGCATAAATATCCTCAACCACATCACCACTATTCACATCAAAAACCTGCAGACTTTCATTAGTCAAAATATGACCTCTTGGACCAACTGCAATCCCACCAGATTTACTCAACTTACTCTCAGGCACAACACCAATGGCAACCACCACCATGTCAGTCTTAATCTCACCACCACTATTTAAAACCACAGTTCTACCCTGATTCTTAAAATAGGTCACATACTCATTCAAAAGAATATTAACCCCATTCTTATTCATTTCCTCATGAAGAATCTGAGCCATTTCATAATCAAAAATCCTCAGCACCTGTGGTAATTTTTCAACAATTGTCACATTGATATTCTTTTCCCTAAGATTCTCAGCAATCTCCATACCAATAAACCCACCACCAATAACCACAGCACTCTTCGGATTCTTCTCGGCAATAAAGTCCTTAATCCTATCTGTATCAGGAATATTCCTTAAAGAAAAAATACAATCAGAACCCTCAGTCCCCTCATAAACAGGAACAAAAGGATTAGCCCCAGGCGATAGTATTAACTTATCGTAAGACTCATCATAACTGACTTGCTTTCTTTTATCAAAAATAGTGACTGTCTTGTTTTCCCTATGAATAGCCACCACTTCACTAAAATTCCTAATATCCAACCTATATCTTTTAGACATAGCTTCAACAGTCTGCACCAACAACTGATCCCTATCCTTGATGACCCCTCCAATATAGTAGGGAAGTCCACAATTGGCAAAAGAAATATATTCGTCCCTCTCAAACATAATAATCTCATCATTCTCATTCAATCTTCTTAAACGTGCAGCAGCAGTTGCCCCACCAGCTACACCACCGACTATTAATATCTTACTCATGGTAGTTTCTCCATTCCATATTGTTCTGTACAGTTCTTTAATCTTTTCTTAAGTTTATCACAACCAATTTTTATATGATATTAAAAAAATATCTAGTATGCTTAATTCCACATACTAGATAATTGAAAATACCAAATAAAAAAAATAATGACAGCCAAATTAAAAACCAAGGCAATAGGAAGAAGAATCCTAAACTTAGTCTTTTTGGACTTATGCCTAAAAACAAAAGATCCCAACCAACAACCAAGCCCTCCCATAAGAAAAGCACAGGCCAACAAAGTTGACTCCTTAACTCTCCAATATCCTCTGCCTGACTTGAACTTATCAATACCCATTAAGAAGAAAGTCATCAAATTCCAAATAAGTAATAAAATTACAAAATAAACTAAATATTCACTAATCGCATTATCAATACCCATATCATCTCCAACTTTTATACATGTATTATGTCAATATTTTCCGAAACCTCCAGGCTAGTAGTCATCAGGTCATCAATTCCAAGAAGATGAATGTCATCTCTACCATTAGATCTGGCAAAAGCCTTCAGCTCTTCCGCTGTCCCTCTATAGAAATTCTCAAAACCTAAGAGTGCTTTCTTCTCATTAAACAATGCCCGAAGGCTCTCATCCTGAGTCGCAATCCCAGTAGGACAAGTACCTGTATGACATATTCTAGACTGCCTACAACCAATAGCTATAAGAGACGCTGTAGCCAAAGCAACCGCATCAGCACCTAGAGCCAGACCTTTAGCAATATCAGAACTATCCCTAAAGCCACCAGTAACACATAAAGTCACATCACTACCTACACTATCAAGATACTTCCTAGCTCTTCTAATCGCAAAGATAGCAGGAACTCCAACATTATCTTTAATAAACCTAGGAGTCGAACCTGTAGCTCCTCCTCTACAATCTATAGTAATAAAATCAGGATCAGCCCTCAAGGCAAATTCAAGATCCTCCTCAATATGACCTGCAGCTAACTTTATTCCTACTGGTCTCCCATCAATCACTTCTCTTATCCGACCAACCCTATTAATCAAATCATCAATATTATCAACACCAGCAAGTCTTGCAGGAGCTATAAATTCCTCTCCCATTTCGAGCTTTCTAATTTTAGCAATCTCAGGAGTCACCTTCTCCTTAGGTAAATGTCCACCAATACCTGGTTTGACCCCTTGACCAATTTTTATTTCAACAGCATCAGCCTTTTTCATAATATCCTCATCAAAAGAAAAAGCAGCAGTACCCTGTTCGTAAATATATATTTTAGCTGCCTTTCTTGACTCAGGCAACATACCACCTTCACCAGAACACATAGCAGTATTAACTAGAGAAGACCCCTTGGCAAGAGCCACCTTAGCCTCCTTAGAAATTGCCCCATAGGACATATGGGAAACATAAAAAGGTAAATCTAAAACCAAAGGATACTTGGCTCTTTTACCAATAATGGTCTTAAGATTAACAGCAACCTCCTCATTTAAAGGCATCCTCTGTAACTGAACACCCTTAAACAAAATACTCTTAAAATCCACAAATTTCTCTAAAGTTCTCATGGAGGAATTCATACTTTTACCAGACTCTGCTAATCGTTTAATTACTTCCACCTTATTATCAAATTCCAAATCCTCATCAGCTTTATAGTTTAACATATCCTGCAACTTACCATATTCATTAGTTTTAAGACACCAATGTTGACCACTACAAAAGGGCTTATTTTTTGAATGACCACATTTACAAAGAGCATAGTGATCGTTAGTTTCAGGTTTATCCTCATCTTCTAATATAATAGAACCCTTGACTAATAAGGGGCCATTTTCTGCAAGTTCAATTTCTTCCTTATCATAATATTCATCATATTTAATATTATCTACTGTATAACTAAGTGCCCCTGACGGACATTTTCTAATGGTCTCAATAATTTTTTCAATACTAGCTCCATTAGGATCAATCCAAGGTTCAGTTCTCATTCTAAAAACCTTAGGTAACCCATCTGTACAGTAACCAGCATGGGAACAGATTCCCCTATCATCATGAATGGTAATTTCCTTACCTATATATTCTTCCAACTTTCTTGGCACCCTATCTTCTAACTTCTCACCACTGAAGTCAATTCTCCCGTGACTACCATCACAAAATGGTTTACTCTTAGCTTCACCACATCTGCATAATGCAACAGCTGGTTCACCAATCTTCCCAGTACACCCATCCACGTCCTTTAGTCCTTCAAGATTAGTTACCACATAAGGTCCATTTTTAGAAATTTTAATAATTGCATCTTTATTCATGATTAATCTCCTTATATATCAAGTAAATGCTTATACACAGAATCTATAGTAAAATACCCAATTAATTTACCCTCATCATCATGGACTACCAATACATTAGTCTTATTCTCAATACAAGTCTTAATACCACGTAGGGCTGACAAGTTACCATCAACTGATACCATACTATCCTTAGCATCGACTTCAACAGCAGCTACACCATCAATACCAAACAAATCAATACAATCTCTTATCTTAACTGAATTCAAATAGGAAATAAAATCCTTTGAACCAAAAAAGTTCTCTGCATAGTCTGTACGTTCCTTTGATAAAACAAAATCCTTTTTCAATTTATCCCTATCGATTCTACCTTCATTTAAAAGAACAATCCTCGACCCAAGCTTAACTGCTTCTTCTATATCATGAGTTACAAAAACAATAGTCTTTCCAAGCATGCCATGAATCTTGGTTATCTCTTCTTGAAGTCCTCTTCTAGTTATCTCATCAACAGCTCCAAACGGTTCATCCATCAAAATAATATCAGGGTTAGTAGCCAAGGCCCTAGCAACTCCTATACGTTGCTGTTGTCCACCACTTAGCTCTCTTGGATATCTAGATAAATAACTAGCATCAAGACCAACTAATTCAATTAATTCCAAGGCTCTTTTATGTTGCTCAACCTTATCAATCTTTATCAAATTCAAAGTATAGCAAATATTTCTTTCAACACTAAGATGAGGAAATAGGCCTACTTGTTGAATAACATAACCCATACTTCTTCTTAATTCTATTTTATTCCAGTCCTCAATTTTCTTTCCCCTAATTGAAATTATACCCTCATCAGCCTTTAATAAGCCATTAATAAGTTTAATAATTGTCGTCTTACCACAACCTGATGGACCAAGGATAACCACAAATTCACCCTCGTCAATATTAAGGTTAAAGTCCTCTAGAACCATAACTTCCTCAAATGTTTTCTTAATATGTTCGAAGGTAATTATTGACATTATATTAAGCCTTTCTCTTCTAGAAAATCTCTGGCTACCTCTTCAGGATCTTGTTTCTCCTTATCAACGTAGAAATTAAGAAGAATCATTTCCTCTTCACTAATTTTTCCAGCAAGCTTATCAAGCACAGCCCTTAGTTCAGGATATTTCTCTAAAGTTTCTTCTCTGACTAAAGTTGCCGCTTGATATGGGGGAAAGAAATTTTTATTGTCTTCTAATACTTTTAAATCATATTCTTTCAATAAACCATCAGTAGAAAAAGCGTTAATGACATCAACTTGGTCATTACCAATTGCTTCATATTTTAAACCGACATCAATTTCCTTAGTATCCTTGAAATTTAAACCATAAACTTTCTTCAAACCATTATAGCCATCTTCTCTTTCAAAGAAATCATATTCTGCACCAAAGGTTAATTGGTTACTTACCTTTGCTAAATCATCATAGGTTTCCAGATTATATTTCTTGGCAATATCATTTTTTACTGCCAAGGCATAGGTATTGTTGAAGCCATATATGTCCAACCATTGTATGCCAAACTCTTCTTTATATTTTGTCTTTACCGCTTCATATAGTTCATTAGGATCGGCTATCAAATCTTCTTTTAGTACAAAAAGCCAGCCTGTGCCTGTATATTCAGGATAGATATCAATTTCACCCTTTAACATAGCAGGATGTATATTAGAAGTACCACCACCGATACCAAGTTTCTTTTCAACTTTAATATCAGTATGTTCCTCTATTAATAGGGTTAATATCTCAGCTAGAATGTATTGCTCTGTTACTGGTTTTGAGGCTATCACCACTTTCTTCTCATCCTTGTCACAGCCAACAAATATGGCAACCATGAAAATTACTAAAATAAGTGTAAATATTTTTTTCATCTTTAATTCCTCCCTTAGGTTCCAAGTATTTTCTTCCTAATATTCTTTTCTATAACACCTAGGAATAAATCTATAATAATCGCTAGTAATGCAACTAACAAACTTCCTGCTACTGTCATTTCAGGGAAATAGGTGGTTATACCTCTCCAGATTGCTACCCCAAGACCACCAGCTCCAATAAAGGAAGCAATAGCCCCCAGGGCAATGGTCATTATCACCATAGTTCTAAAACCTGCAAAAATAACTGGCAGAGCTAGTGGCAATTGCACCTTGTATAATAGTTGAGAATTAGTAGTTCCCATACCAATTGCTGATTCAATTAGGAAAGGATCTACTTCTGTAATACCAACGTAGGTATTCCTAATAATTGGTAACAGACCATATATAACTAGGGCAATCAAGGCACTTTTGAAACCTATGCCTGTAATAGATACAAAAAAACCGAACAAGGCTATTGATGGTATGGTATAGATCAAGTTTACAACAGTCATTATTATATTGGCCATAGTCTTACTTCTAGTCATGATTATTCCTAATATGATACCTATGACACTAATAATTACAATGGCCACAAAGGTCAAGTAAATATGTTCTATAAACAATTGTAGGAAAAATTCCCATCTTTCCTTATATAGTTCAATTACCCTAAATACAAAACCCATGGAACACCAACTTTCCTGTTTATATATATCTCTTATTTCATTTTAACACCTAATAATGAAATAAGAATACTATTTCACGCTTCTTATTTCATTTTAGACCCTTATAATGAAATAAGAGGTTCAATTAACACATCCATAATTCCACCACATGCCATACCCTCTTCTTCAGCAATATCACCAGTCATGTCTACTCTTTGAACCATATAACCACCGTTTTTAAGGATTTTCCTGGCATTAACTATAACTTCACCTTCACTACAGCCACCACCAATGCTACCACTAATACGCCCATCGCTATAAACCAACATCTTGGCCCCAGCCTTCCTTGGAACAGAACCTTTAGTCCCAATAATAGTAACTAATGCCTTAGGCGAGGAATCATTCATACTTAACTCTTTAAGTACTTCTAGATCAAACTCTGGCCAATTGGTCTTTTTGCTCATACCCCTTCTTCTTTGCTGTATTAATTGAGCAACTATGGAAAAAGCAATCTCATCAGGAGTGACAGCCCCAATATCAAGACCAATAGGTGCCATTAAACGATCAATCACATCCTGACTATAACCCTCAATTAACAACTGTTCCTTAGTATTTCTAACACGTCTCCTGGAGCCTATCATTCCTACATATGCAGTTTCATGTTTTAAAACAGCCTTTAAGCAATCCATATCATGTCTATGCCCTCTGGTAATAATAGCAACAAAAACTGACCTGTTAAAATTAACCATCCCAAAGGATTTCCCGAAACTTTCACAAATAACACGCTCTGCATCAGGGAACCTTGCAGCATTGGCAAAAGATGGTCTATCATCAATAACTGTAACCCCAAAACCTGCCCTTGATGCATATAAAGATAAGGGCTTAGCAATGTGTCCACCACCAAAGATAACAAGCTTTGGGGCAGGAAAATATGGCTCTAGAAGGTATTTCTCCTCAACCATCATAGGATTACCAGATTCTAACACATCGCTACCTACCACTATCTCGTTTGTATCAAAATCTTCTTCAAGAACCAATTCTTTTTTAAAGAAATCTACTAATCTCGTAACTATAACTGCCTTACGTCCAGATTCTAATTCCAGAATCAACCTCTTATATTCTTTTTTCATAATATTCCTCCAATATATATATATTCACAACATATATTCTAACATATAATTCCTATGTATTTTATATGTTTTGATAAAAAAACTGCATCTAGTGGTACACTAGATGCAGTTTAAACATTAATTATCATGACTATCAGTTTGTATCACCAAAACATAGGTAATCTTTTTTTCTCCAAAAAAGGCATCAATTTTAATACCTCTATAAATTCTCGAGTCAGCATCTACCTCAGGTATCCTTAAACTAGCAAAATGCTTATCTACTTCCCAAAAGTATTTACCTTTACTTTCTTCGTTATATATTATCTTCATATCAGAAAGTTCATCATAAAGATATTTTCCATTAGCATCTATAATACTATCAGTTATAAAGAGGAAGTCAGGAGAATCTCCTTTAAACTCTAATTTTATAGCATCCCCAAATCTTACGTAATTTACTTCTATAAGAGAATACTTATTTAAATAACTTCTGAATATATTTTCACTATCAGTTACACTTTCCATTTTAATGTTTTCTAAATTAAAGCTATTCAAAGTTATTTTTAAAATACTTTGAGGCTCTGAATCAAAACAACCTGTGAGAAACAGTAGTCCGCTAATTATTATTGCAATGTACATAGATTTTTTCATAAGCCTACTCCTTCTCATTTAAACAATCAATAGGTTCCTTATTAATTTTATTCATCAACTACTACCACCTATAAAAAATATACCACATGATAAGTATATAACCCCATATCAATGTTTGCAACTTTTTTGTTGCTCTACAGAACATCCACCAACTTCTCCTACTTTTCTTATATCTCCTATTTTCATTTTATTTAACGGCATCATTTATCTTTAACCTTTAATAACACTAGTAATTTAATAATAAAATATAAAAAAACCTTGGTTTTCACCAAGGTTCCAAACACTAATTTAAATTAAGATAATTTTTCAACTCTTTTAATAACATATTCTCTGACTTCATCAATTTCCATTTGAAGAGGGATTGCTAATTCTCCATAGAATCTATCCTCAGCCATCTTGAAGTATCTTTCATCACAATTTGAAACCTTCTTACCTTCAGCTAAACGTTCTTCTGTATGAGAATAAATAGTCTTAATAATTTTAACCATTTCTCTACAATCACATTTTTGAAAAGCTTCCTTATAGGCGAACTCTCTTTTTTTCTCGTCTAAAACCCATAAAGAATCGATATTATTAATATCATCTATTAATTTTAAAGCCTCATCCTTTTCAATAACTGGACGCATAATCACTTTTCGATTATCTACTGGCGTAAATATCTTGCCACCCCTTGTCTTATGTGGAGTCAAAGTATAATAAACTCTATCTGCAGGTAAACCAGGTACATCTAAAGTACCAATATCCTCAACCTTACAAACCCCATTATTACCATAAACTACAAACTGTCCGATTTCAAACATAAACCTACTCCTTTCTTCCCTGGAATAATATTATCCCACCAGAAAAAACCACTTTTACCATAAAATAATGATGGCCTTAATACAAACTAGCTTAATCCTCATAATTGATAAGCTAATATCTATTAAGACCAAATTAAAATAGCTTTACAAATACTAGCAAACAATGCAATATTCAATATAACTAAGTTAATTATATCACGAATTCAACACAAATGGTAGACCAACAAAACCTACATTAAAAACAATACTGACCTAAACTCACTAATATAATCTCTATAACATTCATAATCATCACTTTTACAATCATCAAGAACATAAGTCCCTCTAGCAATCTTTTTAAACCAACCATAATAGTTATCCCGGAGAATAGTACTCTTCAACCCTAATTCTTTTAAATCCTTTGGAGCCACACTGCCTTTTTCCAACAAAATAGCCACAGCCTTTAATGACTCTTCCCTATAGGCAGTCATCAACCTGGTTCTAGAAGAACCTCCCTGATTCAGACTAAGACTTCTGCCCTTTATTTCTTTTAATAAAGCCTTACGTCTATTAACCAAGGCAGATCTCGCCTTATCTAAATTAAAATAAGCAGGCTCTAAAATCTCCTCCGCCATACCTTTATCCACATCAACAAACAGAAGTCCAAGTTCAAGACGCCTCAAAAGATGAAGTGTATTAGAAAACTCCCTATTCTTTTTAAACCTCTTTGGTCTTGGAACAGCAATATAAACCAAATCACAAACCTTCTGCCTAAGTGTACCTTGAACCAAAAGATCCACTGTCAAATTGTTCTTTAATTCAACACCAATAAGAAGATCCTCCTTAATAGCACAAACATCAATATCCTTAACCTCAGCTCTAACCAAAAAGCCAAGACTCTCAAAATACTTTTTAACACCTTCATAAAGGTTGGTTTCTTTCAATTCAATCACTTCCTTCTATATATATGCAAAAGGGTTTCAGACAAATCTGAAACCCTAGATCATTACCTGCTTAAATAACTAACACTTTTCTACATCATCGTAAACAACACCAAAAGTATCAACTGTTACTTTTTTCATAATTTGAGGAGTTAAAGGCTTATCATTACGATCTGTTTCAACAGCAACAATTTTATCAGCCTCTTCCATCCCTTCAATTACTTTACCAAATGCGGCATACTGTTTATCAAGAAATGATGAATCCTTCACCATAATGAAAAACTGAGAACCTGCAGAATTCGGAGCATTTGTTCTAGCCATAGATATAACTCCACGCTCATGTTTTAATGGATTAACAAAACCATTATCCGAAAACTCACCTTTTATCACATAACCAGGTCCACCAATACCACTGCCTTTTGGACATCCACCTTGAATCATAAAGCCTGGTATTACTCTATGGAAAGACAAACCATCATAGTAGCCCTTTTCAATTAGTGATAAGAAATTATTAACTGTATTTGGTGCAATCTCTGGATATAGTTCTAATTTAATTATACCCTTATTTTCTAATTCAATAGTAACGATTGGATTCATTATATACTTTCCTCCTAAATAATCTTTATTTCTTTATCTAATCTTAATATATCATAACCTATTATTAACTAACCGTCTATATCCGACAACATCTTAACAATCAATTTTTCTAACTGTGGCTTAATTTCTTCCAAATCATATCTGACCCTAACCACAGGCTTGCCAATATTAATAACTCTACTTAAATCAATTGGTGTTCCTGTAACAACAACTTCAGCTGAGGAGTTATTAATAGTCTCTTCCAAATCCTTAATCTGCTCCGTACTATAACCCATTGCCGGAACAAGCTCCTTTAATGCTGGCCATTTGTTCAATGTATCAATAATAGAACCAACAGCAAATGGTTGTGGATCTATGAGCTCTTTAGCCCCAAACATCTTGGCTGCAATAACACCTGCACCATAGGACATTTGACCATGAGTAAGAGTCGGACCATCTTCAACTACTAAAACTTTTTTACCTTTAATTAATGATTGATCATCAACTGTAATGTTTGAATTTGCCAAAATGATGTTAGCTAGTGGGTTGTTTTCATATATAGTCATTTTCAATTTCTCAACATTAGTTAACTCTGCTGTATTTACCTTGTTTATAATAGCAATATCAGCACTAAGAAGATTTATTTCACCAGGATAATAACTAGTCTCATCTCCAATTCTTAGAGGATCTACCACAACTATATTTAAGTCTGGTTGATAGAAGGAAAAATCATTATTACCACCATCCCAGATTATTACATCAGCCTCAGCTTCAGCTTCTTTTAAAATCTCACCATAATCTACACCGGAATAGACTATCAAACCTGCTTCAATATGAGGTTCATATTCTTCACGTTCTTCTATTGTACAATTATGTAAAGCTAGATCATCAAAGGTCGCAAAACGTTGTACCTTTTGTTCAGCAAGTTGGCCATAAGGCATAGGATGTCTAATGACTATAGGTTTAAACCCTAGAGTTTTAAGTAAGATTCCAATATATCTTGACACCTGACTTTTGCCACTACCAGTTCTAGTAGCAGTTATAGAAATCAAAGGTAGTCTTGATTTAATCATAGTGCTTTTTGTACCCATTAATTTAAAGTCAGCTCCACTTGCAATCACACGGGAAGCTTTATGCATAAGCTCTTTATGAGATACATCACTATAAGCAAAAATCACTTCATCAATATCATTTTCTAAAATCAACTCTTCTAGTTTATTTTCCGGATAAATGGGTATACCTTTAGGATAATTTTCTCCTGCAAGGACACCAGGATATCTTCTATTGTCTATTCCTGGTATTTGGGTAGCTGTAAAGGCTACCACCTCATATACCTTATTATCTCTAAAGTAGGTATTAAAGTTATGAAAATCCCTACCTGCAGCACCCATGATTATAACTTTTTTCATTTTAATTACCTCACTTCACTAAAATCTTAAATATTTAACGTCTTATTTTGTTCTTTCATGGAAGTTTCCAATCTTAATAGTAATTTACCTATAGCTTCTACTTCACCAACAGGATCTGTTTGATCGTAATCAATCTCAAAATACCTTAAAAGAGTACTAATTTCATAATCTTCTATACCAAGATACAAGGCTTGTGCTAACCATTGTGTACTAATTTTCTTATGATAATCATCGAAGAAGAATTTTTCTTGTTCTTGTTTTCTTTCCTCTTTGGTCTTAATTAACTTTGTATTATGTTTATTTATAAAAGCTCTGTAGAAGGCCATATTGTTAGTGACTAATACATCATTACCTATAAAATTGAAAAATTCCTTGTAGGCCTGATCCTCTTCTACCCCTTCTTCTTCTAAAGTTTCATAGGATATACCAGTTCTTGCAAATATTTCGCTTGTGACCTCTCCATCAAACTTAACGTATTTAATGAATTTTTCTGTAGGCAGGCCTTGTCTAAATCTTACTGCCTTAAAGGCTACTACTTCAATATCAGTTTTTAATTCGGTGCTTTCTAATTTTACAGCAACAAAATCTCTTATTTCACTCATTGCTCTCCCACCTTTCTTAACCAAATTATATCATATATATAGTTAATAGGGCCATTTCCAATCTATAATTTCTGGTCTATCCATGCCATATACATGAGCATATTCTAAACTCTCTTGAATAACTTCCAACATTTTTTCACGGACCCTCGTACCCTCATATCCTAGGTTATCAAGTCTTTCAATCACATCAATTACAAGATTGTATCTATCAATCTTGTTTTCAATTGCTAGTTCTAAAGGTGTGTTTATACTGCCTTTTTCCATATAGCCATGAACATGTATTCTTTCTTGATTTATTCTTTTATTTGTTAGTTTATGTATTAACCAAGGATACCCATGGAAATTAAATATAATTTGTTTATTCTTAGTAAATAATTTGTCAAAATCTTCATCTGAGAGACCATGAGGATGCTCTTTTGCTGAGATCAATTTAAATAAGTCCACAATATTTATAAAGCGAACTTTCACTTTAGGAAGCTCTTTCCTTAGTATGGCCGCTGCCCCTAAGGCTTCTTTTGTTGTCACATCTCCACAACAGGCTATTACAATATCAGGTTCTGTAGAGCCGTTACTTGCCCAATCCCAAATACTAAGACCCTTTTTACAATGCTCTATAGCTTGTTCAATATTTAGGTACTGTAGATGAATATGCTTATCAGCTACTATGACATTAACAAGATCAGTACTTTTGAAACAATGATTTGCAGTTACCAGTAAACAATTACCATCAGGTGGCAAGTATGCTCTAACAACATCTGGATTCTTGTTTGTAACCACATCAATAAAACCAGGGTCTTGATGTGAGAAGCCATTATGATCCTGACGCCAGACAGTTGAAGATAACAATATGTTTTCTGATGCTATTGGTGGTCTCCAAGGTATTTCTTCCTTACTAATATTCAACCATTTAGCATGTTGATTAAACATAGAATCAATAATATGTGCAAAAGCTTCATATGTATGGAAAAGACCATGTCTACCTGTAAGTAGGTAACCTTCTAACCAACCAAGTAATGTGTGTTCACTTAACATTTCCATAACTCGACCATCTCGTGCTAAGTTACCTCCATCAGCATCTTCTATTAGATACTCTGCTAACCAGGTTTTTTTTGTCACGTTATATACAGCTTGAAGTCTATTTGAAGCAGTTTCATCAGGACCAAAAATTCTAAAGTTATCTCTATTATTTTCAAAGATACCTGATAATAAATCTCCAAGGGGTAAAGTATTACCATATCCAATAACACCTGGTGCCTTTACTTCAATAGCATATTTTCTAAAATCTGGAATGCTTAATTCTTTTTTGAGTAAACCTCCATTAGCTATAGGATTAGCACTCATTCTTCTATCACCAATTGGTGCTAATTCTTTTAGTTCTGGTAAAAGTTTACCTTCTGTATCAAATAGTTCATTTGGCTTGTAGCTTAATAACCAGTCTTCTAGCATTTTTAGTTGTTTACCTTCAGAATGTACTTCTGATAAAGGCACTTGGTGTGATCTCCATGAGCCTTCAAGTTTATGACCATCTATTTCTTTTGGACCTGTCCAGCCTTTTGGAGATTTTAAAACGATCATTGGCCACATTGGTCTTTCTTCTACACCTTCTAGTCTAGCCTTATCTTGTATTTCTCTTATTTCTAAAATGGCTTCTTCTATTACTATAGCCATTTTCTTGTGCATAGTCATTGGGTCTTCACCTTCTACAAAGTATGGTTTATAACCATAGCCTTTAAAAAGATATTCTAATTCTTGATGGCTTATTCTAGCCAGGATAGTAGGGTTAGCAATCTTATAGCCATTTAAGTGTAGTATAGGTAGTACTGCTCCATCTCTTTTAGGATTTAAGAATTTATTAGAATGCCAAGCGGTTGCCAGTGGTCCGGTTTCTGCTTCTCCATCTCCTACTACAGCAGCAACTATTAAGTCGGGATTATCAAAGGCTGCACCATAAGCATGAGATAGACTGTACCCTAATTCTCCACCTTCATGTATTGAACCTGGTATTTCAGGAGTGCAATGACTGCCTATGCCTCCAGGAAATGAAAAGTGCCTAAATAATTTGCGAAGGCCATCTTCATCTTGACTGATTTCAGGTTTAATTTCCGTATAGGTTCCTTCAAGGTAGACAGGCCCAAGTACTCCTGGTGCTCCATGTCCTGGTCCAGCTACAAAGATCATATTTAGATCATATTTCTTTATCATTCTATTTAAATGAATGTAGCTAAAGGATAATCCTGGACTAGTCCCCCAGTGGCCAAGAAGTCTTTTTTTTATATCTTTGGTTGTTAATGGTTTTTTCATTAAAGGATTGTCTTGTAGGTATATCATACCAGCTGCTAGGTAATTACAAGCTCTCCAATAGCGATCAACTTTTGATAATTCCTCTTCTGTTAATTCTTCTACTAATATATTCTTCATATCATTCATATTTACATTTTTCATAATTGAACCTTTCTATCAAGCACATAATATGTATGCGGGATGTTATTGATATTATCTAGTGTGGCTTCCCATTTTTTGCTTTCTTGCCATTCTTCCATATCAAGTGGGAAGAAGTAGACATCAGCTTTAAATGTTCCATGAACTATAGTTAGGTATATCCTCTCTAAGTAGGGCATGAAAATTTTAAAGATCTCCGCTCCTCCAATGATGAAGTTTTCTTCCCTATTATCACAAATCTCAAATACTTCTTCTAATGAGTGGACTACTATGACATTGGGATCTTCAAAGATATACTCCTTATCCCTAGTAATTACTATATGTCTTCTATTAGGTAGTACACGAGGTAGGCTTTCAAAGGTTTTTCTCCCCATTATTATAGTGTGCCATTCTGTTACACTTCGGAAGTAGCGTACTTCCTTTGGTAGTCTCCATGGCAATCCATTATTTAGGCCCATTTCGTTATTGTTTCCTATTGCTATCATAAAGCTATACATTAAAGCTCACTCTCCTTATCTATCTGTTATCTCTATCTATCTATCTATCTATCTGTTATCTCTATCTATCTATCTATCTATCTATCTATAAATATATCACATTTCTAATAATACTCTTAAATAGTTTCTTTTCAATTGCTCAAATTTTTAAATTGCTATATAATTAACTGATAATAAATCGGAGGTTGTTTAATATGAAATTTAAAATTACCCTTAGGTACTTAATGTTTATAACAGGTTTGTTCTTAATGGGTATGGCTATAAGTTTAACAGCCAAGTCAAATCTTGGGACAACTCCAATTTTCAGTGTGCCTTTTTTAATTTCGTTAATTACACCACTTAGTATTGGTACATTGGTTTTTCTTCTGACTTTATCCTTTGTTATTCTTGAATTCATTTTATTAAAGGGAAAGTTTAACAAAGAACAGTATATGCAGTTATTACTGTGTCCTATTTTTGGTTTTTTTGTGGATACAGGGATGTATGTTTTTAGGTTTGTTAATCCTATAGATTATTTTTCCAAGGTCGTGGTTCTGGTTATTGCTTGTTTTCTTTTAGCTTTTGGCATCTACATTCAAATTATTGCTAATGTGGTAATTAATCCTGCAGAGGGTTTGGTTAAGATAATTTCTGAAAAAACTGGCATGAAATTTGGTAACGTTAAAATCTTGTTTGATTCTACCTTATTGCTTATTGCCATTATTATATCCTTATCAGCCTTCGGCAAGATAATTAGTGTAAGGGAAGGTACCTTTGTAGTAGCCTTAGCTACAGGATCAATAACCAAGCTTTATATGTCAATGTTTAAAAAACTTGGAATTGATCGATTGAGTGAAAATAAAGAGCCGACAGATTAATTATATCTGCCGGCTCATTTTTATTAATTAACCTCTTCTACCTTGAAGTAATTGAACGACTACTACTATTAGCGCTATCACTAACAGGATATGAATTAATCCTCCACCAATTGAAGTAAAAAATCCTAAAAGCCATAAAATTACTAATATAATTACTACTGTCCATAACATATGTCATCACCCTTTCTTTTTTTGAATTCTATTTGATATCGTCATTTTCCTCTTCTATCACTTCTTCTTTTTCAACTTTACTTCTTTTATTTGTTGCTATTAATTTCATAACAATCCAAGCTATTATAGCAACTACTATCATTGCAATTACTGTGCCTGGTTCAAATACTGCTGTAGTTTCTAAACCTTCAGTTGATGCATCTGAAAATATACCTTGGAATACTCCTACAAATACCTGACTTACACCATATATAAACTTAACAAAAGCGCTCTCTGCATTAGCTCCTAATAGTTTTAAAACTAGTCTAAATGCAAGGATAACTTCAATGATAATAAAAATTATTGCTGTTATACGTTGTGGTAAATGATTGTTGTCTGTTGATGATGTTTTTCTAACTCTGTTTGTTCTGTCTTCCATTTTGAATCCTCCTTTTTTTTTAGTTTATTTTTTTTTGTTTTCTTCGATTTTCTCATCGATTTTTTCTTTTAGTTCTTCTTTTTTTTCGTCAAAGTTCTTTTTAGCTTCTTTGTAGTCTTCTTTGACTCTTTCAACACTTTTTTCAACATTAGATGTGGTTTCTTTTTCTTTTTCTTCTGTCTTTTTGTTGAACTCTTCAAATTTTTCTTCTGTTCTCTTTTTTATATCACTGGCTAGTTTTTTAGCATCATCAGCGATTTTTTTCATGTCGTCTTTAAACTCTCCCATAATATTCCTCCTGTCCTAAACCTAACGGCCTAGTAAAATCAATACACCAGCAGCAATAGCTAATATAGCCATTAAGATGTTAAGGAAAGGAATTGGAATACTGATTATTACCAATAGCCCTGCTAAAATCAGCCAAATCCCTAATAGGATCATTCCTAGATTTTTTGTAGATCTCATTGTAAATACCTCCTTAATATAAAGTAGCACTTAATCTCTCTTTATGCCTTCAGTATACTCTTCTATACCTAAATAGCAAGTATAAGTAACATATTAGCCACTTAAGTCTTTTCAATTTTTATAAATCAAACCATAATCACTACTCTAATAGTGCTTATTTTCATTACGTGTAGGTCTTGCAAGTAAATCATTTATAAATAAGTAACCCGTAGCGAAAGGAAGATTATGATTTTGTAACCTCTCCAAATCGTTATAAATTTCTAACACTAATAAGTTAGTGTTTAAACTCTTCTGCTTTGCAGTAATCTCACTATTGCTACTATGATTGCAACTATCAAAAGGATATGTATTAAACCTCCTCCAATTGTAGATACAACTCCTAAAAGCCATAAAGCTATTAAAATCATTACTATAGTCCATAACATTTCGCATCACCTTTTCCTTCTTGTATTTTTATATTTCTTGACTAACGCCCTAATAAAATTAGTGCACCTGCAGCTATTGCCAATAGCGCCACGATAATATTTAAGAATGGAAGGGGTATGCTAATTACAGCTATTATCCCAATTACTATTAACCAAATACCTAAAAGAATCATGCTAAGGGTCCTTGTACTTTTCATAGTACTCGCCTCCTTCATGTAAAGTATTTATAAAATATACTTTACACCATTAGTATACTCCTTTAAAACTTAATAGCAAATATAAGGAACATATAAGCTTCATAACACTAATCAATTTTTATTAATTTTGCGTTAATTGCGACAATAATTGTACTTAATGACATCAAGACAGCCCCTAAGGCAGGGCTTATAACAATCCCTTGATTATATAAAATACCAGCTGCAAGTGGAAGAGCAATAATATTGTACCCTGTAGCCCAAATTAGATTTTGCACCATCTTTTTATAAGTAGCTTTTGACAACTTAAGAATATTAACCACATCCATCGGATTACTTCTAACTAGAATAACATCAGCAGTTTCTATTGCTACATCAGTTCCGGCACCAATTGCAATTCCCAAATCAGCCATAGCAAGAGACGGTGCATCATTAATCCCATCACCTGTCATACCAACAATATAACCTTTTTTTTGTAAAGAATTGATTTTATCTGCTTTTTCCCCTGGTAGTACTTCAGCTATTACTTTATCTATACCAATTTTCTCAGCAACATAGGCAGCTACTCTTTCATTATCTCCAGTTAGCATAACTGAACTAACATTAATCTCCTTAAGTTGTTCAATAGCTTCCTTGGCTTCTTCCCTTATTAGGTCAGTCAAAGCAATATAGCCCAATAGTTTCAGGTCTTCTAAAACAAAAACTACAGTTTTACCTTGTTGTGCTAATTTTTCATAACTCTCCTCATCGAATTCTATTCCCTTTGTTTTCATGTATCCTGGGCTGACGATAAATATTTCTCTACCCTCGATTTTGGCTTTCAGCCCTTCTCCAGTTATATTTTGATAATCCTTAACCTCAAGTTTTTCTAAATTTTTCTTCTTACCTTCATTGACTATTCCTTTTGCTATTGGGTGTTCAGAGTTTATTTCAATAGAGTAGGCTATAGTTAGTAACTCATCACTACTTATTCCTACTTCTCTAACATCAGTGATTCCAAACTCACCTTTAGTCAAGGTTCCAGTCTTGTCAAAGACTATCATATTAAGTTTCCTGGCATTTTCAAAAGCTGCTCTGTTTCGTATTAGGAGTCCTTTTTTAGCAGCTATGCTTGTACTAACAGCTGTAACTAGTGGTATGGCCAAGCCAAGAGCATGTGGACAAGATATTATTATAACTGTCACTGCTCTTTCTATGGCAAAATGTAAACCTGCACCTAACAAATACCATACTACAAAGGTCACTATACCCATAGATAAAGCTATATAGAAAAGCCACTTAGCAGCAGTGTCTGCAAGTCTTTGAGTCTTTGATTTTGACGCTTGTGCATCTTTAACAAGCTTAATAACTTGCGAAAGAAATGTTTCATCTCCAATTCGGGTAACTTTGAATTTTAGTATTCCTTCTCCATTGATGGAGCCACCTATTATATCATCATCAACACCTTTATCAACTGGCACAGATTCTCCTGTTATCATAGCTTCATCAACTGATGATTGACCTTCGTAAACTATTCCATCAATTGGTATTTTCTCACCTGGTTTTATTAGTACATTATCTCCTGATCTCAATTGTTTCACCAATGTATCAATAAGGTCTCCATTATCATCTATAACATGAGCAGTCTCAGGCATGAGTTTAATAAGTTCCGAAAGTGCTTTTGATGCTCCCATTACTGATTTCATTTCAATCCAATGTCCTAGTAACATAATGACTATCAAGGTAGCCAGTTCCCAAAAAAAGTCATTCCCTGTCAATATGAATACTGTCAGTGAGCTATATATGTATGCTACTGTTATTGCCATGGCTATTAAAGTCATCATGGCTGGTGATTTTTCTTTTAATTCTGTAACGGCTCCTTTTAAGAAAGGCTTGCCACCGTAGATAAAAAGTATAGTGGATAGGCCAAATAGCAGGTATGAATCTCCAATAAATCTTAAATTAATACTAAGAAACATTTGAATCATTGGAGATAGTATTAGGATTGGTATTGTAAGTATTAAGGAAATTATGAATCTTTTTTTGAAATCATCTACCATCATTTGATGGTGATCATGCCCATTTTCATTTCCATCATGTTCCATCATATTATGATCATGCTCCTGTTTGTGATTATCGTTATGACTGTGTTTGTTTTCTTGCATTCTAATCCCTCTTTTCTTTCTAACTATTATCTACCACTGTAAACTTGTCTTTTTTAAATATAGTATTCTTGTTATGGATTCGTCTATTCTTGTCTCGCTAATTTCACCATTAGTTACGGCATTTAAGATGCCAATATAGGCTGTGTGAAAATCTTTTGGCATTAGTAAAATATCTGCTCCTCCTTGTATTGCAAGAATAGCCGCCTTATCACTACTGAAATTTTGACTTATAGCTCCCATACTTAAAGAATCAGTAATAACCACTCCTTTGAAGCCTTGTTGGTTTCTTAGCACCTCATTAATCATAAAGAATGAAAGGGAAGCAGGAGTGTTGTCACCAATTATATTAGGAACTGAAATATGAGCCATCATTACCATTCCAGCTCCTGCATCAATCCCTTTTTTAAAAGGAATAAGCTCGGATTCTTCTAATTCAGCTAAGGTCTTCTTTGTCATGGCAAAACCAAAATGGGTATCATGAGTTGTGTTACCATGTCCTGGGAAGTGTTTTAAAGATAGTATAATATTATGTTCCTTAAAGCCTCTCATTTCTTCAACGACCATATCAGCCACTAACATAGGATCTGATGAGAAGGCTCTTTCCTTGACTACCTTATTGGCTGAGTTTGTATAGACATCAGCTACTGGAGCATAGTTTAGATTAAAGCCCAGGTCTTTAAGATAGGCTCCTATTGTATCCCCTAGCATATAGGCTTCTTGTATTGTTTCAAACTGGTTTAGGTTTTTAAATTTTGTAACCTCAAAATTGTTGTTATTAGCTATTCTACTAACTACTCCTCCTTCTTCATCCACACTGAAGAATAGGGGTATTTGATTACTTTGACTATTGAATTCTTTGGTATTGTTGATCATTGTTTTGGTTTGTTCTGGTGCTATAAGATTTTTGGTGAAGTATATTAGTCCTCCAACTGGGTACTTGATGAGGGCTTCTTGTGTCCCTATTCCAGCAACTGTCTCCTCAACTCCATTTGTTAGTACATCTGGAGTTATTATAAATAGTTGAGCTACTTTTTCTTCTATGGTCATACTTTCAATTAGCATCTTTATTTCTTCTGCTATTTTCATTTCTTGTATTTCTTCCTGAGTGGGTTTTTCTTTATTTTCTTTTTTAATAGTAATATCATCATTAGGTTTAAAAATGATAAAGAGACTAATAACAATTGTTGCAAGTAATATGATAGGAAGAAGTTTTCTTCCTATACTATTACCTCGCTTTTTTAGGTGCTTTTTAGTCATCTAGTATTCCTTATCAGCATCAGCTTTATTTATTTAATCATAGTATACTCCTACTAGAACAATATTTCACCTTGGAAATTTACAAGTATACTTTAAAAACTTTTTGATTTTATATTTTTTTAAAGTATACTTTGGTTTTTCATCTAATTTTCCAAAAAAATAAAGAAAAGCAGGCAAGGATTACTCCTTACCTGCTTCAAACTTAACCTTATTATTTTAATAGCATTAGAATTGTTACCCCTGTGTAGATGATTGTCATTATGCCAATAACATAAGTCCAAGTATGCATCCTTCTTGATGTTTCCCGTTCTAGGACTATCTTATAGACTTCTGAAAAACAGTACATTTTAAAAACTACAACTCCAAATTTATTGATTATTTTATCTAGTTTTTTCCTATCTAAATTATTTATACCTACTGTTACGAAGTAGGCTTCTAGGTTTTTGGTAGTGGTTGTTTCGTCTTCTAGTAGTTGTTCTAATGTCATTTTACCCTCCATGTATCTAATATATATCCAATATATACCCAATAATAATCTAATAATATATTTAAATTTTAGAATATATTGTTTTCTTTTTCTGTGATGTTGTCACGGTTTGTCCTAACTAGTTCAAGTATAATTCAAGATAGAAATAAGATTTTTTGGAGGTAATGATATGGACGAATTTAGTTTAAATTTTCCTGGTGGAAAAAAGGTAGAAGTAATATATGGCAAGCATAGTGTTATGACAGATCAACCATTAGATAATGGAGGAGACGATGAGGCAATGGCGCCTTTTGATTTGTTTATGGCTTCAATTTTGTCTTGCAGTGGTATTTTCGCGTTAAGTTTTCTAAGGAAAAGAAACCTGAACACTGAGGGCCTTAATATTAGGATGTATCCTAATTGGAGCGAAGATGAGCATAGAGTAGTTGAAGTAAAGATGGAAGTTGATACTCCGGCTGATTTTCCAGAAAAATACAGAGGTGCATTAGTTAATGTTCTTGATGCTTGTTCAGTTAAGCGTCATTTAGGACAACCACCAGAGTTCAATATAATTATTAACTAGTGACAAAAAAAGATGAGGAATTAACCTCATCTTTTTTAATGTAATATTCCATATCCTTCATCTTCTTTAATCTCATTAAGGAAAGCAAACATAATTTGGCTTCTTCCCTTGTAGTCATTGTAGAGTTTTTCAAATTTTTCAACAGTTTTAAAATCATCAAGTATGCTTCTAGGCTTGCCTGTATTCCTATCATAGGTGACTATGTAGATAGTGGCAAAGTTAGCGAAGGCAAGCTTGAGTTTCTCCTCTTCTGTTAGTTTTCCTCTAGTTTCTGTTAGTTTTTCGAAGTATTCGTATTGTATAGCTAATAGTTGTGTGTGGTGATGGATATATTCAAGATCTGGTCTTTGGTTAGTTATTAAATCTATCATGGTTTCATTGGCTGTCATTAGTTCCAGATTTTTAAGTTTGTCCTTGGTTATGGCCTTACAAGTATTGAAGAAGTTTTGTTTTCTTAGGTATTCAGTCTCATTTTCTAAGATTATTCCTTTCACATCGAGGAATTCTTTTACTTCAGTCAATGTTATTTCTTTCATTTAATATTCCACCTTTCGTATACTATTAACCCCAACCCTAATCTGATTTTAACAATATATTCGAACCTATTGGTCGCTTGGCAGGAGACAATTCCAGACAAGTCATCAAATCCAATACCGCACACAACTTAATTTCCGGATTATTTTTCATATTATTTATGGTATGGTATAATTTATCTATAATATATTTCTCAATTTTTATATTAATATGATGAAAGAGGTTTTTAATGATACGTATTTTTTTATATAGTATTTTCATTGGTGCTGGTGGTATAGCTCCAGGTTTGTCTGGTGGAACTTTATCAATCATTTTAGGAATTCACAGAAAATTAATAGATGCAATTGAATGTTTTTTTATCAAGCCAATGTCTTCTATAAAGGTATTATTTCCGGCTGGCTTTGGCGCTTTAGTTGGTGTTGTTTTTTTTAGTGTGATTCAGACTAATTTGTTGCAATATTATCAGATGCAAACTTTGTTTTGTTTTATTGGTTTGATGTTAGGCTCTTTACCCTTTTTATTTAAGGAGGCTAACAAAAAAGATTCTTTGACGAAAAAGAATCTTCCTATAAGACTCACTTTGTTTTTAGCAGCAGTTTTTGTTGGACTTTTGATGGTTTTATTTGATGATCCATCTGCTGCAAACAACTCTATCAATCTTATAGATTCTGTTAGTTTTTCTTGGAATATCAACACCATAATAACACTTTTGCTACTGGGTCTTCTTATTTCTGCTTCCTTGATTTTTCCTGGTATTAGCGGTACAGTTCTTTTAATGATGATTGGACAATATAGTATGGTACTTAATCTTCTTTCTGGTTTGAAGGATTTATTCATCATGCCTAGTATGTCTGTTTTTAGTAATTCTCTACCGTTGCTACCTATTGGTATCGGAGTTTTGATCGGAGTTTTTATTTTTTCTAAGGTTCTTAGTGTGTTATTTTGTCGGTGGCACGGGGCAACTTATGCTGTTATTCTTGGTTTTGTTGTTGGTTCTGTTCCAGCTTTGTATCCAGCAAATACTAATTGGGGGCTTGATGTAAATACATTCTCAAGTTTATTATTATTTATAGCTGGTGTGGTAGTGTCATATTGGTTTGGTAGCAAGGGATTAAGATTAAAGGATTAATCAATATATACCACCTCAACAATTTCTACTCCATCAACTAAACTAAAGTAACATTGAAGATCATAAGTTGCATCACCAGAAAAGAATATTTCACCATGTCTCATTTCAATCCTCCATTTATCACTCTACTGTTGATAATCTTCATTTATAGACAATACAGGAGTTCCTCATTTAAATGGGCATCAATACAACACCTTTACGGGAAACATAAACCATATTCACCAGCACCCCATTATGCCTAAGAGACTGAATATACCCAATATACTTATCAATAACCGCAGAATTCCACTTCGTAGAAAGAAAAAAAACCTCCTTAGTTATACCCTCACAACGAATAGCAGCATGATCCAAACACTTACGCAAACGAGTATCAATATTATCATCATAATAACAAACACCCACCAACAAACCCTTGCAATCACCAATCCTCTTTGAAGGAATTAAATTAAAATTCCCTGAAAAATAATCAGCAAAATCAGCCGGCACCATCCTCTTACCCCGACTATTCCTAATATCCTCATAAACAACCCTTACAACCTCACTAACCCCCCTAGGAAAATCAATACAACCTCCAAAAGACAAAAACTTCTCAAAACCAACCATCAAGTCCTCCATAAAAACACCTCCCTTCATTAAACCAATTATCCAACAACACCCGTCCAATAAAACGGCTATACAATAAAATATCTACACTCAAAATATTGAGAAATAAATAGAAATAAAGTAAAATATAAACAATACAAAAATTTAAAAACCCCGGAGGCAATAAATGACAATAAAAACCAACAAGGGCTTCACACTTATAGAAGTAATAGTCACAGTAGCCATAATAGCCATGCTAGCTGCTGTGCTCATACCTAGCTTTAGTGGACTAGTTGAAGCAGCCGACGAAAATAGAGCAATATTGGAATGTCAAAATACAGTAAAAGCTGCCCAAACCCTATACATAGACCACTTTGATAACCCTAATTTAGTAACAAAAACCTCCATAAAAGAAAGAGCAAAACTAAATGGAGAATTAGTAAGTTACGACCAGACACTAGGAACTATACTCCACCTACAAATAACATTAGGAAAATGGACAGTAACCTACTGCAAAAACTGGGAAACATGCAGCCAACATATAAAACTATATACAACAACTAAAATAAGTACCCCAGCACAGACAAAACCGACTACATAAATAACTTCGGAATAAGAATAGACCATAGCCAACTAATAGAACCAGGAACAAACACCAACCTGCATCTACGTCTTTTTCCCATACTCACGGTACAATGAAGACTACACCGACCTAAACTACTGGTTCCAAGTTGATATAGACTAAATAAAAATGCACTATATTAGATTATCTAATATAGTGCATTACTTTTAAAAAATTTAGGACTTTTTCATTACACACATAATATTACCTTCAAAATCACTTGCACAAACAGAATTATCCTTATCGGCCTTTGCATAATATAGAGCCTTATCGACCCGTTTAAACCATGCCTCACTAGACTCTCCAAGCTTGTACTCCCCAACACCTATACTAGCAGAAACTAAGCCAACAGTTGGATGATCAATACTCAAGATAGCAATTCTAATCTTCTCAGCAGCAATCTCAGCCCCTAAAAGAGCAGTATTTGGCATCAGGAGTGCGAATTCATCTCCCCCCCACCTAGCAAAAACATCACTCTGCCTTAATAACTTCTTCACAATAGCTGCAATATCCCTAAGAACAGAATCACCATAAGCATGCCCATAAGTATCATTAACCCTCTTGAAAAAATTCAAATCAAAATAAATTAAAGAAACTGGACTGCCATAATTATTAGCAAATTTTATCTCTTCAGCAATCCTTGCATCAAAATAATTCCTATTATAAGTATCAGTTAGTTTATCCCTAATAGCAGAAGACTTCAAAATCATATTCTTATTCTTCATATCCTCGTGATTCTTGAAATATATAAACGATCTATATGTAAGATACCCTATTAACGCAAGTCCAACTAATAACAAACCAATAACACTAGGAAGAGCATTAGGTAACGTATTTGTAACAGGTCTTATACAAAATGTCCAATCCTCATCCATAAACATACTATTCATTACTACCTTCTTATCATCCACCACAAGCTCATCACCATAAATTAACTTGTCAGGTTCTGACTTCTTATAAATTGCCACTTCTAGCTGGCTATCCTTGGAATACTGATCAAATAACTTTACCAACTCATTTGAATCAATAACAATACTGGCAACACCCCAATAATTCCCATCCTTCATAATCGGAACTCTAATAACATAACCATAACCACCCTGTACTAGTTCAACTGGTCCAGAAAAGTTCCTATGAAAAGACCATTTAACTTGATTTATAGCTTCTGCTTGACCTGGCACCTTAGATAAATCAACACCAATAGCCGATTTATTTTCTTCCTTTGGATAATTCCATATAATAGTCGTATCCTTAACAATTCCAATATTTTTAATATACTTTTCATTACCCTTAATCAAACTCTCCAAGAAAGAATAAACTTCATCATCCTTATAATCATCAAAAGTTTCAATATAAGCAGAAAACCCAGCAATCATTAAAGCATTACCATTAACAAAACCCTGTACACTTTTCTCAAAACTTATAAACCTATTAGTCATTTCTAATTTATTTTCTTGTTCGACTCTCTGCCAATAAGATGTCAATAACAATAAAAGAATCGTTAACATAATTCCAAACACAAGAAAAGTATTTAGAATATGATAATGTTGCTTTTTGTTAGTCTGCGGTTCTTCCATTCTATATTGCCTTTCTTTTTGAATAATTAATTTATTATGTACCTTTAAACCTATTATACTACTATATCAAGCTAATAACAAATAAATAATATTTTACACCTAAGTAAGTTATTCGCTCACAATGAATAAAAATTCTTCTAAAAATAAAAAAAACTCAATTGAAAGATATAAAGAGCTAAAAAGTACCAAAACATAGTATTCAATAATAAGTTTAATAAAAATATTATGTAAAAAAAGCGTTAAATCATCCAACTAAAAGCTGTCCTTAAACTTCATATATTTTATTTTAATTCTCCATTGTATGCACTGTCAATTAGTTGTATATTTAGATGAAGAAACCATTAAACTTGGAGGTATATTATCATGATGAACTTAGAGGAATACAAAGCAATACTAGAATCTTCACCAAATATGATTTGGAGATCCAACCTCACCAAAGAATGCGACTACTTTAATAAGACCTGGCTGGATTTTACCGGAAGGACTTTTGAACAAGAATATGGCTATGGTTGGGCAGAGGGTGTTCATCCTGATGACTTTGACAGATGTGTTGAAATATACACTACCAATTTTGATATACAACAACCCTTTGAGATGGATTATAGACTTAAAAGAGCAGACGGCCAATACCGCTGGATTAATGACCGTGGAACTCCATTCTATGATAACCAGCAAAATTTTATAGGCTATATCGGCAGCTGTATGGACATCACAGAAAAAATAGAAGGTAAGCAACTAATAGAAATGGCCCAAACGGACGTGCTTTGCAAAACCTATAATCGACAATATTCCTTACAACTACTTGAAGATCTCTTTAAAGCCTCAAAAGAAAACAATACAAAAATATCACTTCTAATGATGGACATTGATGACTTTAAGCAAATAAATGACAAATATGGTCATTTAGCAGGAGATAAAGTACTATCAAACATCGGACAACTAGTAAAAAGGGAAATAAGAAGCAACGATATAATTGGACGCTATGGTGGAGATGAGTTCATTATAGGACTATCAGACCCTAATCCCAAAACAGCCCAAGCTACAGCCGAACGTATAAGTAAAACCATAGCCTCATCCAAAATACCATTATCAAACGATAAAACCCTAAGCTTTACTGTAAGTATTGGTGGAGCAACACTAAAAGATGAAACAACACTTGACCAATTCATCAATAATGCTGATAAAAAACTTTATCAAGCAAAAAGAAATGGTAAGAACTTAGTTAAATTCTAAAACATAAATATATAAAAAAGAAATATAAAGAAATATATAGAAATATATAGAAATATATAGAAAAAAGAATCAACAAAATGGTTGATTCTTTTTTCTATAGATTATCAGGAATTCCTAAAATTTCCAATCTTTCTTTGATGCATTGTATTTTTAATGGTAGTTCGGGTCCATATTCTCCATCTATATCTGTAGTCACATCTTTCATTTCAGTTTCTAATATTAATTCATCAGTCTGAAAATAGGTAAGTCCTACAGAATCTTCTAAATTCTTTTTCATCATCAATTTCATCAATAAAGGAATAACTTCCAACAAAGATTCTGGATTCAATATTATAACATCTAACTTACCATCAGACATATCAGCATTATAAGCAATATCCATACTACCAGCTGAATTACCATTAAAAATTAAAATGACATAAACTTCACCCTCATAGCTATATTCCTTAGATTTAATCTTTATAGGAATTTTCTTGAAAGTAGGTATTTCTTGAATACCTTTTAAAAAATAGGCTAATTTACCAATTGTATTTTTCAAGGATTGGTTGGTTTTTTGTGATACATCAGTAAAAAGACCCATACTAGCTACATTCATAAAATACTTGTCATTAATTTTGCCAATGTCGATTTTCTTAGGGGTAGTTTCTAAAATTCTCTTACAAGCCTCTAGAACATCAGTTGGCATTCCTAAATGAGATGCAAAATCATTAGCAGTTCCTGAAGGAATAACTCCAAGGGGTATTTCTATGTTCAACCGAATTAAGGCATTCACTACCATATTAACAGTGCCATCACCACCTGCAACTATAATATAACTATACTCATCATCCATTTCGAGCAAAACCTTATCAAGATCTGATTCTCCATTTATTTCACGTTGAACTAAATCGTACCCTTCTTCTTTATGCAAGTTAACAATAGCTTCAAGTTTATCATTTATTGTACCCTCTCCAGAAGTTGGATTGTATACCATCAAGATCTTTTTCATATCGCAATTTTCTCCTTATTTATTCTCAATTGTCTTTCTATTATTATAACCTAATTTAGTTATCTTTCAAATAAGGTTGCCATGTTAATTAATCGAGAGTCTATCAAGCGCTAAACCAATTAAAATATCTGCATAATCACTCATAAAAAGCGGAATGTTCAGAACGTCATCATCAAGCTTTAAATTATCTAAAGAAAATCTAACTCTTAGCTTTACTTTTTCTCTATACTTTTCTTTGAATTTCTTCAAACTTTTACTTTCAAGATTATCTTCTGCTTTTACTTCAATTGGAAAAATATCATTACCTCTTTGAATAAGAAAATCCACTTCATAACGAGGATTGTCAATTGCCCAATATCTAGGTATTGCTTCAAACTGATTTCTTAATGACTGAAGAATATAGTTTTCGCTTAAAGCTCCTTTAAACTCAGTAAATAACCTGTTTTTTTCACTAAAAGCGTTTGGAGCTAGCATTGACATACGTCTTAATAGTCCAACATCTACAAGATAGATTTTAAAGGCTGACAAATCATCATAAGCAGACATAGGTAATCCTGGAGTTGAACTACGATAAATTTTACTTACAAGATTAGCATCTACCAACCATTGCAAAGCATCTTCATACTCTCTAGCACGTGCACCTTCCTTTGCAACTTTATAAAGAAACTTTTTATTTTCTTTGCTAATCTGTGAGGGTATCGATTTCCAAATTAATGAAATCTTAGGATATTCTTTAATATCGGGATACTTTGCAAAATCACGTTCATAAGCACTTATAATATTAGATAGTACAGTCTGTATTCCCTCGACCTCGCGTTCTTGTGTCCAAATTTTAACAGATTCTGGCATACCACCAGTTATATAGTACATTTTAAGTTTTTCGTAAAGTGGATTGAAAAAAGCATCAAGAATTGGTTCAATCGATTTAATAGAATTCATATATTCAACAAGATTTTCATCACCATTTGCTATAAGAAACTCAACAAATGTCATTGGGTTAATCTGCATAAAGTCTACCATGCCAACTGGAAAGGAAGTGGGTTTAGCTAAAGTAATTCCTAAAAGCGAACCTGCACATGCCACGTGATATTCATTAGCATTTTCATGAAAATACTTAAGAGTATTAAGAACTTCAGGGCAATCTTGAACTTCATCAAAAATTATTAAAGTGTTTTTAGGAATAATTTTATATCCACTAGCAAGTGTCAAATTTTGCAAAATTCTATTTACATCCTTAGTTCTTTCAAAGAATTGCTTATATTCACTGTTTTCATCAAAGTTAAAATAAGCAACATTCTCATAATGAATTTTACCAAATTCCTTGAGTATCCATGTTTTGCCTACTTGCCTGACACCTTTAATGATTAAAGGTTTTCGATATTTTGAATTTTTCCATTTAATAAGCTCTTTTATTATTAATCTTTCCATACAACCTCCAAGAACCATCAATCACATAATTATACGTATCTAAGTGTAATTTATCACATAATTATGTACAATAATGTGTAATTTGTCACATAATTATTATATTCTATAAGATCATTAAATGCAAGAACTTAACAAACATTACTATTGCACCCTAAATTGACCCATCATTCCATTATCTTCATGTTCAAGTATATGACAATGATACATAAATATACCACTATACTTGAAGATAACCCTAAGCAAAACTTCCTCCCCAACTTCAACAAATGCTGTATCCTTAAAGCCTCTTTCTTCAGGTGGTGGTATTTTCCCATCTCTAGATATAATTTGAAATTGAGTTCCATGAACATGAAATGGATGACCACCAGTTTGCATCATACCACCTAAATTTCTAACAACCCAAACTTCAGACTCATTTTTGCGAACCTCTTCATCAATCCTATCCATATCATAAATCTTGCCGTTGATAGTTCCCTCGATACCCATACTTTCAAGTTCAAAAACTCTTCTGATAGGATTATTTTCAATAGGTATCTCACTTATTTCCGCTAGATTCGCAGAAATATCCGGGCTATTATCTAATCTATCCTCTATTTTAAATTCTAATATTTTTTCATTATAATTATATAGTGCTAAGGAATTCTTCTCAACATTACCAAAATCTACTATAATTTCCGCCCTTTCTCCTGGAGCTAAATTTAGGAATTTTTTAGATAATGGCTTATTTAATAAACCTCCATCTGACCCTATCATTAGAAAACCCATATTATTGCTTAGACTAAGATTAAAGTTTTCTGAATTAGAGGCATTTAATATTCTTAACCTTATTTTTTCATTTCCAATATTTAGATAAGGTTTAATTGTCCCATTTATTATTATTTCTTCTCCAGGAACCACTCCCATCATTGACGTCCTATAGTCCAGGCTTCCATCATTATTGAAGTTCCTATCTTGGATTACTAATGGTATATCATTTTTTCCATAAATATCAGGTAAATTCAGGCTTTTTGATAATTGATCTTCAATGTATATAAGTCCAGCCAATCCATAATATACCTGATTCGCAGACGTACCAATAAAATGAGGATGATACCATAAGGTAGCAGCTGGTTGATCAACTATGAAGTTTGGACTCCAACTTTGATTTGCTTGAATCCCTTGCATAGGTCCACCATCTTGTTCTCCATCCACTAATAATCCATGCCAGTGGATTGTAGTTGAAGTGTCAAGATTATTATTGACAGTTATATTAGTTTGTTGCCCTTTGGTAAATCGTAAAACTGGTCCAAGATAACTACTATTATAGCCCATTGTATCTGCTAATTTTCCGTCTATGAATTCTGTTTGCCCTTCTTGAACATTTAGTTGATATTCTGTTATGTTCGGATCAGAATTTAAATCTTCTAACAAATCCGGCATTTTTAGCATATTTTGACTTTTCCAGCCAAATCCTGTTATATCTAAAATAGTGTTATATAATAATCCTATACCAAGCACCATTAATAGCAGCAGAAACCCTATTATTGGAACTATGACTTTAGCAGATTTCCTCATAATGTAGCACCTCCTAATGTAAACAACATGCTAATACTTTGATATTATTACTTATAATTAATATATACGCCTTAAATTAATATATTACAACCCTTCAATAACACAAAAGAGAAGAACATGAAGTTCTTCTCTTTTAAAGTTAAATAAATACTAATAATTTTCAACCAATACCTCAAAATATGCTTGAGGATGGGCACAGGCAGGACACTCTTTTAGAGCTGACTTACCTTCATGAACAAAGCCACAATTACTACAAATCCAGGTAGTCACATTATCCTTTTTAAATACTTTTTCCTTTTCTATATTATCAGCTAATTTTCTATACCTAGCTTCATGATGCTTTTCTACTGAAGCAATATTTTTAAAAACTTCAGCTACATCAGTAAATCCTTCTTCTTTAGCTATTTTAGAAAAATCTTGATATAAATCAGACCATTCTTCTTTTTCACCATCAGCTGCAGCAATTAGATTAGTTAAAGTATCACCTTGTGCTACAGGATACATAGCATTAATTTCTATCATAGCTGGCAATTCTTTTTTAAAACCTTCTAATAATAGCTTATAGAATCTTTTTGCATGTTCTTTTTCATTATCTGCTGTTTCTAAGAAGATTTTTTTAATTTGCTTGTAACCTTCCTTATCAGCTATTGATGCATAAAATGTATATCTGTTCCTTGCTTGAGACTCCCCTGCAAAAGACTTTAATAAATTTTCTGCTGTTTTTGTTCCTTTTAGTGTTTTCATAAATTACCTCCTCTTGATAAACTTGATTATCAACTACATCTTAACACTTAACCTTACCTTCAGCAACCAGTTCTGATAATTCATGTAAATAAACCCAACGCTCCATCTTCTCCTCGAGAGCCTTTTCCAAAGATAACTTTTCATCCCCAAGTTCCTGTAGTTTAACATAATCACTAGTCTCACTACCAATTGCTATAGCCAAACTATCCAACTTCTTTTCAAGAACTGCAATATCATCATCAATAGAAAGAAACTCACGCTGCTCATTAAAGGTCAATTTCAACTTCGAACTACTTTTCTCTCTAATACTAACAACTTTAGCTCCATCAGCAACTCTTTCTTGCTCCTTCTCATCAAGCTTATCAGCCAGATAATCAATATAGGTACCAAGATACTTACCAATCCTACCCTCACCTTGAAATTCAAAAATAGTATCCACAACCTTATCCAAAAAGTACCTATCATGAGAAACCACAATCACAGCACCCTTAAAACTCTCCAAATAATCCTCTAAAATAGTCAAAGTCTCAATATCAAGATCATTAGTCGGCTCATCCAACAATAAAACATTAGGAGCACCCATCAAAATACTAAGTAAATACAACCGCCTTTGTTCTCCACCAGAAAGTTTACTAATAGGCGTCCATTGTAAGGTAGCATCAAAAAGAAACCTCTCCAACATCTTAGAAGCCGTTATCTCACCATCAGGTGTCTTAATAACCTCAGCAATACTCTTAATAAAATCAATAACCCTAATAGACTGATCCAATTCCTCAGAATTCTGAGAAAAATAACCTATCTTAACAGTCTGACCAACAGCTACAGTACCCTTATCAGGACTAATCCTACCACTAATCAAATTCAACAAGGTAGACTTACCCTCACCGTTTCTGCCTACAATACCAATCCTAGAATCACGAGCAAAAAAATAGTCAAAATTATCTATAACCAACTTATCACCAAAGCTCTTACTAACTCCATGAAGTTCTACAATCTTATTACCAAGTCTTGAAGAAATAGAATTCAACTCCAACTTAACCTCATCCTCATAAACACTACTTTCCTTTAACTTACCGTACTTAGCTATTCTAGATTTACTTTTAGAGGTCCTACCAACAGGGCCTCTTTTAATCCATTCCAGTTCTTTTCTAAGAAAACTCTTTCTTTTACGTTTTGAGTTTTGTTCAATATCTTCTCGGCCAGCTTTCATTTCCAAAAACATAGAATAATTACCTGGATAGTTATATAATTCACCCTCATTTATTTCAACAATCCTATTTACTACCCTATCTAAAAAATATCTATCATGAGTAACCATTATTATAGCACCAGTATACTTACTTAAAAAACTCTCTAACCAAGCTACCATTTCATTATCAAGATGGTTTGTAGGCTCATCTAATATAAGCACATCACCATGATGAACCAAGGCACTAGCAATAGCAACCCTTTTCATTTGACCACCTGACAGAGTACCAATTCTTTTATCAAACTCAACTATACCTAATTTTGTTAATATAGTCTTAGCCTCATATATCCTAGTCTCTCTAGATTCATTATTAGCACCTATTAGCACTTGCTCCAAAACTGTAAGATTATCATCTAAAATCGGATTTTGTGGCAGATACTCTATTCGAGCACCCGGGCTTTTAGTTACTGTTCCCGTATCGGGAGTTTCAATTTGTCCAATAATCTTTAGTAGGGTGGACTTGCCTGTTCCATTAACTCCAATGACCCCTATCTTATCTCCTTCATTCATATAAAGTGAAACATCTTTTAATAAAATCTTCTCACTATAATTCTTATTTATTTTATCTGCTGATAATAGCATATTTTTATTCCTACCTTCACTCGCACTTTATTGTTACCTCCATTATATCATGAAAAAGACGTTCCAGCAGAACACTAGAACGTCAGTAATTACTTAATCAAATCTTTTACAACTTCTGCACACATAACTAGCCCAGCAACAGAGGGGACAAAGGAAACACTACCAGGAATGTGTCTCCTGTGTGTACAAGTTCTTTCCTTGTTGGTACAAATACACTGCGTCCTACAATTGCTATCTATTTCAAAGGGTACCATAGGCTCTTCTTTTGAATAGACCACCTTAAGTGACTTGACCTCACGTTTTCTTAATTCTCTTCTCATTACCCTAGCCAATGGGCAAACTGAAGTTTTATGAATATCAGCTACTTCAATTTTTGTAGGATCCAGCTTATTACCCATTCCCATACAACTAATAATAGGTATATTCCTTTTACCAGCTTCTAGCACAAGATCTATTTTTGCCGAGACAGTATCAATGGCATCAATAATATAGTCACATTTTAAATCCAAAATATTATCTGTATTTCCAGGAAGATAAAAGGTCTGAAAAGTTGTAACATTAACCTTGGGATTTATCTCCAAAATTCTTTCCTTGGCTACTTCTACTTTTGGTTTGCCTACTGTTTTTTTCGTGGCAATAATCTGACGATTTATATTTGTCCTGCATACTGTGTCATCATCAATAATAATAATATTACCAATTCCAGATCTCACTAATCCTTCAAGTGCAAAACCACCGACTCCTCCAATACCAAAAATCATTACTGTACTTTTTTTTAATTTTTCCAGACCTTCTGTTCCTATTAGAAGCTCGGTTCTTGAAAATTCATGTAACATAATTTACCACCTATTAAGATATTTCTTTCTATTAACGTCTGTTTTCCCATTCACTTTTAAGCATAGAATAATATAATCGGCTAACATACTTGTTATCCATGAAAAAGTAATCTCTCAAAGTGCCCTCATATGTAAAGCCACACTTGGTAATAACACCCTTTGATGCTAAATTATTTTCCTTATGACAAACTTGAATTTTGTGAAAATTCACATTATTGAATCCATAATCAATAATAGCTTCAGTAGCTTCGCTTGCATAGCCTTTCCTGTGAAAACTACTTCCTATGCAATATTCAATTTCACAAAAGTGATTTTTATTATCAACAAGAAAAATAGCAATTTGTCCTATACATGACTGAGATTCTTTTTCAATTATTGCCCACCTATAATAATCACTTCTTTGATATGATAAAATATATTTGTCCAAAAGTTCTTTCACTTCAGATTTAGTTACGTATACAGGTTCTGAATACAAAGACTGAATATTCGGATCACTAACCCAATATTGAAGCATATCCTCATCATCACTATATTGAAAAGGTCTTAAAGTTAATCTACTAGTTTCGATTATTTGTGTTCCTAAATGATTAAGCACTTACATTCCTCCAGTAACTACTACGATTTAGCTTTTCTTTTCATTTAGAAATATTATATCATATAAATGAAGAACACTTACCTATCCAGCATAAAGCTTATATATTTATCATTATTTGTGTATATTATTTTTAAGCCAACTTTGCTTGCAATATATTCCATGGTTTTTGATGTATAAAAAGAAATATGACTTACATCTCTTATATAGGACCAGCTTAAAAAATGATCTTCATTATTTCTATGAAAATTAGTCATTATAGCTAAAACCCCTTTTGATTTCAGCAGCTTTGAAAAAAGAGAAAAATAATAAAGAGGATCATTTAAATGTTCAACCACTTCTGTAGAAGTAATCAAATCATATTTCTTGCCAATAAAGACTTTTTCAGGAGAGAAGAAATGATCATAAATATCCATTTGATAATTAAATTTCTGTTCTAATATTTGGGCTAATACTGGAGATGGACCACTGCCGAAATCTAATCCATGTTTTCCCTCATCAGCAAAGGGAATCACAGCCTCTTTGATAAAGGTACAGAAATAGTTTACATAGTCTTTATCCTCAATTGAGTTATTATGGTTTTCATACCTTAGTTTCTCTTCTACTACATTAAATCTGTTTGACTCATCTTTAGAAATGAATTCACAATTACTACAATAATAGTAATCACCAAATTTTGGATGACAAATAATTGTTATATTAGAATTACACACCTTGCAATTTTCTCTTATTTCACTCATTATCTTACCTTTACTTATTATAAAAGCCTTCATCAAGAAGGCTTTTTAAATCACTTTATAGAAACATCTATAGTCTGTCCTACCATACCATCCTTATAGATAGCATCTAGTAGTTTTTGAGCATTAGTTGAAGAGGAGGTTGCTCCAGTTAGAGCATCAATTTTTCCACCTTCATTGTTCTTTACATTTTCTTCTAAAACTGGCATCCAAATAGATGGGTTAGGTATCATTTTGTAAACTCCTGGATCTGTTTTGTATTGCCCTTTTTCATTTATTGCATTAAAGGTAACGTCTATTATTTCACCATCTTGAATGGTTAATTCCAAGAATTCACGCCATCCTAGACCTTCTGTTTCTACATATGCATCATCTACTTGAGCCTTATAAGTTCCATCTTCTAGATCTCTATTGGAACTAGAACAGGCTACCATAAAAAATGCTGTTAAGATAATTAAGATAATTAATAAAATCCAAATTTTTTTATTCATGATTTTCACCTCCATGAATTATTATCTTGATTTTAACAGATTTCATCAAGGAGGGCAAATTCTAGTCGACTTTAGTTATAAAATTAACTGTATTTTCTTTAGTATTAATTGTAGGTGCTTGATCAAAACCTCTCTCACATTCTATATAATAGAATCTTAATGTCGACAATATAATCAACCCCAAAACAATAAAGAAAACTTTCTTTTTCATTATATCCAACCTTTCATAACTATTTTTTTATAATGTACGTATAAAATACCTTTCTATGTTATCATTAATGTACTACTTATACAATACTTTTTGAAAAATTTCAATGATAATACTTTAAATAATACTCTACGCGCAAATATTTATTATTGATATATATTATATAAATACATTTTAAATGTATCATTAATATCTAAATAACACAATATGTTTATTTACATATTTTTATATTTTTTTAAATATAAACAAAAAAACACCCCGCTAAATAGCGAGATGCTTATGAATATTAATATATATATAATAAATTTAAGCAATAATAAGATTTTTGCCCCTTCTTTTAGCCTCTAGTAAATTCATATCTGCAGAATTAATAAAAGAATCAATATCTTCTCCTAAGTACTCTCTTAAACCACCACTTAACGTCAATTTCAAATCTTCACCAAAAGTATGATTTTCAATAGACTCTCTAATCCTCTCTGCAACCTTAGAGGCAGTCATAATATTAGCATTCGAGAAAATTACCATAAATTCCTCTCCACCATATCTTCCAGCCAAATCAGTATCTCTAATACTGCTATTAATAATACCAGCAATATCAGCCAGCACACCATTACCAATAATATGACCCTTAGTATCATTAATGACCTTAAAATCATCTATATCAAAGATAGCTATAGACAAAGGCTTTTTGGATCTATTTACTGTTAATATTTCAGACTCCAAAAACTTAATAAGAGTTCTGTAATTAGCAATTTGTGTTAAATCATCAATAGCTGACAACTCAGCCAAAACCTTATTCTTATACTCCAACTCAGATTGCATAACCTTATTATCAGTGATATCAAAAACAATACCAGCTAAAAAAAGAGGCTTACCATCCTCATCATACTTTGTTATCTTCCCACGATCATAATACCATTTGTAACTTCCATCTTTACACCTAATCCTATACTCCACCTCATAAACATTAGCCTTACCTTGCAAATGATTAAGCATAGCCTCCATAGTCTTATCATAATCCTCAGGATGAAGCATCTCAGTAAAAAACTGATAATCTACATTCTCAGGTAATTCACTTAAATCATAACCAAGATTAGTAACTTTAAGTGGATTAAAAGTTACATCATTGTTTTTAACATTCCAATACCAATGACCAAGATTACCAGACCAAGAATACTCTAACCTTGTTTCTAATTCTTTTTCACTAAGCAGTTCAGAATTCAAGGTTTCAAGCTCAATAATACGCTCAATCAACTTTTCTCTTGAAAAATCTTCATACTTCATAAGCAAACACTCCTTTACTATCTATCCTTTAAGAACTCTATCCCAACATCAGCATCAAATGGCTTAGCTATTAAATACCCTTGAACCTTATCACAACCATGCTCTTTTAAATACTCTAGCTGAACTTCTTCTTCAACACCTTCAGCCACAACACAATGCCCCATTTTATGAGCCATAGATATAATATCAGATGTTATAGATTCCTCTTCATTCAAACAGAGAAGTTTATCTATAAAGAACTTATCAATCTTAAGACAATTGACATTTAACTCCCTTTCCCTAGCAAGAGATGAATACTCAGTACCAAAATCATCTATAGAAATACTAATACCACTAGACTTCAACTCAGAAAGAATACTGTTTACCACATCATAATTAGATGCGAATATTGATTCAGTAATCTCAATTTCAATACTATTAGAATTAACCTGCATCTTTTCAATAATTTCAAAAAACTCCTTAACGAAATCATTTCTTAATAGTTGTATGGCAGAAATATTTATAGAAACCTTAACATCTTTAAACCCATTTTCCTCTAGCCTCTTCAAAAATTCAAAAGACTTAATAATAATCTGCTTACCAAGTGGTATTATAAACTTTGTTTTTTCTGCAATAGGAATAAATTCAGCCGGACTTATTAATCCCAGTTCATCACTATTAATCCTAGACAAAGCTTCAAAACTGCAAATTCGATCTAACTTAACGTCATAGATTGGTTGGAACTGTAAGAATAATTTTTCACTAATATCTTCACCAGCTATTTTAACAAGTTCGCGACGAATCTTTTCCTCACGGTCTCTTTCTGATTCCATTTTCTTGTCATAAAATGAATAGCCAAAATCCTTTTCATAACTAGCAATTGTTTTTTCTGATGCAATTAATACATTTTTCAAAATTTCATCAAGATTGTACATATTTTTATCATCAACTTCAACAATCCCAATTCCCCCACCTATTCTTTCAACAGTAAGAATAGATTCTAACATATGAATTATCCCATTACAAAAGGCAACTAATTCAGCCTTATCTTTGTAACCCTTCGTATAGAATACAAACCTGTTAACATAGGTATTGTATAATTGGTGATTATCGTCGCTTAAGGATTTTAATCCTTCTGCTACTTTTTTTAATATTTCCTGACTATAGAAAAAACCATAAGACAAACTTAGCAAGTCAATAGTGTTTAGATTAATACCCACAAATGCTTGTTTTTCACTTGATAAATCTATAGTCTCCTTATTAAATATATAATCTAAATATCTACGATTATAGAGACCAGTTACCATATCATGTTCATTAATATATCTAATACTATTTTCAACTTCCTTACGGTCAGTAATATCAAGAATAATTCCTTCTAGAGAAATTACTTCATCATTTTCATCAAATACACCTTCACCAAGTTCTAGCACCCATTTGCGTTCGCCATTTTTTGTCTTTATCTCGTATTCATATTTAAATGATGCCTTATTAGCTAATATACGCTCCCACTCTTTCTTTAAAGGTTTACGATATTCTGGGGTAATTAAATCATCAAAAGGCAAATCCCTATTGTTTAAAATATTCTCAGGATGATATCCTGTTAATTTGAAACAACCATCAGAAATAAATTCCATAGTCCATTTTTCATCATATTTACACCTATAGGCCATTCCTGGAAGTTTAGAAATAAGCAAGGTCTTACTTCGTTCACTTTCTCTAAGTGAACTTTCAGTTTCTTTTTGCTTGGTTATATCCTCTAATAAACAAAGGTGTGTGGCATTTTTATCATCATCACCTAAGAGTTTAGAGAGTTTCATATTTGTCCATACGATGGAGCCATCCGGTCTTATAAAACGCTTTTCCATGGAATAACCTTTTATCTCACCCCTTTTAAACTGTTCGAATTTTTCAAGATCAGCTTGAAGATCATCAGGGTGAGTTATTTCTGTCCATTTAATATGTTCTATTTGATTACCTTTCCTACCAATGATGTCTTCATATACGCTATTTATTTTAATAGCACTATGTTTAGATTTGGCTATACCATATTTGCCATCACTTATCGCAATACCAATTGGCGCCTGTGTAAACACACTATGATACAATCCTTCATCAAAGGCCATTTTCTTATTTAAAGACTTTAATCGATTATGTTGTGACCAAGATCTGAGTAGAGCAAAAAATAACATAAGCACACACAAAACTATAATGGCATCAGGTATCATCTGTCTCCAGATATTTGCATACCACTGGGTTGCAGGGTAGTCGATACCAAAAACAGCTATAACACTCCCATCAGTAGTATCAAAAACAGGAATAAGAGCACTTATCCAAGTACCCCAACGATCAGTTGAGGGCTCAGTTAAAACTAACTTACCTGAAGTAAATATTTCTTTAGTTAAATCATCTACTTCTTCATATACTTGTCCTGGTGGTGAGTAGTCTTCATTATTAGGCTCTTCTGAATCCATCAAGATTACTATTTTGCCATCTTTTTCTGCCATTAAGTAGGCAAAGCTAATAGATTTTGTTGTATTAGTTAAACGTATTAGATTCTGCTTAGTCATAAAATATTCTGGATTTTCTAAATCCTCAATACTACCTTTTAAAGCTCCTATATGTTCCGGTTGAACCATGGCTTCCAAGGATTGAGCCAGCATAATAGCTTCATCAGAGGCTATTTTCTCATATCTTGCCCAAGCAAATCTCAAATATAAAGCACATAGTATGGTTATCCCTACTATGAATATAATCTTTCTAAATAGAATATTCTTGTTTTTCATCTCAACTCCTTATACTTTTCCACCTAAGTATAGCATCTTGAAATATTATATCTATCTAATATACTGTATAAAATATCTTCTTCTTATTTCTTATAGCACTTAATATTCCCCTCTTGATCACAAATACAAAACCTAGAATCCTTATTTGCCTTAGACATATATAGCGCTTTATCTACTCTATTAAACCAGCTATCTGCAGACTCACCTAAGTTATACTCTGCAATACCAATACTAGCCGACAAATTACCAGTTCCAGCATGTTCTGTAGACTCTATTGCTGCCCTAATCTTCTCTGCAGTAATTTCCGCTCCATCAGCTGTAGTATCAGGCATAAGAACAGTAAACTCATCTCCACCCCATCTGGCAAAAACGTCACTCTTTCTTAGTTCACCTTTAATAACTGTAGCTATTCCCTTTAAAACACTGTCACCGAAGGCATGACCATGGGTATCATTAATATTCTTAAAATTATTTATATCAAAATATATTATAGAAATCGTACTATTCAAGTTATTGGCAAATTTTATCTCTTCACCGATACTTATATCCAAATAGTCTCGGTTAAAGATACCAGTAAGCTTGTCCCTTATAGATGAGGATTTTAAAATATAGTTTTTATGGAGAATCTCTTCATGATTTCTAAAGAAGAGATAGGCCTGATAAGATGTAAATCCTACTAATATAAGACCACCAATAACAATTACAATAAAATTTGGCAGTCGACTAATCAAAGTATTTTCTACAGGTTTGACAAAATAGGATAAATCCTCACTAAGTAACTTTCTTTCGAATTTATAACTATCATTATCAATATTCTGCTTGGTTCCATATATTAAACCTTCATTTTCATTATTCCCAATTACAGAAACTTCCAAATTATTCTCTTTGGCATAGGTATCAAATAATTCGACAATATTTTCTTCTTTAAGAATTATACTAGCAATACCCCAAAATGAGCCATTTTTTAATATTGGTGATCTAATTATGTAGCCTCTCCCACCTTGGATAAGCTCAACTGGTCCACTGAAATTCTTCTCTAAATTTTCCTTTACATAGGCTATATCATCAGCTTGGCCAGGGATTTTTGACATATCAATTCCAATAGTGTGTTCATTTCCCGAAAGTGGATAGTTCCATTTGATAATTGTATCCTGGACAATAGCCACATTATTTATATACTTTCCATTTTCTTTCATAAGATTAGCAAGATATGCATATACTTCATTATCACTATATTCTTCAAAAATATCTATATATGCTGCAAAACCAGATAAGAGCATAGCATTATTATTAATAAAACCCTTAAAATTATTCTCAAAGCCAATAAATCTAGTAGTAATTTCTTGTCTATTTTCTTGTTTTATTGATTCATTATAACTAAATAACGCAAGCAACAGTATTGTCAGCAAGATAATACTGACAATCACTGTGTTTATAACATGGTAGTTTTTTCTTTTATAGGACGGTGGATATTCCATTTGTTTATCCCTTTCTAATTAACTTAATCCTACCATAACTAATATTCGATTTCCATAGTATACCTTACACAATATTATTTATTAAACCCCCTTAACCAATTTATCAACTCTCCCTCATTTTCCCCTTTTCCCACAAACTCATACGAACCGGCAATCCTACCATCAACTATGTAAGTAACCCTCTTCCCTTTTGCCGCTTGATTAAAGGTCTTTTAAGATTTTAAATAGTGGATTTCAGACTTTGTTATTACAATGACAATGAACTGAAGTTCAACTAATTTTTCTACGTTTTAACTATTTTAGTGAATGTAAAGAAGATAACTATTTCATCTATGAATTTGACTCTATTCTTGAAGATTTAAAAGTAAATTTTCAAAAATATCCAAATAGTAGCTATAAGTTATTAATGAAGAAGGTACTTCTGTTGGTATTGCCCTAGGTTTGCCTTTTGGGGCTCTCCTTTCATTCCTAGGCCAGTCTCAGCATATGGGTATTGGACTACCTATTGGTATAGGTTTAGGCCTTCTTATCGGATCTGGTTTTGATAAAAAGGCCAAAAATGCCGGCTTGACTATTTAAGTTCATTTATGTTCTTAATTAATATTACAAAAGCAATAATTGCTAAAAGATTAAAGGCTGAAAATACTATAACTTCTATAGGATTAACTACAACTCCACTTAAGTAGGAATTAATAATCATAGCTGTGATGCTAGTTAGCATTGTTATAGCCTTAATTATGATGATTGAGGTGAACAGGTAGCCAAAGGGTTTTCGCATAAGAAGTAGAACTCCAGAGATTACAGCTATCGGCACTATAAAGCCTAGGTCCATTGCTTGTATAACAAGTGTTGTATAATGTTCTAGACCTACAGGAATCGCTTCACTGAAAATTGAGGAACTTATTTTACCAAGCCAAAGCAGCCCTAACATTAAGGCTATGAAAAATTGGAAGCCTGCTAAAAATCTTATTGGTAATTTTTCTTTAAACATGGATGGTATTTTTTCCACATCAAAGCTCATAAGACTTAAAATAAAGGCAAACATACTTGTAGACATTAAAATTACATAGACTATAAATAAGGGATTATAGTTCCATAAAAAACTATAGGACATGTACGTATAGAGAAAATATCCTAAGGTTCCTGTAAGGAGTAGTCTTGCTCTTAGGGAGCCTTTCAGGGAATATATTGTGGCAAAGGCTAGTATAGGAATTGCAAGAAATAGGGTTACGATGTCAGAAGCCTTACCCTGAGCAACTACTGATACTGAATCGTTCTTATAGATGCCTTTACCATATATTTCTACTATTTCACCGTTAATCGAGGTGTAATCATATGATCCACTACCTTTACTTGATAATAAGCCCATTAAGGAAGTAAATGTAGCAAGTATCAGGATGGTGATTATTAGGTATTTAACTATTTTTTGGTTTTTCATTACTATTGCTCCTCTTCTATATTTTTTAAGTTGTCCATAATTTTAGATATGAACATCCTGGTATTTTTCATTTCTGTATTATTAATTTCTTTATAAAATTTATTCATGAAACTAATACCTTCTTTTTCTAACTTCTTAAATAGTTGGAAACATTCCTTAGTTAAAGTTACTTTTGTTGCTCTTAAATCTTTCTTGTCTTTTTCTAATACGACCATACCTTTGGCTTCTAGTTTTAAGGCAAGTTGTTTAATATTTTGGTGAGATGAGCCCATCACTTTGGCTATTTCTTTTATTGTAGGTGCTTCATTGAAGGCATTTACTGTAACTATCAACATGAACCATTGTTTTGCTGTTATATTGTATTTACTTAAAGCTCTTTCTAGTAAGGTATCCATTTTATTAGCAACTAGTAACATTGTTGCGAAGATATAGTCTTGGTCTGTTATGTTTTCAAAATAATTCATTTAGTTTCTCCTTATAATAAAAGGTAATATGTTATCTAATTTAGATAATACATTACCTTTATATTTTTGTCAATCTAATTTTAAATTAAATAGTTAATTACTGGTTTTTATATTCCCAATCTTAGTATTTTATGTTATATTTATCTTGTTAGAACTTTCAATTAAACAGAAAAGGCCCCTGTTAAATAATCTGAAAATCTAGCAAATATTAATTAAAATAATTAAAAAGAAAATATGTTAGAAATAATATTGTCGAATACTAAGAAGCCTTGTTTAGTGTATATTCTAAACATGGCTTCTTTTTATATAAGGAGAGATAGTAATGAAAATAGAAAATGTAGGAGAATTTATTAAAAATAGGAAGATGTTATTTTTTCTTTTTGGAACATTTTTATTCATGATGAATATTTCAATTTCCTATTCTGTAGTCCCAGTATATTTAGTTAGTCAGAATTTCACGTTAGCTCAGATTGGCATATCAACAACAATATATAGCCTATCTGCAATATTTCTTAGAATATTCCTTGGTCCCTTAGCAGATAGAAAAGGTAGAAAATTTGCCTTACTAATTAGTTCCTTTTCCTTTGTTATTTCTTGGATGTTCATTTGGTTTGCCCCAAACTTCGAAGTGCACCTTATTGCTAGGTTTGTTCAAGCTATAGGTCTTGCAATGTATATGTCATCTGCTAGTTCTGTAATCAGTGATGTGGTTGATAATAGAATACTTGGAAGTTGTATGGGTATCTATCGTGGCTTCATTTCCATGGGTGTCATCCTCGGTCCTGTTTATGCTTTAACCTTATCAGGTATTGGTTTTAATGTTATGTTCATAGGTATAATGGCTACCTCCTTTTTATCCTTTATTCTAATAACCTTCTTTTCAGAAACTAAAGTTGCCTTTGGTGATTTAGAAAGTACAAAAAAGAATAACATGGTCAAGGATTATCTTACTTTACTTAAAAACCCAAGATTACTTCGATATTATTTAGCTATAATGACGGTTACCTCAGGGTTTGGAATTATAAATACTAATTCAGCAGTATTTCTTGGTAGTCTAGAAGGCGTCTTAAAGCCAAGTACTTTCTTGTTCCTCTTTGGTTGTGTTGGTATGGTTGCCTCTTTAGTAAGTGGTAGAAGAACTGATAGACGTGGTATTAAAAGTGTTATTATCCCTGGGGCCTTTCTTGCCCTAGCTGGCTTTTTTAGTATGGCCTTTGTTGAGTCCTTTGGAAATTTAGCTCTATTTATGGTTATTGTTGCTATGGGCTTTGGTACAAATAGTTTAGTTATTAGTTCTATAACTGGAATTGGCAGAGAAACAAGAAATGATTTGAAGGCAACTTCTTATTCAATTATGGAGTCAGCCTACGATGGAGGCTTTGCTGTAGGTAATTTAATATTTGGTATAATGGTAACAGCTTTTGGCTATAGCCAAGGTTTCTTGATTGTTGGCATTATCCTTACTCTTTCCTATATTGGTATTTTCACTGGAGAATTTGTTCGAAAAAGAAGAAGGCCCTCATAAAGAGGGCCTTTAATTTATTAATCCCAGATATAGAGAAAACCTACAAACCATAATACCATGAAGATATTATCAATTCCCCCTCCATATTTTCTTATACCATCTTCCATAGTTTGCATCTTTTGAACTATTTCCTTACAACTAAGACTACTTGCAACTGCAGCAATATCAAGCTCTAAGAAATCTATTACTGCTCCTTCACTATCCACAGCTACAATTCCACCAAGATGTCTATCTACTTCCTTTATAGCTTTTATAATACAAGACTTATCCTTACCTGCAGCAATTATTTTACTAGAATTATGACTAAAGCTAACAGCCATAGCTCCTTCATTAATCTTAAAGCCCTTCAATAGTATCTTAATGATTTTTTTATTTCTTGCTCTATCTAGAATATATCCATAAATTACATCTTCACCTACATCTTCCACTGATGAAAGATTTAAGGTATTGAACTCTTTTTTATCTATATCGTATACGGTTACCTGATTATCATTAACCTGATATTCCAAATCCCCTTCAGTTAATTCTTGAAGAGAACTATCAAGCTTCCACTTCAATTCACTATAGTCAATAATTAGTTCCTTAACTAAATGTCCCTTTTCTGCTACTAAAATACCTTCCTTAAAGACATATTCAGGTTTAATATTTGCAAGAGAAGAAAGAAGTACAATATCAGCATATCTTCCTGGTGTTAGTGAACCAATTTCACTATCTAAGCCTATTAGTCTAGCATTATTTATAGTTGCCATCTTAATTGCCTTGATTGGTGCCATACCCAAATTTATAGCTTCTTGGATGGCGAAGTTTAAATGGCCGTTGTTTTTTATATCATGAATATGTAAATCATCAATAGAGAAGTTTATATTATCTGTTGGTATTTTATTGTTTATAATTCCTGGTAGTATCTCCTTGGCCATACCATCAAGTGTTCTAACTAGTGCGTTCATACCTCTTCCTAATATGGTGATGAGGTCATTATAGTTAAAGATCTCATGATCATGAGAATAACCAACTATTGGGAAAGTATCAATTTCATTTTCTGTTATCATATGACAGCCATCTGGTCTGCCATCGTAGTTGTCATTAGGAAAATCCCAAATTCTATGAAGAACATGACCACTAATGAACTTTCTTTGTTTCCTTGCATAGTCAATGAGATCAAGATATTCCTCCCTTTTCCCTAATATATTATGAGGCAGCATTTCTCCTAGTCCAAAGTTATATTCCCAATCTAGAAGTTCCTTGGTCTTTTTAACAGGTATCATTTTCCCTGGTGCCATTGGTAGTAGTCTATAAGGTAATTCTTTCATATCTTTTAAGTATAGCTTTGCTGCTTTGACTGGATCTTTGCCTAGTATATGGGCATAGTGCGCAATATCTAAAACTTCACCACATAGGGTAGTGGTACCCCAAGGTACTATTCCATCGGCTAAGGCTGCTGGTGTTGCCAGGCAAGAGTCCACATGAAAGTGGGGATCAATCAATCCTGGTATGGCATACAGCCCTTGACCATCAAATTGTTCAACTGCATCATCACTAACATGACTAGAATTGATAGATACTATCCTACCCTTTTTTATAAGTAGACTTCCTTCAATTATTCGGTCAGTATAAACATCTAGTATCTTAAGGTTATTTATTAGTAAATCAGCTTTTTGTTTGCCGGTGGTAACGTCTATTAGTTCTTTGGTATTTTTTTCTAAAATATCACTATACATTTAATTAACTCCTTAATTTTATTGTTCATTTTTCATTGCATAGTATCATAATATTATTTGTTTGTACATACTTATGATATAATGCAATGATAAACTCAGGAGGTAAAACTTATGATACGTTATGAACACTGTACTATACTCACCATGGATGATAAAGACACGATCATTAAAGATGGATCAATGGTAGTTGCTAATGGGAAGATTATCTCACTTGGGACAGAAAGTGAGATGATTAAAACCTATCCTCAATCAGCTAGGATAGATTTAGGTGGTAGATTGGTAATGCCAGGTTTGATTAATAACCATTTCCATTTAGCCCAAAGTTTGTTTAGAGGTTTTTCTGATGATATGACTATTGTTCCTTGGTTATTTGAGCGTATTTGGCCTTTGCAGTCTGCTCATGACGAGAAGACTTTTCTAGCTGGTGCACGACTTGCAATGTTAGAGATGAGTAAGTCTGGCACTACAACATTTGTTGAATCTATGGTTGTTAATTATGGTCTTGATGCCTTGTTTGAAGAGGTTTCAAGTAGTGGTATGCGTGGTAGGTTGGCAAAGGTTGTTATGGAGCCTAGAGAAGGTAGTTTACTACCTCCTGCACTAACTCAAGAGTTAAACAGTAGTATAAAAGAAGCAAAGAACTGCCGACGTAATGTTACTAATCCTGATATGGTGGATATTTGGCTAGGTCCTAGATGGACTGGGATGTATAATCCTCATCTAATTGAAGTGGTTAATGGAGTTATGGATGATGATGGTTTCATTTCTACAATTCACTTCGCTGAGGAGTCTGCTGATATTGAGGCTATGAAAGCTGATGGATATTCTTCACCAGGTGTTTTTTTAAAGGGTTCTGGGATGTTGGATAGACGATATTTGTTGATTCATTGCCCTCGTCTTGGAACTGGAGATCTCGATATTTTAGCTAAGGGGAAGGTTACTATTGCTCATTGTCCTGTTTCTGCAATGAAAATGGCTATGGGTTATCTTGATGTTCCTGGATTATTGGAGAAGGGTGTTGCTGTTGGTATTGGTACCGATGCTCCCGCTTGTAATAATTCTAGTGATCTTTTGGCAGAGATTAAGACTGCAGCTTTACTTCATAAGCATCAATTAGGTCGTCCTGATGTTTTATCTGCCGGCTTAGCTCTTGGAATGGGGACTAGAATTGGTGCTCGCTCTATCTTTGCTGAGGATATTATTGGGTCTTTGGAAGTTGGTAAGAGGGCTGATTTTATTACCATAGATCTAGACTATGCAGCTCCTTTTCCTGAATACAATCTTCCATCATCAGTTGTTTATTCCTTATGTGGTAGAGATGTAAGGGATGTTTTTGTAGATGGTAAACAGTTGGTAAAGGATGGGTTGAGTCTTATTTATGATGAGGAGAAAGTCAGAAGTGATGCTCGGCAGGCGATGATTACACTGCTAAAAAGAACTAATTTATAATATATGGTTAAAAAAATTGACCTATTACCTTTTGGTAATAGGTCAATTTACTGATAAAAACAACTATTAATCATTATCTTCCCCCCTATGTTCCGATTTTGATAATAGACTTATTTTTATTTTGCATAATTAGCAATTTGATAATCATTCTTAATGTAATAATATAATAACATATTCTATTTAAGCTTACTAGTATATTTCCATCTTTTTTTGATAGAAATATTCAATAGTTTTAATTTATGCTATCATTAGTGTACAAACATTAGGAAAGCATAGGAATTTGAAATGGAATCACATATAGAATCTGGTATTAGATTAGAAAATGAAAGACATTATAAGGAAGCAATTGCCGAATATGATAAGGCAGCTTTAGAAGATCCAAAGAAGAAAGAACCCTATATTTTAAAGGGTAATCTTTTAGAAGAAGTCGGTGATTATCTTAATGCACTTCATGCTTTCAATAGAGCTATTCTACTTGATAATCAAGATGCAGAAGTTTTTTGTTCAAGAGGTGATGTTCTAGCTACTTTAGAACGTTATCCTGAAGCGATTAATGATTTTTCTCAAGCAATCTCTATTAATAAAGAAGATTCTTATGCCTACTATAATAGAGGCTTGATTTATGCAAAAACCAATCAGAGTGATAAGGCCCTTAAAGATTTCACTTCAGCTATAAGTTTAGATCCCAATTATGGTAGCGCTTTTAATAATAGGGGGCTACTATACCATAAGTTAGGTAATTATCAACTAGCAATAGCAGATTTTACTGAAGCTATTAATGTACGCAAAGGTTTTGCTTGTTCTTTCACTCATCGTGGAAGAGTACAAGAAGCCTTAGGCAATTCTGATCTGGCTATCGCTGACTATACTTTAGCTTTAGAAATTAATCCAACTGATGTTACAGCTCTATTTTTTAGAGGAGCTCTCTATATTTCTACTAATAAAAAAGATGAGGGTCTAAAGGATTTTGAGCTTCTTATTAATACAGCTCCTAAAGACAATCATTACAGATCTCTGGCTCTAAAGTTAAAAAAACAAAATTTGGATAAAAAAAGTAGAAATTTCTAAGAAATCTCTACTTTTTTCACACATATTCTTACTGTATTAATTTTCAGACTTTATTCAGGTTTAACAGATTCTTCTGCTACAACTTCTGTTTCAGTTTCTGGTTCTTCAACTTTCATTAATTTAAGATGGTTGATAACACCATAAGCTAATTCTTTTTCATCTGTTACAAGACTTTCGTCTAATTTAAAATCTTCATAAGTTACTTGTCCACCAAGTTCTAATTCACTTACATCAACTTCTATTGATTCAGGCATTTTATTCATATCTCCAATTACTGTTACTTCATGTTTGGAAATATGTAGTTCTAAATCTTTAGCTTTTAATACTTCTTCACCAATAAATCTTATTGGTATTTGAATTTTCATTTTTTGATCTTTTGCTATAACTTGGATATCAATATGTAGTAGTTTATTTGATAACATATCACTTTGAGTTGCTTTAACAAAACCAAATTTTTTGGTTCCATTGTAGTCTACCCATATTTTTGCATTAGAACCGTGTTGGGAGATTAGGTTTCTGATGACTGCTGCATCAAACTTAACTGAGGCACTTCCCTCCATACCTTCTCCGTATAGTACACCTGGTACGAATCCTTGTTCTTTAAATTTTCCTGTTTTTTTAGGTCGTTCAAGCGCTTTTATAATAATTTTTTCCATGTTTATCTCCTCTGGCTTTTAGCCTCTGGCCCTATGCTACTTACGCATTAAGTATACGCCTTATCCTAGGAAATAACAACTTTACTAAAATTGCTCTTATTCATTTAATAAACTGGTATGTAAAAAGCTTGCCTATAGACCTAGGTAATAGGGCATACATCCAACATCCCAGACAAAAATTAAAGAAAGCTTCTAAGCCTGCACATAGTAGTAGTATACCCGCTACTATTGAAGCTGGGGTAGTATAGCCTAATGCATATAGACTTGTTCCACTTAGGGTAAATATTACTCCAATGCGTGCAGCAAAGATCTTAGGACCACTATCAACCATCAATTTTTTTAAATTAAGGACTGCTGCAATACCTTTTCCAAATCTTGCTAGTAGGCTGTACTTTGGTAGTAGGAAGGCTCTAATAATGAAATCTACTCCTAAAAGGCCAAATATTATAGCAGCCACACTATAGGAGGCTAGTAAACCAATGGCTATTGTTGCTCCTGTTATGGTAAAGACTAGTCCTGCTACTATTCTTATTGTGGTATTGTCTCTATTGTCACCAGTTATGGGACATGAATAATTTAGTTCCATTTGTTGCCTCCATTGCATTATGTAGTATTTCATAGTATTCCTATATGATTATATTATTATATAATAAAAGTTTTGTCAAGATGATGTTACCATGATATAATCCAATTAAACAAAGATAGCATATTTAGAATACACAGCCCCAAGTGAAAGGAACAACCATGAACCGATTCATAAAGGCAAGAAACAACTGCATAAAAGAATATAATTTGGAAGTTGACCAATCATTTAATGAATACTATCTGTTCCATTATGATAATACGGACATTTATGGCCAAAATGACCTAATACAACAACTAAACAAAATCAGAAAACAACTACAAAACCCTTCCACAACACAAATAGAACTACTCACCTGGCTTGAACAACTAGGACCAAATCCCTATTTGAACCGAGCAATCATAGACCTACTTATCAAAAACAAAAAACACCATCGACTAGAGTCCCTAGATAAAAAAATATTAGAAAAACTACTCCAAAAGGATCAGGATTATATTATCCTATTTCACCTATTGGACTATCTAATCGAAACAAAAACAAAACTCCTCAGTCTCCAACAATTACAAACACTAATACTAATACATCGCTATCATTACAATACTTTGAAACAATTGGTAGAATATATTAACTGCTTTAAGCTAAAACAGCTAGAAAAGCTCCTAGAAGGCCTTTTAAATGAGCCCTACTATGAGAACTTAAAGCTCCTTATAATAGATACCCTAATTTCCTTCCAAGAAACAGAGGATGATTTTACCTCCTTAATCGGTAGATTAAGAATCATAATAGCCAATGAACATAACCCACAAGTCTTTACCGACTATTTTGACTACAGGCTATCGAATACAACTTTACCAAAGAAAGCAGATTCTCTTACCATAGTCCAAACTATGTTCTATGGTGACCCCTATACAACTGGCTTAGGAAACAGTGGTGGTCTTGGCATACTTTTAAAAAGCATCGGAAACCAATTAGCCAAAAATAAAAATGTAGACAAAATAATTACTCTCACTGTTAGTAAAAAATGGAACTTTGGTTGGAAACTAATTGAAGCAGCAGCTCCCAACCACTATATATATAGAATGCCCTTAAATCTCGACCCTAATAATCCAGCCGATTTTGCCACTAAAGAATTAGTAATTAAACGGACAATTCTAAAATCAATGAGCTTCCTGGGAATATGTCCTGATATATTTCATATACGTTATCTAGACAATGCCTCCCTAGCAGTTGCAGAAGCAGCTCAGGAACTAAAGTCCACTTTGATATTTACCATCACCCCCGATCCTCACCGAAATCTAGTCGAAAAAACAGGAGCATTAAAAACCTTTACAACCACTGAAGCCTTAACTCTTTCAAACAAAATCTATGTTGGAGATAAACTTCTTTGCCTAACCCAAGGGGTACTAGGAATTGGAGGTGCAAAAATCAAGAACGAACTAATGCAATATTTCCCACAATTACGTTTTATACAGGAGCACTTTTTATTCCGTATGATTGGTGAAGGTATCGATACAGAACCCTCATATAGTCCAGTTGATTTAAAAGAAAGTCTTTGTAATCCAAATCTTTCTCATCAAATTACACAAGAGAACTTACAAAGACCTACTATTTTAAATGTAGGCAGACTTAGCCAACTCAAAGGACAAGACCAACTACTAACAGCCTGGGGGAATTCTATACTACACCAAACTTACAACTTAATTTTAATTGGTGGAGATAGTAAAAAACCCACAGAGGAAGAACAGGACATGTTAGAATTCTTTGATAACTACATGGAAGACCATCCAAATTTAAAAGGCTACTTTGTCCGTTTAGATGCACAATGTAACGAAAACATCCGCTATCTGGAAAAAGCACTCCTAGAAAATAAAGGTAACTTGCCAAATATCTTTGTTTCTTCAAGTAAAAAGGAAGAGTTTGGACTATCAATCCTAGAGGCTTTATGTGGAGGTTGGTTAGTTTTTGCTCCAATCAAAGGTGGAGTCAGGACATATTTAAAACATGGTATTAATGGATTTTTCATTAATACTAGTAGTGCCAAAACTATGATACAAGATATTGAAAAGATTATATATGAAAGCGGATTAACTATAGAAGATTTTGAAGAAATCTGTAAAAAAGGACACTCTACAGTAATCCATCGCTATTCTATAGAAAGAATTGCTTTAAGTATTCTTGATTTCTACAAAAAAGTGAAGGAGACTAGAACCCTATGATAAAACACATCATTATACTAAGCCCTCCTTTCTATTCACATTTTATGCCTCTTTTGGAATTTTCTATTGGCTTAAAGGCACAAGGACTAAAGGTTACTATGGCCTGTAGTCAAGATTTCAAAACTATTATTGAAGAAAATGGTTTGTTGTTCAGGGAGATTAATATCAATCGCAATCGTAATACTGGAATAGCTGAAGCGACCAACCAAGAGTCCGCTGAAAAAATACGTCTAGAAGAGTTTTTCACTGCTACAAGAAAAGGTCCTTTTTCTACTTTAATCACACAGCTTAATCATCGTAGGGCAGATACTTTTGCAGATCCTGAAGAACTGCTTGAAGCTATTCAAATTACAAATGAGTTGATAAAACCAGATTGTTGGATTGTTGATCTTTTATCTTATGGTGCTACTTTAAGTTTGCATTGTTTGGGTCTTCCATATATTACCTTTTGCCCTCCACACCCAGCTAGTATTCCTACTATTGGATTGCCATATAATATTCCTCAGCACTGGCCATTGGGGCTAGAACCTGCACCAGATCAATTAGAAACCTTAAAAGAGGTTTCTAATTTAACTAGAGAAGCTTTTACTAGTGCCTTCAATAGCTTTATCAATAAGGTTGGGTCTTCAGCACCCTTAGTGGAGGATGCTTTTAGTCTGGTTTCCAATAGTGTAGTTATATATCTATATCCTGATTTAGAGGGTAGGGAAGATTTAATAGGTACCCCTAAGAGAGTATATTTGGGAAGTTGTTTTAAGGAAGAGGTGCCTGACAAGGAGTGGAAAGATATTTTAAACTGCGGACGCAGGAAGATTCTGGTCAGTTTTGGCACATTTTTATCTGAGCGTATTGATGTTTTGAAACAGCTTATTGATGGACTACTTTCTTATGATTCTGATGCTTTGGTAATTGTAGCGGCAGGTAGGCATAGTTTGGAATTGTCTGATTATAGAGATGATCAGGTTATTGTTCGTGATTTTGTACCCCAGAAGGCAATTATTAGTCAGATGGATTTGGTAGTACATCATGGTGGTTGTAATAGCTTTACAGAAAGTCTTTATTACAGTAAGCCGATGGTTATTCTCCCCTTCTCAAGTGATCAGTTTAATATAGCCTATGATGCTGAAATATTTGGTTTAGGTGTTGTTATTGATCCTAATAACCTTGATCAGGAAAAAATCAGTATTGCTTTAGACAGGGCTTTTAATCATTTAGATCTGGAGGCCATTAAATATTGGAGTGATGTTCTCAAGTCTCGTGGAGCTAATTATGGAGTGGCAATATTAAAGTCCATTCTTGATGTAGATTAAGAGTAAAAGATAAAACTAAAAAGCCTATAACAAGTCTTAACTTGATATAGGCTTTTCTAATTATATTTTAAATATGAATTTTAAACTGCTTTAAGTTTTTCTTTATTGATAATATCCTTGTAATTACGCATTATCATTTCTGAGAAAACATGTACCAACATAGGATCGAACTGTTTACCAGATTCTTCATCTATTATTCTAAGAGCATCTTTTATAGACATTTCCGGCTTATAGCAACGTACTGATATCATAGCATCAAAGGAATCGGCAATACATAGAATCCTAGCAGTCAATGGAATATCCTCTCCCGCTATTCTTCTTGGATAACCTTTTCCATCATATCTTTCATGATGTCCTAAAACTGCAGGAATAACATAATCTAGAGAAGGTAAGTGTCTAATAATATTAATAGAAGCCTCCACATGACCTTTCATGATTTCAAATTCTTCATTATTTAATCGTCCAGTTTTGTTTAAAACACTTTCAGCTATGCTGATTTTTCCTATATCGTGTAACAAGGCAGCTTGTCTAATATGCTCAACTGTTACTTGATTTAATTTTAATTCTTTTGCTAAATCAACAGCATACTTAGCTACATTATCAGAATGATTAAAAGTATAATGATCCTTTGCATCAATGGCAGCCATCAATGACAAAACAGTAGATTTATAGTCATCATAAACTTGGGAGTAATCTACTTCCTCTTCATGCTTATCAGAAGTGATATATGTGTCAAAAACACGTATAGCATTTTTACCTTTACGTTTAACTTGGAAGACCGCTTGGTCTGCATTATCAATAAGTTCTCTTACAGTTTTTGCTCCATAAGGTGCAACACTGATTCCAATACTAACAGTTACTCTCTTAAGCAGATCTCCTGTCTGGCTTGTGGTTATCTCACCGATTTGATCTCTTATTGACTCTGCCAATCTTTTAGCATTATATACATCATAATTAGGTAAAAGTATAGAAAACTCTTTTCCACTATATCTAGCAATATAGCCTTGCTCCCCTATACTTGCTTTAATAGTTTCAGCAATTCTTCTAAGAGTCTCATCAGCTTGCTTCACACCATATAGTTGATTATATAGCTTAAAATCATCTAGGTTAACAGTAATTAAAGCCAAGGAACTTTTACTATATTTTTCAAAAACTTCTGCAACTATTTCAAAGAAATACTTTCTATTTAAAACACCAGTTAAATCATCAGTCCTGGCTTCTAGGTAGGCCTTTTCATAAGTATGAGCATTGTTAAGAGCAATAGATGCTACAGAACAAATGGATTCAATAATATTCAAATCTGTTTGTTTTAGTTTAGTTTTTCTTCCAAAGTCAGAAAATAGAACAATACCAATCAACTTGCCATTTTCTTTTAAGCCAATACAATACTTAGCCTCTAAACGGCTGAGTTGATATTTTTCTTCTTCCCAAAGGCTTTTATAGGCTACTGTATGTTCAAATTCATCTAAAAATAGAATCTGATCATTTTCTCTTAACCAACTTATAATTGGATTATCTTTCCTTAGGACATATGAAAGATCCGCTAAAGATTGATCACTATATCGGAGTTTAAAATCTTCAGAATTAAAGTCGTTTAAGCCTATAACTAGTTTCTTAATTCCACTGGCTTGTCTTATAGCTTCTACGGTCTTATGCAAAATATCATTTAGTTTTAAGGTTTTAGAAACTTCTGTAGAAAAAGTCTTAACTATATCGTTTATTTCTTCGTCTTCTTTAATAAAAATATTAGCTATAACTTTTTTCCATATATAGAAAAGCAATGAAACAACTAAAGCAAAACTTAAAAGATAAATTGGTAATTGAAAACTTTGTGCTCCAACAACCTTGTAAACTATATATGTGTCTAAAAATGGTGCTATTTTATAAAATACCGGAAAACCTAATAGAACACAGAACAAATAACCAATGCTCTCTGTTGCCATAAATTTAAGTTTAAATATATGTCTTCTAATTAATGCATATAGTAGAAGAGCGGCATTTAATACACCTGCTACTATATCAATAGGGAAACCAGAAAATATTGGTAACATCAAAGCTAAATTCCCAATAAAAAGTGCTAAGATACCTAAAATAATTGGTGCAACTCGTTTTTTTAGTCTTGTATTTTTTCTGTAAGCTTTAACAAGCAGCCATATCATGTGGCTGATAATAGTTCCTGATATTAAGAATAAAATGGCAACTCCTAAGGTTATATCATCATAAATAAATTTAGTTATTCCGTTTTCAGTAACTAAGGATGGCCATTTTAGTAATATGCCATTAGGGATATTAATTATAAAGGAACCCACAAGTAGGAATAAATATAATCTTGAAATACCTTTAACTTTCTCACCTGTAAAAGCAGCTATGAAATTAAAATAACTATATGCTACTAGTAAAATTCCTCCTAAGGAAACATGGTACCAAAAGACATAACTTGGCCAAAATAGAAGGCGCATTAAAAAGGAGCCCCCTGTCCACATGATCATGGAGACTAAAATCAATAGAAATGATTTAACTATTTTGTTTCTCTCAGCATTTATAAAAACCATGAGGAGAAACACATAACATAGCATAGCTAAACTAGATATATAGCCAAAGATGCCGTCCATTAAGGTTACCTCCTGTTTATTACCTGCATGGTCTGGAGATCTAGTAAATCTCTCAAATCAGATGAAGGTGGGGTTATTCTAGAAATTGGTCTATCCTTTATTTTCTTAAAGGCCTCAAAGGTACCACATTTTAATATGGTCACTACAAGGGGATCCATTCCTAGTATTCTTTTTAGATCTTTATAATCTTGATCAATGTATTTGAAATACGTTGATAAAATATCCTTAATAATTTCCTTGCTTACTGCATTTTCAGTGAATTTATTTTTATCTAATTCAATGTATAGATGCATAAAAGGTTTATTGTTTTCATTAAATTCCTTTAGTGCTGTCCATCCTGTTACTGGTAGTTTTGATAACTCAATCGCGTCCTTGATGCCATTTTCAGAAATCCTGGTAAATCCAGCTATATCAATAATGGTTGGGACTCTATCAATATATTCAAATCTTGGAATCTTTGTGTTGTCTTCTTGATTTGTTAAACCAGCACATCTATAGACATCCCCTACCCTGTACCTTGCAAAGGCACCGCCCTTAATGACTGTTAAAACAATTTCATATTTTTCTCCAGGTATAACTTCGTCCATCAGGTAAGTTTTCGGTCTATAGTTAGAGTCATTTTTAAGCTTTAGCATATCTTCTTCATGGAGAAATTCATAGAAACATGCATTTGGAAAAAAGTACATGCCATTTCTTGTCCAGGTTTCTGTCCCGATAATTGAGGGTTCAGTTCCTGCAAATAGTTCCATTGGTCGAATGCCCCATAGTTTTTCTAAGTCGTCTTTATAGCAGCGATTATCTGTTCCTGCCACCATAAAGCCTTTTAATTTAAATAGATCCTTTGGCATAAGTTGTCTATTTTCTTTCTTCATTGCTCTTTTTGCCTTTAGAATACGAAATATCATTTTCGGATGGCATTTTAATAGTGATTTTAATCCCCCACCACTTCCATTGGACATTTGCGCTAGACTTTGGCTCACTGCATAGGCAACACTACCTAGTCCAAAGAAGTAGTCTACTCCGTTTTTCATAGCTAGTTGAAAACCAAGTTTATTACGTTCTGAAAAGGTCATTTGTTCTGCATCTTTAACCTTTGGTAGAAATTGGATTTCAATTTCTTCTGATAGTGCCAAAGGAAATAGTCCTGTTGCATATGGTAATGGCGCTAGGCCATATAGGAACTTGTCTGTATTTTCTACGTCAAATTTGCCTTTTTCTGAACTAGTGGACAGAATAAGGCAGGCTGTTACATTTTGGCGATAAACATCTAGCATACTTCTAGTATATGGGGCTACTTTTATAGGGTGTTTTCCACCTTCCCAGGTTGTTTGTATCCATATGATTGGGTTGCCTGGAAGTAGTTCTCCTCTTTTTTGTAGTAGCACGTCTGCATAGTCATCATAAGTTGTAAGTGGCACCATGTTTCTGAAGTCATCGATTGTTTTTGGTTTTTTAGACTTTAGTATACCTTTACCAAGTGGACTTTTGCACCATAAGTCAATCTGCTCTTCCATTAAGCGGTTTTGAATCTCCATGTAGGATTCCATGCTTAAGTCAAGAAAGCCACAATATGACTGCCATATTTTATCAAATTGTCTTTCTTCTAGCATTTGGTTTAAATTCATAATTACCCCTTATATTATATCTATTGATGATTTAATGCTTTTTAATGTTGGTATTAAAAATGGTGTAGTTTGACGATACTTTTGGTAATCATCAAAGGCCCTTGGAAATGTCCATAGGTCCTGAAATATTATATAGCTTAAATTTAGTAGGCTCCATATTATGTATGTACTAATATTTGTAATAGTTGGTTGTAGTATTGCAAGTCCTATGTAGAATATTATGTAGAAGATGACACCTGGGTGTCTGGACATTGCGTATACTCCTTTTTTATAGACTGTTCTTTTTTCACCTTGTTTAACGTAAGTTTCCTTAAAAGGTAGAGCGAAAAACAGTGAGTATATTAGGAAGGTTATTCCAAATATAGTGATTGCTATTCCCCATGCTGATATCTTTAAGTATTCAAGGTTGTCGTAAATTATTCCTATGGTTGCACCTATTTGTAGTATAAGTCCAAGGATAAATGCTCCCTTAATTATCTTATTATTTTTTTTGATTTCGTTAATATCATATATATAGAAGAGTATATAGCTTATGGTGCCGATTATTGTATAATTCATTACAAAACTCCCCATTTATATGATTACTGTTTATTATACCTTATTTCTATTAAACAGAATACAATTTTTTACATATAAGTAAATTTTATGTTAATTCATTTTTTTATAACTGTCAAGTTTTTTGCCCTGCAAACACTCTATTTGTATATGTTTGCAGATTTCTTTATTTAAAAGTTTATAATCATTATAAAATCGTCTTGAATGATATATCATCATTACTAGGCGCTCCACCATATTTCCCTAGTTTGTAATAGTGTTCTTTGTTCTCTCTTAGGTTAGTACCTTTAAGATCTCTTATTTGTGTATTGCCTAGTTTTTGATTTCTAATGATAATTTGTTTTTCTTCATTATCTAAGAAATTGTAGTTTAATATATTTAAGTTATGAGTAGTGATGAAGAATTGGTTTTCACTAAATTCTCTTTTTAGTAAACTTAGGCTTTTTTCTACTAAGTTGTCATGAAAGTAGGCGTTGAATTCATCAAATATTGATAGATAGCCATTTTTCGCTTTATTAATTGAATTAAAGAAGGCTATAAATTTTTTTGTTCCATTTGATTCATGACTAAAAGGAATTTCTAGTTCTTCTCCATCTATTAGTTTCTTATGGTATAGCTCTATTATGGTGTTTCTTTCATCTGGCATGGTTTTTTTTACAACAGTCCCTCTACTGAAATCATCTAATTCTTGGATAAAGTAACTAAATCTTTCTGCATTGTTTAAATATTTTCCTTCTTGTTCACTAATACCACTCAGTTTATTGAAAAATATTGCTTTAGTAGCTAAATTATCCTTGTCTGTTTTATCTTTATATTCTCCTTCGATGAAGATGTTTTTTAGTAATCCTTCTATTATATTTAGGACTGGTTCTTCTTCTTGGCTTTTTTCTTCATTTATGGTGCTGTATTCGTTTAGTTCATTATTGCTAAATCTAAATGAACTAATGAAGCTTATGTTGTTGTTTTTGGTTATTGATTTTTCGATTATGTTATTGTATTTTTTGTTCTTAAATAGTTTGATTTCTAACTGGCTTCCTTCTTTTAGGAATAGTTCTCTTGGTTTTCCTCTACTGTTTTCAAAGTATTTTAGGTATTCTTTTATGATGTAGTCATTTTCTTTTATGGATATGTAGTATTCGAAGTTTTTTCCTTGGTATTTTCCTTTGATGGTTACTTCTATTGGTTCGTTACTATTTAGTGTTGCGTATTTTTCGTATAGGTTTTGGTTTTGTTCTTCTTGGTTGTATGGGTATTCATTGTATGTGGTTTTTTTCTGGTAGTTTATGGTTGCTTTAGCAAACACTTCATTTATGAATTTAAATACTTTTAATATATTTGTTTTTCCGGAACCATTTTCACCAAATATTATGTTTATGTTTGGTGCTGGTTTATATTCTAAATTTCTAAATGATAAAAAGTTTTTTAGTATCATTTCATTAATTATCATTTGCATCATCGGTTTCCTTATTTGGCTCGCTTTTACTCAATTATATGGCTATTATATATATTAATCAAGCATTTCGTGAAATATTTCATGTTTTTGGCGAATTAAACGAAAAATGCGCTACTTTATGTGTAGCGCACTTAAATTATCAACTCTATTTATTTTTGCTTTTGCGTAATCCATTCATCTATTGCATCTAAAATTCTGTTAATATCTTTTTTAATGGTATCATATTTTTCATTACGACTCTGATTAACCTCATCCATATAAAGACGTCTATTAACCTCTATCATCACAGACATAACACGCACTTCAATGCCATATAACTCCAATGGAACAATAGTCCCACTAAATGGCTTATTCATTTCAACCTTATAACCCATTCCCTCTATACAATTACAAATAACCTTCACTAGAGAGTTTGGAGTATGCATATCATCTGTACCAATACAAAAATCTGCTCTGTTAGGATTTTGATCCAACTCATACTTCACTGGCTTGGAAGGAAAAGAATGAGCATCAACTATCACACAACAGTTATTCTCATTAATAATACTCATAACTTCCTGAAATAACTTATCATGATGAGGTCTATAATATTTCTCAATAATCTCAGCACGAAAGTTGCTATTATAAGGTCTAAGTACCTCTCCATTTACACCATGTGTATAAACCACACCCATACCTACCTTAGCCATGATTTCATCTTCATCCTTTTCAAATCTTTCTACATCACACAACAATCGACTAACTGGAAAAATTAGTCTGTTTTGATGTTTAGGATGATTAAAAAGATCATCAGTGGAAAAGTCAGTTAGGGTTATGAGGTTTTGTCTTACTGTATCTTTATCTGCAGAGAAACTTCCAATATATTCTTCAGGAATATACACAGAGCTATGGGGAATATGAACTAGTATCTTATTATCACTCATTAGACATCTCCTTATGCTGTTACTTATGGATAATACGGATTAGGTTTAAATAGAAGAATAACTAAATCAATTATCACACCAATCCCAAAAAGACCCATTGTGAAAAGATAAACTATCCCAAGAAGCATTCTGCCCTCATAAAATTTATGAATTCCAAATACCCCTAAAAACAAACACAAGAAAAAAGAAACCCATTTATTTTTAACCATTTTAATCCTCCTTTCACTATTTTTTAATAAACTTTGTAACCTTCTCTTTAGAGAAGTCCTTAAGCAGCTCTACTCTTTGACCAATTTTTTTAGAATCAATTTTAACACCATAATTCATATTAAGAAAAACAGCCTCACCAATAGCAAAAGTAAAAGCAAAAGCTATAGCAGCCTTTAAAATATTACCAGCACCAGCAGGGACTTTACCTAAAGTCTGAGTAGCCAATATCTGAGCACCCTTAGCTCCACCTAACATAATCATCAATTCAGGAATAAGTTTTAAAGGCTCAATTTTCCTGCCACAAATACCTGCGGTAATAAAAACCATCCGCAACTCATTAGTAGTCAACACCGTAAAATCAGAAAAACCCTCCAAAGGAGCAGTAATAAGCTGCTGTGGTCCAGGTATTATATTAGCAACAGAAGTCCCAGCTGCCCAGATAGCATTCTGTTTAGCAATTTCTATTATTTTCTGCCTTCCAATACTTGTCCTAAATACTGGAAAATTAAAAGCTAAAGCAGGACCTAATTTATCATTATCATTTAAAATATCTTCAACAATATTTTCCATTCCAGCTTTCTCGTAGTTATAGACTGGGACAATTCCAATCTGCTCTCTTATATCCTGCAAATATACACTATCCACAATAATGATATCCGAACGAACAATTTGGGCCTTATAGTGACCAACCTTACTTATGTCCACAAATATTAACTTAGCTTTAGCACTTGAGGTTATTTTAATTTCTCTAGCAATTTTTAGACCAAGGAAATCATACCTACTTTGCTCTAAATCATTAATAAACCTAGTATAAGAATCATGATTACCAATAAATACTATTCTAAAGCTTTGAAGAGAATCTTTATTTACTTGTTTCCAGTTGATTTTTTTAGCTTCCTGCCAAAAATCACCAATGAAATTAACCTTATTCTTAACTTTAAATTTCATGTTAATACCTCTTATCCTATTTGTTACACCTTAACACAGTGTCCAATATATATCCACTTTATTATTGTATACTACTAATAATTAATAAAAGAGATACATCATAATTAGAGGAATTTGAAGGTGACAATATGAATTTTGGATTTCGTACCCCTAGTCTTAAAAGAATGATCAAGGGAAGAACAACAGCAAGAGTCAAAAGAGCAATGAAAAAAACAATCAACCCAATATATGCAAAAAAAGGTATAGGTTTTGTAACCAAGCCAAAGAAAGCAGTCTATAACAAGATTTATAAAAAGACCAGCTTTGGCCTTAGTGATTTATTTAAACTATTTAAATAAGGAAAGGTAATGATTTATCATGAAACATATCGGACTACTCTTACTATATATGTTTGGCCCAATTATTATTGCTGTCCTATTTACAGGAGCACTTTATGCCGTAATATATTTTATTAACAGCTTATTAGGTTACTATTAATAAAAGCCTTGAACATGCTAAGTAGCACTTTCAAGGCTTAATTTTTTATAGTATAGTTTTGCTTGTTATGAAAGAAGTTCCGATTCCCATCCTTTAATAATCATATCTATTTTAGAAACTCCACCCTCACCTAATGTACGTTTTTCAACAGCCATAAAGTGCTCATAAATGACTTCTTCTTGATCTAGCGTAATTCTTTTTTCGATAGCCGGAAATAACTCTTCATTTTCATTATGGATATGTTCTAAAAGAAGTTTACGATACTTAGCTGCTGCAGTGGCGGCTTCTGATAATCTTCCACTTTCTGCTGCTCTTCGTATTTGGTTATTTATAGTCTTGGCTTCTTCATGTTCTTTTATTAGATAGATGATCATATTTCTTTCCAGCTCATCTCCTAGTGGCGCTAAAGTGTGATATAAGTTATGTTCTTCTTTGCCATGATGGCATTTATCCGCATATATTTCAATAAAGTCAGCTAGTTCAGCATAAAATTTAATCAGAGCGTTTACTGAGATTTTATCATTGGCTTGAACTTTCCTTATTATATCCAAAACATGGAGTATTTTTTCATGTTCTTGTACTAAGTCATGTATAGCTTTTCCCATTTTGACCTCCCACCGGTCTATCCGGTTTATTATTTATTATTTCCCCTATTTCCTATATTATATCTTTGCACCTTAGTAATTGTCAAAGCATGTATCTTGATTGTTATAATATCTCACATGGTTTATTATAGAAGAAAATACATAATTAGAATTGGGAGGAGGATATGATAATGAAAAATTATGATTTGGTCGTTATAGGAACTGGTGTAGGTGGTACAGCTGCCGCTTTTAAGTGTCGTAAAGCAGGACTAACTGTAGCAGTTATAGATAAAAGAATTTATGGAGGTACTTGTGCCTTATGTGGTTGTGACCCAAAAAAAGTCTTGGTTGGAGCTACCGAGATTATTGACAGAGCGAAAAGAATGAAAGGCCTTGGAATTGAAGGAGAAATTCTAATCAATTGGAATGATCTTATGAAATACAAAAGAACTTTTACAAAAAATGTACCAAAAAACCGTGAAGAAGGCTATCGCAAGGCTGATATAGATATGTATCACGGAATAGCCTCCTTTAAAAGTGAAAATGAGATTTTAGTAAATGATATAACTATAACCTTCAAAAATATTATACTAGCAGTTGGTTCTAAGTCTATGCCCCTTGGGGTAAAAGGTGAAGACCACATCTATACAAGTGATGATTTTCTTGAACTTGATAAATTACCGAAGAAAATCATATTTATTGGAGGAGGTTTTATCTCCTTTGAATTTGCACATATTGCAGCACTAAGTGGTTCAGAAGTACATATTTTAAACCGAAGTGATAGCGTACTTAAAATGTTTGATAATGAATTAGTTACCCTATTACTAAAGCGTTCTGAAGAGCTTGGAATAAAAATTCATCTAAATAACAAACCTACAGAAATAGAAAAAACAAACGAGAAGTATCTTATACACGCCCAAGAAAATAATGAAAATATCATAATTGAATGCGATCAAGTATTTAATGGTGCTGGTAGAGTTCCTGACTTAGATGATTTAGATTTAGAAAAAGGAAATGTTAAGTTTAACAAGCATGGTATTACAGTTAATGAATACCTACAAAGTGTTAGTAATGAAAGGGTATATTCTGCAGGAGATGCTTCTGCAAGCTCAGGACTACCTTTAACTCCAATCGCTGGTAAGGAATCTGGTGCTGTAGCCACAAATATTTTAAAAGGAAACCTAAGAAAGGTTGACTACAAGATTATGCCCTCAGTACTATTTACCCATCCAAAATTAGCAGTACTAGGATTAACCGAAGAAAAGGCCATTGAAGATGGCTTTGAAATCAGTGTTAATAAAATAGATACGAAAGATTGGTATACCTATAAAAGAACCAATGAAGCCTATGCTATGATAAAAACCGTTGTAGATAAAAAAACTGATAAGCTTCTAGGCGTATGTATAATAGGTAGCAATGCAGATGAGCTCATTAATTACTTCGCATTGATTATGAAATTCAATCTTTCCTATAAGGAAGTTAAGGATGTATTATATGCCTACCCAACCTCCGCTTCAGATTTAGGATATTTTATTTAATAGAGTAAAAAGCTCTTATCTTGAATATTATTATATATAGGCGTATACTTGTTATAAGATAGGAATCCCTATTAGCAAAAAAAAGGAGGAATATATTATGATTATTAAAGACTTAATAGAACAGAAAAAACGCAAACAAAGAGTTAAAGCAGCAAAGGTAGCTTCAATTGCAGCAGGTATTGGTATTGCAGCCGGTGCAGCAGCTGGTGTATTGTTAGCTCCAAAATCTGGCAAAGAAACTAGAGAAGATATTGCTAAAGGTGCTGAAAAAGCAGCTGAAAAAGTAAAAGAAACTGTAACTCATACTATAGATGAAGTAGCAAAAGCTGCAGAAGACATTAAAGAAAAAGCTAAAGCTAAAGTTGCTGATACAGCTGAAGCTGTTGAAGAAAAAGCTGAAGAAATCAAAGAAAAAGCCAAAACTAAAGCTGCAGAAGTAGCCGAAGTTGTTGAAGAAAAAGCTAAAGAAGTGAAAAAGGATGCTAAGAAATAAGCGTTTCAAACTAACAATGAAAGGGGTCACCTATGTTTAGTATTAATGATATACTGATTTTTTTGGCCATATTTATTGGCGTTTCCTTGGGTCTTACAATTTTAGTACTATTGATTGTAGCTCAAGTTCGTTTGATAAAAACTATAGGTAAAGTCAATAAAATAATAGATGATAATGCAGTAAATATCGAAAGAACAATTGAAAGACTACCCCATCTTACTGAGAGTATTGATAGGACTTTGACTAGTGTAGATGGAACCATAAATGGAGTCAATGATGTGTTTTTCGAAACTAAGTCAACTAATGATATGATAACAACTATCATCACCATTGTTGAAAGTGTCATAGATATAGTAGCTAGAGTATTTTCAAAGAATAAATAAAACAAAAACAATACTGAATAAATAAAAACGTCCCGTTTAAAATGGGACGTTTTTTGTTTAGTTTAGTTTAATTTATCATCATCAACTAGAAAGTTGATTTCAGCACCGATTAATATGATCATACTGGTTAGATTAATCCATAATAGAAGAGCTACTATACTACCAAGGCTGCCATATATGAGTGTATAATTAGCAATATTGTTAATATATAAGGAGAATAGCATTGAAGTGCCTATCCAGCCAAAAGTGGTAAACAAAGCTCCAACAAAGATTCTTCTAAAAGAAAGACGCAAATTTGGAACAAATCTATAAAAAAGGGTGAAATAAAAAAGCAACATCAAAGTAGGCACCAAATATCTTAATACTGCTAAAGTTGACAAGAAATCCATAGGTAAGTTGAACCAAATATTAAACTGATTTATAATTAATTTCCCCATAGCTATAAGCAAAAAGCTAATTATTGCAAATAGGGGTATGCTAATGATAACAAATATATCAATTAAGAGCTTTACTATAAATGATCTATTCTCCTTGACCCCATAGGCTCTATTAACACCAATTATCAGTGAGGAGGCTCCCAGTTTCATACTCCAGATTGCACCTATTATTGCAAAGGAGAAAAGTGTGGAGTTACTATTGTTTAATACTTCTCCCACTGTTTCTAAAATTAGATCAACAGTTTCCATAGGTAGTATAGTAGCTAGCACCTCTGAGACATTTGCAATAGTTAGTGCAGTAGTATATGAAAATATACCAATAATAAATATTAAAAAAGGAAATAGTGCTAGAAGAAGATAGTAGGTCATAACAACTGCTTGATCCGGTAGTCGGTCTGCGGTTATATTATTAACTAAAGAAAACAAAAATCCCCCAACAGGATTTTTCTTAATCCTATTAAGAAGAGATTCCATTTTGTTTTTCAGGTAAACTAACACTTAGCACCTCCTCTAGATTATTCATATACCTAATTTTACCACTATATTATGTATATAACAATTTACAATATAATAAGCACCTCATTAGAGGTGCTTTATTTTAACGACTAAGGTTAGAACGGCCGCCATCAATACCTATTACCTGTCCACTTATCCAGTCTGCTTCTTCTGAAATGAGGAAGGCTGCCATGGAGGCAATATCTTCAGGATGTCCTAGTCTGCCTAGTGGGTGTTGTGCTGCCATTTTTTCTTTGGAATCATCATTGCCAATTATGGTTGCTGACAGTTTACTATGGTCTAAAAGTGAGGGAGCAATAGCATTGACTCGGATATTTGGGGCAAGCTCTGCTCCAAGGGCAACTGTTAGTCCCTCTATAGCTCCTTTTGCCATAGAGATAGAAGCGTGCATCGGAAATCCTTTTTTTGCTGCAATGCTGGATATGAGTACTATAGAAGCTCCTGGACTTCCTTTTTTTAGTGCTGGAAGTGCTGCTTGGATTGCCATGGCTGCACCTAGTGCATTGAGGTTGAAATCTTGTAGGAAATCTTCTTTTGTTAGTCTACGTATTGATTTAAGGTTGATAGTTCCGATGGCATAGACCAAGCCACCTAGTTGATCTCCCGCTTCAGACATTACTAAACCAATAAAGGAGTCCTCCTGAATATTTCCCGGTGTATAGGTTGCGCCAGTTTCTTCAGCTAGGGCTTTGAGGCGTTCTTCACTACCTCCTGCTAGATGTAGTTGGTATCCTTGTGCAAAAAGTTTTTTGGCAAGTGCTCCCCCTACTGCTCCAGCTCCTCCGAATATTAATATCTTCTTCATTTTGTCTCCTTATTTATACTCCATAAATTCAATAACTTCTCCACTTGGGCCTTCAATAAAGAAGGTAGATAAAGTTTCAGTGACTACATTTGGTTTTTCGTCTATAAATTTAATATTTGATATAAAACTTAAGTTTTCTGCCACCTTATTTATGTCAGAGACAGTAAAGGCTATATGTCCTACTTCCCAACGGTCTGTTCTTAGTCTTGGTGTATCTGATTTGTAGGTAAATTCTATAAATTGTCCATTTATTTCCACATGGGCTAGTTCTACATTTACCCAGTCTAGTTGAAATCTATCAACTAATTTACAACCAAGCACATCAAGGTAAAATTGTAGTGTTTCGTCCATATCGTTTACTGTAATACAAACGTGGGCTATTCCTTTTATTTCTTTCATTCTATTTTGCTCCTTTATTTTTTCAATATATTACGGCTATTCTCCGATTTTACCGTATTTCATTTAAATTAAACTTAGGCAATACCTTATTTAAAAATAACTCAACCAGCACAGGATCAAACTGTGTTCCTGCGTTTTTTTGCAATTCTTCAATTGCATATTCATTTGACATAGCAGGACGATAACTTCTCTCACTAGTCATAGCATCATAGGCATCAGCTATGTTACAAATGCGAGAAACTAATGGGACATCCTCTTTGCTCAAGCCTTTAGGATAACCTTTGCCATCCCATCTTTCATGGTGTGACAATACATAATTAGCAATCAAAGACATATCCTTCACAGTACTCAAAATACGGAAGCCTATTTCAGGGTGTCTTTTTATTTCATAAAATTCACTCTCTGTTAATCTTCCAGGTTTATTAAGGATGTCATTAGCTATAGCGATCTTTCCAATATCATGGAGTAAACCAAAGGTTTTTAATATTTCAAGTTCTTTTTTGTCAAACTTCAACTCTTTACCAACAGCTACACACAACTCAGAAACTCTTTTTGAATGAGCTTCTTCCCATGGGCTTTTTCTATTGATGGCTAAGATAATATTGTCAATCACTCGACTTCTAAATTCCTGTCCTTCTATTAACTTATTGGTGTACATACTATCTTCAGCCTTTTTTGTAATGAACCCTTTTGTCTGTTCCATATCAGTCTTAGTTGCCCATCCAAAAGAAACAGACACATCAATATCCTTTATTTTTTCATTCTTCATTAATCCCAAGATGCGATCAATTAATTTACCTGCCTGTATACTATCAGTTTTTGGTAATAAAATTATAAACTCGTCTCCTCCAACTCTTGCTATAATATCATCTTCTCTACAAGATATTTTCATTATCTCAGCTACTTTTATTAGCAACTCGTCTCCTAAAGCATGTCCGAAAGTATCATTCACCAATTTCAACCCATTAACATCACCCATAATTACAGTAAAAGGCAGGTTTCTTTTAGTATCAATACGTTCCATCTCTGCTTCAAAAAAACTTTGATTATATAATCCTGTTAAATTATCATGAAAGCTTAGATAAATAATTTCATCTAAGCGTTTTTTCTTTTCTGTATAGTCTCTAAATACCAATACTACCCCAGTAATGTTATCTTGTTCATCTTTTATTGGCGCTGTACTATCTTCAATTGGTCTTTCAATTCCGTCTTTTGAAATTAATATATTTTGATTAGTCTGCTCTAGAGTATCACCTGTCAAAATAACCTTTTGTACCGGATTGTCAGATCTTTCCCTTGTTGTTGCATCAATTATATGAAAAATTTCTTGTATGGATTTCCCCAAAGCTTCTTCATGATTCCAGCCAGTGAGTTCTTGTGCAACTTTATTTAGAATCAAAACCTTACCCTTTGCATCTACAGAAATAACCCCATCCCCAACTGATAAAAGAGTAGTTTTAAACAGTTCTTCACTCTTTGAGATTATAGCTTCTTCTCTCATACTAATTAGTGCTAACCCTACCTGGGTAGCATATATTTCTACAATACTATCTTTATCAAATTTTTTACCTTTTGCCATTATTATAGTAAAGTCACCTAGCATAAGATTATTTTTCATTATTTTAACTACAACTATTTCTCCAAAACCAAAACTTTTTGTCAATAGATCACAAAGAGCCTTCGGTATAACATCACCTGCTAGTTCTTTTAAGGTAGGAAAGTGAGTAACCATTTTTTCTTTTATTTTTTCAGCTCTTACAGTATCATGGGGCCATTTTTTCTTATCTACTTTCATGCCCATAATATTCATAGCCTTGTTGGCTATCCCTCTATCTCCTGCTATTACCTTTGTAGTATAGTATTTTCCGTCTTCTTCATATAGGTTGAAGATAGCGAATTTTGCCTCAGCTAGTTTTAGTAAATTGTCCGTAATTATTTGATAGTTATTTTCTTCTTTTAATCCTTCTAATAACTCTTCAGACATAGATGATAATTTATAGAGGTCATTTATTTTTTTGCGCTCATTTGTAATATCTATAAAAGTTGTAATAAAGGAACCTTTTTCTGGTGAATATACCTTAACTTTGTACCATCTTTTTAAAGGTTCAGAAAACTGTTCCAATTCTTCACTTCCGCCGTTTATTGCAACATTTCCATAAAATTCTATCCAGTTGAATTCGCTTTTTTTTATATCTGGTAGGACTTCTGTTATCTTCTTACCTAAAACATCCGAACGTTTAAGTCCAGTTAGGTTTTCAAAGGCTGTATTTACTTCAATAAACTCATAATCAATAGGTTTATTGTTATCGTCTAATATTATTTTATGAAAAGCATATCCTAAATGTGATTCATTTAAAATTTGCTTATAAAAGTTATCGTTCATTTAATATTGCCTCCCATTTGACTTTCCTTTATTCATTTTTATTATGTTCTTTATATCCAGTAATTACAAGATATATTCAAATTTTTCAAACCTTAAACTTATTAGTTTATTAGTTATTGAAATATTTGAAACTATGGGGTACAATAATGGAAGTTAATTTTGCCACCGGGCATGTGATGCATATAGCATCCGTTATACATCATTAGGTCATAGAAGATGTATGAACGGGTGTTTTTTCTTTAGGAGGTATTTTATGGTTTTTCGTAATCCTTTCAAGGGACTTAGTAGGTTTGAATGGCTTCTTTGGTCTTTTTCTATTGTTATAGTTTCTGGTTCGTTTATTCTTTCAGGTGGTTTTTTTCTTTTATCACTTATTGCTTCTCTGGTTGGGGTGACTGCTTTGATTTTTGTAGCAAAGGGTGATGTTTGGGGTCAATTACTGACTGTTTTTTTTAGTCTGTTGTATGCTGTTGTCTCCTTCAAGTTTAGATACTATGGGGAGATGATTACCTATTTGGGTATGACAGCTCCAATTGCTGTCTTGTCTGTTATCTCTTGGCTTAAACATCCCTATTCAGGTACAACTGAAGTTAAGGTTCATCATCTTGCCAAAGGTCAAAGAAAACAAATTGTTCTAATAACTTTAGTTGTTACTTTTGTTTTTTATTTTATTCTTGCTTATTTTAATACTGCTAATCTTCTTATTAGCACATTATCGGTTGCTACTAGTTTTTCTGCCTCATTTTTGATGCTTTATCGTAGTCCTATTTATGCTTTGGCTTTTGGGGTTAATGATCTTGTTTTGATTGTTATGTGGATCCTGGCATCTATGGATGATTTGTCTTATCTTCCTATGGTTGCTTGTTTCATTATGTTTCTACTAAACGATATTTATGGGTTCTTTAACTGGGTTAGAATGAAAAAAAGACAGCAGGCATAAATAACAAAAAACCAACTCAATTATTATGAGTTGGTTTTTTGTTTTAATTATTTCTACTTATAAATCTACTTCAACATAGCTTCAAATATCTCTTCAATATCCTTCACTTGAGGATTCCTTGGGTTATTCCTCATTAAGAACATCTTGCAAGACTCCTCAGCAAACTTCAAGATATCAGCCTCATCTGTACCATATTTAATAAAATAATCACAAAGATCAGTAGGAATCTGTAAATCATCAAGGAGCTCTTCCACCATTAAGACACTAGCCTCAGCAGCCTCACGGAAGGACAAATTACTAACATCAAGACCAAGAGCCTCAGCTATACGAGCATACCTTTCAGGTACAGCAATCAAATTATAGGCCATACCATAAGGAAGCCCCACAGCATTAGACAAACCATGAGGAATGTCATAATAGCTAGATAATGGACCACTCATAGCATGAACAACCCCAAGACCACTTTGATCCATAGCAAGACCAGCCATAGCAGCAGCAATAGCTACCTTCTCCCTGGCAACAAGATCAGTACCATTAGCAAAAGCCCTAGGTAAATATTCAGCCAGGATAGCAATAGCCTCTAAAGCAAGAGCATCAGTAAAAGCCTGATGGTTTTTTCCTACATAAGCTTCAATAGCATGGGTCAAGGCATCCACCCCAGTAGTAGCAGTTAGTGCTGGAGGAAGACTTACCATAAGTTCAGGATCCAGTAGGGCAGCCTTTGCAAAAAAGAAATCCCCACCAGTACCCTTCTTAGTATTACGGTCAATAATAACTGAAGTCTTAGTAACCTCAGAACCAGTACCAGCAGTAGTAGGAATAGCAATATATGTTAGAGGTGGATTAGTTGGTTGTTTCATATTCCACTGGTAATCTTCCCATTCACCTTCGTTTGTAGCTAACATAGCTACTACCTTAGCAACATCCATAGGACTACCACCACCAAGACAAACTACTACACTAGCACCCATGCCCTCTACAAAAGCACGACACTTATTAACCACCTCAGCATGAGGATTAGCTGGTACTTCATCAAAGATCTCTGAAGTGGCTCCAATTCCTTCTAAGACCTTAACAACTATATCTGCAAGACCTAGCTTAACTAATGGGCCATCAGTTATTAGAGCAACCTTATCCCCAGCTTTAACAAACCTTTTTAACTCCACTAAACAACCAGGACCTGATATAACCTCTGTTGGTAATAAAAATCTATTCATTACAATTTACCTCACTTTCTTTTACTTCATCATTTCTTCATTTCTTACTCTTTATTCCGTACACTCTCATTGATCAATAATTCTGTAGTTAGAATATCCATTTGAATTGGCAGCTCAGGATTTTTTAACCTATTTAAAATCTGCTTGGCTGCTGCAATTCCTAATTGTTCTGGCTTGTAGTCAAGAGTTGTTAGTGAGGGTTGATAAAAGGCACTAAACCTAGCATCATTAAAACCCACTACACTAATATCATCAGGTACTACAAGACCTAAATCATGAGCTGCTCGCATACCACCTAAAGCCATCACGTCAGATAAGTAGACAACCACCTTAGGTTTTCTTTTTCTACCTAGTAACAAATTCATAGACTCATAACCATCCTCAGCTCTCCAGTTACTATAGAGGACATTAGCAGGACTTAGTTCTAAGCCCATCTCCTCCAGTACCTGTTCACACTGACCAATACGAAGTCTGGAAAAACTATCCTCTTTACCATAAACTATAGCAATATCCTCCATCATAAAATCAGAGTTTAGGAGGTAGGTGAATAACTTCCGATAAGCGTCAATACCATCTACTAGGACCTGATCTATGTCAGTTCTTTTAGCTCTGCTTTCTACAAAGACTACTGGCATTAGATCACGTAAAGCCTCCATCCGTTCTTTGGCACTACCATGACAAAAGATAACCCCATCAGTCATCCTCTCTTGCAAGAGATAGAAATAGTCCCTCTCATTAGCATAGTTCTCACTAGAATCTAAGACTAGAAGACTATAGTTCCTCTCTGTTAGGTACTGCATAGCTCCACGAATGATTTCTGCCATGGTGGAAGATTCTACGTTAGGTACTACTAAGGAGATAGTTCTAGACTTAGTGTCATTTAAGGCTCTAGCAATAGGACTCGGCTTATAGCCCAGCTCTTTTGCTGCAGCCATGACTTTTTCTACAGTCTCAGCTCCAGCCTGTTCCGGCTTATTAAACACTCTAGAGACAGTAGTCTTACCTACCCCTGCTAGTCTAGCCACATCCATTATGGTAGCTTTTTTATTCATCGAATCTCCTCTTAAACACCTGGAGCATAATCTATGCACACATGTTTAACTTCAGTAAACTTATTTATTCCCTCAATACCACCGGCTCTGTCTATTCCGCTTTCCTTATAGCCTCCTGTTTCACACTCAGGCATTAGTCTGTTATAGCAATTGACCCAGGTAGTACCAGCTCTCATTTTTCTACTGACTCTCATAGCTCTATTGATATCTTTAGTCCAGACACCAGCAGCTAGACCAAAACGGGTTCCGTTAGCATAGTGAACAGCTTCTTCCTCAGTCTTAAAGGTCTGGATACAAAGTACTGGTCCAAAGATTTCTTCTTGTACTAAGGATGACTCAAAAGGTAAATTTAAGAAAATGGTTGGGGCTATAAAGTAGCCTTTATCTAAACCACTCTCAAGTAAACGATAACCACCAGTTAGTAGTTCACCTTCCGCCTTACCTAGTTCAATGTATTTAAGTACTGTTTCCATTTGAACAGGTGTATTCATAGCTCCCATTTCTGTTGCTTGATCTAGTGGGTTACCCACTACTAGGGCTTCAGTCATAGTTTTCAACCTTGCAATAAAGTCCTCGGCAATAGACTCCTCAACCAGAATCCTTGATGCAGAGGTACAAAGTTGTCCTGCATTGGTGAAGATGCTTTTTAAAGCATATGGTAGGGCCTTCTCCAAATCAGCATCTGCAAAGATTATGCTGGCTGATTTGCCCCCTAACTCTAATGATAACTTCTTCATGGTATCTGCAGCTTGTCCCATTATATCTTTACCTACTTCAACACTGCCGGTGAAGTCGATCATGTCTACATCTTGATGTTTAACTAAAGCATTGCCTATTAGGGAGCCTCTGCCACAAATGGCATTTACTACTCCAGCAGGAAACTCAGAAATACCCTCCAATAAAGCAATTACCTTCATGGTAATGCCTGAGGTTTGTTCAGCTGATTTAACTATGCAGGTGTTGCCAGCAGCTAGTGCTGGGGCCATGTCTCTCATTAGGAGGGTTATTGGATAGTTCCAAGGTACAATTACTCCGATAACACCTACTGGTTCTCTTACAAGTATGGAGGTGGTGTATTCATCTATTGAGGTGGTTGAGCCATAAAGTGTACGACAGGCTCCGGCATAGTATTCCAAATAGCCGATGGCTCCCATCATTTCTCCAAAAGATTCCTTGTATGGTTTCCCAACTTGCCAACTTAGGGCAGTGGCTAGTTCGTTGATGTTCTCTTTAATCTTAGCAGCCCAGTTTAGTAGGGCTTTGGAGCGTTTTCTTGGGTTATTGGCCCAGTCTGCAGTTTCAAAGGCTAACTTGGCCACTTCAACAGCAACTTCCACATCCTCTAACCCTGACATTGGGCATTTGGATACAGCTGAACCGTCGATGGTGGAGTATTGTTCTTTGTATTCACCACTTTTTGGTTCTACCCACTCTCCACCTACATAGTTTTGATAACTTCCGATTACATAGTTCATTTCTTTAGCTCCTTTCGTTTATCATATTAATTAAAAAACAATTTCTGATATTTTGGTATTTTTGGCTACTACTTTTCCTTTTTTGATTACGTAGTTTCTGGTTGCTTGGTTTGTTAATGCTTCTGCTACACTACATTCATCAAAGATTACTAGGTCTGCTTGTTTTCCTACTCCCATACCATAGTCTTCTAACAAGAGAGCCTTGGCAGGGTTGACTGTGCCCATTTTGAAGATGGTTTCTAGGTCTGTTTTGGTTACCATTTGGGCTACTTGGGCTGTTAGTAGTCCTTCTTCTAGCATGTCTCCATTGCCAATTGGGCGGAAGACGTCTCTTATGTTGTCTGAAGCGTAGGAGATGTTTACTCCTGCTTCTAGGAATTCTCTTATTCTGGTTGTTCCTCTTCTTATTGGTTGTTTGTCGATTCTTCCCATTAGGTAGAGGTTACAGGAGGGTAGGGTTATGATATTTAATTTAGCAACTCTAGCTTTTTCAATTACTCTTGTTGCTGTTTCTTCGTCTACTGCGTTTAGGGCTGTTACGTGTCCGCAGCTTACTTTTCCCTGGTACCCATACTTGATTGTCAGGTCGGCTATTTGTTCGAAGTTTCTAACATCAGGTTGGTCTGATTCGTTGACGTGGAAGTCTATTGGTAGATTGTACTTGACTGCCATGGCAAAGGTTTTTTCGGTTAGTTCTTCCCAGTTGTCGTGGAGGAATGGTGCTCCTCCTAGGAAGTCTAGCATGTTGTTCTTGCAGGCATAGTCCAGTAGTTCAAACCTCTTGTCCTGTTCAACCCTACCATCATAGAAGGAGGGTAGTGAGGTAATCTTGATGTCAACAAAATCCCTTAACTCCTCTTTTAGCTCGTTGAGGGCTTCTACTCCATAGAGGTCAGTGCCTGCTTCTATGTTGACGTGGGTTCTTAGTGTTGTGGTTCCTGCTTGGACTGATTGTCTGGCTGCAGCTTTTGCTCTTTTCTTGATGTCTGCTTTCCATTCTTGTCCGTTCATTTTGGTGCTGTAGTTGATGAATTCTTCTATGGCTTCGTCTAGGGTTTTGGTTTCTTTATCTCCTAGCGTTAGGGTTTTGTCGTAGTGCATGTGGGAGTCTACGAAGCCTGGGGTTACCAGCCTTCCACCTGCCATTATTGTTTTTATTCCTGCTTCTGCAGGTATATCATCGCTTATTTCAGTTATTTTCCCATCTAAAATTCCTATGTCTTTGGTCATTCCTGTATCGTCTATTGTTGCGTTTTTGATTAGTAGGTCGTATGTCATATTTTTATCATCCTTCTTTTTGCATGTTATTGCATATTTTATGGAACCGGTTCCATAGTTTAATTTTAGCTTATGGGGATGTATATTGCAAGGTGAATTTGATATAAAAAAACATGGAAGCGAGATTATTTCTTCCATGTTTTTTATAATGTAATTTATTTTTTGAATGATAATTCATTCTTTTTAATGTATTTGTTATAGTCATCTATACATACATCACCTGTTAAGAATAATTCTCCTTCTATTATGTTTCCTATACCAAATCTCTTCATTCCATTTAGAAAATCTCTAGTAAAGAATATTGGTAATTTTCCAAAATCAGTATTAATTAAAGCACTATAGTATGTTGGAAAATCTGTATCAAACATGTTTAAATTATAGGAGTTTGAAGATTCAATAGTTCCTTTATATGCAAGTATATTATCTTTGAAGTGGTCTTTGTTTGCTATTTCTTCATCTGATAAGAATGCATTGTTATTAATTATCAGGTGAAGGGGCATTAGGCCTCCATCAGCAATCATGTTTCTTTTGCCTTCTTTAGACAAGGGAATAGATTTCTCATAATCATTTTCGGTTTCATGTATAGCACCATTTATGGCAAAGGCACTTACTTGGGCTTCAAATATGTCACCTTCTTTTAGTTGTTTTCCTAAGACTGCTTCATTAACCAATCTTATTATGAAACCTCCTAATCCGTTTTCATCTGATACCATGTATGTATTAGAAAAATCACTTAGTGCATTTATGATTTTCAATTTCCATACACTGCCTGAAGTATGATGGAAAAACATATTTTCTAAATTTATTTTATTGTCTTCTTGGGTTGTTTCTATTATTAATTGTAGTGCCCTGTCTTCTTGAGGATAAAAGTTATAATATCCCTTGTTTCCTATTTCTACTTTTTCTTGAGCTTCGGTTAGTATGAATTTATATATGTTGTCTAGCATACTATCCTCTAGTTCTAATATGTATTCTCTAAACAAGTATCTATCCATTTCATTCTCCCTTTTAAAGAATATTATTCTAATAATCCAGATATTTTAGAGCCTTTTTGTATTTTTCTAGTCTCTTAATATCTTTTACATTCACATTGTCTAGTCTGTTTAAATCCATGTTATGCTTGAGGTCTTGTATCTTAACGTCTCTAGCTATCGGATTTTTCTTGATTCTTTCAATGTATTCCTGATATCCTATGTTAGTTCTGGTCAGTGCAATGATTGCTTCTAGTATGTTTTCATCAAAGCCTTCGTTTCTTAGGTCATCAAAGGTTATGTCAGAGTCTTCAACCACATCATGTAGCAGTGCTGTTATGTACCTTTGATCATCTTCAAAAGCCGAGGCTACATTGACGGGGTGTTCTATATATGGTTTTCCAGCCTTGTCTGTTTGTCCTACATGTGCCTTCATTGCTATATTCATAGCTATTTTTCTAAAATTCATTTTACTCTTTTCCTTAAATAACCTCATGTCACATCATCGAATATATGATTCTTGCAGTTAAGACAGATTTTTTCAAAATCTTTGATAAGAAGAACCTCGTCTAGTGCTTCACTAGGTGGACTTAGACCAGCTGCCACCGTGGCAATATCAAAACACTCCCTAATATGATTAATCTCATATCCCATCAGAGGACAAAAAACCCTACCATAATTTGAACAGTCACACTTTACCTTCTTATGAAACCTTCCACTTATATACTTTATTTTATCAAGAGAATAAGGAGCATCTTCAGGTTGATGATATTCAATACTAGCAATTTTCACAGCTACCTCATTATCGGACCAACCCACAGGAACAGCAACAACGTCCCCTACCCTTAATGTCTCATCTTCAGTTAGATAACAGTATTCCTTACCATCTTCCTGAAATACTACGTTACAGAAAATATATTCAGACTCTCTTTTTGGATACCTACCATAAACTCTACTGTCAAATATCTCACCAAGTCCATGAACCATCATAAAATCTCGAACATCAACAATGAACCTATCCCAGTACAATGGCAGTCCTGACTTGTCAAAAACTCCTGATATAATTCTGTCGTTACCCCGTCTAGTGGAAATCGATATGTTATAATCTCTTCTAGATATTATATCCTCAACAATATCTAGCCTATTAGAAGATACTAAGGAAAATAGGTTGTATTCCAACCTATTAAGAAAGTATCTTACCTCTTCATCAAGCATAAGTTTAATTGAAAATTTACAGACTCCGTTCAATTTTCTATAGTGCTCCAAGATACCTGATTTGCCGTCGATGATTAAAGACTCACTAACTTGTTCATTGATTTCTTTCTCCTGTATTATATTGGTTTCACAATTGTAGTTTATTTCAATTCTCTCTATTCGATCCGAATTGTTGTCAAAGACAAACAAATCATCTGTACCGGTATTTTCTCTAATGATATCTGAAAGGTCATTGTCATCCAGAATGAAGCTGGAATTTAAGGACCCTGTGTAAATGAATACATTATCTTGATCATTTGTCAGGGTCAGGATAAAGACTCCTACGTCCTTGTCCATATATTCGTATCTATATTCTTTTTTGAAGAATCTGCTGACATAAAAAAATATCTTATCTGCTTTTGTCTGGTCTATCTTAAACAGCTTGATGCTGGTGTTTTCAATCTCACTCATATCATTATTTACTTTAAATCTTGATATTATTATTCTTCCGTCTATGGTTATTGTAAGTTGTTGTTCTACTTCAGTTTCGGGTTCATAATCATCTAAATAGTTTATGTTGTTTGATCTTATTGCAATTTTCTTCAACTTTCCATGGAAAAGTAATGGATCATATTCTTGATCAGAGGTTATGTCAGCTAGTCTTGAGAGAGCTGTTATGAACCATTGTCTGTTGAAAGTATCAAATAGTGCTTCATTGTTTGAGTATTCTAAAAGATACCAACTTGAATATATGATGGAGCCTAGAATCAAGGCATCGTCTATCTGATCTATTTTCACTTTTAGTTCCTTTTTAATATAGAAAGTGTCAGGATAGGTTCATCTATAAAGGAAAAGTCTGCGTCCATTTTGAAGCCTAGCTCAAGGCATTCTTTTTTGAAGTTTTCCTTTATCTCTTCTACGCTGGCATATGGATTATTGTATAGTTGTAGGTATTTGTTTGCGAATATGTTGACTCTCTGTCTATTATCGTTCATTATTTACACCCTAGGTTATTCAAATTATTTCTTTTAGTATTATGTCTATAATACTATATCTGATAACCTCATACTATGATTTTCAAGAATTTATTATATTACAACGGCTCATAGTACAGGGTATTGGACTGCAATGGATAAAAAATCTAAGGAAGACACTAGATGTGTCTTCCTTAGATTCTTCATTTTATTCATAAAACTCGTATGTTTTCTTAAACTTGCTACTTTGTCCAATTTTTTGGGGTCAATTATTAACAGCCTTAATATAATATTCAGTTTTTAACACTTTTATAGCTTCTTGAAATACTCAACAATCTGATTGAATGAATCCTTCCGGTAATCATCTGTTCCGGAATTAATCTTGTCAATTTGAAAATGCTTTAGTGTCTGTATGCCACAAGTAGCAAGAGTAGCATTTATGAAGTGATTTTTCACAGGATTATTCAACATTTCATTATAAACAGAATTAGGTGTTTCCATAGTAGTGATTACAACAGCCTGTTTACTGAACAAACCCTCCAGTGCTCCATTTTCTCCACTAATATAAGCATAACCATAAAGGAAAACCTTATCTAAAAAACCCTTTAATATTGCCGGCATTGTACTCCACCAAATTGGAAAAGCAAAGACCAGACAATCAGCTTCATTAATTTTCTTCTGATATTCCTCCACCTTTAGATCAGCAGACTTACCAGTAGAAAAAAGCTTAAGACTAGCAGTATCCATCACAGGATTAAACCCATCATCCACTAAATTCAACATTTCCACTTCATGTTTTTCTTTGACAACTTCTTCTATTTTCCTAGTTAGTTGTCTATTGAAGCTTTCACTATAAGGGTGGGAATCAATAATTAAAAATTTCATAATATTACACCTTTCTTTCTTTTTATTTTTTAATAATCTAATTTTATACTTTGCAAAAACCACTCATCGGGTCACAGTCCAGGGGATTATGAATCAACTCGATGAATGATCCATTCCCAGCTACAATAATCCTACATTGATTTTCACTAACTAATTTATTGATGATTAATGCGACATCATTTTCACTCATGTCCAGGCTGACTTGTATTTCTACAGGAGCTACTCTACCATATTTCTTTATAAAGTCCAACACACTCTTGGATGATTTATCAGGAATATATTCTCTAATTTCACCACCTGCAAGTGAATCAATAATAGATTTAAAGGATTCAAAACTCTGAAAACTTCTCGTCATTACTTCCCTTTCACCATACCTTATAAGAAATGATGGAAATCCTCGAACACCATATTGTTGAGTAATATAAAGATCTTCCTTAAAGGCAGCTTCAGCTGAGCCATCATTTAATCGACCAATAAATTTAGAAATATCCAGACCGACTTCTGAAGCCAGTTCCACCAGAATATCTTGTTTGTTTGTTTGTTTAGCTTCTGACGCAGAGGCTTCTCTTACTCTTCTAAGGAACTTATCAGCTAATTGCTGGTTTTCCATTTGAGCCGCCTTGTAGGCTATATTCTGTGGGTAAGTTGATAGATCCTGATTGCTAAACATCCTAAAACCTTCGGTTCTTACTGGCATGCCATGTCGTTGAGATGCCTCGAGCCAGTGTTTAGCAATTTGTTTGTTCGACAGTTCTGGATCTCTACCAATGTCATTGAAACTGTCATAAAACTCCCTGATGTCCTTTACCAAACCACCCATAATATATTTTATGATTATTTGGTCTCCATATCTGGTTTCTAGTTTCCTTAGTATGGGTTCGCTTCCCCAACACCATGTACATACTGGATCAGTGAATTCTATAATTTCTATTATTTTATCTTTCGCCATTATTATACCTCTTTTTTTTGAAAACTGCATGTTTTAAAATCTATGGTTTTCTCGTTAGTTTTTTTAGTAGTTTGATTATGTTTTCTTTTTCCTCTGATGAAAGTGTACTGAAGCAATCTTCAAGATCTTTGATGTGTTTTGGAAAGATATTTTCTATAAGCTTATTTCCTTTTTCTGTGATTCTTATTAGTGTTGCTCTTTTATCTTCTGGGTTTTCTTTTTTGGTAATATGTTTTTCCTTTTCTAGGTTTTTTATTACTACTGTCATGTTGCCTGGTGTTGATAGTATTGTCTTCATGATTTCGCTTATGGTCATTTCTCCTTTGTGGTATAGTGCTTCTAGGACAGAGAATTGTGCTGTTGTTAATCCTCCTTGTTCGAATATGTTGCCTGAGCGTTTATGTACAGCTTGGGTAGTTCTTGTTAAGGCTATTAGTAGTTTTAGGTTTTGGTCGTTTTCTATCCCGTAGGATTTAATATTTTTTCTCATGCTTTAATATTACTACTAATTAGTAGTAATGTCAATTCCTTAAATTAATTAGGTTAAGAAGTTATGCTTTTCCGTACTTTAACACCTTTTTAAATGCATCAAATTATAAATGCAATTGTAATTTCATAATATTAAATTACAATTTTAGATATATGGTATAATTAAGATGTACTAAATTTTAACAAAGATTAATTAAAGAAAGAGGTGTGTATTATGATGTGGGACAATTATGGCTATGATATGATGGGTGGAGGCTGGTCTTGGTTAATATTTATTTTGTGGATAATTGGTGTTTTCATTGTGATTGCTCTTGTTGTCTGGTTTATTGTGAAGCTTGTTAAATCAAACTCTGTAAAAAGCCAGTTTGATAATGATAAATCCCTAACTATATTAAATGAGAGACTTGCCAAAGGTGAGATAACAATGGAAGAATATACCAAATTTAAAAATATTATCGCAAAGGGTTAAAAATATATTTAAATAAATTTTAATTTAAACTGGCTGACAAATATTGTCAGCCAGTTTTTCAATTCCGTAATAAAAATCAATTTTGGTATGTTCCTATAAATTACCAGATTCAGTCCCTAAGAGTCGTTAAGCTTAATTCTATTGTCAATGTAGTTTTCCAGATCAAGGCTTTTTATGATACCTCGGTTTTCATTGAAGAAGTCCATTCTGTATTCAAAGGTGTATAGTACTTTGTCGTTGATTAGTAATGTATTGTAGGTTTTCTTGTCGCACTGGAATCTGATGTTTCTATCTTCTCTGCCAAGATAGAAGTAGTAGTTTCCGTCATTTATGGTTTTAGAGACAATCGGGCCAAATCCTGATATGTTATGATTCTTATTCATAGCTATGTTGTATTCATTAAAATGGAGTAATAGAATAACTGATATCAGCAGTATTGTAAATATAGCTCCAAGGAATTCTTTAGTTTTGTATACTCCTCCTTTTCCTTTTAGTCTGCTTACTATCTTCGTTATCAGTATTATTCCAGCTAAGAGCATAGTGATAAATATTGGAAGTAAAGCTAAATTGACTATGGTGTAGATATTGTCGTGAAAATTGTTCCAGGTCTGTCCTATTATTATCCAGTCTGTCCAGAATATGATAATCGACAACAAGAATATTAAGATTTTTCTTTTCATTTTGTTTTTCTCCTTGAAGTAATCATTTATTTGATTTTCCAACATTGAGTAGACCACCTGAGCTGCAATGGTTCCTTAACGTTTCTAATCTTGTAGCACTCTTTATTATTCTTTCCTTAACTTCCTTTGCTGATAGGTTTGGATATTTGCCAAGTATAAGAGATGACGCCCCTGATACATAAGCTGCAGCCACCGAGGTTCCATCAAGCAAGGCTACTTCATTATTTGGCAGAGTTACTTTGACATCAACACCAGGAGCACCAAGATCAACAGTTGAACTCCCATACCCGCTAGCTTCATATATTTCGCCCCTATTATCGATGGCCAGAACATTAATGATATTATCCAGACCATAGCTACAGGGATAAAGTAGATCCTTGTCGATATTTGAATTTCTGTTTCCTGTTGAGCATACAAAAAGAACATCCGGATTATCCCTTATAACCTCATAAAGTACATTGTTGTATTCGTTGAAGTTCCAGCTGCAGTTAATTATTCTTGCACCTCTTTTGATAGCATAACTTATTGCCTCAACTGCATCATTGGAAGTGCCCATGGTAGATTTCAGAAACTTGACTGGTATTATTCTTGCTTTAGGATTAACTTTAGTGATAGTTGTTGCTATATATGTGCCATAATAATCATAAAGTTCGTTTTCATAGATGGTATTGTTATTATCATAGAAATTCCAACCGAGATGGTCATCTATAAGTCCATTATGGTCATCATCTATTTCATTAATCGTATCCTTTTTGTTTCTTTCTATATTGTTGGACATATTATTTGCGTAGATATCAATACCAGTATCTACTACAGCAACTATAATATTTTCCTTTGGCAGAATTTTCTTCCAGGCTGGCAATATGTTAATGTCTATTCCTTTTGTGCCTTTTGTCCCTTCTATTGTCTGTCCGTAGTTATATATAGCCCAATCGTCAATGTAATTATTCTGTAAATTTCTCTTTTCGCTATTCAATTTCCATATGTATGTTGAAAGTATGCCTATTAATACCAAGAAAACTATACTGTAGAGTAATTTACTTTTAATTTTAACTTTTGCTTTGACATTATTCATTAATTAAATTTCCTTGCTTCCATCAATAGCTGATAGTAGATATTCGTTGAGCTGACGTATCCCAGGCTCCGCCAACGTTTATGCTTACTGTTGGTGACGTGCTGAAACTGATTGAAGTGCTTTCAAGTCGTATGCTTCTATGACAATATCTTGAAGCGACCTGGGTAGCATATCCTTGTTTCTGTAACTGGTATATTGTGAAGGTTGCTGATCCATTTCTTGTCTTAGAAGTAGGATATGCTGGATTTTTCGGCATTACAGCTTGTGGAAATCTGAATTTAATACCTGCTTGAATGGTTTCTTCTTTGGTCATGGAAATCGTCTTGTTGTATGAAGCAAAGCTACTGTTTGTTGAGTCATAATATGCTGCAGCTGATGAAATCCCACTGGTGACAAGCCCACCTCCCCAGCAAGCAGCTATGGCATCAGAATATATAGAAAGAGCATAGACTGTATTCCATGTATAGGCTACATTCACCTTATATATTGGTCTGGTGGCAGTTGATAGATTGGTTACTGCCTGAGAATAAGTTAGTGTGGTTGATGATATTGATCCAGAGGCGTTAATGATTTCTTGTTCCTTTATCTCCTTTGGTTGATTATCATTCGACATATTCCTGCCTTGTTCAATGGCTCTTTTTATATATCTTGCCTCAGCGATACTTGTGTTTAATTCCTTTGCCAACTTTTCCTCACTTAAGGTACTGAATCTTTCAAGCTCCTTTCGAGTAGTGTCTACTTTATCAGAGTCGGCGCCACTTTCTATCAGTTCTTGTCTTGATCTGCTCATGAAAGCTTCTATTTCTGCAAGGTTATCTATTTCCATTATTACAGAATTTATTTGAACCTTACTTTTGTCTTTCTTGAGATTTTCTATTAGTTGTTCCTTGTCTATGTTGGATAGTGCTTCTAGGTTTTCTTTAGCAAGTCCGTTTTGTATTAGTATTTTTTCGTCATTATCTCTAGGTGAAATTTGTATTGCTAGTAGGTTGCTGGTGAAAGTAGTGAAAATTACTAATACTAATAAAAGTGTCATGACTTTTTTCATTAATTGTTCCCCCCCTATTTTTCTTGTGGATTTATCAATTTAAAATTGATATTAATAAAATACCATACATATATAATAAATACAATACTCCCTTGAATATTATCTTAAAATATTATTTTTATTTAAATTGACATAAAGAAAGTCCCGAACTGTCTAAATGACCAGTTCGGGACTTTCTATTTATTATTTTCTTCATAATTAGAAACACATTGTTATTATGATTTCAGTTTACTTATTTTTCATTGTAAAGTTTTTAAAATATATTTTTTATTTTTGTGACCATTTGTCTATTGCGTTAATGTATAGTCTTCTATTGACTTGTATCATCACTGATATTACTCTTTTATCTTACCATAGAGTTCTAGTGATACTATGGTTCCCGCTTATGGTTTACTTAGTTCTATTGTATAGGCCATTTCCTTTATGCAAGTTACTAATACTATTAACTAGTCTCAGGATGTTCATTGAACTGTTGGTATGTGTAGTTTTTATCAAAGTTAACATTATTTTGTCTCTAATATTTGTTCGAAAATACTTAATAAATGCAATTTATATTTAATTATCATTCATTACTTGTTCTGTTTCGACTGACTCTACATCAATTGATTCTTCACTATCTTGTTTTTTCTTTTTAATAAACTTAGAAATCTTTTCTTTAGAGAATTCTTCTAATACTTTTACTCTTTCAGCTATTTTTTTAGAATCTATTTTTATCCCATAGTTAATATTAAGAAATACTGCTTCACCTATGGCAAATGTAAAGGCAAAGGCTATTGCACCTTTTAGTATATTACCGGCACCAACAGGAATCTTGCCTATTGATTGAGTTGCAAGCATTTGTGCACCTTTGGCACCACTAATCATTATCACTAATTCTGGGATAAGTTTTAATGGTTCTATTATTCTGCCACTGATTCCTGCTGTAATGAATATCATTCTTAGTTCATTGGCTGTCAATACTGTAAAGTCAGATGCTCCCTCTAGAGGGGCGGTAACTATTTGATGAGGTCCAGGGATAATATTAGCAAAAGAGGATCCGGCAGCCCATACCCCATTTTGTATTGCTATTTCAGTTATCTTCTTCCTTGAAGCTATTGCTCTTAGTGCTGGATAATTAAAACCTAAAGCAGGAGTAAGTTCTTCATGATCATTTATTATTTCTTCAATATTTTCTTCAGTTAAGATAGAATTAAAAATATAGTATTTGCGTATTTTTGTTTTTTCTCTTACTTTATTTATATATTTATTGTCTACTATATTTATTTCAGAGTTGTTGTTATCTATTTTTATATTCTCAATTTTGTTTATATCGATAAATATTATTTTCTCTCTGGCTTTTGCTGTTAAGGCATTTTCCTTATCTAGTTTAACTCCAAAGAAGTCATATTTGCTTTTTTCTAGTTCAGTAATAAAAACTGTTAGGGACTCAATGTCACCTATATAATTGATCTTAAAATCCATCAATGAGTCTTTATTGACTTTTTTCCAGTTTATTTTCTTGATTTCGTTCCAGATATTTTCTTTCATTTCACCTTTGTTCTTATTGAAAATCCCCATTTTACGTATTCTCCATTCCACTTATTTTGTTTTAACATTTTATTTAAAGTTTTTCAACTTATTGATGATGTACGTTTAATAATACAGTTTCATGTATTTAGATTTTTTTTATATTTGCAATATTCACTTATTAAGCAAATGTCGCATCTTGGATCAGCTGTACAAACCTGCCCATAGCCATCAGAACAGTAACTCCAAAGCGCTGCATCAATAAAAGCCTTGGTATACCCAGTTCTTTCTGACAATTCATCAATAATATGAATAGACTCCAATTCCCCAGCATTAATACTATTTGAATATGCTAGCCTTTCCCTACCTAGAATTCTTCTTATGTGAACATCAGGTTTCGCTCCATCAATGCCAACATTTCTCAAGAATTCCCAAGCAAGTGCATAACCTATATATCTCAACTTATACTTGCCACTAGATAGTATTGTAGCAATTCTAGATGCTGAATATGATTCATAGAAATTATCTAGGCTACCATAGTCCTTCTCTATTAGTTCCAGCATATGGATATTATCCTTCAAACTAATCATTTGTTTTTTAGTAGCAATATTTCCGCATTTAAGTTTGAATATTCCATTATAGAAATAATCATCTGGTATATTTAATATTTTCACCCTATCGTAATCAAAGAATAGCTTATCTATTTCTTTAAGCTTAGATACTATTTTGCTCCATTTAGTTTGGTTGCTCAATTGGGCATAGACTAAACCTCTAATATTCTCACTAAAGCTAAATATCTTCCCTTCATTTCTTGCTTTAATATTTTCCAAATGAGACAAGTCATCAAAATATATGTTCTTATCTGATAGGTATTTGCAGATAAGATTTATAATTGTTGCTTCTTTTCCATGATTGTTTGAACTTGTATTAAAGTATTCATCATTTTTAGTTGTCACTATATTGGTCGAGTTTCCAGGAGATAGCTCTTCATCCAAATATGAACTATATATACCATTAATCCATTCACCAACAGTTGCTCCTTTATTGCTAACTGTTCCCGTGTATTTATAGTTTTCGCCTACATATTCATATAGTCCTGTTCCTCGATTTATGAAAATGTGAAGATAGTTCTTATAGTTTTTTATTCCGTTATTGGTTATGTTATAGCAGTAGTCACTTGGTATTATATTATCTATCTTCTTACCATATTTTATATTAACAATATTTTTGATTTGTTTTGAATCAAATGTTTTTCCAAAATCTGCTTTATTAAAACAATTTTTTATTGCTTCAAGATCTGTCATACTATAAAAACCTTCTTCCCCTCAATTTAACAACTACAAAAAACTTTTTTAACCCCATTACTTAGATTTAAGCAACATTGCTATTTCATTTTCTTTTGAGTGGTACCTCTGGAAATAGTGAATTTGCATAATTATTTTTTCCCTTTTAATTCTTTATTCAGTTCTTAGATAAGTATAACTTTTAAATTTACCAAACATGCTGGTCGATTGTTTCAGATTATATTTGTAAAAATAAGAGATGAAGTAATGTACCTCCTCTTTAATCGTTTATGTCCTGCTCCAGTAGTTTTTTTTGATTTGCTTGCAATTGCTCGAAAACATGTTCTTTAGATATTTCCCACAAATCACAAAGTTTATCAGATATTCTTATTGCCTCCCATGGCATAATTACGTTTGATCCAAAATTTGTAAATGGACCATCAGATTCTGGAATCAACTTATCTATTGGGATTTTTTTAATTATCGAACGGCCTCTTGCACTATTAATCATAGTAGGATTAACACTAAACCAACAACCCAATTCATTTGCTTGTTCCAGTTCTTCCATTGTGCCTGAAAACCAATGTAATATAGGTATGCAATTATTATTATATTTTCTTAATATTGAAAGAACTCTTGTTGCTGCATTTCTTGAATGAATGCTTAGAATTTTCCCTCCTGTTTCTTGACATGTAATTATAGTATCGGTAAAAATTGACTCTTGCAGAGAAAATGTTTGTTTATATTTTTCAGAACCATCAATACCTATCTCACCAACAAATCTCACTTTTGGAATGGCCTCTAGCAACAAAGAACGTTCTTTATATTTATATTCAACTACTTCGGGATGTAAACCTACAGCTGTTTGTATATTTTTATATCCAACAAATAATTGAGATGTTAATTGCCATGCTCTTGGGCTTGTTGTAACAACTAGTGTAAAGATATTTCTTTTTGCTACAACAGGAAGCATCTGTATTGAATTTTTATATAAATCTAAATGACAATGAAAGTCCATCATATTACACCTTGTAGTTTAATAAATTCTCCAAGCTCATCTAATCCTCTTGAAATAACATTCTCAAAGTGATTTCTTTCATTTATTTCTGAAAAAAATAAGTGTCCCGTAGTTAATTGTTTAATACCGTCATTTATATATTTTAGATATGTTGAGGCTACAGAAGAAACATCCTTTGAATCTACACTTGTAATCTGTGTATAAATATAACCTTTGAATGTTGAATCTGCTAACCCGGATTTATGAAAAGCAGCTCGTCTTACCAAACAAGGCACACATACTCCGCAATGAGTCAAATTATGGCGTTGATATTTCCCGCAACTTACAGAATCATTTATCAATTTTTCCAGCAACTCCTTGTCTGAACATTCTTTTAACATTTCACCTTTTGTTTTAAATTGATACGGTAATACTAAATTAACATTTAACCCTAAATGCTTCCACATTAACTGTAGTCCACTCATATATATTGGATGTGTTGTCTTTGTACTAAGACTTCCCAACCTCATTGGACCTAAAGGAATATTCAAACTAATAAATCCATTTTCAGGAACATATATATTTGTTGATCGATTCTCAGTCTGAGTTATTACAGAGGATGCTATTAAAGCAAATGCAAAGAAGATAATTGATCTAGCTCTAGTTGACTTTTCTGTATTTCCACGATGTCTTATTTTTGCACTCCATTGGCAATGACGATCTCCACCATCTAATGCTAATGCATACTTCTTCTGTGTAATTCGATCACCACGTGCAATTCTAGATACGAAAATTGGAGTTTTGTTCATCGATTTTAAATCAATAGCTCCTACCAAACTATCAACCCCACCTGAAAGAAGACAAACACAATCCCCTTGCATTGGGTATTTTAGTACTTTTGGTTTTAGGACAATAGGATCTGATTCATAAAAGTGAAGAGACCAAAAATCACCAGTCAGAAATCTCAACGTATTTTCAAGTTCATTACGCTTTTCTACCCATAAAGAAGGTTTTTGAAGATAAACATGAAGTTCAATGTTTCTTGTCCATCCATCTGAGCTATCACTTCTTATAATAGCTTCATCAGCTGCAGAAACTGATAGTGCAAAAGTTGTAAAATCTATAATTTCGGTTGATGGATTTAATCCATTTTTCTCGATATCTTTTAGCAATCTTGGTGCTATATGACCAATTAATGGATTTTTAGAAACTGAATACAACATAAAATATTTCGCTTCTTCTTCCAAAATATCTGGTATAGTTGATTCTGGACAACATATTACTTTTTTCATAGTGCCCCCTCATAAACATAAAAAGTGTTAGATAATGCATCTTGCAATATATCGTTAAGTTGATTTGGTGTAAAATTTTCACTGCTTTCTCGTAGTTTTTCAACTTGGATAAAAATCTCCGATTCCAAATAACTATGCATTTCATTCATCCTTGCAACCTTGATTTTTGGTGCAAGTGAAGACTTTTCAAAGGATTGACCTATATCTAAACACAATCTATTAAATGCTTCATAACTTAAAAATGATTCAATTATGTTCCAAATATCATTATCTTTTAGGTTAAGCAAATCGATTTGCGGATTATTTATGATTAGATTTTCCAATGCTTGAGCCATTGATTCTCTACACGATATTTCATCAATGCTCCCTCCAAACGGAGTAACCATATTGATGATTTCATCTAAAATTTCATCAGCACTTGCATTTCTTGAAGTTAATGTAGATACCCATTCATTTATCTCTGGGTCATTACCTTCTCTAGCTGATCTTAAGACACCAAATAATGCTGACGCTGATTTTGTCGAAGTGCGCATTCTATTTGCTACATTTCGAGCACCACCCATACCAGTGCGAGAGTAATGTCCCAAGGCTTTCCTTAGTGAATCACTATCCCCTGATTGTGCATAATTATTTAATGCACGTCGCGTAGCACTGAATCTTCTTGGCGGAGCGATGTTAATTTTAGTATTATCAATATCCTCATCCTGTAAACCTAAATCATTTTCTTTTGATGCATCTGAAGATGTTGTACTCCCAGGCATTTCAATTTCATCCAACCACGGAGGATCAAAAGAAACTCCCCCATTTGGACCATTACTTGATGTTGATGTTCCCATTATTTTTTCCTCTCTAATGCTTTTATTGCATTTTTTACTACTTGTGGTGTTTGACTATCTTCAAACCATTGTTTTAGCATTCTTTCAGCCCATTCTTCTTCACGTAAATAGGGAATGATTAAAGCTGATCGTTTATTTGATGGTATTTCACTTAGAAAGCCTACAAAATTAACTCCTAGAACTGAATGAGCTTTAGTAATATGCAAAGCTTGTATTAATGTTTCTGGCTCCCACTGTGTTGCTCTTGCTTGTCGCATAATTCTATTAAGTATTCGCTCTGCTTCTATTTCTCCAATTGCTTTTAATTGATCAATGAGAGGTTGAATAATATTCTTTGCCTCTAATAACGCATCTAGTAACGCCCTAGCTTCTTGTGAAATTTCATCGTAGCCGGCTAATATAATAGCTTTATCACGACTTAAATAGAGCAATGGTCTAAGATCCTTCTCCCCTAATGTAGGACTTAACTTCAACCATTCTGAAACAAATGGACTTTTCCAACTTTCATCTAAAATCTCTGCCTGTTCTCCTTTTGATAAAGCGGTCTCAATATCTACTAATATATTACACCTTCCATCTTCATGGTTGATATTTTTGACTAAGTATTCAAACGCTGCTGGTATTGCACATCTCTCAAACAACTGTAACTTAATCAGCTGATCAAAAGCAATTGTTATACCTTGAGATTTTGCGATTGTATCTCGAATCAATAAATTATTTAAGAAACGTTTTATTAATCTAGGATTACCTCCAATTCTATCAGATGACACCATTATCCCAGCAATCTGATCAGCTATATCAATCTCCATATTAAGTTTAGTAGCATCATCACCAAAAGCTCCTTCTATCGTTTTCCTAGTTAACCCTCCATCCCAAGATTGGCTAACAGCTTTTAATATGACTTTTTCAGCACGAAAGAGTGCTTCTTCACTAATTAATTGCTTTCTTGAGGCTAGCTCGGCTAATAATAACACTAAATAACCTTTTACTTCAGCCACTCCAAGTCTTGGAACTCTTAGAGGTATTTGTATCAATTTATCAAAATAGCTAGTAACATGTTCATCGGATATATCAACATTAATAAAATGTGAACGTACAGAATTTCTTATCATTTGTTCATCTGCAGCAATAATAAATGCTGTATTCGGAATAAACAACAAAAGACGCATTGCTTCAAGTGTAGAAATAGCAGTTTCAGGTAGACATCGGTCAAGGTCATCAACTAAAACCACCAAAGTAATTTCAAGCTCTTTTAATAATTCAGAAAAAGATAACCGTAAATTCTCAATTTCTTGTGGTAATGATTGAACTTTCCTTTCTTTTAGCAACCCTGGAAGTTCAGGTTTTAAAGCTAAATAAGCATCTTTTAATCTATCCAAATCCTCAGTTGATGGGTTTCCATCTGATTTAACCAAACCACCTACAGCGCCAATAATTGCTCCTAATGGTCCTCCAAGTGTTCCTCCAAGTAATGCGCCTGAAGCAACTGGTGTTGCAAGTTTAGCTAAGTGTAGCCAATTTACTCTCTTTGCAAAATCCATTGCTTTTTCAATCCCGCTTTTTTTTCTTTCGGCTTCCGCTAACAATTTGTCTGAAACAGCTTGTAGTAAAGCTATTCTAGCATCTTCATAACCTTGATAGAGCCAAGCATTAAATTCAAGAAATATATATTTATTATTTGGTTCTGGATTGGATTCTCTAAGCGATAGACCTATCATTTTTACTAAAGAAGATTTACCCGCACCCCAATTTCCAGAAATTCCAATTGAAATTGGTTCACCCTTTGATTGATGAACTAACTGTGCAGCTGTTTTTGCTACGACTGTAAAGTTTAATAAATCTTTAGTTGTTTCGATATCATTCCACATAAAACTCCTCTTTTCTACTACCATGAGCATATTTGTTAAATATTTAAGATTTGTAATACAATATTTATTTATTGATTTTAAAAATATTATTTATATATATTTATAGAATAAATACTACAAGATGAATTGTAGTGTATTTGTAGTGGTCATAACTTAGACTCATTCTGACACATCAACTTAGTCTGCTCCATAACAATATCAACAGCCTTAGCTGTCTTATCAGGCGGATAACCATACTTCTTTAGAAGACGCTTAATAGTCATCTTCATCTTAGCCTGAACACTATCACGAATAGCCCAGTCAACACTAATATTATTCTTAATTGACTGAGTCAAATCCCTGGCAATCTGCTTCAAAATTTCATCACCCATGATCTCCCTTGCTGACTCATTGTCCGCTAGAGCATCATAAAAAGCCAACTCATCAGAAGTAAGCCCAGTATTCTCCCCTCGCTTTTCAGCCTCACTGATCTGCTTAGCAAGCTCAATCAATTCCATTATGACCTGAGTAGTCTCAATAGCCCTATTCTGATATTTCCTGATAGCTGCTTCAAGTAACTCAGAAAACTTCTTAGACTGTACAAGATTACGTCTTGAGAATGACCTTATACTACCCTTAAGTAATCTATTAAGAAGTTCTACTGCGAGATTCTTCTGTTTCATACCTTTGACTTCTTCTAAGAATTCATCAGATAATATAGCAATATTAGGTTTTGAAAGTCCAACCGATTCTAAAATATCAACAACTTCATTTGAAGAGATTGATTTTGAGATTAACTGATTCAATTCACTATCTAACTGCGAGGTAGTTTTCTTCTTATTATCCTCATTAATTATTTTAACAAGACTTGCTTTTACCGCTTTATGGAAGCCAATCTCTACATTTAATCTTTCAGCAACTTCAGTAGTAGCACATAGAGAATAAGCTCTCGCCATTTCAGTTACATGTTTGATATAGTCATTCTTTCTATCTTCTCTAAGTCCAATAATATAGTCCATTGTCTCTACTATAGCTTTCATTTTCTCACTAGGTTTTCCTGTGAAGAACTTGCTGTAATCATGACCATGCAATATTTCCTTAATAAGATCATATTTTTCCAGCAAAACTTGGACTGCAACATCAGTATCAACTCCTGTAGTCTTTTTATCACTATCAGTATACTGCGACAATGCCGCTTTCAAGTTTTCAGCAATACCAATATAGTCAACAACAAGACCACCTTGTTTTTCTTTAAACACCCTATTAACTCTGGCAATTGCTTGCATCAGATTATGACCATTCATAGGTTTATCAATATACATAGTATGCAAGCTAGGAACATCAAATCCTGTAAGCCACATATCTCGAACTATAACAATTTTTAATTCGTCATTCTTGTCTTTCATACGCTTTGCTAATGCTTCTCTGTTAGCTTTGGTTCCAATAAACTTCTGCCAGTCAGCTGGATCAGATGATGCACCAGTCATTACAATTTTTATTTTACCCTTCAATAAATCATCACTATGCCAGTCTGGACGTATAGCTACAATTTCTTTATACAAATCTATGGCTATTCTTCTGCTCATGGCAACTATCATAGCCTTTCCGCCCTCGTTTTCCTGGGCATTGTCCCTCTTTTCGAAGTGTTCAACTATATCCTTGGCTATTTGTTTAACACGCTGATTTGCACCTACTATAGCCTCTAGTCTAGCCCATTTGCTCTTTAATTTTTCTTTTGGATTGTATTCTTGATATTCAGTTATCTCATCATATTCTGTATCTATATTTGGTTTAAGATTTTCTGGTAATTCAAGTTTTGCTATTCTGCTCTCATAGAATATCTTAACAGTTGTTCCATCTTCAACAGCTCTGGTCATATCGTATACATCAATATAGTCGCCAAAAACGGCACGGGTATTCTTGTCAGTTAATTCAACTGGAGTACCTGTAAACCCAATATATGATGCATTAGGTAAACTATCTCTCATATACTTTGCATATCCGTACTTAACATCAGCTTCATCATCAACTTTGACTATGTCAGCCCCAAATCCATACTGGCTTCTATGTGCTTCATCAGCTATAACAATTACATTCTTACGATCTGACAGAACTATACTCTTACCATATTCAACACCACTATCTGCTACTTTATCCATATTTTGATAAGATACCTCATCACCGATTAATTCATTGGTAAATGGAGCAAACTTATGGATAGTGGTGAATATAATACCACCACTGGTACGATTGTTTAATAAATCTCTCAAATGAAGTCTATCCTCTGCTTGTACAGGAATACTTCTTAGAATATCCTTACTCTTAAAGAAAGTGTTAAACAGCTGATCATCTAAATCGTTTCTATCCGTTATGACAACGATTGTTGGATTTTCTAGTTCTTCACTAATAACAAGCTTTCCAGCATAGAATACCATTGATAAGCTTTTACCACTTCCTTGGGTATGCCAGACTACACCAATTCTTCTGTCTCCAGAATCCATTGTTGCTCGCTCTGTACTATCAACAGCTTTGTTTACAGCATGGTATTGGTGATAGCCAGCTAGTATTTTAGTTGTATCTTTACCATCACTTTGGAATAGTATAAAGTGCCTTATAATATCTAAAAACCTATCTCGTTGAAACATTCCCTTGATCAGCACTTCAAGTTGTGGGATAGACAAAGATGCTACATCATCTCCATCTATTGTCCTCCAGGCCATAAATCTATCTTCATCTGATGATAGTGTTCCTGCTCTTGCATTAACTCCATCACTTGTAACCATAAAAGAATTGTATGTGAATAATGATGGTATTGTCATCTTATATGTCTGTAGTTGATTATATGCATCAGTTATATCAACATTTTCGTCACTAGCACTTTTAAGTTCAATAACAACAAGTGGTATACCATTTGTAAAGGCTACAACATCTGGTCTTTTCTCTACTCCATGTTCAACGATTGTGAATTGGTTAGCTACCATGAAGTCATTATTCAAAGGTTTGTCAAAATCAAATACATATACCTTCTCGGTTCTGTAGCTTGCATCTGGTTGTCTGACTTGTACATCTATTCCATCTGTTATCATTTTATGGAATGCTTTATTGTTCATGATCAGACTAGGACTTTTGGGTATGACAATTTGTTTGAAGGCGTCTTCAATTGCTTCTCCCAGCATATTGGGGTTTATTCTTACTAGTGCTTCTTTTAGTCTTTCATTTAGGATTACATCTCTATAATCCTTACGTTCCTGGTATTCACCATCTGGTGCTATATCAGGACCAAAGACTATCTCGTATCCTAGTTCTTCAAACCATTCTAGTGTTGCTTCTTCTAAGTGGGATTCGCAGAAGTTATTTTTCATAATAAAACCTTTCACCTTTATTGATTAATCTTATCTTCAATATCATATTTATTATTTATGTATCTTTCTTTTACGTTATCAAAAATATCTTTGCAAATATTTTCTGTTTCAGGAAATAAATAGCTATTTATTATTCCCAATGATTCTAAACTTTTTAATATTTTCTTTTTTTTATTAGAGGGTATTATCAACTCATAACTATTTTGATTATTCCATTCTGATAATTGATCAATTATTTGATATTGTTCATAAACTTGAATAATTTCAATTTTATTAGGAAATATCATAAACATTCCTTGTTGTCTTTTTAATCTTTCATTATCCATTTCTGGTTTGAAAAAAATCGGCTTAGATAGTCTTTCAACTATTTCTTCTATTGGTATTTCTTCAGTTTTTATACCTTTCCAGTACTTTTTATTTTGAATATATTCTAAGTAATTTTTTAAAGGATTTGTTGTAAACCATTGATAACTCATATCATAGATTGCATTTACAAATGGTGAATAGCTATTATAAATTTTGTTTTCATTTTCCAATATAACAATTACCTTACCATTAACTTTCACACCTTTTTCTTTCTTATCTTTACAAGCAAAAAACAAAGCAACTAGAGCATTAGTTGTAAAATCTAATAATCTTGTTGGAATGCCATAATGTTGAAAATTAACCATATTTTGTACAGGAAACCTATCATTATTAAATAGGTTAGGCATATTTAGTTTAGCTTCTTCCATCATTCTATTTTCAAACATCAACCAACCATTATATTTATTTGCGCTTTCTTTTCTTCCAATAGCTGGCACTAATTCATATTTTTCATTAGAAAATCCTCTAAATATCTTTATATCTTTTCTTAGGACTGGATCTTTTCTTGGTGGAGTAATTCCTTCAATTTCGCGAATATAGTCTTCTAATGATTCTATTATTATTTCTTTTTTATTATCCATACTGTTATTACTCCTCTATTGGTATTCTTATTTCGCCAGACATTAGTTTTGGTAACAAAGTATCTCTAATACTTTCCAATTTTTGATTTTCAATTTCATTGTTCTTTATTTTTATCATTATTTTGGAAACTATGTAATGAAAATCATTTAAAACTTTATCTTCAGGTACTAATATCTTCATTCTTTTTATTACCTTTGAATTAACAGCTGTTGCTATTGATGATGTATTCCCCAGACTATCAAAATTAAAGTTTTTAAGAAAATAATATAAATACTCATTTATATTGTTTTTGTCATTTTTAAAATGTGCAATCGCTTCATTTGTTGTCACATCATCACTTGTTATAGAAATTCTTCCAATAGTTAATTTAAAACTTAATAAAACTGTTTCTGCTGGTATAATTTTAATATTATGTTTACTAATGGCTTCTGACGTCAGTCTTTCATTGGTGTCAAAAATATATAAGCCAGACTTACCCATATCTGTAATTGATACCCATTTTACATCTTTTCGATCTTTTGAAAACCATATAGATTCTTTTCTAGGTGGTGTTTTACCAATTGATATTTCAAAGAAATTTTCTACGGGACCAACTTTCCATCCTTTAGGAATCATACCTATTTCACTATCAAGAAATTCTCCTTCTTGAAAAGGTTCAAAATCTATAAACCAACTCTTATAAATTGCTTTTGCCATTTTCTCTAGATTTTTATTAATTTGATTATTAACTTCTATTTTTTCATCTAGGGAAGTTAGCATTTCGGATATTTTTTTTTGTACTGCAATAGCAGGTATTTTTATTTTTATTGAATTTATCGCTCCTAAAAATAAGCACTTTTGTACAGACCCACTGCTATAACCCTCAACCTGACTTTTAAAATCATTGCTTAAAGTCATATAGTACAAAAATTCTGGCAAGATTTTACTTGTATCTGGCTTAATTATAGCTACACTTCTTTGGAATTCATAATTTAAGTTTCTATCTTTTATTAATGCACTTTCACCCAGTGTACCTACAGTTGTAATAAGTACATCACCAGTATCCATATTTGTTCGTTTATTCAATTTTGACATTGTATCCAAATCAATTTTTCTATCAGATTCTTGGATTACAATTTGTCCATTTTTTATATTCTTTGCACTTAATAGATAACACTTTCCATTTATATTATTTTTAACAGTTGAATGAGTACCATCAGTTATTTTAATTGCAACATCTTGTAAAGTTAATTCTTCCAAAATATTAAAACTCATACCCTATAGCCCCCAGTCTAAGCCTAATCTCATCCTCAAGATCATGAGATTTAAGGAATAACTCAGCCAACTCACCGGTTAACATAGACATCTTATCATCAAAAGGAATACCATCATCCACAACATCCTCAATACCAACATACCTACCAGGAGTTAGAATATACTCATGACCCCTTATTTCTTCTAGTGATGCAGCCTTACAAAAACCCCGCTCATCCTCATAATCAGCATTACCATCTCTCCAATTATGATAAGTACTATAAATCTTTTCTATATCCTCATCAGTTAACTCCCTGTGCTTACGAGTCTCCATATAACCCAACTTACGAGCATCAATGAACAAGATCTTATCCTTCCTATTCTCCTTGTTCTTAGACAAGAACCACAAACAAACAGGAATAGTCACATTATAGAAAAGATTAGGAGGCATACTAATAATACAATCAACCAAACCAGCCTCAACAATATTCTTCCTAATCTCAGCCTCAGCCTTAGTAGAAGTTGACATAGAACCATTAGCCAATACAAAACCAGCCACTCCTTTAGGAGATAGCTTACTTATAATATGTTCAATCCAAGCATAATTGGCATTATTCTGTGGAGGTATACCATACTTCCAACGAACATCATCTTGACTCAATGAATAATCACTAACATTAAAAGGAGGATTAGCCAAAACATAATCTGCCCTCAGATTCTTATGCAGATCATTACCAAAAGTATCAGCATCCCTTTCACCTAAGTTGCCGTCAATACCTCTAATAGCCAAATTCATCTTACACAATCTCCAAGTTGTAGCAGTATACTCCTGACCATAAATATGAATATTATCCTTCTTGCCTTGATGCTCTTCTACAAACTTTGCAGACTGAACAAACATACCACCAGAACCACAACATGGGTCATAGATTCTACCCTCAAAAGGTTCAATCATTCCAACAAGAAGTTTAACAATGCTAGGAGGAGTATAGAACTCACCTTCGCTAGAACCAAACTTACCTAAGAAATACTCATAAACTCTACCTAAAATATCCTGAGCTTTAGATTCCTTACTACCTAAGTTGAAAGAAAATAAGTCGATCAATTCACCAAGCTTTGTTTTATCAAGCTCTGGTCTAGCATAGTTTTTAGGTAATACGCCTTTCAAATTTTTGTTTTCACGTTCAATTGCTATCATAGCTTCATCTATGATTTGACCTATGGTTGCTAATTTGGCACTTTTCTTAATAAAATCCCATCTGGCACTTGGTGGTACAAAGAAGATATTATCCTCTACATAAGCATCTCTATCCTCTTCAAAACCTTCTCCATCAGAAACTAGTTCTTCAAACTTTTCTTCAAAACTGTCAGATATGTATTTAAGGAATATAAGGCCTAATATAACATCCTTATAATCTGATGGTTGTAGATTGCCTCTTAGCTTATCTGCCATTTCCCATAGTTTATTTTCAAAGTCTAATTGTACTCCCATATTGTCCTCCATATCAAATAACATATTACCTTGATTATATCATTTTTAATATATTAAGATAACTATTTATATAAACATATCTTATTCAAATATAATTTCTCTGAATATAAGTAATTTATTGGACATTAAAAGAATGTAATTATGACAAATAAATTTTCAATGTATGATAAAAACTTTATCTTACAAAAATATTTTAGAATTACTCAAAGAAAAAACATCCCAGAAAACTGAGATGTCTGCTATTTCAACTACCATTTCCTACATCATTACTGCTTCAAGGCATATTTTTAAATCATAGTACTGATATTACATTTATCTATCATTACTTTCTGAAATTTTCTATTAGATTATATATTTTTTTAAAGTTTATTGATAGTTAATTATTAGTACAAAAAAATAACTAACTAAAGATACACTCGCATACTTTCATTCAAAATATAATTCTTTACAGCAATCCTGATTATTAAAAATCAGATGAAACTGATTCTGTTAAAACAATTTTATCGGATATTTCTTTCACGAACTCATTAATATTATTAGTTTCTTCTTCTGAAAAATCACCTTCAAAATCAGCTGGTTCAATAACTTTTTCATTATAGAGAATATTGATCATTTTTATATAATCAAAATCATAATCTGTTTCTTCGTGATAAATTGAAACTTTTATATCCTCATTTTCTTTTTTGAATTTAAATTTCACTATAACTCCTCCCGAAAACTTTTTAAATTATATTTTTTTACTCTTTTCTTGATTGATGACTTTCCTCCATCTGTTATTTCTGCAATATAATCAACCATAGTTTTTTCATCAATTTTCCCTTCCAAAGGACTAGACCTAATTATTATCTTATTATTATCATTTCTGCACAAAACAACATTTTGAGCATCACCTAGCATAGGTATCGTAGCATTATGTGAAACGAGTATAATCTGTTTTTCTGTTTTAATCTTCTTGATAGTTTTTATAAATCCTGTGTTTATATAATTGGTTGCTAAATTATCCTCAGGCTGATCAATGATGAGTGGTGCCATATCTTTTCGATATCCAAGTATAATATCAAGCAAAACTGCAGATTTCCATCCGGGACTAATGTCATTAAATTGTTTTCCTTCGCTTGTTTGAATCTTATAATCCTTTTTATTTATTTTTTCAAACTCAGTATAAACCTTTCTTTGGAAATCATCATAATCATCCACTTTGGGCTGTTTTTTAGAAAAGTTAGATTCAAATAGTGACTGTGGGGTTATATCTTCAAATACACTAATTGAATTTGAACTTTTTAAATACTTATTAAAAGCTCTTAGAATTCCTTCTTTATTTAAAACAAATGAATTCTGTATACTTAGTTGATGTCCTGAAACCTCAATTTTGTTAGTTTCACAACTTATATCGTATTCAGAAATACGTGATAAAGCTTTATTGAAATTGCTCAAGCACGTTATATACTGAGCAAAATATTTTAAAAGGTTTTCTTTATTTTGTTTTTTGCTTTGTGCTTCGTGATTCAAAGTAAACAATTCTTCATCAAGGTTGTCTTTATATTTTTCTAAGACACCTTTAATATTAAATTCAAAATTTGATATTAAAAAAGCACTCTCTAATTTTTCTTTTATCTCATTGATGGCAACAGTTACATTATTAACAAAAGGATTTTTTGATATAAACGAGTCAATAGTATCAAGAACTTTAATATATTGGGTATACTGAGATTCAGACAAATAATAAGTTTCAATTGATTCATCTGAAGGTATAAACTGATTATACATATTTTCTTTAGTCTTTTGCTTTGTAATAAGTCTAGTAAACACAGGAATACGTATTAAGTTCCCTTCAAGAATATTGATTTGTTTTACCGATTTAATTAACTCAGATAAATCAGTTTTTAATTGAACTAACCCCTGATTTATTTTTTCATCAATTGCATGATCAATAGGAAATACTTTTTGTATAATTTCAATATCATTAACATCTTTATCATCACTTGAAAGTAAATTAATAATAAAATTCTGGTTAATATAGTGTGGTATAATTCCGGAAGGATTTATTACCGATAATTCATCAACATGGAAATATTTATAGTTACTTTCTGAAAAGTCACCACTTATTTTTCGATAAATCGAATCAACAAAAAGTGTTTTTCCACTTGAAGATCCTCCTATTACAACATTTAGTCCAGGTGTTAAAGATGCATTAATACTTATTTTGTCATTATCTAAATTAGCATTACAAATATATTCGGCCCAATCTTTAGAGATTATGTCACAATATACAAATCTAGATGCTTCAGATAATGATAATCTTAATCCATCAAAAGTTGGTGTTGCATACATCCATGTTGGAAGAAATGGACCCGCATCCTTTGTTTTGGCATTCGGATATTTTTTTGGATCATAGTTATCTGAGCAAGTAATAAGATTTACAAATTCATTTATTCCTAATCTTTTAAAATATTTCTGTGTTTCTTCAAGACCAATATTACTTCTTGCTGTAAACCCATCAAATTGATTGTAGTAAATGCTACGTTCTAACGTTGAATCAAATTTCACTTCTCCGTTACGCGGAATGGATTTATCAAAAGTCTTATGTGATTGACCACCATGAGGCAGTAATATAAAATCAAATGAATCTAAGCTCTTAACAACTTCTTCTATAGTTGGTATTTTTGAAGTATCACCTGTTATTAATTTTTCGGGGTACAAAATATCTAATATTTTATTTACATTCGAAATCACTTCTTCGTCTATTGAGTTAACATTAAAAAAAATATGACAATGATATGGAGATTCATTGGGGTAATTTCTGATATGTAACTCTGCACCCAATAGCACATGATTTGTTTTGGATATTAAATTCAAATATGCATCTTTATTAATCATATTGTGATCTGTTAATGACAACATAAAAGGGGCATTTTGAGAAATTTTTTTCACTTTTAATAATAAAGTATCAACATCATAATTATTATTCGGCTCGTTGGGATTTTCAGACGTATGTATATGCAAATCAATATATATAGGGTTCATTTTTGCCTCCTAAAACAATTAAATCATGTGTTGACCTGAGTATATAATTGACATATTTTTTCTCTTGCGCAAAGTCCACTTTAAACAGTGTATATGATTTAACATTTTCCCACTGTCATATGGTCCATTAAAATTATTTTTTGATAAATAAATATTATATACATAATATATCGCAATAGAAAATAAAGCAATCAGATTCTTATAAAATATGTATAAAGAATTGATGATTTAGAAGTTTTGAGCTTGATAAAATAGTTTTAGTTTCATTTTAAGTTTTATATGTATTAATAAAGACACCTCGGAAACTGATTGATTACAAAAATTAATTAAGGAATAATCTGGAATGAGTTCTGTAATAATTAGGTCTCATCCTTTTAATTCCCACTTTATTCTGCTCTTATAATATTTGCAAATATATTTTTATGTAGGTTAAACATAAAGTCTTCCATAGAATCGAAAATTCTAATGTACAGCAACTCAGTCTTTTTATTCCAAAGAAGTTTTTCTTAACCATCTTATTCTACGTCCTCTTTCTTAAGTTCTTCAAACTTAGCCGCCATTGTTGGATTACCCCTGGTCAGCTTCTTGATAGTAACATCCTGGGCTTTATCATTTGCAAGACGGAGATTTCGGTCTGTGCCTTGCAATGCTTCCTTAGTCTTCTGTAAATGGTCAATAGACTTGTCAATTTCATCAATCGCTGTTTGGAACCTCTTCGAAGCTAGATCATAATTCTTACCAAAAGCATCCTTAAATATATTCAACTCATCCTCAAAATTAGAGATATCAATATTTTGCGCCTTCATTAGCGCAAGTTCAGTCTTGTATTTCAGAGTATTCTGGGCTGCATTACGTAGTAGAGTAATCATCGGTATGAAGAACTGCGGACGGATAACATACATTTTAGGATAACGATGAGAAACATCAACGATACCACCATTATAAAGTTCATTGCATGGTTCTAACAACGAAACAAGAATCGCGTACTCACATCCTTTTTCATTACGATCTTTATCAAGTTCCTTAAAAAAGTCTTCATTCTTCTTTTTAGTTGCAGTCTCATCGTTTTCATTTTTCATCTCAAACATAATTGAGATAAACTCTGTTCCATTATGGTCAGCCTCACGGAATATGAAGTCTCCTTTACTGCCCGTCTTCGAATCGTTATCCTTCTCGAAATATGCTATAGGAAATGCTGCAGAACGAATTCTAGAAAATTCAATTTCGCAATGTTGCTCAAGTGTTTCACCGACCATTTTTGTCGACAATTTTGCTTTCATGTCCTTTAAACGTTCTATGGCATCATCACGATCTTTTATCTGAGTTTCATATTTTTCCTTAAGGGATGATTCTAGTAACTTCTTTTCAGTCTCCTTAGCTTCAAGGTCTCGTTTCAGATCATCACGTTCCTTCTCTATCGTACCCAGTGCCTCCTTGAGAGCCAACTGCTTAGCAATATCGACAGACTTCAACTCTTCCTTCAAGCGTTCAATCTCAACTTCTTTCATAGTAGCTTTTTTATCCATTTCGCTTATTATTTTTATCTCTGCGAGTTCAATGGCATTCCTTTTATCTTGCTCAGCAAGGACCAGTCTATCATTTAGAGCTTTATCAAAAGCCTCATTGCGAACTTGATTTAGTATGTCTGCATAACCAGCCTCATCAAGATTAAATGTTTTGCCGCAATTCGGGCACTTTATTTCGTGCATATCTATACCTCCTCAAATTTATTATTTATCTTATATACGAGAATGAGCTTTTACTACTTATTAGTCTGATTAAGTATGAGACTCTAACAGCATATTATTATAGTTCATTTCACTAATAATACTATACCCTTTACTATAAAACCATAAATTTAAACACATATACTATCTTAAAAAGGAAGGATTTTAGATCAGTCCAAGAATTGTTACAGTTATTACATATTTACCAATACAATAATCACAGAATAAAGCGGAATTAAAAGGATTGAATCCCGTATAATACTGTATTCAGTCCCTATAGCAAGAAGTGGTACTTCAAAGAAAATAAAATATGTTAAATACATCATCAAATTGATATAATAAAACTGTAAATAAACTAAGAAAAGAATGGTGATCAATATGTTTCCAAGTCGATTTAAAGAACTTAAAGCCATATACTCAAGCAACAGCAAAGATGTCATCATCATTGATATACAACTCGACGGTTACCGTGATGTCTACAGTGACTGGGACTATTCCCCATTTCAAAACCGAGACTTAGATGATGACTTCGTAGAATACCTGCTGGAATGTTCCTATGAAATCGGATATAGATACAAAATGAAAGTCATATTCCATTTACCAAAACTAATCAAAGACCAAAACAAAGAAATAAAAAGCACAACAGGAATCCGCCATTTCTTTGCTTACCAATTTAACCGCAATAAAAAAAGTATGATCAGAGTACTACGAGATACTGTAATCTTTTTCCTATTCGGCAGTCTTATGATAACAATCAGCACAATCCTCAACAACGCCACTAATATAAGCATATTTAGCCAAGTACTAATTGAAGGACTATACATAGGAGGCTGGGTCATGATGTGGGAAATGTTTTCAACCTGGTTTTTCCAGGTAAACAAATACCGAAACAAAATAAAACACTTCAAAAGACTACAAAACATCGAATATGAATACTTCTACAATGACGATGAAATATAGCATTCAGCTATATTTCACCTATTTAGTTCAAGCTCTATTCTCTTATTAATTATATATTTCAGATCCTTAACCTTGAATAAATCATACAGTTTCTTACAAGTATAGGCCAACTTGATTGTATGTATATTTTTTGATTCTGAGGCTTTTTTTAATATCTCATCCCATGATCCCTCAATTCTCGTATTTTGTTTTCCGATACTTAAGTCTGTTTGTGTTAAAAGATGAGATAAGGCTGTAGTTGTAAAAATATCTAAAACAACATCATAATCCTCAAAATAATCTTTCAAGGCAATGACAGCCTGAAGTCCAGTAATACAATGAAGCATCACAATATTATCACTATTATAGAAAGCCGGCATCAATATTTCCAAAATACCCTTTACCTTATCTTCTTCCTTGCCTTCGATAATAAAACCTCGCCTTAGGTAATTTTCACTATTATATAGTTTGACTAACTTTTGTCCAAGACTCATATTGGAATTTCTTATTTCCTTAAATTCCTTATCTTCCATTAACTCATTCATTTCAGCTATTACTTCTTCTTTGTTAATCTTCCTGTTAAACAATCTTCCCTCACGATAACCGGTTATATAATAGGTCAATGCCCTTTCCACTTCCGGTTTTAATTTCTTATCTAATTCATATCCTTCTATAGCATAGGCAAGTCTTATTATAGTATGAAATAGCCCAGAAGAAAGACCTAAGGGATATTTTCTTAAGGTTGATCTTACCAGTTCCTCGATAGTCTCTTCCCCAATATTATTTCTTATATAATCCAGGCAGGACTCATATAATTCTTTTTTTCCTAAACACTCCTCCAGGGAAACAACCTTTTCATAATTTGTTTTAACCTTATCTATATTATAGTTGTTTAAATAATATTCCACATAATTCTCCACTTTACTAATATCATTGGTAATACTAAAAAGAGCAAATTTAACCATTGGCAGGTGGTTTATAAAACCTCCCATATATGGAGAGTTTTTTTCTGCATCTTTATTTATCAGTTGTTCAATATTCATTTCATCACCCACATTTCTTTCAAATATAGCTTTAACTTTGTTATCATAACTATACTCACATTATAGAAAATTAATAAGATGAATTCAATGATTCATATATCTTGTCATCAACCTAAAGAGCTTAGAATTATATCTCCTTTAAAAATATAAATAAAATAAAGAACACCTCAGAAACTGAGATGTCCTACTGATAACAAAGGTAAAACAATTTAATATAAAAATATTTAATCAGACTGTTGTTGATCATCTGAATTCTTACCTTCCCTATCAGTAGAATCCATAATGGCATTCTTAACAATCTAACAAGCTTCCACCGATGATAAAGAACCCTTAAAACTATCAATAGCAATAATTACCATACTTATGATACCCCCTGTTCATTGATTATTCCCTATGTTATTAAACCATCATAAAAAAAAGTAACCAACAATTCTCGTAAATACTGGAAGATTAATAATAGTTAGGATACCAGTAACTGGAATACTAACAGCACTAAAGGAACCAGTAACTTCTCCTTCCTCAAGAGCCTGAGTAGTACCCATAACATGAGAACTCATACCAAAGGCACAACCTCTCACAATAGGATCCCTGACACGAATAAGATCCAAGATAAACCTACCAATCATAGCACCAAGAATACCAGAAACCAAAACACCCAAAACTGCAACAGACTCACTACCACCAGTAATCCTGCTAGCCTCAATTGCCATAGGTGAAGTAATAGACTTAGGAATCAAGCTAAAAACAAAAGTCCCCGGAACAGAAAAAACCTTTGCAAACAACAACATAGAAAAAAAAGAACAATAAATACTAACCAGACTAGAACAAACAATCAGCCACAAATTATCTTTCAAAATCCTAAGCTGCTGATACATGGGAACAGCAAGTACTACAATACAAACACCCAAAAAAGAAGTAATATACTCACCACCCGTATTATACACCCCAAAAGAAATATCAGAAACATACAACATAATCACCAAAACTATACTAGTAGCAATATTAGGATGTAACAAGATGTGTTTCCTGACACCATAAATCTTGAAAAAAACAAAATATAAAATAATAGTCAAAAATATACTGATAAAAATATTCAGATTATTCATTATTGTCACCCCCGGCTAGTACTCGTCTAAAAAAACCAGCAAAAGAAGCAGTAACAACAATAACACTAACCAAAGAAAAAACCAACATCAACATAACCCTGACAAAACTATCCCCTATTCTTGGCAAAATAACCATTAATGACAAATTAGTAGGAATAATAAAAAAACTAATATGCCTTACTAAAAACATGGAAAAACCCTCAATCAAACTATAGGGAATAATATTCAAGGACAAAGCAACCAAAAGCAACAACATCCCTATAACAGGACCAGGCATGAACTTAAATAAATACCTGTTAAGAACATTACCCAAAAACAAAAAACCAAAAAGAATTCCTAACGGCAAAAGAAAATTAAAAATCAATCTTCTAACAAAAGTCATATCATACCCCTTTTATATATAATCTACCTTGCTTACATCGAATGCCATAATGCAGAAAAACTACTAGCCAGCTCAAACAAGTTATCCCTAACATCCCTCTTGGCCTCTTCAAGACTACAAGGCTTCCTATTAGTAGAAAACGCAGCTGTTATACCAGCTTTCATATAAACATCCCTATCAACCTGTACAGACCCTGCAAATACAATAACCGGAACATTGACTTCCCTGGCAAATCTAGAAATTCCAGAAACCACCTTACCTGTTAGACTCTGCTCGTCAAAAGAACCCTCCCCGGTAATAACCAGATTTGCTCCTTTAATCAGTTCACCAAAGCCAACGGTATCCAATAAAATATCTATACCACTACGAAGCTTGCCTCCAGTAAAAGCCACCAGACCTCCTCCAAGACCACCGGCAGCCCCACTACCAGGTATATTTTGAAGATTGATACCAGTCTCCACCATAATCAGCTCAGCCAGCTTCTTAAGGTTATCATCTAGGACTTCAACAGTTTCTCTATCAGCACCCTTTTGAGGACCATATATAAAACTTGCACCATTTGGACCATAGAATTCATTAGTCACATCACAAGCCACAATAATCTCTGTTTCCTTCAACCTTGAATCCATCAAGGACAAATCCATACTATCCAGTTCTGATAAACTACCACCAGTAGGATTAATCTCCTCCATGGAACTGTTATAGAACCTGCCACCAAGAGCAGCAGCCATGCCTACACCACCATCATTAGTAGCACTACCCCCGATTCCGACAATCAAACGACTACAACCTGCATCCAAGGCACCAAGAATAAGTTCTCCCGTACCATAGGTTGTTGTATTTAGAGGATCAAGCTCCTTAACCAGTGTAATCCCCGAGGCCTGAGCCATTTCAATAACACCAGTACCATCAGGTAATATTAAAAAACCAGCCTTCCTTTTCACCCAGTCCGGTCCTGTCACTTCCTGAAAAACCCAGGAACCCCCCAGGGCCATATAAAAAGCTTCAGCAGTACCCTCACCACCATCGGCAATCGGTATAGTCAATACCTTATCAGTAGAGTCAATAATTGCGTTTTTTACTATCTCACAGGCTTCCACCGATGATAAAGAACCCTTAAAACTATCAATAGCAACAATTATCATACTACCAAAACCTCCCTATTCATTAACACCTGATTTCTGACGCAAAATACAAGCATACCCATGTAATTTTTCCAGGACCTCATTTTCATCTATGCCAGTAAATTTTTCCTCATACAGTATTATTCTACCATTTACTATGACAGTTTCAACATTTGCTTCACTACCTGTATAGACAAGTGATTCAACCGGCATGACCACAGGACATGATTTAAGCACTTGAGGATTGAAGACAAACAAATCAGCCTTCCTACCCACTGATAAACTACCGATATCATCACGACACAAAGCCCTGGCACCACCATTAGTAGCCAGCTCAAGAGTATCATGAGCAGAAAAGGCCATAGGATCCTTATGATGAACCTTTTGTAAGAGATTAGCAAACTTAAGAGTCTCAATCATATCGTTACTGTCATTACTCCCGGCTCCATCATTACCTAGACTTACTGGAATACCGGCTTTCTTGAATCTTCTTAAAGGAGCTATCCCTGATGCAAGTATCATATTAGAGACAGGATTATGAGATACCTTGACTCCATATTTTTTAAATAAATCTATATCTTCCTTTTTCATTTTTATACAATGAGCCGCCACTAGTCTATCACTTAAAAACCCTGATTTTTCCAGAAACGGGATACAACGCATCCCAGTCAAAGGGAATAGATATTTTTCATCATCATGAGTTTCTGCCATATGCATTGTGTAAGGTATTTCAAGATCCTGGGCAGCTTGTCTTAACTTGGATAGGTAGTCAGAATCATAATAATATTGTTCCAGCAAACCTGGAATACCAGGACATACAATAGCCAGATCAAGCATATCCTTGTCCTTGACCTTCTTTTTTAGTTCATACAGATTATTTATATATTCGTCCGTGGTTTCTTTTTTCTCTGTACCAAAGCCGTTATAGTCATTGAAATGATGAGGTCTGCCAACATAGCCTCTAATCCCAAGATCCAAATATGCCTGCCAGACTGCTTCAAACATACCCGGTTGTCCATGGGCATAGTTAAAATCAAGTGTAGTTGTACAGCCACTTCTTATATTCTCCATCAACCCACCTAAAGCTGCATAATAGGCCATATCAGGATTGATGAATGGAACCATCTTCAACACACTTGAATTCAGCCAGTCCCATAATAGTCTATCTTTCCCAAGACCTTTAGTCAAAACCTGAAACAAGTGACTATGAGTGTTGATCAATCCAGGAAAGATATATTTACCTTCTACATCGATGACCTCAGATGTCTCATAGCTTAAAGAGATCTCCTGACTGTCTCCTATATCAAGAATCAAGCCATCCTTAATAACAAGAGATTTATTTTTTAGTATTTGTCTCTTTTCATCACAAGTGATTATCGTAGCATTTTTTAATATTAAATCAACTTTTTTCATATACTTCACCCTCTGTCCAATTACTGTCTTTATTTTACTCCTTAAAATAAAGGCTGTGATAGGAATTTCCTAAAACAGCCATTATTTTTTATTCGTCTATTGTTTCAATTCTGAAGATGGTGGTCTTATTAGGGTCTGGACAGGCCACTCTGGTTACACCCTCGTCCCTATCCCAGGGATGACGTCCTCCAAGTTCTATAACTCTTAGTTGAGGCCACAGATTATGAAAAGCAGCTGCACAGAAATTTGCCGGACATCGTTCAAAGTCAAATTCAAATTCTTCCCCTTCAACATGACTCTCACAAGTTCTCCCATCTTTATTAGGATTGCACTTCTCTACTATTATCTTTACTTTCTTTGGTTTGTTATATGACACACAAGTATTTTCCATTATATTTCTCCTTTCAATAATCTAAACCTCTGTTCAGATACCCTTGTTTTAAGTCTTCATCATTATGGAAACCTAAAAAATTGGCATCATTAATATCTTCTCCTAGTGTATCTATACCTGATTGAACCACTTTGCACATGTAGGCTAGTTTTCTACCTAGAGCCTGTGTTTCTAGTATACCATTTTCATCATTCAACTCTTTTTGATTTTTAGACCAGACAGCAGCTCCATTATAGAATTGGACCCCACCTCCGATAATATTTACTCCTGAAGATTGCAACATATTGTTTAGCACCGTCAGGCAAAAATCTTGTCCTCCATTGCGCATGCCCCCAACTGCTATACCTGCTCCCATACGACTGCCGAATTTACCTTGTCTGGCATATTGGCTTAATGGTTTCATCCTACTAAGGAAATTTTGAATTAAACCAGTGGCCGTCATATGATAAATTGGCGTTGCCAGTATAATGCCATCACAATTTTTATACATTTCATAATATTCTTTTTTAAGATCATCTTTAAAGACAGGACAGAAATCCAAATTTTTATTTATACAAACATTACAGTTTTTACAATTACTTATGTCATGTCCCGCTAAATCAATTTTCATTGTTGTGATACCTGGTACACTTTCAGCTGCCTTTAGAGCAGAATCTAAAGCCTTTGAAGTCACACTCACTCTTGGGCTTCCAGAAATACCTAGGATCAAGGATTTTTTTGCTACCATTTTATTCACCCACCTCTATGTTATCTGTAAGCCTTTCTTGAAAAATTTACTGTGTCCTTCAGGTTTTTCACCTTTGCCAGCTATAAACATCACTATTAGTGTAAATATATATGGCATCATCAACATAAATTGATAAGGAACATTAATTCCTATCGCTTGTAAATTTAGTTGTAGCGCATCAGCAAAGCCATATAACAAACATCCAAGGAATGCGCCAATCGGACTATATCTACCTAGAATTATTATTGCAAAAGCCGCATATCCTTTTTCTGCCGACATATTCTCTACAAAGGAACTTGAAGTTGCAATAGATAAATATGCCCCGGCAATTGCCGCTATTGAACCTGTTATCAATACATTTATCATTCTTAGTCTGACAACCGGCAAACCTAGAGTATCAGCTGCGAAAGGATTTTCTCCTACTGATCTACATTCAAGACCTAAGGCTGTTTTCTCAAAGAAATACCAGGTTGCAAAAACCAGTATAAATGATATATAAACTAAGGCATTTTGTTGAAAGAATATTTTTCCGATAACCGGTATGTGACCAAGAATCGGAACAGTAAAATTCTTAAATGGTATGATTGAAGTATATTCTGAAGAAACTCCAAAAATACTTCTATAGTAGAAATTGGTTAAGCCACTTGCCAGTAACACAATCGCCGTACCAATTAAGGCTGATTTGCATCCTAGCATTACCACCATAAAGGCATAGATACCAACTAGTAGTACACCTGATAACATCGCTACTAAAACAGCCAGCCAAAGACTATTTGTATAATAGACAGTCGCAAAACCTGTAAAGGCACCCATTAGTAATATACCTTCTAGTTCAATACTGCTGACTCCAGCCTTATCTGAATAAATACCTCCAATTGCGGCTAGTGTATATGGTGTAGCCATACGTATCGTAGCTTGTAGAAGAGGCAGAATAAATGCCCAAGTGAAGAAATTACTCATTATTTCCACCTCTCTTCCACTTTTTCAAAATGATTTCCTTGTTTTCTAAAACTGAAAAGCCTACTACAAACAGAAGAACCAAAGCTTGTAAAACAGCTGCTAGAGTACTAGGAATACCAATACTTCTAGCCATCTGGTTCGAGCCGGTGTTCAACATTCCAAAAAGTAGTGCGCTGAAAATTATACCTACAGGATTAAGTCTTCCAAGTAGGGCTACAGCTATTGCATTATAGCCGTATCCTGGACTAAGTCCCATGTATAGTTTCCAGGAGGTTCCAAGAACTTCTACCCCTCCTGCAAGACCAGCAATCGCTCCACTTAAAGCCATAGTAGTTACTGTAACCAACCCTATGTTGATTCCACCATATTCTGCTGATAAGGAATTTAAGCCTGTTGCTTTTATTTTATATCCCCAGGTAGTCTTTTCCATCAGAAGATATACAGCTAAAGCTACAAAAAGAGCAATTATAAAGCCTGCATGTAATCTTGTATTTTCCCATATATATGGTAATCTTGCACTCTCTACTATTTCTTGAGTTTCTGGGTAGAATCCTCTTGGTTCGGCAATAGGTCCCCCCTGGGTAACCAGATATCTTACAAAAAGAAGCATAACCGAAGTCAGCATTACAGAAGTTACTACCTCTGATGCTCCTCTGGCAGATCTTAAATAGCCTGGTATTGCACCCCAGATACCACCAAAAACAAAAGCAGTAACCAGGCATAAAAATATAATAATAAAACTTGGCAAAGCTGTTTCATGGAAGTACATTTCACTTAATGCTGCACCTAAGGCTCCTGCATAGAATTGTCCTTCAGCGCCTATATTGAAAGCCGAGCCCTTAAAAGCAACAGCGATTGCTAAACCAATTATCATCAATGGTGTAGCCTTCAGAAAAGTCTGAGCTATAGCATTGCGGCTTCCAAATGCTCCTGTAACTATACTTTGATACGCCTGTAAAGGATTATACCCAGCAAGTACCATTATGACAGAAGCAACTAAAAGAGCACAAATTAAGGCGATAAAAGTTAACATTAGAGACTTCATGTTTTTTTTCAAAATTATTCTCATCTTTTTCATACTATAACTCCTTCTTTCGGTAATTTTGCCATCTTTTCACGTTTGACTCCTGCCATCATTAGTCCTATTTCTTCAGTTGTAACTTCATCTGGATATACTATACCGGTTATTTCTCCACCGTGCATTACCATTATTCGATCACTTAATGTCATTATTTCTTCTAGTTCTGAGGAAAGAAGTAAAATACCTTTACCCTTATCACGTTCAGCAAGAAGACAACAGTGAATGTACTCAACTGCCCCAACATCTAAACCTCTTGTCGGCTTCATCGCTACGAGTAACTCAGGTTTTGATGAAATTTCTCTGGCAATTATTACTTTCTGTTGATTACCACCTGACAGACTTGAAGCTAAGGCATTCTCGCTTTCAGTTTTTATATTATATTTACATATATTATTTTTAGTAAATTCAACTGTTGCTTTTCTATTGATTATGATTCCATTCGAAAAGGGTTTATTGTCATGATTTGTTAATATGCTGTTATCAACAAGGGAAAATCCTGTAATCAGACCTCTAACTCTTCGATCTTCCGGGATGTGAGCCAGTCCGCTTTTTCTTATAAATTTCACACTCTTTCCTTTGATATTTCTATTTTTCAAAAGGATTCTACCATCTTCAGACTTACGTAATCCTGCAATAGCTTCTACTAGTTCCAGCTGACCATTACCGTCTACACCGGCAACTCCTAATATTTCATTGGAATAAACTGTAAAATCAATACCTTTAACAACTGTTTTTTTACCGTCTTTAACAGTCAGATTCTTTACCTCTAGAACTTTTTCCCTTTTCAAATCAGGATCAAGTTCTTTTTTCTTCATCGCCACTAGATCACGACCAATCATCATTCGAGCCATTATTGCTTCATCAGCATCCTTGGTATCTACAATGCCACTGACTTTTCCTAATCTTAGAACCATTATTCTCTGACTAATTTCTTTAACCTCTTCAAGTTTGTGGCTAATGAAAATTATTGATTTACCTTCTTTTTGTAACTTTCGTATTATAGTGAAAAGTTCCTTGGTTTCTTGTGGTGTAAGAACAGCAGTAGGTTCGTCTAAAACTAATATTTGAGCTCCTCTAAATAAAGCTTTCATAATTTCAACTCTTTGTTGGAGCCCCACCGGCAGATCTTTTACTTTAGCATCTGCCGGTACATCAAAATTATATTGTTGAAAAAAGGAGTTAATCTTCTTATATATTTCTTTTCTATTTAGAACTTGTCCTGTAAATTCCTTCATTCCTAGCACAAGATTTTCAGCTACTGTAAAATTATTTACAAGCATAAAGTGTTGGTGTACCATCCCTATTCCTAAACTAATAGCATCTTTTGGGCAAGTTATTTCTTCTTGTTTTTCTCTAATCCATATCTGGCCATTGTCAGGAACATCCATACCATAAATACCTCTCATCAAGGTAGTTTTTCCTGCTCCGTTTTCACCTAGAATTGCCAATACTTCGCCACAATCTAATGTGAATGAAATATCATCATTTGCAACTAATTTGCCAAATTTCTTAGTTAGATTTTTAATTTCTAATGCTTTCAATGCCTCACCACCTATAAAAAGTAAGCTGCTGTATTTTATTACAACAGCTTCTTCAATTTCTTAATATTCGCCAATATCTATTTTTATGCTATTTGTTTTGAATTTTGCTACTGCATCATCATAAGCTTTCTTAGCTTCAGCAGAAACAGGTAATTTATCGTTAAAGTAAACGTTGACACCACCATTGAAGATATCAGCAAAATAACTTACGCCTGGCTTAAATGTATCATCAACAACCTTACCTGCCAATTCAACAAAAACTGGTTCATAATTTGAAACCATATCTGCAATAAATGATTCTGGATATTTTTGTGTTATTCTTCCATAACTACCAAATCCTATAACACCTTTATCCTTATTTTCATCTACAGCCTGGAATACACCTTGAGCTGCAGCATTTGCACTTGCAAAAATAAAGTCACATCCATTGTTGATTAATGCAATTGTTGCTTCTTTACCTTTACCGGCATCTGTTGATGTTCCTAAATATGTCAATTTTGTTTCAATACTTGGGTTTGTGTCTTTAACCCCTTGTGCAAATCCTTTTAAGGTTTTAGTAATTGAAGGGATTTCTTCACTTCCAATAATTCCAACTTTCTTAGTTGTACTCATTTTAGCTGCCATTACACCTAATAGATAAGATGCTTGTTCTGATTTTACATAGATAGGTGTAATATTCTCTGTCATTGTTGTTCCACCTGATGTTATGAATTGTGTATCAGGATAATCTGCTGCAACTTTCTTGGCAGCATCTTGATAGTCAAAACTATGACAGAAGACAATTGTAAATCCTCTTTCGCCAAAATCTGTTAAAGCGTCAATTGCATCTTGTGGAGATTTTGTTTCAGTGTAGCTGAATTCCGCATCAATTGATTCTGCTGCTGCTTTTGCTGATTTATAACCCATAGTACTCCAGCCTCCATCATTCATTGAGCCTGGTAGAAGAACAGCAACCTTATACTTTTCATCTTTTTTGCTATTAGCATCAGTACCACTACAGCCTGCCATGATAAAAGCCATCATAATCAATAAAACCATTACAATCCATTTTTGTTTTTTCATCTCTCATCCTCCGTTTTTTTTTGATTGAATACATTCAATCTTTTATTAAATACATTCTATACTATTGCATTTTTTTTTGCAATATAATTTATCAAATTGCAAAAAAAAATGCAGCAATCAAATTTTCATTGATTGCTGCATTAATTAATTGTGTCGAACAAAACGTTTAATTATGCTGTCAAATTCTTTTAGTCTAGCTTTTTTATCACTTCCAGCTTCTCTTGATATCTTAAATAACAAGGTGTCTATAACCAACATGGTAGGTACAAAAGAGACAAAGGCACTTTCACTACTGACTGGAAATACTATATCTCCCAGATCGGCTATTGAATTACGATAATTGTCACAAATGGAAATTATCTTACAGCCTTTTTCCTTTCCAAATGAAAGCATATCATAGGAGAAGTTCTTGGCCTTCATGAAAGAAAAACCTATCAGAAGATCTTCTTCACCCCATGTCTGTAAAGTATCAAAGGATGTATCGAAATTTGGAGTTAATAACTCAACATCTTCTACTAGTTGATTTAAAAGAACCTGAAGGGTTAAGGCAGGTGCTACAGCGACTCTTGTTCCTATCACTCCAATACGTCTTGCTGAATTAATCATTTCTATAGCTTTTTCATATGTCTCATCGGGAATATTTCTGACTGTGTCATTTAAATTTTTCAAGGTCAAATTATATACACGCATTGTATCTGTCATATTTTCATCCTCTAGATTTAATGCTTCTTCGAAACGGTCAAAAATACTTTGTTTGATCTTGAACTCTTCTTGCATGCCTTTTTGCATTTCCTTGAAACCTTTATAACCTAAAAATGTTGCAAATCTAACCACTCCTGATTCACTTATTCCTACTTTATCTGATATTTCCTTTGCATTCATATATACGGTGTCAGCTAGATTATCTTTGATAAAATCGGCTATTTTTCTTTGTCCGATAGACATAGTATGATATTTTTTCTCCATTTTTTCAGTAAACATAACTACACCTCTAACATAATAATTTATTTTAATTTTTCTTAGCATAACATATTATTTATATAGTATCTACTTATTTATTAATTTGTTACTTTATAGTATTTGAAATACAAGAACCGGAAAATCCATTATTACTAGCTGATACTTTACTAAAAAATGGTATCTCGTGAAGGTATCTCAGCATTACATTCTCACCTTTATACTTTTCTCTCTAATATCATCTTAAAGATCTCCTGTGTTTCCTCTTCATTCTTTAAATTGAATATTATAGCCCCTTCATCTGTTTCAAGGAAAATGAAAGGAGGCTTCTTTGTATCAACGAAAAGTTTAACAGAACCTAGTTCTGTTGTTCTAAAATGACCCTTTAAATTTGATCCCAAGGCTGAACCATTGGTACGTATTTCAATAGTCGGCAATTCCAAGATCAACTCTACACTCCTGATAGACTCCCAGGTATACACATCTCCATACATTCCATGAATTTCAAGCCCCTCTTCAAGAACAGTCACCTTAGTTGACTGGGATGAAAAAAACACCAAAACACCAATAAACACTAAAGTAACAACACCGATTACTGCAGGTATGATAAATTCCTTACCTGCTCCTTTTCGTAGCTTCCCATCCTTATCATAAATATTCCCATCATACCTTTGAGCCTTGATTAATAGAAATACTGTTGAAATAACAAATATGACAATAGCCGGTGCATTAACCGGTTTAAAGCCCAATGCCAGAAGTATGGACATTATAATGAAAACTCCACCGTTGAAATAGGAATAAATCCCCATCAAACGACCAAGACCTGCTGTATCAACATTGGTCTTTTTTTCTTTTGACATGGTATTATAGCCTGAGATTAGAAAGTGCAATTTTAATACATGTACAGCCAACCCTATAATGATAAAGAAAATCCCTAATAACAAATAGAACCACATACTAGACCTCCTTGAATTTTAGTATTCCAATCTTAAATAAGTTAATTATGGGAGAATAAATTTAACTGACATCATTATAACAAAGACTTTAAACAACATACAACAAAAGCTTTCCAACTAAATAAAATAGCCTGGCTCCATTCAATCTAGAAACCAGACTTTTGATATGAAATATACAATGTTTTGTTAAAATAGTTTTGAATTGATCCATGAGATTAATATGTATCATTTTATATTCCAAAACATTTTAACCTACAAACACATTGTTATAAACAAATTTCAAATAATATATTTACAAATTAATATATTGTGATATCATATAAACAATAAGTAGTATTTATTAATTAAGTGATTAAATCCGTTTTCACCAATTTTTTACTTCTATTTGGTCTTAGGGAAAGAGAGACATTCGTGTCTCTCTTTCTCTTTTCTTAACTCTATCTTCTATTCTTTTTATTCTTACCTCCTTAAAATCCCTGAATTCACCCATTTTATAGTATAATTAATACGATGCAACCAAAACTATACAAAAAACAACCAAAAGATGGTAGTCTGCAACCATTAGAAAATATAAGATGGAGTTGTAAAGGTAAGTAGAATAACAAAAGGAGAAGCCCACATGAACACAAAACTAGCAGAAAATTTAAAGAAAATAAGAAAAGACCACAACCTATCACAAGAACAACTAGCAGAAGAACTAAAAGTATCCAGACAAGCCATCTCCAAATGGGAATCAGGCAACACCTACCCTGAAATGGACAAGATACTACAAATCTGCAACAAATTCAATCTGGACATAAACGACCTACTAAACAACGACATCAGAGAAATCAAATCAGAACAACAAACAAAAAACAACATCAACAAATACATAGACGACTTCCTAAACTTCATTAGCAAAACCTTCAATATGTTCGTAGGCTTTAGTACAAAAACAAAACTAAAATGCCTCTTCGAACAAGCAATAATCATAACCCTACTACTAATAACATTTGGCATAATAGGCACAGTCTTCAATAACCTATTCAGCAACATAATACAAATACTACCAGACAGGATATACCAAATACTATATTCCATAGTACAATCAATCTTTGATATAGTATCCCTAATCTTTGGTATCATAATCTGGCTCCATATATTCAAAACAAGATACATAGACTACTATGAAATAGTCACAGATAATATTGAAGTTGGAAATGGGAATGAATCTGATACTGGAGCTGAACTTGGAACTGAGAATAAAAATCAAAATGTTAATACCAAACAACAACCAAACAACAAGAACCAAAAAATAATACTAAGAGACCCAAAACACAGTGAATACAAATTCATCAACGGACTACTAAAAGCAATAGTTGGAATAATAAAAATCTGGGCCCTTATAACATTAGTATCCATAGGCTTTATTCTAATTAGCTTAGTTGTAGGAGTAGTACTAACATTCCTAATAACTAAAACAGGAGTATTCTTCCTTGGTACCTTGATTACCCTACTAGCTGCCATAGCAATAACAGTAATAGTCGAACTAATACTACTCAACTTTGTATTCAATAGACAAAACAAAAAGAAAATTATGATCTGGACCTTCCTTATTAGTCTAATAATAGCAGGCGTTGGTTCTGGTTTAATGTTTGTTGGTTCCTTAGATTTTGAAATAAGTGATGGTAAAGAGTTAATGATAAGCCAATCAATGGAATTAGAAATGTATGATAACCTAGTTATTAGTAATATTATAGAAAATGAAATAGAATACATTGAAACTAACAATCAAAATATAAAAATCGAATACCTACTAAATAAGCATAGCTCATCAAACTATGACATATATGATGAAGCTGAATACAAAAAGATATATATCTATAGCGAAAACCCTGAGATCTTTAAACTGATGAAAGAATCTATAAACTACTTAAATGATAAGAAATTACTAAGTCAAAATAGCCAATTATCAGATATTAAAATCTATACTACCAAAGAAAACATAGAAAAACTAAAAGCTAATATTGAAGCCTTGGATGTTAAGTATAATCTGGTCAGTAATTATGAAACTAAGATACAAAACCTTGATAGCAAGATAGCTGAGCAAGAAGCAACCATTAATGAATTAAACTTTGAATTAGAATCATATAGGAAATAAAGTAGATAGAATAAAAAGAACACCTCCAAATTAATCATTTGGAGGTGTTCTCTCATTTTTGTTCCTTTATAGTTTTAAGTTTTTGTCTATTCTTTAATTTAGAATGTACCCTAGAGCATCAGGAAAAAATATGTGCAACAGAAGCAATAGAACTGTCAGACCTGCAATTCTCTTATGCCACAAAAAAAGAACTTTTTTTCTAAGCCTATAGAAACTTCCTCCAAGTGTTGCAGTTATTACTAGAGATAAGTAGAACAGACTTCCTGTATGTAACCTGAAACCCCCTAGGGCCATGTAACCATGGATAGGACCTAGTACTGCTAGAGCAAGCCCAAGAGGTTTGTGGATTGTCTTAAAAAGTTTCTGAATTTTCTTAAACATCTTATTATCGGTTTTGATAAGCTTCCTATTAGTGTAGTTTAGCAGAAATTGTCCAAGTATAAGGACCAATAGGGTTATATTTATCCAGCCTAGTATTTTATACATAAAGACCCTCCTGTTTGTTTATTTTATTACTATTCTTCAGACTTAGGATTCTTCATAGCCCTTGCAGCCAGTATCCCTTGAGACATAAAGGCAATAAAAAGAAGACCCATCAAAATCCACCAACCCACAGCTTCAAAAATATCCTCTTGCACCAATATGGTATAACCCATATAACTTAAAAAAATAGCCCCTTGAATAATCTTAAATGCCCTAGCATCAGCCTCATTCTTTAAGGCCACAAGTCTCTCATCATTTTCAGTAATGATAATATTCTTCATCTTCTCTGGAGTCTTCCTTATTCCTAATAGCTTTATAAATTAAATAAAAGCTACACTAAAAGGTATAAAAGACAAACCAACCAGAGCTCTAATATTCCCTATAAAACTAACATCCAATATATTAAAAACAATACCTAAGCCAAGTAATAGAAAACCAATTACCAAGCCAATAATTATTATAACCCTTGCTTCCTTAACTATTTTATCAACGTTCATAATCATACCTCCCAAAATAAGTCATTTAATGTTTTATTAAGTGCCTTGCAAATATCTACACACAATTTTAATGAAGGATTATATGTTCCTGATTCAATAAGACTTATAGTCTGTCTGGTAACTCCTACAATATTCGCCAACTGCTCCTGTGAAACATCACTTTCAATCCTGGCTATTTTCATCTTCTTATTCTTCACAAATACATCACTCCCCACTTATAGTATATATCTTGCATTTTTTATATTGTCTAATTCCATTTATATATGGAATAATTCCATATAATTATATACATGCATTATAGACCATTAATTATAGGATTTCAATAATAATTAAAGAAATATTTCAACTTTATTATATGAACGGGAAAATTAAAAGGAATGAGTCCTGTTTACAGAACTCATTCCACAATGGTTTTTTATTTAATTTTTCACTTCTGATTGTAGTTGTCCCGGTAATACTTTCTTTTCTTTTAGCGAAAAGCTCCCATCAAAGATATCAACATCGACACTATCTACTAAATAACCCTCAGGATTGAAATAAGTGCCTACAACGCCTCTTAAATAACCTGGTATTAATTCCTTTATCATAAAGAACGCTGCCTCTTCATTTCTTGGCATTTCAGCATAATAAACATTAACAGATGAACCACTTACAAAACCAAAGCGCTTATAGTAAGCAGGATCTCCAGTAATAGCAATTGCACCAAAACCCATATCCTTTGCCTTATCCATTGAATAAGAAATCAGTTCCCCACCATAGCCCTTACCTTGATGTTCTTGTAACACACTTAGGGGACCAAACACCATAATAGGAACTATATCCCCATTATCACATACTACTTCTGCTTTAGAATACATAATATGTGCAACAATATTACCATCAATTTCCATAACTAAGCTAAGTTCAGGAATATAATGAGGTAATTCTCTAAATTTATGAAGCACATAATGTTCAGAACATCCAGGTTGATACACATTCCAAAAAGCTTCACGTGTAATGTTTTCAGTTATCTGATAATCTTTTTCTGTTTCTATACGAATAATTTTCATATCTTATTTCCTCCTAAAATTGTTAAACAATTTATGAGAGGTTGTACAGAGATAAATTTATACAAACCTCTCGGTTAGTATACAATCTCCATTTTGTAATTTTTCTTCATAAAGCACTTCTCCTAAAAAATATTAACCGAATTACACGGCTAGTTAATTATACAATAAGAGTAATCAATTTTCAATTTCAATATTAATTCTAATTTATAGCATCAGAATTAGGATTAACCCACTTCCATGAATACCATATGATCCCTAACATACATATAACTTCTAAAGCAGCAAAAAAGTAATAATGTAAATATGCTGAACCACCACCAACAACAAACAAAATAGTAATAACACTAGCAACAATATTAGCCCAACGATTTATCCGATACTTTAATACCCTAGAAAGAAAAATCATAGAAATAGGAATAGCATTCAAAATAGCCATCACCAACATAAGTTCCTGTGTTATCTTAATTGGGGTATCCCCTGTCATTATATCACTCAATAAACCAGGCATCATAAAATTATAAATATCAGCAAAAACCATAAAAAACATAACAACAACCCACAAAGTCGAAATTTTTACCCTTACATCAATAGTATTACTCATTTTAAATCCTCCTCCTTTTTGTTCTTTTCTTCAATAATTTCATAAGTAAATATATCCTCAACTTTAGTTCTAAACACTTCAGCAATACGGAATGCCAGCTCCAAGGTAGGGGAATACTTACTATTCTCTATTGCAACAATAGTCTGCCTAGTAACCCCAGTTCTCTTAGCCAACTCCTGTTGGGTCATCTCCTCATTATAGAAGCGCAACTTTCTGATATTATTAGAAATCACAAACTTAGCCATTACTTACCCCTCTCCTGTAATAATACAGTTGTGAAAAGCCCTCAAAAATAGAACCTAAGCTAAATGACATAAACATGATATTTAACATAATAGCCGGTGCCATCTCTAAATACAAAGTAACCAACGCAATAACAAAACCTAAGCCAACAACAACGAAGGCATTCCTCATAGCTTTTAAAGCAATTAGTTTATCCATCTCATCTTCAGTCTCTGCAATCTCAAATTCTTCGAATGTATTTTTCCCATTTTCTCCAGCTATTTTCTTTGAAACCTCTTTTGACACTTCATTAGCTATAGCAAGGATAATATGAAATATTATCTGAATGAAAATAATTAAGATAATACCCCCACCAATAGCAACTAACATTGCAGTCGCCCAAAATTTCAAATCACCAAGCAGGCTTTCACCCACCTCACTATATTTTGAGTATCCATACATAATGTATGCAACCAATACCAATACTCCTGAAAGAATTGAGGCAATTGTTTTTTTCTCTTGATAATACATCTTTTTATCACTCCTTTTCAAATAGTATAACTATCTATACCTAGAGTATAACAGATTATGCTTGATGTCAAGATATTTTTACATATAGTCTTAATTTTTTTACATATTATTGATATAAGCAAGAATACAAACAGTATGAAAATTATCTTTTTCCATAAAAGTAAGGCTGGATATATATCCAGCCTTACTGAAATTATTTAAAAAATATAATTAGAATTCTATATTAAAATTTTTTTAATATAGAATTGAATATCTTCTCAATTTTAAGATCAATATAGTTTGCTATTAGTTCACCAGTCTCTATACACGAATCAGTTGCATCACCGATAACGCCACACTTAGAAACATCCTTACTCAACCAACTATAATCAAACTCATTAAAATTAACAATATTAGCTAACTCTTCACAAGAGCAAGCTTTTTCCTTTACCAAATCAGGATTAGTGTACATTAACAATGAAGTCTCAATCTCACCAGCATGTACATCAGTCACAAAATTAGTCTTAATAAACTCATCTGCATCTTCAAAAAAATTACTTGCCCATAAATCAATATTGAGTATTTTTACATCATATTTATATCTAAAATCCTGAGCGATAGCATGCAAAACTGCAGTATTGCCACCATGAGAATTTAAACATATGATATTCTTAAATCCGTTAATAGATAGTGATTCCACTATATCTTCAATTATAGACATAATTGTTTTAGTCTTTAATGTAATAGTACCAGGAAAAGATAAATGCTCAAAACTATTACCATATTTTATTGGAGGTAAAATTAAAATATTTCTATCAGAATCTAAATGTATTTTTTCTAAACTTTTTAAGGAATACTCAAGTATAAAATCATCAGCACCCACTGGTAAATGATATCCATGTTGTTCCAGTGAACTAATAGGAATTACACAAAAAGTATTTTCCCTATCTAAATCAGCAATTTCTTTCCATGTTAAACTATTCATTAATTGCACAGACACCTTCAACACCTCTTTCAACACTTACTTTTTTTCAATAACTTTACAACTGAAGCACTAGCCTTTTCAACTATCTTATTTTCATCAATACCAACTAAATTTCCATCCCTAACTACTACTTTACCATTTACAATAGTATAGTCAACAGGCCTAGAAAAACCTACAGTTCCAAATATTGACTTAGGATCCTCAAGAGCCCCAACTAGTTCTAATCTATTCGTATCAATCATAAACATATCAGCAGCTTTCCCAACCTCAATCGATCCAATATCAGACCTACCTAAAATCTTAGCTCCTCCATTTGTCGCAATTTTTAATATATCATACGAACTTGGAGCCAAAGAACCAGAATTTAACCTATGCAACAAGAAAGATGCCCTGATCTCAGTCAGCATATTAGAACAATCATTACTAGCACTACCATCAACAGCTAACCCTAAAGGCACACCTAACTCTAACATCCTAGGAATGTTAGCAATTCCAGAAGACAACTTTTGATTAGAAACAGGACAATGAGCTACTCCAGTCTTAGTTCTTGCAAGTCTAATCAATTCTTCATCATTAAAGTGAATACCATGAGCAAACCATACATCATCACCTAACCAACCCAAACTTTCCATATAGTCTAATGGACGCATACAAACAGTATCTAAACAAAATTTTTCCTCGTCCTTAGTTTCTGCTAAATGAGTATGTAGTCTAACACCTAATTTCCTTGCCATTATTGCTGCTTCACTCATAAGTTCAGAAGTAACACTAAAAGGAGAACATGGAGCAATAGCAACCTGCCTCATGGAAAACTTACTATTATTATGAAATTTGTTTACTAAACGTTCTGATTCACTTAAAATCTTTTCAACACTTTGGACTAAATCATCTGGAGGTAACCCACCATCACTACGTCCTCTAGACATACTTCCCCTAGAAGCTTGCATCCTGATTCCTAATTCACTAGCTGCTTCAAATTGTGTATCAATAAAAGTATCAGAGTCCTTTTTCGGGAATACATAATGATGATCAAAACAAGTTGTACAACCATATTTTAATAACTCACCCATACCAACTAAAGAACTATAGTAAATAATCTCAGGATTTAATCCTCTCCATATTTCATACAATGTTGTTAACCAATCAAATAGTTCCATATTCTGTACTTGAGGTAAGTTTCTCGTAAAGGTTTGATATAAATGATGATGAGTATTTATCAATCCTGGATAAATAAATAGGTTTTTCCCATCAATTATTTCATCAGCATCAAATATATCTGTTCCAATATACTTTATTTCATTATCCTTTATATAGATATTTTGGTTATCTAATACCCTATCTTCACTATCAATCGTTATTATTTTTTTAATATTTTTTATTAATATACTAGAATTTTTCATTTTTATTCACCCACTTCATTTTAAATATGTTGAAAGGGTGTAACCACCCTTTCAACATATTTTTATTTAGTAATTTTAATATTTTTGATGTCTTGCAGGATATGGAGGGAAGAACAAGTGTTCATTAATACTTGATAATCTATCTTCTACACCATTTATTGAGCAATATCTAGCAGTTGGTCTACCATCTTTACCTCTATACCCTGAGATTTCACCGTCAACTATAACTAATGAACAACCAAATGGGTCACCAGTTTTAATAGCTTCTAATGCATCTTTCCCTACAGATCCAGGTGGATGATCAATTATTACCACATCCCCTTCTCTGCCTACTTCTATTTTTCCTGTATTTAGTTTATAAAGATCTGCAGTATTACCAGTACCCATTGCAATTGCTTTTTCAGGAGCAATGTCATTTAATGATGATACTTTTACTATTGCTAAGTTAATAGCACCTTGTAAAGATGATTGTCCTGTTGGAGCATCACTACCTAATACAACTCTATGCAACTCATTTTTACCTTTTAATGTTTGTAAAATTTTATTGAAGTTAACAAAGTTACCATTCACTACCAATTCAAACGCAGCATCACTTTCAGCCATTAATTTTTCAATATGATCATAGGATACTCCTGTAGAGCCTCCATTAAAGTGAGCAATCTTGTCAGGTTTTATATCTAAAATTGCTTCTGAAGTAACCCATGATGAACCAGGAATTGATGGAGGAGCTAAGTGACAAGAAACAAAGAATCCATATTTTCTTGCCCAAGCTACCAATGGTTTAACAACTTCTGGATCAGATAAGCCACCGCCACCAATTTCTGCTATAATCCATACACCAGCTTCAGCCATTTCTTTAAAATCTTTTTCAACGAAGCCATCAACTAATACTAATGCACCACCATGCATTTTAAGATTTCCACCAGGTCTAAATTTATCAAATACTCTTTTTGATAAGATTGCTGCTGCTTTACAACCGATAGCATCATTATAAAATCGAGGCCAGCCTGGACCTTGTTCACCTTCAGAAATCATAGTAGTTGTTCCATATAATAAAGCATCTCCATAACAACCCACAGCGCCTCTTTGAGGAGCATAGTCATCTAGTGTATTGTGTAGATGACAATCAATTATTCCAGGAATTGCAATTTGTTGATTAGCATCAACAATTTTATCTATTCCACTTGAATCTACCTCTGACTCTTTACCAATTTCAGTAATAATACCATCTCTAATAACAATACTATCTGCACCTTTAATAATCCCTTTATGGAAATCTCCACTTACTATTTTATCAATATTCTTAATAAATACACTATTCATATTGTTTCCTCATTTCTAATTTATTTTTATATTATTATTTTAAAATAATTATCTTATAATTTTTAATTATTATAATACTTCACATTATCACAACCCTTCATAAATAATTTTAGCTTCTTTTATTTATCCAACTGATCATTGTCGACCCCCTTTTACTTATATTAAATTATTAAATTGTTTTATAATTTTTCTCTTTCATAAGGTATACCTGAAGCTGCAGGAGCTATTGCCTTCCTACCAGTAATTATCAATACAATAGCTGTTAATAAATAAGGTATTATCAACATAAATTGATATGGGATTTGTATACCAATTACTTGCATCCTTACTTGTAATGCTTCTGCACCCCCAAATATTAATGCTGCCCCCAGTGCCTTATAAGGATTCCACTTACCGAAAATAACAATTGCTAATGCAATAAATCCTCTTCCTTGTGTTATATTTTCCATAAAACCACCTAGTATACCAACAGAAATGAAAGCACCACCTAATCCAGCTAATAGCCCACAAATACCAACAGCAATATATCTCATTTTCTTAACATTAACTCCCATAGTTTCTGCTGCTCTTGGATATTCTCCTACTGATCTAAGTTTCAATCCAAACGTTGTTCTAAAAATAATTATGTTGGAAATTACAATAATAAATATCGTAAGATATACAATAATATTATTGTTAAATAATATTTCTCCCAAAATCGGGATTTGGTTTAATAGTGGTATTTTTATATTTTGATAAGTTGCAACATGAGGTAATTTTGTAGTTACACCAAATATTATTCTAAAAAAGTAACTCGTAATACCCAAAGCCAAAATATTTAATGTTATTCCTGCTACTATTTGATTTGCTAGTTTCGAAATGCAAACCCATCCAAACAATAGTGCAAGTAACATACCAGCTGTTGCTCCTACAATAGTTCCGATTAGTAAATTGCCAGTAATGTAGGTGACTATAAATCCTACAAATGCGCCAAATAACATTTGCCCTTCTAAATTAATGTTTACCACTCCAGAACGTTCAGCAAATATTTCACCTAAAGCAGCTAATAGTATGGGTACTGCTGTTCTTACACTTGCAGCAATAAAAGTAATCCAGAAAGCTAGGTCTAATTGACTAAATATATTATTCATCTTGCACAACCTCTCTTTCTTTTTTACTAAACAGTTTATTTAAGAATTTAGATTTTGAATTTTGATTGATCAATATTAGTAGAATTACGACAGCTTGGGTTATACCAACTATTGAAGCAGGTACTCCAGATGAAACTTGCATAGAATTTGCGCCAGCTAATAAGGCCCCTACAAAAAGACTAGCAATTAATATGCCATAAGCATTTAATCTCCCTAATAGAGCGACAACAATAGCCGAGAATCCAAAACCACCTGCAATACCATCTAGTAATCTAAAATGAATTGCATATACTTGAACCATTCCTGCTATACCAGCAAAAGCGCCACTAACTGCCATAATTAAAATTGTCTGTCTAAAGGTATTTATACCAGCATATACTGCCGCTTTAGGCGAAATTCCGATAACCTTTACTTTATATCCAAACATAGTTTTATTTACTAATAGATACACAATAATAACCAAAATAAGTGCGAATATAATACCTATATGAGCTCTTGTTCCAGTTAATAATTTTGGTATTTGCAAAGGTATAGGAATGGATTTTGATTGAGGCAATACTCCTGAAGGGTCTCTTAGAGGACTTTCTATTAAGTAACTAAAAATATATAGAGCTATATAGTTCATCATGATTGTCATTATTACTTCATTAGTATTATATTTTGCTTTTAAAAACCCTGCTATACCTCCCCATATTGCTCCGCCTAAAGCTGCAACTATAACTATTAGTATCATATGGATTGGCGTAGGAAGCCCGACTATGTTTGTTCCTGCAATAGTTGCTAAAATTGCACCTACTAAAAACTGCCCGTCACCACCTAAGTTTGTCATACCTCCTTTAAAGGCAATAGATACTCCTAACCCAACTAATAATAGAGGTGTTGCTTTAGCAAGCATTTCTCCAATACCAAATACGCTACCAAAAACTCCATAAAATAACATTTCAAAAGCATAAAAAGGATTTACTCCCATGAAAAGTATAAATATACCACTTATAATTAATGCAACAACTATAGCGATAGTTATGTTAAATAAATTATTTATTAATGCTTCAGATTTAAATTTAAGCATTAATTTTTTTATATTAATCATAAGCTTGCCTCCTTAATGTCATCTATATATTCTCCTGCCATCATTCTACCCAGCAACTCTCTAGAAGCCTCTAGCTGATCAACGATTCCAGTTATTTTGCCATTATACAAAACAATAATTCTATCTGATAAACCCATAACTTCTTCAAGCTCCGTAGATACATATACTATAGTTTTTCCTGCTTTTCTTTGTTCCAGCAATTTTTCATGAACAAACTCTATAGCTCCAACATCTAGTCCTCTAGTAGGATGCATTGCTAATAACAAATTTGGATCTAGATGGATTTCTCTACCTAATATTAACTTTTGTAAATTACCACCAGATAGTTGTGCAGCACAAATACTTTTTCCAGCTGTCCTAATATCATATTCTTCTATTATTTCATCAGTATATATATTAGCTTCTTTATATTTTATAACACCCCAACAGTTAAACTTCTTATCATATAGCTGTCTAAGTATCATATTATCTACTAGATTAAATTGACAAACAGAGCCAACTACTTTTCGTGATTCTGGTATCAATGCAATTTTTCTTTTTAATATTTCTTTTGCTGATTTATTTGTAATATCTTCACCATTTACCTTAATAGTTCCACTTATCACTTTATTTAAACCAGCAATAGCTTCTACTAACTCTCTTTGTCCATTGCCATCTACTCCAGCTATCCCAATAATTTCTCCTTCTCTAGCACTAAAACTAATACTCTTCAGGCTTGAGGCAACTGTACTACCTTTAACAGTAAGATTACTGACATCTAATACTAATTTCCCTGGTTTAATGTCTTCTTTTTCTATACTTAAGGTCACTTCTCTACCAACCATTAAGCCTGCTAATTCTTTTTTGGAAATATTCTCAGTACTTACAACACCAACATTTTTCCCGCGTCTTAAAATAGTTACCTTATCGCAGATTTCCAAAACTTCATCAAGTTTATGAGAAATGAATATTATAGAATGTCCTTTTTTCGCTATCATTTTTAGTGTTGCAAATAATTTTTCAGATTCTTGTGGAGTCAGTACTCCAGTTGGTTCATCAAGTATTAATATTTCGCCACCTCGATAGAGTGCTTTTAATATTTCAACCTGTTGTTGTTGCCCTACTGATAAGTCTGATATCATTGCATCAGGATCTACGGTTAAATTATTTTCTTCTGCTACTTCTTTTATTCTTCTTTTAATCTCAACCATATCTATAAATGGTTCTTTTTGGGATTTAAGACCTAATGCAATATTTTCAGAAACAGAGAATGCTGATATTAGCATAAAGTGTTGATGTATCATCCCAATACCTTTTGCTATCGCATCTAAAGGACCATCAATTTGTACTTTTTCTTCATTTATATAAACATCACCTTCAGTTTGTTTATATAAGCCATATAAGACGTTCATTAAAGTGCTTTTTCCAGCACCATTCTCTCCAAGGATTCCATGAATTTCACCCTTTTCGACATCAAGGTTTACATTTTCATTTGCAGTGAAGTCACCAAACTTTTTTGTTATGTTTTTCATACTAAGACTATAATTATGAGACATTTTCTCACCAATAACCTTTCCATAGAAATTAAGTAATCCTTAGGGGTGGAGCAATATTTTGTTCCACCCTTTTGGATTGAAGGTTAATTTTATCTCTAACAAATGATAAGTAATTGTTAGGATGTTTCAATAATTAATATAATAATTATTGATATATTTCTGGAACTTTTATTTTTCCATCAATAATATCTTGTTTAATAGCATTAACTTTAGCAGCTATATCGGCAGGAACACTATCACCAAATTTCGTAATGTCTACAATACCTTCTTTTATACCTGCTTTCCAAACATCTCCACCAAATGATCCTTCTTTTATTTTATCCCCTTGCATTCCGATAGCTTTTGGTATATCTGAGAAAAAGCATGTTAAAAATAATGTAGGGGCTAAATCACTTTGGTCTGTACCATATCCAATAAGCTTGATATTATTTGCTTTAGCTGCTTCTATTGCACCTACACCGGTTGAATCTGCTGCCTGTGCTATAATATCTGCTCCATTATCTATTTGAGCTAGTGCTGCCTCTTTACCTTTACCTGGATCTTCAAAAGTTCCAGTTAAAACTCCAAGAATTTTAACATCTGGGTTCACTGATTTCGCACCAGCTTCAAAAGCATTATAGTTAGCTATTTGAATTGGAATTTTCATTCCGCCAACATATCCTACTTTATTTGATTCTGTCATTAATCCTGCTAAAACACCGGCTAAATATGCACCTTCAAATTCTTTTTGATCGATAAAGCCAACATTCTTTCCGATTTCTGCATTCTCTGGCGCTTTACCACTTACATAAAAATTAACTTCTGGAAAATCTTTTGCTACACGTAGTGCAGGCTCTCCAAATTCAAATCCATGACCGATGACTAAGTCATAACCAGTTCTTGCATAGTTCATAAAAGCTTCTTCAATATCATTTACTGCTACTTTTTCAGTAAATGCAATTTCAAAGTCACCCTTTGCTTCCATTTCTTTTAATCCATTATATGCAGCAGTATTCCATGAACCATCATTTATACTACCAGGTAACAATAATGCTACTCTCATTTTTCCATTCGAATCATTAGAAGTCCCTTTATTTCCACAACCAACTAATACTCCTAAAATTAATACTACTAACATTAAACTAAATATAATTTTTTTCATGTTTTTACTCCTTTTTAATTTATTTTCTAAACCATACTCTTTTGCTAATTTATAATTCATTCACCTCTTTCCTTTAAAATTATTTATATTTTTTCATACCACTATATTATGTATTTATAAAACGTTTTATTATTATTAAAACGTTTTATAAATACATAATAGCTCATCTTTATTTTATTGTCAACATAATACATAAACAAATAAATTATTATTTAATAATCGCTCTGCAAACTATAAAATTGGTTAGTGATAAGAAATATTTTTTATTTAAGCGTTTTATAAATAGTTAATATATTAATTTAAAAATTTATATGTTATAATATTAAAATGAATTATAGGAGGTTTTTAAATGGACATAGGTAGTAGATTAAGAAGAGTTAGAGTCGCAAAACATATGCGATTAAAAGATGTTGCTGAAGCAGCAGATATATCTATTTCATTCTTAAGTCAAATAGAAAATAATAAGGTTAATGCTTCAATATCAACTTTGCAAACTTTGGCAAATACTCTTGATATTCAAGTTGCAGATTTATTCATGCAACATGAAACAAGTGATATTAAAATAATTCGTAAGGAACAACGGAGAAATTACAAAGGAACTGATGGTATAACAGAATCAATTTTATCATTACGTGAAGGTAGTGCTTTAGAAACAACAATTATAGAATTTCCTCCAAAATCTAAAATAAAAATTAAAGCAAAACATGAAGGCGAAGAGTTTACTTTTGTTATTTCAGGAAGCATTAATGTGTGGTTAGATAATCAAGTTTTTAAATTAAATGAGGGTGATATAATTTATTACATATCACTTTTAGAACATACTTGGGAGAATACTGAGAATGAAAGAGCAGTTGTTTTAGTAACGAATACTCCTGTGAGCTTTTAATATTATTAGAAATAAAGCAAAAATGAACTAATTCTGTATGAAGGATCAGTTCATTTTTTAAGTGACATTTAGATTCATTGCACAAAAAAACACCTCAGAATCCTCTGAGGTGCCTAACTATACAAAGTTTATATATTTAATTTCTTTTGTCTATCTTTAATCTTATGTTCAAAAAGATACGAAACCAAAACACCACAAAACAAACCAAGCACAACACCACCAAGCACATCACTAGGATAATGCATAAAAAGATACAACCTAGAAAAAGAAATCATCACAGCCATACTCCAAATAACCAAAGAAAACCTCTTCAAGTACCTGCTTAGTACATAAGCTGCAGCAAAAGAAGATGCAGTATGCCCAGATGGAAAAGAAAAAGTCCTATACTTACCTACTAACAAATCAACTAAAGGAAAATCATCATAAGGCCTAGGTCTTTGTACAATATTTTTCAATATCTCTTCACCAATAAGAGCATTCAAAGCCAAAGCGACCAATGCCATAACACCAACATACCTATACTTACTATTAAACAACAACACACAAACTAACAACAACCAAACCAAACCCTTATCCCCTGCATGTGTAGCAAGTATCATAATTTTATCCAATAAGGGAGAATGTAAATTTGTTTGAATAAAGAACAATATGGACTTATCTAGATCATATAAAAATGTAATTTCCATTCACCTCTTATTCTTAATACCTATAATGCTTTATTGGAACTTGTGTAATAATATTAGAACACAATATAAGTATATCATAGCTCAATGAGATGCCCTAACAGCAGGTATTATCCTCTGTTAGGGCATTCTAAAATAATTCTATACTCATCCATATTCTTTATACTCTTTAAGATGGGGCATCAAAAAGGGTGTTAAACTTTAAAATATCGATGAGTTAATAGTTAATTTGTATCCATATATTTTATTACCAAGTTACGACCTTTATCTTTAGCTAAATATAAGGCTTTATCTGCCTCGTTTATTGTATCACTATTATCATAATTCTTTGAATCCAGGCATGATATACCCACACTAATGGTTACATTAACAGTTAGTCCTGAAGTATCAATTACGATAAGTTCTTTTTCAATTATCATCCTAATTCTCTCTGCAATATTAAAAGCCTTTTCTTCATCACAATGTGGCATAAGAATTATGAATTCCTCACCACCAAAGCGGCCAACGTAATCATTATCTCTAGTATTATCCAATAGTAATTCAGATATTCTTTTTAAGACCTTATCTCCAGCTTCATGACCATATCGATCATTGATATTTTTAAAGTTATCAATATCAATCATAATAACCGATAAGAATGAACCTTCCATTATTGTGTGATTTTTTAGATGAGAGAATATTTTCATTATTTGTCTTCTATTGTTAAGACCTGTCAAATAGTCTGTTTTTGATTCAACATCTAGTTTTACATTCAAGATTTCCAGATCCTTGTTTACTACTTTAATTTTTTCAAACAACTTGCCCATTCTGATAGAAAAATACATATCTCTAATAATCAATATAGTTATTATAATTAAAAACCCGACTGATAATACATCAATAATCAAATACCTACTAAAAACATAGGCTCCAAATAAGATAAAAGCTACGTAAACAAATATTACAATGACATTCCTTATTGATTGTCTGACACCTGTAATGTCTACAAAATCTTTTTGATTTTCAGAAACTGTAATTTTTACTTCTGCTGATATTATCGCGATTATTGCAAGAAGCCAGGTCGCCATCGGCCATAAAGGATCAAGCCAGCTACCTGAGCTATAGTTGTTGTTTAATGTTTCGATAAAATACACTTGATTGGCAACTATGTTTATTATAATTGGTATAAACATCAGTCTGAATATATTTAACACCTTTTTTTCTAAAGTACTCATAACCAGCATAGTTAAGATAATAAGCATCATTAAATCTGCTACTGGATAAATTAGAGATAAATATGATAATATTCCGCTATTACTATTTATTGTAAAGATAGGAATAATTATAAACTTCAATTCTAATATAATCATAATCAATAATCCAATTATTATGTCTATGCTCTTAATTAATCTTCTTGGATTACCCTTTCGGAGGGCAAATTTATATATTGCAACAACAAATAATATTGTCTGAATAGAATATAAAATATCTGCAATCAGTAGAAATGATTCCAAATTATTCATTACTTCACTCATAGTCCAGACAATATCTCCTAGAATATTAAAAAATATGCCAACTGCGAACAGTTCCCACATGCTTTTTAAGCTTTTTAATGTGTGTCTGGAGATGGCATATATGATAATTAGCAGACTTATTACTAACCCAAGGATTCCGATGATATTAATAAATATCACGAATTCTTGATTATCTAAAACATTTAGCACAGTATAATAAATAATCATATACAGAATTAATGATACTGTAGCATATATGAGTGTTTTATTTTCTTTTATTTTTTCCTGATTAATAATCATTTCTCTCCTAACATTCTATTTAATGATGAATTGCTAAATAGTTTACTCAAGTAATTTTGTCACATCAGCAGCAGACATTGGTCTTGCAAAATAATAACCTTGGATGCTGTTACAACCCATCTTCTTCAGCATTTCTTTTTGCATCAGTGTTTCTACCCCTTCAGCCACTACCTGAAGATTTAAATTATGTGCAAGTTCAATAATACTCTTGATCACCTGAGTCTCTCGAATATTTTCATAAGCTTTGTCGACAAAAGTTTTATCAATTTTCAAGGTATCAATTGGCATAACAGTCAAATAATTTAGTGAAGAATACCCAGTACCAAAATCATCAAGTGCTAACTTAAGTCCAAGAGATTTTAAATCCCTCAGCCCTTTCAAACTATCATAGGAAGTATTAAATAAAACACTTTCTGTAATTTCAAGTTCGAGATACTCTGCTGGAAATTGTGTCTTTGCTAAAATACCTTTCACACCTTCATAAAACTCAGCACCATTAAGTTGATGTGAAGAGATATTCACAGAAAGTTTTCCAAATTGATAGCCTGCATCTAACCACAATTTTCCTTGTATACATGCATTTTCTAATATCCAATTACCTAATCGTACTATCAGTCCTGTATTTTCAGCAACTTGTATAAACTCTAGTGGTGATATTACTCCTAATACATCATCACTCAATCTTGCCAATGCCTCAATACCAGTTATTTTTTCATCTACTAAACTTTGTTGCAACTGATAATGAATCACCAGCTTATCATTTATAATCGCTTCACGAATACATGTCTCAATTTTAGAATTTCGTAATAACTCTGCGTGCATCTTATCATCAAAGAAACAATACTGATTTTTTCCACTTTCTTTCGCTTTATTTAGCGCCAAGTCTACAGTTCTCATATATTCACTTACAGAATTATTCTTTTCTAGACTACACACAACACCTATACTTACTGTAATATATACAGATTTATTATTAAGTTTAAATGGCATTTTAAAGACATCGATAATTTTTCTACAAATCTCTTCAACCTCATTTTTAATGTTAGTATCCCTTAAAAGAATTAAAAACTCGTCACCACCAAATCGAGCAGTCAAATGCTCCTTTCCAACAATAGCTGAAATATTCTCACCAATTTCCTTAAGCAATTGATCACAAAATTCAACCCCAAGAGTGTCGTTATATCGCTTAAAATTATCAAGATCAAGCATCAAAATTGAGCACTTATTATATTCATAATCCGGTTGCTCAAGTTCAGTTTTAAGTAATTTCATAAAAAGTTCTTTATTAGCTAATTCAGTTAAGGAATCATAGTATGCCATATATTCCATTTTGGTTTCTTTTTGTTTGCGTTCATCTATATTGGTTATAGAACCTGCCATTAAAGTAGCGTTTCCTTCACTATCTTTATAGACTTTCCCCCTGTTTTGAACCCAGCTGTAATTTCCAGTTGAGCCCATGATACGATAAACACTGTCAAATGTAAGTTTTTCACCACTCAAGCATTCTTCAATCGCCAGCAATGCCTGATCATAATCTTCTGGATGAATTGCTTCTTTATTTAAAATAACATCAATGCCATGACCACTTTTTTTGTTTCCATTAATTTCAGCCCATTTATCGGAGGTGAAAATATCATTAGTAGTAATATTCCATTCCCATAATGCATCATTTGCACTATCTAGTGCAAGAGAATAACTATTTTTAACCTTTTCAAGTTCTTTTTTTAAACTGGTGAGCTTTTGTATGTTTTGATCCTTTTTAAACAGTCTTATTTGCATCATCACTAATAAGCCAAAAACCAAAAGGAATAAAATAGAGGCTCCCAGAACAAAGTCTATAGTCGAGGTTGATATGTTTTTATTCATTGAGACATGGATTGACCATATGTTATCTAGGATCGAGATATCCTTAATATAGACGTATCCCTCTTGTTGTTCTTCTTCACCCCAAAATAGGGCCCCTTTATCATCATGGAAGCTAATATTGTAGTCTTTTGTTGTTTCAGTATCTATGATATCATTTAAAAATTTGTCTATACTCATTACCACTACAAAGAAACCATTGAATTCTTCTTCATAATAGAGCGGGTATCTGATAACAAGACCTAAGAGACCATTTGTGTCTTTGAGTACAAATGGTGAATTTGCAGTAATTCTTTTTTCTTTAATCGCTTTAAGAACAGCTTCTTCAACTTCTGGTCTGCCTATTAATGTTGCACCTAGAGTATAGTTAAAGGTATCAGGGTATACCATAATTGTAGTAGTTTCTTTATCTTTGCGTTGTATATAGATAATGTCAGAATTTACTTTTAGATAGTGCTCAGCTAAAGTTCTGAATTTGGATTCATCTAAATTGGGGTCAATTTCATAATTGTAAGCGAAGGAGGCTAATATACCTTCCTTGATATTTACATCTTCCTGAATATTGTATGCCAAAGTTTCCCCTACATTGTTGACTTTTTTTTGTAGTTGTTCAGTGTCATATTTTACAAAAAAGTATATCGATGATAAAAAGATAAAAAGTGTGAACATTAACTGCAACGCTATTATTTTAAAATGTTTGGACATGTTTCACACTCCTTTTCCTAAATTTCTGATAGAAAATCTTGTTATTACTTTCTAGTAACATATTCTTCATCTAAATTAATTAGCTGAGATATTTTAACAGATATCTCCTCAACCCTATGAAAATGAAAATCTCTTGAATACTATTCAACTTCTTTTGGAAATATACAAATACCAATCTAATTCGACTACTAACGGTTTCCAGCTATATGGTAAGCTTACTTGTGCCTTAAGTATACTATACTTCATTTATAGCATTATTTTCAAATAAATTAGAGTAAACATAAATCACATCCCTTACTATATCAACATCCAATTCACCAGCTAATGCCATGCTTTTAAGCACTTGACTAGCTTCAAATTGAGACATTGCTTTTCTATACGGCCTATCCTCACTTAATGCTTGATAAATATCCATACATGTAATAAGCCTCGAGTTGAAGTCGAGTTCATCGGCCATTAAACCTTCAGGATACCCTGAACCATTCAACTTTTCATGATGGTTAGAAATTAATTTTACAATTTCTTCGAAGCCACTTATATTTTGAAGACATTGCTTGGCTATATTTGGATGCTCCTTAATTTTATCGAATTCTAACTTTGACAATTTATCAGGCTTTTCTAATATATTGTTGCTAATTGCTAGTTTACCAATATCATGCAGGTCTGCTGCAATTAAGAGCTTCAAAGTCATAGTTTCATCTATTTTATAAAATTTTGCCATCTTTTCAAGTTTTTCCGAAAGACCTTCAGAATGTATCTGAGTAAACCTTGATTTTGAATCAATTATTTTTGCGAAGGTAGTTGTTATGGTTCTAATTTCATTATAGTTTAACTCACATTCAAAAAGCGGAATTGTTTCTCTGAGACTATATTCTATGTTTTCATCAGTTAGGCCCTCCCAGAATTGATTGTTTTCAGATATCTTAGAAAACACATCAACTATTAAAGCTGAAAAATATTTTCCTTTATTATCCTGCACAAATTCTATGATATTATCTTTATTATTTATGTTTTTTAAGTCAAAGGTCAGATCTAATAAATCTGCGAAGGATATAATCTGCGCAAGAAGAGGAATCTCATCCTTCAACAGACCAAAGAATCCAGAACCATCATATCTTTCATGATGATATTTTATTATGTTTTTAGGTTTTGTTATAAATGGAAATTCTTTTATATTATTCTCGCCAATTAAACAGTGTTCTTTTCTGCTTTCCATCATATCAATTTTTTCTTTTAAATCCCCTTTTAAATTTTCATGCAATATTTTCATACTGGCACCATTATCATGCATTAATGATAATGAAGCCAAATCAAATCTTGCTTCTTTAGATAAGCCCATTTCAACGGCTATCTTTTCCGATATATATGAAATCCTCTTTGAATGATTAGTAGAAAGATCAAATATATCAAGTTCAATAATATCTAGTATGTTTGCAACACCTATTAAAAATTCATTTAAGTTGAATTTCATTATACAATCTCCTCTATATCATTCCATTATCTGCTATATTCGAAATTTCATTATGATTATTGTTATCTATATTGAAAATATATAGTTGTTTCTACCTAAATTTTTCACGTTATACATCGCCTCATCACTTTTAGAAATAAGTTCATCAATAGAATATTTTTTCTTTTTTTCTTATATTCAAAATATGCGGCTATTCCTTCCAATAGTGCTATCATGGAACTTATTATTACATAATTGAAATGTAAGTTCGCATGTAATTGAATCTCTTTATTGAAATTATACATATAGTAAAAATTAGTGGTAAAACAATAATTAAAATTGCTAGTAAATAAATTCTTTTTTTTAGTATTAATTTCACTCCTTTTAAAATCAGTAAACTTTTAAATAAAAAAACCACCTTTGGCAACTGGCTGCCATATTAAAGGCCCTCTAGTTTTGCGTCGCTATTTTTCAATAGTTTTGCTCTTATCATTATTGGTCTGGGAATAATTATTTTTTATTTTATATTTATATTAATTAATTTAAGTATTACTTAATTTGATTATATAATCTTTATTTTATATTTACAATCATTATATAAAAAAGGCATCTCAAAAACTGAGATGCCTTACTTTTGCTGTAAGTTTTTATTCAGTAATCAAAGTACATCTAAATCCTAATACGTAAGCTGCTTGTCCAGGGGTATTACTAAAGGCGAATATTCCTACTCCTGATTTATTATTTGTAGAACCGCCTCTATGAAGGAACGGAGCCTCATTAAACATAAAACTTGAATAATCACCAAACCAGGCCTTTTCTCCTAGTCCGTTAGAAGTTTCAAATATTGCATCTCCAATTACTTTTTTATTTAAATTATATTTAGCTTCATTTGTATCCTCTTTTTTATCATACATATATACAGTTTTGTATTTATTGCTTTTATCAGGACTTCCATCATCTAAGAGAGCCTTACCATTTTTGCTTAAGTTAGCATTTCCATTATTTATATAGGCTGATGATCTTTCCCATAATCCACCAGACATATCATAAACACCATAAACGTTACCAGTTGTACTTTGATTAGCATTTTTTGTAAGAGCATCAAATTCCGCACTAGCTAGCCCATCAGTTCCATTCCCACCTGAAGTAACTGATGTTGATTCATTTTCGTTTATTATGTGTTTTGTATTATTTGAGGAAACTTCAATGCCGTTTCTGCCATAAGGACTTATAGCCAAATAGGCTACTGCTCCCCATTCACTTGCTTTAATCATATTAATGATATTTTCAATATATCATCATTTTTTTAATTTTATTATTTCTTTCGAAATATACCAAGCTGTGATCATAGCTGTTGGAACCCCACCTGGATTATGAACATAGTGGCCAACAGAATAAAAATTCTTGATAGGTATATCCTTAGCAAAATCAAAGTGTGGTGCATAATTCGGGTCCCAATTCCACCCTGCCGTACTACCACGCCAGTTGGAAGTATAACGTTCGTAAGTCAAAGGTGAAGCAGCCTCTTGCACTTCTATATGAACTCGTAGACCTGGAATAAATTCTTCCCCACGTTTTATCAAATCCTCTATATATGCTGCTTTCTGTATTGCATATGCTTGTGGCATGCCTTTTGTAGTCTCCCAGTCCTCATATGGACTGAGCAACCCTATAAACAAGGCATGTTTTCCATCTGGGGCAGCTGTTTTATCATCCTTGCTTAACAAGACAAGTTGAATATATTTTTCATCTGCACAGGTGAAAACCACATGACTACCCTGAAACCGTTTTAAAGCAACAGTAAGTTCTGGACTATCCTTCAAACCTAGGAAAACTGAAAATATTGATTCCGAAGGACGGGTTTTATTCAGTTTTCTTATTGTTGATGAGGGAATATGTTTCCTTTCAATCAACTCGAAACAAGTTTGGTTAAGATCCGACGCAGATACGACCCAATTAGCTGCGATAAACTCAGCATCTTGGACCTCTACTCCAGTTACCTGACCGTGGTCTACCTTGATTTTTTTAATACGATTACCAAAATGAACCTGGCCACCCTTCTCATTTATATAACGGACTAACTCATCAGAAATACTTTGCATCCCCCCAATAGGTACCCATGAATCATAATAGTAAGATGCCCACATTCCAAGTGTGTTCTTACCCGCCATTACTGGATACCCAAGTTGGTTTAACAACTGCTTCAAATATGGGTTCTTAAAATATTGAGCATGCAAACTTCGGTTTGTATTTTTATTTGCTTTCCAAGAAGCCCAAGGAAATAAGGGATGATGATACACCACCCGTAAAATTGCCCTAAATACATTATGCCCAAACATCATGCCACTTTTCAGTAAGTCATTAAAGGCAGAACCACCAACTCCCACCCAGTTGAAATATCTCTTTAAAGATCTATTTTCGTTGGGAAAACAGTTTGCAATATCTTGATAAGACTGGCGTGGGGTTTCTAATGGAATATCGTGGTTTTCCCAACTGATTTGATGTCCTGCACGAATATAGCTTTCTTTGTTATATAGACCGAGTTCATCTAAAATAGGAAATATAACACCATTTGATCCAAAACATGTTGGACCCGCAGGGAATGTATACCCCTTGCGTTTAAAGGAAGAAACATACCCACCTGGCACAACATGTTGCTCAAAGACTTGAACAGGAATCCCTGCTTTAGCTAGGTAGGCCGCCGTAGTCAATCCTGCCAAACCTCCACCTATGATGATTACATTTTTATCAATCATAAAAAATCACCTCTTTATTATAGTTGTCTTTGATTATCCCATTTCTGATTTCATTAACTATGGGGATAATATATTTTTTATCTGTGAAGTCAATTGGTCGAGAGTATGAGCTTAACATACCTTTTTCATCAGGAGTAAGGTTCTTTTTTGTTTCTAATTTTAATTTCAATAAAAACATAGCAAATTTATCCATGATATTGAGACAATTAAAATTAAAGCCACCTCTTAGCATGAAGAATTTTATACTTTCTTGTTGCTCCTTACTGAAATTACTGTTTATTACTTCTTCCTTAATACCCTCATGCAGTGGAGTAGCACCTAGGAAAAAGACAATAAGCTTCTTGTCTTTCATTTCTTCTATTTTCTTTAAAAATAATTTAAGTCCATTTATACCTTTTGCATATAATGCTCCACCATAAACTATTGTTTCATATTTTATTAAATCATTGATTCTAACTTTGCTGGCCTCTATTAAATCTGAATCTATTTCTTCTGCAATCCATTCAGCATATTTTTTAGTAAAACCCGTTTTTGAGCAATAAACTACTATAACTTTCTTAGACATAATTCTAGCCCCTTCATCATATATTATATTACTTATTTTAGTTCACATCGAGAAAAATATTTATTTGATATTAAATAAATAAACACAATTGTAAATGACCCTATTATTAATGATAATCCAAGATCATTCTAACTAATAACTGGCATTGATGAAGAAAGAGATAAAGCTAAAGGAGAATTTAAATAAAAATTCATTATTTTTCATTTTTTTTTGCTACTTGTTCGCAAAAACTATATAATCTATCAAGGTCCATAGAATTGGGTCTTCCTTTTGAAATACCCCCTATCCACTTAAATAGCCCATAGGTATCAAATCCTTTACAAGTAAACTCACCTATTATCTTGGCATTTTTTAAAAGTAGCTTATCATTTAATAAGATGTTGTTTTTTTTATTGCCTGTTCCACTTGTTGAAAAAATAATGACTTTCTTATCCTTGAAATTTGTCCTGTCAACAAAATCGAATATTTCCACGTGATGTTTTCCATGATAAATTCCTGAGCCAAGACAGATAGTGTCATATTTTTCTAATTCAATTGTTGGTAAGTCCTTGATGGGTAATATATCTGCATTCAACCATAAAGCCATGTTTTCTGCTATTTTTTTTGTGTTGCCATTATGTTCAGATATGTACATAATTAAACTTTTCATAATCTCTCCTTTTATCTATAATGTTAATAACCTAATTGTACCTACCTACTCTAAAATCCATCTGCTGTTTACCTTAATTTTTCCTTAAATCTCGAGCCTTATTGTAAATGCCTAGGTGGATAGAAGTACAAAAAATAGACACCTCAGAAAACTTCTGAGATGTCTAATTGGTGCCGAAGGGGAGACTTGAAAAAGTTGTCTATGCTTCCAAGAAAAGGAAAATAGATTGGACATCTACTTCTCATAGACTTATTGTATTAGTCTTTCTATGAGTATACTTATGAAAATACCTAACAAAGCTATTGATCCTACAAGATAAATTGAACGTATTTGTTTTCTGCCTAATACTGAGGTTTTGCTTTTTAGCAATTTAATAGCATAGTAGAGTATTAAAATATCCATTAATCCAATTATAAACAAATAACTTTCCCCGAATATATTGAAAAAAACCGGCAAGATACTTATTATAACTACTAGAATAAATATTGCAAAGGAAATAAAAAGTGCTTTGCTTTTGCCATTCAAGGTCAAACTCTGAGATGCCCTACTGGTAACGAAAAAGAAAAAAGCACCTTTGCCTTATGCAAAGGTGCTTCATTTATCAAATCATTTATTAATCCATAATTTATGGTTGCATAGCTCCAAAAAGTACTAACCAAGCTAAAAGTGATTTAGCTACTAGGCTTAATACTATATAGGTTCTTTCACCATAAATATAGTCTTTCCATTTACCAATTCTTTTGTATTGTAGTATCATATTGATTGGGAAAGTATTAAAGGCCACAAAGTAGGTTCCTACTATTGCCCATACGAACCAAGGTACCATGTCGAAATTTCCTGTTCCGAACATATATAGGAAGATAGCAATCCAAGGAGCTATTCCAGCAAATGAGCCCCAAACAAATGGTCCCCAGTTTACTTTGTTTTTTTCTGCTCCAGAATTTAGTTGTTCCATAACCAGGCCAAATAGGTTCATGGATGCATTGACTATGAATATTAGGATCAAAGATGCTATATCATAGATTCCAAATAGAGTGCTGATAAGGACTATCATTATTGATGATGATAGTGCATATTCGAACCATCTGAATTTATTTATTCCCTTACTAAGGTCACTTAGGTATTTTTCAGTATTTAGATAGATTATCCCGTGTGCCAAGGCTGAGATCAATAGGAAAGAAGCAACAAGTATTCCAAATGGTAGCTGAAATAATTCCCTACTGGATGTTTCTAGTGTTTGGGTTTCAGGAATAAATTCTAGGAAAAACTGAGTAATTGTTGGTTGAAATTCAGCTATTTTCTGAATCACAGTAGTTGCTAGAAATAGCATGGCTACACCTTGTATTAGGTGGAAAAAGCCCATGATCAGGTTGAAATTCTTTAGTTTTTTTAGTTTCTCATCCATTTTTGTTCTCCTTATTTTTTTGTATCTTATTTATTTCATACTATCATTTTATAAAGCATGTGGCAAGAGAACTGATAAAACCTTTGTATGCTTACTGTTATGCATATGTTATTATATTTTTATACCATGCAAATATATTGTAAGGAGACTATACTATGAAAGTACTTACTACCCTCTCGAAATGGTTTACTAAAAAAACGACGCTACTTGTCTTTATAGTTGCAACTTTGATCTTTACCGGCTTTATAATCTGGGTGCTGCCTGGAGTTTCAGCTAATACAAAGGAGATTACTGGTTCAAGTCTGTCTCCAGATACATCTTTTTTCTATACGGTCGAAAAGCTGTATCAGATTGCTGAGGTATATGGCGAAACAGGTCGTCAGTATTATATTAATAGTCGTTTTACCTTTGATGTGGTTTGGCCCATTGTTTATGGTTTTTTCTTAGTATCTGCCTTGTCCTTAACTTTTAAAAAGCCTATAGCTGGTAAGTCTTTCTACGTTTTTAATTTACTTCCGCTTTTTGGCATCGGTTTTGATTTTTCAGAAAATATTACTGTAGCATATGTGATGTTCAGATATCCCCAGACTACTTTTGTTGCCTATTTAGCACCTTATTTCACATTAATAAAATGGTTATTCATTTACTTGGCCTTTGGCTTTTTGATTATAGGTGTTATTATCAAGGTCTTCCAGATAGTTCAGAGGAGGGTATTAAGGCGATAATTCAATTATTAAAAACTCAATTTAACCCCAAAGAGATAGCGTAGATTATATAAAATAATCTACGCTATCAGGGAGCAGTTCTAATTAAGGGTGTCAGTTTTCCAAAGTTTCAGTATTCTAATATCCCCTTTAACGTATCACTCATCAACAACAATCAATACTTTACCCAACTGCTCTCCAGTTGCGTAATATTCCATTGCTTCTCTTCCTGTTTCCAGGGTAAAGCTACGGGGGTCAATAATTGATGTTAAATTCCCTTCTTCAAACATTTTATTGATCTCAGGTAAATTTCGATTCGTGTGTAAAATAACGCATTTAAAAGCTCTTCTATATCTTTTCTCTAAATACTTAGACATAAACATTATCCAAATTACTTTTGGTATGTCTCCTCCAATTGTTATGTACATTCCATTTTCTTTTAGTATCTTTTTGTACTTGCGAGGAGATTTGTTTGTTTTACAATCAATGACAATATCATATTGTGTATTTTGTTCTGTAAAATCAGTTTTCATATAATCAATAAATTCATCATATCCTAATTTAAGTAACATTTCTCTTTTTACATCAGTATCAACACCAGTTAAGTGAACTTTATGTTTTCGTAGCATTTGAACAGCAAAAGTACCAACACCACCTCCCGCACCATTAATCAGGATTTTCTGGCCTTCTGTAATCTCGGAAAAATCATAGAGTGCTTGATAAGCTAGCTGACCTGCCTGTGGAATTGCAGCTGCAATATCAAAAGGCATTCCTTCAGCAATATGGCACAAGTTTTTTTCAGAAGTTGCAACATACTCTGCAAAGCCGCCAAATTTATTATCGCTTAGATCACCATATACTTTATCACCAATTTTAAACTTTGTTACACTTTCACCAATCTCTTCAATAACACCAGCAATATCAGAACCTAAAATTTGTATTTTAGGTCTAAATAGACCTGCCAGTAATCGATTTATTAGAGATTTTCCTTCAATGATTCCAAGATCCAAGTCATTAATTGATACAGCTTTTATTTTCACAAGAACCTCGTTACTCATTATTATCGGCTTTGGTACTTCCTCAATGCTTAATTTATTGGGAGAACCATATTCTTTAATGACTAAAGCCTTCATTTTTTCACCTACTTTGTTTTTATATTGTAACTATCGCAGAGCCTTATCATAAGGTATACCTTCTGCTTTTGGTGCTCTTGATTTTCTAGAAGTAAATGCAAGAACAACCATCGTTGCAATATAAGGTAACATTTTATAGTAGGTTTGATTAATCCCTAAATTATCGAGGAAAGGAATTAGTACTACAGAGTAAGCAAGAGTGCGTAGAAATGCAAAAAACAATGCTGCAAGAAGTATTCTTATTGGTTTCCATTGGCCAAAAATCATAACAGCTAAAGCTAAGAAACCAAAACCAGCAACACCAGTATGACCGTTCACATTACCATCCAAAACACCTACGGAGTAAAAAAATCCTCCAATACCACCTAAAATACCAGAGATACTAACTCCTGCATATCTCATGAAATATACATTAATCCCCACAGAATCAGCCGCCTGAGGATGTTCACCACATGCTCGTAGACGTAACCCAAATCTAGTTTTATAGAAAACAATTACTGAAATAACAAGAAAAAATAAACCTAAAACTACAGTCAAATAAGTTTTTTGAAAAAACATTTCACCAATAAAAGGAATATCTCCTAAAACTGGAACCTTTCTGATATAAAAATTCATATTTGTTGTAATACCATCACTATTAAAAAACATTTTTGAAAATAATAAAATTGCTGCAGGTATTAACATATTTAAAGAAACACCAGTAATAGTTTGATTTGCTTTCATCGTAACGGCTGCAAAAGAAAGAAGTAATGAATAAATCAAACCAGAGAAACCTGCAACTACCATTCCAATTAGTATAATAACTTGAGGATCAATTTGTGATTTTTGTATAAAAAAAACAAAGAGTGCACCAAAGAATGCTCCAAACAACATAATACCTTCAAGAGCAATATTGACAATACCGCTTCTTTCACTAAACATACCACCCAAGGCAACTAATAATAAAGGAATTGCTACAGGAAGCATATTCTGAATTAAATAATAAACTGTACTCATTATTCTGCCTCCTTATTCTGGACTTCTATTTCCTCTTCTACAGCCTCTAAATCTTCAAGTAATATATTAGTGTGTGGTTTTTTGATAATATATTTTTTAATAAATCTTCCAATCCCAGAATTCATAATCATTGCAAAGGCTGAGAAATAAATGATTACAGCAATAACCACATCAATAATTTCCGGTTTATAGCCTACTAAATTGGCTAATGTACCTCCACGTTGAATAAATGAAATAAAAGTTGCAGAAAAAATGATACCAATAGGATTTGCACTACCTAAAAGAGCCACTGCAATACCATTAAATCCGTTGACTGCAATAATATTTATAGGTTCATAAGTCATGCTACTTCCTGCTATTGCTGAAGGGGCTAATATAGCAAAAGCACCACCTAAACCTGCTAAACCTCCGGCAATGACCATAGTAAGAATTATATTAGTCTTACCTTTCATACCTGCATAATTGCTTGCATGTTTGTTAAAGCCTGTCGCTTTAAGTTCATAGCCGAAAGTTGTTTTCTCTAAAACAATAAATAATATAATTCCAATAATAACTGCCATTATTATACCAACATTTACATTTGAGCCCATTATACCTAAGGAAGGAAGTTGAACTGTTCTTGGCAAGTAGTTTGTTCTAGCATTTGATGATAAATATAATACTAAGTTACCTTGTATTAACATATCCACCAAATACATTCCAATATAATTAAACATAATCGTAGTTATTACTTCATTAACATTAAGGAATGCCTTGAAAATACCAGGGATAAATCCCCAAAGCATACCACCAACCATACCCGCAATGATTGCAGCAATCCAGTGTATTTCTGGAGGCAAATCCCACATGAAACCAACATAAAGTGCAAAAAACATTCCCATGGTATATTGACCAGATGCACCAATATTGAAAAGGCCCATTCTAAAGGCCAACCCCACTGATAAACCTGTCATTAAGATTGGTGTTGCAAAATATAGCACATCACCAAAACGCCCAAAACCACCAAGTAGTATATAACTAAATCCTTTAAAAACATTTTGTGGCCCCGCAAAAGCCATGACAATAAATCCAAAAATTAGACCTAAAAAAATTGCCAATAGCACAGAGGTAAATGCAGTGAACCCCTTACTTTCTGTTATATTTTTTAAAGTTATACCCTTATTTCGAGATGAACTTTTCTTACTCTGCATTGTCAATCTCCTTTACAGTGTTTCGTTTAGCACCTGACATATATAGTCCAAGTTCTTGAACTGTGGTTTTTTTAGGGTCAAGCTCTCCTACAATTTCTCCTTCATACATAACTAATATACGATCACTAACATTCATAACTTCATCTAGTTCAAGGGATACTAATAAGACACCTTTTCCACAATCACGTCTGCTGATAAGTTGTTTATGAATATACTCTACAGCACCCACATCAAGACCTCTTGTTGGTTGAACTGCAACTAAAACTTCATGATCTTTATCAATTTCCCTTGCAATAATTGCCTTCTGTTGATTTCCTCCTGACATACTTCTAGCCATTGTTATAGGTCCTTGGCCACTTCTTACGTCATATTTTTTTATGAGGCATTCAGCATAGTTTCTAACAGCATGAAATCTTATAAAGCCTTTATTTTGAAATTCAGGTTGCCAGTAGCGTTGTAAAACCAAGTTTTCTTCTAAAGAATAATCTAGTATTAATCCATGTTTATGTCTGTCCTCAGGAATATGACTCATTCCAGATACTGAACGTTTCCTTATTGATGATTTAGTAATGTCTTTACCACCTAAGATAATTGTTCCAGAACTAACTTTTTCAAGACCTGTTAGCGCAGATATAAATTCTGTCTGTCCATTACCATCAATACCTGCCAGACAAACAATTTCACCACCTCTTACATCAAAAGAGATATTTTTCACTGCATTATTTTTATGTAATTTTGAAGGTACTGTTACATTTTTAACAGATAATACAACTTCTTTAACTTCAGTTAACTTTTTTTCAATGTTGAAACTAATGTCACGTCCCACCATCATTCGAGAAAGTTCTTCTTTTGTAGTGTCTTTAATATCTACAGTTCCAATATATTTTCCTTTACGGAGTACAGTACATCTATCGGCAACTTCAATTATTTCGTTTAATTTATGGGTAATAAATAATACTGATTTTCCTTCTTGAGCCAAATCTCTCATTATTTTTAGTAATTCTTTAATTTCTTGTGGTGTTAAAACTGCAGTAGGTTCATCAAAAATCAATATTTCATTTTCTCTATAAAGCATTTTTAGAATTTCTGCTCTTTGTTGCATACCAATAGATATTTCTTCAATAAGTGCATCTGGATTAATTTTTAATCCATATTTTCCACTTAGTTCCATAACTTTTTTTCTTGCGTCTGTTTTTTGTAGAAAGCCTAAGGTATTAGGTTCAACCCCAAGTATGATATTTTCTAGGACAGTAAATATTTCTACAAGTTTGAAATGCTGATGAACCATTCCTATTCCAAGATCATTGGCATCATTAGGGTTATTAATTTTCACTTCTTTTCCATTTTTTTTAATTTCGCCTTTTTCTGCTTGATATAATCCAAAAAGAACACTCACAAGTGTGCTTTTACCAGCACCATTCTCACCAAGAAGAGCATGTACTTCCCCTTTTTTTAAGTTCAAGGTGATATTATCATTAGCAATAATACCAGGAAATTCTTTTGTTATATTTAGCATCTCTACAATATAATTTTCCACATTAACCTCTTCTTCCTACTTTTTATAAAAATCTTAAATTTAAATTTAAAAAATGGAGGAAACTCGCGCCTCCTCCATTTATAGTCTTATATCTACATAAGGCTTAGTCTATTATATTATGTTATGTTATGTTATCTAAATTTTATTACTATCTTGTAGAAACTGTTACTTTCATTAATCCTAATGCAGAAGTAAGCTCAGCTACTGTAGCAACTCCACTTGAACCAGCTACTGTAATTTTACGTAGTGGTTTAACACTTCCATCAGCTAAAGTAGCAAATACTTTATCATATGCTGCTTTATTAAAAGTTGAGAATCTATCAAAAGCATCTGCTTTATCATCTCCAATAACCATTGTTGGTAGACCAACACCATCATTGGAGGCATTAAAGAATGTTGTTTTTGCTGAGTATGTTGCCCATTTGTCATTATAGATTGCTTCTAGCACACTGATAACAGATGCTGAAAGTCCTTTTGTTGCTGAGGTTATAACTGTATCGCTATCATATCTTTGGTCAACGTCTACTCCGATAACTAATGCATCAGATTCAGAAGCTGCAGACATGACGCTCTTTCCTACAGAACCACCGCAAGCAAATATTACTTGAGTGCCTTGCTGGTACATAGTTCTTGCAGTTGCTTTGTTTGTATCGCTTTCATCAAAGTTTCCAGTGTAGTGATATGTCACCTTAATTGAACCATCTGCAAGATTAAGGCTTTTAGCAGCTGCTTCAGCACCTTGAAGATATCCATAACCAAAAGCTTGAACAGCAGGAACTGCCATTCCACCCATGAAACCTAGTTGAGTCATACCATCTGTTACTGCTGCATAACCAGCAAGATAACCTGATTGTTCTTCAGCATACATAACGCTTGCTACATTAGATTTTGTTTCAAATTTTGCATAATCAGCTGTATGTGGTGCTCCATCAAGTAAGATGAATTTAACATCAGGATATTTTGTTTGCGCTTCATATATCGGTACTTCAAAAAGGAAACCTGGTGTTACAATAATTTTTGCTCCACCTGTAACTGCTAAATCAATAGCAGCTAAATATCCTGCATCTGAAGCTTCTTCAGGCTTGATGTACTTATGCGAAATATTATTGTCTTTTGCATACTTAACTACGCCTTCCCAAGCTCCTTGGTTAAATGATTTATCATCAATGTTACCTTTGTCTGTGATTAGTGTAATTTCATTTGTATCAGAAGCATTTTGACCACATCCTACTAATACCATACCCACTACCATGATTGCTAGTAAACCTAATAATTTTTTTTTCATTTTATACCCTCCTCTTTGGAATTTATGCAGCATATCTCTTTGATTGAATTATATCCTTTACAATTTCTAAATACAACAATTTCCACTTAATATCTCCATTTCTCTTATTTTTGTCCATAAATTCTAATATGAAAAAATATATTTAGATCAGTATAAATATAAAGGAATGCCTTTCTCTATTTCTATGGATGGCTTATCACTTCATTCTAGGGCTTTCATGAAGATGTGCAGGGATTTTTTTAGGATCTCTACCTTGTTCTTTTCTTCCAATAGCAGTCTTTCCTTAATCCTAAGTTCTTTTTCCAGTTCTTTAACTTTATGAATTAGTTAATTGTTGCTTTTTGGTTCTGGTCTTTTTAGACCTTTTTCAACGCATAGAAGGTTTGCTATTTATCCTTTGATATTGTATATTAATTACAAAGAAATTTTTGGAGGTAAAATATGGAAAAAAATAATGAACCTAATAATATGTTGGCATTAAAAGTGAAAAAAAATAAAAATGTAAAGTTGATTTCTTCATTAGTTGTCCTTTTAGCTTTGGCTGTTTGGTTGATTTCAGGGTTTAGAATAGTAAGTGCAACAGAGGTTGCTGTGGTGCAAAGATTTGGTAAAATCGTGTCTGTGGAACCATCTGGAATCCATTATGGACTAAGAGGCATTGATTATTATAACAAAATACAAGTCAATCAACAAAATATAAGGACTGTATACAGCACAACTACTAGTGATATATATAAAGTTAATCAGGTTATTCAGACTCAATATACTATTGACATTTCAAAGGCTGAGAGTTTATATTTGAAGTTTTTAAACACTCATCGGGATTCTATTATCAAGCCAATCTTGAGTCAGAGTATTAAGGAGACTACTTCTAAATTTACGCTAGAAGAGTTGATATCAAAACGGGTAGAACTTGGTCAAACTATTACAGATAGTGCTAGAGCAAGATTAAATGTTTATGGTATTAAGATTGTATCTGTAGAAATTGTTAATATTGAATTACCTGCAGATTATAAACAAGCTGTAGAACCGAAGCCCGTCGTCCAGTAAGTAATTTATAAATTTTAATTACTAAATTAACAAATCTAAAAATAAAGGCTGAAGGTAAAAAACTTCAGCCTTTTATTTTTTTAGAAGGGTCTTTTATTTTACAGTAATGCATATTCAACTAGCACAATCAATAAAAATGACAGCAATTTAGGCGTTCTCTTCTCTATATTTATTTTTCCTATCTAACTTAATTCCAATATAAAAAACAAAAAACCTCTTATGTTTTTGCATCGTACGGGATGATATGCTCCCCACTGTTAGGGCATTCTTGACTTTGCTATACTCATCTATATTAAGCTATATTCTTTAAGAGAGGGTGTCAGATGGGGTGTCAGATGGGGTGTCGAAATTATAATCTAAATTTCTAATTTTTCCTTAAATCTCTAAAACCACTGAATCATTTATAAAAAGAATCGTATATCCACTTTATCTATTATCTATTTTTTCAGGATACATATCATGCATATTAAGTCGTTGTTCAGCTACTTCATACCACTTCGTTCTTTCTTCTCCATAATTACAATATGGATCTATTGAGATGCCTCCTCTTGGGGTGAATTTACCCCAAACTTCAATATATTTGGGTTTCATAATTTTTATGAGATCTTTCATTATTATATTCATACAATCCTCATGAAAAGCACCATGATTTCTAAAGCTGAATAAATATAGTTTCAATGATTTACTCTCAACCATCTTTATATTTGGTACATAGGAAATATAAATTGATGCAAAATCTGGTTGTCCTGTAATAGGGCACAAGCTTGTGAATTCAGGAAAATTAAACTTCACAAAATAATCATTGTTTTGGTGTTTATTATCAAATGTTTCAAGTATACCCGGATTGTAATTATAGCCATACTTTGTGTTCTGGCTACCTAATAAAGTAAGGTCTTTAAGATCTTCTGGTTTTTTATTCATAATTATTCTCCTGCTTTTCAACATATGCTTTTTCCAAATATCTTAAAAGTAAAACACCTGCGATACTTGGTATAATCTGGCCAATACCTACACTCAACACAAGCATCAAGTATGGAATATTCAATATGAATGAAAGCCATATTGGTACCATTATTGTTGGTATAATCAAAATAGGTATAGCAACTAGAAAAATATTTAATTTTCTTAAATAATAACATCCAGCCGCAGTTAACAAGCCTACTATTAAGCCACCAATCATATCTAATAAACCTAATCCACCCATAAGTGTATTACTTAAAAAATTAGCAATACCTAACGGTACAATTAAAAAAGGATGAATTGCTGCGACTGCATATATACTTGTCGCAATTCTTATTTGATATTGACCAAAAGAAAAACTTTGTGTTAAAAATACTACAGTTACATATATTGCTATTACTAATCCTGAAATAGCAATTTTCTTAACTTTTGTCATAGATTCTTTTCCTGATTGTTGTTTTACGCTTGTTTTCATTTTCTACCTCTTTCACTTTAAAATAGAAAAGAACAATTCAAAAATATTCAAATAATAAAAAAATGGCGCCTAGGCACCATAAATTACAGCTATAAATAACTGGTCCTAGTTTTATTTATAGACAGGAAGTTTCGAACTGTCTTTTATTCCTTTAAAATATTAACATATACTAATTATTTATACAATCATATTTATCAAACTAAGGAATATTCCTATAATTTATAAAATTTCCTTAAGTGTTTCAATTAGTGTTAGATTATCCAAATGAGACTTGACTGCAATCCTAAAATAGTTGTTATTAAGTCCTCTGAAATTCTCGCAATTACGAATTAATATTTTTTTATTCAATAGCAACTCATGAAGATTATTTATATTCTCACATTTAAACAATATAAAATTTGCATCACTCTCATAAACTATAAGTCCAAGATTTCTAAGAGATACAGACAAATATAAACGTTCTTTTATATTTTCAGCTACCGTTTTCTTTAAGTATTCTTCATCCTTTAATACTTCTATGCCACAAAGCTGAGCCGGTGTAGAAACACTCCAAGGTTGACCTGCCTTGGTGATTCTTTTTAATGTATCCTCATTTGAACTAAGACAATATCCCAATCTTAGGCCAGCCATTGCAAAAAATTTAGTAAATGCTTTTAAAATTATTAAATTGTCAAAATTGTAAAGTTGATCTTTTAATGAAAATTTATTTGGATTTTCTAAAAAAGAATTAAAGCACTCGTCTATAACCAATACGCAATTAATTTCTAAACACTTTTTAGCAATTTTTATTAATAATTCCTTTTCTAATATTTTTCCTGTTGGGTTATTCGGGTTACAAATGAATAGAATATCAATTTTATCAATTTCTTTTAGTATTTTTTCATCTAAAATAAAGTCCGATTCACTTCTAAGATAATAATAATCTATTTTACAATCAACATTTATAAGAGATAATTCATATTCCGAAAATGTAGGGGCCAGTAATAAAGCTCTCTTAGGCCTAAGAGCATAAGATATACGATATATAATATCGGCTGCACCATTTCCACAGAGTATGTTTTTTTCTGTAATACTTTCAAATTCACTGATTGATTTTTTAAGGTAAGTGCAATTAATATCAGGATATGCAAAATATCCACTTATAGAATTTTTTAAAATCTTAACTGCCCTTTTAGGCAACCCCATCGGATTAACATTAGAAGAAAAATCTAAAAGATTTTCACCGATTCTGCTAACAGAATAAATATCTCCGCCATGCTTACTTATATCCATATAAACCACCTAATCGCACTGAAAATCAAGGCGCCTAATATAGCTGTTGCATACATTAGTTTATTTGCCAATTTTATATCTTCTGTTTCGATTTCTTTATTTCTATCTCCAATAGTAAGTTTTTTTACTAGTTTACCAAAATAATACGAATCTCCTGCTAACTGAATATTTAATGCACCGGCACATACTGATTCTGTTTGTGCAGAATTTGGACTTTTATGATTTTTCCTGTCGCGAATATATATATTAATTGCATTTTTAAAGTCAAGTCGAATAATGAAGGATCCTATCAACATCAGAAATGCAGCAATTCTTGCCGGGATGAAATTAAGTATATCATCCAGTCTTGCTGCAAATTTGCCAAAATATAAGTAATCTTTGTTCTTATACCCAATCATTGAATCTAATGTGTTCACGGCCTTATATAAAAACCCAAGTGGTGCACCTCCAATAGCTATGAATAAGAGTGGAGCAATAACACCATCAGTTGTATTTTCTGCAATAGTCTCTACTGTTGCTTTTTTTATATCTTTATTATCAAGTTTTTCTGTATCTCTGCCTACTATATAAGATAGATATTTTCTTGCATTTTTTATATCTTCTTGCTTTAAATATCTATATACCTTCATGCTTTCTACTTTCAATGATTTTGCAGCAATTATTTGGAAGCAAAAATATAACTCTATAACAAAATATAAATATATATTAATATTTTTAGCTATATATAATATAGTAAACGGAGCAATAAAACAAAAAACAATAACAAATATACTTAATAATACTCCTCCAAAAAAATCATTTTTAATTAGTTTTCTTATTTTCACTTCGACTTTTGATATCATATTTCCTATAAAACTAATTGGATGTGGTAACCAATTAGGATCGCCTACTACTATATCTATAATAAAAGCACAAATTATAATTATAGAAATTCTCATTTCTTTAATACCTTCTCTCTATTAATTTCTTGTCAGTTTGAAAAATATCTAAATATTTATTTAAAAATAAACTTTTTAAAATTTTAAGTCAATATTTCTTTTGCTTCTATTTTATGCAAAAAACTTTAACTTTTTAAATATAAATAGTAGAACTAATTTAAGTAAAAATATACTTTATATTCTAACATAATTAGAATACTTTTATATACTAAAGTTAATTTCCCGTACGTTTTCACATCGTACGGGAAGACAAAAAGTCGAGTAATTTAATTTACAACAAATTGAAATGTTCCCAATATGGTTGTCAGTTTATAAAACTATATTTATGGGTTTTTCCTCCTATGAATATGGTACTATTTTTCATTGTGGCCGTTTTTCATATATCAAACCATATTTTAAAAACTTAATAATTTATCTGTATCCTCGGTCATTTCAGCCAATTCAAGCATACTGCTTCTATCAGCACCTTTGATCAACATATCTATGCTAAGACCCCTAGCATCCATACAAGATCCTCAAACTTTTACCTTGCCTTTTTTTACAATAACACTTTTTAACATACTACCCATATTATAGTAGCCATCTGGTGTCTTTTGATTATTGATTGCATTAACAACCCCATCACCTACTAGTGAAATACTAACTTGTGCATCTTCTCTCTTTTGAATAGCCATTGCCAACCTTAGAGCATTATATGCTCTTTCATTGCCATAAGGTCCATCGTTGATAATAAATAGATACTTCATAATTAACTCACAACCTTTCTAATTTTGTTTTACACTTATAGTCTTAAAAAATTTACTAAAGACAATAAAATAAACAATTGTACCAGCCAATATACTCAAATAATTGAAAATATTTATTGGCCAAAATTCAAAATACAAACCTTGTACGTAAACTCCCAACACTTGAGAGCCAACAAATGCTCAAACCATACCCCATTGCGTTGGAGCAAAATCACTTTTAATAAACTTGTTTTTGAAGTAGTCGATTATTAAATACACTACAAAAACACCCCAGGCTATAGTTACAATATATGAAAAGATCAATACAATAAACGATAACCCCTTAAGTTCAATATTTAAAAATACACCACAAAAGCTAAAAATCCTGTATAAGCTTAATCCAAAAAGACACATTATCGGTATAACCAGAAAAAATGATGGGATTATAGAATCTTCCGGTAACTTCCCAGCTTTTATCTGCAAATATACCAGATATATTATCTTAATGACAAATAATATAATACCAATTGAAATTGTGACTAATGATAAAAAGGCTGCCATAGACGCTATCCGGCTATTAATAGACATCGCAGCAATCCCTGAACCAGTCAAACTCACCAAGGCAAAAGAAAAAACATCCAACAACCATACAAAGTTAAATTTAGATCTATCAATTTCTTTTGAAAGCCATATTTTCAATGCTTTCATTTCTAAAATCAATAATGATACCAATAAAAGACCAAACAATACCATTGAAGGCAGCATATAGCTTTGTAATTTAGAAGATATATCAGAAATAAAAAATCCTAACGATCCCCAGAATACGTTGGCTGACATTGCTAATGAAGAAATTGGAACAAACAACCAAACATTTTTATATGGGTCACCTATCAAATCATTCATCTCTTTGCCGTTAATAATCCATTTAATCAATTTTGCCAGGAAAATGAATGTCAAAACAAAATGGATAATTACAAATAATAACATTATACCAACTAAAATCATATTCTTGGTAAATTCAAAAAGCGAAAAACTATTCCACATTATATCTGAAATTACAACTAATCCTTTTTCATGTGGGATAGAGAACTGTAAAAAATTAAAAGCCATCAATGCAACTCCACCTGCTGCCAATGATGCTTGAAATAATAAGGGATTGAACTTTAAGTTTATTTTCATATATTACACCATACTTTCTTTAATATCTTATTCCATCATTTCTTTAATATCTTTTATTATCTTCATCTGTTTTGTCATCTGTTCGACCATAGCCTCTCTCATCAATATACAAGCCTGTAAAGTCTTTGGATTGCCAATGCTATAGTAGATTTTATTGCCTTCTCTTCTGGAATTAACTACACAAGACTCTCTCATCACTGCAAGATGTTGAGAAATATTAGGAACATTTACCTTCATAGCTGATGCAAGTTCATCAACACACATTTCCTTTTCACCCAACAAGAATATTATTTCAATTCTTTTAGCATTGGCCATAAACTTACAAAAATCTGCATGTATTCTATATAATTCTTTATTATCCATTATTGCTCCTCTATATTACTTGATTATATTAGTCAACTTTTCAACTACAATATCTATTTCTTCTCTAGTAGTATATCTACCAAGACTAAATCTAACAGCACCACGTCCAATATCTGCCGATACTCCCATAGCACTAAGCACAGGAGAAATAGTAGTCATTCCTGAATGACATGCTGAACCTGTAGAGGCAAGAACATCATCAAGCTTATCTAAAATTTCATGTCCATTAAAACCTATAAAGCTAACATTCAAGGTATTAGGAAGTTTTTTATCAGGATGGCCATTTAAATGAATAATATCCCCGAAGTTTTCAACAAGTCGTTTGTAAAAGTAATCAGTATTTTCCTTAATGACATTATTTCCAAGGTTTATTCTTGCAATTTCACAAGCCTTACCAAGTCCTACCTCTAGAATTATATTTTCAGTACCTGCTCTTCTGCCCTTTTCATGTCCAGCTCCATGTATCAATGGTTCAATACTTATGCCGGTTCTTATATATAGAGCCCCGATGCCTTTAGGTCCATATAGTTTATGACCTGCCACTGTAAGAAAATCTACATTTAGATTCTTAACATCAATTGGTACCTTACCTAAAGATTGTGATGCATCGGTATGGAATAAAACTCCATTTTTCTTACATATGTCAGCAATTTCCTCTATAGGTTGTATAGTTCCTGTTTCGTTATTCGAATGCATGATACTTACAAGTATTGTTTTATCATTAATTAATTCTTCTATATCGGTTGGATTGACCAATCCTAGTTCATCAACCTTTACATAACTCACTTCATATCCTAGCTTTTCTAAATATCTGCAAGGATTAATTATAGCCGGATGCTCTATTTTTGAAGTTATGATATGGTTACCTTTCTTCTTGTATGTATGGGCAACTCCCTTTAATACAGTGTTATTGGATTCACTCCCTCCACTGGTGAATATTATTTCATCAACGGATGCGTTCAACAAATCTGCTACTTGGTGTCTGGCTTTCTCAATTTCTCTCTTAGCCTCGATTCCTAATACATGAATACTTGATGGATTTCCGAAATGTCCATATAAGAAGGGGAGCATAGTGTCTGCTACTTCTTTATCTATTGGAGTTGTGGCATTATAATCTAAATAAATCATTAATTTCCTCCTAAAACATTTTATAGTGATGTATTTGCGTATATACGCAAATACTAATTAACACAATTATATATAATTTTTAGAAAATATACAACTTCCTATATTATTTTATATCGGCATAATTATAGAAGATAATACTTTAATTCTTACTAATATACTAAAGAAAAATAATTTTAAAGTAAACGTGGAATTTATGGTATGATAAACATAGACAACAAAAGATGGTTGTTTTATTATGTATAGTAAATATGGTATGCAAAAGGAGAAATAATAATGAATATAGTTTATGAAAAAAGTACAAATAAAAATCTAAACGATGCAATAAAGTCTTTAGAAATCAATTTAAAAGAACTTGGTTTCGGAATATTATGGCAACTTAATTTTAAGGATAAACTACAAGAAAAAGGATTAGAATTTAAAGAGGATTTTGTGATACTTGAGGTATGTAACCCAAAACAAGCAAAAGAAGTATTAGAAAAAAATATTCATATTGGCTATGTACTCCCTTGTAAAATGGTAGTAAGAAGTGAAAATGATAAAATATATATTGGCATGACAAGTCCAGAAACTTTAATAGGCTTATTTGAAAGCCCTGAATTAATAGAAGTTGCAAAAAAGGTTGAGGAATCACTTAAGACTTCAATTGAAGCTTCAATTTAATAAAAAAGAGTATAAATAAAATAATGTTCGTGCCCATCAAGATCACCATGATATAATGATAAATTATTTCATGGTGATTTTTCATATAATACAAAGGCCTGGCTCCTCTTCAAGTTAGAAACCAGGCTTCATAATATAAATTTTTCCACTGTCCACTTGACAGGGAGTAGTTCAACCGAAGGGTGTCAAAAAGGGTGTCGGGTTTTCACTCTAATTTATAACTTTATCCTTTTATGCATATGATACTTTATTTCCATAGTGAACGTTTTTCAACGCATAACAATTCAAACTAATCCAAACATGTCCCAACATTATATGTTGCTTTATTTTCGTTATAATTATTTTTTATAAAATATTATTATAACTTCGCACAAAAAAGAGCTATTATATTCAAATAGCTCTTAAGAGTTAAAACAATTAATAATTGTATATATTAAATTTATTGTCTATTTTTTTATTACTACTTAAACAACACTATTCATTCGAAATAATGAAGGATACCAAATAAGCCCCATAACTCCAATATAAAATACATTTAAAAACTTAAATAACATATCACTATTAGGTTCATTTACTGTTTTACTGCTTATAGCAACTTCGTTTTGTCCACTTGCTATTTCTGTTGCACTAATAGTAGTATTTTCTACAGGTTTAGTTTCTTGTATTGCTATACTATTTGTTTCGTTTTCTACTGGTTTAGTTTGTTGTACTGTTGTACTACTAATAGTTTTTGCTATTGGTTTAGTTTGTACTGTTGGAGTAGCAGTTGTATTTTCTACTGGTTTAGTTTGTACAGTTGGTGTAGTTGTAGTATTTTCAACTTGCTTTGGTTGCACAACTGTTGTAGGATTAAGCCCTTCTATAATTGCTTTTGTATATTTATAGAATTCAGCAGTTTTTGTATTTCTGCCTGATGATGTTAGACTAGAAAAAAAACTTGCTCTTTGTGCTGTTGATAACTCTATTTGCACTCCAGCATTTCTTGAATTTTTATTTACTATATTTGATGTACTTGTTCCTCCTAAATTTGAAGGAGCAGTAGCTACTGCAAAACCTGCATTTTGCAAACTTATTGTAATATTAGCGACCATTGTTTTATCAAGTCCACCAACATAAGTTAGTTTAGATGAACCTGAAAATCCATGAATTGATAAGGTTCTACTTTTACTTTGAACCAAGGAAATTGCTATAGGTTCATCAAATATTGTTGAAGTTATATGTAATGAGCTATTATTACTGCTCATTATTCCTTGGAATGAATAATAACTATAACTTAATCCAGCAATATTATCAGCTAGTTCTGTAGTTCCAGGTTCAATTCCTCCTCCATGAATGGCAATTATTGCCAAATTTGAAGAGTTTTCACGACTGCTAATTTTATAGTCGGTTCCTTCAACTTTTGCTGCTGAAAGTTCCTGAAAATTAGAATACAAATCAGCTGCTTTTACTGTTGTTATATTTACAGAAAATAGAAGTAAACTGATAGTTACTACTATAAATCCAGCTTTTAAGATTCTCATAAGTTTCATCTCCCTCTAAATAAAAAATACTTCTATTCCGGTTACCGAAATAGAAGTATGTAAAACATTTATCTTCCAAATATATATCGGCAACTCGGCTACCTTAGTCTTTCGACCTTAGGTCCGTGGCTTTGCGTCTCCAACTTTCGTTGAATTTGCTCTTTTCTTTTTTTCTTTACACTTCTTAAATGAAGTATCATTTAAGATATTATTTTAATAAAAAAACTTCCATTCGAATTACCGAAATGGAAGTTTTGAAATCTTAACTTACTTAAAACTTTCGGCAACTCGGCTACCATAGTCTTTATGACCTTAGGCCCTTGGTTTTGCGTCCTCAATTTTCGTTGAGTTTGCTCTTTTCTTTGTAATCGAATCTTAACACATTTCTTATTAAAATGCAATGATTTTGATAAGAATAATTATATATAATTGGATAGTAATGGTTTTGTATAGTCATTCCTTAAAACCCATATGCATACTTGTTTCTTTTTATGCATTTGATCCTTGATTATATATATATAGTCTAACTCATATTGAGAAACAGTTGCAAAATATCTGGATCAAATTGGGTGCCTGAATTTCTTCTCATTTCTTCAATAGCTTCTTCATTTGTCATCGCTGACCGATATACCCTATCGTTAGTCATAGCATCATACGAATCAGCAATAGCCACTATGCGAGATAGAATCGGTATTTCCTCTCCAATTAAACCTTGAGGATATCCTTTACCATCCCATCTTTCATGGTGGCAAAGTATACAATCCGCTATAGGTAAAAGCTCAGAAGTTGCTCTTGCAATCCTATAACCAACTTCAGGATGTTTTCTCATTTCGATCCAATCATCATTATTAAGCTTACCAGGCTTTGATAAAATTTTAGGACTTACACCCATTTTACCAATATCATGCAAGGTGGATAATAACTCCAAATCATTTAGTTGATCCTTTGTCAGAGACATAGCTTGTCCTATATCCTTAGATAGTTGTACTATTCTCTCTGCATGTTCTTCAGTTTCTTGGCTTTTCTCAAACATTATTACTTTTATAGAAGCTATTATTGAGCTGTGAGCACTTTTGCTTTCTAATAACTTCTGCTTATACATTGATTCCTCAGCGGCAATCAATATGTCATCCATTATTTCAGTTTCAAAGTTCTTTGTTGCACATCCTAAAGAAATACTGGGATAAATTAAGCTATCATTTAATGCATCTACTTCACAAGCATTATGTATGCGTCTACATATTAATTGAGCAGACTTTTCATCTGTTTTGGGTAGTAAAATTGCAAATTGGTCTTCTCCTATTCTTGAAATTATATCTTCAGCTCTGCAGGAACTTTTTAAAATTCTGGCTATTTCAATAATCATTTCATCACCCTTGGAGTGTCCAAAGCCTTCATTTATTACTTTCAAACCGTTTATATCACCCATAATAACTGAAATTGGCAACTGTCTTGGAGTATCGAGTCGTTTTTTTTCCTCTTCAAAGTAACTTCTATTATATAGCCCTGTTAAATAATCGTGATAACTAATAAATGCAATCTCTTCATTTTGCTTTTTCAGTTCTATTGTCTTTTGTGCTAATTCACTAATCATATTTATTAATCCGCTTAAAAAATCTAAGTACCTAAATATGGTTTCTTTATTATACACATTACATTCTTCAAGTGCTTTCATATATTTCACTTTATCAAAGTCCAGCTTTTCTGCTTGTTTGATAAAGAAATCTTTATTAGGTGTTTCAAAAAAGAACTGTCCAATGAATAAATTGGCAACGTGCACTCCAGCAATAATGATTGGAGTTGCAATATCTACCATACCATTCTGGCAAACATGAATTGAGTGTTTCTCGTTTTCTATTAGCTGATTCGCTAAAATACTATCGCTTATGAAGCATCTCTCTGAAGATATTTTGTGTTTTCTATGAAAATCCATGCAAATACTTTTTCCACCCACATCATAAAGTATATTTCCTTTATGATTCACTATAGCAGTGGTTAATCCAGTGGCAAAAGAGAAGTTCTCCATGATTCTGGATAGCTTTTCAATTTCCAAGATTTCATTTACATCTTTTATGTCTTCTGATTTAAATAAAGATGATTTTTTCAATTGTTTATTATCGTTATTTTCCAAATAAACTCTCCTCTAAACTCAAAAATTCTTGATACCATATTTAAAAATACTTTTTTTATCATATTATTTATATACTATACCATTTCTTCACAATATATTATATACATAATATGATAAAAACTAGTTAGTACATTGAAATTGATATTTTAAAAATAAAAAAAGGAGCCGAAGCTCCCTATTTAGTCTTTAACTCTATTAACATATTCTAAATTTATCCAACCTGCACCGCTCTTTAATTTACCCCAACCATTCTCTTCAACCACTATAATAGACCTCATTCTTTCGTATTTAATCCCTGAATATTTTTTCTATTCATATCATTTTCACATACGATTTGCGGTCGTATGGGATACTCTTTTTATAGCAAGTTAAATCTTGCAAAAACGAGGGTACATTTAGGGTGTCAAAAGCACAAAAAAATAGCACCTCAGAAACTCTGAGATGCCCTACTGGTGCCGAAGGGGGGACTTGAACCCCCACGGTTTCCCGTACGATTTTGAGTCGTATGCGTCTGCCATTCCGCCACTTCGGCCAATATCTACTTTGTAATCTTACCAAAACCAACAAAAAAAGTCAATCAAATAAACAACCCCAACACAAACCCTACAAACAAAACCAACAATACCAAACAACCAACATTACCAGCACCACCACCAACAAAACCCAACACAAACGACCACCAATCAAAACCAGACAAAAAACCAGAAGTAGCCACAGAAGAACTACCACCTACACCAAAACCCCGACTACCCAACAAACCACCAAAACCCCTAACACCACTACCACTACCGAAACCATTACCCCCACTCACATTACCACCATAACTACTTATCCTCCCAACACTACGAACACTACCCACATCGTTACTCACACTATCACCCACACAAACAGAACCAAACAACCTAACCACACCCAAAAAGGATGAAATACTAAAACTATTCCCCAAAGCCTCCAACCTATCCAAATAATCCATAAACCAAGACTCACCACTAAACACTGACCCAAACAAAGAAAGAACACCACCCCAAAAATCACCCTTATAAAAAGGACAATAAACCAAACCACAACCATCCATAGAATAAACTATCGACTCAGGACTAATATAGAAAGACGATAGATCAAAAAAATACTCAGAACTCACAAAATCAACACGCTCCAATATAGAAACAAAATCATCAACCCCAAAACCACCATCACCCCTGTCTAACCTCTCACCCAAGCTATACCCACCCTCAAGATCATAAACAAAAACAAAATCCAAATTCTCCCTATAAAAATAAACAGGAAGCAGAAACTCCACACCCCCACCCTTCAACAAATAAGCATCACGACCAACCAACTCCCCCCTTCCCCTATAAACCAAACTAAAACCCTCAACACAAAACTCATCCAACACCCTACCAACACCAAAACTAGAACCACCCATACCACTCACACTACTACCCATCACCACAACCTCCTCTCATAAAAATCCACCACCACAACCCGACCAAGAAGCACCACATCAACACCATACTCAACCCTAACAGTCATATAACCACCATCAAAATCCGAACTAACCACCAACCTATCACCATCAAGAAAACCACCCTCAAGAAGATAACTCCTAACAAAAGCCCGACTACCCCAACTTGCAGCAACCTCCACTACATCATCAGCCACACCATCCAACAACAAACCATCAACACTACAAACATAAGCCCCATAACTATCAACCCTCTGCCTAATAAAAGATGACACAGAAAAAAAATTAATAAACGAGACAAAAGAGAACAGAAGCACCATAACCATAGGAAACACCACAACCCCCTCAATAACCAAAGAACCCCTCTCCTCAATTAAAAGACAACGAAACAACCTCCTCAAAAACAAAACAACCACCCCTAATCTCACCACCAAACAACCGAGTCCCCTCAGGCAAAAACTTAAGAAACGTTAGCCCTAAACTACCCTTAACACTACCCCTAGCACCACAAAAATATGCCCCAGGAAAATCCCTTATAACCTCACCATAAATACCCTTAAGCAAACACTCCTCACCAGCCAAGAGAGAAAACATCAGAAGATGATCCCTATAAGACAACTTCAAAAACTCCAAAGGATTTGGCGTACCATAAACATTAACCACAGGCACCCTGGCATCATTAACCCCCACCAAAGACAACACATCAGAAACCCCAGTACCAAGACCCAACACCACACTATACACTAACCTAGACACAAGTTCAGGAGGAGCCTTAGCATCAAGTACAAAATAACCAACACCATCAACAAAAGTCCTAAACAACAAAATATTAAAGAGCGTACCTATTGTCGAACCATTACCAATAATCCGCTCAGCTTCACCTATACTACCTCCCACACTCCCACCACTACCAACATCACCAACAACAGACGATAGATTAGAAAACCTCTCCAAAACATACTCCCCCAACAACAAATCATCCCGAAGCCCCTCCAAACCAGCACCAAGACGATTCTTCAAACCACCTCCAACCTCCTTAGCCCTAAAAAACAAAAACCCAGGACTTTTCAGTTCTTTCTCATAACTACCTAACTCACCACCAAAAAGCTCACCCAACTTCTTCCAAGTATCTTCACCAATCTGTTCACTATCGCTAGCTCCATCACTACTACCACTACCACCATCAGTATTTGACAAATCCTCAGCCATCACTAAAAGAGACCTATTCTCCCCATACAACTTTTCAATACTAGCATCAAGACCAGCCTCACCACCAGCTCGCCTCTCCTCCAAACCCTTAATAACCTCCACATTAGAAGCAACCCTCTCCTGCATCCTCTTAGTAGCCGCCTCCTTACTGCCACCAAAATCCCCAAAATCAGCACCAAGCTTATCCACCTCCTCCATCGCCGAAAAAATACCATAAACCTGCTTCCCAAGATTAACCAAACCCCTAACCTTCATCTCCTCCAAAATTTGCTTCTTTAAAATACGAGAATCAGAAAGAGGCTGCTCTAATATTAAGGAGAAGTTTTTCAGAGTTACTCCCTTACCCTTCACATTATTCCTAACCATAGAAGAAAAATCCAAACCATACTCCTTACCCTTCAAGGCAAAAAGACCATAACGACCATACAAATCCTTATCATAATCAGCCAAAACACTATCCACACTACTATAAACACCCTCATTAACCACATTCATCGCATACTTAACCCTAACCACATCAAAAAGCACCCCGAAAAAAAGAACCAATACCGGAAATACTATTGCCATAAACAAAACCAAAGAACCACCCTCATCATCCCACAACCTCATAAAAAACCACCTCAAAAAAAAATTAGAGAAAAGAACCTAAATTCTTTCCTCTAACATATTAATTTATGAAAATATAACCTGAATAATAAAATGATAAAAAATATAACTACATCAAATACTTCAAAACTGTGATAAAAAGAATGTAAATGGTAAGAGCACAAGTGCTATAAACCATAACCTTCCTAGGAACTTTCTTAATAAGCTTCCGAATTTCAGGATACATCAAAAAAAAGAACAAAAAAGCCAAAGCCCCCCAACCAAGAGAAGTACTAAGACAAATCCTACCCTCAAAATTAAAAGGCTTATCATAATAATTCCAGGACCTAGGCCTCCCAAACATATCCTCAATATAGCTTCCAATCAACTCCACAAGAGTCATAAAAGAAGCAGAAACAACAAAAAACAAAACAGGAAACCTACTAAAACGCCCCAAAAAATAGACTACAATAAGAGCCCCAAATCCGTAAATATGAATAATCGGCAATCCAAACCCAAGAGCACCCCTAATAGTCCACTTCCCAGTCACAAAATAAACATAAGAAGTCTCAATCAACAATCCTACAAAACCAAAAATCATAAACTCATACAAAATCCAAGGAAACTTAAACAACAGATAACTTCTATTACCAAGACGTCTCTCCATAAAAACTCCTAAAACAAAACCAATTTAGAATCAGCTGCCTCCACTACCTTACCAATAACAAAAGCCAACTCACCCGCCTCTTCCATTTGTCTAACATACTCACTAGCATCCTCTGGAGTAAAAGCAAACACCAAACCACCAGAAGTCTCAGGAGTAACCACAGCCAACTCCATAAAATCATCCACCAAATACAAAACCCTATCCTTCACATAATCCCTATTCCTATAGGCACCAGCAGGAATAAGACCCTCCCTGGCAAAAGAAAGAGCACTATCAAAAAACGGCAACTTCCTACTATCCACCTCAAAAGTAACAGCATCATCACCAACCATCTCCAACAAATGACCAACCAAACCAAAACCAGTAATATCAGTACAACTATGAACACCACCAACAACCTTAGCAACCTCAGCAGCCTTCCTATTTAAAGCAGCCAAAGACTCAGTCACTTCATGTAACTCATCTTTGCTCACAAGAGACTCATCACCCTTAAAAGCAGTAGTCACAAGACCAACACCCAACTTCTTAGTTAGTACCAGAACATCACCAACCTTAGCACCACCATTAGTCCAAATATGTTCAGGATGAACAAAACCAGTCACCGAAGCACCATACTTAGGCTCCGAATCCTCAACAGTATGACCACCAAGCAAAGCAACCCCAGCCTCCACTAACTTATCAGCACCACCGCGAAGAATCTCCCTTAAAATCATAACATCAAGACAACTAATAGGAAAAGTAACCACATTCATAGCAGTCTTAGGCTCACCACCCATAGCATAAACATCTGATAAACTATTAGCAATCGCAATCCTACCAAAATCATAAGGATCATCCACCATAGGAGTAAAAAAATCAACAGTCTGAACCAGAGCCAGCTCATCACTAACCCTATATACACCTGCATCATCATAAGTCGAACCAGAAACCAGCACAGCCGGATCCTTAAAACTATTCAAACCAGTCAAAACTTGACTCAAGGTCCCCGGACCTATCTTAGAAGCTCAACCAGCTGCCTTAACCATCTGAGTTAAACGAACCATCATGCCACCTCCTTTAATTCTCTAAAAACGCCCTATATCCTAAATAAGTCATATACAAATCAGCCTTAGAAGCCACCTCAAAAGGAGAATGCATAGACAACAAACCAGTACCCATATCCACAACCTCCATCCCAAGCTGAGACAAATAGGAAGCAATAGTACCACCACCACCTAAATCCACCTTACCAAGCTCACCAAACTGATACATAACCTTACCCTTATCCAAAACACCCATAACATAAGACAAATACTCAGCACTAGCATCATTAGCATCATACTTACCCTTACTACCTGAATACTTACTTATGATAGGACCAAGCCCCAGTCTTCCTCTATTGTACTTATCGAAAACTCCTTCATAACTTGGATCATCTACAGCACTAACATCAGCAGACAAACCCTTAGAATTAAAAAACACCTCTAAAGAAGTAGCTTTCATACCAGACTTACCAATCAAAAGTTCCATCAAATACTCCAGAACCCTAGACTGAGCACCAGTATCACCGTTACTGCCAATCTCTTCCTTATCAAAAAAACAAGCCAACACATTCGAACTACTAAACTCACCCTCAAAGAAACTCTTCATCAAAGAATAAGCACAAATACGATCATCTTGACCATAAGCACCAATCATACTTCTATCAAAACCAATATCCCTAGGCGGAATATTCGGTAAAATTTCCAATTCAGCCCGAAGGAAATCCTCCTCAATCAAACCATACTCCTTATTTAAAAACCCAAGTATAGCCTTCTTAACACTAGGATCCTTCTCACCTTCAACCAAAGGAATACTTCCGATAAGAACATTCAACTTCTCACCCTCAATAATTTTTCCGCCAGTCTTAGCCATCTGTTCCTGGGCTAAATGAGGAAGTAAGTCAGTAATAGTAAAAACAGGATCATTCGCACCCCTACCAATACTTAACTCCAACTTAGAACCATCTTTCCTATAAACAACACCCTCTAAGCACAAAGGCATAGTAACCCATTGATACTTCTTAATACCACCATAATAGTGGGTCTTAAATAAGGCCATACCCTCTTCTTCATAAATAGGCTGTTGTTTAAGATCAAGTCTTGGCGCATCAATATGAGAACCAATTAACTTAAGACCCGATTTCAATTCCTCATTAACAACACCCATAAAAAAACTCTTCTGCCTATGATTTAAATAGAAACCCTGACCTAACTCCAATTTATCAACACTAGTAATATCCACATAACCCTTATCAATAGACTTAGCTTCCAGTAGAGTAACAATAGCCCTCTCAGTCATACCACCACTCATAAAGGACTTATAACCTTCAGCAAAATCCATTATTAATTCATTATCTATTTCAGACCAGATATTCTTGTTTACATATTCCATTAACTTTACCTCCTACTTTCCATAAGGACAACTTGCCAGACACTTGCCGCAGATTCTTTTACCAAAAGTATTTCTTACCCTACTTAAATGCACATCACACAACTGCCCTATAAAACGCTTCTCAAGAGGATCATCCTCTCTAAATTGATTACCAACCACAGCACCTGATGGACAAGCCAAAACGCACTTAGTACACTCACCACACAAATCACCTTCAAAAGGTTCATCCGTTTCAAGAGGTGCATCGGTTAAAATAGTTACCAACCTGAGCCTTGGCCCATACTCCCTGGTTATTAGTGATGAGTTCTTACCAATCCAACCAAGACCAGCTAGATGAGCCGCCATCCTATGAGAAAATATTCCGGCTAACCTATCATCAGTTACCCTTTGTGATGCCGGTACTGGAAAACTCCTATAACCCGCCCCCTCTAATGCAATCGCCACCTGAAGAGCAATGTCATCAAGCTTGGCATTAAGAATTTTATAATAATAGAGATAGGTATGAGTCGGTCCCTCCAATAATTGATTGACCACATCCTTAGGATATTGTATACCAATAGAAACAGCCTTATCTAAATGTAACAAACTGTTTCCATAAATCTCATTAATATATTCTTTATATGGTAAAAGATTAGCTACCCCAAAAAGAGTAGCTCCATTTTTTTCACTTATTTCCTTTAATTTTTCTCTTAAGTTTTCCATAATCAATTCAACTTAATCCTTTTGCTTTAACATAAAATTCAAGAAAGTCTCACTCAAGGGACTTAATGTCTTTAACTTATTATGAATTAAATAAATATTTCGGCTTAAGTCAAAATCATCAACTTCCACGGCTTTAACACAACCTAAGGCTAAACTATCTCCAGCTACCAAGGATGATACAAAAGCCACTGAATTGGAATTCTTAACTGCTGTAATCGCTGATCTATTACCACTTAACTCTGTAAAATAGGCAAAATTCTTCAATTTTAGACCCTTTGTCTCCATTTTATCCTCTAATACTCTTCTAGAAGCCGAACCCTTTTCTCTAACCACTATAGGATATGCTAGCACATCCTTAATACAAACCTTGTCCAACCTAAGTAATGGATGACCATCCTTGACAATCATAATAACTTTATCCTTTTTAAAAGGTTTGGATTCGATTCTACTATCATCAACCTTCATACCAACAACACCAATATGAATGTCCTCTGATATCAAACTTTCTACAACTTCATCTGAAGATGTTGTAGTAACCATCACATCAGTAGCCGGATAAGCATCCTTAAAACTACTCATATAGGCTGGCAGAATATATTCACCTGGCACAGTACTTGCACCAACTATTAATTTACCTTTTTCCATACATTTCAATTGTTTCATTTCTTCAATCAGCTGTTCATGTGCCTTGATAATTTTTTCTGCATAAACATAGAATTGTTTACCTGCTTCAGTAAGCTTGGTCCCTCTTTCTTTTCTTTCGATTAGTTGTAAATCGATTTCACCTTCAAGATTTTTAATCTGCCAGCTTATTGCAGGTTGAGTCATAAATAGCTCTTTAGCGGCTATAGTAAAGCTTTTCTTTCTGACAACTGTCACAAAAGCTAACAAATGTTTATAGTTAATCATGTAAAAACTCCCCTTCACCACTAAATTTAATATTAAAACTACCACTAATATAATAGCATATAATAGAAAATAATTCTATTTTTTCATAAATAAATCTACACCTCTAGCAAATTTGCTTTCAGTTCTCACCTTCAAGTTATAATGCTTCAAATAGTCCTCTATAAAAGGAACTATATCACTTTCAATCCCTTTTTTCAGCTCTACTTCTACTTCCATAATTGGAAGTTCTTTGCCCCTTGAAATAATCTTACCATAATCTACAGCCAGTTCTAATTCTGAACTCCCATATTCTACATCCAAGGTTCTTCTAACAAAATCAGTTTCAACAATCTTCACTAGTTCCTTTTTACCAATTATTTCCTTTAGCTCATCCTTGGTTTCAGGAAAATATTCAAGTTTAATTGCTTTAACAGGAACTTCTTTGTTCCATTCTTCTCTTATTAGAACTCCACTATCAAGTTCCTTGGTTCTTTTTTTCAAGGTACACACATAAACACCATTTTCTTTTCTGATTCTTATTACAAAATTGTGTCTAAGTAAATCCAGGTCTCTTGTATCATAGTAGTCTGCATTCATGGATATGATAGTATAATGCCCAAAGTCCTTCTTCAATCTTTCATCGTCTAGAATTTCTGTTAAGACATCCTCATTCTTGATATCTAATTTGATTTCAATTTCACTGCCCATACTATTTCCCCTTCACTTCCTTATAGTTACCTTTGAAGTTCATTAATATTGAATTTTCACTAATCTCATTTAAGGCTTTCTTGACTCTCTTTTCCCCAAGATTACCATTGAAGTCTATGCTGAATATATATTCGAAGGGTTTACCTAGAATTGGTCTTGAAGCAATCTTCACCATATTCAATCTATTTTCAGTAATACTTTGAATAACCCTTAACAAGGAACCTTCACTATCTTCAACAACAACTTGGATAGAAATCTTATCATAATCCTTTTCAATCTCAGCTGTCTTCTTGATTATAACAAATCTAGTGTAGTTCTCCAAATTATAATTGATATTTTCTTTTAAAATTTTTAGCCCATAAACTTCAGCAGCTCGCTTACTAGCAATAGCACCTAATGACACATCTCCACTTCTAGCCACAAACTCGGCGCTAATAGCTGTATTAAAATATGGTATTTCCTTAAAATCATATTCCCTTAAAAACTCTCTTGATTGTTCAAAACCCTGAACATGGGAATAGACTGTTCTGATATCCTCAATTTTACCAAGTCCTAATAGACAATGAGCCACCTGGACAATTGTTTCACCAACTATGTATACACTGTCCCTCTCCAAGAGCCTCTCAACTTCCAGAATACCACCTGTAGAAGTATTCTCAATAGGCAGTACTCCATAATCAGATTCTCCATTCACCACTGCATCAATTACTTCCCCAAAGGTCTTGTAACTTCTCTCTTCAACTTCACCAAAATATTGAATAAGAGCTTGTTCCCCAAAAGAACCTTTAACACCACCATAAGCAACCACAGGCTCACTCACCTTCTCACTAATAACTGGCATTTTAATAATTGCTGATATTGGTGTTCTGTTTTCAATAACAATATCACTTTGTGCATCTCTACTAACGCTCATTAACTTTTCAAGTAAGGTCTCTACATAAGGAGCAAAGGTTTCGTTAGTTACTCTACCTAGATTCTTTTGAATAACCTCTTCTTCCCTGCTTCTATCGAGGATTTTCATCCCCTTTTCCTTCTTAAAGAAGCCAATCTCAGTGGCAACTTCTAGACGTTCAGTAATAAGGCGCACTAGCTCCTGATCCAGCTCATCTATTTTCTTACGTTTTTCATCTAAACCCATTAATCCCATTTTTTATCCTCCAGATAGGCGTCTAACAAAGCAATTGCCAATACACCCTCCATTACAGGAATACCTCTAATAGCAATACAAGGATCATGTCTTCCTACTATTTCCAGATCCACATTTTCTCCTGTCTGTATATTTACTGTTTCTTGTTTTTTACTTATTGATGGTGTGGCCTTCATGACTACATTAAAAACAATTGGACTTCCTATAGATATTCCACCAATAATGCCCCCATTGTTATTTGTTCTTACACTTACAACCCCATCCTTCATATAGTAGGGATCATTAGCTTCAGAACCTTTCATATCAGCAAAAGTAAAACCAGCACCAAAACTGATACCCTTAACCCCAGGAACTGAAAATGCTAAACTAGAAATCTTACTCTCCAAACTATTAAAGAAAGGATTGCCAATACCGGCCTTAACACCTACCGCCATACACTCAATAACAGCCCCAACAGAATCTCCCTCTGCCTTAGCATCAACTATCACCTTTTCAATATCAAGTCCAACACTTTCTCTTAAAACAGGAACTCTCATCCCTCTTAGTGCTTCCAACATTCCTACATAATCTATTTCATCTTCCAATTTACTTAGATCTATAAAACTAATATCCTCTACATCATGAACCTGTTTCAAGTGAGCCCCGATTTCAACACCATAGCTTTTTAGATACTCCTTGGCAATAGCTCCTGCAAACACTAGTGGAGCAGTCAGTCTTCCTGAGAAATGTCCCCCACCCCTATAATCATTAAACCCCCTATAATGAACAGCACCGGAATAATCACTATGTCCCGGTCTCATTTTAACTTTTAATTCACTATAGTCCTTGCTTTTAGTATCCTTGGAAAATATAATACCACAAATTGGAGCACCTGTAGTCTTACCCTCAAATACACCACTAACTATCTGAACTGCATCATCTTCTTGCCTTGGAGTAGCTAATTTACTAGTACCAGGTTTCCTACGATCCATTTCGATTTTAATAGCTTCAAGATCTAGCTCTAGTCCAGGTGGCAGTCCATCAATAACTACACCCACAGCCTCACCATGTGACTCACCAAATATGCTTAAAGTAATATTCCCACTATAGACACTATTCACTAATCTTTCCTCCTAATTTTACAAAATCAGACCAGAACCTCGGATAGGATTTAGCCACACTATTAGCACCTGTCAATACCAAAGGCTCCAAAGCCCTTTGACTAGCAACGCCAAGACTCATAGCAACCCTATGGTCATTCCAACTATCTACAGCACCACCACTAAAACTTTCAACACCATTTATAGTCAGACTATCATCACCAATTAATATATTTGCTCCCATCTTCATCAACTCTTTTGAAGTTGACTCCAACCTATTAGATTCCTTAATCTTTAATCTCTCACCATTAATAATTCTAGTCTCACCCTCCGATAAACATGCTAACACAGAAAGTGCAGGAACCAAATCAGGGCATTCCCTAATATCAATCACTGTCCCTCTAGTCTTACTTGGTCTGAAGACAAAACCACCTGTGATTTCTTCAATATCAGCACCCATTTCCTTCATAATATCAATAATTACCTTATCCCCTTGAAGAGAATGCCTATCAAGACCTGTACATCTAATTTCCTTTTGACCAATTGCTCCAGCTACTGCAAAAAAGGCCAATTGGGAATAATCCCCTTCCACCTCATAAACACCAGAGCTATATTTTTGATTTCCAGCAATCCTGAACACCCTGTAATCCTCATTTTCAATTACAATATCAAAATCAGCCAAAGCCTTAATAGTCAGGTCAATATATGGTCTTGACTCTAAAGTAGTAGTCATTTCAATGACACTATCACCATCAAGAAGTGGTAAAGCATAGAGCAGCCCAGTAATAAACTGGGAGCTAATATCCCCTCTTACCTTAAAATGCCCAGGCTGTAATAATTCCCTACCACTTTCCAACACCAAGGGCAACCTGCCCTGATCATTTGTAAAATCAATACCTTGTTCTTGCATTATCTCATAATAGACGTTAAGAGGTCTCTCCCCTAGCTTACCTTTACCTTCTACAATAACCTCATCACTAAAAAGAAGCAGCAAAGGTATTAGAAATCTTAGAGTAGAACCTGATTCGTTACAATTAAAAACCTTGTTCCTTAGCTTGAAGTTTTTACCGTTACCCTCTATCACCAGGGTCAAGGTTCCATCAGCTTCTGCTATTCTATAAAAATCCACACCCAGATTATACATAACCTCGAGTGTTGCTTCAATATCCTTTGATGCTTCAATATTCTTTATTATTACTTCTTGTTCACTTAAAGCTGCCCCAATAATATATCTATGAGCCATACTCTTAGAAGGTGGTATTTTAACCTCGCCACCTAAATAATTAGGGTATATTGTGATTTTATCCTTCATGATGTATCCCTCTTAAATTCCTCTATCTATAATATTCATCAAGTTTTCCTTTTTTTCTTCCATGATGAAACTTTTTCCAATCTCACTTAACATTATTAAATTTATACTACTACCCTGGGCCTTTTTATCATAACCCATGGCCTTGACCACATCTTCTTTAATACCAACAGGAAATTTAGATGGTAGACCAGTTTTTTCTACCAACTTCTTCAGCCTCACATATATTCCAGCCTCAGTAACCCCTAAAGCTTCCCCTGCTTTAGCTATTACACACATTCCAATAGCAACAGCCTCCCCATGACTATGACCTACAAACTTCTCAACTTTTTCTATACCATGACCTACAGTATGACCAAAGTTAAGTAAAGCACGTCTACCATTTTCAAGTTCGTCCTCTTCTACGACAATACGCTTAAAGTTACAACACTCAAATATTACCTTCTCCATACTCTTACCAGCTCTAACACTCCCTAAGTCAAAATTCTCCGACTCTAAATAAGCAAAGAACTCTTCTGAGAATATAGCTCCATATTTTATAGCCTCAGCCATCCCATCAATAAAGAACTGCTCTTCTAAGGTTGTCAGTGTCGACTCGTCTATAAGGACACCCTTTGGTTGATAGAAAGCTCCAACTAGATTCTTCCCATAAGGAAGATCGATAGCTACCTTACCACCTATACTACTATCTATTTGAGCAAGTAAACTTGTTGGTATTTGAAAGAAATCTATCCCTCTTAAGTAAGTTGCAGCACAGTAACCAACCAAGTCACCAATAACTCCACCACCTAGAGCAACTAACATATCCTTACGGCCCATACCATTATCTAGCATAAACTTATATATCTCCATGGCTACATCAATATTCTTTGAAGCCTCACCTGGTTCTACTACATACTTAACTACTTCTATACCACTATTTTGGATTGAGGACATAACCAACTCACCATAGTATTTATCTACATTCTTATCAGTTACCAGAGCAATCTTACTACCTCTTAAAAATGGATGGATAATGACCCCAGCTTTATTTAGGGAGTTTTTCTCTATAACTATATCATAACTCTTTTCTCCTAATTCTACACCTAAAATCATTTATCTATCCTTTCCTTGATAGCTTTAATTGTTCTCATTTTTTCTTCAAGTCCTATTTTATCATTATTATCTAACTTTTCCTTAAATATTGTCAATTCTCCGATTAACTTATCTATCTCTTCTACCAATGGACCCTTATTCATTAAAAACAGTTCAGACCATAGTTTTTCATTAATATTAGCTACTCTTGTTGCATCAAGAAAACTCCTGCCCACAATCTTCTCACTACCCTCCCTATAGGCTCCCACCAGAGCTAAAGCCAAAAGATGAGGCATATGGCTAGTGTAAGCCACTAAAGCATCATGCTCTACCGGTGTCATTTCAAAGATATTCTTTACACCTAGTGTATTAGCTAGTTCTCTTACAATCACTAACCCATCACTAGAATTCCTGTCTGTAGGGGTAATTATGAAGTTAGATCCTAGGAAAAGCTCTTCACGAGCCCCCCTTATCCCACTTACTTCACGACCAGCCATTGGATGAGTTCCTACAAATTCCACATCAGGTAATTCCTCTTGAATTCTACTGACCAACTCACCCTTCAAACCAGCTACATCCATAAGTATCTGGTCTTGATGCCAGATACTTTTATGTTCTAATATATAGTTGATAATATCTCCTGGGTATAGGGCGAATATAATAATATCAGCATCCCTTAAAATCTCTTCCGGGTTTGTTGATCCTCTATCGATTATTTTCCTATCCATGGCAATGGATAAGACTTCTTTGTCCCTGTCGACTGCCAGGATTTCACCAACCTTTCCTCTTAAGCTTAAAGCTATTGAAGCGCCGATTAATCCTAGGCCGACTATACCTATTTTTTTATCCACTATCTTTCCATCTCCAATACGGCTTCTCTTAAAAGACGAACTTTCTTCATCATCTTATCGAAGGTTTCAGGAATCAAGGATTGTTGTCCATCACTTACTGCTTCTTCTGGTCTGTGGTGTACTTCGATAGTAATACCATCTGCACCAATAGCCACTGCCGCTTTTGCAAGTGGTTCTACCAACCAGAAAATTCCTCCAGCGTGACTAGGATCTATAACTATTGGCAAATGGCTTTTTCTTTTAATAACTGGTACTGCACTAATATCTAGAGTGTTTCTAGTCATAGTTTCAAAGGTTCTAATACCTCTTTCACAAAGAATAACATTCTCGTTACCTTCAGACATAATGTATTCTGCCGCCATTAGGAATTCTTCAAATGTTGCACAAAGACCTCTTTTTAAAAGTACAGGTGTTTTTACCTTGCCTACTTCTTTAAGCAAATCAAAGTTTTGCATATTTCTAGCACCAATTTGGATAATATCTACATCTTCTGCAAATAGTTCTACATGCGCTGGGGCCATGAACTCGGTAATAATTGGTAGACCAGTTTCTTGTCTAGCAATTTTCATAATCTCGATACCGGCTTTGCCCATTCCTTGGAAACTATAAGGTGAGGTTCTTGGTTTGAAAGCTCCACCTCTTAGGAAGTTAGCTCCAGATGCTTTAACAGCTCTAGCTATAGTTAGAAATTGTTCCTCACTTTCAATAGCACAAGGTCCAGCAATAACACCAAAGTGTCCACCACCTATTTTTTGTCCCATTACTTCAACAATTGTATCTTCCGGATGGAAGGTTCTGTTGGCTTTTTTGTAAGGTTCTTGGATTCTCATAACTTTTTCTACTACTGAGCTTAGTTCTATTTGTCCTGCGTTAAGTGATCTGGTGTCACCGATTAGTCCAAATATTGTTTGATCTTGTCCTACTGTTATACTTACAATAATTCCTTTGTCTTCTAAGATTTTTTTCATTTTGTCTAGTTCTGCTCCAGATGCTCCTGGTTTGAATACGATTACCATTTTTTTCCTCCTTAAAATAAAAAACGAGAAGGCACATTAGAGCCTTCTCGTTGCTTTTACAATTTAATATAAAATCAGACCCTACTTTTATTCACTTCCAACACAAAATGCCCAACCAAAAAAGTTTGAGCTAAAGAAGTAATAAAAGTATTCAGTTGTAATTTTAATCAATTTATCCATAAATAAAACCAACCTTTGTCTTCATCTGAAATAATTATAAAATAATATATTGTAAATGTCAATAAATCTTAACAAATAGAAAATAAGGGTATATAATCATAGATATATTGAAAACAAGGAGTGGTAAATATGGCAGGTAATATTATAGAAATTAAAAACCTAACCAAGTACTATGGCAAGTCTCGTGGGGTCATTGATATATCATTTGATATTAAGGAAGGTGAGATTTTTGGTTTCATCGGACCTAATGGTGCCGGGAAGTCAACAACGATTCGGACATTACTTAATCTAATCCATCCAACAAGTGGTGAATGTACCATATTTGGTCTTGATACTAGAAAATATCCAGCGAAGATAGCCGAGGAAGTTGGCTATATCCCTTCTGAGATTTTCTACTATGATAATATGCGAGTTAAGGAATTACTAAAATATTCTGCCAGCTTCTATAAGAAAGATAGCAAAAAAAGAATGCATGAACTTGTAGAACTTATGGAACTTGATGTTAATAAAAGAATAAGAGACCTATCATTAGGTAATAAAAAGAAAGTAGGAATTGTTCAGGGTTTGATGCATGAACCTCGCCTTATCATCCTAGACGAACCTACAAGTGGACTTGATCCTCTAATGCAACAAAGATTCTTTGACTTAATAAAGGAAGAAAATGCTAAAGGTTCTACAGTACTGTTCTCTTCACATATTCTAAATGAAGTGCAAAAGCTTTCTCATAGAGTTGGTATTGTTAAAGATGGTTACTTAATTAAACTTGAAGATATGAATACCCTAAGAGAGAAAACCTATAAGAGAGTCATGATTGAAAGTTCAACACCAATTGATCAAAGCTACTTCCAAATTAACGGTACCAAGAATTTTGAGCTTGATGGTGATAAATTAAGTTTCCTTTATAGCGGAGATATTAATCTATTAACAGAGAGAATTTCTAAATTATCAATTCGTGATTTATTAATTGATGATCCTGATTTGGAGGATATATTTATGCACTATTATGAGAGGGAGGCTTAAGATGAATATTTATATTCATGAATTAAAGACTAATCTTAAGAGTAGTATTTCTTATCTTATAGGGATGATTGTTTTTTCAGCTTTCTATGTTTCCTTTTATCAGGTTTTTACAGATGAGGCTTTTGGTTTTTTGAAAATGCTTGAGGGTTTCCCTCCTGCTTTTCAAAACGCCTTCGGTCTCGATATAGCTAATATTATGTCACCTATGGGCTATTATGCTTTTGTTCTTTTCTATATTTTACTAATAGCTTCTATCCAGGGCATGAACCTTGGCGTTTCAATCCTATCAAAGGAAGAACGGGAGAAGACAGCCGATTTCTTAATGACTAAACCTGCCTCAAGATCTTGGATAATGATGTCTAAGTTAGATGCTGCTATTACTATAATAATATTATCTAATCTTGTGTTGTATTTAACTTCCTACTTATCAGTTACCTATATCATTAAGGATGATTTTAGTTTTAAGGTGTTCACTCTTCTTCATTTATCGGTGTTTATCGTCGAAATGATTTTCTTAAGCATCGGTTTTTTAATTGGTGTTTTTTTAAAGAGAATCAAGTCTACCATTTCCATAACTATGGCTGTAGTTTTCGGTTTTTTTGCTATAGGTGCATTTGCAGTAAATGCTAGTGATGATAAAATGCGTTATTTAACACCTTTTAAGTATTTTGATACCTCCTATATTTTAAAGAATGAAAGTTTTGAGTTAAGTTATCTTTTAGTTGGTATTGGGGTTATCTTGGTTAGTCTTGTTGTCAGTTATTTGATCTATGTCAATAAAGACATTGATAGTGTCTAGGGGGGTGTTGTGATGAATATTTTTTTCAAGGAATTGAAATCTCATAGGAAATCTTTAATAATTTGGTCTGTTGCTCTTGTATTGTATGTTGCTATGGCAATGGTTAAGTATGATGCGACTGTTAGTGTTGGAGATAGTATGACAGCTCTTATTGAAACTATGCCTAAGGTTTTCCAGAGTATGTTAGGTCTTGGTTTTTTTGATCTTAATACTCCTATTGGTTTTTTTGCAGCTACTTTTACTTATTTAATGTTACTAGGAGCAATTCACGGTAGTATGCTTGGGGCTAATATTTTGTCTGCTGAGGAGAGGGATAAGACTTCTGAATTCTTGATGGTTAAGCCAGTCACTAGGAACATGGTTGTGCTTTCTAAGATGTGTGCTTCTTTGGTTAATATTGTGATTTTTAATCTTGTAGTAACAATAGCTTCAGTTGTTATAGTTAACGGCTATGGTACAGGTGGGGAAACTTTTACTAATGATATTTTGGCTCTTATGCTCGGTTTCTTTGTTATTGAGTTGATATTTTTCATTATTGGATTTTTCTTATCAACTGTTTTACGACGCTCAAGGTTTGCACCTTCTTTAGTAACTTCTATTCTCTTGATCACCTTCTTACTTAGTGTGTTGGCTGATATGTTTGATGCTGTTAAGTGGTTTAAATATTTTAGTCCTTTTTCATATTTTGATCCTAAGATGTTGCTTGGTTTTGTTGAGCCTAATTTAGTTCAAATTGGTTTAGGTATACTAAGTATCATCATATTAGGTTCTTTATCATTCTTTTTCTATAACAAGAGAGATTTGGAGATTTAGAATTAATGGCTAAGTTTAATATTTTTAAGGCTAGTTTTGCAAGTATTTATGATCTCTATGTTGCTAAGGCTGAAAAAAAGAGTAGGTCAAAGGCTGAGGTGGATGAGATTATCTTATGGTTTACTGGTCATACTCTTTCTTCACTTAAGGAGCAAATTACCAAGGGTGTGGATTTGGAGTCTTTCATAAGTGAAGCTCCTTCACTAAATCCTAATCGTTTGTTAATCAAGGGTGTGGTTTGTGGTGTTCGTGTAGAGAATATCGAGGATCCTCTTATGAGGGAGATTCGTTATCTGGATAAGTTGATTGATGAATTGGCTAAGGGTAAGACCATGGAAAAGATTTTGAGGAAATAGAGTTATGGGTTATATGTTAGAGGTGGTTTTAGACCACCTCTTTTTTTGTTCGCTCTATTTATATAACATTGTATTGTTATATAGTTAATATCATTGTTATATACCCTTATTTCTTTAGAAAACTAAAGATTTTATTTATTATATTTAGTTTTCTAAAGTTTTATGTTATAATTTATATAAGGATGGTGATCAGATGTCTATACAGTACACTAAATTATTCAAATTACTAGCTGATAAGAATATCACAAAATCACAACTCCAAAAGGATTTAGGAATTTCCACAGCAACAATGGCAAAATTGGCAAAAAATGAAAATGTATCATTAAGTATCATCAATGATATCTGCGACCTATTGCAATGCCAACCTGGAGACATAATAGAAATTAAGAAACATCCAACAAGTCCACTTCTTTCTATGTTTAAAGAGGAAAAAGAAATGAAACTAAAGGGTGGGTTATATCATCAAACACAAGTAAAGTTAGCCTATAATTCAAATAGAATCGAAGGCAGCATTCTTTCCGAGGAACAAACAAGATACATCTATGAAACCAACACAATAGCTGTAACCACCGAAGAAGCTACACCAATTGACGATATAATCGAAACCATTAACCACTTTCAATGTTTCGACTATATGATAGATATTGCTGAACTGGATCTATCAGAAAATATCATTAAAGAGTTTCATAGATTAATTAAATGTAATACTACAGATAGTAGAAAAGAATGGTTCAACTTAGGGGACTATAAGGCGAAGCCAAATATGGTCGGTGATAGTAAAACTACCCTACCATCTAAAGTAAATGGTGAAATGGCTAGATTGATTGCAGATTATAGAATGATTGAGAATATAAAATTTGAAAATATAGTAGATTTTCACTTTCGTTTTGAATCTATTCATCCCTTTCAGGATGGTAATGGTAGAGTAGGTAGAATGATAATGTTCAAAGAATGTTTAAAATGGAATATTACACCATTTATAATCGATGAGAAATTCAAACTCTTTTACTACCGAGGCCTAAAGGAATTCCCCAAGGAAACAGGCTATCTTATCGATACCTGCTATTCAGCACAAGATGAATACACTAAACTATTAAACTATTTTCTTGATGAACAGTAAAAAAACGAGGTAGAATCAATTCTACCTCGTTCTATATTTATATATCTTCCGAGTCAATCATAACATCCTTTTGCAACCTACATAAATACTTAACCGAATCCTCATGAGATTCCCTTATAGCACCTGCAGTCCCCCCATTTAATAGCTTAAAGAAATACCCTAGAGAATGAGCATCAACAGCAGTAGCTCGGACACAGCCATCAGTAGCAATACCACCAAGAATCAACTCCGTGGCATCAAGACTCCGAAGCATCATATCAAGCTCAGTTTGAAAGAAACTACTAAACCTCTTCTTAAGAATAAAATAGTCACCCTCTGCAATATCAAGGCCATCAACAAACTGAACACCAAATGTGCCAGCTATACAATGAGGCTTAGAACGCTCTAGTTCCCTTCCAAAATCACTCATATCAGCCCTATGCTCCTGATAGATATGAAATATTGGAACATTTTTTGCCCTGGCATTTTTCAAGGCTTCATTAATCACAGGAAGGGTATCTGTAGCACCCTCACACTGTAACGGAGCATTTTCACCATAAAAATCATTTTGCATATCAATTATTAACAAAGCTCTCTTCTTCATAATTCAACTCCCATTACCATTATTACCATTCTTATGGGTATATTAACACTAATATAGCTTTATATACAATAGTAATTTAAAAGGATGGCTTTAAGCCATCCTTCATTTATTCTATTTCTCTTTACGTCATTTTATTCTATCTATTTTTTATCATTATCACTTTTATTTCAATTCATCAATTATTTCTTGAACATGCTGTAACTTGTTAGTTCTAAAAACATTTGCTCCACAAAAGAACAAACCATTCTCTAATCTACCACGCATACCATCACCAAGACTATCAGCAATACAATAACCAACCCTAGTCGCACCCTCACCATGATTACACGGCACAATACAATTACTAATGCACTTTATCTTCCTAGGTTCTAAATTCTGTATCAGAGGCGTATTAATGGCCCTTGCAGGATATCCCACAGGAGACTTAACTATCTTTACATCATCTTCACTTGCATCCAACAGAACCTGTTTAAAACCATCACTAGCATCACTCTCAAAAGTAAGAGCAAACCTAGTACCAAGTTGAACAGCATCAGCCCCAAGAGCCATCATCTTCTCAACATCAGCCTTATCCCAAATACCACCAGCAGCTATAATAGGCATATCGCCCCATTTATCCCTCTCAGCAACAACATCCACAAGAATACTCTCTAGGCTATGCTCAGGTTTAAACAACTCATCCTCTTTAGCCCCTTGATGACCCCCACTAAGTGGACCCTCAACTATAACAGCATCAGGCAATCTTCCAACCCTCTGCCAAAATCTAGCAATAACCTTCAAAGCCTTACCACTAGAAACAATAGGCACAATAGCCACATCATCAGTAATATTCTTACCAACTTCTTGACACTTCTCCACCACTATCTTGGCCAAATCAGTAGGCAAACCAGCACCAGTAACAATAATATTAGCACCAGCATCAATCGCATCCCGAACCACCCTTTTATAATCAGTAATTACATGCAATATATTACAAGCAAGAGGAGCATCACCGCAAATCTTCCTTGCATTCTTAAAAATTTCAATTAAAGCTTCTCTTGAATGAGTATTATCAGATCCAAGAGGCCTGTCCTCCACTAACTTAGTGACAAAACGACAATCATCATAATAACCTGTACCAACACTACTAATAGTGCCAAGACCACCTGCTTTAGACACTGTACCAGCCAGACTACTCCAACTAATACCTACCCCCATGCCACCTTGGACAATCGGATATTTCACTTCATACTTCCCTATTTTCAGGCCCATCTTATTCCTCCATTTAATTTTTAATTAAATAATGCTACAATCTAATTGTATAATCTCAACTATGTAATGTCAAATAAAGGAGCGACTTAAAATGAAATCAATAATAATCTATTACACCCTAGAAGGTAACACCAAATACACAGCCGAAACACTAGCAAAAATACTAGACTCAGACCTCCTAGAACTAACCCCAACAAAACCAATAAAATCCCTAGGATTCAGTAAATACATCTGGGGAGGGAAACAAGTCGTCATGAACCAAAAACCAAACCTAAAACCCTATAAATACAACCCAGACCAATATGACCTCACAATCTTAGCAGCACCAATCTGGGCCTCACACTTTGCCCCAGTATTCTCAACCTTCCTAAGAGACAACACCATTAGTGGCAATATTGCACTCATAGGCTGTAATGAAGGAGGAGGCTGTACCAAAGCCTTCAATATATTAGAACAACAACTAAAAAACAACAAAATTATAGGAACACTAGACCTAATGTCCCCACTTAAGAATAAAGAGGAAACACTAGGAAAATTAAAAGAATTTAGTGAAAAACTCAAATAAAGGAGACCAACAAATGGCAGAACTCAAAACCCAACAAACCAATGAAGATGTAATAGAATTCATCAACAACTTTGCTAACAACGAACAAAAACGCCAAGACAGCTTCGAACTACTAAAAATCATGAAAGACTTCACAGGATACGAACCAAAAATGTGGGGACCAACCATGATAGGCTTTGGAATGTACCACTACAAATCAGACCGAAGCAATCAAGAAGGAGACTGGCCACTTGTTGGCTTTTCACCAAGAAAAGCTGCAATATCACTATATGTCTACTCCGGAATGCCAGAACATGAACACCTGCTAAAGGATTTAGGAAAATACAAAATGGGCAAAGCCTGCATTTATGTAAATAAGCTATCCGACATTAATATAGAAGTACTCAAAAAACTTATGCAAGAAACAATAGATTTCCTACATGACAGATATGGAAAATAGAATATAAATATAATGATTAGATAAAATCAGAAAAAACAAAAGGGAAGCCCTAGAGCTTCCCTTTTGCTAATAATATGCCTAACTAAATAGAGGCGTGGATAAATATCTTTCTCCTGTATCAGGAAGTATAACAACTATATTCTTACCTTCATTTTCAGGTCTTTTGGCCACTTGCACAGCTGCATAAAGAGCAGCCCCTCCAGAAATACCCACAAGTACACCTTCTGTAACCGCTAACTCTCTAGCAGCAGCAAAAGCATCCTCATGATCAACCTTTACAACCTCATCATAAACCCCAACATCTAAAATACTAGGAATAAAACCAGCACCTATACCTTGAATCTTATGAGGACCAGGCTCTCCACCACTTAAAACTGGAGAACCAGCAGGCTCAACAGCAATAACTTGAATACCTGAATTTTTGCTTTTAAGGAAAGAACCAGCACCAGTAATTGTACCACCAGTACCAATACCAGCTACAAAAATATCTACTTGACCATCAGTATCTTCCCAGATCTCAGGACCAGTTGTACTAAAATGGATAGCTGGATTAGCAGCATTTTCAAACTGACTAGGAATAAAAGCATTAGGAATAGACTGAGCAAGCTCTTCTGCTTTAGCAATCGCACCCTTCATACCTTTTGGACCCTCAGTTAAAACCAACTCAGCACCTAGTGCCTTAAGTAAACTTCTTCTTTCAACACTCATAGTCTCAGGCATAGTTAAAATAACCCTATAACCCTTAGCAACACCAGTCATTGATAAACCAATACCAGTATTACCACTAGTTGGCTCGATTATAACAGAGCCTTTTTTCAAGATCCCCTTAGCTTCAGCATCCTCGATCATAGCCTTAGCTATTCTATCCTTAACACTGCCACCCGGATTAAAGGACTCCAACTTACCAATTAGTGTGGCCTTAAGGCCATTACTTTCTCCATAAGTTCCAAGCTCCAATAAAGGTGTCTTTCCAATTAAATCTGTAATTTTTTTATAAACTTTCATAATTATTCTCCTATCGCTTTAAAAGCATTTTCTAAATCTTCTATAATATCATCGATATGTTCAATACCAATTGATAATCTTATTGTATTTTCCTTGATCCCTGAATTAATCAACTCTTCCCCAGACAATTGTGAATGAGTTGTAGTTGCAGGATGTATAACCAAGGACTTAGCATCAGCTACATTAGCTAATAGAGAAAAAATCTCCAAGCTATCAATAAACTTCTTAGCCTCAGCTACCCCTCCCTTAATTTCAAAAGTGAAGATTGAACCTGCACCTTTAGGGAAGTACTTCTTATATAGTCCGTTATATTCATTACCCTCGATGGCAGGATGATTAACCTTTTCTACTAATGGATGATCTTTCAAGTAATCTACAACCTTCAAGGCATTTTCCACATGTCTTTCAACCCTTAGTGATAAAGTTTCAATCCCTTGTAGGAACAAGAATGAGTTAAAAGGACTTAATGCTGCACCTGTATCTCTTAATAGGGTTACTCTAATTTTAATAATATAGGCTAAAGGACCAACGGCTTCAGTGAAAACTACACCATGATAACTTGGATTTGGCTGACTAAGTCCTTTAAACTTATCACTAGCAGCCCAATCAAACTTGCCACCATCAATGATCACTCCACCTAAGGATGTTCCATGACCACCAATAAATTTAGTTGCTGAATGTATTACAACATCAGCCCCATGTTCAATAGGTCTAAACAAGTATGGTGTAGCAAAGGTGTTGTCCACTATCAATGGAATTCCATGTTTGTGAGCTATGTCAGCAATTGCTTGAACATCAACTATACTTGAATTTGGATTTCCTAGTGTTTCTATAAATACGGCTTTAGTATTTTCCTTGATGGCCTCCTCAAGTTCTACCAGATTATCAGCATCTACAAAGGTTGTAGTAATGCCAAAGTCCGGTAGGGTGTTTGAGAATAGATTGTAAGTACCACCGTACAGTGTTTTTGCCGCCACGATATGGTCTCCTGCTAAGGCAATGTTTTGTATCGCATAACTTGTAGCTGCAGAACCTGAAGCTACTGCCAAGGCAGCAATCCCACCTTCTAGACCTGCTATTCTTTTTTCTAATACATCTGTTGTTGGATTCATTAATCTTGTATAGATATTCCCAGCTTCGCTTAGATTAAATCTATTAGCCGCCTGGTCAAAATCCTTAAATACATATGATGTAGTTTGATATATTGGTACAGCACGTGATCCTGTAGCGCTGTCTGCTTCTTCTTGTCCTAAATGTAATTGTAATGTTTCAAATTTTAATTGTTTTTCGCTCATATTTTACCTCTTTCTTTATTCAACCTTCTAAGGTTATTTTATTTTATATTTTGTTTTGTTCATTTGATTATTATTTTTCTAATATTTATTCTTAATTATAGACTTATGCTAAACATGCTACAACAGCACATTCGTCTATTATTTCCCCATACTTTTTTACTATTGTTCATGTTTGCACCTCCATTACATATATTTCCTATATGTTTACTATGTATTAATTATATTAAATCATTATAGATAAGTCAATACATTTTTATAAAAATATAAAAGAGCAGAAATTTATTCTCTGCTCTCAGTAACTATATACTATAGTCTATACTTTTTTGTTGATTGTTTTTTTCTATTTCCATAAGTTCAGCTAGATTATGACTATCAAGATAATCATTGATCACATCATACAAACCTTGCCAGAAATCAAGAGTTGTGCAAATATGACTTCTCCCACACTTGTTAACCTCGTCATCAAGACAACTTACTGGTGCAACACTACCTTCAGTAGCTCTAAGAATTTCACCTATATTATATTCAGCAGGATCCTTAGCGAGTCTATAACCACCTTGGGCACCTCTAGAACTCAGTAACAATCCAGCCTTTTGTAGACTTCCTACAATTTGCTCTAAATACTTGATAGATATTTCCTGTCTTTTAGCAACATCTTTCAATCTAACATAACCATTATTTTGAATACCTATGTCTATCATTAACCTTATTGCATACCTGCCCTTTGTAGATACTTTCATAATAACCCTCCAAACTATATTTAGATTATACTACGGGAATAGTATGAATTCAATAAAATTACAAATTAAAAGGCACCTTTCCTAGAAAGGTGCCTTTTGGAAGGTTTGGATGAAAAAAATTATTATTTATGTAAGGATTAACTTCACACTCATATAATAACCAATTAGTATGTTATATATGTGAAAACCAAGGAAAAAGTAATTGAAAGTTAACACAAGTTACTGTGAAATAGATTTCTCATTACTTACACATAACTTAAAAGCACCTCTTTTCGAGAGGTGCTTTTAGAAGGTTTTGGATGAAAAAAATTATTATTATTATCGCAAGGTTTTGCCTTACATACATATAATACAAGAGTTTTTTGTTAACTGTGTGAAAATAAAGGAAAAAACAATTGAAAGTTTTTACATATTTAAAGAAATTAACTACACATACAACTTTTAACTTAATAACTGTTTATGCTATAATTGGCTAAATACGGAGGTGCTGCATGGAAATAGACCAATTTATCAAAACAATAAATATCAAAGAAACATCACTGAAAGAAACAATAGCCAGATACGCAACCCTAAAAGGTACAAATGGAATAACCCTTATAGAAATAATACACGTACAAACAGCCTACATAGACAAACTAAGAGCAGAACTACTTTAAAGGAGAACTATGAAACACTTATTCATCATAAACCCTGTAGCAGGTAAAGGTATTTCCATTAAATATATAGAGAAAATACAGACATACTTCAAGGACAAAGAGGATATCTATAGGATAGAAACAACTAAAGAACAAGGACACGCAACAGCAATCACTAAAGAATATGTAAAAAATGATGATTGGAGAGTCTATTCCATCGGTGGCGATGGTACTCTTAATGAAGTGCTAAATGGACTAGTTGGTAGTAATAGTGCCCTTGGAGTAATTCCAGCAGGAAGCGGAAACGACTATTTTAGAAGTCTAGACACCGAAAATGATGAGAACCTCCTAACTAGAACTATAGAAGGCTCAATAAAGAAGTGTAGTATAGGCCAAGTTAATAACCGATACTTCCTAAATGTAGCATCTGCTGGAATAGATGCTGAAGTAGTATACAATGCAAGACAATTAAAAAAACTCCCTTTCCTTAATGGACAGGGAGCATATATATTAGGAATATTCTATACTGTCTTTAAATACAAAAGCTTTAAATCAAAAATCACCTTTAATGAACAAACACTTCACAAAACAACTCTTCTAATAGCTGTAGCTAACGGAAAATATTATGGAGGCGGTATGAAAATTGCCCCTCGTGCCAATATCTATTCTAAAAACTTCGAAATATACCATATTGACGAAGCCAAACCTCTACGTATTATAAAACTATTTCCTACTTTGATAAGAGGTGCCCACGATACCCTAAGAGAGGTTCAAAGCTACCAAACTAACAAGCTTTCCCTCTATTCAAAGGATGGCTTCATGCTAAATATCGATGGCGAGATAGAAAGAGTCAATCGAGCCAATTTTTCACTTATTCAAGATGGTGTTAATATTATTATCCCTATTTCCTAATAGCGTACTTCAGAACATCCTTTGGGCATGAATCAGCACATTCACCACAAAGGATGCAATCTTTCGTTCCTATTACACCATCAGATAACTCCTCCATAACATTAATGCTCATAGGACATACTACATTACACTTCTGACATTTAACACACTTGTCTTTATCAGAAATAATTCTCAACTGCCTAAATCTCAATAAACCACCAATTAAATAACCAGCCTCTAAAAACGGTGACATCCAACAAATACTATGGCAAGAAGCTCTTTTACCAATAATTAAATTAGGAATTATAAATATAGCTAATACTAAATAGTAGGTTATATATTTAAATGGTCCGTCAACTGAAATTATGTTGTCAGACATGAATAGTGGATCTATCCCTAAAATTCCACCACGAAGGACTAAAAATATTATAATTGTACTAAACCAGATGAGGAAAATTGTATAACGGATTATAGATAACCTATTACTTCTCACTGTTTTTCCATTGAGACTATTGGTCAATTCACTAAGACCCGCAATAGGACAAATCCATGCACACCATGCACGACCAAATATCATACCCGAAAGAAACATCAAACAAAAAACTAATATACTACCAGCAATAATTCCCTCCATAGCTGCCATTACAGATAGATATGGTGAAAAATAATTTAATGTTAGTGGAAATATCAATAGTGCCATATAGACTAGACCTTTTCTGATTTTTGTTCTCATGCTTCTCACTTTCATTTTTTCACCAATATATTAATTACTACTATTTACAAAATTTCTTATATATATCTTCTAAATACGCTACGTCCATCTTGTTATTATGACTAGGAAGAGATTTTGTATAAATTTCCTTTGCATACTCTATAACAAATTCCCTGTTTTTTCCTACAGCATTTTGTTCAATCAACCAAAGACCTTCTAATAATGCCCTCATTACAGATACATCTTCCTTGGCATAATGCACTATCTGGTGAAATGTAAAATACAAATCCTCAGATAAATTGTTTTCGATATATAATATTTCAAAATTATCCTCACTAACCTTTACAGTATGAATATGTTCCGACCTAGCTAGATAACTTAAAAGCACACTAATTTTTCTTATTGCATGAATGGAGGTATTAGGATCATTTACCGCAGGAGAGATGGCCCTAAGAGCAATCTCAACAAGTTTGGTTAAACCATGCCTATAGTCGTTGAAATATAATTTATTATCCATAACAATGAAAGCTTCCTTAATATCATTCATTATATCTGTAATATCATGTCCCTCTTTCACAATAATATGAGCTATTTGTGTCTTTTTATTTAAATAGTCTCCTATCTTGCTGTCTATAATAAACAAATCAGCTTTTCTTCTTAGTAATTTCTTCAGATATTTATAGTCAATAGCACTAAAGTAACCATTTTTATTAGAAATCACCTTTATTTCTTTTTCTTGTTTGGTATATTTAATTGCTGGTGTATTTTTTCTGCCAGTTATTTCCTTTTTGATAACATCTTTAGTTTCTTCATATATCTTTCTAATTAAATTAATACTTTGCATGCTTGAAATGACATTTTGGACAAATATGGTGAAGTAAACAATTGAAACAATAGCATAAGCAACACCAATAAATCCTGCAATAACCTTTTCATCTTGACCGACTCCTTGAAGTAATAACAAAGCACAGATATTATATACAAACCCTCCGATAAAAATCCCCCAGGACTTTCATGGTGCTTTTTTCTTTGATGAAGTTTTCTATAGTCTTTGAAGAATAGCTATTGGAATATTTAATCATAACAGCCAGAATAGCAGAAAAAGTAAAGGTTGTTATGGTAAGTAAAGCCCCAGCAAGTGGAGCTAGAATTATTCTAGCCAAACTAGCATCAGTAAACATAAATTGAGGTAAATAACTCTCCACATCCCAAATCTTCAAATCGACCAAGGTCACTCCAACTAATATAAATATGGAGATAATCATATACTCAATATTATAGATCCAGGTAGCCTGGTTAAAAAACCATATTCTAAGTCTTGTCAGCATGGTACACCTTGCCCTTCATGTCTAGTATTTATGTTCATATTATACTCTAAAACACTTATATAGGCTATATCACCACTAATGTCTTTATGTCGACTTTTATCTGATATCTTCATACTTTTCTTGACATAAAAGTCAATCGAGAAGTATGAGTATGGCAAAATTGACTTTGTACTATCCTTTATTAGTGAAATATGATCCTATTAACATGATAAAAAGGGCTACCCAAAAGATTAGACCCGTAACTTCATTTAAAATTACAATTGACATTCCCACACCAATAAATGGAGCCACAGCATAATAAGCACTAGTCTTTGAAGCACCCAAATATCTTTGAGCTAAGACGTACATATATACACTTAACCCATAAGAAATTAAACCTAATAATAGTGCAATTAATATATACTTTAGTTCTGGAAATGACTCTCCAATGGATAAAGCTATAATTAATGCACCTAAACCAGAACCAAAACCCTTAATAATTACAATTTGCTTTGGATCCTTATTTGAAAGCATACGTGTACAATTATTTTCTAATCCCCAACTTATACAAGCCAATAATACAAAGAGTGATCCTACAGAAAAAGATAAACTTCCTTTATCTTGAATACTTATTAAAATAGTCGAAAATGTTACTAAGATAATTCCTAATCCCAGCTTTTTAGAGACCTTTTCCTTGAAAATCAAACCTGCAATTAACGTTGTAGCTACTATTTCAAAATTATTTAGCAATGATACATTAGATGCAGCTGTAGTCTTTAGGCCAATTAACAATAATATCGGAGCTAAAATATCAAGAACTACCATAGCAATAATGTACTTCAACTCTGATCTATCTAATGACACTTCAGATGATGCTTTTAGAAATTTCTTTTGAAAACTTACTATAATAAACATCCCTAGTCCTGCACCTAGGTAAAGCAAACTTGCAAGTATAATTTCTGAAATATTTACCAGTAGGATCTTAGAGATTGGAGAACTTAATGCATAAAAGGCAGCTGCTAATATTGCATAGATAATGGCACTATTTTGCTTCTTGTGTAGTTTATCCAACTTATTGATTTCCATAATAACTCCTTTAAAACAATGTATAAAAAAAGATGATGATATATATATCATCATCTACTATACTACAAATATAACTATTTCCAATACCCTTTATGCACTTCCATTAGTTCCTCTTCTAATTCAGGAAAAGGACCAACAACCTCAATGTCCTTTTGTCCTGCAGCAAAAACATCCCTGCAAGAAAGACTCATAGTTGGGTTCTGAGGATTATCACCAGTTAAGGCCAACAGAGTAGTCTCTGAAGCACCATACACCAAACGTCCAACACCACCCCAATAAATAGCACCTGCACACATAGCACAAGGCTCAAAAGTTGAGTACAATGTACAATTCTTTAAAAACTCCTTACTATACTCTCTACTTGCACGAGCCATTAAAGTAGTTTCAGCATGACCTGTACAATCACCAGTAGTTATTTCTACATTTTCTTGTTCCATGAGAATCTTGCCTTCTCCATCAACAAGAATTGCCCCAAAAGGAGTATTACCATGAGTAATAGATTCCCTTGCAACCACATCACATCTTCTTAAATAAAAAATATCACTTTTCAAGTTATGACCTCCATCATTTCTTACTAAATACTAATGGGCACAATACATTGTTTATGAAGTATTATGCCCATAATAATTTTATATAACTTATTTCTTAAAACTACTTTTTGTTATAAAGTTCTGTAACGTTGATTTTACCTGACATTATGTCATCGTAAACTTTTTGTACATCGTTCTTAACTTTTAACATATCAGGTTGAGTTGTACTCATAGTCATAGTAACAACACCTTCTTTAACTCCACTAATGTAGTTATCAGCTTTAAAATCACCTTTAACAAGGATACCCATAACAGTAGACATAGCTTTAACCATGCTAACATTACCAGTAAATGCTAAGTTATCCTTATATGTGCCTAAAAGACCAGTAGCATTGGCACCAATTGAAACTCCACCTTTGTCTTTTGTAGCTTCAAAACCACCTTTAGTTGCAGCATTAGCTGTAGACATTATTATAGTTGCACCTTGTTCAATAAAGGTAATAGATTGCTCTTTCAACTTGTTTATGTCATCAAAACTACCTGTATAAGCTTTAAGCACCTTAATAGATGGATCCACATATTTAACACCAAGCTCAAAACCTTCAATAGTAGTTCTAATAGCAGCTATTTCAATTCCACCAACAGCACCAACAATCTTGCTACCTTGGTTCTTAGCAATATATCCTGCTGTTACACCTTGTAAGAAGCCTTGTTCAACACCATCAGCTTGAATTCCTGATACATTAGTACCATTAGTCAATTTTGCAGTTCTGTCAGAACTTGAAATAAAGAAGTTAGTATCTGGATATTCTTTAGCAACATCATAAACCGCATCTTTGAATTCAGTACCATGTGCAATAATCACATTATAACCATCTTTAGCATATGTTTTGATGATTTGATTATATTGAGAAGTTTGAGTATTCTCGTTATAAGCTATTTCAGCGTCATAATTTTTTTCGATTTCCTTTAGGCCTTCATACCCAATTTGAACCCAGCCATTATCGGCTATTGAACCTGTAACCACCAAGGCTACTTTTAATTTGTCCGACTTATTATCTGAGCTATCTCCACCGCAAGCAACGGCAACGAAAGACAACAGTAATAAGATACTAAAAACTAATAATTTTTTCATTTTACATCCTCCTTTGTATTTAACCACGACCTTATTATATAAACATGGACCTATAAAGGCAATAGAAAAAAACTATTTTAAATGTGATTTTTTAACTAATTTCCCTAAAATAGAGGTATAAAATCATACATTATGATTATGTATGATTTTATACTATTTTTTACAATTTTTTCATATACTTTCTCATTTTTCCAAGGTATGATTTTAAATAAATACACATGTATAAATTTCTACTAATTTATGTTATTATAAGCATACAGAATATACAAAAGTTAGAAGTTATGGAGAACAAATATGAGACCAGTAGTAACAAAATTATCAAGCAAAGTTCTAAGAGACTTATATGCCCTAATTAGAGATGGTTATTTTGATAATAGCGAAACCTTACCAAAGGAAGAAGACTTGGCCAAAATCTTACAAGTAAGCAGATCTGTAATAAGAGATGTTCTAAAAACCATGGAACAAGAAGGATATGTCATAAGGGTAAAGAAAAAAGGAACTGTTATTAATAGAAGAGTATTTGACATTAAATTTAGAATGGATATTGAATACGAATTCAAGGACCTTCTTGAACTTGCTAGGTACCAACATAGTGCAGAAGTTCTTGAAATGACCCAAATTGAAGCAGATGAATTCCTGGCAGAAAAGTTAGAATGTGCCATTGGTGAAAAAATATACAAAGTTGTAAAATTAGTCAGAGCAAATGGTTTACCTGTAATCTACTGTGAGGATTTTACAATAGAGTCATCCTTCAAGGAATCACTAAATAACAAGAATATATTTAGACTTCCAGTATTCGACCAATTAGAGAAATTCGCCGGTGAAAGAATAGACTTCAAGCTAACTAAGTTAGTACCTTGTATAACACCACCAGAGATTCAAAAATATCTAGAAGATGATGGAGTAATGCTTATGGTAGAAGAAATAGGCTTTACAAATAAACTAAAACCAGTACTCTTTGCAAATGTATATTGGAGAGGTGACTTCTTTAGTTTCCAGACTATAAGAAAAAGATACTAATAAATAAATACATACTGTATAAAATAATTAAGGACTCGGATACTATCCGAGTCCTATTTTTAATGTTCAGGCCCATAATCTATTGGAAGATTTAAGAACTTGAAATCCTCTTCTTCAGAACTCACATCAAACATATTTCCATATAATTCTGTCTTTTCCAGCAAGTCGTCAACCGTCAAAAGAAAGTCATCAAGCTCACCTGCTTCAATATTTAGCCCAAGCTTTTTAAGTCCATCTTGTTGCACTATAATATTTTCCCTGATACTTTCCAAAGCGGCTGATATTATGTCCAAGCCTGAACTAACATTCATAGAATCATTGCGAAAATTAATATTAACATACTCAGCCAATTCACCTATAGATTTCTTATTCATAACACACACCCCTTCAGTTATTTGATAATGTAATTATATAGTAAATTCTGTCAAAAATCCCAAAGGACTATAAATTTACTAAAATTTTACAACCATAAATAAAATATATATGCTAAAATATAAATATAAAAATAAAAGAGGTGTAATATATGCTAAAAATCAACAACTTAACCAAAAGCTATGACAAGAAAAACATAGCCCTAAACAATCTGAATTTAGATATCAAAAAAGGTGAGCTTATCGGCTTTATAGGACCAAATGGTGCTGGCAAAACAACAACTCTTAAAATTATTACAGGAATAATTACTGCCGACCAAGGTACTGTAGAAATCAATGGCCATAATTTACAAACAGACATGATAGCTACCAAAAAAAGCTTTACCTTCGTCCCAGACCATCCCGAAATATATGAAAGTATATCAGGTATCGACTATCTTAACTTCATAGCTGATATGTATGATGTAAGTATCGAAGATCGTAAAAAAAGAATTCAAGATTTTACTTCTAGATTCCAGCTTGAAGGTGCATTAGGACAAAAAATAAATACCTACTCCCACGGAATGAAGCAAAAACTATTAATTACTGCTGCTTTACTTCCACAAGCACCATTATTCATCCTAGATGAACCACATGTAGGACTAGACCCTCATTCAGCAAGAGTGCTAAAAGACCTTATGCTTGAACATTGTAAAAATGGTGGTAGTGTTCTCTTTTCTTCACATGTATTGGAAGTAGTAGAAAACCTCTGCCATAAAGTAGCTATCATAGACAAAGGCAAACTAATTGCCTATGATACACTAGATAACATTAAACAAAACAAAGAAATGACCCTTGAGGAAATATTCCTGGAGATGACAGATCATGAATAAAATACTAAAACTAATAAAAATAAACATGAAGGACACTACCGGTCGCTATATGCAGCAGCTAAACACAAAAGGTAAAATTACTGGAAAGCTTATAGCTGTCTTACCATTAATTTCCATATTGCCTGCAATAGCCGTGACTAAACTTATTTATGATAGTTTTGCACAAATCAATATGGGTTATCTTGCACTTACTTATACAAGCATAGGTTCAATTGTTTTTATGCTTGTCACTTCAGTTCCTTTGATTGTGTCTTCTTTTTTTTATGGTAAGGATCTTAGTCTTCTTGCAACCCTGCCAATAAAAGGACGATCAATAATAATTGCTAAATTAGCAGGAATATATCCAATTTTACTAGCGATTTCTGTTGTACTTTTTGGTTCAACTGCTATTTTTTACCTAATTGACGCAGCTTTTCCAATCAGAAGTACTTTAATAATAATTTTCATTCTACTAACATTACCCTTGGCACCAATCGCCTTAGGGACCTTAATAACCCTACCTTTCATGTCCCTAGTAGCTGGTAGAAAACATAGAAACCTCTTCACTGTTTTAGGGAACGTACTACTACTAGGAGTTATTTTAGGTATTCAAGTTATAGTAGGCAGAACTGCCAGTAACACAGATGCTATAGTTAAAATACTATCCAAACCAGATGGTTTATTAAACCTTATAGGCAAAACCTACCCACCAAGTATTTGGCTCACTAAAGCTGTTGCTTATAGTAACCTGGATTTATTGTGGACTTTCCTACTACAAGTAGGTTGTGTTTTATTAATTTTTCTTTTAGCTAACAAGATTTATGATGAGGCTTTAAAGAAATTTAACCAACAAGAAAGTAGTGGAGATAGACAAAAAATAAGCTACAAAAAAACAAATGTTAAATTACTACTCTTAAGAAGAAACTTAGGCATAATATTTACAAATCCTACTTTCTTATTAAACACAGTTATGACACTATTTATTCCAGTTATAATATTTGTTTTATATAATCTTATGGGTATTATGGATTTAAATACCTTGAACAATCCTGTATTATTACCATTTAGAGCATTTATATTCTTTGGAATAATCATATCCCCTAGTATAATGGGAAGTCTTTCAGCCACAAGCATAAGTAGAGAGGGAAAATTCTTCTGGGAAACTAGGGTGATGCCAATTAGTCATCAAGAAAGTCTAACCTCGAGAGAACTGACTACCCTACTATTAAATGGTATAGGCCAAGTTTTACTTGCAATTGTTGTATATATTATCTTGCCTATAGAAACCCTACAATTAGCTGTTGTTCTATTAGCTGTAGTCTTTTTCACATTACTCATGTCAAAGATAGACTTAATAATCAATATAGAACGACCATACCTAAACTGGTCAAATCCTACAGCATGTATTAAGAACAATATGAATGTTATGTTATCCTTAGGATCAAGAGTAATCATTGGTGGATTAGGCTATTTAGTATATACCCTATTCAAGGAACAAGGATCAACGCAGGTTATCTTAATTCTTGGTTTGATGGCTTTACTACTTTACATCATCTCAAGAATTCTAATAACAAAAATATATCTAAAAAAATATGAACAAATAGATGCTATTTAATGACTAAACTATCAAAATGACAAAAGGGAAGATGCTAAATCTTCCCTTTTTCTAATTTCTATATATATTTAGAACCTTCTCTTATACTTAGTTTGTCCAACCTATCTCGATACTTGTCTATTAAGCCAATGACCCAAACATCCATAGTCTTACTATAATCTCGAAGAATCCAACCAATGGCTTTATTAATAAAAATTTCTTTACTACCTAGATTATTCACAATAATCTTTTCCAGTAATTTCGTATCAGTCATTTCCTTAAATAATAATTGATGAAGAATAGCTACACGCCTAATCCAAATGTTTTCGTCAGTACTCCATTTCAACATAATAGACTTAGCATTACTATTACTTTTTACTATCTCCCCTACTATCCTTGGAAAACCATCAACACTATCCCACCAGGATTTTATCTTTATTAGATTATATATTCTAGACAAATCATCAATATTCAACAATTTCTTTTGTTGGTTCAAATAATCAATAGCTAAATATTGATACTCTCTGTCCTTCTGACTAAAGCACAAATTGACAAAATCCCAATCTACACTCTTACCAAGATCCCTATAAAACTTCTTATACAAGAAACTGCGCTGTGGTCTTGGAACTCCAATGAACGAAAATTGATTTCTCATATATTTACTCATCTCAATGGCTTTATCCTGGTCCCTCAAAGAAACCAACTCATCAAACAGATTCTTATACCACATAACAACCTCCACAAAATTAAACCAGGAAAATTACATAGAATTTATTTATCCAAACTACTTCCAGCAGCTATTAATTCCTTGTCTCTTATCATTATAAAGCCTTCAAATACTACAACTAAACCTGTAGCTATTAGTATCATTTCAATAGAAATAATATCAGCAAGTGGGCCAAAAACTAACATACCAAGGGGAAACATAGAACTTGACAACATTCCAAGTACACCAAAAACCCTGCCATAATACTCTTCGCTTACAGTCTTTTGCAAAAATACTGTTGAAGCAGAATTACAAAATATAACAGAACCTCCAATTATAAACATAATAAATAAGTATATAGAAAAGTCCACCTTGGAGCCTAATATGGTATGTAAAACACCACCAGCTAGAATAGCAGCTATCATTGTATGTACTAAGTTTTTTAAACCACCCCACTTACCAATTACAAAACCACCTATAGTCATCCCTAAAAAGAAAGCAATTTCTAAGGCAGTCAATCGATAAAGTTCAGGCCCATATGTTCTTACAACTTGCAATGGTGTTAGAAAGGCAGCAGGGGAAACTAAAAAGAAAAATAAACCAAAATAGATAAAAAGGTTTCTTATATACTTTTTATCCCTAATATATTTAAAGCCTGCCTTAATATCATCATAATAACTACTGACTCTACCAACTCCTATAGCGTGAATTGTTGGCACCTTTATGAATAGAAGTATTGAGACTCCAACAATAGCTGTAAAGACATCAATAAAAAGAGTTGTCTCAAAAGTTGCATACGTAAGAAGAGCAGCACTTGCAATTGGTGAAAATAAATTCATCAAAGAAGTAGCACTTCCCATATAACCATTAACTGTTAAAAGCTTGTCTTCAGGTACTATTTGTGGCAAAAGAGCATTGGTTGCTGGTGTTTGGACAGCTATCCCAACTGCTCTAATGGCCGAAATTAAAAATAGCAACCAAAATTCCTTGTATCCTGCTAAGAAAACTAGAGCCAGAATCAAGGTAGTTATTGCTATTCCTAAATCAGAAAAAATTATTAATTTTTTTCTATTGAACCTATCAGACCAGACACCTGCAAAAGGTGATAATAAAAATGTAGGTAAAAACCCTACAATAATTGATATGGTCAACATGGCTCCAGATCTAGTATTTAAGGTAATATACCAAAATATACCATACTGAACCAAAGCTGTCCCAAATTGAGTAGTTAGCTGACTTATTACAAATAGGCTAACTTTTCTTTTCCAGTTTTCCATTACTTGTATATCTCGCTTTTTATTTATTAAATTTAAGTGCCGTTCCATTCATGCAAAATCTAAAAAAAGTAGGAGAAGGTCCATCATCAAAAACGTGCCCTAGATGACCATTGCAACATGAACATAAAACAGCAGTTCTTGGCATAATCAAGAAATAATCTTCCTCAAAATCCAAGGCTTCAGGTGACAAGGGAGCATAAAAACTAGGCCAACCAGTACCAGAATCAAATTTGGCCTCACTACCAAATAGTGGCTGTCCACAAGCTGCACAATTATATATTCCCTCTTCTTTATTGTTATGTAGAGGATGACTGAAGGCTGGTTCTGTTCCATCTTCAAACATGATCCTATATATTTCCGTAGCTAACTTGTTCTTGTACTCTTCCTTGATCCTTGAGTTACAAGAAAAATTAGGTATATTCTCTCTTGTTGCTGATGTTCTATAGTGTTTTTTTTCCTGTTCTGTTAATTTTTTTTTCATAATATCCCTCCTAATAAAAAAGCTATAAAGTTAATTATAGCTTTACCTTACAATCTTCACAAATACCCCAATAAGTTAAGAGACTACTTTGTACTTCAACTTTACTCTTATCTATATCAGCATCTAAACAATTTACTTTCACTCTATTAATATTGCCACAATCAACGCATAGAAAATAGGCTGAATCATCGACAATATAATCAATTCTTGCTTCACCGTGTTTCCCAAAAAATCTATTTACCAATCCTGCTAGAACAAAAGCATCAAGGGTTGCATAGATTGTAGCTTTAGAGAAAACCTTATACTCTCTATAGAGATTATCATATATTTGCTCTACACTTTGGAAGTTTTCAGTTGTGTGCAAATACTCAAGAATATCTAACCTTTGAGCTGTAGGCTTTAAGCCACTATCTTTTATTTTCGCCACTAAACTAGCTGTTAAATCATTCATACTGTACTACCTTTCATCCTTGCATTTGTTACAAAGACCCTTATAGGTGGTTTCCTTGCTGGTTATTTCATAGTCAAGACTCTTTCTAGTTATATCATCATCAACATTATAGGTTTTTATTTTATCTATAAGACCACATTTTTCACATATAAAATGGGTATGATTACTTCCGCTTACATCTATTCTAGCCTCTCCATTAAGTCCATAAAACTTTGATACTATACCTTTTTCCACAAAAATCTCTAATGTGGAATGGATAGTAGCTTTGGAAAAGACTTTATAGTTTTCCAATAAACTATTAAATATGGTGTCAATACTTTGGTAATTTTTATTTGAATAAAGAAATTCCAAAGTCTCTACTCTTTGAGCAGTAGGCTTCAGGCCAACTTTTCTAATAACATCAACTGCTTTTTTAGTTAAATCAGACATGGTGTCACTTCTTTCCTATACTCAAATATTATAAACAAAACAAGATTAAACTTATTATTTAAATCGAAATAAACAAAACAAATATACTATGTATCTTTAATATACCTTATTTATAATAAAAATCAAGGGAGCCTTTAAAACTCCCTTGATAATTTATGCTAATGTCCAATTATTTTCCCTTAATGAGGTTAATTAAAGTCAATAAAACGATAGATCCAAAAATGGCAACTAGTAGGGATTGAAAGCTAAATGTTAAGTCAACAGGGTTACCTGATATCAGATTAACAATAAACCCACCAATTAAAGCTCCAATTATACCTACCACTATATTACCTATAAGACCAAGAGACTTATTTCTGCCAGCAATCATGCTAGCAATCCAGCCTGCTAATCCCCCAATTACTATCCACGCTAAAATTCCCATAATAATCTCCTTTATTTTAATTTATCTAGTTCAAATGATAATTCATCAACCAAATCAGTCTGACATACAATAATCACCTTGTCATCAACCATTATTACTTTATCTACTGTAGGGTCGATTATCTTCCCGTCTCTGATGATTACAGCAACTAGTGAATCTTCAGGCATGTTATCGTTAAGCTCTCCTACTTTCATTCCAATAACATTTAAACCATCCTTGACGATTTTTTCAACAACTGTAAAATTACCTCTGTCAATTTCCATCAAGGTTATTAAATCACCTACAGAAACTTCTTCTTGAACTAAACGAGCTATTAATTCAGCTTGATTTAAGGCTATATCAACACCCATTTGAGGTGTATAAAGCCAGGCATTCTTAGGGTTATTCACTCTAGCTACAACACGATTTACTCCATATTCCATTCTTGCAAGTGTAGACACCACCAAGTTAGTTTCATCTTCTCCAGTTACTGCAGCCACAACATCGGCCTCTTCAATACCAGCTTCTTCTAAAACTTTAGGATCAGAGCCATTTCCCATTACTATTCTAGCATTCGGTTGTTCAGTTCTTACCATATCGTACTTTTTATTTCTATTTTCTATAATTGTAATATCATTACTCTCTTTTTGCAGTAAGGTTGCCAAGTATGAACCTACTTGTCCTCCACCAATAATTATTACTTTCATTATTTAACTCCTCCTTCCATCTACTATTCCAAGGAGGCTTTTCAGCTTACTATTGGAATTTGTTTCAACACTTACATAAACTAGATCACCATTTCTCATTATAGTTTCTTCTGTTGGTATGATGGTCTCGTTATTTCTTGTAAGAGCAATAACCTTAACCTCACCTTGAGCATTTAACTCTCTAACTTTATGTCCCTCTAATACCATTGGTAAGTCAATAACTTTAATATCTACTCTACCTTCACCAATTGAATAAACGGTATGCAAAGCCGAAAAAGCAAGTATATCAATAGCTCTTTTAATTCCCCATTCTATAGGAGAAACAACTTGAATACCAAGTTTCTTATATATATTGGCTTTATGATTATCTGTTAAGCCTGCTACAACTTTAGGAACTTTAAATATCTCTCTACTCATTCTGGCTATTACTGCATTTGCTTCATCATTAGAGGTAAGCGCTGCAATCGCATCCGCTCTTTCAATTCCTGCTTCAATTAATATATCTCTATCGAAGCCTATACCTTGGATAGCTTTACCTTTAAAGTTTTTTCCAAGTCTAAATAAGGAATTACTATCAGAGTCGATTACTGTTATATCATGACCTGCTAAGCTTAGTTCTAGGGCTAGTCCACTACCCATCCTGCCACTTCCTACTATAATAATTTTCATTCTACTTACCTCCTTGCGTTCTCTATAACCATATTGAATTTTTTCTTATCTCTACTTCTTAAAATCATTTTTCTTATTTCGTCAAGTATTAGAATTAATGGTGCCCATATTAATAGGAAGCCCCATTCAATTATACCAATTGGTGCTGTGTTGAACACATTGTTGAAAAATGGAACATAAAGTATAATCGCTAGTAGCGCCAATTCAACAACTATACCAATAATAATTAGACGATTTGTAAAGAATCCTTTTTTAAGAATGGACATTCTATCAGTTCTACTAGCAAATACATTACCTACTTGAACTAATACAATTGCACCAAAGGTCATAGCAGTAGCCATGGCATAGACATTGCCATCTAGTTCCATTGGCCCACCTCTCCATCCATACATCCAATAAAGGAAGAAGAATGATGCCATAGCTGCAAATGCTTCAATAGGTCCATACCATAAGAAAGCCTTAATTCTAAGTTCTTTATTTAATAATCTTTCATTCCTAGCCCTTGGTGGTTTTGACATAATACCAGCTTCAGGTGCCTCAGCTCCAAGACCCATAGCAGGAACCATGTCGGTACCAAGGTCAATAGCTAGCACTTGCATTATTGTTAGTGGTAACGGTATTGCACCTTTTGATAATAGATAAAATACCATTGGTACTGCTTCAGGAACATTACTTGTAAAGATATACATAGCAAACTTCCTAATATTATTATATACTGTTCTGCCTTCTTCTACAGCATTTACTATAGATGCAAAGTTATCATCTGTTAAAATCATATCTGCTGCTTCTTTGGCAACGTCTGTTCCAGTCATACCCATAGCTACACCAATATCAGCTTTTTTAAGTGCTGGCGAGTCGTTTACACCGTCTCCAGTAACTGCCACAACCTCATCCATTTCTTGTAGGTTGGTTACGACTCTTAGTTTTTGTTCTGGTGCAACTCTGGCGAAGATGATCTCGTCTTTTAGAGCAATTTTTAAATCTTCATCACTAATAGTCTCTAATTCTATTCCAGTGATGATTCTTGGTTTATCACTTTCTACTATGCCTATTTTTTTCGCGATACTTTCCGCTGTTAAACCATAGTCACCTGTAATCATTATGATCCTAATTCCTGCGTGACGGCATTTAGCTACAGCCTCTGCCACTTCTACCCTAGGAGGGTCTACCATGGCCACTAGACCTAGAAATATAAGGTCCTCCTCTATGTTTTCAAAGGTATAGTCACTCATACTTTTTGGTAGATTCAATTCTTTAGTTAACTTTCTTACTGCTACCCCTAATACTCTAAGACCATTTCTAGCATAATTGTCATTAACTTCCATAATTTCTTTGAATAATTCTTCAGTCATTGGTTGATCTTGACCATCTATTCTTATCCATTTGGAAATTTCCAAAACTTCTTTAGGAGCACCTTTTGTATAACTAATTCTATCACCTCTAAGCTGGTGAATAGTACTCATACGTTTTCTACTTGAATCAAAAGGTATTTCTCTTAGTCTTGGAATATTAGTATTTTCCTTTTCTAAATCAATACCATATTTACCTGCAGCAACTAATAGACAGGCTTCCGTAGGGTCACCAAGAACTACCCATTTTTTTATTTCATCGTTTGGTGGCAATAGTCTAGCGTTACTACATAAAGCTGCTGCTGTTAGTAGTTCCTTTAAATCTCTATTGTCTTTTTCAACTATCTTGTCATGTTCTACAATATTACCATCTGCTGCATAACCTACTCCAGTAACACTCAAATTTCGTCCATTGAAGTAGATGTTACTTACTGTCATTTCATTTTGAGTTAAGGTTCCTGTCTTATCAGTACAGATAACTGTTGTACAACCTAATGTTTCTACAGCAGATAATCTTTTAATAAGAGCATTCCTCTTGGCCATTCTTTGTACTCCCATAGCCAGAGATAAAGTAACAGTTGGTAATAATCCTTCTGGTACGAAGGCAACAATCATACCCATTGAAAATACTATAGCTAGTGGTAAATCTGTACCAACTAGAAAAATTGATAGAAGGAAAAATATAAATCCTACACTCATGGCCATGAAAGATACTGTTCTAGTTACTTTACCCATTTCTTTTTGAAGTGGGCTTTGTTCTTCTTTCATGTTCTGGGTTAGACCTGCTATTTTACCAAATTCTGTTTTCATACCCGTAGCGTAAACAACTGCTTTACCTGTTCCTGCAGATACTGTTGTTCCTGCAAAGATCATATTTTTTTGTTCCGCTTTAGTTATATCGTCATTATGTATTTCAATATTTGATTTACGTATAGGGTTTGATTCCCCAGTCAAGGTTGACTGGTTGACTCTTAGGTCATTATCATCTACTAGTCTTGCATCAGCAGAGATTAAATCTCCCTCAGCTAGTATCATAACATCTCCTGGCACTAATTCTTCAGCTAACACTTTATTAGCCTGGCCATTTCTTATGACATGTGCATAAGTTGGCAATAGTTTTTTTAGAGCCTCAGTTGCTTTTCCTGCTCTGTGTTCTTGCCAAAAGCTAAACCCTCCATTGATGATGTTAACCATCCAAATAGCTATTGCTAGCTCTGGGAGGTCACCAAATATAGCTACAACACCACCAACCCATAACAAAATAGCCATCAAGTGAGTAAAATTGGCTAAAAGTTTGAAAATTGCTGGTTTGCCTTTTTTCTCGGATATGGCATTCATGCCGTATTCCTTTTGTCTGTTGACTGCTTCCTCTGATGTGAGTCCTTGAGTTGTAGTCCCTAAAGCTTGGTATACATCATTTGCATGTAGTTTTTCCAAATGCTTTAACGATTCTTCATTTTCCACTTATATCATCTCTTTTCTTTGTAATTGCATTTTAATATTACTCTCTTTAATTTGAATGTCAATATATATTTTGAGATTAAGAATGATTCCTTTCAGTACAAAAAAAATTTCAACCCCTTTTATCTAAAAACGAAAGAAAATGAGGCAACTAAATTTGCCTCATTTCATTACTATTTAATTATTCCAATATACTTTTTGCCAACTGCACTCCAAGATCGTAGGAGTCTTTCAAGGCAGCTTCATTGGGTTTAAGCTTGGTTTTGTAGCTACCTATTACTTCATAACCTAATTGGGTCAGTCTTTCGGTCATATGTTTTGTAGCTTCACCACTCCAGCCAAAGGAACCAAAAACAACTGCTTTCTTGCCCCTAACTATATAGGTACATACTTTACCAAATATGTTAGAAAATGGTTCAAGTACATCTCTATTGATAGTGGCTGAACCTACAGCTATTGCTTCAGCTTCTTCAATTTTCTTAACTAAATCAATTGTTTCATCAGAAAGGTCAATCAATTCAGCAGCCACACCAGTATCTTTGACCCCTCTATAAACTTCCTCTGCCATAGATTTGGTATATCCATAGCAGCTTAAATAACCTACTAGTACCTTTTTTTCTCTTTTTTCTTCAGTTGACCATTTCCTATAGATTGCTTTTGTATTTGCAAAATCTTCTCTATGAATAGGTCCATGAGAAGGACATATAATATCAACTTCCCAGTCTTCAATTTTATCCATTGCCTCTAAGGCGAATTTTTTGAAAGGTCGCATAATGGCATCAAAATAGAACTTTCTATTTTCCCACATGTCATCTTCACTAATTCTATAGTCAACTGTATCTTCACCATAATGACTTCCAAAAAAATCACAAGGAAAAAGCACTTTTTCTGCTTTTAGATAGGTGAACATTGTCTCTGGCCAGTGAAGATATGGTGCATTGACAAATTCGAGACTAACATCTCCAAGGTCCAGGCTATCGCCAGTTCCTACTATAATATAGTCTAGTTGCTTATTAACCAGTTCATTGACCAACATCGATGCAGGTCTACTGCATACTACTTTAGCATTGATTGCTTTTTCCAAAACTTTTTGTAAGGAGCCACTATGGTCTGGTTCTGCATGGTTTAGTACTATATAGTCAATTTTGTCGAAAGTTGTTAATTCTTCAATATTCTTTAGATATTCTTCTAAAAAAGTATCTTTAACTGTATCAATAATTACTGTTTTTTCACTACCTTTTACTAGGTAGGAATTATATGTTGTTCCATATTTGGTATCAAAGACAATATCGAACTTTCTTAATTTCTCATCTTGCACTCCAATATATGTAACTCTATCTGTGATTTTCTTGATCAATACTTCCACTCTCCCTTGTATTAATATTTTTTTTATTTCCATCTTCCTAGTTTATTTTCCTGGGCGTATTTCAGAGCCTCTATATATTCCTTGGCATAGGGCATACTTTCTTCAAGATATCTTAAATCACCATAACCTTCCTTAACAAGAAGGATGTTTAAGTTTATATCATCAACAAAAATTATTCCAATAGGTCTATTACGACTTGGTGACTGTGTTAGGTCCCATTCTATTTCAATTACTTTTGCATCCCTTAAATATTGTTCAGTAAAGGCACTTGCTTCCTTACCATAATATTCCAAACCTAGAGTTGGATGCTTAGTTTCTGGAGTATTGACAGCACTGAATCTAACATTGACTCTACCATAGCTTGTGGTATCAAAGTTGGCAGTATCTCCATCTACAGGTCTTATTAAGGTAACAATTTCTCTATCACTAACTTTATCGTCAACGATATTTTTAAAATCATCCCCAAAGCCACCTAATTCGAAGGATAGGATAATTAGGATAATAATTGAGACAATAAATGATATCAGCTTCTTTTTCTTCATTACATAACCTACCTATCTTTATAGAGCAATTATATCACTTGAATGCCAAATATAAAAGGAAGCCAGATGGCTTCCTTTTATTAATATTATAATAGCTTTTCTAAATAGAGTTGGTAGTAATGCTTGCTCATAATGTATAGACCAAATTCTAGGGAAGTATTCTTCTTAGCACTTTACCAAAGGCATAGGAAAACACAAGAAGGATTAGTGCAATCCATTTGATATAGAGCATACTTCAAAATCATTTAGCAAGAGCATTACCACACCTCAATTAAATTATTACATATAGACATTAAATCTAGTTAACAACAACCTTAAATAAACCATAAATAAATTTTGTTTATATTATAAATCTATAATTATTGTTGTTCCTTTTCCTTCTTCACTACTAACAGTAATTTTGCCTCCATGAGCTTCAATAATATTTTTTGCTATAGGCATGCCAAGACCTGTGCCTTCAACTCCCTCTGTACTTTCACCTCTGTAATATCGAATAAACAATTTTTCCAACATTTTTCGGGAAATACCTTTTCCATCATCTATAATACAAATTCTACCATGTCCCTCTGATGTTTTTTTAATGCTTACTTTAACTATTGCCTTTGGACCAGAATGTTTTAAAGCATTAGTTATTAAATTTGTAATAGCTCTTCCGAAAAGTTCTTTGTCTATTTGAAAATATAGTTCACCATCATCTTCAAAAGATATATCACGATGAGCATATTGATAATTGTTAAGAATAGATATTACAAGTTCTTTTAAAAATAAATTCAATTTTATTGATTCTTTTTTTATAATGTCTTCGGTACTTTTGATTTTTAACTCCAAACTAAGATCACTAATCAAATTTTCTATATTCTTAGTCTGTTTCCTTATAATTTCTGAATATTTTATAATTTCTGCAGATGAGAGATCATATTTTTTATCTGCCATTATTTCACTATATCCAGATATTGAAGAAAGTGGGGTTTTTAAATCGTGAGAAATATTGGCCATCCACTCGTTTCTTTGTTTTTCAAATTCTTTTTCTTTTATTTTAGCTAGATGAAGTCTACTTTGCAGAGCCCTTAGATTATCAAATACATTTTTATACATGCCATAGTTTTCAACTTCCACTTCCTTTTCATTTAATCTATCAAGGTTGTCTATAGATTGTATAATTATTTCGATTGGGCCAGTTATTTTTTTACTGAATATTCTCCCCATTATAGTATAGGTGAAAAGACCAACCAAAAATATAATAAAACCAAATGTAAGAAATATTTCTTCTTTATTATCTGAGGTATCAACAACAAATTTTGTGAAATCTTTATCTGGAAAACCAGTAAAAATGGTGTAGTCTTCAAAGTTAGATACATAATTGATATATCCTATTCTTGAATATAAGAAGGCATCAATTAATTCATAGGGCTTATATTTATCTTTTACATTAAGGGGTTTATTGTATGAATAAACCTCTTGACCATTTTCATCAAGTAGTTGTACCCACCCTGATTTTTCATCAAGGATAGCCTTCCCGTCATCATTAATTTTAATTTCACCTTCAGAGTTTTTTGATATATAATTAGAAAAAACTAAGGTTATCGCCCTAGGGTTTTTAACATTAGCATCTTGCCCAGATATCATTAACAACACTATTACGGTAGAAAAAAATATTACTATGATTGTGGCTGAAATACTAAATAATAGAAACCTACTAGTAATTCTATTTTTCATCCTCATTCTCCAGCACAAACTTATAGCCTAAGCCTTTATAGGTTTTAATCATTTTAGGTTGAGCCGGATTATCCTCAAGTTTTTCTCTCAAGCGACTAACATGAACCATCAATGTATTATCAAAACCCTCATAGCAATCACCCCAAACAAAATCCATCAAATGTTGCTTATCCATTAAAATGTCATGATTATCAGCCAAGTAAAGCAATAATTTAAACTCTTTTGCAGTCATTTTGACTAATTTACCAGCTTTTCTAACAGTTCCACTTTTTCTATCTATATGAATATCAAAAAAAGAAAACTCATCCCCATCGTTGTTGGTTATAGCTTTTCTAATCAGCTCTTCTCTTCTAAATTGTGAATTTATTCTGGAAATAACTTCTCTAGGACTAAATGGTTTGGTGATATAATCATCTCCACCTAGGCTTATTCCAAGGACTCTATCAACCTCATCACTCTTAGCAGATAAGAATATTATAGGTGAAATATATATTTTTCTTATTTCCTTACAGATTTCCAAACCATTCATGTCAGGTAGCATAATATCAAGTAAAAACAAATCTATTTGGTTGTTTTTACTTATATTTAATGCCTCCTTACCTGTATGAGCCGTGAAAATATTTTGAAAACCTTCATTTTTTAAAACTGTTTCCAAAATCTTTACAATATCCTTTTCATCATCAACAATCAAAATTTTCTTTTTAATATAGTTTTCCATAATTCACCCCTTAATTAAGAATCTACATTACTATTATATACTACACAATTAAATAAATGATATACAATAAACAATATATAATAAAAAAGGAAGCATTAAATGCTTCCTTCTATTTGTTTCATTATATTTTCACCTAAGCAAATTATCTTTTTTCACGAAATGCATGTGCATATATCGCAGGGTAATCATAGTCTATCTTGTTTTCCCATGCATTTTGAACTACAAAGAATGGATTACGAGCTAGTTCTCTTCCTAAAGCTACTAAGTCTGCTCTTTCATTACCTAGTATTTCATTAACAAGCTCCTTGGTTCTTATTAAACCAACAGCTATAGTAGGTATATCACACTCTTTTTTAATTATTTCAGCATACTTAACTTGATAGCCAGGATAAAGATTAATATTAGCCAAAGCTACACCGCCAGTACTTACATGAACCATATCAATCTTAGTCTTAATCATATTAATGATTTCAACCATCTCTTCAACTTTCATACCATCTGGTAAATGATCAGTTGCTGATACTCTAAGAAGCAGTGGTTTGTTAGAAGGCCAGTATTTTTTAACCTCATCAATTACTTCGATCAAGTAACGAGCTCGGTTTTCTAGACTTCCACCGTATTCATCAGTTCTTTTGTTGGTTATAGGTGATAAAAACTCACTAATTAGATAACCATGAGCTCCATGAATTTCCAAGGCATCATAACCTGCTTCATCAGCTCTTTTTGCTGCCGTACCAAAATGAACAACAGTGTCCAAAATTTCTTCCTTGGTAATTTCCTTTGGAACCCTATAGGTTTCATCAAAGGCAATAGCACTTGGAGCCAAGGTATAATCCTTGTCATCTCCATTAGCAGTACACTTTCTACCTGCATGATTGATCTGAATGGCTACTTTCGAACCATACTTCTGACAACCTTCTGCAATACTCTTTAACCCAGGAACTTTAGAATCATCCCAGATACTTAAACAGTTATCTGAAATTCTGCCGTTCTGTGAAATAGCTGTAGCCTCGACGATGATCAATCCGACTCCGCCCATAGCTCTACTCACATAGTGATTAAAGTGAGTATCGTTTACGTTACCCTCATTGTCAGCACAATAATTATCCATAGGTGGCAGAACAATTCTGTTCTTCAAGGTCATATCCTTAAGAACATAGGGTTTAAACATTTCCATAAACATCTCTCCTTTAATATTAAAATAGTTAACCTCACGTCAATATATCATGTTATAACAAAACTGTAAAGAAAATATCTGTAAAAAAAACATAAAAACAACTATACACCTTATATTGCTTATCAAATCATAAATTTACTTTATAATAATTGTTTCAAAGATAGAGAAATGATATATTATTACAGGGCGTATATTGACACATTTCATTATATTGTCTATAATTAAACATAGTATTCATATATGAATTATATGTTTATAAAAATAATAGGGAGGCATCATCAGTGAGCTTGAATAAAAAACAAATAATAACTTACATTAGATTGCTATTTTCCATAATAATGGTAACAGCTTTCATATACATAGCAGACCTAGGTAAAATCGTTAGCTATCTAACAAGCCTAGGTTCCTTATCTGTCGCACTAATATTTCTTTGTATCCTACTATCAGTAATAATCAGTGGTTTAAAATGGCACGCCTTATTACCTACAAATAAACTATCAATAATTAAAATAACAAGAATATTCAATATAGGACTTTTCTTTAACAACTTCCTGCCATCTAGCATAGGTGGTGATGGTATGAGGATATATTTAATTAACAAGGAAGGAATTAGAAAAAGCACTAGTGCATCCTCAGTAATACTAGACAGACTCTTTGCTAGTCTAACACTTGCAAGTCTAGGTTTTTTCTCATCCATATTCGCAACACACTTTAATATTATAGCCTTTTTAATGTTTGCAGTTCTTTTTATAATTGTTGGCATAATGATTACCTTAATACTAAAAGGTTGGATTCCTGGTTTTATTAATAAGAAGGAATCTAAAATAAAAAATAAACTATTAGCCTTTATAGAAGCAGCCAAGGAGATTAGAAAAAATAAAGCTGCTATAATAAAAAATTTAATCCTAGGAGCAATATTTCAAATATTTGTAGCCTTGGTTATTGGAGCTATTTTCTTTGGTCTAAACTTTGAAGTTCCAGGTATTATTGATTTAATATATCTTTCAACAGCAACCTCAGTGCTAGCTATGGTTCCTCTAGGACTTAACGGTTATGGATTACGTGAAGGAGCATATATTTACTTGTTACAAACATATGGCTATACTATCAGCCAAGCTTTATCAATTTCTGTAATTTTTGCAGTTATGGTTTCAATATTTAGCTTCCTTGGAGGCTTAGACTATGCATTAGCTCATATATCAAATATTTTTTTTAAGGAGAATAAAATTGAAAAAGAAATCTAAAATAATAATACTTGTAGTTACTTTAATAGCTATAGCCCTAACACTATTGATCCCAGCTTCTAGAGAATGGTTACTTGATGCTATTGGTCAATTAAGCTCTGGTAATGTTGAATCAGTACAAAAATATATCTTATCCTATGGTCCACTAGCAGCTATTATCTCCTTTATCTTAATGATATTACAATCAATTATTGCACCATTCCCAGCCTTCATAATTACCTTTGCCAATGCGGCAATATTTGGATGGTTATGGGGAGCTGTTCTATCTTGGACTAGTGCAATGGCTGGTGCTGCAATCTGTTTTGCAATAGCAAGAATCTACGGTAGAGATATTGTAGTGAAATTTACCGGAAATAAGGTCTTGAAATCAATTGATACCTTCTTTGAAAAATATGGTACTAACGCTATATTAATTGCTCGATTTCTACCTTTTGTGCCTTTTGATCCAATCAGCTATGCTGCTGGACTGACACCAATAAAGTTTAAGAAATTTTTTATAGCTACTGGTATCGGACAACTTCCTGCCACAATAGTTTATTCCTACGTTGGGTCAACAATTACCGGAGGTGCCAAGTTATTTGTTAATGGACTATTAGTACTTTTTGCTGTTTTCACGTTAGGTATTATATTAAAGGATAGATTCAAGAAGAAGGGTATAGAATTTCAGGAGGATAAATAATTAATGTTTAAGCAATTAATGATGACTCATGGTATAGATAATAAAAGAAATTCTCTTGAAATACTTCAATTAAATATAGGAAAAAAATGTAATCAGGCTTGTAAACACTGTCATGTTGAAGCAAGTCCTTCAAGAAAAGAAGAAATGTCCAAAACAACTATGGACCGAATAATAACTATACTAGCACAAACACCATCAATCAAAAGAGTAGAACTCACAGGTGGTGCTCCAGAATTAAATAGTAATTTTAGATATTTGGTAGTACAACTTAAAAAAATAAATATAGAAATAGCCTTAAGAAGTAATCTGACTGTTTTTTTTGAAGATGGGCAAATCAATACCCCCTCTTTCTTGAAAGATCATGAAGTTGAAATAATTGGTTCTCTCCCTTGTTATACTGAAGGTAATGTAGACAAACAAAGAGGAACTGGTGTTTTCAATAAAAGTATAAGTGCCTTGAAATTACTTAACGAACTTGGTTATGGTATTAAAGATAACCTTAAGTTGAACTTAGTATACAATCCCCAAGGACTAGGCCTTCCTGGTAAACAGGAGGATTTAGAAAAAGACTATAAGGCTGTTTTATTAAAGGATTATGAAATAAACTTTAATTCACTTTTTACTATTACTAATATGGCTATCGGTAATTTTTCTCGTGAACTAGAAGCAAACCAGCAATTAGCTGAGTATAAGGAACTCCTAATATCTTGTTTTAATCCATCAGCAGGTAATAATGTTATGTGTAAAACCCTATTATCAATCGATTACCAAGGTAATGTATATGATTGTGATTTTAATCAGATGTTAGAATTACCTAAAAGACCAATCAATATTATTAATCTAAAATCCTTTAATGAGGTTGATAATCAAATAATATTTGAAGACCACTGTTTTGCCTGCACTGCAGGTTTTGGCAGTTCGTGTAATGGAGCATTAATATAATGAAAGAATTATCACCAGCAGTTCAATTAACTATGGATTTATACAAGAGTGGCTATTATTGTAGTGAAGCACAACTTAGAGCCTTTAATGAAGTATATAATTTGGGTTTTCCTGAGGAATATTTAAAAATAGCTACCGGATTAGGTTCAGGCCTTGGCGGTGCAGGGTGTTCTTGTGGTACAATAACATCAGGAGCCATGGTTCTAGGAATAATTGTTGGCAGGAATAAGAAGTCTGATTCTGAAGTGATTGTCCACCAAGCTTCAAAGAAACTTCATGATAAGTTTATTGAAAGAAACAAAGCCGCTTGTTGTAGAATACTTACACGAGGGGTTGAATGGAAATCCAAGGATCATATTACTCGATGTTCTAAATATGTTCAAGATACAGCTGAGATATTAGAGGATATTCTTCTAACAGATTTGTATCAATATTTGCCACAAGGCGGGGGCAAGGCTGTTCCTAAGAAAAACTATTTAAAGTTAGGAATTACAGCATTATGGAAGAAGTTAAAATCGTTGAGAAAAGTGAAAAGTTAATATCCATCATTATACCTTTAGGACCAGGAGATAGTATATCTTCTGCCTTAAAGGCTTTTCTTGATTCATTAGATAATAACAATGCTATTGAAGTAGTTATTGTAGCTTATGATCATGAAAGTCTAGATGGTTTTAAAAATAAGTTTAAATACAATATTGTTGGACATCAAGGTACAAGGGCTAGTTCCTTGAATTTAGGTTCTTTAGTTGCTGAAGGGGAATATTTGTTGTTTCTTCATAGCGATTCCTATATGGAAAAATCTAGTTTTGATGTACTAATGAAGAGAATATTAAAAGAGCAGTCTGCTCTTTTTTATTTTGATTTCCGTTTTACTAAAGGTGTTCCCTTTTACTTTAAGTTTACTGAAATTGGGGTAAGGTTTCGTTGTGCTGTTTTCAAGACTCCTTTTGGAGATCAAGGACTCACTATTTCGAAGGAAAACTTTAACAAGATGGGGAAATATAATCTAAAGGTTCCTTTTGGTGAGGATCACTACCTTGTTAAAGAATGCAAGGCTCACAATATGGATATACTCTCTGTTAATGAGATACTTTATACTAGCCCTAGAAAGTACCTAGCAATGGGTTGGCTTAAGGCTACCATATATCATCAGTTAATGTGGTATAGACAGATTTTAGATTTTAAAAAGGGGAAATATAGGAAATGAAAATCGGTATCGGGATTTTTGCTAAGACTATTGGCCATTCTAGGGTAAAGACTCGTTTGGCTGAGGGTATTGGTCAAAAACTAGCTGAGGAGTTTTATAGCTTATCTGTTAAAGCAGTAGAAGAAGTTGTTATACGGTATTCATCAATACAAAAATATAATGCTATGGAAATCTATTGGGCTAGACCATCAGGAAAATATGATATATGCACTAAAGGTCTTGGTCTTGGAGCTGCTATGCATAAGGTAGCCAAACAAATTTTAAAGGAATGTGATGCCTATATCCTAATCGGTACTGATACCCCACAGATAAATGGAAAAACAATTGATACAGTCTTAAATATTATGAAAGAAGACAATGAAAGAATAATTTTCGGACCTAGTCGAGATGGTGGTTTTTATCTAATGGCAGGTACAAGTATCCCTACATTAGATATTATGGAAAGTGTTACTTATAGCCAAGAAGATACATTAGAACAATTATTAAAACTTATAGATACAGACAGCAAAGAATATACCTTAATTGAAGAATTATCAGATGTTGATATTGTTGATGATCTTGAATATCTTCGTATTTCCCTAGAATACAAGATAGCAAGTAAAGATAAATTACTTGAATCACAAAAATCCATACTTGAATGGTTAAACAAAAGGAACCTGGCTTAACTTAAGCTAGGTTCCTTTTATGTTTGTATAAAATAATATGTTTTAAAATATGGCTTTGGATTAAATCAAAATTTGGATCAGACCTGCAATAAAAGTTCCTATGGCAATTGCACAAATTCCTAACTTGCTATTTTTACTTATTATTCCGCTTATTAGTAGACCGATGATGGACAAAGGTACTATCGGGATAATAATTGATATGATAAAGGACAGTCCAACAGAAATCAATTTAAGCTTTTCAAGATCACCTTTAATCAAGGTGCTTATCCATCTACCAATTAGAAATAAGTAACCTGCTGCAATGAATGAGCCAATCATGACTAGGATTGCTCCTAGAATGGGTCCAAAGTAGGCACTGTTAGCTACAAACATGACAGCCTTAGGAAATATAGGTATTAGGATTCCATAGATGGTGATGGCTATTGAAACCAACCAGCCAAAGATACCTCCATCATAGTAAAACATTTGAAGACTATCAGCATTACTACTTTTTAGCATTTCACTAACTTGATTAATTGATAAAATAAAACTTTTATTTATTAGGAAGATTATTAATATTATCGGAATTGGTAATAGTAGCAATAGCCACTTATTTTTCATATTCATTACCTAAACCAGCCCATTCGCTAAATGATCCGTTATAGTTCTTAACATTTTTATAGCCACTCATTTTTAGAATCTCAGCTGTAAAACCAGATCTAATACCAACTGTACAATAGGTGATTATTTCATCATCTTTTTCTACTCCAAGTTTATCCATGATTGCAACTATTTCCTTAATTGATTTCAATGTGCCATTTGGCTTGTAAAGATTAGAGTATGGAAGTGAAATTGCTCCAGGAATACGCCCTAATGCTTTTTCACCTTTGTAGTTTTCACCATGGTTTGTTGCTCCTGTGTATTCTTCAATTGACCTAGTATCCAATAGAACTGCAGTTTTCAATTTAGCTTTAACTTGATCTGTAGTTGCGATTCTAGAATCATCATATTTATCTATTTTAAAATCTGATGCAGTTATTTTTGTTTCTTCAGTTGTTATTTTACCATCGTTCTTATTCCATTGGGTAATACCACCATTTAACATTTTAACATCATCAAGACCTGCAATTTTAAGCATCCAGTAAACACGTCCCTCTTCACCAAGTCCCTTTGGATCGTTGTAGATAATGATTTTTTGGTCTTTATCAATTCCAAAACTAGCTAGTTTAGATGAAAGTGCATCTTTACCTAGTACAACTCCCCAACCTTCTTCACCTTGTTTAACAGCCATATTTGATAGAGCTTGCCAAGTAATATTGACTGCTCCTTCAATATGTCCAGCTTTGTATTCCTTGTCTGATCTTGCATCAATTAGGGTTACTTCTTCTAGATTATCTTTCAACCATGAAGCATCCACATAGTAATCTTTCATTCCAGCTTCAATAGTTGTAGTGCCTTTTTGATTGTTGCATCCTGTTAGTACAAAGATAGCTGTAACTATCATCAATAGTGCGTATAGTTTTTTCATTTTATTTCCCCTTTATATATATGTGATTTTTTCTCAACCTTTCACATAATAGCACATAGTAATGTCCTATTCAAACAGTATGAAAAAGATGTATTTACATCATAATAATATCAAATTTTCTTATGATAAATAAAAAGAAGGAGTTGTTTAAAACAACTCCTTCTTAAGTTAGTACTTATTATTTGCCACTTCTTCTTCTACGAGGTTTTCCCTCAATTTCATTTAGGATTACTTCTTGAGATTTATTTTCGTAATTTTCTTTTGATTTATTAGTTTGTCTGCTTTTAATAATGCTTACTATCGCAACTATTACTCCTGCTAATATTAATAAACCTCCAAGTATGTACATAATGTATTGTCCTATTTGTGGTATTTTATAGCCAAAATCTATCATTACCTATCCCCTCCTAATATCCTAGTCTTTCTAAGACTGCATTTAATTTATTTTTGTCATTAGCTATTGCCTTATTGATATATTCTTTGGCCTGATTATTTTTAGTTTTACTCAATCTTCTTGGATTAGCACCACCCAACGTAAGAAGAATTATAGACTTGCGTCCTTCATCAAGTGGCAGACTATTAACTAGGTCTGTAAACTCCTCATAATAGATTATATCTTCTGCTCTAGCTCCTATTATTGCAATCTGATGTCTTTTCAGAACTCCTAAATCAATCAGCAATTGCTCATTATCCCATTCAAGTGGATTTTCTTTTCTTAGATTGACAGTTTCGTCAAATTCATCATTATCCTCACTGAACCACCATTGATCATAGGCCCTTAGATAAAGATAATAGTCAGTTGCTATAATCTTTTTTTGGTTGTCTAATTCATTATATATATTAGAAAAGCCATCATTTAATTCTGATATTATTCTTGAGAATATTGTGTATCTACTAGTTAAATTATTGAATACAGATAATGATTCAGGGCGATATAGCATAACCCTATTCTTTATCCAAATATCTTTTATTTCTAGTTCATTTCCATCTTTATCGTCGAAGATATCAGGCATGAAGCTTTTTATTGTTTCTGAATCATCTTTTATTTCAGCATATTTTTTAGCCTGAAAGTCTTCATAAAGTTTATTGGCAACATTAATACTAATAGCCAGATTAACATTATTCTTTATATCAATATTGGCTACAATCACTCCAACAACTCTACCTTTTTCATTTATAACAGCACCCCCGCTACTACCAGGTTTTATCGATACTATCATTTCCAAGGCATTATCATAGATAACACTAACTTTACCTTCGGATATTGTATTAAAAGCCCCTCCAGGACTACTAATTGTTGCAATATACTCTTCTTCAATAGGATCAAAAAATAATATAGGTGTTAAAGGTTTTAAATCAAAATCACCTTCTATAATTGCTAGGTCGTTTTTCTTGTCAAACACAAGTATCTCTTCAGCAGTGATTGTTCTCCCATCATCTGTTAGAATATCAATCCTTTTTGCACCTTCTAATACGTGAAAGTTGGTTATTATTTTATTACTTTCTTGAAAAGAAAAACCTGAACCCTGGCCTAGAAGTTTGTTGTTTTCATCATAAATATTGATCATAACAACTGAAGCCTTAACTTCTTCTATACTAATGGTTTTAAGTTCCGGAAGTATTATTTTGTAAGTAAATAGACCCACTCCAACTACTATGGCTATTATGTAACTGAATATTCCTAAAGCTAATAGTAGGTTCCTTATAGGATGTTTTTTTCTTTTATGCTTTGCTTCTTCCATATTGCCTTATCCTTTTTAGTAATTATTTTATAAACCCATAGTGTTATGATAACATGTATATTCTAATTATACACAAATAATTGTATAGTATAGCATCTATTTTATAATTAATTCTTCATGGAGTAGTGGCTGTTTCTGATTTAGTAAGGTCATGGTAGCCCCATCATCAAATAACCAATCTTCTTTATACTTTTCATTTATGATAATTGGCATTCGGTTATGAACTTTTTCAAGACTTTGATTGGCATTGGTAGTGATAATTACAAAGTGACCACAACTATATATACCTGCAATATATAGTTGTCTATCATCTTCTAGTGTATAGTGGTATTGGTTTTTATTCTTATCCCACTCATAAAATCCTGTAGCCGGTATTAGACAGCGTCCATTTTTTATTGGTTCTATAAAGGATTTTTTTTCAAAGATAGATTCTGCTCTAGCGTTAATTATTAAACTTTTAAATTCAAAGCCCCATTTAAAAATTTCAAATTCTTTGTTTTTATTATTAGTAATTATTGGAGCAAGATTAGTAGGAAATAGCTCCCCTGTTTTCATCTGTGATCTTAAGGGATGGTCTTTGAGGTGTTCTAGTATTTGTTTTATTTGTTGGTTATCCTCTTCTGTAAAGAGGGTATATCTCCCGCACATTGTTTAATCTCCTATAATTTTTACAAGTACTCTCTTGTTTCTCATCCCATCAAATTCTCCATAAAATATTTGTTCCCAAGGACCAAAGTCTAGTCTTCCATCAGTTATGGCAACCACTACCTCTCTGCCCATGATGGTTCTTTTCAAGTGCGCATCAGCGTTGTCTTCGAAGCCATTGTGTTGGTATTGGTTATATGGCTTTTCTGGGGCTAGTTTTTCTAGAAATATTTCGAAGTCGTTTAATAGTCCTGTTTCATTATCATTGATGAAGACACTTGAGGTTATATGCATTGCATTACATAGGAGTAAGCCTTCTTTTATATTACTGGATTTGAGGCATTCTTCTATATCCTTTGTTATGTTAATATATGCTCTTCTGGTTTTTGTGTTGTATAGTAGTTCTTTTCTGTAGGTTTTCATCTTATTCTCCATAATCAATTAAATTTATATTAGTATCTACTAATATATTATTACTTTATCAAAGAAAAAGGAATAATATGTTAAGATGTATTTGCAATATTTGTTAAGGAATATATAATTAAGGAAGAAGATCTATTTAGCTTAAGAAATTGGAGGTTGAATCATGGAAGAGAACAAGAAGGATAATGTTATTGGGGTTGCAGAGCCTGTTGTAGATGAAGTTGAAAATATTGGTGTTATTAACCCTGATATATTAAAGAAAAAAGCTGCAGCAGCTGAGGAAGCAAACGAGGAAGTTGTTGAAGAAATAAAAGTAGAACAACAGCAACAGCAACAGCAACAAACACAACCACCAAATCAAAACATAAACACAAATACAAATCAAAACCCGAATTCAAGTCAAAGTACAAATAACATGAGCAACAATACGAGTGACCGAACACTTTCTGATTATGAGAACAAGAGAATTCTTGCTGGTATTATGGGTGTTTTATTCGGTGCCTATGGTGTTCATAATTTTATTTATGGCTACACCACTAAGGGTATCATTCAAATTCTTATGTCTACAATATTGGCAATTTTCACTTGTGGATTATCAGCAATTGCCGCATATATTTGGGGACTCGTTGAAGGAATACTCATTCTTACAGACCAAATTAAACCTAATAAGTAAAAAAAACTAATAAACAAAGTGAAACAAAAGGTAAAAAATAAAAAATAAAACGACAAATACCAATAAATATTGGTATTTGTCGTTTCTTCAATAGTGCCTAACTACTTCAAAGGCAGCTAGTTCATAATCTTCTATTTCTGAAATCCCTGCTTTATCCAAAGCGATATCTATTTGTTCCTCTGGAGTTTCCACTCCCTCTAGGTTTGGTAATAGTAGTCCTTTACGTCCACCAAGACTGACTATTACCCCGTATCTTTTGGCATCTAGGATACTTATATCCGTGACTGGAAAAGATTCTCCTAAAACATCAACACTTATATCCAAGTTTGAAAATTCATTTTTACTTACCTGGAAAAATCTTGGATCACCTATACCTGCACTAACAGCATTCCTAATAATCTCTTCAGCTATTGAGTCTCTTACACTCTCTATCGTCCCTATACAACCACGAAGTTGCCCATCTTTTTTCAAAGAGACAAATACTCCAGCTCGTTTATTTAACATTTCAAGGGGTAGTCCCTCTGGTACCTTCATATATTTTTGATGTTCTAGATAATATTCTAATGAATCACTAGCTAATTTAACATATGCATCCATCTAATCACCTTCCATTCTATAAGTTGCAACTGCATAACCTACTCCAAAGGTTCCCTCATAGGATAGTAATTCGGATTCAATTTTAGTATCACCGATTACTCCAGCCATGATAATAAAAGATCTTAAACCACATTCAGCTGCCATATCACTAAATCTTTCATCAAGATTTATGAGAGTTTGAAAATCCCCTTCACCTAAGGCTTCGGTAACTATCTTATCAAATAAAGGTCCTTCTTTGACGTAACCATAAGGTCCATCAATCTTTAGAACATGTGATAAGTCTCCACTTGCTACATAGACCACATTTTTCCCACTTTGATTTATAGCTTCTTTAATACATTGTCCAAAATTGTAGTGCTCTTCTGGTGTTAGTCCTGAAAGGGATATTCTTACTAGTTGATAATCTTGGTATTCCTTATTTATGAAATAAAGGGGCACCATAGTGCCATGGTCAAGTATATCGAAGCCATCATCATCGCTAAATGCTGGTATTTCATTAATATCTGCTTGGTTTATTATAGCCTCAATCATTTCTCTATCATATTCCACGTTTATAACTATTTCATCAGCTCCGAAGTTACCAAAGTCTCCAACTCCTTGTGGACCACCTGCTATCTGGAAGTGGTTTGCATAGTGGCTGGCATGTGGTGATGAGAGGATTATGGTGTCTGGTTTTAATTCTCCTATTGTACGGGCTATTGTTTCATAGGCATCCACTGTTGCTTGGATTTTTCTTTCCTCTCCTCTACCAATTTCTGGTAAAATTATTGGGGGATGGGGGACTATGAAGGTTTGTAATAGTGGCATTGCTTCTTCCTCCTTAAATATTTCCTAAGTGGATATTTTTTATGTTTGCTTTTTTTCCGATTTCTTCAGCCATTTCCAGTGTGATTATTGGTGTTTTTGGAGTATCTCCCATTTTCCATCCAGGAAAGAAGCGACTTAAGTGCCAAGGTATATCAGTACTTACACCTGCAATAAAATTAGCAATTTTGGTTAGTTGTTCTTGGTCATCGTTAACTTCGGGTATTACTAGTGTAGTTATTTCTTGATGTATGCCCAATTTATTTAGATATTGAATATTATCAAGTATCGGTTGTACATTGGAGCCACAGTATTTTTTATATATATCATTATTCCAGGCTTTCAGATCTATATTGGCAGCATCTAGGTATGGGGCAATCAATTCAAGTGTTTCTTTTGTCATGTAGCCATTGGTTACCCAGATGTTTTTCAATCCATTTGCGTTGGCTATTTTCATGATGTCTAGTGCGTATTCTAGGAAGATGGTTGGTTCTGTATAGGTATAGGAGATTGAAGGACAGCCAAGTTCTAGTGCTTTCATTACATGCTCTTCTGGGCTGATTTTATCTCCTGGGAGTTCCTCATCAAATCGTTTATCATTTTGCAGTTGTGATATTTGCCAGTTTTGACACCAACTGCAGCTGAGGTTACAACCTATAGTTGCAAGAGAGTAGGTTGTAGTTCCTGGCATGAAGTGATAGAGTGGTTTTTTTTCAATAGGGTCTATGGAAACCGATATGGTTCTTTCGTAGTTTAGGGCATAGAGTGTTCCTTCTATGTTTTTTCTTACTCCACATATTCCTTTGTGGCCTAGTTCTATTATGCATCTGTGGTTACAGGTGTCGCATCTTACTTTTTGTCCATCTGGTAGTTTTTGATAGAGGATTGATTCTTTCATGGTCATTCCTTCTTTCTATACTTCCTTATACTTTCATATTATCACTATTTTCACCCAAATAAACAAGAAGAACTACTAAATTAATAGTAGTCCTTCTTAGAAAGGAAAAAAGAATAATACTTCTAATTATCTTTAAGAAATTTTCGCAGCTTCAATAAATAGTTTAAGATCAACTTTGTTGATTAGGTCATTGCTTTTTCTTTTATTAGGATCGAATTCATCAACCATTCCCTTTTGTATCTCGAATAGTCCTTGTTCATATTCCATACCTATAACTCCATAACGACAGCCCATGAATTTTTCTCTTTCTCCTAGAAACATCAAATAGTTTGCCCCCACTAATGGAATATTTTCACCAGGAAATATATTTAGTGATAATATTTTCCCTGATATCTCTTCCTTAAGACTTTCCTTATCAATTCCTTCCTTGACAGGGAATTCCTCAGAGCTTATATTTTGTTGATAGTCCTCAGCATTTACGTATCCTCCTATAAAGGCTACTTCTATTGTCTTCTCTTTAAATTGACCCTTATATGTATTGGCTATTTTGAATGTAACCAAGGTATTGGCTATTCCTGATGGTCCTAGTGTAGTTTTAGAAGATAGAGCCTCTCCTTCAATTATCAAGCTGGCATTTTTATATAGTTCTTGTGATGTCGGACATTTTATTGCATCATAGTCAACGTTTATGTTTGATATTTTGTATACTTCTCTAGTCCTGTCTCCTTGATAATCTATAATCTTACTGACGCTTATTTCATCTTTTTCCTTGTATATGGCATTTTTACAAGCTGGTAATATCAAAACTAGCATCATTATTATAAATAATATTTTTAGGTATTTCATATGAGTCTCCTTTTTTTATTTATATATGTATTCCAATAAAAAGTAAATATTGCTTCAAATCTATCGAGTTTTTACCTTAATTTTAAAAACATTAAATCCAAATACTTAATAAATCTTTGACTTTTTTCTCTAATTTTAGCTGTTTAGCATATTTCATTAAATTTGGTATATTCTTTTTTTGATCTTTAACATAATTTTGAATCGCTTTATTAAAAATTTCTCTATCCATTTTATTAAGATGACGCAAACAATCGCATATAGTACGTTCCTTATCATAAATTTGTGATTTATGTCCATCGATACATATGTCAGTCTTTCCAATTTCATATTTTGATTTTTCCAAAAGATATAACTTAATAAATGGGTAATTAATTTTTATTTGTTTATAATACGTAGCTAAATGCCATTCTGAAGGTGTTCTATCACTATATCCATGATAATATAGAGCTGAATTCATACAGATTATAGCTTCATGATAAAAAAGATTTATTATTTTGATTTCACTAAAGTCATTTTCATCAGCTAGATGATAATAACCATTTCTTAATTTTTCTATAACTCCATTATTTATTAACTCTTTAATATTTCTATAAGATATTTTGTTATCATTTAATTCTGAAGTTTTCATTATATGGCCATATTCAATGAATAAACTCTTTATTTCATCTTTAGATAACATTTCCACACCTCAAAAATATTAAAATATTAAAACATTAGAACTAGCATAACATATAAACCATATATTACAATGGATGTAATGTATGATAAACTAATTATGAAAGTGTAACCAAACTTAGATGACAAAAATTCAACTCATAACAAAACACCCTGCTCCAGAAGAGAAGGGTGCTTAAAAAGAAAAAAAGGAAAAAAGAATTATACTATTTTAGTTCAAGAAAGTCCTTAAGACCATCTCTTACATAAGTTATGTTCAATATTTAATTGATCTAATATTCTACCAACAGTGTTATTAACAATATCATCAATAGTCTTAGGATGAGTATAAAAACTAGGCATAGGTGGAATAATCTTCACACCCAAACGAGCCAGTTTCAAAAGATTCTCAAGATGAATAGCACTTAACGGAGTTTCCCTAGGAATTAAAATCATAGGTTTACCCTCCTTCAAGATAACATCAGCAGCCCTCTCCAATAAGTTAGTAGAAGACCCATGAGCAATAGCCGAAACAGTCGCCATAGAACAAGGAGCAATAATCATCCCATCAGTTCTAAAAGAACCACTAGCAATAGCACTACTAATATGATCAATATCATAATAAGTAAAAACATCCTTAGAAACTTTAAAATAATCTAAAAGTCTATCTTCAATCATCTCTACATTTAGATCCAAATCCATATTTAATTCTTCTTTAATAACTATCCTACCAGACTTGGTAATAGTTAAAAAAATCTCATGACCAGCTTTAAGGCACTCTTCAATAAGACGCATCCCATAAATTGCCCCACTAGCACCAGTAATACCTATAATATACTTTCCCATTTAATAACCCCTTTATTTTAAATTCCATAATCCTTTAAATTAACCTCAGGATAAGATACTCTCTCATAAGCCTTACTACCATCATCTAAAGTAGCATCAATAGCCATCTTTGTTTGTACACCTCTTTTATCAGAGGATAGGTCTAATTCATGACCCTGTGAATTAGGAACATAGAAAATATCCCTTTCAGGGACAACCCTATTAGACATTGCCCACATAATATCAGCAGGATTATAGATATCAACATCCTCATCTACAACAATTACATTCTTAATATTAACATACGTCATCATAGCAGCTAAGGCGATATTCTTAGGCTCTCCTGGATTTTTTTTCTTAATCTTAACAAGAGCTAGAAAACCTGCTCCATAAGGTGGAATATGAACATCAATTACACCTTTACTAACATAAGTAGTAAACTTCTTCAATAATGGTTCTCTAGGCAACACATTACCTAAATTAATATGCTCAAAAGATGCTCCATTGATAGTTTGATATATTGCATTCTTTCTATGAGTTATTGCTGTAACTTTAATAACAGGGCTAGACCAAGGTTCACTATAGTGTCCAGTAAACTCTCCAAGTGGTCCTTCTTCTTCTCTAATATCAGGAAGAATAAGCCCCTCTATTACAAACTCAGCTGTACTAGGCACCATAATATCATTAGTAATTGACTTAACAACTGTAATAGCTTCACCTCTTATAGCTCCAGCTATTTCTGTCTCGTCACCATCATAACGAAGACCAGCTCCAATATATATAACTGGATCAGCTCCAATTACTATAGAAATTGGCAGTGGCTTTCCTAGACTTTCTGCTTCATTATAGAATTCTTTAAGATGACGCCACTCGTTGATCATGATACTTAACTTATCTTTACCCTTAACCTGCATTCTTTGGAATGATAGATTTTGTATAGGACCATTAATTTCCTTACCAACTATTACTCCACTAGTTATGAATGGTCCACCATCTTTTGGTGCATGAATAGGAATTGGCACATAACTTAAATCAATATCATCACCAGTTATCACTACATCATGACATGGTGCTTCTTTTACCTCAACTGGTTTGATTGGATTATCTAGACACTTTCCTAAAAAGTCAGTGATTTCTTCTTTTTCACATCCAAGGGCCAGGGCTATACGATTCATAGAACCAAGCATACCACCACATACTTGAAAATCTTTGCCTTTAACATTTTTAAAAAATGGTGCTGGGCCTTCTTTCTTTTCTAAAGTAGCTATAACTGCAGCAAGTTCATGCTTCCAGTCAACTTCCTTTTCAATATAGGCTACTTCGTTATTTTCTTCCAATACTTTTAAAAATGATCTTAAATCAACAATCTTATTCATTTTTCCTCCTATGATTAACTAATTTTTTCTTTTACTATTTTCTTAAAATATTCTCTTTTTTATTTATTTATATAATTTATTTCACTGGTTTTCAACTTTTTCCTTAAGGGCCTTAGCTGAGTATATACTATCCTCTATGATTTTCTCTTCGTCACCAAATACTATCTGACCATCTCTTAAGACTTCCTTACCATTAACTACTACTTTTTCTATTGCCCTATAATCTCCTGAGTAGACAAAGGAAGCTAGACCATCATGGGAAGGACTTGTTTTAAAACTTCTATTTGGATTAAATATTAGCATATCGGCCTTTTTACCTTTTTCCAGGGAACCTACCAAATCTTCCATCCCAAGACACTTGGCCCCTTCAATAGTTGCCATTTTCAAGACGTCATAGGCATTAATACAATCTGCTTTCTTGTAGTGATTTCTTTGAAGAAGAACAGTCGTTTTAAGAACTTCTATCATATCATTACTGTTGTTAGAGGCTGCCCCATCTGTTCCAAGACCTATGGTTATGCCCTTTTTCATCATTTCTATAACTGGTGCAGTCCCAGATCCTAGATACATATTACATACTGGGTTATGAGCTACCTTGACCTCATATTTTTTGTAGATATCAAGGTCTTCATCTGTTATGTGTATGCTATGTACTGCTAAAAGATCAGGTCCTAAAAAGTTCTTTTCTATATAGTAGTCCATTGCTTTTTTTCCAAATTTTTCTAGACATACTTCATTGTCAATTTCAGTTTCAAACATGTGCATCATTATTGGTGTTTTTGTTTTTGTAGCAAATTTTCTGGTTTTTTCTAAACCTTTATCTGAAAAGGTCCATATTGCTGCTGGTGCTAACCAGACTTTGATCATACCATCATCTTGTTCATACTTTTCCTTCAGGTAGGATATTTCTGCAAAAACCTCTTCTACATTCTCGTTCATATTGGAAACGCCCATATTTTCTCCAGCATCTCTAAAGCCTCTACCGTATACTAGACGTATACCCATTTCCTTGGCAGCTATGATTTCTACTTCAGAAAGTCCTTTTACTGGATGGAATTGCATAAAATCAGCTACAGTTGTAACCCCAGTTTTTAAAGCTTCACATATTCCATGTTTAACTCCATTCACCAAATGTTCTGCTGTTATATTCATAGCTATTGGAGCTAGGACTTTAGGCCACCAGTCTTTTAGATTTAAGTCACTTCCTAGGCCTTTAAAAAGTCCTTGGTAAAGATGGGTGTGAGTATTAATTAATCCTGGAAAGATAAATTTACCTTGTCCATCTTCTAAGTCAATATCTTTGTCTTTTACTATTTCTTCTATTTCTTTGCTTTTGCCTACGGCTATAATTATATCATCATTATATAGAATGCCACCATCTTCAATGATTGTTTCTTCTTTATCCATAGTGTAAATATTGAAATGAATAAATCCTTTAATCATTAAGTAACTTCCTTTCTAATCTCTTTTAAATCTAAGCATCAGCTCCACTAATTTATTTACTAATAGTTTGCCCTGTAGCATTGCGTATTCGTCTTCTGCTGCTCCTATTTCTTTTTGATCCTTGGACCAAAGATAGGCTCCTGCATAACCGCCGCTTTCATTGCTTATGATGTTTATGCCTCTGGACATCATCATATTTATGAGGCTGGCAACTGCTATTTCTTGACCACCGTTTCTTCTGCCTCCTGTTGCCATGGCTACTCCAAACTTGTCTCTTAATCTTGTAGGTGCTAGATGAAATATTGGTCTCATTCTGCTAAAGAAGGAGTGTATTTGTGGTGTTGCACCATAAGCATAGACAGGTGTTGCTATAACAAAGGCATCAGCTGTTAGGAATTGTTCTAGTAGTTCATTCATATCGTCTTGTATGATACATGGTTTTTTGTTTTTTCTGCAATAATCACAATTGTTACATGGTGCTATTTTCTTGCCTTTTAAAAACATGTATTCTACTTGTATGTCTTCTCTGTTTTCAAATGGTTTTAGTGATTCTTTTAGTAAGTATTCTGTAGCACCTTTTCTGGGGCTACCACAAATTCCTAGTACTTTTAGCATTTTCTTGCTCCTTCATTCTATATTGACTCCTTATTTGGTGTGGAGTTATCTGCAACTATTATACTATTTTTTCTTTATTTACATATACAATTTTTCTTTAATGTGGTGTGGGACTCAAGCCCACACCACTTAAGTTTTATTTTCTGATTTGTTTGTTAATATTAATTGATCTAGACATTGATCTAATTAAACTTCTATTCTTTTGTGTCGTTATTATTCCATACTATTTGATATTGACTGATGAAATTATTTCCTGTATTGTTCAGGAGCTAATTTAATAACGTCAATTTCTCCTGAAGTAAGTTTGTCTTTAATATCATCCATTTTATCTTGAACGTCTTTTGATATTTTCGATTCAAGTTTTGGGCTATATACTAAAGCTACAATGCCTTCTTTTACTCCATACATTTCCGCACCAGCCTTATAAGTTCCTTTTTGAACTTTTTCAGCAACTTGTAATATAGATGTTGACATATCAACTTTTGTACTTGCGATTAAGCCTTTACTGTAGGCATCAAATTCTCCTGAAATTGATGCAATTGCAAAAACGCCTTTTTCTTCAGCTGCTACATAGACGCCTCTACCAGCTGCATTTGCATTGGCCATCAGTACGTCTGCACCCTGGCTGATAAATGATAAAGCTTGTTCTTTAGATTTGTTGGCATCATCACCATCTCCAGTAACCGCTGATAAAACTTTTATTTTTGGGTTGATGTATTTAGCACCTAAATCAAATCCAACTAGTGTTTTAACTATTGTTGGAATTTCTTTTCCACCAATAGAGCCTACAACATTAGTTTTTGTCATTAGAGCTGCAAGTGATCCTTGTAAGAATCCAGCTTGTAAGTTAAAGTTACTTACTGATCCGACATTTTTTCCATTTGTTACAGTTGAACTTGTAATTACAAACATAACATCTGGGAATTCATCAGCTACTGCCATAGCAGCATCTCCAAATTCGAAACCATGTCCAATTACTAGATTATTACCTTCTTTTGCATAGGTTCTAAATACTTTTTCGAAATCTGATGCTTTTGTATTTTCACTTACTGAAATTTCAGCATCTAGTTTTTCTTCCGCTTTTAATAGACCATCGTAAGCAATTTGGCTCCAGCCACCATCAGTTTTCGATCCATTAATTACTAAAGCAACTTTGAATGTTTCTTCCTTTTCGGCAGTTTTGCCACAACCAACTAAAGCGATTGCTGCAATAATTGCGATTACTAAAAATAAGACTTTTTTCATCATAATTTTCCTCCATTTTTTTGATTATTTTAGTTTAACCAATGTCTAGTCCTATATTTCTATAGGTTTTATATATACTCAAAATCATTTTGTTGAATTTGAGTTGATATCATTATTTAGTTAACCGATTTACTAATATAGTTTATATTTTTCTGGTTAACCGATTTACCAGTATAGTTTATATATAAACTACCTAGTTGTTTTTCTTACTACTAGACTTGTATCTAGCAGTTGGAATTTCTCTTCTTCTAGTCCTCTTAATTTTTTCAAAAGCATTTGTGCTGCTTCTTTGCCTATTTGTTCACCTTTACCGTCTAATGATGTCATTTTAACTAATTTCGAGAATTGTGTATTACCATAACCTACTACGGCCATTTGTTCCGGTATTTCTATGTTTTTTTCTTCAAGAACTTCTAGAGCTATTAGTGCAAGCCTATCAGATGCAGTGTATATGGCATCTGCTCCATTTTTAATTAGTTCCTTAACTACATTTCGTGTTTCAAGTTCTTCGAATTTACTATACAAAATTAGATTCTCATCTACTGTTTTGTTCATTTCTTTCATCTGTTCTTCATATGCTTTTTTGTAGGTACTACTTTGGTCTTGATTTCTCCATCCTAATATTAGTCCAATTTTTTTATAACCTATTTCAGTTAAATACTTTAAAACATCCTTTAGTCCTTTTGAGATATCTACTGAAATTGTACTGTATTTATTTGGCTCATAATGTCTATTGATCATTAGTGTTTTTATTCCGCTTTCTTCAAGGAGGTCGATATGGCTCATATCTTTGTCTCCTTCTGGTTCGGTTATGAAAATTGCTCCATCAAATCTATTTTCTCTGATTTTGTAGGAGGCTAGTCTTTCTTGTTCTATTTTTTCGTTTGTTGTATAGGTAACCATTGAGTAGCCATATTGGGCTATTTCTTCGTTAATGGCATCAGAAATTTCTGCAAAGGCTATATTTTTTGATGCTGGTATTACTATTGCTATTGTATTGGAGGTTTTTGTTCTTATTGAGGCAGCCATGCGGTTTGGTATATAGTTTGTTTGGGCAATTGCCGCTTCTATTCTTTTTATTGTTTCTTCTTTTGGTTTTAGTGTTCCACTTAGGTATCTTGATATTGCGGCTTTACTAACTCCTGCTAGTTTGGCTACGTCGTTGATTGTTGTCATGCATCCTCCACAATTAAATGTATACCACCTATTATTAGTAAGTTAATCGGTTAACTAGATTATAGCAACTTGAATATTAGATTACAATACCTTTTTAATAAAAAATTAAATAAGGACAGTGTTACACTATCCTTATAATAAATATATATTATTAATTTCTAATCTTTAGACGGCTTACATACTAGAACATAAGATTCTCTATCAAATTCCCATCATGCTTCAATTCTTATACCTATATACAGGCCACTTATTTCATTGCTTTCTATGCCTATGTTTTCTAATAAATCTTCATCTACTGTAAAGTAATATGAGCCATTACTTTCTTCATAATACTCATGTTTATCGACGATATTTTCTGTGTAAATAGCACCTTCTTTATCTAAAAGAATCCAATCTTGTATTACTATGTAATCTGGAGCTTTTTCACCAATATTTATTACTATTTTATCACCTAGTTTTATTTCATTTATTTTCCCACTGCTTATATGGTCAATAAATATTTTCTCATAATTTTGGTCTTCACCAATTATTATGTTGTCAATAATTTCTTTATCTGTAGAAATTGTAATTTTACGCACTGGAACGCTTTTACTACTACAACCTATGGTTATAGATATTAGTAAAAGTAATATTATTGCTATTATTGCTATTATTGTTTTTTTGATTCTTTTTTTATTATTTTGCGATATCCATTTTCTATATATTTTCATGATGGTTACCTCATCCACCTATATGAAAATCATATCATAGAATAGAAAGAATACCGATAATTCCTTGCATTTTAGAATTAATATAATATTGAATTGTTTATCATTTTTTGTAAATTGTATATCTGTCTGTTGTTAGTAATTAATAAGGGTAGAGCATAATAAATGCACTACCCTTAAATCATCTATTTATTTTTACTCACCATTAGTCTTACATACTAGAACATATGCTTCTCTATCAAATGCCCAACTAGCCACTATTCTTATACCTCTGTATATTCCCTTGACTTCTGCCTCACTGTTTATTACAGCCAATAAGTCCTCATCTATTGTAAAGTAATATGAACCATCTCCAGTATCATAGTAATCACGATTACGTACAACCTTGTCTTTAGAGATGATTTCTCCCTTGTCTGAAAGCACCCATTCTTTTATTACTATGTAATCTGGAGCTGTATCTCCAAAATTCAGCTCTATTTTATCTCCTTGTTTGACTTCTCTAACTTTTCCACCTTTAACATATTCCATAAATACTTTCTCGTGGTTTTCTTCTTTACCCATTATTACATTATCTATAATTTCTTTATTTGCGGTTATATGTATGTTTCTATTAGCTGAGTCTTCACTACAACCTAGCAATAATGGAACAAGCAAAATAAATAATATTGCAATTATTGTTTTCTTTATTTTATTATAGTGTTTCTTTTGAAGTGATTTTAGCTTTTTATTGGTTTTCATAATGCTTACCTCTATTCATCTGTTCTTAAATCATATCATGAATTAGAGTTAATATCAAATATTTTTTACATGTTGGACAGGTTATGATATCGTTGTGTTTATCAGTTTTATTGTGAATTGTATATTCGTCTGTTTTAAAGTCTATATTTTTGCACAAAAAAAAGCATGGAATTTTATTTCCAGGCCTTTAAAACTTACCGTGTTAAATACAGGTGTTTGGAATTTTCTATTGTCCTAGTAGACTTGTCTACAGACGGCGGTAAGTAGATTTTGTCTACGAACCATAGAAAACTTTATTTTGTACTTCATCCACCTTGATAATATCATATGTGCTTATATTTTTCAAACGTTTTTTCATAAATTATTTACATATTATTCTCTTAATTATCACTGATTTTCACAAGACTTTAATTGATAGTATTCAAGGTGGACTTGTAATTTTAATTAAAAAAACTTATACTGATACTAATTGATACCAACATATATCACTAAAGGATGGAAAACAAATGGACACAAAACTATATACCCAAATGATACAAGACCAACACCTTCATAACCTCAAAAAAATGATACACAAATACACTAAACAAAATGTTGAAGAAATGCTACAAGCACTAGGAGAAATAAGCTATAAAGAAACAACCCTAAAAGACTTCAACGGAAATCCTTGTGTCTATATACCATCACAAACCACAATAGATATGGGAATAATAAAAAAACTACTAACAGCTAACAACACCAACAAACCCTACGGCATACAAGCAATGGAACAAGAAATAGAAGGAACCCTACAAATAGAAAACATACAATCCAGCAGAGAAAGCATTAAAAAGATCCTACAAGGAATGGCCCCAATAAACGAACAAGAAAACTGGACCCAAGGACTTAAAAAAAGCCTAGAATTCATTGCTGACACAAGGAATAAAATAACAGAAGAAAACCTCTATAAACTATATATGTTATGTGCAGGAACTTACCTCGAAAAAGAAGACAAGTTATCAGAAGGTAACTACTACAGAAACGACACTGTCTACATAGTAGGAGACAAACCATACCATCAAGGACTAAACAATAAGCTACTACCAAAATACATGAAAAACCTAATAGGCTTTGCCAATCAAAAAGATAATATCCCAGAACTAGTCAAAGCCAGTATGCTACATTTCTACATAGCCTACCTACACCCATATTTTGATGGAAACGGCAGAACAGCAAGATTAGTACACCTATGGTACCTAATACAACAAGACTATCCTTCAACCCTATTCCACGCCTACTCCAACCATATATTAAAAACAAAAACAAAATACTACAACAACTTTACCCTCATTGAGGAAAATTATGAAATAAGCAAAATAATTGATATGACACCATTTATCATCTACTTTAGCGAACATGTTTACCAAAAAATCGATGATATCATAACAAACTACCCAACAATACAAACCTATACCCAATATTTAAAAGAAGGATCAATAACCGAAAAAGAAAATGACCTTTGGAATTATGCACTATCAGCCTACGGTGATAACCCATTTTCAACAAAACAACTTGAAAAGGACTTTGGTAATGCAGCCTATGCAACAATTAGAACTTTCGTACAAAAATTTGAAACATTAGGTTTACTATCATCTCAAAAATATAGCAATAGAGTTAAATACCAGGTTCTAGCCTAATAATAAAATGAGCCCTAGAACATTTAAATGTCCAAGGGCTATCACTGGTGCTCCCGAGTGGGATCGAACCACCGACCTACAGTTTAGGAAACTGTCGCTCTATCCTACTGAGCTACGGAAGCAACACTGTAATAATAACAAAAAAACACTTCAAAGACAAGAAATACAAACACTTTAATCCATAATCAATTAATCGAATTTTCCACTTTTGCTTAATCTAAATCAATTTCATTAATATTTGTCTTCACCACATCTCTTTTCCCTAATATAATATCCTTAACCTTTAAATAATAAATAATTGTAATTACAGAAAATACAACCTTAGCAATCATAACCCTAAGGTAATAAAAAGGAATGTCTATAATAAATATAGAATTACCATTTTTTAAAAAAGTTAAAATTGAACTAGCACCAATAATTAACATCAAAAAAACAGTTAACCACCAAGCAATTTTTTTAAATTTAATAGAACTAATGATTATTGCTAAACAAACTATAGCAATAATTAAATCAATATATAACATAACGTAGTTTAATGAATGTAGATACAAAAAGAATCGAATATCATAAATAAGACTTCCATGTTCTAGAACTAAAATTGGTATAAAATAAAACAAGATAATCTTATGATATGCTAATTTATCCTTATCAGTATTATCATCCTCACCTGTCACTAATATAACAAAAGAAATCAGAAGCGTTAATATGAAAATAGCAATTGAAATCTCATATAAAAAAACGAAAATAATTTGAAAAAAAATTGCCCAAAAAAGTGAAATTTTCAGGGCTTCAATACTATTCAAACGCTTACCCTTATAAAAATGTCTATAGAATATAATAGGCCCAAGAATAGAAAAATATAGCAATTGTAATCCAATCAAAATATCATTGTCCAGTGAAATAACATATTGACTTAAACCTTTACTAATACCATAGATAATAATAATTATGGATACAAATATTAATATGAACTTATTATTTTTCATTTTTTCTATTCCTTACTTTTTATATAAGAAATATTATACCATGTAAAAATGACTTTTGTTAGCTACTTTTCCAAATATTTAAGCAACCTAGTCCAAGCTTCTGCACCACTAACAAAATCAGCATAATCCTCCTCTACACGATTAACATAATAATCCAAAACACCAACCACATCAAGAAAATCATCATCTCCAAAAAACTCAGCAAACACAGGAGCAATAACCACAAGAGCCTCTCTCATCTGAGAAATCTTAAGATCAAAATTATCTCTATCAGTAATATAAATTAATAATGGTCTATACTTAACCCAACCTTGAGCTGCACTTAAAAACCTAGCATCACTATTAAACAAACCACCACCAACAGTATCAAGACGCTTAGGTAAAACACCCCTTAAAAGAAAGGAAAAAGAACCAAAACCATCATGAAAAGTATAAACAGGTATCTTTCTCACATCACAATCACCAATACTAGAACTAAGGAACGTATCCTCGCCCCTAGCCCCTGGTGGATTAAAAAACGGAGATAAATTACCACTAGTCTCCAAATTCAAACCTAGATTACCACCAGAAATAAACTTCAAACCATTAATCTCCTCGACTACAACAAACTCTTTACTATCAATAATCCTATGATCAGCAAATGATAAACCACCAGCCTTAAATCTACCAGCAATACTCTTCCAGGTTACAATATCATTACTAACAGCCTCAACAAACAACCTAAAATCACCAACCCCGAGAACATCATCAAAAACAACATCCGGAATAGGAGAAACATAACCACAATGATAACCATTAGTAATATCACTAACTTCAAGACCAGCTAAATGAGCACCAATAACATCCTGACCAAGCCAGTAGACTCCATTAACACCACCAACACAAGCAAGAGGATATTCATCATCATCAAGAAAAATCAAACGATCAAAACCCATTATTGTAGCAAAAAACAATACCGCATTACGCAACTTTGCATAACCTTTACCAAATAAGAGTTCTACTTCATCCCGGGATAATACGCCCTCATCTGCAAGTTTACCAACCTCTTTTGCAATATATTCAGCACCAAGATACTCTACACCAGCAACCATCTCTAAAATCTCAGGGTCATCTATTATGAAATCCTCAGGCTTAGTTTGCATATAATCTAAATCATATGCAACTAATAGACTTAACTCAACATCCCCAGATCTGAATAAATCCCCCAGACCCCATTTCAGTAAGTAAGCATTAGCAACATCCTTAAAACTAGCACGCCCAGTTACAAAACCAAGAGCGACTCTCAACTTCTTACTTTCCATATAACACCTCTTTCAAACAACAAAAGCCACCCCTACAAGGTGACTTTAAATAATATATTAACTTCTAAACCATCTCATAGTTATATATTAATTATAACATAAAAAACACTAAAATTGGATGATATGGCGGAGAAGGAGGGATTTGAACCCTCGCACCGAATCAACGACCTACTGCATTTCGAGTGCAGCCCCTTGAGCCACTTGGGTACTTCTCCATATATAATAATAAATAAAAATGGTGCCCCCGAGTGGAATCGAACCACCTACACGCAGTACCGGAAACTGCTACTCTATCCACACTTAGCACTTTCACAATATAACCATAGGAAGCATATAATAAACTTAATCTGATATTTTCACCATTTCAATAATAAAATTCTTACTCCAAAAATACATATTACCTTTTGCAGTTACAGATTTCCCAGAGAAAGTGAAATCAAGATTTAGAGTGCTACCATAATCTAAATCACCAGTTTCCTCATTATAATCAATAATAGTTTCCTCACCATCATCAGTAATCCAAGTAATAGTTCCATCATTATTATTCAATATACTTATCTGAACGGTTTCCTCCTTACCTTCGTCAAAAAGCTTTAACTGATAAGTTCCTGAAATATCAGCTTTCACAACATTCTTAGCTATGAGGCCCGATGACTTCATAATTTCTGCCATTTGAGTAATCAACGATTCCAGCTTTTCACGAGCAGTCTCAGGTGAAAATCCATAACCATCAATCAATTCCTCTCCTTTTAGCGCACTACTACCAGGCATTAAAAAACCAGCAGTTTCCAAAGTAGTTTTAATTGCTGCCTCCTTACCTTTAGAAATATCAAGAGGTAAGGCAGTTACTTTTGTACTTCCATCTTTATTTTCTGTAACCTTAACACCTAAAATTTTCCCATCATAATACCAATCAGCTATAGTATCACCAATATACGAAAGTTGCTCTCCTGTTTCTGCAGAATTAAAAGAAATTAAACCAACAACAGAAGAAACTGGTGCCAACTTATCTTTAATATTCTCCATACCTATAGTAACCTGATGATTTTCACCAAGAATAATACTACTGCCAGTAGTACCAATATCAACAATAGCGTCAGTTCCACTAATAATCACTCCAGCAGTTTGACCTAAAGTCCAACCACTAGAAGAAATAGCCCCAAGACCACCACCAGATGCAATAGTCCCAGTTATAAAAATACCCATTTTACTAGCAGACTTATACCCTTGAACAATTTTCAAACTCTTTGAATAAGCATCAACTTCAGCCTGGGCCTCTTCTCGACCAGCTATATTATGAATAATTTTTTGAGCCAGAGCCATTTGTTTTACTGCACTTTTCGTATCAGTTCCAAGTTGATCTGCAAGTTGTTTATATCTCTTTGCTCCCTTTATAGAATCATATTTCTTAGTTAAATTTTCTGCCCAAGTTTCTGAGTCAAACTGTCTTCCTGTTTGAGCAGTCATAGGTATAATAAATGCTGCTGTACCAATCCTTGGTACTGACCTATATTCTGAATCAATCAAAATAGAAACACCTAATTTCTTACCTTCATCAGTATCCAAAACAGCAATGGCTGAATCTGCTAAATTCTGAGCTCCAGATGAAAGATACTCAGCAGTTTGCCAAGCCAAAACCAACTCATCGATTAGTCTTTTTTGTTCCCCAGCCTGTAGTGAACTTAAATCAGTTCCTAAAAACTCTTCAGTCTTCAATCTAGCAAAGATAAATTGGCGTAGAGCTAAAGCATTAGAAGTACTTACAGTTTGAAGAACTTGAGGTTCTTTTTTATGAACTACTACAACAGCTTTTTTACTTGCACATGCGCTTAGGCTAATTAATATGACCCCTATTATAAATATCATAATTAACAACTTACTATTTTTAATAAACTTCTTCATAAATAAAACCTCCTAAAAAACAAATAATCTAACCAATAAGTATCTATTAGTTAAATTATATCATGTTATTTTTTAATAGTAAGTAAAATATAAATATTAGCCTTATGAGTCTGCTTATAAGATTTCTAATAAAATAATGGCGCCCCCGAGTGGAATCGAACCACCTACACGCAGTACCGGAAACTGCTGCTCTATCCACTGAGCTACGGAGGCACAAAAAAGGGGCACATGGCCCCTTTCTAAAACCTATCTAACCGGACAAACTCCACCCTCACAACCATCAGTACCAATATCAAGCTCCTGATCGTTATTCTCATACTTTTGAATTAGAGAAGGAATAAACGGCCTCATCTCAGCTACACGCTTATTATAATCTTCCTCAGTGATAGACTCATAAGGCAACATCTCATAGAAAGAATCATCAAGAGGCAAGAAAGAAACAGCAACCAAATCATCCCAATTATTCCAAACCCACTCTTCCACATCATTCCACTCTTCATTACGAACACTAACAGTAATACTACAATTATGATCAACATAATGCTCCATGAACATCTTGTAATTCTCCAACTGCTCAATAGCAGAAACATCATACTTAGTTCTACCAGGAGGAGCCTTAATAGGAAACTCCACAACCTTAGTCACACAAGTACTCCAGTCTTGACCAACCTCAGGGAAAACAGGATAACCAAGCTCCTCACAAACCCTAACCAAAGGATCATGAGCATTAATACGAACCCTACGAACAAAATAATCTGAATGAGAATAATGCACACCACTAGAAACAGCAGGCAACTGACTCAAAGTACCCTCAGGCTTAACAGTAGTCACAAGTATTGGAGCATTCTGTCCAAGTTCCTTAGCATACTCTTCAGCAGCCATCCTGGCAACACCACGAAGCTTAGCAAGAATCTTAGCCTCACCAGCCTTATCAACACCAATAGCATTAACCATATCCTGCCAACCAGTCAAACTACAACCAAGTAATCTATCCCTACTTTGAACATGATTCCAACGAGGTAGTTCTAACTCAACACAAGTCATCCTATAACCAGCCCTAGCTGAAAGACGCTGTGCCTCCATCAAACCAGCCTCATCTAAAACACCATCCTTAACAAAAGCAAACACATTAACAGTGGTCAAATTACAAACACCATAACTATCCAATAGAATCTCACCACAAGGATTAACACCAGCCATATTAGGCCTACGCTTAGCTGCAGCCTCACCATTAACCCAGCCAGGCTCACCACTATAACGCATCTTCTCAATCTGCCAACGTAATCTCTCCCTAGTTGGCTTTTCCTTATAGTAGATAGAATTATTACTCATTTGACGATGTATTAAATCCTTATTAACTTCCCACTTGCCATCAACTTGACGATACAAGCTAGACTTAGCATCAATACACTCCTTATCATTAGCATCCACAATAATCATCTCAGCAGTCCTACGAACCCCACCAACAACCACATTTTCACCAATAATATTACAAATATCTAAACAATCAATAGGACGAAGAACAGCTCTTTCCCCTTCAACTTCACCACGAATCCTAACAACATTACCGATCTTATTAAACATATTCTTAATACTCTCATGACCACTAGCAGAACCACCAAAAGTCTTCAACTTCTCTCCCTTTGGTCTAACATTGCTATAATCTATCAAAATAGTCTCTATATGACGATACTCATGAGCACTGATAAGTTCCAGGAAAAACTTCAAGGCCTGAGCCCAGCCTTCCTTGGAATCTCCTATTGTAATTTCAGCTCTCTCATCATCATTGAAATTAAGAGAAGTATAGTCCTTCCTCTCATTAGGTTCAACAGGAGTATAATCTCTATGAATTAACTCAAAACGAGTTCTAAACTTAGGTAGAGCTACAACATCCTCTGGTAACACTCTCGCACCAACACCAGCTCCAACCATCAATAAATAGAACAAATCCCTAAAATCATCTATACAAGTAATAGTCTCAAAAGCACAATTGAAGTTAGATAATGGATAATGCCTTGATACTCCAGTATTACCTACCCAAAAAGTCCTGCCAGACAAGAACTGCTTCAAATTGAAAATATTATCATAAAGAGCCTCAGCTTCCTTACGTGAAGTAGGTAACAAGCTTGTATTATATTCAACAGCACGACGAACAGTCTCCCACCAATACTCACGACGACCCAGGTCCTCCATGTATCTGGAATATGTCCTATAATATACAAAATCACCAAGTCTACCCATAGGAGATTTCTTATGCTTGTAGTTACTTACAAAATCATCAGTCACCATCACAAACTCTGAAGCCTTAGTTACAGCTCTAGCCTGTTTCTGAGCATAACGATAAATTATATACTTCTTGGCAACATCCTTCCTAGTAGTGTCCATAAGTAAATATTCTACCATGTCCTGAATTTCTTCAACATTAATGGCTCTATCTCTCTCCTTGATCATTTCTTGAATACGAAGACTAATAGTCGTACTTAATTCCTGATCAATACCATCAGTAGTCTCTGTCATTGCCTTTTCGATTGCATTCTTAATCTTCTTTGGCTCAAACTCTACCAAATAACCCTGTCTCTTTAAAACATCCACTTCCAAAACCCTCCTATTACCACCAAGATACACATTATCTTGTTATTTTCATCCATCCAAACACCATATATAGTGTTATTACAATTATACAACAACTAAATAAAAGAACAACTAAAATACTAAAACAAAATGGGAATATAAAATCTTTTTATATTCCCACAAATTATTCAACTATATATTCATAAATACTAAAACAAAATTGATACAAAAAACTACCAAATCACCACCACTTAAGAAAACCCAACTTTATATATAGATTAAGTATGTATATATTTATTTTATAACATAAACAAATACTATACCCTAGTTTTCTACTAGAAAATCAAGGACATTCATTCATGGAAATTAAAAAGTTTTTGCACTCCAATACAAAAACTTTCATTTTTTTAGAGTTTTTGCATTCCAATACAAAAAAATGATGACCAAAGTCATCATTTTAATCATATATATATCAGATTTCAATCAATACTTCTCTAACCTAAAGCTACATCAAGAATCATCATCACCACAAAACCAACCATAGTGAAAATAGAAATAAGATCACTACTCCTATTGCCCTTACCACCTTGAGATTCAGGAATCAACTCCTCAACTACAACATAAATCATAGCACCAGCAGCAAATGACAAAGCAAAAGGTAAAACACCCCTGATAGACACAGCCAACAAAGCACCAAGTACTGCAGCAACAGGCTCAACTATACCACTCAACTGACCATATGTGAAAGACTTCAACCTAGACAAGCCCTCACGTCTAAGAGGAATAGAAACAGCAGCCCCCTCAGGGAAATTCTGTAAACCAATACCAATGGCCAATGCCACAGCTCCACCAAAACCAGCCTCACCACTAGCAGCAGCCCCAAAAGCCACACCGATAGCCAGACCCTCAGGTATATTATGAAGAGTAATAGCTAAAACCAATAATACAGACCTGTTCCAAGAAGACTTCAATCCCTCAGGTTCAAGTCTTTGTAAATGCATATGGGGCAACAATCTATCAACCAAAAATAAAAATACACCACCAGCCATAAAACCACTAGCAGCCATCAACACAGCATTCTGACCAAGCTCCTCAGCTAAACTAATACCCGGAGCTAGCAAGGACCAAAAACTAGCAGCCACCATAACACCAGCGGCAAAACCAAGCATACTATCCAAGACATCCCTCTTGATACTCTTAAAGAAAAAAACCAAAGCAGCACCAAGAGCAGTCAAACCCCAAGTAAACAATGTAGCCAAAAAGGCCATAAGAACACCATTATTCATCAATTCATTCATTTCTTTACCACCTCATTAGCTATACTAACAGCTTCCTTAGCATCCTTACCATAATAGTCAGCACCAATCATACCTGCATACTCCACAGTCAACACAGCACCACCAACCATCACTGGCACCGTAATACCATTCTCACGAAGCTTGATAATAGTCTCCTCCATACTCTTAACAGTAGTAGTCATAAGAGCAGACAAACCAATTAAATCAACCTTCTCATCCTTTGCAGTAGTAATAATTTTCTCAGGAGAAACATCCTTACCAAGATCAATAACTTCAAAACCATAATTCTCCATCAGCACCTTTACAATATTCTTACCAATATCATGAATATCACCCTGAACCGTAGCAAGAATAACCTTACCCTTCTTAGTATCAACAGCACCACTAGCAGTTAAAGCCTCCTTTATAACTACAAAAGACGCCTTAACAGTCTCCGCAGACTGAATCAACTGAGGCAAGAAAACCTTACCCTGCTCAAAACCATCACCAACTATATTAAGAGCAGGCATAATATCCTCATTAACAATATCAAGAGGCTTCTTGACTAACAACATCTCCCTAGTCTTATCAGCAGACTTATCCTTCAAGCCCCCAATAATAATCTCCTGCAGGCTATAATCTGATAAAGCCTTACCACTATGAGCTTTTTCTGCCAAGGCAGACTCGCTATACTTACCAATAAAATTCTCAGCATCCTTATCATGATTAGCCAATACCCTAAAAGCACTAATAGCATCCATCATCTCCTTGGACATTGGATTAATAATAGCCACATCAAGACCCATAGTCATAGCCATAGTAAGAAATGTACTATTAATCAAAGGCCTACTCGGCAGACCAAAAGAAACATTAGAAACTCCAAGACTTGTTTTCATACCAAGCTTTTCTTTGACCATAGCCAAGGTCTTTATAGTCTCCATAACTTCCTGCTGCTGAGCTGAAACAGTCAACACCAAGGTATCTACAATAATATCTTCCTTAGGGATACCATACTCAGAAGCCTTATTCATTATTTTCTCAGCAATCTTAAATCTCTCAATTGCCGTATTAGGAATACCAGTTTCATCTAAAGTTAAAGCAATTACTGCTGCCCCATATTTCTTAGCCACAGGGAACACAGCCTCCATAGATTCTAACTTACCATTCACACTATTTATCAACGGCTTTCCATTATAGTAGCGACAACCCATTTCTAAAGCCTTAACATCGGCTGAGTCAATTTGTAGAGGTAAATTACTAATTTCTTGAATTAACTTAATAACCTCAACAATCTTAGTAGGTTCATCTATCTTAGGTAAACCTACATTAACATCCAAAGCGTGAGCCCCTGCTTTTTCCTGCTGTATAGCCTCATCAACAATATATCCTAGATTATTCTCCAATAAAGCTTCTTTTAGCTTCTTCTTACCAGTAGGATTGATTCTTTCCCCAATGATTACAAAATCATCACCAATAGTCAGAGAAGACACTGGTGATGATATTTTAGTCTTTCTAATCACATTTCTTTTTACAACGCTAACACCACTTAAAACATCAGTAATCTTCTTAATATATGAAGGAGTTGTTCCACAACAACCACCAATTATTGTTACACCATCTTTAGCAAATGATATAGCTTCTGTTACAAACTGATCTTCAGTAATACTATAAACTGTTTCACCATTCCTAATTTCAGGTAATCCTGCATTTGGCTGAATCATCACAGGGATACTTGCATACTTTAAAATATCAGCTAAAATAACCTTGGACTCGACTGGACCAAGTGAACAGTTCATACCAAGAGCATCAACTCCAAGTCCTTCTAATATATTCACCATTGATTCAGGATTAGTACCTGTCAGAGTTCTGCCATTAGCTTCAAAAGTCATCGTTGCTAGTATAGGCAAGTCACTGTTTTCCTTAATTGCTAGTATTGCTGCCTTTAACTCATAAATATCAGTCATTGTTTCCAATAACACCAAATCACAACCAGCCTTTACTCCAGCTAAAACTTCTTCCTTCACCAATTCATAAGCTTGATCAAAAGATAAGGTACCCATTGGTTCCATTAATTGTCCTATAGGACCAATATCAAGAGCCACATAAGCTTCCTTGCCTGAACTCACTATTGCAGATTTGGCTATAGCAATAGCCTCGCCAATAACTGCATCAACTTCAAGACCTGTACCAGCTAACTTATGACTGTTAGCTCCGAAAGTATTTGTAGTTAGAACTTCTGCCCCAGCTTGTAGATAGTCCAAGTGTATTTGTTTAATTATTTCTTTTTTCTCAATATTGTATCGTTCAGGTATTTCTCCACCCTTCATACCATAGTGTTGGAGCATTGTGCCCATTGCACCATCAAAAAGAATGAGCTGACCTTTATTTAATCTTTCTTTGAATAACATCTTGTTCCCTCTTTTCTAAATTTACAATACTCCCTCGCCAAACAAGCAGCGCAACGATCAAATTCACTTACAAATGGTATTTTCTGTATACCCATAATTGCAGTTACTGACTTTCTAGGTAGTAGCAGATGACTATCAGTTACTGTTAGGCCTATTTTCCTATAGCCATCAAGATACCTGACTAGTTGGTTTTGAACGCTGAGGGGATAATCCCCATACCCAGGACTATATCTAAAGGTATAGTAGTAACCTTCACCTAACTTAATTTTCACTTCTTCTTCAATACCATCGCAGACTTCCTCAATCATCTGAGTTCCACAACTATCCAAAATGAAATTCTTGGTAAGATCCACCTTACTATAGTAGTTAAGTCGTTTTTCAACATCGAAACCTAGGGTTGCAGCCATGATCACACAACTGTCTGCATTAGCCAGGTGTTTTTGGATATTTTCACCTAGTAATGGTAATATGCCATCATCAATGTAGGCAAGTCCATTCTCATCTCTTTTCAACTCTACTATTTTATATATATATTTATAGTTGGAAATGTCCTTTATCTCTTCTCTTACTTCATCAATTATTAAATCCAGTTCGTGACTGTATTCTTGATTTTTGTAGCCAAGATATCTTAGGACTTCATTTTTATCTATTTTTATATTCAATTCAGTTCTCCTTGAATTTACTACACCTCATTATATAATTTTTACAGATATATTTAAAGTTCATTTACTGGTATACTAATGTTTTTCTAGACTTTTCTATATTTTTGCTTACCACTACTTGGCTTTTCAGGTATAGTCATTTCTATATAACCTAATCTCAGGGCAGGAACTAAATATTTTTCTCTAAATGATGGTCTGTGTTTCAAACCTAATTTTTTCATCAACTCGTTTGTTGATAATGTATCTTCACCTATTATTGCGATCAGCTTTTTAACCTGATCGGTAACCTGGTCGGTAACCTGGTCGGTTAAAGCTATTTCTCTCAGAACATCTATAATGGTTGTTAATATAAACTCAATAAATTTTCCAGAATCACCAGACCTATCGCAGGCACCAAGCACATCATAGTATTGCGACTGTCTATCTCTAATTAAAGTTTCTATTGGAAGCCAACCAAATAGTGTATTCCATTTATATAGTATCAAAGTTTGCCACATTCTACCCATTCTTCCATTACCATCTGTAAATGGGTGTATAAACTCAAACTCATAATGAAAAACACAGCTCTTTATCAATGGATGAACATCACTTTTTTTAGCCCATTCCATTAATTCAGTTATTAACCCTGGTACTAAATTAGCTGGTGGCGCCATATGAATCAATCTTTCTTCTGCAAATACGCCAACTCCACCACTTCGAAACTTACCTGCTTCATTAGTTAAGTCATTCATTAATGTTTTATGTGCAGTTAATAAGTCCTTTTTAGAAAAAGGATCCAAAAGAAATAGTTTATCATAAGCCTCAAAAGTGTTCTTTACTTCAGCTATTTCCTTTGGTGCACCTAAAATTCTTTTTCCATTAACAATATCAGTCACTTGATTTATTGATAATGAATTGTTCTCAATTGCTAGCGAAGCTTGGATGGTTCTAATTCTATTATCACGCCTAAGTTTTGGGCTGTTGCTCATCTTATCATTTATTGTAATTTTTGTTAAAATTTCTGTAATCCCAGATATTAGATTAACAATTTTATTTGAAATTGTATATGGTGGAATATATTTGTTTTCAATCATTTTAGTCTCCTTAATCTATAATCATCTTGTTCTCTATTATACCGCACAAGTCTATGTTTTACCATAGATTCAGCCTTTACTTTCAATTCGTTTAATAAATATTTTTTTATGTTATAATTAAAGATAATCATTAAGGTATAAGGAGGTTTTTAATGCAGATTAAAGATTTTTATAACAAAGGAAAGACAGTAGTGTCTTTTGAAATATTCCCACCAAAAATGGGAGCAGGAACAATAGAAAGTATAACCGATAAATTAGAAGGATTCTCACAACTAAACCCTGACTACATGAGTGTCACTTATGGCGCTGGTGGAACAACAACTGGGATAACCTGCGATATAGCAGGAAAAGTTAAGAACTACTTCAATATTGAATCACTAGCACACGTTACATGCCTATCTTCAACAAAAGATGTTGTAATTGATACGATGGATAGACTAAAATCTAATGGAGTCAACAACATATTAGCACTAAGAGGAGATTTTCCTACAGGGAATCAATCTATGATACCAAATCCTCTTCATTTTGAGTATGCTGCTGATTTGATCAGCTTTATAAAAAAGCACTATGGAGATACATTTTGTATTGGTGCAGCTTGTTATCCTGAAGGACATATAGAATCTAGAAGCTTGACCCAAGATTTACTAAATCTAAAAACAAAAGTTGATACTGGTGTTGATTATCTAGTAAGTCAGTTATTTTATGATAATGAACAATATTACAGGTTTCTTGATAGTGCAGCCAAAGCTGGTATAAAGGTTCCAATTTCTGCTGGTATTATGCCAGTAATTAATGCTAAACAAATTCATAATATTGTAACCCTATGTGGAGCAACATTACCAAGGAAATTCATTCGTATCTTGGATAAATACGAGGATAATCCAGCAGCTTTAATGGAAGCTGGTATAATGTATGCCCTTGATCAGATTATAGATTTAGTGACCAACGATGTAGAAGGTATTCATCTTTACACCATGAATAGACCTGAAGTGGCAACTAAAATTGTCGACAATATTTCTCATATATTGAAAAGGGGGTAGTTTATGAATATTGAAAAAAGAAGACAATTTATTATTAATTCAGTTTTTTTTGCTATAATAGCAGCAATACTTTATTTTTCATTAAATTTTCTTGTTAGTTGGTTGATGCCTTTTATAATTGGTTTCATCATAGCTTATTTGATGAATCCACTTATTACTATGACCGTTAAAAAAACCCATATAAAAAGAAGATTGGTAGCTTCCATTTATACAGTTACTTTAGCTTTATTAATTGGAGCGTTAATTTGGTTTTTAGGCTATCTGATCGTCAGATATTCTCAATCATATTTCCATCTTTTACCTGATTTCATTACAAAGGAATTACTACCAGCCTTTGAGAAAGTGAATGCTTGGATTAATAATATAATCGAAGGTTTTTCACCTGATATGAGAATTCAGTTAGGTGGTTTACAAGAAGAGCTTTTAAAAGAGATTCAAAAATTGTCAATCAATTTCTCAAAGAGTGGTTTGGTATTATTAACAAATATAACTAAAGCTTTACCATTTATATTTTTGTCCTTTATTTTCACAGTATTGGCAACTATATTTTCAAATATTGATTTCCCTAATATTAAAGCTTTTCTAATAGATATTATGCCTAGTAAATTTAGTATTCTTGCTAAGAATATAAAAGTATCCTTTACAAAAACTATTGGTAAATATCTGATTGCCTATATGAAGATTATGACAATTACCTTTGTTGAGTTAAGCATTGGTTTAGCTATTCTTAAAGTCCCAAATCCTATTTTTATAGCTTTTCTAATAGCTATATTTGATATTTTCCCAGTTTTTGGTACTGGTGGAATAATGGTTCCCTGGATAATTATTGCCTTTATCCTTGGAAATTCACCACTTGGTATTGGTCTACTTATTCTATATGGTGTAGTTGTAATTGTCAGACAATTTGTTGAGCCTAAGATCGTTGGAGATCAATTGGGTCTTAATCCCTTAGTTGCTTTAATTTCTATATATCTTGGTTTCATCTGGTTTGGAGTTACTGGTATGTTGATCGTCCCGATTGTAGCTAACATCTTCATTCGTTTATACAATGAGGGTAAGTTAACTGCCTTTATAAACTTTGAAGAACTATACTTTGATGATGTAGAGAGAACAGAACGCAAAAAGAAACAAAAAAATGATGAAAAAGCTGCCAAAAGTAGGAATAATAAGAAAGCACCCAACATAAAAATTGATGATAAAGATGATAAATAAAAAGAAATAAATAAGAATACAATACAAAAAAGGAGCAGTTCAGTTAAACTGCTCCTTTTTCTATATACTAGAATGCTGATATTCCACTATTTGCTAATTTTAATATTAGACTAGCCATTTCAATAGCAGGCTTTTCAATATCTTCAGTTAACCATTTTTGTATGATACCTACGCTACCAATTGCATAGAAAGTATAAATGAATTCAGCATCAACTGGATTTATAGATTTAACTGAAGTCCAGGCAGAAATACACTGCTCTCTTACAATCCTCATTACTTGCTTTTGAAAATTAATATCACCACTATCTCCAAGAAGAACAACACACAACTCAGCATTCTCCTTTAAATACTCAAAAATCTTTACAAGCATATCAAGTGAAACATTATCAGTATCATTAAAAGAACCACTCTCCAAATACTTTTTTATATCATCAATTAATTCTGCTTCAATCTTACGACGCAAATCATACTGATCAGAATAGTGAGCATAAAACGTTGCCCTATTAATATCAGCATCATCACAAATCTCCTTAATAGAAATCTTAGATATATGCTTACTCTTCAATAGATTAATAAAACTATTTTTCAGAACCATCTTCGTATATTTCACACGCCTATCCATCTTTACAGATTTCATTATAACCTCCTATGCTCAAATCAATTTACTCTTAAATGCTAATTACTAAACACTCAACCCTCATATGTTGTCCAACTAACATTACTATACTATCTGATTATTGTAGTAAACAACTAATGTCAGTATACTAAAGTTATGATATATGTACAACACTATGTATACTAAATCGGAGGAATTAATGGCTAAGATAGAGCTCAAAGGCATAAAAAAAGAATACAAACTTGGAGAAGTTAAAATTAAAGCAGTTGAAGACTGCTCATTTATGATAGAAAAAGGAGAACTAGTAGTGATACTAGGTCCATCAGGTGCGGGTAAGACAACAATACTAAATTTAATCGGAGGAATGGATAATCCTACAGAAGGTAGCATCACTATTGATGGAACAAGGATTGACAACTACAATACTAAATCACTAATTAAATACAGAAGAAATGATATCGGCTTCGTTTTTCAATTCTATAACCTAATAAACAACCTAACCGCTCTAGAAAATGTAGAGCTTGCCTGTCAGATATGTCCAGACTCTCTAGATCCAAAAACAATCCTTGAACTAGTAGGTCTTGAAGAACGTATAAATAACTTCCCTTACCAACTTTCAGGTGGAGAGCAACAAAGAGTTGCCATCGCTAGAGCTATAGCTAAAAATCCTAAACTCCTTTTATGTGATGAACCCACAGGAGCACTTGACAGCAACACCGGTAAAAAAATAATTCAACTTTTACAAAAAACTTGTAAGGAAATGAATATGACCACAGTAATAATAACCCATAACTCAGTAATAGCTGATATTGCTGACAAGGTAATTCATATAAGAAATGGAACTGTAGAAGCTGTAACCATAAACAAGGAGCCTAAAAATGTATCAGAGATTGTGTGGTGATTTACTTGCTATTTAAAAACGCCTTAATGAAAGTTAAAAAATCATACGGGAGATTCTTTTCTCTGATTATAATAATTGCCGTAGGTATAGGCTTCTTCGCAGGTATTAGAGCAAGTTCACCTGATATTATAAATTCGGTAAACACATACTATGATAAAAATAATTTTATGGATTTAAAGATAGTAAGTTCTATGGGACTCGATGATGAAGATGTCAATGCCATAAAAAAGTTAGGAAATATCTCTACAGTTAAGCCAACCTACTCTCTTGATGTTCTAAGTAAAGGTAAACCCATAAAAGTCCACACTATTGAAGAAAATATTAATAAATCAACTATCATTAATGGAAGACAACCTATTAAGGACAATGAATGTCTTGCAGATAGTAAAAGTTATAAAGTTGGTGACCTAATAACAATTACTAACGATATAAATAAACAGATAAGAAATCAGGAATACCAAGTGGTAGGAACTGTTAATTCAGTACTTTACCTATTTAAGAACTATGGAATATCTAACATTGGAGATGGTAAACTATCATCTTTTATTTTCATACCAAGAAGTAATTTTCAACTGGACTATTATACAGAAATTTACCTAACAACAAAAAATCCAAATAATTATAAAATCTATTCCAAGGAATATGGCAACTTAATAAGTCAAATAAAAAAAGATCTTACCATCATTAAAGAGAATAGAGAAAACGCTAGATACACTTCCATTATTGAAAGTGCTAAACTTACTGAGAAAAATAGTTCATTTGAAAATCTTAGTCAATTGGAAAAGCCTAAATGGTATATTTTTGATAGAACTTCAGCTCCTGGATATACCTCTCTAGAGGAAGATACAAAAAAGGTTACCCTAATAGCTCAAGTTCTACCTATATTCTTTATAGCTATAGTTGCCCTTATGAGCCTTAATACCATGACTCGTATGATAGATGAAGAACGTGGAGAAATTGGCACTCTAACTTCCTTGGGTTATTACAATAGTAGCATCATATCCATGTATCTACTTTATGTTTTTACAGCTTCTATTATTGGCATATTAAGTGGTTTTTTCTTAGGTAGTAGTTTAATACCCTTTATTATCTACTCCACCTATCAATCTAGTTATATCTTGCCTAAACTAATAATCAGTTATGATTTAATTACCCTTATTCTCATAACACTTATAACTGTATCTTTGATGTTTCTTGTCACCCTTAGAGCAGGAAGGAAGGAACTAAAAGAAAAACCAGCTAATTTACTTCGACCTGTACCTTTAAAAAAAGGGCAGACTATTCTTTTAGAAAAAATAGATTTTATCTGGATGCATTTATCATTTAGCCGGAAAGTTACAATGCGTAATATTTTCAGGTATAAGAAAAGAGTATTTATGACTATAGTTGGTATAGCCGGTTGTACCGCTCTTTTACTAACTGGTTTTGGTATTAGAGATAGTGTTAGTGGAATTACTGATATACAATATAGCAAAGTAATGAAATATGATGAGATGCTGGTTTTAAAAAATGAAATAACTACAATAAGTAAAGAATTAAAGGTACTTCTTGATAAGGAACAAATAATAATGCCAACATTGATTAAGCAGGCTACTTATACCGTTGATGCCGGCAGTGCCAATATTGATATTAATCTTATAGTTCCAGAAGATGAAAATATTTTTGAAGAATATTTTGTCTTAAATAGTATTTTAAAAAATGATATTGCTGCATTAGATGATAGTGGTGTTGTAATTACCAGCAAACTCGCTGAAAGCACTGGTGCAGGTGTTGGTGATACTATTAAAATAACTGATATAGAAAATGAAAGTTTTACTCTTAAAGTAACTGATGTCGTAGGAAACTATATTATGCACTATATTTATATGAGTAAAGAATCCTATAATGAGGTTTTTGGTGTAAGTGCTAAGTTTAATATTGTTGTTTCTGATCATGAATCTAAGGATGAATCCTTACTTGCAAAGAATTTGATTACTAGTAATGTATTTTCTAGTATTATTTTTACAACTGATGGTTTAAATACTTTTAACTTATTGGTTACCAGTTTGAATAATGTGATTGTGATGATTATTGTTATAGCTTCAATTCTAGCTTTAATAGTCCTCTTTAATCTAACTTCAATAAATATTAGTGAAAGAAAGCGTGAGATTGCTACTTTAAAAGTTCTCGGATTTTATGATGATGAGGTTAGTAAGTATATTTATAGGGAGACCATTATCCTTACTTTCCTTAGTATAGCTGTAGGTCTGGTCGAAGGTATTTTTCTTCATAGGTATGTGATTGGCATTATTGAGGTTGATAGTACAGTTTTTTTAAAATCTATAAATCCTTTAAGTTATGTCTGGGCTTTCCTTATTACTGTAGTATTTACTGTAGTAGTGCAGATATTCACTTATTTTAAGTTGAAGAAGATAAATATGATTGAATCATTGAAATCCGTAAATTAGATAAATATATATAAATGCAGACTACTATATTGTAATGATTATAGTTTTGTTTTAATTTTAAAAATACTATTGCATGTTAAAAATTAATATGTAATAATAAATACATAAACGATAAGAGCAAATTTGACGAAAGTCAAAGACGCAAAGCTACGGACCTAAAGTTTTATAACTATGGTCGCCGGGTTACCGAAATTATGTTTAATGACAAACTTGTTTGTTAATACTTCTATTTTGGTGAACCAAAATAGAAGTATTTTTTTTCAAGGAGGAATTAAAATGAAAAAGATTGGATTATTAATTGCTATAGTAGGTTTATTAATATTTTTTGGAAATAAACCAGAAGTACAAGCAGCTGATTTATATTTAAATTATCAAGAATTATCTGCTGCAAAAATAATAGGAACAGATTACAAAATTGTAAATAGGAAAACTGCATCTAGTACAGCAGTAATTGCCATACATGGGGGAAGTATTGAACCTGGAACAAGTGAATTAGCAGATAACATTGCAGGTACAAACCATGATTTCTATTCATTTTACGGTATTATGTCTAGTAACAATACATCACTACATATAACATCTACTAATTTCAATGAGCCTATAGCGCTTGATTTGGTACAAAAATCAAGAAATACATTATCTATTCATGGTTTTTCAAGCACTTCAAATTTAACTTATATTGGTGGTCTTGATAAAACACTGGTAGCTAAAGTTAAAACTAAATTAAAAGCGGCTGGTTTTGTAGTAGCTGATGCCCCAATAAATTTGGCTGGTTTAGAAACAACAAATATAACCAATCGTAATCTCAGAAAAGCTGGCGTGCAAATTGAAATTTCTTCATCTTTAAGAGCATCTTTCTTTTCAAGTTTGACAACTGCTGGTCGTGAAACCAAAACAACCCAGTTTTATAAATACACAAATGCAATCAGAGCTGCATTATCATATTAATATTAATTTGATATAACTAAAAATGACGGATATCCAATTTTGGATATCCGTCATTTTTTATTACTAGTTACCAATCCATTCCCAAGTACCATTTCGACGTGGATCTGCTCCACCTTTTATTTCCTTATTTTCATAATCTATATAGAGTGCATTTACGCTACCATAAAACTGTTGACTATTATTGAGAATCACTGAAACTCCATCTTTACGCAATTTGTCCATTTCCAACTCTGATAAATAATTTTTTTCTATATATAATTTATTCTCATTGTAGAAAAATCTTGGAGCATTTATTGCAGCTTGTAGAGGCTCCTTATTTTCTAAAAACCTAATCATTACTTGTGTCAACATCAATGGTATTCGCATCCCACCAGGACTACCTATTCCAATCACTGGTTTTTCATCCTTGACTAATATTGTAGGAGCGATATATGATCTAGGTCGTTTACCTTCCTCAACAGCATTTATTGATTTTGAATTTAACGAAAAATTATCCATATGATTATTAATAAAAAAACCAAAGGCACTCTCTCCTGTACCGAAAAATTGAGTAAGTGTATTAGTTAAGGAAACCATCATGCCATTTTTATCATAAACCACTATATGTGTAGTATTTTCTTCATCTTCAACTATTGCTGGAGAGTCATCCACTGGCAATTGGTTAAAAGAATCTATTAATTTAACTTGTGATGCTAAATTATTTACATAGTCATCTGAAGTTAATATATTATCATCAAAATCATAAAAAGAAGGATCTCCTATATTCCCTAAACGATCATTATAAGTAACTTGAGTGATTGCTGCTAATAAAGATATATAATTAGCCGAATTTTCCTTTATATTGCCAAGCTTGAGCTTTTCAGCCAAAGACAAGGTTTGAACTAAGGTAACCCCTCCAGATGGAGGTGTCGATGAGTAAACTTCGTATCCAGAAAATATTCCTTTAATAGGCTCTCTTTTTACTACTTGATAGCCAGCTAGATCTTTTAAGGTAAGATTACTGTTTTTTACAATTTCCTTAGCAACTTCACCCTCATAAAAATCTATATAATTATTTTTTATTATCTCTAAAGCTTTTGCCAAATCTGGTTGTTTTAAAATTTCATCTTTTGCAATTGCTTTTCCATTATTAAAAAATGTACTTCTTAAACTACTTGAAATTCTAAAACCAGAATTATTTGTTAAGGTGCTTAATAAGGCACTAACAGGGCTTCCATCTTTAGCAAGTTTTATTGATGGCTCTAATAATTCTGCCATATCTAACTTTCCAAAATCATTATGAGCAGCTACCATACCTTTTACAAAACCTGGCACTGCAGATTTTCCAGAAATATTTTCGGAAGCACTTCCCATATAGTCATATACCACAGGTGTTGTTCCATCACCAGGATATACCAACATAATTCCACTACCTCCAAGTCCTGTAGCTACTGGTAAAACTACTCCCATTGCATAAGAAATAGCTATTGCAGCATCTACTGCACTACCGCCTTTTTGCAGAACATCCATACCAATATCTACTGCTCTTGAATCATCTGCCACAACACCAAATCCTGGAACAGCAAACTCATCAACATTAGGTGTTTCAGTTTCAGGTGTTTTTGAAACGTCTGAAACTGGTACGAAAGTTGATGCTTCAATCAACATAACTAGAATTAATATTAATAAAACAATTACTCGTAATAATTTTTTTTTCAAAATATCCACTCACATTTCTCTTTGTCAATTAATAATTATACTTAGAATTCCATCTTTTTCAGTCATTTTTAAATCCTTAGGTAAGTTACTTGTAAGTGTATCAGTAACACTCATGCGATATGGTATATCAAAGAAATCTAAAGCAGGCTTTGGATATCCGTAGGCTAAACTTAAAGGTATTATCCTAATAACTATTGATGGATTATTAGGTTCAATAATATATTGTGCCATTACACTCTCTAAGGAAAAGGCATAATTATCACCATGCAAGAAATTTCCTAAGCTATAGAAAATTACTTTGTCGTTGTAAACTTCCATGGGTTGAAGTACCTGTGCATTATGTCCCACCACAACATCAGCCCCTGCATCACAAATAGCCTTAGCAATGGTTCTTTGTATATTGCTAACTTTTTTATCAGTTGTTTCCTTCCACTTCATGTGTACAAATACTAAATCTGCGTTTGCTTTTGCATCTTCAATCAAGGTAAGATTTTCTACATAATTAGCTTCAGATATTCCCAAGGTTGCCACTTTAATATCATTAATCTGCTGATATACTATATTATTAAAAAGGCCTTCTTGCTTGAATACTTCTGTATATAAAATCCCACTAGTTAAAGGTTCATTATTTCCTTTATTTTTATTATCTATATTTAAGGTTGTAAATTTAAATTCCCTCAAGATTTCAGATTCATTTTCTGTTATTTGACCAACTACATTACCAGTTATGTAGTCTGAATTTTCCATATAGCTACTTAGGTGTTTGGTTATTGTATCTGTTTTACCCGTTTGCACTGATAAATCATAATACTTATTAAAGACCAGATCTCCTGTAAAGCTGCCCACAAATTTCTTATCACTGTAGTAGCTTGAAACATCTTTCTTTTCAAAAAATATGTCTGGAATAGGATACATCAATAAGATAACTAAAAATGTAACAATTGCTAAAATTGCATGTCTATCAGTATTTTTCTTGTTTACTTTAACAAAATGAAGAACTTTCATTTTGAATTGAAATTGGCTGATCATTTATTTACACCTCTTATTAAATGATAAAAATATTATAAGTAAATATTGCTAGAAAAGTTAGTCCACTTACCAAGGCTGTACTTAAAATAGTATGCACAAAACCCTGACGTTGAATTGTATTGGCAATTATCCCAGGTACAATAACCCCGATACCAGTTGTTGTGTAAAATTCATATGGTAAAATAGGGATTGTATAATCTATCAAAATTTTGATAATAACACCAACAGCAATCATAGCAACAAATTTTCTTCTACCATACAAAATCACTATCCGTGCTATACCATGCTCAACAATTAAATATGCCAAACAACTAATCAAAAGTAAAACTAATATAGAATATGGGTGATCTGCCATCAAAGCAATATAACCAGCAACCACCAGCCCGGCTGGCATTATACCTGTTACTTCTGTGTAAACTAAGCTAAGCATTGTTCCTACTACAAATGCAATATATAATTCTGTTCCTTGCATAAAGTGTCTCCTCCATTTTTATTTTCAGGTTTATTTACTTTTGTTTCAATTTTCAATAGTGCGTCCATAAATTCAAAAGCAGTACCATGTATATTCCCAATTCCAAAAATCGTCTTACCTGCTATTTTTTCTTCAATTAGCTTATAAACTTCATACCCATTTTGATCATGTACATCACAAAATTCATTTGTTTCTATTTTACCTGAATTATAGACATCACTAACAGGTTTAGTTTCTTGACCCATGCAGATTATTAATTCTGATGGGAAGTTCGTCAAAAATTCTTTTGCAAATTGAAATGAGCGATCAATTCTGTCTGCTCTACAATTAAGTACAACCGCAATATTTTCTGTTGGATAACCCGAATTTTTTACCATTTCCCAGATAGCAAAGGTGGACATGACATCATTAGCAGCAAAACCATTAACGAAATAGGTTTCTTCATCTAATATATTAAGAGTATGTACATTTGCTACTCCAGGATCAGGATTGGCCATCAACATACCTTGCCAAGCTATTTTTTCATCAATATCTAGAGCTTTTGCCAATGCTAATGCGATAGCAATATTTTCCGGAAAATATATTGAACTAAATTGTCTTAATTCTTCTTTACCTATCTTTGCGGTATCAGCAACTAGAACTTCCGTATTTCTTTTTTCAGCGGTAGCTTTAAAATAGTTTTCATATGGTCCTGGTGCAATTATCAGCTTGCCTCCATATGGAATAGTAGGTAAAAATGCCTCTGCAATATCATCAAGCGTTGGCCCCATTACATCAAGGTGATCTTCAAGTACATTGACTATAACTCCAATATTAGCTTGCAAAAAATTATTTTGAAAGATTATCTGATAATCTGGAGTCACAGCCATACACTCGCTTACAAGGGCATTTGCTTTTGCTTTGACAGCTGCGGCAACAACTCTTTTTTGTTCACCGATATTTGCCCCTTCTAATCTTCGAACAATCTCAGTTTCTACTTTTGTATACCAGAATAACATTCGTGCTTCAGTACCAGTGGTTTTTCCAACAACCCGGTATCCTGCTGCAGTCAGTATTCCTGTCATTAAACGTGTAACAGTAGATTTACCTCTAATACCATTCACATTAACTCGAACAGGAATAGTATCTAAATTCTTTTGATGAAAATACTTTTCATATATACCTATTATTATTAATATTATTGAAAATAAAAAAACTAGTCCCATATCTTAGGTCCTTCCTTGAAAAATATAATTAAAACCTAATTCTACAGTATCAAACCATACATCAACCTATAAATATACAATACCACAGTCAACACTAAAACAATACCAACATACACATATATTAATATTCTCCATTTAGGCAATAACTTAATATGAAAAACTGCCAAAAAAGCAATGACCAAAGGAAAAGCCATTGGATTATAGAACCAATAACCAACAAAATCTAACCTGGCTAGAGAAAACATAGCCCTAGTAGCTCCACATGTAGGACAAGGTATACCAGTTATATACCTTAGCAAGCAAGTTATATCCAACCAGGAATAAATGAAAAGAAAGAGTATGCCGAGTCCTAGAAATAATAAATGCATACCTAATTTGGATTTCCAACCTCTCCCTTTATTATCTGATCTAGCCATTGATCATACCTGACCATATAAGAACAAGAAGCACAACACCTACAATAGCCCTGTAAATTACAAAACCAACATAACTATGCTTCCCAAGAAATTCAACAAAAATCTTAACAACAAAATATGCCACAATGAAAGACACCACAAAACCAACCACCAAAGCAGCCACTTCAATAGTACTTCCAATTACCAACTCATTAAGCTCAAAAACAAAAGCACCCATCATAATAGGAATAGCCAAAAAGAAAGAAAATTCAGCTGCCAATCTTGGAGATAAGTTTCTAAATAAACCACCGCTAATGGTCGAACCACTCCTACTCATACCAGGTACCATCGCTAGACACTGAAATAAACCAACAACTAATGAATCCTTAACAGTAAGAGACTCTAAGCTATCCTTTCTAGACTCAGCTTTTTTACCTTTAGTATAACGTTCAGCGATATATAACAAGACTGCACCCACTATAAGAGAAACAGCTACAATATAAACACTACCAAAAAAAGACTTAATAACATCAGAAAAAATAAGTGCCAATACAAATGCTGGTAAAACTCCAACTATAACATTAATAGCCAGGCCCCTGCCCCATTGTTCCTTACCAAGATTTTTGAAGGCACCAATAATTCTTTCTCTATATAAGACTACAATTGCCAATATAGCTCCAAGTTGTATCATAACTTGGAAACTAGTAGCGAAAGCACCTCTGAAATCTAATAAATTACCAAATAAAATTAGGTGTCCAGTAGAAGAAACCGGCAAAAACTCAGTCAAGCCCTCAACAATACCCAAAATAATAGCCTTAAGTATTAAATAAAATCCTAACATAAAATCCCCCTTATAATCCAAACAATCTTTTAGTGTTATCTACAGTCGCAGTAATAATCGAACCACCACGAACTTCCTTAATTCGCTCAGCAATATATGGCAAATAAGCTGGTTCATTCTGTTTACCTCTAAAAGGTTGAGGCGCCAGATATGGACAATCAGTCTCAATCATCAAATACTCTAAAGGTATACGACTAGCAACCTCAAGGGGTTCCTTAGCATTTTTAAAAGTAACTGGACCAGCAATAGAAATATAGAAACCAAGTTCCTTAATAACCCTCATCGCTGATTCGTAAGAACCAGAAAAACAATGAAAAACACCACTTAGGCCCTTACCATGGTCCCTAATTATTTCAAAAGTCTCTAAAAAAGCATCTCTTGAATGTATAACTACAGGTTTTCCAATTTTTTTAGCTAATTCAAGTTGTTTAATAAAAACCTCACGTTGTTTTTCCCTTGGACTATTATCATAATGATAGTCTAGACCAATTTCACCAAGACCCACTACTTTATCATTACTCAGTAATTCTTCCAATCTATGTTCCATTTCATCGTTATATATACTTGCATCATGAGGATGAATCCCCACAAGAGCATATACCCCATCATTTGATGTAGCAATAGAAACAGCTTTCTCACTCGATACTAAGTCATAACCAGGGACAATAAATAACTCAACACCTACAGACCTGGCTCTTTCTAATACACCATCAAGATCTGCAAATAACTTAGGATCATTTAAATGACAATGAGAATCTATCATTAACTAACCACTGCTCCCTCTTCAAGATCACCATCAACAGTCAGTAATCTCAAATCATTTTCACCCTTGGCAGCAAGTAACATACCATGTGACTCAATTCCCCTAAGCTTAGCAGGCTTTAAGTTATAGACCACAATAACTTTCTTATCTATCAATTCCTCAGCCTTATAATACAAAGCGATACCAGCAACTACTGTTCTTACCTCATCGGCACCAACTTTAACAGACAATTTCAACAACTTATCAGCACCTTCCACCTTCTCGGCTTCAAGTACTCTACCAACCTTAAACTGACACTTGGCAAAGTCATCTATGGATATTAGATTATCTCCAACTTCTTTATTATCTATATTATCTTTACTCGACTTTTCCTTATTTTTCTCAGAATTTTTAGCCTTCTTGTCTTCCTTCTCAGGCTTCTCCATTGCTACTTCAACATCTTTGATCTCAATACGAGGAAAAAGAGGAGCACCTTTGTTTACCTTGAAAGACTTATCAATAGCACCAAATGATAACTTTTCATTAGTGAAATATTCACTGTCTATTCCTAACTGAGCCATTACCTTAGCTCCAGTTTCAACTAAGACAGGACTTAACATAATAGTAGACATACGAATAATTTCCACCAGTTGATATAAAACTACAGCCAATCTATCCATATTTCCCTCTTTATATAAGGTCCATGGAGCAGACTCCTCGATCATCTTGTTACCTCTACCCACCAACTTAAATATTGACTGTAATCCCAAGCTTAGCTCAAACTTGTCCATATGTTGTTGGTAACTAGAAACAACTTCTTGACTCAAGGCCACTAGGTCAGTATCAAAGCCATCCTTAACAACTGGTATTTCACCAGCAAAATATTTATCTATCATAGAAATAGTTCTACTTAACAAATTACCATAATCATTGGCCAAGTCTATATTAATTCTATTGACTAAGGCATCCTCAGAATAATAATAGTCAGAACCACCTGGCATTTCTCTTAACAGGAAGTACCTTAAAGAATCTGCACCATATTTTTCAATTAGTAATAGTGGGTCTACCACATTACCAACAGACTTACTCATCTTGCCACCACCAGATAACAACCAACCATGACCAAAGACAGTAGTTGGTAACTTAATATCGGCAGCCATTAAAATAATAGGCCAGATAATCGTATGAAAACGAATAATATCCTTACCAACTAGATGTACAATCTCATCGTTGTTCTTCCAGAATTGTTGATAAAGAGGACCATCATCAAGCCAGTCCAAAGCAGTAATATAGTTGGTTAGAGCATCAAACCATACATAGATGATATGACCTCTGTCCATTGTAATAGGAATACCCCAGTCGAAAGTTGTCCTTGAAACAGACAAATCCTCTAAACCAGTTTTAATAAAATTCATCATCTCATTTCTTCTACTTTCAGGTTGAATAAAATGAGGATGTGTTTCTATATATTCAAGTAACTGATCACCATACTTACTCATCTTGAAAAAATAGCTTTCTTCTTTGACAATATCAACTGCCTTACCACAATCTGGGCAATGTCCTTCAGCTAATTGAAATTGGGTAAAAAAAGTTTCGCAGGAAGTGCAATAATAGCCTTCATACTCTCCCTTGTAAATATCACCCTTGTCATAAATCTTCTGAAATAGAGCTTGTACTGTATCATAATGTCTTTTCTCAGTTGTTCTGATAAAGTCATCATAATCAATATGCATCTTAGACCACAAATTCTTAAAGGTCTTAACGACACCATCAGTATATTCGATAGGTTTCATACCTTTTTCAGCTGCAACCTTTTCAATCTTTTGACCATGTTCGTCGGAACCTGTTAGAAAATAGACATCATAACCCATCATCTTCTTATAGCGGGCCAAAGCATCGGCCATAGTTGTTGTTAAAGTATGCCCTATATGTAACTGAGCACTAGGATAATATATTGGGGTCGTAACATAAAAACTTTTCTTCTCCATAAATTATTTCTCCTTCTTTCCTAATATATATTCATAAAGCCTGTTCTTACTAACATTATAGTCAGTAGAAATAGTCTTAAGAGCTTCCTTGCTTTTGACACCATCACTAAGCATCATTTGATATATTTTGTATTGATCTTCTAAACCTAACTCAGTAATAACCTCATTATTACCTTCTATTATCAGGACCATCTCCCCTTTTAGAGTTCTCTCAGCTAAAACAGAAAGTAACTCACTTAAGGTGCCTCTTATTACTTCTTCATAATACTTAGTTAACTCTCTAGCTATAGCAGCTGGTCTATCACCAAGTATTTTTAGTAGTAGTATTAGATCTTTTTCCACACTATGGGGAGTTATATAAAATATTAGGGTTGCCATAATATCCTTTAAACCTGTAACAACTGCTTCTCTTTCCTTAACCTTAGCCTTTGGTAAGAATCCATGGAAATAGAAATTATTTGATGGTAGGCCTGATATGACCAAACCACTAATAACAGCACTTGGTCCAGGAATCACTTCGACTCTAACTCCTCTATCCCATGCTTCCTTGACTAGGATTTCTCCTGGATCGCTGATTCCCGGCATACCTGCGTCAGAAACCAGTGCTATCTTATTTCCAGCTTCAACCAAGTCTATCAGATGAGCTTTTTTTTCATTTTCACTATATTTTTGATAGCTTATCATCTTCTTGGAAATACCAAGATGATTAAGAAGTTTTAGTGTTTCTCTTGTATCTTCACAGGCTATTAAGTCCGCTTCAGTTAATATTCTAACAGCCCTTAGGCTGATATCTTCTAAATTACCAATAGGTGTGCCTACCAGATAAAGGCATCCAGCTTCTTTTACCATTCTAGCACTCCTTTTTCATATAGGTCCTTAATCTCCTTTGTATCCTTACCACTAATATCCCCAATATATAGGGGAGATAGTACTTGAAGTCTACCTTTATAATTCTTCTTGGCTACTACCATAACTAGTGTAGCCTCCATTGCTGGTTTAGGGTATATTGGCTTAATAGCATATGGTGCCAGTTTTTCGTTACTTAATTTAGTCAACAACTCAGCCAATCTATTGGCTGGATAGATTACATAAAAATCGCCACCTGCCTTTAGAAGTTTCTTGGCTTTATGAATCAAACTCTCCATATCTCCAAAAATTTCATGTCTGGCTACTGCTGTCTGCTGATTACTTGGTTGATGACCATTATTAAAAAAGGGTGGATTAGATACAATTATGTCGTAACTGTCTTGTCCTTCTAAGTCTCTATAATCACAATAAAATAGACCAACTTCCAATTTGTGCAATTGGAAATTCTCATTAGCTATCTCATATAGATCTTGTTGTATTTCAACAGCAGAAAATTCCCAGTTAGGGAATCTTTTGCTTATTAGTAAAGTTATGATACCACTACCGGTACCGATATCGAGTATTTTGATTTGCTCTGTTTTGCTTTTTACAAAACCAGCTAATAAAAGCGCATCAATACTATACCTGTAACCATCTACAGGTTGATAAAAGGAATATTTATATAATACCTCTTCCTTTACCTTTTTCATTATTCTGTCCTATCTATTACATTTAGGCAAAAAATACAATCTTCGTCCCTTAGTCTTCCAAAGGAACTATGGCAAATATGGAAGCCTTGTTCATAAAGCTTGATTAAATTACCAACACTTTGTGACTTATCTTCTTTTTGTAAGTAATTGCTTAATTGTTCATTTCTTTTTTCTAGAACTTCAAGCTGTTTTTTTAATTCTTCCACTTCATGGAGGATATCGTTTATTCTTTCAACTATCAGATCAATCTGTGCTGATATCTTCATCTAGTTTCTCCTCTTCTGGACTAACAACAATTTCTTGGAATCCTGCTGGTTCAAAATCAGTCTCATCAAGGCTGAACTTACCAAAACCACCATCAGCTAATATTACAGTAACATGTTTAGTAAAGAAGCTGTTTTTTATAACTTTGCCTCTGCCCATAGGTGTTTCTACATATGATCCTTCTTTTGGAAAAGTTGCTCTTAGTACTGTATAGGATTCATCCTCATACTTTAAACAACACATCAATCTTCCACAAACTCCATTTATTTTGGTAGGGTTTGGTGAAATATTCTGATTCTTAGCCATCTTGATAGAGATTGTTTCAAACTCGGAAAGCCAACTTGAACAACAAAGATTACGGCCACAAGAACCGTAGCCTCCTAGGTGTTTAGCTTCATCTCTGACTCCAACTTGACGTAGTTCAATTCTTGTTTTAAAGATACTTGCTAGATCCTTTACTAATTCTCTAAAATCGACTCTGCTACCTGCAGTAAAGTAAAATATTATCTTACCTCTATCGAAGGTATATTCAGCATTTAATAGTTTCATTGGTAAATTGTGTTTAACCACTTTTTCTTCACAATTCTTCAAGGCATCTTTTTCTGCCTTTTTATTATCTTCTAATTTCTTTTTATCATTATCTGTTGCCATTCTTTGTATTGGTTTTAAGGGTGGGACAATTTCACCTTCTGAAACTTCCTTGATGTCAGTTACAGCTGTTCCATATTCCAAGCCTCTGGCAGTTTCAACAATCACATTGTCTCCGGTGCCAACATTAAAATTTCTTGGGTCGAAATAGTAGGTTTTCCCAACACCTGAGAACCTAATACCTATAACCTTGTATAGTTTACTCACTAAATATTCCTCCTATAGTTAAAAAGCAATACTCTAAGGCATGCCTTTCATTTACATTTCTTTTTATTTTTCTCAGAGCATCATCGATAGCTCCAACAACTTTCAAATTAAATTCCTTTAAACCATGTCTATAGTGATCCATTGCTTCAAGTTGATAATAGCTTAGCAATTCTTTTAAATATGGTTTTTTGTTTAGTTTTTCTCAAGATCCTTACTCAGAAACAATTCACAGAATTGTTTGTAGTCCAGTAAATCCTCATCTATATTATCTAAGAGGACTCTGGCTTCATCTATAGATCCAAGACTCAAGTACTGGTTATTCTTATATCCTAACCCAGTCATTATCTTGGCAAGATTTATCTTGCTCAGATTATTTAAATAGTATTTTTCGACTCTTGACATTATGGTTGGTAGAATATCATCTGGGTTTATTGCAGTAAAGACAAAGATAGTTCCTGGTAAAGGTTCCTCAATTACTTTTAATAATGCATTGGTAGCAGCTTCTGTCATTCTTTCTGCATGTTCCATAAATATTACTCTATAGGCACCTTCATATTTTTTCAGGTGTTCTTCTTCTAATATTCTTCTTATTTCATCTATCTTTATTGTTTCTCCAAGATCATAAAATGGTATGAATTCCATGTAGCTTTCCATGTCGAATTTCTTGCAAGAACTACAGGTTCCACAAAAGCCTGGATTTCCTTGTTGGCATAGTATGCTTTTTATAAAGGCTAAGGCTAAGGTCTTCTTGCCTATCCCTCTTTTACCAAAGAACATATAGGCATGGTTGTAATTCTTGCTTTTTAGATCCTTAGTTAAATATTCTACAACCTCTTTTTGTCCTAAAATTTCTTCTAGTCTTTTAACCTCTATCATGCTCCAATACTTCCTCTATTCTCATTAAGACCATATCTGCAAGGGCTCCTATGCTCAAGTCACCATCAACAATAGTGAATCTACTTTTTTTGACCTTAGCTTCTTCACTTGCTATTAGATCTAGATATCCTTGTCTTACCTTTTTCATAAAGGCCATGCCTTCTTTTTCCATTCTATCTAGTTCTTTCTTGTCCATACGCTTTTCTATGGTCATAAGATTTGTATCTATAAAGAATGTTAAATCAGGTGTAGCTTTTTCTATGAAAACTTTGTTTATTTCTATCATTTTTTCTAAGCCTAACCCACGGCCACCACCTTGGTAAGCTATGGTTGAATCATAAAAACGGTCGCTGATTACTATGTAGCCTTCGGCTAACTTAGGTAAAATAATTTTTTCTAAATGTTCAACACGTGCTGCACAGTAAAGGAATACCTCGGTCATAGCTTCTATAGGCTCATGAATATGTAAAAGTACATTTCTTATAGCTTCTGCAGTCTTTGTTCCTCCAGGCTCTCTAGTCACTAGAACTTTGTAGCCTTTCTTTTCTAGACTGTCCTTTAAAAGCTGACATTGGGTTGATTTTCCTGATCCGTCTATTCCTTCAAATGTTATAAACATATAGTTCTCCTAATTATTAAAATCCTAACTTATATTATATCATTTTAATCACTTAATAACAAAAATTATGTCATCTTTTATTTCATCGCAGCCCGTGTAGTCACCCTTCCAATTAAGCATATTCTCTATTACGTAATCATCTATGATTTCTCCTGGTACTAATAGGGGTGCTCCAGGTGGATAGTGACTATAGAGCACTCCACTTACAAAGCCTTTACTCTCCCTAATGCTGACTGCTTTTTTTTCTCCAAAGAAGGCTTCCCCAGGTAATAATTTCATAGTTGGTATGTATTGTTCTTCAACACCAACACCAGCATAAGCATCTTTATCACATACAAAATCATTACTCATTTTAAAATTACGACTAGCCATTTTCAAGCTCTTTAAAAACCAGTCATAATTTCCTTGTGTATCATAAAAACTAAGAATTCCAAGGAGATACTTATCAGTTGACAGTTCAAAGAAAACCCCTCTTTTTTCCTCTAGCCATTCTACTACCACCTTCACACTAATATTCTTGTCAATTATCAGAAGGATTTTTAATGGATCATCGTTATCTATAACATGAAATCCCCTTATTTTGCTAATTTCTTTTTTCAGATGGTCTATTTCAGATAATCTTTTATCTACCTTAGTAGTCATCATTTCTCTAATACTATCTTCAATTGATAAAAGTATTGGAAAAGAGGGACTTGTAGTTTGATAAAAATTAGCATATTCTCTAAAGTCATCTTCAAGATTGGATAGCATGACTGCCCCTTGGTTCATTGCACCTAGGGTCTTATGGAAGGAGTGTATTTGTAGACTCATCCAGTTGTTGGTCTGATTATGAATATAGTAAAGATGAGAACCATGGGCTCCATCTAGTATTGATAATTTATCCTTAAGGAATGGTTTTAGCAGGGCATAATCTTCCATGTAACCTTCATAGGTGGGGTTGTTAAAAATGGCTGTATCTATTTTACCCATATGTTCAAGATAATCCTTAGCTGGGATTGGTCTTGCAATACCCAATGAATCGATTTTGTTTCTTAAGTATATTGGTTCTTGTCCTTGGTCGATTATTCCTTTGTAGATGGATTGGTGTGAGCTTCTTGGTAATAGGACTTTTTTACCTTTTCCAGCATAAAGAAGAGATGACATTAAAAGTCCTGTGGAACCGTTAGTTCCTATATATGCTTTTTTAACATCATAAATATGGGCAATAGACTTTTCTAGTTCCTTTATACTTCCACATGGATGTAGTAAGTTATCTGTCAGGCTTATTTCAGTGGTGTCTGTTTTCAGTCTAACTCCTTTGTGTCCTGGCATGTGTAGTGAAAAGGCTTCTTTTTTATTTAGTTTGTCTAAATCTTGTCTGATACTCATATTATATAGTCTCCAAGGCCTGAGCTAAATCCTCAATTAGGTCTTCAACATCTTCAAGCCCAATCGATAACCTTATTAGTGTTGGGCTTATATCTTGCCCTCTATGGGTCATTATTGCTGGTATTTCTACTAGGGATTCTGTATCTCCTAGGCTTACTGCTATTTTGAAGAGCTTAAGATTGTCTACTAACTTGATAGCTTTATAATCACCAGTGCCATTACCATCACCCTCTAGCTCAAAAGAGATCATTCCTCCAAAATACTTCATTTGTTTCTTGGCAATATTATGATCTTCAAATGAGCTTAATCCTGGATAGTAGACTTTCCCTACCTTAAAGTGTGTTTCTAAATATTTTGCAATAAAGATTGCATTTTGGCAATGTCCTTTCATTCTGTATTCTAGTGTTTTTAAGCCTCTATTAAAGAGCCAGGCATTGAAGGGTGCCATGGCTGTGCCGAATTCACACATGTAGCCAAATCTTAGGGTTGCTTCAAAATCCTTGTTCTTACCAACTACTAGACCACCTATGGCATCTCCGTGTCCCCCGATGTATTTGGTAGCACTGTGGACTACAAAATCGGCTCCTAATAGTAAAGGTTGTTGGAGGATAGGAGTAGCAAAGGTGTTATCAACGATTATTACAACGTCTTCTCCCATCACTCTTCTTAACTCTCTAATATCAACAATATCCAAGGTTGGATTGGCTGGTGTTTCTAAATAGACTACTTTGTATCCAGCACCTCTTTTGCCTACTGTATCAGAATTATTATTATATAAATCCCTTAAATCCATCATGTTAGTTTCTATTCCATAATCTGGCAATATCTTACTTATTAGATTATGACTACTACCATAAAGTATGTTGTGGGTTAGTAGCTTGTCTCCACTTTTTAGTAATGACATTAGTAGAGTGGCTATGGCCCCCATTCCTGAACTAAAGGATACTGCAAAGGACCCTTCTTCTAAAAGGGATATTTTGTCTTCAAGTTCTTCTAGGTTAGGGTTTCTACCTCTTGTGTAGACGTATTGTTCATTTTTGCATTCAAAGGTTTGTTCCGCCTCTTCTATGCTATCAAAGTAGAAGGTAGCTGTTTGGTTTATAGGTGATGCTAATTCTTTGTTTCCACTGTATTTTTTGTGGTGTTTTCCGTGTATGCTTAGGGTTTTTGTTTTCATGTTTATCCCTCTTTTGTTCTTTATTTCTTAATGATTACTTATGTTAAATTATATCATATTTAGCTGATTGGTGGTTATTTTGACATCTACACTTATTTATGATATTATATAAGTGCAATTGTAATGAAAATTGATTATGAAAATTTAAATATTTTTAGAGGAATAGTGAAATTATGGAAGAATTAGTAAATAAGATACAAAAGTTAATAGATAATGAAAGTATTAAAGAGGCGATAAAAATGTATCAGCTAGCAAAGACTGAAACTGATTATGCAGATTTAGGTACATCTAGAGCTATTGAAGAACTGGCCATGTTTATAAAGCAGTTATCCGAATCTAGTGGCGTAAGGAAATCTGCTATGTTTACGAATGTGATAATTGAGTTGATGAAAGCTAACAGGGGATATATAACTTCGAGAATTTTACAACACCTTGGCATTAGTCGAGAGTATTTGTCTCAATTGGTAAAAGGTAATCTTATAGAAAGAGTGGATAGAGGTATTTATGCACTTGTTAATACTTTTGATGATAGTTACTTTATTTTTCAACTTAAGTATAAGAAAGTTATCTTTTCTCATATGAATGCTCTCTATTTTCACAATCTGACTGAAGAATTTCCTTCTTCCTTTACTGTTACAGTTTTGAAAACTTATCATGTCGAGAATATTAGTAAAATGCATAATGTGTTTTCTGTTAATGAAGATTTGTTTAATCTTGGTGTGATTGAGATAAATACACCAAATGGAAACATGGTTAGGGCTTATGATATAGAAAGGTGTATTTGTGATATTATTCGTTCTGAAAAAAGAATGGACTTTGATCAAGTAAAGAAAAGTGTCCGCGCATATACAAGAAGAAATGATAGAGATATGGATAAACTTTCCAAGTATGCTGAAAAAATGGGTATTAAAAATAAAGTGATGAGGTTCGTGAGTATGATGTATGAATAGCATGATGGTTAAAGCAAAATTAAAAAATATTTGTAGAGCAAGAAATGTAGATTTCAACTCAGTGCTTAGATTCTATATGTATGATAGGTTTATAGAAAGATTAGCAGTTAGTAGGTATAGAGATAATTTTATTTTAAAAGGTGGTTTTTATCTTAGTACTTTTTTTGGTGTTGAGAACAGGACAACTTTGGATATAGATACTTTAATCAAGAATACTATTTTCAATGAATTGAATATCAAGAAAATGATACTAGAGATTATAGCATTAGATATAGGTGATAACTCAGTTTTGGAGTTTTTAAAAATAGAAGAAATAAGAGAAGACCATATATATGGTGGTTATAGAGTGAGTATATCAGTCACTTTTGAAAATATGAAAGATCGTTTCCATATCGATGTTGCTACAGGAGACCCTATAACTCCAGAAGCTATTAATTATGACTATTTACCTATCATCAATGATCAACCAATAAAAATAATGGCCTATAATATGGAAACTATTCTTGCTGAAAAAACAGAAACTATATTAAATAGAGCTGAAGCTTGTACAAGAATGAAAGATTATTATGATGTTTATTTGATTTATAAAATGTATTGGAAGAATATAGTTAAGAATAATTTAATAAATGCCTTTAAAAATACGTTTTTAAATCGCAATTTTAAAGGCAATATAAAGAATCTGATGCATATAATTGAAAATAGTACAATTTTAAAAGAAAAATGGAATAATTATTCCAAAAAAAATAACTATTCCAAGAATATCCAATATGAAGAAATAACCAATATAATAAAACAAATTATTAATTATTCAAATTTACCAACCTACTTATAGTACAAAGTAGTTACAGGTGTAGAAATAGCTGTATCTATCTTGTTTAAGGTCTTAATCACATAAACCTCAGTGCGATTTGTCCCTCCGTTTTCCAACCTTAGGGTAAAGGTTAATACAGAACCTAGTCCGGTCACCTCACCATAGATGCTAGTATTTCCATAGAACTCATTATCAAAAACCTGAACTCCATTCTTATAGATCCGGCCTCCAGTAAATTCTACTTTACTATATGAGCCATCCCCACTAACCCCAATTTCTGTTACATAAGTCAGCTCATTCTTTAAGTAAGCCTTAGCATTACTAGAAATTAAACGTTCCTCACTTTCTAGTGCACTAGCTACAAAGACCTTGCTAACTACAGAAAAAAACGAAACTAAAGCTACCATAACCAAGGAGGCTATAGCAACAGTTGCCACCACTTCTATAAGGGTAAATCCTTTTCTATTTGAAATTCTCAAAACTCATCACTTCCTTATGGTCTAAACAAAGTATAGGAAATAGTCATATCATCTTTTGTTTCACTATCAGTATGATATAGGCCATTCACCACAACTGGTGTACCATTCACCTTAAAGGTAACTTGACCAGCTGTTCCACCAACAGTGTTGGTTTCCAGTCTTTTTTCAATTACACTATTACTTTCATATACAAACTGACCTATTTCAAAACCACGTAGTATTAAAGCAGTCCCATTGTATATTGCTAGTGAAATTATTGCTAGAATCCCCATGGAGGCTATCACTTCAATAAGGGTCATTCCTCTTTTATTTAATTTTTTAATCTTTATTTTGTCAGTTCTCATAATATTCCTTTATTATCCTATTGATATTTATGCTAATATGTAGCTTTATTGTATTGACCTGCTGTCCAGTTCTCGTTAACAGCAGAAGCTGTACTTGCTTTGTAGTTTAAAATAACGTAACTCCCTGAGTTATTAAATATATTACCAACTCTTACTTGACCATATAGAATGGGATTCCCTCCACTTGAATTTGTGACATTCAGACGAGTATTAGCTGTACCATAAACAACTATCGAACTTAGATGTTGAACATTCAAAGTTGCAGTTCCTTCAAGTATAAAAACTATCCTTGGATCTTGTGCAACTCCTCCTATCGGTGGATTAATAGCATTTGATAAAGAAAGTGTAGATCCTGTTTTTAATATTATATAAACAGGATTAGAAGGTGTAACACTTGAGCTAAATTGATTTGAAATATTCGCTAGTGAATATGACCCATTCATTACGTAATAGCTACCACCATTTAGTGTCAGTGCGTTTGTATAGGTTGTACCTGTAGTTCTTACCCAAGTAGGAACAGCATTTAATGTGTTTATAACTGTTGTTGTGGGTACTAAGGTCGTTACTCTTGTTCCATTACCACTATATGTAGTACCTTTATAGATTAGCCTTGAAGCTCCTGAGTTAAGAGTAAAGAAACCTGATCTTGTATAAAAGTTACCACCAATAACCATCCTTGCACTTCCACCAAAAGAAATACTATTTGCTAACAAATATAAATCACCTGAAATATCTATATCAGTACCACCACCACCTATAAAGGTATTTGCAATTACAACTGGAGTAGTACCTGTTGTATGAATATTTTCATTAATAGTATGAAAATAGAAGGCTGGGAGAGCATTATTTGCCCCTCCTGTAACCTGTTTATTTATTTCCCTACCTATAGTTCTTTGAGCACCATTAACAGTAGCCCTAGTTATTACTGAAAACTCACCTGCAGTTATTCTCTGAATCCTAGCTTCAATAATTCCCATCCCAGATGATGAGAAACTAAAATCACTAAGAACCAAACTACTACCATCACTAGCAATACCATTAATACCAGCAATCAAAGTAGCATCACCAGCAATAATCCCCTTAACTATAGCATCATTAGCACTTCTAGCACTAAACTCAGCTTGCTTAAGATCTCTTTCATCTACACTACGCTTTGCATAATTAAACATTATAGGTTGCAGAGTAATCAGAAAGAGACTCAAAATAGTTGTTACAACCATAACAGCAATTAAAGTAGAACCGCTATTTTTTTTAATTATTCTCATTCTTCTTACAAGATTTTTCATAATCTTATCCTTTTAACATAAGTATCGATACTTTAATGTTGTGATTATATGTTTCATTGTTATTGACTGAATCAAGATATTCAACCTTCAAGAAACCTTTTCCATCTATTTCCTTCATCAATGAAAAGAGCTGATCCATACTACCTGAAACTTCAAGAGTAACATAAACTTCCTTAATAGTATTATACTCCTTAGCATCTTTATTAATATCCTTAGGGTTTTCAATAACTAAAGAAGTTGGTTTTAATCCATGACTTAAAGCCATTCTTGTAAAATATAGGTCAATTTCTTCATAACCTAAATATCCACTTAAATCTTTTTCAAGAATTCTCTCAAGCATTCTATTAGCTTGATTATATTCTTTTTCTATATCAGAAGCCTTTCCATCCTTGTTTACTATTAAATTATAGGCTAAGCTAAGACTCTTATTCCTATCTGATAATTCTTGACCTTTTTTAAATTCTGGAAGAATTAAATACTGGAAAGATAAGGCAATAATTGACACAACTGCTAAGATTAACAGTAGTCTTTTTTCATTTGATTGTAATTTCATGATTCTTAATCCCTTCTTCCCGTTTATTTCAAAGTACAAACTACTGTAAAACTATATTCGTTTGCACTTGTACTTTTATAGCCACTATACTCTACATTAGAAAACATCTCTGTTTCTTTCAATTTACTAATAAAACTGGAAGTACTGAATTCATCTTTACCAATACCACTAATTGTTAAAGATTTATATAAAACATCACCTTCAAGTCTTGTTACTGTTACAGAATCTTTGGCTACTTCCATAACTTTCAATAATTTTGTAGCATTTAAAAGTTCCTTGTCTACACCAGTATCCTTTGCTGTATTTAACTCTTTCATTATAGCTGGGATACTCATGGTCTGATTTTGCTTATATATGAGTTCAGTTAATTCTTTAGCATTGGCTGTGCCAGATATTTCACTCTCATAATAGGCGTTTTCATTTTCAGTATATATATTTTTCACCTTCACAAATGTGAAGCCTCCAATAGCCACTATAAGTGCTAAAAGAATTACTATCATGCCCCAGTTTTTCTTTTTCTGTTTTTTATTTTGTTCCTTAAATATTTTCATTAAGTTGATGTCTGCTTTTTTTTCAATCAAGCCCATAAAACAACAAAAATGGCTAAGGCCTACTTTGTCATGCAAGGAATGATCAACAAAACCTACAACATCTAAACCAATACTCATACCCACACTTTTATCTTCTAATGCTAATAATTTATCTCTATCTAGGCCGATATAGTAGCTTTTTGATATTTCATTATTTGATTTTTGTGATTTATTAAATTGAATAATCGTTGAAAGTTTTTGTAATAGCTCATCAATAAATGACTCACTATCCGGTTCTGCAATAATACGATTTCTATCAGTCAGGACATATTCTCCTGCCTCAATTAAGACTGATATAAGGTTATTGCCCTCTATTAAATTTAAGACAAAAGTATGACCTTCCAAGTCCTTCTTGTTCTTTACGAACTTCGCCATACCGTTTTGAAGTATTTCAAATCTACCAAGCTTAATCTTAGCTTCCTTGAATAGTTGTAGGTAGCTTTTTAATATATCAACAGGTACTCCCATAAAGATTGTCTTGTATTGTTTACCTATTTTCCTACTGGTTGAGCCATAAATTAAGGACCCATCATTAGGAATAGAGAATTCTTTTCTAATATAGTTATCAAAATGCTTACCTTTAAGCTCAGGGTGGTCAAGATTCTTAATCTGAATGTTACTGCTGTTTAAAACTACAGTAGCTCCCTTAAGCAATTTACTATTACCCTTTAAAATATTAAGGATTTCATTGGTTTTTATTAACACACCATTAATTACTGAACCAGGCTCAAGTGTGTATTGTAAGCTTTTAATAACTTTTACTTCCCCTTTTTTAAGGTCAGCCAGGAGTATTCTTACTTGGTCGTTGTTTATGTATAATACTTTTTTCACTCTTTTTCTCCTTATAAGAAACTATTGTATGAGGTCATCATAGGAAGCATAACTCCCATTAGAATAGAACCTACAATTAAAGTCATTAATATTATCATTGCTGGTTCTATAAGACTTAATAGTCTAGTAGTTGCAGCATCAGCTTCAAAATCATAATTTGTAGCCATAGAATCCAAAAGTTGATCCAATCGACCTGTTTCTTCACCAATATATATGGTAGCACTTAACTTCTTTTCAATTCCCAATATATTTTCAATTGATGACGATAGAGAATTACCTTCCCTTACTTTTACATTTACTTCTTCGAATCTTTTAACTAGGTAATGATTACCAATTGTCTTGGAACTTCCCTTAACTGCTTCCATCATATTAACCCCACTACCATATAGTGAACTTAAAGTTCTAGCAAAGCGTGCAGTATATATTATAGCCAATAGTTTTCCTATTACTGGAATTTTCAATTTCAAGTAATCTACTCTTAATTTAACTTCAGGGATTCTCAGGATATAAATAATACCCATGATAGCTAAAATAACAAAAGCTATAATAAGATACCAATAGCTCGTTATAAAATTACTGATCCCTAAGAGTATTCTAGTTATTAAAGGAATATTACCTTCACCTAAAAGTCCAACAAAACTCGGAACTACGAAGGTAAATAACATAAGTGTTACTGCAATAGTTACACCCATTAATATTACAGGGTAGGTCATTGCTCCTTTTAATTTAGTGTTTAGTTTGTGTTCTTTTTCATAGTAGTCTGCCATTTTCAAGGCAGCTTTATCTATACTACCGGTAGCTTCTCCTGCTTTAAACATATTAATCATTAGCTCAGGAAAAGTTCCCTTGCAATCTTCCATGGCAACAGATAGGCTATTTCCCTTATTTATTGTGTTATATAGTTTTTCGAATATTTTCTTTTGTTTTGGATTATCAGCATGTGAAAGGAGAATTTTTAAAGATTTAGTTATTGGAACACCAGCTGACAGCATTGTTCCTAGTTGTCTGGAAAAGTCTGCTAAACTTTTGGCTTTTAGACGTGTTTTTTTGAAGGAGATTGTTTCAATTTCCTTCAGTTGGTACGCGTATATCTCTTTTCCTTTTAGAATTTCAAAGGTTTCTTTTTGGTTATTTCCTTGGATTTTGCCTTTGATTGTTTTATTTTCTAAAGTCTTGCCGGTATATGTGTATTCTGGCATTTGTTTTCTCCTTTATATGTAGAATCCTAGATACCATGATAGTATAGCATCTCCAAAGAGTATTGCTATCATGGCTCCAAAACATATATATGGTCCAAAGGGTATGTGTTTTCCTTTGATACTTTCTTTTTTACTTTTTGTCATTGTTATTCCAATTATTGCTGCTATGACTGATGCTATTATTAGTGTCAGTAAAATCTTCTCCCAGCCTAATAGTAAACCTAGTGCTGCAAATAGTTTTATATCTCCACCACCAAAGGATTCTTCTATAAAATATAGGCTGATGTACATAGGCACGCTAATTACTAAGGCTCCAATGATTCTGCCCCAGATGTTCCAATCTCCTGTTGCCCAGGCTAATAAAATTGCTAATGGGACCAAAGCAATAATTAGTGAGTTTGGGATTGTCATTGTGTCCCAGTCAATCATTGTGATTGCTAAAAGAATAGCCCCAATTGCAAAGAGAATTAGAGCTTCTAGAAATATCCCTTTAATTAAAACAATACCCAAGGCCAAAAGCCCTGTGGTTAATTCAATTATAGGATAGCGTAATGATATTTTCCCTTTACAGTGTCGGCATTTGCCACCAAGTATTAGGTATGATAATACAGGGATCAGGTCCCTGTTTTGTATTTTATGATTGCATTTTGGGCAATATGATCTGCCCTTACTTATTGATATATTATTTGGCACCCTATAGATAACAACATTTAGAAAACTGCCAATCACTAGTCCGAAGACAAAAACCAGCAGATATAGGGACAGAAACTGTAGGTCAAAGATGATCATGCAATTATCCTTTCAAATGGATAATAGGCGGATGGGCATCCGCCTGTTTTCCAAATTAGATTGATTTCTTAATAACTACTTATTAAGGAAGTAAGTCAATTTCAGTTTCAATAATATCTAATTGATCTTGTAGCTCTGCATTTCTAGTTTCTAAAGCATCCATTTTCGCATTTGTAGATGTTACATATCCACTATAAGTTGGGATAGCTACAGCAGCCATAATAGCAATAATAGCTACAACAACAATAACTTCAATTAGTGTAAAACCTTTTTTAGTTAATTTTTTCATTTTATTCCTCCTATGTTAAGAATTTCAACGTTGAATCCCTATTGGGATATTTATATTATAAACCAGCATTGCCCCCACGCTAGTCTTATAATTAGACTTTATCAATATACTCCATTAGAAGCTTTTTATCAGACGATGTGGCTAAAGCCTCCTCTATACTAATTATACTCCTATTTACCAACTGTGCCAAGCTATGTTCCAATGTACACATACCCTCTTTAACCCCAGTTTGGAGAGCTGAATTAATCTGATGCCCTTTGTTATCCCTAATAAGATTACGAACACCCTCAGTCCCAATTAAAACCTCAAAAGCAGCAGTCCTACCACTACCATCAGCCTTACGTACCAACTGCTGAGTAACTATACCCTTCAATACACCAGCAAGCTGAGACCTAATTTGACTCTGACTATGAGGTGGAAAAACATCAATAATCCTATCAATAGTCTTAGCAGCCCCAATCGTATGAACAGTCGATAAAACCAAATGACCAGTCTCCGCCGCAGTAACTGCAGCAGAAATAGTATCTAAATCCCTCATCTCACCAACAAGAATAATATCCGGATCTTCCCTAAGAGCACCACGCAAAGCATCAGCAAAAGATGAAACATCAATACCAACTTCCCTTTGATGCACTAAAGATTCTTTATGATTATGTATATACTCTATAGGATCTTCAGCAGTCAAAATATGACACTTTTTATTCATATTAAGATAATCTATAATAGCAGCCAAAGTAGTAGATTTACCACTACCAGTAGGCCCAGTCACCAGAATAAGCCCTCTAGGCTCAGATATTAAATCCTTTAGAACATCAGGTAAGTTCAATTCCTCAAAACTAGGTATATGCTCATTTAGAATTCTAATAGCAGCACAAAGACTATTCTTCTGATTATATATATTAACCCTTTGACGAGCTCCCTTGTGATCAGAAAAAGCGAAATCCAAATCTACCTTCTGCTCAATAAGTTTCTTTTGATTCTCATCTAACATAGAATAAATAGCCTCTTTTAATTCCTGTTTGGAGAAAATATAATTGCTTTTAATAATATCCCCATTCTTTCTAAAAACAGGAGGACAATCCATCGTAAGATGAATATCAGAACAACCATTCTCCCTGGCATAATCAATTAATTCCAGAATCCTTCTATTATTCATAAAACCCCCTATAATAATATAGAAATATGTTCAATTAATTCGTCAATACTAGTAATACCATCTAGAACCATTTCCTTAACACTGTCTCTAATATAAATGATACGACCCTCCTTGGAGGCATACTCATAAATGTTTTCTATTGGTTCCTTCTTGGAAATCATTCCCCTAATACTTGAATCCACTTCCAATATCTCATGAACAGCAATTCTCCCCTTATATCCAGTAAAGTCACAATTATGACAACCCTTACCCTTATAAAGGGTACTTGCACCAGGAACTAATTCAAGTTCATTTTCATCAGGAATATATTCCTCTTTACAATGAGGACAAATTTTCTTAATCAGACGTTGGGCAACAATACCTACTACTGAATTAGAAATCATATAGTTTTGGATATCCAAGTCAAGAAGTCTAGTAATAGTACTAATCGCATCATTAGTATGCAATGTTGAAAACACCAAATGACCTGTAACAGCTGCTGTAACAGCAATTTCTGCTGTCTTACCATCTCTGATTTCACCAACTAGTATAACATCAGGATCTTGTCTTAGCATCGACCGGAGGCCTGACTCAAAAGTAAGTCCAGCTTTAGGGTTAACTTGCACTTGGTTAACTTTTTCCAAGTTTTTTTCAACTGGATCCTCAATTGTACAAATATTTATAGGTTTTTTTATTAAACTTTCAATAAGCATATATAAAGTAGTAGTCTTTCCAGAACCAGTTGGTCCAGTTATGAGTATAATCCCATGAGGTTTTCTTAAGATCCTAGAAATCTTATTATAGTTAAATTCATTCATACCAAAAGAATTAGCATAATCAATTTTAACCATCTGAGTTAGAAAACGCATAACAATAGTTTCACCAAAAACTGTTGGCATTGTAGAAACTCTAATATTAATTTCCTTGTCATCTATCTTTATTTTAAAATGACCATCCTGTGGTATTCTAGATTCTGCAATATCCAGTCCTGCCATGATTTTAATCCTAGCTGAAAGATTTTGAATTAATTTAACATCCAAAGCCATACTGTCTATTAGAAGACCATCTATCCTATAACGAATTAGAATACTTTTTTCAAAAGGAGCTAAATGTATATCAGAAGCTCCATCATTAAAACCTTTGATAATTATTGAATTTATCAGATTAACAATAGGTCCATAATCTTCAGTAACTTCTAAATTAATTGCAACATCACCAGTTCGGCCATCCATACTCTTATTGGCAACACTGGCAGCCTTTTGAGAATCTAGTTCTGCATAATATTTATTTAAAGCTTTTTGTATTTCAGCCTTTTTACCAAGCTTAATTTCTGTAGGCATATTAATAAGGGACTTAACATCCTCAATAGCATAAAAATCTAAAGGATCATTTACCACAAGGATTACTCTACTACCATCAAAATTTGTTGCTATAATCTGATATTTGAAGGCTATTGTCTTAGGTATTAAGGCAACAGCTTTTAAATCTATTTTCATGCGAATAAAATCAATGATCTCCAAATCTAATCTTTTAGATAAAGCTACCAATAATTGTTCTTCGGATATATATTCATTGTCAAGAAGAATTTCACCCAAACGCTTGTTCTTATCTACTTTTTGAAGTTCTAGCGCTTCTTCTAACTGGCTATCTGTCAGATAACCTTGGTTTTTAAGGACTTCGCCTATTTTTATATGTGTCTGTTCCATCTTAACCCTTTCTAAAAGGTATATAAAATTGATAATAATCTCACTAATCATTTTAACATAATTTATATTTTATTGTAAATAATATTATGTTATTTTATAATCTTTATGAACTTATTTATTAACATCTACTTAATCTTTCAGCTAAATCTATGTGATTACTTTCATCTTTTTCTAAATTAAATTTGTTTATATAATAGGCTTTTAATATTTGTAGATTAACTCTATTAAATAAAAACATAAAGTAGAAAGTACACAATAAAACTATAAAATAAAGAATCAGCAAGGAATATTGAGAAAAACTAATTTTAATATATAGCATACTCACAACTCTAGCGATGATTAAAAACAAAAGTACTAATAAACCCTTCTTTAGACTTAACTTGTATTTCATGTTAATTCTTTCTTTTGCATATCTACCTTTTTTGATATTGTATTTCGCTAAAATATAACTAACAACATTGAAGTAGATAGCAATTAAAAATAAGAAAAACAAAATACTAAAATCATGTTGTTGACCAATGATAATTACATAATAAAAAGTTATAGTGAAGAGAATATTTAAATAAATACTTACTATACCTTTATACAAATATGTTCTCAGCATAAGCTTTTTAACACTATGTAAAACCCTATTACTTAAAATTATGAAAAATAATAGCATTGCTCCAAATAAAATTTGCTCACCCATTCCCTTACTTAAAAAAATAAGAAGAACATTGAACAGCATAATAATAATATACGAATTCAATATATTCTTCTTTATTAGATGATCAAATTTAAATTCTACAAATGCCTTTGCTTTACTTTTCATTATTTAACCCCCCTTAAATAATTACTCTAACTTATACACTTAATATACTCCATAAATAGATATATATCAACAAACCATCAATATAACAATATTAAAACTATATTAAAAATAGATTAACTACTCCAATAGACAGCGCCCAAACACCAACTACAATCAAAAAACTATAAATTAACTTTTGCTTAATACTTAATTCAGGACAAACACTAACTTGCAAACTCCACATAACACCAAACAAGGCAATAATGATAGATAAAGAACCAATTCTAGAATAAACCACCACCAAAGCACACATGAAAACAAAAAACCAAGACCACCACTTAAATTCCTCTAAAGGAATATATGGCTTTCCACTATTTACATAATGACCATCTATAACAATATCAGACCAACTACCTAAACTAACAAGACGACCTTGTTTGTCACCTATTTTGATGCTTAAATCATAACCTATATAATTACTATATAAATTATTAGGCAAAGGGATATTCTCACCATCTATAATCAAGATACTACGTCCTAAAAGCAATGCCCTATTAAAAACAATATCATGTTCTCTTCCATCTAATTCAATTTTCCACATTTTCCTGCCCATTTAAGAAACCTTACCTTTCCAAAATAATCCAATAATTATACCTAATAAACCTAAGCTACCAAAAATTATCACTAACATATTATTATTAAATAAAGAAGCAACTAGAGAAAATAGGAAAAAAAACAAAATACATACTAAAGAAATCCAGGCTCCAAAAATTGATTCAATATCCATGTCACCAGGACGCATCAAATCTGACCAAATCATCTCCCAAATTCTAAACCTATTAAGAAATAGGACAATAGCTATGATACTCAGTAATAGGCCACCTAAAGCATCATTAATAAATACACTAATACCTTTTGTATAAAAAACACCATCAGTTAATATTATATGCCCTAAACCAATAATAAAAGCCTTAGCCATTGCAGCTACAGATACCACTAAAAATAGATTTATTAAAAAATTTCTTTTATCACTTTTTGGAATCATCAATTCAGAATCAGTCTGTACAAAAAACTTGTCCCATAACCTATACGATAAAAGTGCCATTAACATATTCCCAGAAACCATAAATATGGTCATCAAGGACAAACCTCCATATATATCAACAAAGAAAGCACCAACACCAACACCTAAAACTCCAGCTGGACCAAAAAATAATCCAAGAACAATAGGGAGAGCAGCAAGAGGCTGAAAATCTTTTAGATCAAAAGAAATAAAACCAGACTCAAATGGTAGGAGTAAAATTAAATACAACAAAACAGAAAATATAAACAACATAAACATACTTCTATACTTCCACATTGATAAAAACTCTTTCATAGATACCTCCATTAAACCCTTATTAAAGATGAACGGCAACTACAAGCATCAGTTACCAAGTCACCTTTTAATATAATATCAACAAATAGGTTGGTTAATTCTTCTTTCCTATCCTTAACTATTGCAATTATTTCAGAGCCTGTAGCTTCAACATTAACTAAACCTGTACACATGTTAGTTACAACTCCCACAGCACAATAGCACATGGAAAGTTCTTTGGCCAATACTACTTCAGGCACATTAGTCATCCCAACTACATCACCACCTATTTGCCTATAAAAACTAATCTCAGCTGCTGTTTCAAATCTTGGTCCCTCTGTGCAAACATATATAGTATCGTCTCTAAGGTTTATAGTCTTTAAGATTTTGTCACATAGCATACTACAATAGGGTTCTTTCATCGATACATGAACAACTCCTGATGATCCATCATAAAAAGTCATAGGCCTGCTTTTAGTAAAGTCTAAAAAATCACGTAGCAAAACCAAGTCGCCAGGTACAATATCTGAACGTGTAGAACCTACAGCAACTGTTGAAAATACAAACTCTACTCCATATTCCTTCAAGGCCCACATATTTCCAAGATAATTTACAAGATGGGGAGGCCGACTATGATCCTTACCATGACGTGGTAGAAAAATAATTTCCTTATCATCTTTTTCCATAATACTAAAATCAATTATTCCATAAGGTGTTTCAAGACTAACTTCTTTAACATTTCCACCTAGACTATATACTCCAGTCCCTCCAATTATTGCATATTTCATATTACCTCCAAATATCATCAATCAATACGTTCCTATATATATAGTAATAAGGTATCATTTATTAACCAAATCTACAATAAGAACAATAAGTAATGCAAGAAAAAGTTTTTTTTGCTATAATTTTAGTTAGTAACCCATTAAAGAAGGAGAAATTGATGTTTAAAAACCTAATGAATCAAAATGCCCTAGAAATGCATATAGTTTCTGGCTTTGAAATGAAACAAAAAGCAAAAAAATACGAAGATCAAGGAAACAAGGTAATCCACCTAGAATTAGGAGAACCTGACTTTAATACACCAGCCAATATCACAAAAGCTGGAATAGAAGCAATGAACAAAGGAGAAAGTCACTACGCACAACCTCTTGGAGTTCCTGCCTTTAAGGAAGAAATAGCAAAATACGTCAGAGAATATAAGGGAGTAGAGGCACAAGCTGGAAATGTTGTGGTAACACCAGGTGCTAAGCCAATATTATTCTATACCTTTCTGACTTTTATAAAGCCAGGTGATGAAGTAATTATCCCAGACCCAGGCTTTCCAATATACAAGGTACTTGCAAAATACATGGGTGCTACCCCAGTATCCTTAAAAGCAACAGAGGAAAACAAATTTAGGCTTACCTTAAAAGATTTAGAACCATTAGTAACATCAAAAACCAAACTAATAATATTAAGCAGTCCCAATAATCCAACAGGCTCCATAATTGAACAAAAAGAAATTGAAGCTATAGCTGAATTTCTCCGTGATAAGGATATTATTGTCCTATCAGATGAAATATATGATCGACTATACTTTGGAGAAGATAAGATACTTTCAATTGCTAGTATTCCACATATGCAGGATAAGACCATACTATTAGATGGCTTTTCCAAAGCCTATGCTATGACCGGCTGGAGATTAGGTTATGGAATCATGCACGAAAGCATTGCTAAAGTATTTAATCCATTAATAGTAGCTAGTAACTCCTGTACTAATACCTTTATCCAATATGCAGGCATAGAAGCCTACCGAGGACCACAAGATGAAGTGGAAAAAATGAAAGCTGAATTTAAAGTGAGAAGAGATCTTTTAGTTAATGGACTAAATAGTATTCCTCATGTTAGTTGTGTTCTCCCAGATGGAGCCTTTTATGCTTTCCCAAACTTTAAATGGTTTGGTAAGTCCAGCGATGAAATGGCTGCCTACATTTTGGAGAACGCCTATATATCTTCACTACCAGGAAGTACCTTCGGCGAAGATCTAGAAGGTTATGTCAGATTTTCCTACGCCACTAGCAGGGACAATCTTAATGAAGCACTCAACAGACTTGAGAGTGTATTGAAGAAGGTGAAAAGCTAATGAAAAAAGTCTATGTAACAAGACCTATCATGGAAGCAGGAATCAACCTATTAAAAGAACATTTTGAAGTAACTGTACAACCAGAAGAACGAGATCTTAACGATGAAGAATTCTTAAATGCTATCAAAGGCTATGACGGAGTTCTAACAATGCTGACTAACAAGGTAGATGAAAATACTTTTAAAACTGCCTCATCAGTAAAAGTCTTCGCCAACTATGCAGTAGGTTTTAACAACATCGATGTAGACATGGCCACAGACTATGGAGTAGCTATAACTAATACACCAAATGCTTTAACTATGGCAACTGCAGAACTTGCTTGGGCTTTACTCTTTGCTGCCAGTAGACACGTTGTACAATCTGATAAATTGACTAGAGAAGGTAAGTTTACCAGCTGGGACCCTATGGGTTTTCTTGGTCAACCAGTTAGTGGCAAGAAACTTGGAATCATAGGTGCAGGAAGAATTGGCATGGCTTTTGCCAGAATGGCCAAAGGCTTCAATATGGATATTTACTATAACAGTCCTCACAGGAAAAGAGATTTTGAAAAAGAAACTGGAGCTCACTATGAAGATCTTTTTGAGATGTTGCCTAAAGTAGATTATTTGGCAATTCATTGTCCTTATAATCTTAGTACTCACCATCTTATCGGTGAAAGAGAACTGGCTTTAATGAAACCTAATGCTATTCTAGTCAATACAGCTAGAGGAGCCATCATTGATGAAAAAGCATTGTATGAAGCACTTAAGCACAATAAAATATATAGTGCCGGACTGGATGTATATGAAAATGAGCCTCAAATTTATCCAGGTCTTACAGAATTAGAAAATGTTATAACCTGTTCACACATTGGCAGTGCTACATATGATAGTAGAGAAGCTATGTCTATTTTGGCTGCTCAAAGTATAGTGGATATATTGATCGATAATAAGATACCAGACAACTGCTTGAATAAGGAAGTGTTCTAATGTTAATGGAAAAGGAAAGAGAACTTATAGTCCAATACGGAAAGAAACTAATTACTGGCGGACTAACTACTGGTACAGGTGGAAATCTTAGTATCTTCAATAGAGAATTAGGATTGATGGCGATAAAACCATCTGGTATGGAATATTTTGACATAAAAAAGGAGGATGTGGTCATCCTCGATTTGGCTGGTAATATTATTCAAGGTAAAAGAAAACCTTCTAGTGAATATAGTATGCATAAGATATTCTATGAAAAAAGACAAGATATCAATGCAATTGTTCACACTCATTCAACTTATGCTACAACTTTAGCTTGTCTTGGTGAAAAGCTTCCAGCTATCCATTATCTTATAGCTTTTAGTGGTAGTCATGAAGTAAATTGCACTCCTTATGTTACTTTTGGAACCAAGGAACTTGCCGAGCTAGCCTATAAATTTATGGAAGGTAAATATGCGGTACTTCTAGGCAACCATGGTCTACTTACAGGTGGACCAAGTATTGAATATGCCTTTAGTGCAATGGAAGAAATAGAATTCTGCTGTCAACTTTACCTAAATACCAAAATGATAGGCGGGGGGGAAATTCTTAGCCCTGAAGATATCAAGGTAACCTTACAAAAGTTTTCAACTTATGGACAGAAAGTTAAGTAATTATTTAGTAAGCATATATGAGAAAATTATACGATTTAATTCGTAAATATCCACATCACTTTTTATTTGTTTCTCAATAGGTTCTAAACTTCCTGAGATAAATATTTTTAAAGTATAATCTGTATCAAGATTTCCAGGGGTTTCAATGTATAATCGATTTATTTTATGATAGGGTATCATTTGATACTCTATTTTTTTTCCCCTTAGTCCTAGATAATCTACTATGATTATTCTCTTGTCTGTTAAGATCATAACATCTCTGACAATTTGATAACCCTTAATTAATTTTTCATTGTCTAAAAGAAATTTGGTGATTCTTTCTTCCATTTCCTTCTGGTCTAGTTCTATGGTGACTCCAATCATATCGTTAATAAAACTCACTACCTTCTACCTCCCTTACTTAAGAAAAATCTCAAGCTATCAATTAATAGTATAATTCCGACCACAGGTATAATATATGTTTTCAAAAAAAGCAGCTCCATTAGTTTCTGATCAAATGCGCCAAATATTCCACCAAAAAGATTATATACAATATGGAATATGATTGGTAACCATAGACTTCCAATTTTCATTAGAATAATACCTAAAAACAAACCAATAAACAAGGTATAACTTGCTTGGTAAATATTTAGATGTATTAGTGCAAATAGCACAGAGGATACAAATAAGGCTACATACTTTCCAATACTATCTTTAATTAAATTATATATAGCTCCTCTAAAGAGAAGTTCTTCAGCAATAGGTGCTAAAATACCTATTGCCAAAAGAGCTAGTAAAGGACTTGATAAGGCTATTGACTCAAACTGTTCCTTTAGGACTTCTGGCATATTATTATCCATGAAGTTAGGGAAAAGATAAACCAAAAATAAATTAACCAAAATTATTGAAGCAAAGGCAAGTTCAAGTGTCTTTATTAGTTCCTTTTGGGAAAATTTAGTGAACCAACCTTTTTTATTCAACTTGTCCTTATTGGTTATAAGTACTATTAAGGAGAAGATTATGCTACTAGAAATAATTTGATTTATAATATTAATTTCTATTCCCATTAATCCTAAAATAAACGGAGATAGAAAACTTACTACAATGTATAGTGCTATGTAGAATATGGTTTGACCTATGACATCCATCCATCTTTTCATTAAATTACCTCTTTAAGCTTTCAATTTTCTTTAATCTATAATTTACCGCCGCTCTTTTCATTGGTGGAGAACAAAGCTCACCTAGTTCGGCTAATGATAGTTCAGGATGTTCTAGTCGGAGGGCTGCAACCTCTCTTGAGTTTACAGGAAGATTGCCTATACCAATGGACTTTATTATCTTAACTTGCTTGTTAGCAGCCTTGATTGTCTTATCTAAATTGGCTAAGTCACAGTTATTACGTCTATTGGCCATGTTTTTCATTTCTTTAATAACTCTTGTTTCCTCGAATAAGAACATAAAATGATAGGCTCCAATAATTTTCAAGAAGTCACTTATCATTTCAGCATCTTTTAAATAAAGGAAAAAAACGTTCTTCCTCGTTATTCCTTTAGCTTCAACACCAAAAGAGCTGAGAAGGTCTCCTAGGAATATATAGGCTGTGAAACTAGGACATCTCAGTTCTAGATGATAGCCTTTTTTTGGGTCTGTTATAGATCCTCTTGCTAAAAAAGTACTTCTTAAAAAAGCACTTTTTTCTTTTTTCTTTTTAATTTTTTTAAGTTCAAAGAAACTTGTTTCACTTGTATATAGGTTGACTATGTAGAATACTTTTCTAAATCTGCCTCTATACTGTACCTTGAAGGAATATTTACCTTTATAGAACTCATGGAGTAATATGATTATCTTTTTTGCTACTAGTATATTTTCAGTTGCAAAAACAATCAAACCTTCCCTTTCTTCACTTCCTACTAAATAGTAGAAGGCTTGGAGTTCTTTTTTTCGCTCACCTTTAGTAGGCGAGATTATTCCACTTATAGTTTCTTTTACTTCATGGCTAAAAGACATTTTCCATATCTCCCTTTTGGTGACGCCATATTTCTCTATGATAGAGATAGGTTCTGATACCATCTCCTTGTAGTTCTTTTTCTAGGGCTCTACTTATTACTACTGATCTGTGTTGACCACCTGTACAACCAATAGCGATTACTAATTGTCTTTTGCCTTCTTCCATATATTTTGGAATTAAAAATTTCAATAAATCTACATATTTTTCAAGAAATTCCTCTGTAACTTTAAAGGAGAAAACATACTCTTCTACTTTGTATGTTTCCCCTGTAAGTAATTTTAAATGTTCAAGATAATAGGGATTTGGCAGGAAACGAACGTCCATTACTAAATCTGCATCTATAGGTAAACCATATTTATAACCAAAGGAATAAATTGTAATAAGGAAATTGTTTTTTTCCTGTTCTGCTACGAGGTTATCTATTATCTTTCGACATTGGCTTGGCGATATACCTGTGGTATCAATAATTCGGTCAACTTTATCCCTAATACTAGATAGCATTTCTCTTTCAATTTTTATGGCCGCTTGAATGTCACCTTTAGCTTGTTCTATTAAGGGGTGTCTTCTTCTGGTTAATTTGTATCTTGATATTATTGCTCTGTTTGAGGATTCCATAAATATAGTTTCATATTTAGTCTCACTTTTGTCCAATTCTTTCATGGCTTCAGTATAGTCCTTTAGAAAGTGTCCTCCTCTTATGTCGATAGCTACAGCTAATTTATATATATTTGTTTCTTTCTTCATTTTTTTTACCAATGAGGTAAGAAGATATGGGGGAAAATTATCTATGCAAAAATAGCCAGAATCCTCAAGATCGTTCATTACTTGAGATTTTCCAGCGCCACTTAATCCTGATACTATTATTAGTCTTAAGTTTTCATTTTTCATTAATATATAGTCCTTTCCTGCCTTCTTATCTTCATAAATTGATTGAATTGTTCTAAATTCTTACTGATAATTAGTTCTTCGGGATAGCCGACTTCCTTCAACATTGCTGAAGATAAATCCATATCTCCAATTCCTGTGTAGAAGTGGGCATCACTACCAACACTGATATAGACTCCATTTTTTTTGGCATAGTAGAGCATTTCAAGGTAGTTTTCTCTACAATCTCCTCTTACTCTGCCTTTTAGTGTATTGTTGTTAAGCTCTAGGGCTACTTCATATTCTTTGGCAGCTTCAGTTATTGCTGGGTAATCTAAAGGAAATCCAAAACCGTCAGGATGTCCAATTACATCTACAAAGCCTGAAGCCATAGCATTTATGACTCCTTCTGTATTTTCTTTTTTACTTCTTGGGACAATACATATTTCATGTAAGGAACCTATTATATACTCCACATAGGGTGTATATTCACTAGGGAGATCGATCTTTCCGTCATAGTCTATAATATTTGATTCGAAGCCTCTAATGATTCTTACACCATCTATAAATTCTGGGACAGCTAGTCTCATATTTACTATGTGATAGGCGTCTTGTTGAGAACTTGGCATTGCAGGTCCATGATCAGTTACTGCAAAGGCTTCTATTCCTTTTATTTTAGCTGCTTCAATATTTTCCTTTAGTGTGCTGTAAGCATGTCCTGAAAGGATTGTATGGGAATGTAAATCTATTTTCATCTTGATTTCTACTTTCTAAAATCTAATTTTATTCTAACATATTCTATAGGAACTGGGAAATGGCATAAGCCACTCCATCCTGATTATTGCTTCTAGTCCTCATATAATTCTTCTTTAACAAAAGTTCATTACCATTAGCCATAACAAAAGGATTAGCTACATAGTCCAACATCTCTTCGTCATTCATATTATCACCAATTGCCATCATCTCACTGGCTTTGATACCAAGTATTTCTCCTAGTTTAGCCAAGGCATTGCCCTTATTTACTTCCTTGTTGGCAATTTCTAGCATAAAGGGTAATGACTTTACTAGATGTAAGTTACTTGAAAAATGTTCCCTCTCATTGGCTAAAAATATGTCAATGTCCTTTTCATCTCCCATGGCTACCATTTTCATGATGTCCATTGCATCAATATGTTTGAATATTTCTTCATCCTTCATGATTTTATACGGTACTTCAATATATTCTGCGTAGCCTTTAATATTATTATTACCTTCGTCCCCAAATAGATGATCGTCTATATAGAAGTTGGTAGATAATCCATACTTCTTGAGATTTGTAAATATTGGTCTGGCCATTTCCTTAGGCATATCTTTTTGCATTAATATTTTACCATCATTGAATTCTCTTATTAAGCCACCATTATATGAAATAAAAGGTAATTCTGTTGTAAAAAGGTTTCCTAGTTTTTTGGCACTTCTGTACATCCTGCCAGTTGCTAAAATCACGTATATACCTTTAGCTTCTGCTCTTCTTATGGCTTCTCTATTTTCTAGACTAACTTCTTTTTCATCATTTAATAGTGTGCCATCTATATCTATAGCTATTAGTTTTAATTTATCCATCACCTAGTATATCCTTTATCTTTCTTGCCACTGTTTGTTGCCGACCACCTTTATTATATCATCAATATTGGCTTTTCTGATATACTTTGGCTATCCATTTATAATTTAAAAAAATAAAACCTCGGTTAAAACCAAGGTTTTATTCTTAAATTATTAATCTAATTAATTAATTCATAGCATAAACTACTGCCACTGATACAAAACTAATCAAATACACAAATCCTTGTAATAATGCTGTTATAATTAATAATCCCTTTTCTTGTTCCTTGTAGATGGCAATTATTGCATATACGGCTGTTGCTATAGAAGCAATAATCCTTCCATATATCAAAGTTGCATATAATGGTGTAGCTGAAAAATCAGGCAGGCCTAATGTTTTCATGTTACTAGGTAATATAAATGCACTTATTGCAAATAATATAACTATAAACATTAAATATAGTGATTTTTTACCACTTTGACTACTTGGTAGAATACTAAAATTATTCATATTTGAACCCCTTTTCTATAAATCAAGCTTCCTTTTAATAAATTTACCAGCACCTTTTGTGCCTTTGAATTCACCATTTTCTACTATTACCTGTCCTCTAGCTATAGTCATAATTGGCCATCCTTTAGATTTAATGCCTTCGTAGATACAATAATCTAATCCATAGTGTAAAGTTTTGCTAGATATAACATCTTCTTTGTCAGGATCGATTATTACAAAATCAGCATCACTACCTATAGCAATTGTGCCTTTTTGTGGGTACATTCCAAATATTCTTGCTGGATTTTCTGAAGTTATTTCAGTAAGTTTGTTCCAACTAATTCTTCCTTTATTTATACCACCAGCGATTAATAATGCAAGTCTTTCTTCAATACCACTAACTCCATTTATAACATTTAAGTAGTTAGGAATTATTTTACCATTTTCATCTCTTTCTAAATTGATTTCCTTTGTTTCTTTTGTGAATGTGCAATTATCAGATCCAATTATTGAAATAGTACCATCATTTAAACCTTTCCAAAGTTCATCTTGATCCTCAATAGATCTCAAAGGTGGACTCATTAAATATAAATATCCATCTTCTTTTTTATATTCTTCCTCAGTTAAAGTTAAATAATGAGGACAAGTTTCTGTATAAACTTTCAAACCTCTTTGTTTTGCCAATTCTATTGCTTTCTTTCCTTCTTTTGTAGTTAAATGAAATATATATATCGGGCAATCCATAAACTCTGAATAGGCAATAACTCTATTAACAGCTTCTAATTCGCATACATTTGGTTTTGCTAATGCAAAATGTTCCCAATCCATTGTCCCGTTTTCTTCAAATTTTTGGTCATTATACTCTAATATGACATTACTTTCAGCATGAAACCCTGGACGGCCTCCGTATTTTTTACAAACCTCCATTACCTTAAGTATATCTGAATCTGAAACCATCACACCTGCTTTACGATAGGTCATGAATAATTTCATTGTTGGAACTCCAAATTCAATCAATTCTTTAATTTCTTTTAGTACATTTGAATTTGTTTGGATGATTTTTGCATGTAAACTGAAGTCTATTGAACTGTCTTCCATGCTCTTAACCCTTTTTTTCACTTCCCTTAGAACTGATGCACCATGAGCGCTTTCTGAAAAGTCCATAAAAGTAGTAACCCCACCAAATGCAGCAACTTTACTAGCCGTGAAGAAGTCAAGTTCATCTATTATACCTCTGAATCTTGCTGAAATGTGATTATGAGGATCAATAATTCCTGCTAATACATATTTTCCAGCTAAATCAATTGTTCTATGTGCATTTTCTGTTACTCCTTTTGTTTCTATTGCCTGAATTTTTTCATCTTTTATGCCTATATCTGCAATATATGAAGATTCAGAAGTGACAATTAGACCATTTTTTAATATTAAATCATACATTTAACACCTCATTTCACAGGTTTTCATATAAACCAGATTTTGATATATGAAAGCCTCCAGTTAGTATAGCTACTAACATAACAACACCTGCTTTTATAGGATCTATTACAGCTACACTTAGCTGTTTTTCTAGTTTGTCATCTAACATGGTCATACCAGCACAGCCAAAGATAATTACTTCTGCTCCACTATCCATAGCTTTTTTACTTTTATCAACTACCTTTTCAAGAAGTAATCCTTCATTGTACAAAAAATCTTCAATAGGTAAATTTAAAGTTTCTATTGATGCAAGTCTATCACCAACTCCATAAGAAAAAACCATCTGGTCCATCATCGGCTTGGCTTTGGTTGAAGCAGCTATAACAGAAAATTTATAGCCTAATAATTGGGCTAAAGAAAAAGCTGCTTCTCCAACACCAATTATTGGTACTGGGCAAATCTCTTTAAGTGCGAATAATCCTGGATCTCCAAAACAAGCTAGAAGCACACCATCATATCCTGATAAACCTTCAACTATTTCTATAACTTCACAACTTGCTTTTGTATAGTCTGTAAAACTTTCAAGAACTGTAGGTGCTTTTTTCATATTAATTACAGTTATTTCAATATTTTCTAAATTGAGTTTATCTACAGTTTCTTTTATATCCTTGGTCATTTTCTCCGAGCTATTAGGATTGATAATTAAAACTTTTTTCATAATGCTACGCTTTCTCTGCTATCTCATTTTTGCCTTTTATTTGCTTCCACTCACTATATATTTCTTCAACAGTTATGATATCAGGTGAAAAACCTTCATCTTTTAATTCTTGAGCTAATCTAGTTAACTGAGGTGGCTTTATATTTGCTTGTTCTAACAGTTCCGCTCTAGCAAAAACTTCTTTAACACTACCTTCAGATATAATTTTACCGTCTGTCATAACTATAACTCTTTTAGCATACTCAGCAACAATATCCATCTCATGAGTAATTATTATAACTGTATGTCCTAATTTCTCATTAAGCATTTTTAAGAACTCCATTACTTCTATTGATTGCTTATAATCTTGTCCTGTTGTTGGCTCGTCTACAATAATAATTGCTGGCTTCAAGGATAGAATTGAAGCTATCGCTATACGTTGCCTAATACCTTTAACTTCAAAGAAAGGATGTTCTTCAAAAATACTTTCTGATACTCCAGCAATTTTTGCTGCTTCTATTACCCTCTCACGAACCTCATTTTCAGGAATTCCAAGGTTTCTAGGGGCATAGGCTATTTCAGAGTAAATATTATTGTTAAATAATTGATGATCTGGATTTTGAAAAACATAACCAATATTTTTCACTAGTTCCATACAATCCTTTGTATGAACAACATCAATCCCATTTACCACAATAGATCCTTGAGAAGCCTTTAAAATTCCATTTAAGCATTTTGAAAAGGTAGTTTTCCCACAACCGTTAGTACCAATAAAGGCAATGAACTCACCATCATAAAAATCGATGGTGATATTTTCTAAGGCTGTTGTACCATCAGGATAAGTAAAAACAAGATCTTTAACTTCTATAATTTTTTTTGTTTCCATTGTTCTACCTCCTCAATTCTTCTTTAATTGTTTTGACAATATCTTGCAGATGAACAGTTGGGAGGTCATCTTTGTCTTTATCAATCATATCCATGAATCTTATTGCTCCAGGTATTCTAATACTTCTAGAGTCTAAAAATTCAATATCTTGAAAAAATACATCAGTATCAGTATATTTTTCAATTTTACCATCATTAACTAGAATCATCTTATCTGATAATTCTACTAGTTTTTCAATATTATGTTCAATAACTATAATTGTTAATTTCAGTTTTTCCTTCATAGTTTGAAGTAAACTAAATATCATATCTTTAGAGATGGGATCCAACATAGAGGTTGGTTCATCAAGGATAATTATTCTTGGTTTCATTGCTATAATAGAAGCTATTGCTACCCTTTGTTTTTGTCCCCCTGATAAATCATAAGGTGGTTTTTCAAGAAGTTCTTCTATATTAGTTAATTCAGAAACCCATTTTATTCTTTCATCAATCTCCTCAACAGTACAGCCAATATTTTCTAAGCCAAATGATATTTCTTCTTCAACACTCATTGAAGTAAACTGAGAGTCAGGATCAGCAAATACCATACCAACTGTCTTTGCTAATTCTCTAGTTGAACAATCAGTTACTTTCTTGCCAAATAATTCTACTGTACCCTTATAGATACCGTTGAATTCAGATGGTATTATACCTTTTATTGCAGAAGCTAAGGTAGTTTTACCTGCTTCATTAGGCCCTACTATTCCAATAAATTGGTTTTCTTCTATAATTAAGTTTAAATCTTCTATGGCATAATTTTCAGCTCTTTCATAACGCCATGATAAATTTTTAATTTCAATTGCATTCATATTGAATCTCCTATCTGAAAAATTTATTTATTCAGCAAATTCTAACCAAAAAAGTATTTTTCTATTGATTGAAAAATCCATGATCCCTCAATAGTAAGTAGGCCTGTTGTAATAGAAACCACCATAACTGTAACAGTAAATAATATTATAGCAATTAGCCAGGCTTTATCAATATTTGTGATTCTCAGCTTTGATCGTAAATAGTCGGCTCTTTTTACTCCATCAATTTTGCCTGTTAATTCAGTGCCTTTGGCAAATAAACCTGTACTTATATCATCACTCTTTCTTATTGATAATGTAAATAACGGTACTAAATACATTGAAAAGTGTTTAACTTTACCTAAAAATGAAAGGTTTCTTACATCTAAGCCTCTAGCTTGTTCTGCTTCTCTAATTATTGAGTAATCTTCTAAAAATATTCCTGCTGAACGAAGTGCCAAGCCTATGAAATAGGACACAACAAAAGGTGTACCAATTGTTCTCATTGCAACTAATATATCTCTTTCTCTATTGGTTGAAAAATAGAAGACAGATGATAATACTAGGGTGATAATTCTTAAATAAATAGCGAAGGCCCACATAGTTGAATAAAAGTTTACATCTAATCCTAGAAGACTAAACATAACCAAGCCTTCTTCTTTTCTAATAGGAAAGAATATATATGTTAAATTAATTATAATTCCCACTGTTATTAACATAGGTGTAAATATTTTAAGTCTATTTAAATTAACGTTGGCTACTACGAATAGAATTAATATTATAGCAATAAATAGCATGCTAATTTCTGGAGTTTCTATAAATAATGGTAAAATTCCTGTGGCAATATATAAGGAAAGTCTTACAACTGGATGTAATTTGTACATGATTGACTCACCTGGTACAAAGCCAATTATGGTACGATGCATTTTTCTTTTTACCGTTTGATCCATTTCTTCATCTCCTTTTTTAAATAGGGAAGCAAATATTTAATATATTTGTTTCCCTATAATTTATCCGGATTATCCTATATTATTAAATTGAAGCTAAGTTATTTATATAAAGAAATAATATTATTTTATGCCCAATATCCTTTGCAGAATGTTTTAGTTTTCATAACTATAGGAGATATGAATTTAAGCATAACAGCTCCTAGAATTGCTGAAGCAACAGCATTTCCAATAAACCAACCAATAAATACTGTCATTTGAGCATCTGGTGCTATTAAACCAAACCATCTTAATACAGTTGAACCCCAACCAGCACCAATAATGTTTGAAATAATTATTGCGAATCCTAAAAATAGGGCCCAATCTTTTGCAGTTTTCAATCTTGGATCTCCAGCGAACTGACGGAACGCCCAACCAGCAATAATACCTTGAGCTAGATTTCCTGGAATATAAGCCAAGGATACAGGAAGTGGCGCAGAGCCAGATATAGCATTTGAAATAATTGGGAAAATGAAACTTGCAATTCCACCCCAAGCTCCATACCATATAGAACCAACCGCTTGAATAGCTTGTCCTGGCCAAAATGCAGTAACATATCCTAAAGGAATAGCTAAACTACCAAATGTACCAACAACAACCCCGATACCAGTAAATAACGCCATCATAACAAAATGTGATAGTCCAGGCTTTCTAACTTCGCCTTCTTCTAGTTTCCATACGTTAACAGCTTGTGTACTCATTTAATTTCCTCCTCAACATTTTTTAATAACATTAGCTTCAATTAAATATTATTACTTAAATAATACTCTTATAAATTTTCAATTGCAATCGTTTTCATGTATAAAATTAATTAATATTTATATACATTATTATATACTAAAATAAGTAGGGCTACTTACTATATTTATATAAAAAAATCAACCTCCAATAAACGAGGTTGATTTTTTATCATGCTTAATCTCCTAAGATATCCTTTATCTTTCTAGCCAATTTTTCGTTACCTATAACTCTATATATATCGTCAATATTGGCCTTTCTGATACCTCCAACACTTCCAAATTCATTCAAGAGTAGTTTTTTTCTTTTTGGTCCAACTCCTTCAATTTCATCAAAGACTGAGGCTATCATTTCTTTATCCCTGATTGTACGGTGGTAGGTTATGGCAAATCTATGGGCTTCATCTCTAATAGCTGTAACAATGTGCAAGGCTTTTTCTCCTCTTGGTATGAAGATACCTTCACTATCGCCTTCTTTAAAGAGTATTTCTTCCTTCTTGGCGAGTCCAAGTATATCTATATCTTCTAAGCCATAGCTTTTCATAATTTTTAGTGAGCTGGAAAGTTGTCCTTTGCCTCCATCTATTACTACTAAGTCGGGAGTTGGCAGTTCGGCCATTCTAAATCGTCTACTTAATACTTCTTCCATAGATTTAAAGTCATTTGCTCCCTCTACTGTTCGTATTTTGAATTTTCTGTATTCCTTTTTGTCTGCTTGTCCATTAGTAAATACTACCATACTTGCTACTATGTTAGTGCCACTAATATTACTAATATCATAACATTCTATTCGACTTGGTAATTTCTTAAGTGAGAGATAGTTTTGGAGGGCTAATAATCCATCCTCTATTTCCTTCTCTTTCATCAACCTAACTTCTTCACCCTCACGATATTTTTCTATTGCGTTCATATTAGCTAGATCTACTAGTTGTTTCTTTTCACCTTTTTGTGGGGCTGATAATATTACCTTGCTACCTCTTAGATAACTAAGGTAGTCCTTTAGTTCCTCAAATTCAATCAATACTGGTAATAATATTTCCTTTCCAGGAGTATGGTTAAGATAGTACTGTTCTATAAATGCTTTTAGAACATCACCCTTAGTTTCTCCTGGTGGATGCTCTAAGAAATAGTTTTCTTTATTGATAATATTCCCATCTCTAATGAAGAATATCATTACTGAAGTTTTCTTTTCCCCTTCGTATAGGCCAATAACATCTCTTTCTTTAGCATGGCCCTTGTCTATAATCTGGTTGGCTGTTAGTTTGCTTATGATTTCTATTTGGTCTCTAATTTTAGCTGCTTTTTCAAATTCCATATTTTTGGAGTATTCAGCCATTTTCCATCTTAATTCTTTAATTAGTTCTTTCTCTTTACCCTTAAGGAACATTACCGTCTCTTCTATTAGTATTTTGTATTCTTCTTCAGTTGTCAGTCCTACACAGGGTCCTGTGCATCTTTTGATTTGATACTGCAGACAGGGTCTACTACGGTGTTTTAGTTCATTGTCACTACAGGTTCTTAAGGGAAAGATAGCTTCTATTACTTTTAGTACCCCTTTCATCCCGCCTATAGTGGCATAGGGGCCAAAGTATTGGGCACCATCATTTATTTTTCTTCTGACAACTTGTATCTTTGGAAATCTGTCTTTCAGGTCAATCTTTAAGTAGGGATAGTGTTTATCATCTCTTAATATTATGTTGTATTTAGGCTTATTTTCTTTAATGAGATTTGATTCTAAGATTAATGCTTCTACTTCACTACTGGTTATAGTCCAGTTAATATCTCTAATTTTATCCACTAGTGCTGTGGTCTTACTATCTTTGGTACCTTTAAAGTAGCTGCTTACCCTGTTTTTCAGGTTCACAGCTTTGCCTACATATATTATTTTGCCTTTTTCATCAAACATTTCATAGACCCCTGGGTCTGTTGGTAGGGATCTAAGTTTTTTTTCTATTTTCTCCATTTAGAATATCCTTTAAGTATTGTCCTGTGTAGGAAATTTCCATTTGCGCTACTTCTTCAGGGGTTCCTTCGGCTATAATTAGTCCGCCACCAGTTCCACCTTCTGGTCCTAAATCTATTATATGGTCTGCTGTCTTGATAACATCTAAGTTGTGTTCAATTACTACTACTGTGTTACCTTTATCTACTAGTTTGTCCAATACATGCAATAATTTTTCTATGTCAAAGAAGTGTAGTCCTGTTGTTGGTTCGTCTAGGATATAGAAGGTTTTACCAGTGCTTCTTTTTGATAGTTCTGTTGCTAACTTAATACGTTGGGCTTCTCCACCTGAAAGAGTGGTGGCTGGTTGTCCAAGTTTAATGTAGCTTAGTCCTACATCCATTAGAGTTTCCATCTTCCGCTTTATCTTAGGTATATTCTCGAAGAAGACAAAGGCTTCTTCTACTGTCATATTTAGTATGTCAGCTATATTCTTGCTTTTGTAGGTTACATCTAGTGTTTCTCTGTTGTATCTTTTACCTTCACAGACTTCACAGGGTACATAAACATCTGGGAGGAAGTGCATTTCTATTTGGATTATGCCATCCCCTTTGCAGTTTTCACAGCGTCCGCCTTTGACATTGAAACTAAAGCGACCAGTTTTGTAGCCTCGGCTTTTGGATTCTTTGGTTGAGGCCATTAACTCTCTAATATGGTCAAAGACTCCTGTATAGGTTGCTGGGTTTGATCTTGGTGTTCTGCCTATTGGTGATTGGTCAATGTCAATTATTTTGTCAATTTTTTCTACACCTTTTATGGTTTTGTGTTTACCTGGACTTTCCTTTCGCTTGTTTATATGTCTTGCTAAAGCCTTGTAGAGTATTTGGTTTATCAGTGTACTTTTTCCACTGCCTGATACTCCTGTAACGCAGGTAAATATCCCTAGTGGTATTTTCAGGTCTACATCTTGGAGATTATTCTCACTGGCTCCGGTTATTTCAAGATAGTCTTCCCCTTGTTTGCGTCTGGTTTCAGGTATCTTAATGCTTCGTTTTCCGCTTAGGTATTGTCCTGTTAAGGAGTTAGGGTTATCTATTACTTCTTGCGGTGTTCCCATAGCTACTACTTGGCCACCTTCTAGTCCAGCTCTTGGTCCTATGTCTACTAGTACATCAGCGCTGAGCATTGTTTCTTCGTCGTGTTCAACTATGATTAGGGTGTTACCAATGTCTCTTAGGTTCATTAGGGATTCTATCAATTTAATATTGTCTCTTTGGTGTAAGCCTATGCTTGGTTCGTCTAGGATGTAAAGTACTCCAACTAGCCCAGATCCGATTTGGGTTGCGAGTCTTATTCTTTGTGATTCTCCTCCTGAGAGGGTTGCGGCTCCTCTGCTTAGGGTGAGGTAGTTTAGTCCTACGTTGTTGAGGAAGTTTAGTCTTTCTTTTATTTCTTTAAAGATTTGTAGGGCTATTATGGTGTCTCTTTCGTTTAGTTCTAGATTGTTTACAAATTCTATTGCTTTGGTTATGGACATGTCTGTTAGGTCTGAGATGTTTATGCCTCCTACCAAAACACTAAGTGCGTCTGGTTTTAGTCTTTTGCCATCACAGGCCGGGCATTTTTTTATTTCCATGTAACTTTCTATTTCTTCTTTGATTCCTTCACTTGTTGTCTCTCGATATCTTCTTTTGAGGTTTGGTATTATGCCTTCAAAAGGTTTTGTGAAGTTCCAGGTTCTACCTTCTTTGGATTTGTAGACAAATGGTATTGGCTCTATGCTTCCGTAGAGTATTATGTTTTGTATTTCATTACTTAATTCTTCGAATGGTTGATCTAGAGTGAAGCCAAAGTGTTTGGCTAGTCCCTCTAGTAAACTTGGGTAGTAGTCGCTGATTTTTGAGTTCCATGGTCCTACGTTTATTGCTCCGTCGTTTAGGGATATGGAATCATCTGGTATGATCATGTCTTGGGAAAAGGTTTGGGTGAATCCCAGTCCTGTGCATTCAGGGCAGCTGCCGTATGGGGTGTTGAAGGAGAATAGTCTTGGTTCTACTTCTTCTATGGTTACTCCACAGTCTAGGCAAACAAAGTTTTCGCTGAATAGAATTTCTTCAGCATCTTCTGGTTCTATTTTGGCTAGTCCTTCTCCAAGCTTCAAGGCAATCTCAAAGGAGTCTGCTAGTCTTCTTTCTATGCCTTCTTTGATGATTAGTCTGTCTATGACTGCTTCTATGGTGTGTTTTTTGTTTTTATCTAAAATGATTTCTTCGCTGGTTTCTCTGATTTCTCCGTCTACTTTTACTCGAACGAAGCCGTCTTTTTTTAGTTTTTCGAATAGTTTGGTGTATTCTCCTTTTCTGCCTCTTACTAGTGGGGCTAGAAGTAGGGTTTTGGTGCCTTCTTCTAGGAGCATTACTTTGTCTACCATTTGTGGTATTGTTTGTTTTGTTATTTCTGCTCCGCAGTTGTGGCAGTATACTGTTCCGACTCTTGCGTATAGTAGTCTCAAATAGTCGTATATTTCTGTTACTGTGCCTACTGTTGATCTTGGGTTTTTGCTTCTGTGTTTTTGGTCTATGGAGATGGCGGGTGATAGTCCTTCTATGTAGTCTACGTCTGGTTTTTCCATTTGTCCTAAGAATTGTCTTGCGTAGGAGGATAGTGATTCTACGTATCTTCTTTGTCCTTCTGCGTATATGGTATCGAAGGCCAGGGAGGTTTTTCCGCTTCCTGATACTCCGGTCATTACTATCATTTTGTCTCTTGGTAGTTCTATGTTTATGTTTTTTAGGTTGTGTTCTCTTGCGCCTTTTATTATTAGTTTGTCTTTCATGTTGTAACCTTTCTTATTTTGTTTCCATTAACTAAAATTATACCTTTTAGTTGTTGGTCTAGCAAGTTAATGGTATAGAAAAGCACCTCAAGTGAGGTGCATATTATTAGTTGTTTGATACTTCAGGGATTATTCCAAATAAGCTTTTCACAAAATCTCTGCCACCATATAATATTCTGTCAACAATTATAGTATCGTCAACATATCGATAAAATGAAATGTAACTTCCTATGATTAAATATCTATATTCATTTGGAATATCTATTTTATTTTTTAGAGAAATCCCGGACAAAGGATAATCCGTTAAATTATTAATACCTTTTATTATTTTATCAACTATTATTTTAGCTGCTTTTGGGTTTTCAAGTTCTTGTTCTATATATTCTTGAATAGATCTGATATCGATATAAGCTTTTGGAGATAATAGTAGCCTAGCCATTCTTCTTACCTAGCTTATCTACAACCTCTTCCATAGTTAACCAACCATTTTCTCTGCCTGATTGTTCTCCTTGTGCAAGTTCACTCATTAAACGAAATTCTGCTTTCATTTTTTCATAATCTTCTATAATAATAATTGCATATTTACCGCGTCCGTTTTTTGTTAAGAAAACTGGCTCACCTTCTGCAATATCTTTTAAGACTTCATTATAATTCCTTAAATCAGAAACAGGTTTAATATTTGGCATAATCATCTCTCCTTTATACTTTGCTGTTATTATTGTACCTTAATTATTCGTAATATTCAACAGCACTTCATAATTTAGGATTTTTATTAGATATTGAAATTAGTAGATAAAACCAACCTTGTTTCTTTATATATGATTTAATTGATGGAAAAGTCCTTAATGCTTTTTGATTATTAAAAATATTATAAGCCTTGAAGATTTCATCATCCCAATTAAAAGCAAAAAAATGACCCCTAATATTATATAAATAAAATATTATATTAGCTTTATTCTTTTTTGCTATCTCATTAAACTTAAAACCTAGCATTTTAATTGCATTAAAAGTTGCTATCCAACCACAGCCATTATGCGATCCATGAAAGAAACCAAGTTTCAACTTAGATGCATTTTCATAACCTTGTCCAAATATATATTCATCAAAAAGAAAATCCTTATTAAATAAATAGTTAATATTTTTTCGAATAAACGTAATTCATCACCTTCTTAAGCTCTTACCTCTCCATCTTAATCTTAGGTATACCATAATAGGCTACAAATACACCTAATATAACAGTAACAACACCAATAACCTGAACTGGAGACAACACCTCGTTCATAACAACCCGACCAACAAACAAACCACTCACAGGAACAAGAAGAGACAACAGAGCAACCTTCCCTGCATCATAAGAACGGAGTAACCTTCCCCAGATAGAAAAGCCAAATAAAGTAGCAGCATAAGAAAGATAAATGATAATTAAGAAATAATTTAAATCAAGACCGATGATGGATTTGTATACCACCTCTGGTGAATCCAACAACATACCAAATATGAAAAATGGAATGATCGGTATAAGACTACTCCAAACCACTAAACCAAAAACATCCAACTTCTTATTTTCTTTTTTAGCAGACTTAGCAGCCAACTTAATTACAATACTAGAAATAGCCCAAAAACCAGCAGCTATTAATTGTAGAAATAAACTAAATGGGGGAACAGTCACAATCTCACCTAATCCAACATTTAAGCTCAGTAATATAATACCAATAGTAGCAATAATAAGTCCTAAAATCTCTTTGCCATCAATCTTATCCTTCAAGATAATAAAGGCAAAAATAAAAGTCAGAAACACATGAGACTGCATAATAACAGAAGCAAGCCCAGCAGGCATACCAAGATACAAAGAATAAATATCACAAGCAAACTGACCTAACCCAGCAGTCAGACCATAAGCAACAATATACTTCCAAGGAATATCAGGCTTCTTAATAAGAAACACCGCAGGAAAAGCAGCCACCGTAAAACGAAGACCCACCAAAACCATCGGCGGCATCCCAACAAGACCCAATTTAATCACAGTAAAAGTAGAACCCCATATAAGAACAACCAACAAAGCTAAAAAAAGATCCTTTTTTCTCATATCTCTAACCCCTTATCCAATTAATCAACATTTTCAGCATTTAAATAGATTTCATCTAACTCCTTCTTACTTATCAACTTCTTAAGCACCAATGCAATAATGATAATGCCAGGAATATTAATCAACAACCTCGCAGCAGCAAACCTCATACCAAGAGCTGAAGATTCATAAAGAAACATTGGAATCTTAGTAGTAGACCAAGCCCCGATAAAAATCAAAATATTACTAAAACTAACACCCTTCTTCATAAAAACAGCAGCAATCGGAAAAGCCCCATAAAGAGGACCAGCTGCAGCCGAACCAACTACAAATGAAATAAGGACCCCAACAAACCCAGAACCCTCACCCATATACTTAACCATAACATCTCTTGGAACCCAAACATCAAGAAGCCCTAGAATTATAAAAATTGGAGGAACTACAATAAAAACTTCCAAAAAGGAATTAGCGGCAATACCAAGAGCCTTAGTACCAATTTCATAATTAATCATAGTAAAAATCAACATTCCCACAAACATAATCAAAAAAGCTCTATACCTTAATACCAGTTTTTTCATTAATACACCACCAATCCAATAAACCCAGCCACAATAAACGAAAAAAGAAAAGCCAATATATTTCTAGCAATAGAAACCTTGACTCCAAAATACTTAATCTCTAATGGAAGAGTAATAACCCCAACCATCATCAAAGTAGATACAAAAACTGCAATCTGAGCATAACCTGCACCAGCCTCTAAAAGAATAGCTGCAGTAGGGAAAGCTACAAATGGCGGAATCATAGTAATAGCTCCAAAAGCTGCTGCTAAAACTACACCAAAAATACCAGAATCAGCCCCTATGAACTTCGAAATCAAAGCAGCATTCATTAACGCCAACATCAACCCCACAATTAATAATACCACCAACAATTGAGGCAGAATATTTTCAAAGGCCTTCCAAGCCTTTAATAATCCTAACTTGGTCTTTTCCTTACTCTTTAATAAAGAGAAAAACAAAAAGACAACAGCAAAAATATAGAATACTATATTATCCATCTATTCATCTCCTAAACTTTTGGTAATTTTCATGATTTCAGACTTGGCCTTCTCCCAGCCAGTTTCGTTAAGGCTATATCTACACCACTTACCAACCCTTTTACAGTTTATCAATCCAGCCTCACCTAATATTTTCATATGATGAGACAGTGTAGACTGCCCAATATCAAGACTCACAAGGAGCTCACAACCACATAACTCACCCTTATTCAACAATCTTAAAATATACAACCTGTTCTCATCACCGAGAGCTCGGAATATTTGACTTATCTCTATATTATCCAAATCAGAACCACCCATTATATTCACCACCATTCATAACTTATCACTATTAATATAATAGGGAACATATCGATAATTGTCAATATGTTCCCTATAACTTATTGTATATATTTACATTAACTATTGATATTCTATTTCTTCACTTTGTTAATATACTTGATATCACCCTTTATAAGTTTAATACCTTCCTCAGTAATAACAAAACGCTCTTCCATTTTATCCTGAACCTTTTCTAAATAACCATCAATCAAAAGATTTGTTATAAGAGTATTTATTTCGCCCTCGGTCCATTCTTTCATAATACCAAAGACACTTAAGGTATTTAATCTCTTGTCCTTAATACGTTGATTAAGTTTACCCTTTAACATAATAGCTATAGTACCCTGTCCATAATAACCCTTAGTATGATAAATGGCCGATAGGATTTTCTGACCTTCCACGCTTTGATCCACCTCAACAATATTACTCAAACAATTACCACAATTACCACAAGGCTCTATTTTTTCACCAAAATGATTTAATACAAACTGTCTATAACAATCCCTAGAATGAGCAAACCTAACCATTTCCTCTAGCCAATCTTGCTTTTCCCTAAGACGCCATTTAAAATAGACCCTGGACTTTCCAAGAGCCTTATTTACCATAACATCCTTAAGACCAAAAAGTAGTATACACTCACACGGAAGACCATCTCTACCACCACGACCAATTTCCTGGTAATATGACTCCAAACTAGCAGGCATATTTAAATGTATAATGTACCTGATATTATCCTTATCAAGTCCCATACCAAATGCATTGGTTGCCACCAATACCTGATATTTATCCGCAAAGAACTCTTCTTGGACCAGGTTTCTTTCCTTCTTAGTAAGGCCTGCGTGATAAAGACCCACCCTATAACTATCTTTTAAGAGTTTCTTGGCTAATCGTTCTGCATCTAGCCTAGTATTACAATAGACAATACCTAGAGCATTCACTTTTTTCTTTATAAATTTTAAAACAAAATCGGACTTGTCTTCATATAGTTTAACATCTATAAATAAATTGGGCCTATCAAAGGTAGTCTTGAATATAACCGGTTCCTTCAACTTAAGAAGCTTGGAGATATCATCAATCACTCTTTCATTGGCAGTAGCTGTAAAGGCCGAAATAACCGGTCTAATAGGCAAGCTGTCTAAAGCCAAGGCTATCTTTTTATACTTAGGTCTAAAATCATGCCCCCACTGGGAAATACAATGAGCCTCATCAACAGCAACATGATCAATCTTCAATGTTTTTATTACATCTACAAAATCCTCGGAGAAAAGCTTTTCTGGAGCAATGTAGATGACCTTGTACCGCTCCTCCTTGATTTCTTCAATTCTTTCTCTCATTTGTTTAGGTGTTAAATGACTATTGAGGGAAGTGGAAGGTACACCTCTAGCATTAAAAGTATCAACTTGATCCTTCATTAAGGCAACAAGAGGAGATATGACAATAGTTAAATTATCAAAGAAAATTGCCGGTAATTGATAACATAGGGACTTACCAGTTCCTGTAGGTAAAATCCCTATGATGTCTCTCTTATTTAAAATATTAGTTATAATTTCTTCCTGAGGCTCTCTAAAACAATCATAAGCAAAGTAGCTTTTAAGAGCCTCCCTTAATTCTATTCTTTTAATTTTTCTACTCCTTGTTTCTTATAAATTTTTCCTTTATCGAAACAATTATATCACCGACACGTTTAGTAATTCTAAAACAATTAATAATAGTTAACAATGAAACAAATAAATCTATTCCTATAGCAACTATCAAGAATCCTGTCGAAACATCATTAAACATAATATACACAAATATACCTAACTTAGTAAGTAAACTTAATATTATATTCTGTGTAATTATATTATAGGTTCTTTTGCCTAAGTGAATTGTTTTGTATATTAGATTAAGATCTTCCTTCATTAAAACAATATCAGCAATTTGAGTAACTCTATCTAAACTACCTTTTAAGAAGGCAAAGCTAACATCAGATGCGGCCATAACAATACCATCGCTAATAGTATCACCAACAAAAGCAACCGTCTTACCATTTAGCCTTTTTTGTTCTCTTTTTATTCTATTAACTTTATCTTCTATATTTAACTCGCCATAGATATTAGAAATGTTTAATGGTGCAAGGACTTCAGAAGCACCTTGTTTTCTTTCACCTGTTAAAACTGATACTTTATCTATTTTTAATTGTTTTAACTTCTCTACAACTTCAACACCTTCAGGTTTTAAGCTTTCCTCTAAAGCTAGAGATCCAATATATTGACCATCAACACCAACGTGTATTTGAGTTCCTTTATAGTCGTTAATTACTTCAACTCCTTGTTCCTGTAGAAAGTCTTCTGTTCCAACTACTATAGTCTTGCCTCCATATAAAGCCATGGCACCTTTGCCTCGTTCTTCACGATACTTTTCTAGAAGCTCAATATTTAGTTCTTTTGTCATTGCTTTTTTAACTGCGTTAGCAATAGGATGCTTTGCTTGAAGTTCTCCAATTGCAGCATAGGTTAGAATAAACTCTTCTTTGACATTCTTGTAAGGTAATATTTCTTTAACTTTGTATTCTCCAGTTGTCAAGATACCTGTTTTTGTGAAAAACAAAGTGCTTAATTTACCAATTGCATCTATAGAGCCTGTATGTTTTATCAATACCCCTAGTTTCTTTGCTAGACTAAAAGCAAAGTTGTAGGCAATAGGTGTAGATAGTAACATTGCCCAAGGACATGAAACTGCTAAAAGAATTAGTCCTTTGTAAATCAACTGAGATGGATTATCTGAAAAGAAGCTTAATAAGAAAAGTATCAAGGCTATTGCACCAACTACTTTAACGTATATACTACCAATGCTCGCGCTAGTCTTGGCAAATCCTTTTTTTAATTCCATAGCTTCTTCAGTCTTTGTTATTATTTCCTTTAAGAGTCCTTCATTATATCGTTTTAACACTAATAGCTTCAGTGGTTTTTCTATATTTACACCACCGCTTTTTAGTATGCTGCCAGGCACTACTTCTTCTTCAAAGTTTTCATTTGATACAGAAGACATATCTATTGTGGATTTACCTTCCAATACTTTTGAATAAAGTGGAACAACCTCACCTGATCTTACAACTATAATATCTTCTTCTTTAATTTCTTTTATTGGTGTAGGAAGGACTACTTTTCCATTAAGCTTGTACACTAGTGTTTCTTCTTTGTGAAGTATATCAGAAACATCCTTCTTTGCTAGATTTGAAACTTTCCAACTTAAGTAGTCAGCTACTAGGTAAATAGCTAGGACAATTAATGCTTCTAAATAATCCTTAATAACAAATGCTCCTATTATTGCCAAGGCAATAAGTAAGGATTCATTTATTTTTCTTTCCACAATTACTGTGTTATATATCTTTTTTATTAGGACTATAGAACAAAGTAACAAGCCAATAAGATAACCTACCCACTTGTATTCTACAGGTATGTATTGGGTATAGCTAATTGCGTACATTACTAATCCAAGTACAAATAGTAATACGTTTTTTTTATTTATTTTTTTGTCTATATTCAATGTTTTTTCAGATATATTAATAGTGTCGTCATAATTATGAATAACATCAATTATATCCTTGGTTGCCATTTTCTCGTCAGCATCCTTGACAAAGGTAACTTTCAATTTTTGTTGAAAGCTATGATAGGTTACTTTTTCTATGTCTGGCAATAGATTGATATCTTCTATGGCCTTTTTTAGAATGCTGTCATTTTCTACATGGCTGATAAAGAAGTTTTTTACCATTTTATTGTACCGCCTTCTTTTTTATTGTCCTCATTATATCAAATAAGGATTTTTATATAAAGACTTTGAAAATAAAATATGTTATAATGTTCCTTGTGGAGGGCTCAATATGGTTCTTGAACGTTATTTGTTAATATATAACAGAGCTTCGGGCTCAGATAATATAAATAGTCTTTTAACTGAGATTGTTCCTATTTATCAGGAACATGGTATTCTCTTGACGCCTTTTTGCTTAAATATAGGTAGTAAGAATGATTTTTTACCTCTTTTGAAGAATGATGATTTTAGTGGTGTCTTGATTTCTGGTGGAGATGGATCTATTCGTTCTGTCATTAGTTTTCTATTAGATAATAGTATTGATTTGCCTATTGGTATCCTTCCTGCTGGTACTTGTAATGATTTAGCTAATAGTCTAGGTCTACCAAGAAGTATCAAAGATGCGGCGCTAGTTCCATTAAAGGGTAAAAAGTTAGCTATTGATGTTGGTTTAATTAATGGTGAAAGTTACTTTTTCAGTAGTTGTGCAGGTGGTTATTTTATGCCTGCGACTTATGATACCCCATCAAGAGCAAAGAAGAATATTAAGCAGTTTGCCTACTATTTTAGAGCTGCTACTAGGTTTACCTCTTTCAAGCCTTTTGACTTGACTGTTTCTATTGATGGTAATCTTCATAAGTTTAGTGCTATAATGTTTGCTATTGCTACTGGTTCACAGATTGCTGGTTTTAATAATATTCTAGATGAAGCTGAACTTACAGATGGTAAGCTAGATTTGTTTATTATTGATGATTGTTCCTATTTAGAGCTTCCAAATATTGTATTTAATATTTTTAGAGGTCAGTTTTCTAATCAAAAGCATGTAAGGTATTTTCAGGCTGAGTCTTTCTATATTGATGGACCTATGAATCTGCCTGTAGTCTTTGATGGTGAAAAGGGTGGAAGATTGCCTTTGTCAATTAGGGTTTCAAATAAGAGAGTTAGATTCTTTGTCTAATTAAAATCAAGGTTTATATGAGGGTGGTTTCGTCCTGGTGGGCGACACGGACTTCAAATCCGATGTTGGGTGGTGGACCCATCCTTGGTAGGTTCGATTCCTATTCACTCTCGCCATATATATAATAACAACAAAAGGATTGAGTTTAGAACTCAATCCTTTTTATATTCGATATATCCAGCATCACCATCTATGCTTGCTTTTCTATTTTATCTATATCTCCAATGAAGCTGACACCAATGCTGAATTGATTCTCATCTTCTAACACAATGTATATCATGTCATCGTCTTCTACTTCAAATCCTGATTCAAATAAAAAGAATCTACCTTCAGTTTTAACTCCGTCATTATCTGTTATTCTAATTTGGTCTCCAAATTCTATATAGATCCCAATTTCTTGATTTTCGTCTTCTTTTGTTACTTTAATGCATGGTTCAATGTCTGTAATCTTCATTGTATACACCACCTTTTGATATTTTTTGTATTATATCATAGATTGGTGATTAATTGAATCAAACAAAATAGAGCCCCAGTAAAAACTGGAACTCTACCATTATAACTTATTACTTTAATTTAATAAATTTTTATACTTTTGATATTTAAACTTCGGTTTTATTTTTTCCAAACCCTTCGATTCTGAAAGCCAGAATCAAACCAATCAGTGAAGTAGCAACTACAGCAATGAAAAGACTTGTAAAGTTACCGCCGAGTACCAATAATCCACCAATACCAATCAATGATGCAATACCATAGGCTTGATAAACAATACTATAATTTGATCCATACCAATGAGAACCAAAAGCTCTGTTTGTATAAACTGGGAATAATGCCAGGAATCCACCATAACCGACAACGATACCTGCAATACCAATTATAAACATAACTTGATTTAAGTGTGATATCAATAGCACTGTTGACAAGATAGTAATAATAAAGCTCAATTGAATTATTCTTAAAGGACCAAACTTATCTGACAAGTAACCTGCTAGAAGTCTGCTAGCTCCATTAGTTATAGCAAGAACTGTAATTAGACCCAATGCCACACTACGCTCTAAGCCACCTACCTCTATACCAATATTAGCTGAAGCTCCAAGAACAAAAAGTCCAGGAATAGCAGCCATTAGATACATTACCCATAAATACTTGAATTTACGAGTTTTAATCATATCTCTTGTTCTAACATCAGTCTCTACAATAGATGATTCATGTCTTTCATATCCAGGTGGATTGTTTGAGAACAATGCACCTATAAAAATCAGAATAAATGATATCAAACCTAGGAATATAAAACTCTGTGAGACATTCATATTCATATTGTTAAACAAGAATGTTATCAATTGCTTATAGATTATACTTCCTGATGCAAATACAGCTACTGATAATCCTGTAACAAGACCCTTGTGAGTAGGAAACCACTTAACCAAGGTAGCCAAAGGACAAACATAAATAAATCCAATACCAACTCCTGTAATCACTCCATATGATATAGTCATTAAAAATGGTTGATTTGCGAATCCAGATATAATTAATCCACCACCATATAGTACCGCACCTATCATCATCGTAATCCTTGGACCTTTTGCATCCACAAGTTTACCAGAAAGAATAGTAGATAACGCAAATACTGCTTGAGCTATAGAATAAGGTAAAATAACAGCATTGTCACTCCAACCAAATTCCGCTTTCATACCTACTCCCAAGGCACTCCAGGCATACAAGCCTGCAATGGTTAAATTTGCTAACAACACACCAACAAGTACAATATACCTGTTTTTAACTTCAAGTTTTAAAATATTTTTCAATATAAATCTTCCTCCATAACTAATGTTTTTAAATTATTTTACAATTATACATATAAATACATATACAAGGCAACAATTCTTTTCTCTAAATTTAACCAAGACTCTTTCTTATCTTACCCATCTTAATAATCCACTCCTTAAGAATCTTCTGCTCCTCTTCAACATCATCAAACAAATCCTTACTTTTACCCATTAAATGAAGAATAATCGGTCTAGCAGACATCAACAAAGTATGATACAAACCTTCTTCAAGATCAACATCAAGGTTGATTCCCATTATTTCACATGCTAGTTGAAAATCCTCATCATAAGCTACCCTTGCCTCATCAGAAACAATACCCTTAGCTACCTTTGAATTTACAAACTTAGAAGCAAACAAAAGATCAGCTCGGAGGAGTGGATAATACTCATTTAATCTAATTATACCAACATCGCCGTACTTTTCCATAACCTCTTTTAAACCCTTGCCTATCCCTATAAACTCCGGAGGCATACCTAAAGTATACAAAGAAGCAGTAAAAGATATAGCCCTTGGTACAGAACACTCTATATGAGTATCAATACCTAAAAGTTCACTCTTTAAATTCTCGTCCTTTACTAAAGCTGCAATTTCATCAACAACAACACTCTCTCTGGAATACTGAAGATCTGTCTTAACACCTGCTAATCTATCCCTATTCTTAGGAATGTATTTTGAAATAAAATCTACCGTACAAATCAACTTACCAAATAGCCCAAGATAATGTTTAGAAAATATGCCAATCATTTCTTGCATTTCTAAGATTTCTTCAGATGAAAAAATTCGTGTCTCGTTAGAATCAACTCCTTCAGCCAAAGCATTAACAACCCTACGAGTCTCAGACTCACCATGATCATACCGCATGCCAGACTGAATAGAAAAAGTCTTTACACCTGCATAATTCTTCATAAATCCATTTAAATTCTTTTTTGTTAGGTGACCCCTGAAAGGTAGTGACCCACAACCAAGAATTGGAGCAACCTCAACACCATTAGCTACACTCCAATTAGCCAACTTGCTTAATGCAATTCTGATAGCTAAAACAGATGAAACCATCCCATATGACATAGCAGAATCTGATCTAGCCAACATTACTCTATAACTATCATTATATATCCCATTCTTCCTTTGTTCCTTGTCATAAATATCAAGTATATTATCAACATTAGCCAAAGCAGGAACAGTCTCTACTAGAGGAATAATTTTTATACTATCCAAAGGAAACTGAATATCATAGTTTTTGTTACCAAGTTCTATAACAGAATTAATTCGCTTACTTAGAGTAACCAATTCCTCACCAGTTTCTATCATAGGTACAACTGTTTCAGTTATGGCTTGAATAGAAGATTTTCTGTAGGCTAAAATATTAGTCTCAACTAGAGACATTATGCTCATCAATTGTCTAAACACTGGTTCCTTAACAGCATTAGGAATTCTAGGAGTAATCCTTACATCCTTACCTGGGATAATACCCTTGCTAATTAAACCTAAGGCAATTTGTGATGTTTGATGATAAGGTGTTAACTTACCCTCAAAATCAATCATTATCTCTTCAATTCCTAGTCCACCTTTTTCTTGCTTTTCTAGAATATGAAATGCTTCTTCAGGCTCATTTTGAATAGATATATATCTCCCTGAATTGTCCGGATGTTGTGTTCCCATACTAATTGGATATTTTCTCATTTCTTCTCCTTTAAGATCTATAATTAAAAAGCCAGCAATAATCCTCTTCGACTATTACTGGCTTACCTATAACTTGCTCGTTGCAATTTAATTGTCTTCCAATTTTTATAATATTAATTTTTCTACGTCTTGATCAGCTACAATAACTATTATTTTTTCTCCAGTTTTCGTACTAACGTCAGAATAGGTACTAATAATATTAATATCTATAAGTGACTTAATAGTCTCTTCTAAGAGATGTCTGGAGTTTTCAAACAATGAGGTTCTAACTTTTTTAACTAGTTCAACCCCATCTTTATTCTTTGCTAGGTTCTTTTCAGAAATACTTAGGAATCCATTTTGCCTTATTATTATCATATCCTGTAAGATAATAGTGCGGATTTTTTCTGGACCTCTCCCCATGTATTCCAATTCAAACTTGCTTATTGCTTCACTTAACAGTGCTTCAATTTGCCCTTTTGTCATATATTTCACCTATAGCAATCCTAAAATTGTGCATAGTTAGTGCAACAAACTAATTTTACCAATATTTAACCCAATTTGCAAGAAATATGACTAAAATGGTACGTCGTCATCATCTAAGGCCTGACTTGGGAAGAATACATCCTCAACAGCTCCGCCACCGCCACTGGCACCTTCAGCAGATTTATCTCTATCAAGAAAAACTACTCTACTAGCCTGTACATCTGTTGTATATACTTTCTGTCCATCTTTTTCATAACTTCCAGTTCTAATGCTTCCATCAACCAATACTAATCTACCTTTTTTAAGAATATTTCCTACGTTCTCAGCTTGTTTGTCCCAAGTAGTAATTTTAATAAAATCAGCACTACTTTCTCCAGATTCCTTATCCTTAAAACCTCTGTCTACAGCCAATGTGAAATTAGCAACAGCTTTACCTGAAGGTGTATACCTCAATTCAGGATCTCTAACCAATCTACCTACTAAAGTAACCTTATTATACATTTTCATCTACTCCTCTTCTGTTACTATTTTTTTTACACGTTTAGTGAAATTCTCTCTAGAAATCATAACACTTCTTTTACAAGTAGTACACTCAATTCTAAAATCTGCACCTATCCTTAGGATTTTCCAATTATATCCACCACAAGGATGCGGCTTTTTCATAATTACTATCATTCCTTCTTGGTACATCATATTCACCTCACTAATTATTTTACCCTTAATCATACCATTAGTCCATACCCGTTTTTCTTGCTAGACATATTCTACAAACTCTAAAACCTTTATCCCGCCCTTCACCTAAAGTAGTCTTCGCTTTGTAACCATTTTTTAAGTAACTACAATCACTATAAAGGTGATAAACACGGTTATATTCATAGTCATCATAATTCTCATCCACTATATATACCTCATCTTCATCCCTCATGTTTTCCTTCAAGTGACTGAAAGTATCCTCCAGCATTTCTTTCAAATACTGACTACTCCTAATAAACATTGCTCCTCTAAATACTGGATAACTACCCTCTGCTAAACCAGCCTTCCCCACCAATCTTCTATATAAAACATAATTATCCAAGGTGAAAGTACCAGTATTCTCCTTAAATGTCGGTCTTAAAAGACTACTGTATAAATTACTAGTCTTCTTAAACTTATTGCTAGTGACCTTGGAACTATTAAAATCATAGATTATATCATCATAAAGTTTTTTATCCTCGTACCAACCATAACCACTAACCCTTAAGGCCTGTCCCAAGCTATTAGTTACGCAAAAACTATTATAAACTTGGAATATCAACAACACTAATCCAAAAAACACAATCAATATTATTGGAAATAATATCGCCCCTTCAATTGTTGCACTACCTCTTTCATCTTTAAAGTCCATTTGGCACTTCACCAGCTCCATTCATAATCTGACCATCAATGCCATTTATTAAATGATTATACCAGCCAGTTATAACATTTCTAAAAGCAAAACCTAAAGCTACTAAAATAACTAAAATAATTACTACTTCTATAGTTTCAATACCCCGATCACCTTTTATAATAAGTTTAAATTTTTTTTGAATACTTTTAAATAAATTGAAAATAATTTTCATTATACCTCCTAAAATACATTGCCATTCATAATAGAAAAAACACTAGGTATCAAGACCAACAAACTGACACCAATAAATATAATCATCATAGGTAAGACCATTTTGGCAGACCCTTCCTCAGCCAATTGTTTTATCGTCTCCTTCTTTAATTTCCAAGCATCTTCAGCAAGTCTTATTAAATAACTATTACTATTCCCACCTACTAAATAGAATTGAAGAAAGAAATTTACGAGTTTTATCAGCTCTCGCTCTCTTGTTCCAAGGATTACTTCATGAAAAGCTGCCTTTCTATTGATACCAAGATTTATCTTATCAAGACTAGACTTAATCAAAGAAAGATAATATCCATAATTATCAGCTGCGAAATATACTGATAAAGCATTTTCTAAAGTTAGGCCTGCTTGCAGATAAAGCATCAAGGAATTTAAAAATCCCGGATATTCCTTAAAAAACTCTACTTTCCTATTGTTAACAATATTCTTTAATTTTATATATCTAACTCTTGAAACACCAAATAAAATTGCTAGGGCTAGAAATGCCAAACCAGAATCAATAATAATTCCTATAAATACTAAAGGTAACATCAACACAATATTATGAAAAACCATATCACGATAACTTTCGATATTTAACGCTAAAGCTTCAATACCATGATATTTTTTTAATACTTCCTTCTCTTTTAGACTAATAGGTAGCCTATATTTTAATTTAAGAATTAAGGAGAAGGTAATATTCGTAATTACAATAGAAAGACTAAACACTAGATAGATAACAAATATTAATCCCATACAACCTCCATTAACTTATTACTTATAAAAAATGAAAAAGCAAATAACAAGCCTACTCCTAAGAAAGTGACTATACCAATAATATTAGTAGTTAAAAATATTATCATATCGGGATAGAGAAAACGAAAAGCTAATAACATCAGAAAAGGAATAGCTCTAAGAATAAGAACTTCAATTCTTTGTTTAGCTAACAATGTTTTAATCTCTCTTTCAACTTCAAGTCTTTCACTTAATATATTATTAGTATTTTCCAAAACTTCCTTAAGGTTGCCACCTTTATTTCGAGTAATAGACAAAACATTGCCAAATTCCTTGAAGAAGCCTATCTTATATTTACCTTCCAAGATTATAAAACCCTTCTCATAATTAATACCTATTTTATTCCAGTAAATAATCTTATCTAGTTCTTTGCCTAAAAGAGTTTCGTCACCATACATATTACTTAGGTTAAATTTTATTTCGATTAAGGAGTTATCAAAGGACTTGCCACTTTTCAAGCAGCCATCAAGTAAATAAATAAAATCCTGAAATTCTAAGAGCATCCTGTCCCTCTTGACCTTTGTTAGATACTTTTTATAGTAAGGTAATAATATTATAGAGAATAGACTAACCAATACTGAAAACAAAACATTACTAGTTAATGAAATAAAATAAATCAAAACTAATAGATACGTTGCGAATATTATTTTAACTATTTTCTTATTCCTTTTTAAAATTCTGATTATTTTCATAAATATTTAATTTCTCCTGATTTTTTAATTCACTAATTCTAATTAACGCACCCAATTTGTCTCTTTCAAATAAGGTATTTAGTACTAAGGCAGACTCATTCTTCAAGATTTCATAGATTCCTACAAGCTTTCTACCATCATGTTGCCTTTGTAACTGTATAACTATATCTATTCCACTTTTAATTAAATTCACGCCTACATCTTCTCTTAAATCATTACCCACCAGTACCATGGTTAATAATCTCAACAACATGTCTTTGGCACTATTTGCATGACCTGTTGACATTGATCCTTCATGCCCTGTATTCATAGCAGTTAGCATATCAAATGCTTCATGACCCCTTACTTCTCCAACAATTATTCTGTCAGGTCTCATCCTTAAAGCAGTTTTAATTAACTTTCTAATATCTATGTGTGTATCAAAATTGTCATTATCCAATTGACGCCCTTCCAGTCTGATAAGATTTGGAATATTCCTAATGCTTAATTCGGCTGAATCCTCAATTGTTATAAGTCGTTCATCAACTGGTATAAAACCTGCCAGTAAATTTAGGAAAGTAGTTTTTCCAGAACTAGTACCTCCACTGATAAAAATATTATAGCGACTCCTTACAAGTAATTTTAAAAATTCAAGGGCTTCTTGATTAATAGTATCCTTAATGAGTAAATCTTCCATTTTTAAAAAGCTTTTATTGAATTTTCTGATTGTTAATACCGGTCCATCTATAGCTATGGGTTTCAGAACAACATTAACCCTAGATCCATCATCTAATCTAACATCTACAATAGGCTTAGCTTGATTTACTATCTTGTTCATTTTTCCAACAATTGTTTGTATAATATTTTCTAATTGATCAGTATTTTCAAATGTTCTATTCTCTCTATATATTTTTCCTGCCTTTTCATAAAATATATATTCAGGCCCATTAACCATGATTTCATCAATATCCTTATTTTCTAATAAAATCTGAAGAATATCATAGCGGCAAATACTATTAAACAAATCTCTTATCAAGTTATTCTTATACTCAATTGGCAAAGTCATATCTCTAGTTCTATCTATAACTTTATCAATTATTAAATCCTTAATTTCAAGTTCACTTGGCAATTCTTTTTTTTTTAATTCTTCAATAATTTCTTCTTTAAGCTCCCTTTCCATAAAACAAGCTCCTCCCTATCCTTATTGAATTTTATTTGTCCGTTTTTTATACAAATAATATTATCTAACTGCCCAAGTTCAATAGCATCAACAATAACCTTCTTCATACTATTTATATGCATTTTATCCATTTCGCTATTAAGAAGATTACCCTCGATTTGAATATAATATAAATAATCCTCTATTTCTCTCATCTTCCAATAAAGTACACCATAGTCCAACACTACATATCTGTATTTTTGAGTTTCTAAAAATTTCATCAAGTGTTTTATAAAAATATCTGTTAGTTCGTTAATCTCTTCACTTTTAATATCCATCTCTATATAGTCATATTTTTCAATAATATTATGACTAATGATACCAGGGTTGAATTTCTCCTGATTATTATGATAGTATAAAGCCTTTAATAGACCTTTGTTACTTGTGTTCCAACCTATACACTTAAAGGGAAAATCAATATTAAAGGACAACATAAAAACCTTGTTTCCTTCATCTGCAAGTTCCCTAGCAATGAAATGATTTGAGATAGTTGCTGCCGACAAATTATATGGGGAAATAGCAGCAATAATTTCCATTTGTTGATCCTTTTCTTCACACCCTACAATTTTTAATATTTCTGCTTTGATCTTTGCCTTAGCTTGATATAGAAATATACCATTTTGATCCTTTTCCTCGGTTAAGATAATCATCTTACTATTTCTTATAACCTTTTTGTTCTTTCCACTTATAATAGTATAGCCACTTTCTCCTAAGTTGAACTCATTAATAAAATAGAAATTAATATTCTTATGATTCTCTTTAATCAGCTCCTCTCCAATATTTCTGATGACCATATCACCACAGTCATATATCTCCACATCAATCACAACTACCACCTCTGAATACTTTTTATACAAAAGAGAAAGATTTTCAAACATTTAACTTCTATCTTACAAAATATGAATATAATTATTATAGGAGGTGCAAAATGAATAAAAAAATATACTTTATCGGAAGTGAAGATTTAAGAAATTATTTAGAAAGGAGTCTGCAGCTTATAGGGTGGAAGATTGAAGACTTCATTGGCTGGAATGTGGATAGCCTAATAATTTATCAACTAGAACAAGTTGATATTCCCTCATTCCATTTACCAGATAATCTTCTAATAGTTACCAATAACAAAAAACTAAAGGATTACAACAATACTAATATCTTCTACTATCAAATCAACAACCTGAGATTCACCTTTTCTCGTTTTATCATTGAATATATACAAAGACAAACTAACAAGCCATCTGATTTTTATGATTCCAAAGAGGTTATTAATCTACTATATACATGTCAAAGTAGCAATCTAGAGAATCTAGTCACACATATTAACAAAAATAATCGTTATGAAGTTAGAAAGTTAAAGTACTCCAATCATTTAGCTGAACAGCCTATTAAGACAATTATTTATATGGAGGCCCCAGAAAAATCAATAATTATTACCAACTTGTTAACAATCTATAGGGGGTATACTTGGATACAAAAAAAAGAACTAAAAGGTCAAAACCCTTTAGCTCCTAAATTATTTATAAATAAAATCGATAAATCTACAACTAATAAAATATTAAAACTTCTAAATTAAAGCAACCCACCATCACCTAATTCAGCAATAAAATTCTTAGTAATCTTAATCTTGGCAACTAATAATGGCAACACCAAATCAAGTATAGACATACCACCTCTTAACAAACCAGCTGGTAAGCCAATCAGAGGAATTTTACCCTCATAATAAGCAGCCATGAACATAGCTCCAGGAAAAACAGGAGAACCATAAATAACCATCTCAACTTTTTCATGCTCCTTGACTGTCTTTAAAGTAAAATCATCAGCATCAACTGACATCCCACCAGTTAAAACTACTAAATCAAAGTCCCTCTCAATAAAATCATCAACCGCAGCCCTTATAATACTCTGTTCATCAGGAACAATATTTTGTTCCATCACTTGGTAACCATAAGTTTCCAACATACCTTGAAGATAAGGTAGGAAAGCATCCTTAATTCTACCTTCATAAACCTCACGCCCTGTTGTAACTACTCCTATTTTCAAACTATTAATAGGATATACTTCAACAATAGGCTCTTTTAGCATCTCTACACCAGTTTCTAATAATTCCTGCTCTATTTCCAAAGGAGTTATAGAAAAAGTAGCTACCTTTGATCCAGCTTCAACAATAGAATATTTTTTCTTGGTTGCAACTTTCATACCATCAATCATATTTAAAGACTTCAACTTTTTACGACTAGTTAACAAAATACCCTTATGATCAGCAAACCCATGTACTTTACCTTCCTTAGGTTCGCTTATAGTAACACCATTTCCACAAGCCTTTGTTCCTAAAATCTTGGCTGCTTCATTTTCATGAATTAGCTTACTATCTTCATCAATAATTTTCACATGATACTTACCCATATTTTTTAGAATTTCCACATCTTCAGCTTTAACAACATAACCTCTCAAATAAGTAATATTCTGATTATTACCAGGTACAATACCTGTTAGCTCATGAGATAATTGTTTTCCAACAGCTTCTTCTATAGCAATAATTTTCATTCTTCACCTCTTTATATAATAGAATCTTCTTTGGCGATTTCTACATATTTATCAGCCTTAAACTCATAAACTTGCCCATCGACTAATATTTTAGCACCTCCAGGTGAAGTTTCCAACCAACATTCTAAACCTCTGTCTTTAGTAATATCAAGTAGCGCTATAGCTTTCTCCAAACCATCACCAGTACTAAAATTCCATACTTCATCTGGCTGAGCCAATCTATTATCACTATAAATAGAAACATTACCTAAACCATTTAAGTATTCATAAGCCTCTTCAATACTCAATTCTTGTGCACCTACTAAGGTAACAGGATTTCTCTCCAAAGCAGCTTTCATAAAAGCTTTGAGATAATCCTTGCCTTTAATATCTCTATAAGCAAGAAATGCTAGATCGGCAACTTCACTATTCTCTCTTCTGCCTTCAAGGTATTTAATTATTTCTTCCCTGCTCATATCATTACCTAATACAATAGGCGCAGTCTCTACAAAATTCTTTTCCTGAATCTCAGGCAATTGAGGATCTATTTTGCAAAAATCTATTAATCCATCAACTAAATTCTTTTGTTTGTTACAAACCTTAGCTACTATTGTAGCCAGAACTTCAGGATTAGCTTGTAATTCCCTAACACGCAAACCACTATTTTTAAAAGCCGCTTCAATATCTTTTAAATTAATTCGATCTTCAATAGGGTTACTATAAAATTCCATTGCATCAATATCTTCTAATAACTTATTTTGAGTAGAAGTTCCAATCAAATATGGACTACCATGCTCGTAAGGAAAGACCTTCTCAGCTTCAATATAATGTTTCTTGCCAAAAATCTCATGCTCAAATTGGAAACACATTTGTTTTAAGGCAGAATTTCTCAAATAACTAGCAATGGTTGTATAGTCAACTTTTGTTTCTAGATAATCTGTAATCTTCTCTTTAAAACCTAAATAGGTTTCCTTTGGCATTGTAGCTTCTTTATATATCCTATGTACATAACCTAAGTTGTTAGCTACAAAAGTGATTTGTTCATTCTCAATCGCTCTTCTAGATTTCATAGAAATCTCAGTACCATTGAACCACATATTTTTTGTAACCAAACGTCTATTATTAGTTATTTGGCCTGTTCCAACGTCCACAAAATTCTGAGAATGAAGAGGAGTGGCTATCATATAGATATCTTCCATAGGTAGACCACCTATTATATATAAGGCAGCATAGTACATTGTAGACAAGGAAACGCACTCACCTGCTCCTTTATGATAACCTTCCTTTAAATGAAAGGCTGTCATAGATTCAATAGTTTCTGTTTTCCAATAAGGTATAGCCTCACTTGTATATTTATCTAGCCCAAAGTGTTTTCTAATATCTATATCAAAGTAGTACTTATCTCCTTCGTAACCAAATAAAGCATTGCTTTGTTTTAAGGTATCTAAATCCACAAACTGATCGAACCTTTTTAATTCTTTATCCTTGGTAGTCATTCCCCAAGTATCAAGGTCAAGATTAAAATCAAACTGATTCATGATAAATTGCTTAATTCTTTGCAATTTTTTATTTAAATTCATAGTCTCTATATTTTTAAACCAAGGATCTTCCTTCCACTTCCAGATAACTGGTGACATAATATTGGCTAAAACCAAAGAAAACATCAACTCAGGGAAGATAAAAATCTCCATATCTGACAAACTTACAGCAGATGAATATTTTTCCATAGACTCTTTATTATTTTTATCTAGCATTCGCTCACATCCATATAATGTATTTAGTGTTTCCACTTTGTTCATTATATCACAAGTAGATTAAGTTGACATATACATCTACATGCGTCGATATGTATATTCAGCTAACTTTTTCACAGTTTTCACGCTACCAACACATAACAAGACTATACTTGTGCCATAAGTTAAGAGGAGGTGGTGAATGGAATAACGGGTAAAATAAATAAAGGAGGTATTTAGAATTATAATTAGAGGTATATTAAGAAAATAAGTTAAAGTTTATATTTAAACAGTAAATATTAATGTATATCGAAAAATATTAAGTATATTTAGACAGTAGATATTAATGTATATTAAAAAAGTATTAAAGTATAGATAAAAAAAAATTAATCAATTAAAAGATTTTAAGATTACTTAAAAAGTTTTAAAAATTAAAAAAGTTAAAAACAATGTTCGAAAAGTAAAAAGTCAAAGACAATGTTCGAAAAGTAAAAAAGTCAAAGACAATGTTCGAAAAGTAAAAAAGTTAAAGACAATGTTCGAAAAGTAAAAAAGTAATCTTAAAAAAGTTAAAAAAATAATTTCTTTTCATTAAGACCACCTAGGCATTCGCCTAGGTGGTCTTTTTTCACTTTATTTGGTAAAATAGTTGTAGAATAGATATAGAAAATAAATAGATTGGATGTGTTGATAAAATGCCTTTAGTAAATACAAGAGAAATGTTCAAAAAAGCCTATGAAGAAGGGTATGCTATAGGAGCCTTTAATGTAAATAACATGGAGATTATACAAGGAATAACAGAAGCAGCCAAGAATCAAAAGGCACCCTTAATTCTACAAGTATCATCTGGTGCTAGAAAATATGCAAACCATACCTATCTAATAAAACTAGTTGAAGCAGCACTAATTGAAACTGATTTACCAATAGCATTACACCTAGATCATGGTGACTCCTTTGAGTTATGCAAAGCATGCATTGATGGCGGCTTTACTTCAGTAATGATCGATGGTTCACATCTTTCCTTTGAAGACAACATCACCTTAACTAAAAAGGTTGTTGACTATGCCAAACCTAGGAACGTTAGCGTTGAAGGAGAATTAGGCAGACTAGCAGGTGTAGAAGATGAAATAAATGTAAATGCAGAAGATGCAAGTTATACAAAACCAGAAGAAGTTGAAGAGTTTGTAAAACGTACAGGGGTTGACTCTTTAGCGATAGCTATAGGAACAAGCCATGGTGCTTTTAAATTTAAAGGTGAAGCCAAATTAAGATTTGATATACTAGAAGAAGTTGGCAAAAGATTACCTGGCTTTCCAATAGTTCTTCATGGTGCCTCATCAGTAGTTCCAGAATATGTACAACTAATCAATGAACATGGCGGTGAAATTGCAGGAGCCAAAGGTGTTCCTGAAGAAATGTTGAGACGTGCTGCCTCAATGGCAGTTTGTAAGATAAACATCGATTCAGACCTTCGTCTAGCAATGACAGCTAAAGTTAGAGAAGCCTTAGAACAAGATCCAAAAAACTTTGATCCAAGAAAATATTTATCCCCAGCTAGAGATGCTATCAAAGAAATTGTAGAACATAAGATAGTCGAAGTACTCGGCTGTAACGGTAAGGCTTAATCATGGAAATTAAGGGCATTTTATTCGACAAGGATGGTACCTTGCTAGAATTCGATAGAACTTGGAGACCGATAGCAAATCAAGTAGTTGATGAAGTTGCAAAACACTATAACTTCGATGATAAGGTAGCTCTTGCAGCATCAATAGGTCTTTATGAGCAGAGCATAAACCCAAACGGATCTTTGTCTTCTGGCACCAATAAAGATGTTGCTTTGGATATGTTAGCTGTACTAAAAGCCAATAGCATTGACTGTAAAGATGAAGATCATATAAAGTGGTCAACTCAAGTCTTCAATAAGGTAGCTGCTTCTCTACCTTTCTATCCTATTGATGGTGTAGTTGAAACTATTAAGACGCTCAAAGAAGAAGGTTATTACATAGGACTTTCAACAGCAGATTCTGTAGAAAATGCCAAATTATTCCTAGAGAAAACAGGTCTTGCTAACTATTTCGACTATATTGGAGCAGATGATGGAATAATAATGCCTAAACCAGCACCTGACTATATGAATAACTTCTGTAAGCAATATACTCTTAAACCTTCAGAAGTGGCAGTTGTAGGAGATACTATGGCAGATATGAACTTCGGTATCAATAGTGGTGCAGGATTGATTGTAGGTGTCTTGTCTGGCACAGGAACAACATCCCTGCTTAGGGATAGTGCTAACATTGTTATTAATAGTGTCAAAGATCTTATTATTGGTAAAAAAACAATATGGGAGGATATGTAGTGGATTATCTTTATGATGGTTGGTTAAAGATATATAAGAAGAATTTAAATGGCAGAAGTTTTGAAGTACTTGAAGACAAGGATGCAGTCGGTACTTTAGTTGAAGATAGAAACGGCAACTTTTTATTAGTCCGACAGTTTAGAACTGCACTAGATCGTGAATCACTTGAAATCCCTGCTGGTTGTATAGACAAGGATGGGCTAACTCCGGAAGAAATAATGATTGAAGAATTAAAGGAAGAAGCCAATCTTGATATAGAGGTTGATAATCTAAGACTAATGATTGATACCTGTCCACAAGTTGGAATAAGTAAAGGCAGTTACAAACTATATTATTGTAAATATGATGGAATAGGTATAAATCAATCAGTTCCCGAGGACCTGGATGTTTCAGAAACCATATGGGTTTCTCCTAAAGAATACCTAGCAAAGATTGAAAATAGGGAAATAGTTGATACAAAAAGTCAACTAGCCTACTATATGATAATGAATAAAAAAATGACTCAGTTGTAATAACTGAGTCATTTTCATTATACAGGTAAATAATATTATCTTTTTGAAAACTGTGAAGCTTTTCTGGCTTTTTTCAAACCATATTTTCTTCTTTCTTTCATTCTTGGGTCTCTTGTTAGGAAACCTTCTCTTTTTAAAGCTGGTCTCATAGTAGCATCTGCTTCAAGCAAAGCTCTAGAAATACCATGACGAATAGCTCCGGCTTGTCCTGCTACTCCGCCACCTGTTACTTTAGCGATAACGTCGAATTTATTTTCTGTTTCTGTAACAACCAATGGTTGTTTAACGATCATTACTAAGATATCTTGGCTTAAGTATTCTTTAACTTCTCTATTATTTACTGTTATCTCACCTTTACCAGGCTTGAGGTAAACTCTAGCGATAGCATTTTTTCTTCTACCAGTTCCATAAAATTGTATATCAGCCATCGTATTCTCCTTATCCTTTAATTTCTAAAACTTCTGGTTTTTGTGCTTGGTGCGGATGTTCGCTACCAGCGTAAACGTGAAGCTTATCCATCACTTGTCTGCCTAAGACATTGTGAGGTATCATACCTTTAACAGCCATTTGAATGATTCTGTCAGGATGTTTTTCCATCATAGTCTTATAAGTGATTTTTTTCAAGTTACCAACATAACCAGTAAATCTGTAATACATCTTTTGTGATTCTTTTCTACCAGTCAATTTAATCTTTTCCGCATTTACTACGATTACAAAATCTCCAGTATCCAAATGTGGAGTATAGGTTGGCTTATGTTTTCCTCTTAGGACTGTAGCAACTTCTGTAGCTAAACGTCCAAGAGTTTGACCTTCTGCATCTACAACGTACCATTTTCTCTCAATAGTACTAGGTGTAGCCATATATGTTTTCATAGGAATCCTCCTCTTTATTTATATTTTATACTAATAAATGACCCCCTATGACCACCTTAAAAGCTGGGCTCTTGCTTAAAAAACATTCATAAAAACTCACCATTAATTATATATAAATAAGATGATTGTGTCAATGAATTTTACTAAATCAAATTAAATAATAGAAAAGCATGCTTTTTTATGTTAAAATACGCACATGGGTAATAATTATAATCTAAATTTAAACTATTTATATGGAGTTATGAATGATGAAAAACAAAGAAAAAATCGAAAGTCTATTTAAGGAAATAATTGAACTATTAGAAGATAGTAGTGGAATCAACTCCTTTGATGAGTCTATGGTTGATACACCAGAAAGAGTAACTAAAATGTGGGGTAATGAATTATTAAAGGGATACCACATGCACCCTCAGGAGTTGATAAAACTATTTCCTAACACCTCAAAAAACCCTGAGGAAATAGAAATCGGAAATATTCCTTTCTATAGTATGTGTGAACATCATATGATGCCATTCTTTGGCAGAATGACTATCAAATACATACCTGGTAACTTTGTACTTGGCTTAAGTAAGATACCAAGAGTAGTAGAAGCATATGCAAGAAGATTCCAATTACAAGAACGCCTAGGCCAACAAATAGCAGATGCAATAGTTAAGTATGGTAAAGCAAGGTCAGTTGAGGTTATAATAGAAGCAGAGCACACTTGCATGACAGCAAGAGGTATCCAGTCCATTGGCAGTATTACCAAAACAAAATCAACATCATTTGCAACAAAATAAAATACTGCCTCATTACAGGAGGTTTGAATGGTAGCTAACTACAATAGAATAGGCGTACGCAGCAGGTATAAGAGTAGAATTAAGAACAATATTCTTTTTACAGTCCTGATAATTTTGATTATTATAGCTGCAATAATTCTAGCTATTAAACCAACTTTTAAAAATTGGATTATAACATCCATTCCAGAAGATAGTACAACCTTGGAAGGTATTGACGTATCAAACCATCAAGGTAATATCATTTGGGAAGATATTGATCAAAATTTAGTAAACTTTGTTTTTATCAAAGCTACAGAAGGAACTACCTTCACCGATAAGAGTTTTTCAAAAAACTGGGAAGCGTCCAAAGAGGCTGGATTTCTAAGAGGAGCTTATCACTACTTCACTATAACAAGTGATGGTAAGAAGCAAGCAGAACATTTCATCAACATAGTTCCAAAAGAAAAAAGCACCTTACCTCCAGTTATTGATATTGAAGAGGTAGGAGATAATCAAGCTAAGTTAATAGTTGAACTCAGAGAGTATGCAAATATAATAGAAAAACATTATGGGGTTAAACCTATTTTCTATGTGAACAAACAAACATATGAGCTATATATTAGAGATAATTTCAAAGACTATGTAATTTGGTATGCTGTTTATGGATCTGAACCACCTATAGATACTTGGACTATCTGGCAGTATACTGATAGTGGTACTTCAAATGGAATTAAAGGACCTGTTGATTTCAATATTTTCAAAGGTAACAAAAAAGATATAATGAAACTAACTAATTAATTCAAAATATTAAGAAACAAAAAGAGCGGTACATGATGTACCGCTCTTTTTATGTTCTTTTAAGATCCTAGAATAAGCCTGTGATTACGCCTTCATCATCGATGTCGATGTTACAAGCTGAAGGAACTTTAGGAAGTCCTGGCATAGTCATGATAGCTCCGGCAATACATACCAAGAAACCAGCACCAGCTGATAATCTGATTTCTCTAATAGTAATATCGAAACCAGTTGGACGTCCTAATTTAGTTTGATCATCTGTAAATGAATATTGAGTCTTAGCCATACAGATTGGAAGTTCTGCATATCCTAAGTCATTTAATTGCTTAATAGTTTTTTCTGCATCAGCTGTAAAGTTAACTTTGTCAGCTCCGTAGATTTCTGTAGCAATCTTATTGATTTTTTCTTTAATAGGTAATTTTGTGTCATAAAGTACTTTGAAGTTAGATTCTTTAGCATCGATAGTTTTAACAACTTTCTCAGCCAAGTCTCTTCCGCCTTCTCCGCCTTTAGCCCAAACTTCAGATAATGAAACTTCAACGCCTAAAGCATTACAGTTCTTTTCAACTAAATCAAGTTCAGCTCTAGTGTCAAGTGGGAATGCATTAATAGCAACAACAACTGGAACACCAAATTTTCCTACGTTCTCAATGTGTTTTTCCAAGTTAGCAAAACCTTTAGTTACTGCTTCAAGATTTTCAGCACCTAAGTCAGCTTTAGCTACTCCACCGTGCATTTTAAGAGCACGAACGGTAGCAACAATTACTGTTACTGCAGGCTTAAGTCCAGCAAATCTACATTTTAAATCGAAGAATTTCTCAGCTCCAAGGTCTGCACCAAAACCAGCTTCAGTTACAGTGTAATCAGCTAATTTCAAAGCAGTCTTAGTAGCATTTACACTGTTACAACCGTGAGCAATATTAGCGAAAGGTCCACCGTGAATAAATGCTGGAGTATTTTCCAATGTTTGTACCAGGTTAGGTTTAATAGCATCTTTCATTAGAAGAGCCATAGCACCTTGCGCTTTTAAGTCAGCAGCAGTTACAGGTTTCTTGTCATAAGTGTATCCAATAACGATTCTTGAGAAACGCTCTTTCATATCCATTAGATCATCAGCTAGACAAAGAATTGCCATTACTTCTGAAGCAACAGTGATATCAAAACCATTTTCTCTAGGAACTCCATTAGCTTTTCCACCTAAACCAATAACGATATCTCTTAGAGATCTGTCATTTAAGTCGATAACACGACGGAAAACGATAGTTCTTGGGTCTATGTTTAAAGGATTTCCTTGTTGTATGCTGTTGTCGATCATTGCTGATAACAAGTTGTGAGCATAAGTGATAGCATGAAGGTCACCAGTAAAGTGTAGGTTGATGTCGTCCATAGGAACAACTTGAGCATATCCTCCACCAGCAGCTCCACCTTTAACGCCGAAACTTGGTCCTAGTGATGGTTCTCTTAAACAAACCATAACTTTTTTGCCGATTTTAGCAAGACCGTCAGCCAAACCTACAGAAGTAGTTGTTTTACCTTCACCAGCTGGTGTAGGGCTAATAGCAGTAACTAGAATCAATTTACCATCTTTTTCATTTTTTAATCTTTTAACAGTTTCCATGGAGATCTTTGCTTTATATTTACCATAAAACTCTAAATCATCATCGCTAAGGCCTAATTTCCTAGCTACATTAACTATAGGATTTTTTTCCGCTTCTTGAGCGATTTCAATGTCACTTTTAAAACTCATTTTGTACACTCCTTTTATATTTATTAATATTGAACAATTTCATCATCGCTGAAATAAAGATTAATTTCTCTTTCAGCATTTTCTAAAGAATCAGAAGCGTGTATCAAGTTCTTAGTCATATTAATTGCTAAGTCACCTCTTACACTACCCATTTCTGCCTTCTCTGGGTCTGTAGCTCCATTTAACTTACGAATTCCTGAAATCACGTTATCTCCTCCAATAACCATGTGAACAACAGGACCAGAAGTTAAATACTCAACTAAAGACGGAAAATATGGTCTTTCTAAATGCTCATAATAGTGTTTATCTAATTGATCTTTAGTCAAATTTTGAATTTTAAGAGCTAATACTTTATAGCCCTTCTTCTCAATACGACTAAGAACCTCACCTAGCAAACCTCTTTTCAATCCATCAGATTTCAACATTACAAATGTCTTTTCCATGCTATCTCCCTTTCTTAAAAGATTATTCCATTAAAGCCTCAAATTCATCTCTACTTAATACTTCTTGCTCCATTAATTTTTCGGCTACCTTGGTCAATTTGTCTCTATGTGCCATTAAGATACTTTTAGTTTTTTCATAGCACATATCCATATACTTTTTAGATGTGTTGTCAATCTTAGCTGCAATTTCCTCGGAATAGTTCTTCTCTTTGACAAAATCTCTACCTAAGAAAACTTCCCCGGACTTGTGTCCATAAGTCAATGCACCTAATTCATCAGTCATACCATAAACAGTAATCATGTTTCTTATTATTGAAGAAGCTCTCTCCAAGTCATTAGAAGCACCGGTACTTATGTCACCGAGTTCCAACTCCTCGGCTATTCTGCCACCTAGCAACAAGCATACACTGTCAAGCATATCATTTTTAGTTATATAGTTCTTATCCTCATCAGGTAGGGTTAGAGTATAACCTCCAGCCAAGCCTCTTGGAATAATGGATATCTTATGAACAGGATCTGTATTCTCAAGGAAGTAGCTAGTTACAGCATGACCAGTTTCATGAAAAGCTATTAACTTTCTTTCTTTATCATTCATTACTTTGCTTTTCTTTTCAGGTCCAGCTATTTCTCTTTCTATGGCTTGTTCTACACTTTCCATAGAAATTTTAACTTCATTTTTTCTAACAGCAAGTAATGCTGCTTCATTTATTATATTAGCAAGATCAGCACCATTAAATCCTGGAGTTCTCTTAGCTATTATCTTGAGGTCAACATCGTCAGCCAATGGTTTGTTTTTACTATGTATTAACAAGATTTCTTCTCTACCCTTAACATCAGGTGCAGATATATAAATTTGTCTATCAAATCTACCTGGTCTTAACAGTGCAGAGTCTAGAATATCAGGTCTGTTTGTTGCAGCCATAACAATAATAGCTTCATTATTTTCGAAACCATCCATTTCAACCAAAAGTTGATTTAAGGTTTGTTCTCTTTCATCGTGTCCGCCACCAACACCTGCACCTCTTTGACGACCTACTGCATCGATCTCGTCTATGAATACTATACATGGAGATGATTTTTTTGCTCTATCGAATAAGTCTCTAACTCTTGAAGCACCAACTCCTACATATAATTCTACGAATTCTGAACCACTTATTGCATAAAAGGGTACATTAGCTTCTCCGGCAACTGCCTTGGCAACTAAAGTCTTACCAGTACCAGGTGCACCTGATAATAGTACTCCCTTAGGTATCTTAGCGCCAAATCTAGTAAACTTGGCAGGGTTTTTCAAGAATTCGATAATTTCTTGTAGTTCTTCTTTAACTTCATCTATTCCCGCAACATCTTTGAAGGTAGTATTGTTTACTACATCTTCACTAGCAAGTTTAGCTTTGCTTTTTCCAAACTGCATTGCTCCTGATCCGCCACCATTTTTATTAAAAATCATAAATAGGACGAATACAAACACTCCTCCAACTAATAATATGTTTATTATCCCAAAAACATTTACACTACTAATACTACTAGTTTGTAATGCGATATTGTTATCTTTGGCTACTTGAGTTACTGCATCATTGATTAAGTTAACATTGTCTTCAAAGACATAACTTTTGCTATTATCAACATTGGTCTCCCAACTAACTACTACTTTGCTATTGTCTACTACATTAACTTTGGCCTTGTCTATCTCTCCTCTTTCAGCCATCTGGCTGAATTCTAAGAAACTACTCTTTGTTTCAACTTTGTTTTCTCCGTTGTAGAACATAAATGTCAAGATAATCAAGCCACTAATCATCAATCCAATTATTATTCTTTTTATATTTTCTTTCAAATCCTTATCTCCTTTACAGCGCATAGAACTGCATTTATCATTTTAACATATCTAAATTTTCATTACAATTTTATCTATAAGAAAAGTGCAAAATTGTTACAGTATTTTCATCAATTTTGAATAAATCACTAATTCCTATCCCTGGTATGAATACTAATTTATCATTTTGAGACACAATTAAAGGTAATTCATCTCTAGTTTGCGCTTCTATACCTCTATCTATGAATAGTTTTTTTAATTTTCTTTCAATTTTGTTACCTATAACAAAAAACAAATCACCAGATTTTCTATTCCTAGCCTTTAAAGGCCAAGTCAATTTATTAAAATCTACATAACCTTCAAAAGAATCTCTTTTTATATAGATATCTTTCCCAGGCAGTTCATTTATGACTTCCAATTTTAGTATTTTACCTGCAAATTCATATTGCCCTGGTTTTTCTATTAAAAATTCTAGAGACTCATAAGTTAAAACTTTCTTTCTCATGTCTAATATTAAGCCATCTTTATTTCTATATAGATTTATTCCATTTGGTAGTCCAAGTTTATTATTTTGCTTTTTTTGTATTTTCTTAATATATTCGTCTGCTTTTTCAACAAATTTATACTCTAGGTACATATGACTTAGTTCTTTATAGGCTTTTATTAACAATCTTCTTCTAATAGCTAGGTGTAATTCTATTATTTTTTCATTGATTATTATGTATTGATCTTTATGTTCTATATATTTATTATAATATTTGTCTACTTCCGATTCTATAAAATTATTATCTTCTCTAATTATTTCACCTGTTTTTACTAGATTGTTTTCAATTTGAGGATTGTATTTTTTTAGTATAGGTAAAAGTTTTATTCTTATCTTGTTTCTTGCATACCTAGTTTGTAGATTGCTTTTGTCTGTCCTATATTCTAGCCCTAATTCATTTACTTTTTCTTCAATTTTATCTCTAGTGATATTAAGGAGAGGTCTTATTATATTATTCTTATCTATAAACATACCTCTTAGGCCTTCGGCTCCTGTTCCTCTTATTAGATGCATTAATATTGTTTCTGCTTGGTCCTTTTGGTGGTGGGCTACTGCTATTTTTCTAAAAGAAAATTGCTCCTTTAGGGAATTTAAATACTCGTATCTTAATTTTCTAGCGCCTTCTTCTATTGACCACTTATTGGATTGAGATACTTTTTTTACATCAATATTTATAGTATGGTAGTGAATCAACCATTTACTACATAACTGTTTTACCAGTTGCTGATCTTTGTCGCTTTCTTTTTTTCTTAGCATGTGGTTGATGTGTGCTGCTTCTATTTCTATTCCAAGTTCTTCTTTATACTTATTTAGTAAATATAGAAGAAGGACAGAGTCCATTCCACCTGAGACAGCTACTAAAATTCTATCACCAGGTCTGATATCGGTCTTTTCTTTTATATTTTTTAAAAACTGTTCTTCCATAATACACGCACTTTCCTAAGCATTCATTTCTAATTATATCATAGACTAAAAAAAGTACACCTCGAATATTAATATCCGAGGTGTACTACTGTCTAATAAAATATTTATCTACTATTTTTTAAAGAACTCTTTACCTTTGCCACCTTTAACTAATACACCAATAATCATAATTACTGCAAATATAGCTAGGTATCCAAATACGCTTTCCATACCGTGTGAGAAGAAAGCAGCTATAACCATGAAAACACATCCAATTATAGCCAATACTGGTACTATAAAACGTTTCCAAGTTGATAGATCTTTTTCCTTCATCATCATTCCAATAAAAATTGGGATATATAAAGCATAGATTGTTACAATAGGTATTTCTGATGAGTCAAAATTGAAGTTGAAAACACCAAATCCACCAAACCAAGGATCTGTAAGATTAGCACCATAGAAGTAAACTAACCATGCAGCGCTTAGTAGTAATCCAAAAATTGCTGAATTACTTGGGATATTTGTAGCTTTATCAATTTGATTCATAACATTAACTTTTGGTCCTTCATTTCTAGCAGCAAGTGAATACATGCCTCTTGTGCAACCTAGCATTAGTCCATTTAATGTTCCTAGACAAGAAATGATTATGAATACAAATAATAGTGTTCCACCTACGCTTGAGAAGATTGTTTCAAAGGCTATTCTAGCACCATCTTGTCCCCCAGCCATCATTACTTCATTAGTAACTGCGCCTGCAAGTCCAATGTAGTAAAGGATATATACTGTAATTACAATGAATGATCCTAAAACTAATGCTTTAGGTAGATTTTTCTTTGATTCTCTTAATTCAGCGTTTATACTTGTTGCAATAATCCAACCTTCATAAGCGAATGCTGTTGCAACTACTGCTGTAAATAGTCCTTGTAGAGGATCTACATTTTCTACTACTGTTGTGAAGTTTGTTACTGTCATTCCATTGGCTAAACCAACTATTGTTCCAATAATTGCCATTAGTACTAATGGAATTAATTTAATAACAGTTGCAGTTACTTGGAATTTTCCGGCTAGTACAGGTGATAGTGCATTTAATGCATAACTAGCAACCAAGAAGAATCCAGCTAGTACCATTGTTTGTGGGCCTACAATGTCCCATCCTAATAGTACTCCAGTAAATCTTGCTGATACCCAAGCCAACACTGAGGTTAGTGTAGGATAATAAATAAGTGCCATAAACCAACCAACATAATATGCATAATTCTTTCCTAGTGTTGCTTCAGCATAGTCAACTACACCGTTTACGTACTCATATCTAGTTGCCATAATAGCAAAAGTATAAGCACATGATACCATGATAACACCACCGATAATCCATCCTAAAATACCAAGCGGTAAATCTCCTCCGGTTGCTACTAGTATTTTCTCAGCCTTAAAGAAAACACCGCTACCGATTACAATTCCAACAACCATGGCGATTGCTGTAAATAGGCCGTATTTTTTTGTTAATCCTTGTTCCATTTTTTTCACCTTTCTCTTATAAATTTGTTCTATACAGTCCATTTATAACCGTCTTTGCTTTCTCAATGCTTAGATGTTTCACAACCATCTAAAAAACACTTCAATAACAAGACAAATATAACAAATTGTTTCTAATATTCTTAATATATAGTATCAGGTAAATTATGTACATTTTATATAATTCTACCATATATTAGTCTATATGCAATACTTAATTTTACATAAAAAAACAGACATGCTCCACATATCCGTTTTTGTATTCTATATACTACTAAATTTATATTATTTCTTAGCAATTTTAATTGTTGTCTCTAATCTACTTGTTAAATTGTTTTTTATATCCCTCTATACATTCGTCTATCAGTCTAATAGCTTCTTCCTGACCATTAATACCAATAAGTGCAGTTTCTTTACCTTCTAGTGATTTATATACTGTGAAGAAGTGACTCATTTCATCAAACATGTGTTGAGGTAATTCACCAATATTCTGATAATTATTATACATGGGATCATCAAAGGGTATTGCAATAACTTTTTCATCCTTGTATCCTTGATCTTCCATTATTATTACACCTATAGGATAACATCTAACAAGAGTCATCGGTCCAATAGCCTCTGAACATAAAACTAAAACATCCAAAGGATCATTATCATAACCATAAGTCAAAGGTATAAAGCCATAGTTTGCTGGATAATGAGTAGAAGTATATAGAACTCTATCGAGTTTTAGCATACCAGTTTCTTTGTCCATTTCGTACTTTGCCTTACTTCCTTTGGATATTTCTATAACAGCTGTAAAATCGTTGCTTTTTATCCTATCCTTAGGCATATCGTGCCAGATGTTCATCAAAATCACCCCTTTGCTTTAGACCAAATTCATTTAAAGAAGTTTTCTTAAATAAGAATCCCTTTAAACCTATTTTTTTATTTATTTGTTTTTATTTTTTTCTAAATAAAATGTTGCTTCCATGTCAGCAGTTACAAGGGCTAAGGAAAGTGGAAATTTTTCCATTGCATCACTGATCATTCTTTTATCTTCAATACCAGAGAATCCCATATGGAAGCGAATAGCAAAAGCTTCATCTCTACTTAATCTTATAAACCCATTAATAATATATACTGATTTTTCACCATGTCCATATGGCAGATTGTCAAGATAATCGTAAGATGGCACTTGTTGCCAAACCCCATCTGCCCCTTTAACATTTCTACTACCTAGTTTATAGCAATTAACCTTGCATAAATCATGTAGTAAAGCTACTATGGCTATTGATTCTTCTGAAGCTTCAACCTTGTAAATCTCATTTACTCTAAGTCTACTCATATAATCTTTGAGACAGTCGTAAACATTTAAACTATGTTCAACAAGACCTCCTGGATAGGCTCCGTGAAATCTAGTGCTTGCAGGAGCTGTAAAGAAATCTGATTTTTCTAGATATTCTAATAGTTTATCGCTACCTTCTCTAGTAATTAATTCCTTGTAAATTTGTATAAATCTATCTTTATTTTCCATATTTTCTCCTAAAAACTAATAACTTCATCATATTATATCATAATTTATGTGCTGATGACTGTATAAATAAAAATCACCAATTAATTTCAAATTAATTGGTGATTAGAATTATAAGCTCTTTTTCTAATCATCTAATAAAAATTTTATTAAATAAGGAATAACTAGAAGCCCCAATATTATAGTCGAAGAAATAATTTTTCCTTTAGTTTCACTAATAAAATTATTTATATAACCCAAATAAGGAATATCATAAACTACCTTACCTAAGATACTAACATAAGTTATTTCCTTTGCAGAATCTACATTTATATTATCCCCTCTAATTTCAAAAATTCTTTTTACAATATTTTTATTTACAATTCTTGAAATATCATAACTATATTTTTTATCACTAGTAGTAAAAGCGATAACATCATCAGGATAAATTTTAGTAACATCTATCTCATTCAAGAGCACTAAACTACCAACTGAATAACTAGGTGACATATCATTATCATTTACACTTAAAGGATAAAATTTCACTAATGGTAGTATAAATATCGAAAGTATAATAAGGCTATAAATCAAAATACATAATAAAACAGTATACTTGACAATTTTAAATATTTCTTCTTTCATTGTTTATCCCTTCAAAATAGTATTATTATTTGTATATATTGTATCATAGCTAATTAGTATAAAATACTGAAATTTAACATTCTTGTGTTATATCAAAAGTTTTTCTGCCGTAGAATTAATAGCTATGGAACCAAGAGGTGCAGTTACTAATATAGATAATACTGCAATAGCTAGTATTATCTCACCTGCTGGTAAACCAAGGCCTAAGGGAATAGCCCCTATTGCTGCTTGTACAGTAGCTTTAGGTATATAGGCTATGACGCAAAATAGTCTTTCTTTATAGTTCAACTTTGTTCCTAGAGTAGATAATAAAACACCAATACTCCTAGCACAAAGACCTATAAAGATAATTAACAACCCTTTCAACCCTGCTTGAATAGCAACTTGTATATTAACCTGTGAACCTACAAGAACAAAAAGAATCAATTCAGCAAAAACCCAAAGTTTATCAAACTTCAACGATAACCTATTGGCCACAATAGGTCTTTTCTCAAGTATGATAAAGCCAATGGCCATCACTCCAAGTAATCCAGCTATTTCCAGTTTATTCTTCAAGGCGTTTTCTATTACTGTTATTAATATTGCTATTCCAAGTATAATCATTACTTTCCTAGTATCTCTAATATGAAAATTCTTAAAAAGTTTAACTAATATTAAACCAAAAAAAACTCCAAGTATTATTCCTAATAAAATTGAAATTGGTATATTTAGAAGTTCTATCCCCACATTTATTTTAGAGCCTCCATAAAGTCCTAGAAAAGTAGTGAAGATAGTTATAGCAAAAACATCGTCTATTGAAGCACTTGCTAGAATAAGTGTCGGTATGCCTTTTTTAACCCCAAGTCTCATATCCTGATATTTCAACATTAATGGTACTACGACGGCAGGGGATACTGCAGCTAGGGTAAATCCTAGGATACCACCTTCTATAAAAGAAAAATCAAAAAGCCACATAGATACTAAAGCTATGGTCAAGCCTTCTAGAATACCTGGTATACAACTCATTTTAATTGCTGTAGCTCCTACTTTAGCAAGTTGTGACTTACTAATACCAAGGCCTGCTCTTAAAAGTATGATAATTAATGCAATTTTTCTTAAGTCTCCTGATATTCTTAAAAGGTCACCATCAAGCCAGTTCAATACATAGGGGCCTAATACTATTCCAAGTAGGAGCATCCCAAGTAGTCCTGGTAGGCCTATTTTTTTAAATATTGCATTGGCAGCTAATCCAAATATTAGTATTATTGCTAGACTTGTAGTCATATAATCACCATCCTTCTCTTTAATAAAAAACACTCCTACACGGAGCAGTATTGCTGCAGCATGTAGGAGTCATCAGCTTTATAAAGCGTTTTTGGCGAACTCCATCGCCATTTTTTATATATTTGAATAAATTATATCATAATTTTTATTATCTTAAAAGAATGAAAAAACCCTCGGCGTCAATAACACTGAGGGTTGTTGAATATTGGTAGCGACGGCTGGGATCGAACCAGCGACCTCACGGGTATGAGCCGTGCGCTCTAACCACCTGAGCTACATCGCCAAATACTACCTACCTATTTTACATAAAAGAAAACCCTTTTGTCAAGGGTTTTAGTTTTTCTTCTTCTTTTTTCTTGATAAATCCTGACTTCTTCTTGCATCTAGTTGAATTTCTTCACTTTCTTTCAAAAACTTAGCTAACTTATCCTCAAAGTTCTCCGGTTTGACTGACTCTTGAACCCTTTTCTTAAAAGGAGTGAAAGGTGCAGACTTAGCTTGATTACCAGCATTTTCCTGTGCTTTCTTGATGGATAAAACCAATTTACCATTATCTTCAACTTTTAATACCTTAACCTTAACAGCATCACCAATTTTATAGATATCTTTAATATCCTTAACGAAATCCGATGAAACCTCAGAAATATGAACTAAACCAGTAACCTCATTATTAATTTTCACAAATGCTCCGAAAGTAGTAATTCCTGAAATTACACCTTCAACAATCTGATCCTTGCTAAAATCCATCTGTCCTCCCATAATCAATTAATATTCTCTAAAATATAAACAACTTCTCCAGGTTTTATTAAACCCAACTTATCTTTAGCCATAAGCTCTATTTCTGCGTCACTAAGTAAATTCTCCTGTGCCTCAAGCAGCACTTCCTTTTCATAGTACAAGTCATTTATCCTAGCTTCAAGTTCACGGTTATTATAATACAACTCCACACTATCCAAAATACTCTTGCCAATATTGAATACAAAAAAGCCTACACTAATAAACAAAGCAGACATAACTAAAAAGTTAAGCAAAGAAAACCCAAACCGACCTTTAACCTTTTTTACTTGCTTAACCACAGGTAATGAGTGAACTCTCCTCTTCTTTAAATCAATTTTCAAAACTATACCTCCAGGCACTATAAACATATTATATGAAAAAAACCCTATAAATTCAACAATCTACAAGCATTCTTACCAAGAACAAGTCCCAATTCATCATCAGACAGTCCACTTTTCTCAAAATATGCCTTATACCTCCCAATTGACAGCAAAGGAAAATCACTACCAAACAATACCTTATGTAAAATACAAATCTCTCTAAATACCCTAAATACCTCTGGTTTATACAAATAAATACCAGCAGCGGTGTCATAATAAACATTAGACAAACTAGAACCTAACTCCTTCATCAACTCATAAAAAGGCAAACCTCCACCAAAATGAGCAAAAACCAATTTATTTTCAGGAAAATCTTGAGCAATCATACAGATCTCCTTAGGAGTAACTTCAACCTTACCTACATAATCATGCCCTACAGGCTCATTACTATGAATAACAACAGGTACATCAGCTTCTTTGGCAAGACCCATTAGACCAGCCAAATCTTCCTTCTTATGAGGATCTATACCTTGACCAGACAAGAACATCTCCCCAACTCCAGATAAACCAGCTTCAATACACCTATTAAACTCAGTTTCAAAACCTTTTTCCTTAGGTGAAATAGCCATAAACCCAACAATTCTATCAGGATACTTTTTAACAAGTTCAATAGTATAGTCATTAACATATCTACATAAGCCTATATCCCTAAAAGAAAAACCAGTTACAACTCCAACATCAAAGCCACTTTTATCCAAATCGGTAATTACAGCTTCCCCATTAGCGAACTTGTTTAAAGGACTATCTGCCAACAAAGCCCAATAAGCTTCCTTGTCATAAATCGACTTATAGTCCCTGATCAAATCATCAGGAGTAACATGAATATGAAAATCAACTTTCACTAATCATCACCTATTCTCTCAACACCCAATAAATCATAAAGGCTGCCTACATCTTCTTTTTTAACAACTTCTCTAATATCAGTAACCTTAACAATAGTTTTTCTGCTACCAAATAAGATTTGGATGACATCTTCTACTTTAACCTCATAACTACCCTTAACAAATTTATCATTAACAACAATCTTATGATTATCACAAAGCTCCTTGCCAACGCTTCTTCTCTTGACTAGTCTTGTGATTTTTAAATACTTATCTATTCTCATATAATATCATAAAAAAAGACCGGTTAATTCCGGTCTTTTCATACTATTTCTTAACTGTATCCTTTAAAGCTTTTCCGGCTTTAAATGCTGGTACTTGTGAAGCTGGAATTTTTATTGATTCATTTGTTTTTGGGTTATGTCCTGTTCTTGCGGCTCTGCTTCTTACTTCGAAGGTTCCAAATCCAACTAATTGAACTTTTTCCCCTTTTGCTAATGTTTCAGTAATGGAATCAAAAACTGCCGCTACTGCTTTTTCAGCATCCTTTTTAGATAATCCTGCACTTGCAGCAACGCTGCTAACTAATTCGCCTTTGTTCATTATATTCCCTCCTCGAAATAGGTGTTTAATCCTTATATGCTATATTCTACACAAATAGTATATGCATTGCAAGTTATTAAACCATATTTATTTTTATTGAATTTTAACTGGTTCAACAGTTTCTTCGTCTTTTTCTAGATCAAACTTCATCTTCCTATCAATCTTACCATCTTTTTTCAATTTATCAATAAAATTGACGAAAGCTTCTTCTCTAATAGGACCATAAATAATTTCTGTCACATAATTCTTTACATCTTCATAACTTGATTTAACATTATCAGCTTTTATAATATGATAACCAAACTGAGAAAGCACAGGCTCTAATGTATACTCACCTGCATTTAGTTTGACAGATGCTGCCACAAATTCTTGAACATAAGTAGTATTGTCAGCTCCAAAATAGCCGGATATCACACCACCTCCTACAGCACTACCAGTATCATCACTATTAGCCTTAGCCATAGCTGCAAAGTCCTCACCAGTTGTAAGTCTAGCCACTAAAGCCTTAGCCTTTGTCAAAGCAGCAGCTTCATTTTCTGACTTTTCTAATGATATAAGAATATGACTCACTTCAACCATCTTATACTTGGAAGGATTTTCATCATATGCTTTTTTGATAACAGCCTCATCCACTTTGACATCCTTAGCAATGATATCATCGTACAAAGCTTTCTCTTCCATTGAACTTCTTATTAAACCATCAACAAAATTCTTGTTGTAGCCATAAGTAGTTTTCAATTGTTCATAAAACGCTTCTTTACTTTCAACTCCGTTTGCTTTGATAACCTCTTGCATATATGCATCTATATCATCTTTAGAAATCTCTAGTTTACGTTTCTTTGCTTCTTGTTCAATCAACTTACTTGTAATTAAACTTTCAAAAATACTTTCTTTTTCTGCTTCTGTTGCTTTAGCATCTTTACCATAAAGACCAGTCAACATACTATTAAGTTCTTTTTCGTAGATTTTGTCTCCATTTACTAAAGCTATTACAGTTCCCTTGTTTTCGCAACCTGTCAATATAATTCCACCTAATAAGGCACCAATCATTAAGACTGCTAACATTTTAAGTAACTTCAAATCTCTACCTCCATGAATTTTCTATATGAATTAAATAATATCATAATCCTAACTTTACTACAAACAAATATATATTTACTGATTTTAATGTGACAAACATGTGAAAATTACTTCAACTCTTTTAAAAAATGCTCTAACAGATACAACTTGCTCTCACCAATAAATACTATTGAATCCTCACTGAACCTAACCTTACCCTTAAACTTCTGTCTTATTTTCTGTAATTGATCCAGGTTATATTTCCCAGGTTTTAAATAAATGATATAATTCATACCATCCTTTTTGATTTTAGTCACAAAAGCATCATGAGCCAAAATCCTTATATTAGACATAAGAAACAAATTCTCAGCTACAGTTGGGATAGGACCAAATCTATCAGTAACCTCATCAATCAAGCCTAATAGTTCTTCACGTACAGTAACATCTGCAATCTTTTTATAAATCTCCACCTTGACTATATCATCACCTATATAGTTACTTGGTAAATGCCCATCAATATTAAGATCAAGTTCAACTAAAGCTTCTTCCTCAACTTGTGAATCAGCTAGTCTATTAACCTCATCCTCTAATATTTTGCAATACAAGTCAAAACCAACAGAAACCATATGCCCATGTTGTTCTTTTCCTAGCAGATTACCAGCCCCTCTAATTTCAAGATCTAACATTGCAATCTTGAACCCAGATCCAAGTTCTGTCAATTCTTTTACTGCCTTTAGCCTCCTTTGAGCTGTTTCACTTAAAATTTTATGTTTATCAAACATGAAATAGGCATAGGCAACCCTATTACTTCTCCCAACTCTTCCTTTAAGTTGATATATTTGGGCTAGACCAAGATTATCAGCTTCATCAACGATAAGTGTATTAGCATTCCTTATATTCAAACCATTTTCTATTAAAGTTGTACATAACAAAATATCAATATGACCCTCCATGAAACCCATCATCCTGGATTCCAGGGTCTTTTCATTCATTTGACCATGGGCAATACCAATTGTTGCTTCAGGCACCAATTCTTCAAGTTTTCTCTTTTTAGATTCAATACTCTGAACTTTATTATACACATAGAATACTTGTCCTTCTCTTTTTAACTCCTTAAGTATACTGTTTCTAACGATAAGGTCATCATGTTCAAGAACATAAGTTTGAACAGGGTATCTTTCCTTAGGTGCAGTCTCTATGACACTTAAATCCCTAGCACCAGCCAAGGCCATATGTAAAGTTCTTGGTATTGGTGTGGCTGAAAGCACTAAACAATCTATATTGTTTTTTAAATTCTTGATTTTTTCCTTATGAACTACTCCGAATTTTTGTTCTTCATCGATTACCAGCAATCCTAAATCCTTAAATAGAATATCATTAGATAAAATTCTATGGGTCCCGATAAGAATATCAATTTGACCATCTGCTAGTCCCTCTAAAACTTTTTTTTGTTGATTCTTGTGGACAAATCTATTCATAATACCAATATTAAAAGGTAAATCCTGGAATCTTTCAATAAAAGTCCTATAATGCTGTTGTGAAAGAACAGTCGTAGGTGATAAAAGGGCTACCTGTTTACCATCCATTACAGCCTTGAAAGCAGCTCTTAAAGCAACTTCTGTTTTACCATAGCCCACATCCCCAATGATAACTCTATCCATAGACATAGTTTTTTCCATATCTTTTCTTACATCTTCTATCGCTTTATCCTGATCTACTGTTTCAATGTAGGGGAACCTATCGGCAAAGTCTCTATGTTCTTCAACATCCTTAGAAAAAGCAAAGCCCTTGGCTTGTTTTCTTTGACTATATAGTTGAAGTAGATCCTTAGCAATATCACTAACTGATATCCTTACTTTTTCCTTAGTTTTTCTCCACTCATTGTTACTAAGATTTGATAACCTAGGTTTGTGTCCCTCCGCACCGATATATTTTTCAATTACATCCATTTTTTCAACAGGCAAGAATAATCTGCCAGTACCATGGAACTGTAATACTAGATAGTCTTTAACATGTCCAAGTATTTCTTTTTGCTCAATGCCTTTGTAGTGAGCTATACCATACTCGTCATGTACTACATAATCTCCTTCTTTAATATCAATAAAGGGATTTAATTTCTTTCTTCTTTTCTTATCTCCGGTTTTCTTACTATGTCCAAAGATTGTTTTTTCACCAATAAGTGCTATTCTTTGCTCATAAAGGATAAAGCTTTCTTCTAAATAGCCTTCAAGAAAACTTATTCTACTATCAACAAGATTTCGTTCTTCAAAAAATCCTTCTAAACTCTTTGATTTTTCCTTGCTACTAGAAAATAGATATATCTTTACATTTTCTGACAATAACTTTAGTACTTCTGCTATAAATTTATCCAAGTCACTTTGGAAAGATATTATTTGTTTTTTTTCATAATGGTAGTTACTATTATAACTTGACTCAAAGCTATCGAAAAGTGCAGTATGAATCAAATTTTCTCCTATAAATAAATCTATAGGATCCATGTTAATATAGCCTTCTTTTTGGATTGGATGTATTAAACCATCCTTTTCACCAATAGTATAATCCTCAATAAGTGAGGCATAGTAAATATCTCCTCTTACTTTTAGGTCACTAAAATTATTAATTACTATTTGTGGTTTTTTATTACAATAGGATAAAATAGTGTTTAGTTCATTATAAAATGCAGGGAAGAATCTTTCATTTTCTTCCTTGAAAAGTCCAGCTTTCATTAAAGCAAGCTCATCACGAATGATATCAGAAGCTTCTGGCAAGAGTTTTTCAACAACTTTAGCAAGGTTTTCTGGAGGTAAAAGATCAGATGTAGGGTATAGCTTAATTACTTCAATTTCTCTTATAGTTCTTTGATTCTCGATGTCAAATTCCTTTATTTTTTCTAGTTGATCATCAAAGAAGTCGAGTCTTACAGGGTTTTCTTCAGTAACCGGATATATGTCTACAATATCTCCTCTAACTGTAAATTGACCCTTTAGTTCAAGAACAGGTTCTTTTTGAAAGCCAATTTTTACTAAGCTCTCAATTAATCTACTTCTATCAATAGTCATATCTTTTTTAAGTATTAAGGTATTTTTCTTAAATTCTTCTACTGGTATGTATTTTTCTATTAGAGATTCTTCACTTAGAATAAGTATATCTATATTACCCTCTAAAAGATTCTTTAATATTTTTATTCTATTATTTTTTAACTCTCTACCTTTTAGTATTGTTCTATAGGGTAGAATATTTCTTTTAGGTAATAGTTGAACTTTGTCTCCCAGCCATTCTTTCATTAGAAAAAAGAGGCTTTCGGCCTCTTGTTGTTCCTTTATTATAAATAGTGGTTTATCAAGAATCTTTTGTAATCCTTGATAGAAAAAGACTTCATCTCCAACGGCAAGACCTGTAACTCCGATGCTTTTATCTCCCCGTTCTAGTCCTTTTTCGATATCCTTGTAGATATTGCCTTTTTCAATTATTTCCTTGATTATCTTGTTCTTTTTGTTCATCTTTTTTCCTGTTCATTTCATTCATGGTTTTTTCAATGCCTGATTTTATGAAAATTCGAATGCCTTCTTCATGCTTTTTTATTTCTTCTTTAACCAGTAATGCTTCTTCAGTATCAAATTTACTTAACACATAATCTTTACCACGTAAGTGTCCCTTACCTTTGCCTATACCAATTTTAAGTCTGCTGATTTTATCTGTTCCTAGTTTTTGGATTATGTCTCCCATGCCATTTTGTCCACCTGAAGATCCTTTTTTCTTGTATTTGCTTTCTCCTACAGGTAAATCCATATCGTCATATATTACCAGGATATCTTCTACTTCTATCTTATAGTAGCTACTTAATGCTTGTACTGATTCACCGCTTAGGTTCATATATGTTGTCGGCATTAAGAAGTAGGTTTTTGTTCCATCTATTACTTTACTTGCAACATGACCTTTAAAGGCTTTTTCTTCTTTAAACTCCAGATTCCAGTCTTCTTTTAAATGCTCTAGGAACATAAAGCCAATGTTGTGTCTAGTTGCCTGGTATTCCTTGCCTATGTTGCCTAGTCCTACTATTAATTTCATGTTTACTCCTTTTTCATAGCTCAAGAATCCTCATCTTGAAAAGATGGGGATTCTTGATGGTATTGTTCATATATATATTTTTTTATTATATGTTCTATTTAATAAGTCTGCTGACACTTTCATCGGCATGAATGTTCAAGATAGCCTTTGAAAGGAATTGGGCCACAGACAGGATCTTTATTTTATCGATTTTCTTTTCTTCTGGTAGTCTAATTGTATTTGTTACAACAACCTCTTTTAGTGAAGAAGCTTGGATTCTTTCTATTGCTGGTCCTGATAGTACAGCATGTGTACAACAAGCTCTTACAGTCTTGGCTCCAAATTTTTTAAGTAGTTCTGCACCTTTTGTTATTGTTCCTGCAGTATCAATCATATCGTCAACTAATATACAGTCCATACCATTAACATCTCCAAGTACATTAAGTACCTCTGAAACGTTAGCTTTAGGTCTTCTTTTTTCGATAATTGCAAATTCGGCGCCAATCCTATTGGCCAAATCCCTTGCTCTTGTAACTCCACCAAGGTCAGGAGATACTACACAGATGTTACTTAATTTTAATTTTTTATAGTATTCTGCTAATATTGGAGCTCCAGGTAAATGGTCGAATGGTATATCGAAAAAGCCTTGGATAGCATTAGCATGCAAGTCCATGGAAACGACTCTTCTTGCACCAGCTGCAACTATTAGATTGGCTACTAGTTTAGCTGTGATAGGGTCTCTTGCTTTGGATTTTCGTTCTTGTCTGGCATAACCATAGTAAGGGATAACAGCTGTTATTCTTCTTGCTGATGCTCTTCTGACTGCATCTATAATTATTAACAACTCCATAAGGTATTCATTGACTGGTTGTGAGGTAGGCTGAATTATGAAAACGTCGGCTCCCCTTACACTTTCATTTATTTGAAGTTGTGTTTCACCGTCACTAAACTGGGTTACTACTGAATCTATTACTGGAACGCCTAGTATTTGAGCTATTTCTTTGGATAACTCAGGATTAGCGTTGCCTGTGAATATTTTTAAACTGCCGTCTCTTTCCATAATAGTCCTCCTAATTTTTCTTTTTCCAATTGTCTTTATTAATTTGTTTGCTTCGCCCAATAGCTAAAGCTCTTTTAGGAACATCCTTGGTAATTGTTGATCCTGCTCCCACATAGGCTTCCTTCCCTATGGTGACTGGGGCTACCAAGTTTGAATTACTGCCAATAAATGCTCCATCTTCTATGATTGTTTGGTATTTATGTTCTCCGTCATAATTGCAGGTAATTGTTCCTGCACCGATATTAACTTTTTCACCCACTAATGCATCTCCAATGTAGCTATGATGTGGGATTTTAGAACCATCGCCAACTTTAGTTTTTTTAAGTTCAACAAAATCGCCAACCTTTACTTTGTCACCTAGTACATTGTCAGGTCGTAAGTATGCGAAAGGTCCTATAATACAATTTTCACCCAGTTCGCTGTTTAAAATTATTGATGATAGGATTGTTGTTCCTTTTCCAATCTTACTGTCTTTTATTATGGAATTTGGTCCAATTACTACATCATCTCCGATTGTGGTATTTCCAGTTATACTTACATTTGGTCCTATTACTACGTCTTCACCAAAAATAACATCGCTGCTAATATAGGTTGAGGCTGAATCTTCAAAAGTAACTCCAGCCATCATATGTTTTTCATTGATTCTTCTTTTTATTAGAAGTGTAGCTTCTTCAAGTTGCACTCTATTGTTAATTCCTAGTATTACTTTGTTATCATTCGCCTTGCAGACCTCAACTCTTTGTCCTTGTTTCTTGAACATTTCTAATACATCTGTTAAGTAGTATTCTCCTTGTGAGTTATTGTTAGTTAATCCATTCAAGGCTTCCTCTAATAATACTCTATCAAAGATATAGGTGCCTGAGTTTACTTCTTTGATTAGTTTTTCTATTTCAGTGGCATCTTTTTCTTCGACTATTCTTTCGAATGGTCCATCATTAATTCTAATTATTCGACCATAGCCTTTGCTATCTTCTATGTCTGCTGACAACACAACAGCTTTAGCTTCATCTTTAATATATTGTTCTATCATTGTTCTTAAGGTTTCTGCTGTTATCATTGGAGCATCGCCACAGAGTACTAAGACCGCTTCTTCATCTTCTAGTGCATCCATCCCTGCTTTAACAGCGTCTCCAGTGCCTAGTTGTTGATCTTGGGTTCTGTATAAATAGGTGTCTTCAAAGTATTCTTGTATATATTCTCCCCCATGTCCTATTACAACTATTGGTTTTTTATCTGTTAGTTCCTTAACAGCGTCTGTAACATAGCCTAAAATTGGCTTATTTAAAATTTTATGCAAAACTTTTGGATACTTGGAATTCATTCTTGTACCCTTTCCTGCAGCCAGGACTATTGCACCTATTTTCATATAAAGCCTCCCTTATTAGTTAATATATTTAATATTGTTTCCAAATATTTCCGTTATTTTATCTTCCGAGTTCTTTTCTTTTGTTTCTTCTATTTCATTGGTAAATTCCACTAGTATCTTTATTTTTCTACCAGCCAGCTTCCTTAAGATAACCTCAGCTAGTTCTATGTTTTCTGGAAGTTCGACTCTGTCTTTATGGAATTTTGATTTATTTTCATCAAAATATATAGTTAAGATATTGTCCATGAAAACATGTCCTACTGAACCTTTATAGTAGGCTTCGAGACTTTTATTTTTCTCGCCAATAATTACCATCAGCCTGTGCCAGAGTTTTTCTCCGTCTAGTTTAACACCTGTTTCCGGTTTCACGTCTTCGTCCATTGGGGGTGTTTCTATAATTGTATTTTCTTTTTTTGTATTTGTTGATTTCTGTTCTGTTGTTATAGTTGGTGTTACAGGATTTCCAGTACTACCTTTTAGTAATTCTACTTCAAGTAGTATATCTGGATGATTGCTATATTTCATTTTTGATTCAAGTTCACCTAGTTTGTATATCCAATTTAGTATTTCTTCTTTAGTAAATCTATCTCCAACCTTTTTTAAATCTCTAATCATTTCTTCACCAGCAATAATAAATTGTTCTGGTTTTTGAATTGATTTTATAATTAAAATATTTCTTAACCCTTCAACAATATTGAAAAGTAGTTGTCCTATACTTTTGCCTCCACCTTTTAGTTCTTCATAGAGGTTCATTATTTCGGTAACATTTTTATCAGCTATTTGTTGGAAAAGTTCAATTATTTTTTTATCTTCGACTATTCCTGCTATTTGGCTTACGTCTTCAACTGTCACTTCGTTATCGTATGAAGTAAGGCATTGGTCCAGTAGGCTTATGGCGTCTCTTAGTCCGCCTCCTGCTAGTTTGGCTATCAAGGTTAGTGCTTCTTCAGTTATTCTTCCATTACAATCAGCCGCGATGAAGCGTAATCTTTCGATTAATATATCACTTGGGATTTTATGGAAGTCGAATTTTTGGCATCTTGATAGTATTGTTAGTGGTATTTTATGTGGTTCTGTTGTTGCTAGAATAAATACTATGTGTCCTGGTGGTTCTTCCAGGGTTTTCAGGAGTGCGTTGAAGGCTTCTCCTGTTAGCATGTGTACCTCGTCTATGATGTAGACTTTGGTTTTGCCTTCTACTGGCATGAATTTTATTTTTTCTCTTAGATCTCTTATTTCATCTATGCCTCTATTGGAGGCTGCGTCTATTTCTATTATGTCCATGAAGTTGCCTTCGTTAATTTTTAGGCAGTTCATGCATTTATTGCATGGTTCTCCATCTACTAGATCAAGGCAGTTTAGGGCTTTGGCTAGTAGCTTTGCTGTGCTGGTTTTTCCTGTGCCTCTTACTCCTGATAGTAGGTATGCATGTGATACCATATTTTTGGAGAGGGCATTCTTTAGTGTTCTTACTACGTGGTCTTGTCCTACAAGGGCTGCAAAATTAACAGGCCTATGTTTTCTATATAGGGCTAAATAGCTCATTTTGCCTCCTTTAGGAAATTTATGACATAACATCATTTTACTACAAATCGGAGTGAAAAAATAGGGAAAGACGGCAATAAGTCTCGCGTCTTTCCCTATCTATGAATTTACTGATTAGGTTTTATTCTACTAATTTTTAATCTTAGACATAAATTCATCATCAGAATGGCTGTAAATATACTTTTTGCCTTCTTCATAATAGTTTTGGATATAGTTACCATCTTTAGTCTTGTCCAAAATACCTGCTGCTGACATTCTTTCGAAGCTACCTTTAGGTAAAGGCATATGAGGTGCAGGCGTTATTAATGGAAATATAAGTTCTTCACCTTCAGATAAAAATGGCATCCCATTATCCATTTCTTTCAGCACAATATTATTAATGTCAGAATCGGACAAATCTTTAAATCTAAATCTATCATCAAAGAATTTGATATAATCTTGTAATTTTATATAACCACCAAACATGAATATTGTAACAATGTCGCCTTTTTTCACTTCACCCTTATAGGATTCTGTAACTAAAATATCTGCTTTAGTCCATGCCGAACCCGTAAAACTTGTATAAGAGATATTTTTAACAATCCCACGAATAATCTCATCAGAATCATTAAATATAACATTTAAATCAGGCCCATATTTAGAATCTGTAACTGAATCCACTTTCATCAATTTATTGTTTTCACTTGGTCCTTTATATTCATTTTCTATAGAAACTGTAAGATCTCTTGAATTCTTTTGCTCTCTATTATTACCTACATTACTACAACCTTCAAATATCACAACCAAAGCTACTAATAAAAATAATATTGATACTAACTTTTTCATTTAAAATACCTCCTAATTATATAAATGATTTATAGTAATACAGTCAATAGCTGATCCTCTGGATGCAATTCTATTATAACTTGCTTGACACATTATACTGTATATATTGTTATTTTGGTGAGATAAACCCATTCCATGTCCTAGTTCATGTGATATAGTAGCCTTACACTGAGAAGCAGATATGCCATAATAATATAAATTTTGAGAAGATATAAGCATTTTTGTCCAACCATAATTTTGCGGCAATTCACCTGCAGGTGTCAAAGTTATTTCTGTATTATATACATAAAATTTAGTTTGTCCTAACACTCCAGTTGGAAGTACCGAATTCCAAAACTCAAACATTGCAGAAGAACGATTAGTTGTCTCTCGGATAGATATCGAAGTTGTTATATTAGGATATCCAGGACTAGTATTAACCCATTCAGAAACTGCATTCCTCACATAACCATTAAAATTAGAATCAAAACCTGTCATCCAAAAGTATCTTCTATTAACTCCATAATTACCTACACCACCTGTCATTACATGATCACCAAATGTATGATAACCATGATTGCAAATATAACCATCTGGATTTGATGCAAAAACCATAGTTGATTGCACAAAAAATAGAAATCCAACTAATAGTAAAGTAGTAAAAACTTTTTTCATTTTTATTCCTCCATTTTAAAGTTTATCATGTTAATTATTTAAGAAGAATTTTAAAGAAATATATATTAAATCAATTTATTATTGATTATATTGTATCACCTCCATTTTAATTTGGCAATATATATTTACAAACAACAAAGCCTTGCTCAAATATAATTGAACAAGGCTCACAAAATTACTATCAATTCAACTCTTAATTAACAAGAATAATCAACTCTCATACAACCGCTCCAAATCCAAATGCTCAAACAACCACTTAAACACCTTAACTATGGATCCAGTACCTAAAGCAATAATCAAAGTACCCTCACCAACACCAACAACTCTACCCAAAAGGATAATGGAAAGAACAACCCCAATAGTCAAAACCCCTATATCAAAATAAATCTTTGCATCACCAAACTTAATCTTAGCCCTATAAGCAATAGCCCTAACAATCCCCTCACCAGGATTAAAGATAACCTTAGCCAAAACCTGCATATAAATGCCAAGTGCCAACAAAATACATCCTATCAAAAGAACCAAAAGCTTCTCCATATAAAAATAAGGAATATAATCCTTAAAAATAAACAAACCAAAATCAATAAAAAAACCAAACAAAGGACAAACCAAAAACTGAAAATACTGATCCTTGGTAAAACCCTTACCAAGAAGAATCATCTGCCCGAAAACAAAAGATAAACTCCAAATAAAATTCATCATACCAAAACTAACAGGAAAAACATTAGACAAAACCAAAGGAGCAATAGACATAGGTGTCGAACCAATATTCGACTTAATAGTAATGGCAATACCAACACCACTAAACAAAAGACCAACCACAAAAATCAGATACCTAAACATTAGCTTCATACTCATTCTGATAACTCCTTAAAATATACAAAAAAAATGAGGAGTTAGACCCCTCATTTTAACATTAAAACATCTAAAAACTACTTCTTATCTCTCATTGTAGGATACAAAATTACATCCCTAATTGATGGAGAATCAGTTAAAAACATAACCAACCTATCAATACCAATACCAAGACCACCAGCAGGAGGCATACCATACTCCAACGCAGTAATAAAATCCTCATCATAAGGCTGAGCCTCATCATCACCAGACTCCTTACGCTCCACTTGCTTCAAGAATCTCTCCTTTTGGTCAATAGGATCATTCAACTCACTAAAAGCATTTATTAACTCCCTACCAAAAACAAAAGCCTCATAACGATACGTAAACATATTATCATCCTCTTTCCTCTTAGCAAGAGGAGAAATCTCAATAGGATAATCATAAACAAAAGTCGGCTGAATCAAATGCTCCTCAACGAAAGCCTCAAACATCTCATTCAACAACTCACCCTTACTAATATTAGCAGGTGTAGAAACTTTGCCTTCGCAAACCTTCCTAGCCTCAACATCATCTTTAAGTTCTGAAAAATCAACTCCAGAATACTTCTTAACAGCCTCAACCATAGAAATCCTATTCCAAGGTGGCTTAAAATCAATCTCAGTCTCTTGATAAGTAACCTTAGTTGTACCAAGAACCTTAGTAGCAACCTCACCTATCATATTCTCTGCGATACTCATCATATCAGACAAATCACCATACGCTTGATAAAGTTCTAGTAGTGTAAACTCAGGATTATGTCTTACAGACATACCCTCATTTCTAAACACTCTACCAATCTCATAAACTCGCTCAATACCACCAACCAACAAACGCTTCAAATGAAGCTCCAAGGCAATACGCATATAAAGAGTCATATCCAAAGTATTATGATGAGTTATAAACGGTCTAGCAGATGCACCACCAGCTAAGGGATGCAAAACAGGAGTCTCTACCTCAAGAAAATCTTGATTATCAAGAAAATTCCTCATTTCCTTTATAATCCTACTCCTAGTTATAAAAGTATCCTTAACTTCAGGATTCATAATTAAATCAACATATCTTTGTCTGTATCTTAACTCAACATCCTTCAAGCCATGATATTTCTCTGGCAATGGCAACAGACCCTTAGTCAACATTGTGATTGATGTGCTCTTAATAGAGATTTCACCCTTTTGAGTTTTGAAAACCTCACCCTCGACACCAATAATATCACCAATATCATAAAGGGCGATAAAATTATCAAAAGGCTCCTCACCAAGTTTATCCTGTCTTACATAAACTTGAATAGAACCATACATATCTGCAACATTAACAAAAGCAGTCTTACCATGCTCCCTACGAGCCATTATTCTACCAGCTATTATAACAGCCTTACCTTCAAAATTTTCAAAGTCATCCTTGATTTCATTTGAAAAAGCAGTCCTCTCAAAACGACCACTAAAAGGTTCGATGCCCTTATCTCTTAGAGCATCGATCTTATCTCTTCTTATTTGTAATAATTCAGTTAATTCAGTTTCCATTTATTCTCCTAAACTATTGCATTATTTCAATAATCTTATACTGTATGCTACCTATTGGTAATCTCACCTTAACAGTTGAACCCACCTTTTTATCTAGAATAGCCTTACCAACAGGAGACACATTTGAAATCTTCAAATTATCAGGGTCAAACTCCATAGAACCAACTATAGTGAAAATAACCTCATCAGAAGTCTCAAGGTTTTGAACCTTAACCTTAGAACCAAGTTTAACCTTCTTAGAATCAATTTCTTCTTCAATTATCTTTACATGAAGCAACTTCTTTTCCAAATCAGCAATCTTACCTTCCAAATATGACTGCTCTCTTTTAGCATCCTCATACTCAGAATTTTCACTTAAGTCGCCAAAGCTAATAGCTACTTTAATTCTCTCAGCAATTTCTTCTCTACTATCATTTTTTAAATACTCTAATTCTTCCTTTAACTTTTCATAACCTTCTTTTGTTAGAATAGTTTCTTCAAAATTCATTTCCTTTGATTTGTCTTTATCTTTTATAATCATATTTACCTCCAACTGTATATCCAGTTCCCATTTCTTAATTATATAATATCTATATTTCTAAAGCAAGGTATTAGGACTCTTCCAAACCCTCCTTGGCTAGGATATCAGCTCGTTCGTTCCATTTGTCCCCTGAATGACCCTTAATTTTCATAAAATGAACTGTCAATCTCGCTTTACGACACTGATAAAAATCATAATAACCTTTAGTGAAAATATTGTTTCTCTTCCATAGTCCAAGTGCCCACATTTCAATACCTAAATAATCATAACAAATAGTAGCTTCCTTAATACCACTATTTAAACAATAAACCATAGCCTCCATGGCACCCTTCATCTCCCCAGCTACGTTTCTCAACCTAGCAGCTTCTACATCAGTACCCCGACCACACTGTTCATGTATTGCAACATCCTTTGCTATATCAACTACCACAAAACCATAACTATAGACATCATCCCTATAACTACCATCAACATAAATAGCAATATCAGTATTAAACTGAGTAATTTGGGGATTATTCTTAGCTACCTTAGACTTTTGCTTAACAACCCCATTCTCTGTGCTCACGAAAGCCAAGGCTTCCTCTTTAGTGGAAAAGCCTTTATAGCTAACTCCCTTTTCACCTTTGATTCTATCCTTACAAATAGACCAGTCAGTAAAAATCTCAGAACTACCATCACCAAATTTAACACCATAAAATTTTTTAACAGCCATAAAAATACTCCTTAAAATAATTGCAAGATAAATGTAAATATGTAATAATTATCCTAACTCGGAGGTAATCATGCACATAAATTTTATACACAAAAGTAAAAAAATACTCGTCGCCCTCTCATTGATAGGAATAATTCTTTTTTCCATCCTATTTATGGATAGCGATGAACAACAATACGTAGCAAAAGTAAAATCAACAATCAGTCAATTACGTGGCTACTCATTAGAAATTGAAAATATAAACCTAGATCAAAATCCAGACCTACTTATAACAACCTATGGGAAAATTGTTAATACTTCCAAAGAGGGTTTAGCTCTTCAACCATCAAGCTCAATGGTAATTTTCGATGATCAACTTAACAAATATCTTAATGATACTGTAGTCGGCTACTCTCAATTAATAGAAGGTACTAGAAACAAGGATCTAGAATTAATCAAAAGAGGAGTAGAAACCTTATCAAGACTTGATGATAGGTTTCTCCGACAAATTACTACTTTAGGTAAAAAAGAGTAATACCTTTATTCAAACCTTTATACTTTTTACTTATTCTTTTATGCTTGAAATCCCTTTGCAGCATATCCATCAAAGCACTACCTTGATGAAAACCATGGATTACCTTGACCTCCTTAATATTTGTAGGCAACATATCCAATTGCTGAGAAAGTAGAACTCTGGCTTCATCGACCAAACACTGATGAAGATCTTCAACTAACCTACTATCCTCGTAATACACATTTGACATAATACACTCCCAATAAAAAACACTTGTAGACACAAGTGTTTTTCTATTTTTTTACAATCAATTTAAAAGCTTTAATCAACTCTTCATTATTTTTAGTTTTAGAAACTGCATCTAATAACATTTGAGTAGCTTCCATATTTGACATATTATTTATCTCTTTTCTAAAATTCCAGACAAATTCTCGCTCTGACTCATTTAAAAGCAGTTCTTCTTTTCTAGTTCCAGAACGCACTACATCAATGGCAGGGAAAATTCTATTATCTGCCAATCTTCTATCAAGAATAAGTTCCATATTACCTGTACCCTTGAATTCTTCAAAAATTACTTCGTCCATTCTGCTACCAGTTTCAACAAGGGCAGTAGCTAAAATAGTTAAGCTTCCACCTTCTTCAATATTTCTTGCAGCACCAAATACACGCTTCGGTTTAAATAAAGAAGCTGGATCAACACCACCAGATAAAGTCCTACCACTTGGCTGAGTCACAAGATTTTGAGCTCTTGCTAGTCTAGTAATACTGTCAAGAAGGATAACAACATCCTTCTTCATTTCAACTTGTCTCTTAGCTTTCTCCATAACCATATCAGTAACCTTTACATGATTTTCTGAAGGCTCATCAAAAGTTGAAGCAATCACCTCTGCATTAACTGATCTTTCAATATCAGTAACCTCCTCAGGACGTTCATCAATTAGAAGTATCATCAATTCAATTTCTGGATGATTTCTGGTAATTGCATTAGCTATCATTTTAATTAAGGTAGTCTTGCCAACTTTAGGCGGAGCTACTATCAGTCCTCTTTGACCCTTACCAATAGGTGAAACTAAATCAATCATTCTTAATGCAGCTTCAGTGCTTTCCAATTTTATCCTTTCAGTAGGATAAATTGGTGTTAACGAATCAAAATGAATTCTTTTAGCAGACAACTCTGGATCAAATCCATTTACAGACTCAACTCTTAATAAAGCATAATATCTCTCATTGTCCTTTGGAGGACGTAACATTCCTGATATTTTGTCCCCTGTTAATAAACTAAATCGTCTTATTTGTGAAGGAGAAACATATATATCATCCAATCCTTGAGTATACTTAAATGCTCGAAGAAACCCAAAGCCATCAGGAAGAATCTCTAGAACACCCTCTGCTCGTGGTCTATTTTCATCTGTTAAAGTATCTGCTTCCTTCTTGGCCTGTATCTTCAATATTTCAAATATCAATTCTTTCTTGCGAAAAGTATAATATGAAGTTATCATAAGTGACTTTGCTATTTCATATAGTTCAATCAGCTTCTTTTCTTCAAGATCTTCCTTTTTAAACATTATTTAACCTCTTTATTCTTTAGGTATTGGACAGCTGCACCTACAAAGTCTCTAAATAAAGGATGAGGCTTACCTGGTCTTGATTTAAACTCTGGATGGAATTGGCATGCTAAAAACCAAGTGTCATTTTTTAATTCAACAATCTCTACCAGATTATTATCAGGAGAAATACCTGAAATTATTAGACCATTCTTTTCTAATACATCTCTATAATCGTTATTAAATTCATATCTATGACGATGTCTTTCCATAACCATATCCACATCACCATAAGCTTTAGAAGCCAAGGTGCCAGGAATCAATTTACATGGATAAAGACCTAGTCTCATAGTTCCACCTTTGTCTTCAATGTTCTTTTGATCAGGTAACAAGTCTATAACAGGATTCATACAATCAATATTGACCTCAGAACTATCTGCATCAGAAATCCCACAAATATTTCTAGCAAACTCAATAACTGTCATATGCATACCAAGACAAATACCAAACATTGGTATCTTGTTTATTCTGGCATATTCTATCGCTCTAATTTTACCTACCAATCCTCTTTCACCAAATCCTCCAGGTATCAATATTCCATCAACACCCTTAAGTAGTTCTTCCGGATCCTTATCATGAAGATGCTCAGCATTTATCCATTTTATATCAACCTTATAGTTATGTTCAAAACCAGCATGATTCAAAGACTCCATAACACTTAAGTAGGCATCTTGCAATTTAACATACTTACCTACAAGTGCTATAGTAACCTTTTCCTTTAGACCATGGATTCTATCAACAAGTTCGATCCACTCTTTCATATCTGGTTCAGTGTCAGGAAGTCCAAGTCTTTTAACTACATAGTCATCAAGACCTTCTTTACGAAGATTAAGTGGAACCTCATAAATATTTTTTGCATCCAGCACCTGAATAACAGCTGCTTTTTCTATGTCACAGAACAAGGCAATCTTGTCTGTCATTTCCTTAGTCATTCTATATGCAGTACGACAAAGAATCATATCTGGTTGAATACCAAGTCCTCTTAACTCTTTAACACTATGTTGCGTTGGTTTTGTTTTAGCTTCTTTGGCTGAATTTAGGTAAGGAATATAGCTTAAGTGTATATACATAATATTATCTCTACCAATAGTTGTCTTAAATTGACGAATTGCTTCAAGGAATGGTAATGATTCAATATCACCAACTGTACCACCGATTTCAGTGATAACTACATCAATTTTTTCTTTGCTTTCTTTGGCAACTAATACAAGTCTTTCCTTTATTTCATTAGTAATGTGAGGAATTACTTGAACTGTATTTCCAAGGTACTTTCCTTGTCTTTCCTTTGTCAGAACACTCCAGTAAATTTTACCGGTTGTTACATTGGAGTTTTTTGAAAGATGAACACTTGTAAATCTTTCGTAATGACCAACATCCAAATCTGTTTCAGCACCATCATCTGTTACGAAAACTTCTCCATGTTGATATGGACTCATTGTACCAGGATCGATATTAATGTATGGATCGAATTTTTGAATTGCAACTCTTAAGCCTCTTGCTGTTAGTAGTTTCCCAAGTGATGCTGCAGCAATTCCTTTTCCAAGTGATGATACTACTCCACCAGTTATAAAGATGTATTTTGTCATTTATTAACCTCCCCTACATTCTCTCAGGTGCGCTTACACCTAGAATACCCAGTACATTTTCCAAGGTATATTTAGTAGCTATAATTAGCTTCAATCTATTTTTCTTAACATGCTCTTCTTCATTTAATACTCTGCAACTACTATAGAATTGATGGAATAAAGTTGCTAGTTCCAAGGCGAAAGCTGCTACCCTGTATGGCTCTCTTCTTACACCGGCATCAATTAGTACCTTCTCCAACTCACCAATCTTAAGTGCTAGTTCCTTTTCTATATCAAGACCAAGTACAATTTCTGTTTCGTCTAGGTACTTGTCTATTTCACCATCACCAATTTGTCTTAAAATACTCGATATCCTTGCATAGGCATATTGAATATAGAAAACTGGATTATCAGCTGAATCGCTTTTTGCTAAATCCATGTCAAAATCTAAATGACTATCAGGATTTCTCATAACAAAGAAGTACCTTGCCGCATCCTTACCAACTTCTTCAAGTAACTCTTCTAAAGTAACATAAGTCCCTGTCCTCTTGGACATACGAAGAATTTCCCCATTCTTATAAAGACGAACCAATTGCATCAAAATTACTTCAAGCCCATCAGCAGAATAACCAATAGCCTCCATGGCTCTTTTCATTCTAGCCACATGACCATGATGATCTGCGCCCCAGATATTTATCAGTCTATTAAACCCTCTGTCATATTTATTCTTATGATAAGCAATGTCTGCAGCAAAGTAGGTTGGATGACCATTGTTTCTGATCATTACCTCATCCTTTTCCTCACCCATGCTAGTAGTTTTCAACCATATGGCACCCTCGTTTTCATAAAGGTAGCCTTTTTCTTTAAGAGTGTCCATAGTTTCTTCGATGGCTCCACTATTGTGAATAGTACTTTCTCTATACCAGACATCGTACACTAGACCAAACTTACCAAGATATGTCTTAATATGATCAAGTTTCTCACTCAAGCTATATTCAATCAATGTAGCAATTCTTTCTTCAGAACTAACATTAATTAAGCCAGTACCATTTTTTTCTATGTAACCTTTAACTGTAACCATAATATCTGCACCATGATAACCATTCTCTGGGAAAATAACACCTTTTTCACCAAGAGCTTCTCTAAATCTAGCATCAAGTGACAGACCGAAATTCTCTATTTGATTTCCTGCATCGTTGATATAATATTCCTTAATAACTTCAGCTCCAAGTGCTTTAAAGACATTAGCCAAAGTATCACCTATAGCTGCTCCTCTAGCATTGCCCATATGTAACAATCCAGTTGGATTGGCACTAACAAATTCTAGATTGATTTTTTCACCCTTTAATTCCTCATTATGTCCATAGTTGTTTTTTTGATCAATTGCTTCCTTAATGATCTCACCAAGGTACTTTTCTGTAAGATACATATTAATAAATCCTGGACCGGCTATCTCAATCTTGCTGATATATTCAGAATCATCTACTTCTTTAAATAAATCAACTAGAATGCCAGCTAATTCTCTTGGATTCTTTTTTTCAGACTTACTAATTACCATAGCAATATTAGTTGCATAATCTCCATTTTTCTTATCCTTAGGAACTTCTAAAGTAAAACTTGGTATTTCGGACAATAACAATAGGGATTTATCTTGTCCTAAAGCTATCCCTTTTCTCCAATTTTCTTTAATCTTTTTTTCCAAATCAATAATTATACCCAAAATTTTACTCCTTTATGTATTCTAGCAATATTAAATTTTTATGTGCCAGTATATCGAATTCATCATATAGTGAATATTCTATCTTAAAATAGTTCTCCTCGATCAACATGAATTTGGTAACTAACTTGAAAAGCAGATTTCCATATTCTGTACAATAAGAGAACTCGTGATCCTTTTGTAAATTGAATTTCATTATGCTGTTGCTTCTTTTAATTTCGATATCACAGTCTGTAATTAAAATGTTTACAGTATCCATATTTTCATCTAGATACTGTATTTCTGTTCCATGGTTATCTTTATTTAGAAATCCTTTATAGAAATGGTTTTCCCCTTCTGTGTTGAGGATTATTTTTATTGGAATCATTCTATATGCCTCTTTGAAATGCTGTAGTATATTCTATTAAATATAGCATTATTAAGCCTTTTTTTCAATAAGCAGGTCATGTAATTTAATTGCTGTATCTAAATAGTTGCCTTTTAATGCATCTTCTTCATTATAACTAATACCCATGCCTAAATCTTTTCTTGAATCATAAAGCATATATGGTACAGGTAAAGAATCATGTTTACCTGTTTTCAATGGCGTTCTATGATCAGGTACAACTAGTAATCTATAGTCAGCCTTTATATCGCTGACTAGCTTACTAATAATAAATTCATCTATTAGTTCAAGAGCTCTAACCTTACCTTCGATATCACCTTGATGTCCACATTCATCAGGCGCCTCTAGATGTATGTACATATAGTCCAAACCACTATTTAAGGCTAAAACAGCTGCTTCACCTTTTCCTTTGAAATTAGTATGTATTGTTCCTGTCGCACCTGGAACAATGATGACCTCCATACCAGCACCTTTACCAATACCTCTAATCAGATCTACAGCACTGATAACCCCACCCTTTAAACCATACAAATCTTCAAATTTATCAAGAAGAGGTTTTTTCCCCTCACCCCAAAGCCAAGGACAATTAGCTGGATTTTTACCTTCACTAATTCTTTTTTGATTGACAGGGTGGTCCCTTAATATCTCATAACCCTTTTTAATAAAATTAATGAAGAATTCACTATTTCTACCTTCTGGCAAATAAGCAGCAATCTTTTCTCCTGTAATGTTATGAGGTGGAATTAAAGTAATTTTTAAACTTCCCTCATGCCATATGAATACATGACGATAACTAATACCATGATAGATTGTATAATCCTTTTCCTCTTTAAAGGCATTAATTAGAGCTTCAACAAGTTCTTCACTTTCTTCAGTAGATACTTCTCCTCCACTGTAGTCTATCATTATCTTTTCATTAAAAATTTCATCATCACTTAATGTCACTAGATTCATTCTAATGGCTATATCGTCTTCTTTCATTTCAACTCCAATAGATAGTGCTTCTAATGGTGATCTTCCTGTATGATATTTTTTCGGGTCATAACCCATTACACTTAAATTGGCTATATCACTTCCTGGGTACAAACCATCAGGCACAGTTTTAACTAAGCCGATTTCAGATTTTTTTTCTAACTTTCTTACTGTAGGCATATTGGCAAACATAAGAGGTGTCTTATTCTCAAGTTCTTCTATTCTATCATCTGCCGCACCATCAATTAAAACAACTATGTATTTCATTAGTCCTCCACAATTTTTCTAATTCTAATTATAGCAAAAGAACAAACTAAAAGGTAAGGATAGCCTTACCTTTTTATATTTTCTTAATTTTATTTTCTATATTTATTTTGAATTTTCATCTGCTACTTTCTTAGCTTCTTCTTGATCAGCTATAGCTTTTTCCTCAACTGTTATAAGTTCTGGGAAAATACCCCCCTCATCTTCAATACTTACAACCAGCTCTCCGTCTAAGAATCCTTGAGCAAGTTTCTTGATATTAATGTCAGGTAGCACATATGATACACCATCAACATATTCTGGATTTCCAGCAGACATCCAGGTTGTCATTTTAAAGTTATCAATTTCTTTATAGCTGTTGAATATATACATCATTTCACTTAAAGATAAATCAGTCTCAATCCCTTTATATATACTATTAATAATATCTAATTGTTGAATGAAATTAGCTTTACTTTTGATATCTCTAGCTAAAGATTTAAGAAATAATTGTTGTCTACCAATTCTTCCTAAATCTGCTGTTGGTGTGTCTCTAAATCTAACAAAACTAAGAGCAGTTACTGAATCTAATTTATTAACCCCTGGATTAATAGCTACTCCCCACTCTTTACTAATTAGAGGTTCGTCTTCCCATACAATATCTACTCCGCCTAATTTGTCTACAGCATCTGTAAAGGACACAAAACTAATTTCCATTATTCTATCTATTTCTATATTATAAAAATTCTCAATTGTCTCTTTAGTAAGTTCAGATCCACCAAATGCATAGGCAGCATTGATTTTATTTGTACCTTTACCTGGTATTTTAACTCTGGTATCTCTTGGTATAGAGATCATTCTTGCATAACCTTCTTTTAAATTAAGTCTACAAACTATAATTGTGTCAGACCTATCACCATCTACTTCATCTCTGCCATCAGTTCCAAGTATTAGTATTGTAACTTCACCGTCATTAAATTCTACAGACCTTGGAGCAAAGGATATTGAATTAGAAATACTTCCTGTTGTAAAGTATTGATACGTCATATAGCCACCTGTTACTAAAACTAACAATATTGCTAATGTAACTAAAGCTCTATTTAAAGGTCCTTTTTTCTTTTTCGACTTTTTCTTTCTAATATTCATATTATCATTATCAGTCGTTTTCTTTTTGACTTTTAATGCTTTCTTTCCTAATATCTCTTCCATGGAAGAATTATCAGCACGTTTATTATTTGTTGATTTACTTTTATGAAACTTGTCTACACGACCCATTTAATATACCCCTAACCATTTTACTTTCCTTTTATAATCTAACAGAATTTATATTCATAGTCAAATTACAGTTATTTTTGAACACGTTTAATATCAGCTCCAAGGCTCTTTAGATTTTCTACTAACCCATCATAACCTCTGTCAATAAAATGTACATTTCCTACTCTAGTTTCCCCTTCAGCGTATAGACCAGCTATAATTAGGGCCGCACCAGCTCGTAGATCTGTTGCAAAAACAGTTGCACCATATATTCGATCAGTACCTGTTAAGTCAACAGTATTGCCCACCATTATAATGTCAGCTCCCATTTTTCTAAACTCTTCTATATGCTGAAACCTTCTTTCAAAGATAGTTTCAGTAACATAAGATCTGCCTTCCGAGCATAATAACATTCCAAGCATTTGAGCTTGCATGTCAGTTGGAAAACCAGGATATGGCATAGTCTTAATATTTATCCCTTTACAAGCTTTGCTTCCATCAGAAATTACTCTTACTCCATCAAATTCTTCTATAACAGTGATACCTGCTTCTCTAAGCTTAGCCAATACTGGCTTTAAGTGATCTGCAATCACATTTTCTACTAAAACATTTCCTCCTGCAGCTCCAACTGCAATCATATATGTTCCTGCTTCAATACGGTCTGGTATAACGGTATGTACATTTCCCTTAAGTTTTGGAACTCCATAAACTTTAATAACATTTGTTCCTGCGCCAGTTATTTTAGCTCCCATATTATTTAGATAGTTAGCTAAATCAACAATTTCAGGTTCTTCAGCTACATTTTCTAGAATAGTCTGACCTTCAGCGACTGAAGCTGCCATCATCAGGTTTTCTGTTGCTCCTACACTTGGAAAATCCAAATATATCTTTGCTCCTTTTAGACCTTCAGTTCTACCTCTTATTACTCCATGAGTTTTTTCAAAAGTTACACCTAGTGCCTCTAAACCTTTTAAATGAAGATCAATTGGTCTAATCCCAATAGCACAGCCACCTGGTTGGCTTATTTCTGCAAAACCAAACCTGGCTATGATAGGACCAAGTAAAAATAGGGATGCACGAAGTTCACTTACACAATCTAAGGTTGCATCATATCTGTCCATCTGAGTTGCATCTACAGTCAACATATTATCTTTTCTTTCTATTTTAACTCCAAGATACTCAATTATTTCAATTAAATTATCAACATCTTTTAAGTTAGGAACATCGTAGATAATAGATTTTCCATCTGTAGCTAATATTGATGCTGCTAAAATAGGCAAAATGGAATTTTTAGAACCTTTGATTAAGACTTTGCCTTCTAAGCGATTCCCACCATTAATTAATATTTCTTCCATTATTTATCTCCTCTAACCAATTATTGATCTTATTAATATGTCTTTTTACTTCTTCAATTGCTGGACCACCTGTTACACTTCTGTCATTAACACAAGTTATTAGGTCTATAGCTTGATATATATCTTTTTCAAAGTAATCTGAGAATTTCTTATACTCTTCTAAAGTCATTTCATCAAGTGATTTACTTTCATCTAAACAATATGTAACCATTTTGCCGATTACACTATGCGCCTCTCTAAAGGGAATACCTTTTTTAGCCAAATAGTCTGCGGCATCTGTAGCATTGGTAAATCCACGGGCAGCTTGATAAAGCATTTTGTCTTTATTTACTTTCATAGTTCCTAACATAGGACTAATTATCAGCAAGCTTTTCTTAACCGTATCGACAGTATCAAAAAAAGCTTCTTTATCCTCTTGCATATCCTTATTATATGCTAAAGGTAAACCTTTTAGCATAGTTAAGCTTCCAACTAGATGACCAAATACTCTACCACTTTTGCCTCTAATTAATTCTGCTACATCAGGGTTTTTCTTTTGTGGCATTATTGATGAACCAGTTGAATAGGCATCGTCTAAAGTTATAAATTTAAATTCATCTGTACTCCAGATAATAATTTCTTCAGATAATCTGCTTAAATGCATCATAATAAGGGAACAGGCACTTTCTATCTCAACTACATAGTCTCTGTCGCTGACTCCATCCAGGCTATTTTGACTTATATCACTAAAATCTAATAATTTTCTAGTTAACTCTCTATCTAAAGGAAAGGTTGTTCCAGCTAAGGCACCAGATCCTAATGGCATAACATCCATTCTTTTGTAAGCATCAACTAATCTATCGTAATCTCTTCTAAACATCTCCACATAGGCCATCATATGATGAGCAAGTGTAATAGGTTGGGCCTTTTGCATATGTGTATAACCAGGCATTATCGTATCAGTATTTATAATAGCAATATCTAATAGAGTTTGTATAAGATTACTAATTAATTCTTCAATTAAAATAATCTCTTTTTTCCCATATAATCTAAGGTCAGTTGCTACTTGGTCATTTCTACTTCTACCAGTATGTAATTTCTTGGCAACAACTCCAATTTTTTCAGTTAGAATTGTTTCAACATTCATGTGAATATCTTCAGCTCTTTGTGAAAATTCTATTTTCCCTGCATCTATATCTTCAAGAATATTTTTTAATCCGTCAACTATTTTTTTTGTTTCACTTATATCTAATACTCCAATACTACCTAACATTGTTGCATGCGCAATACTACCTTCAATATCTTCACGATATAATCTTTTATCAAAAGATATAGACGAATGAAAATCTTCCATCAAAGGATCTGAATCCTTACTAAATCTTCCACCCCAAAGTTTCATTATTATCTCCTTCTAACTTAAAATATAGGCTAATGCTTGGTAACCAATTACAGCCTTTTCCAATTGTTCAACTTCAATAAATTCATTGGTTATATGTGCTTCTATTTCTCTGCCTGGTCCATAACCTATAGTATCAATTCCATCTAATCCACAGGTACTACTACCATTGGTACAAAAAGAATAATATCCTACTTCATATTTAATATTTCTATCTAGAAAACTTTTTTTGATTTTATTCAAGACAGCACTATCATCAACTAACTTCCAAGGTGGATAGAACTTATCACCCTTTATCTTATAACCATTGTAGGTTGTAAAATCATTTTTAGCATAATCAATACTATATACAAAGTCTTTATCTTCTTCCTTTATTTGATCTAAAATCTTTCTTAAGCCTTCTATTACACTCTCTTTAGTCTCATCTAGAATGACTCTTCTATCAAAAGTTGCATTGCAAAGCCTAGGTATAACAGACTCTCCTGGATAAGGAGATGAAATTATATCAGTCAATACTAAAATACCTTTACCTAATATATCTTCAAATGGTAAGTATAGTTTAGATATTGCCGAAATTGCTTGATTCATTTTTAAAACAGCATTTATACCAATTTCAGGATTCGAGGAGTGGGCACTTTTACCATAGGTAGTCAAGCATATTTCACCCCTGCCCCTTTGTCCAATATTAATATTCAATTGAGTGGCTTCTCCGATTACAACTAAATCTGGCTTAATTTTATTTGTTACTTCTCTTATAGTGTATCCTTCAGCAACTTCTTCATTTACAGTTCCAGATAAGTATACACTTCCTTTTAATTGATTTCTATCAATTGTACTTAAGGCAAAAAGCATTGCTGCAAAAGCACCCTTCATATCAGAAGTGCCTCTACCAAAAATCTTTCCAGCTTCTTCGTAAGCCATAAATGGATCATGGTTATGCCATTCCATTAAGTTGTCTGCCTCTACAGTATCTATGTGCCCATCAAATAGAATAGTAGCTCCTTCTTGTTTTCCATGAATAGCTCCAATAATATTACCAGCCTCATCAATTATAGTTTCATCATAATTAAGTTCTTCCATTATACTTTTAATAGTATTAACTAAATTTTCTTCATTTCCAGTATAGCTTTTTGTATTTATTAGTTTGAAAAGTATATTCTTGACCACTTTTACTCCTTAAAAATATCTTCTAGCATCTTATTAATTTCACTTTTATCTAGACTATCAAAATCAATATCATCAACCTTCTTTGTTAAGTGGTTTTCTTCTAATATTTGATCATTCGAGAGATCATCAATTTCTTTCTTAATATTGCTTTTAACTTCTTGTGTTCTAGCTATTCTTTGATCTTCAAATAGCTCTTCATCGTAAAGATCGCTATCTTCATCTTCACCATCTTCACCTTCATAAAAATTAATTATACTAAGTTTTCGTTTACTCATTATTAATAATAATAAGTTAAGGAAAAGAAAAATAGTGAATACTATTAACATTCCGAATAATGTATTTTGTCCAAAAACAAATAAACCATATGCTAATAAAAATAGAAAAGCTCCTTGAATAATATTAACTATAAGAAAGAATAAAATAAACTTCTTATGATTATTAATTCTAAAAATATACCTATTCAATAATAAAAATGGTAACATTACCAAAAACGTTGTGACACCACCTATTAGTTCTTTCATCATTTAGTTTACCTCTCTTCAAGATCTCTAATTTTTCCAAGTCTAGTGTTATGTCTGCCACCTTCAAAATTAGAATTTAGGAAAGTATCAATTATCATCAAAGCTACACCTTTACCTATTACTCTTGCACCTAATGCAATTACATTAGCATCATTATGTCCTTTAGCCATTTTGGCTGTATATACATCGTTACACAAGGCACATCTGATCCCATCAATTTTATTTGCAGAAATAGACATGCCAATACCTGTTCCGCATATCAAAATTCCCAAGTCACCTTCACCATTTGCTATTAATTCGCCAACTTTTTGGGCATAATCAGGATAATCTACAGAATCAGGTACAAAAACGCCTACATCTTGAACTTCAAGTCCTCTTTTTAAAATATATTCCCTTATTGTTTCTTTTAATTCAAAACCACCATGGTCTGATCCTATAATTATTTTCATTATTTTCCCTCCCAGTTGCTTTTTTCTATTAATTCTTTAATTTCATCTCTAGTTTTTCTATAGATTTCAATATCTCCAAAGAAAGGATCAATTACATCTCTATCTTCGACATTTGCAAAATAGCTTAAGGTTTGTACCTTTTCATCAATATTATCAATATCAAAATAGGCTATTTTTAATAAGTCTCTTTGAGCTATAGTCATAGTAAGAATCTTGTCGGCTTCTTCCATTAATTCTCTTCTTACCAATGTACTAATATGTCTACTAATATCTAAGTCAATCTCTTGCATTACCATTATAGCATTGTCACTAGCTGGTTCTCCTGTGATATTTTGGATGCCAGCTGAACGTACAAAATGATTTCTAACATTATTCTTGGTAAACATGTCTCTGGCAATTCCTTCAGCCATCGGGCTTCTACAGGTATTACCGGTACATACAAAAAGTATTTTCAAATTATGACTCCTTTAAATAGTTATGATTGGCCGCTTTCTTTAAGCGATTCATATATGAAAAGCCCAATCCCTCTTCCTTATAGTCTTCAATAAATATATGTTCTATCCCTAATATATCACAATCCCTTAATATCCGAAACAGGTTTCTAATCCCCACTCTTAAGTCAACAATACTTCCAAGTATTATTTTATTAGGTATTTCAAGCTTCCTATAGTGTTCTATATTTTCATCAAAATTTATTAAGGCACATTTATTCAAGTCAACATCCAAACTCTTAATTTTCTTAAGTATGAGGTCTAAGTCCCCTCTATTTTTTAAAATATGAACCTTGGCATTGGGAGCATAATGCTTATACTTCATTCCAGGTGCCCTGGCAATTTTTGTCGAAGCACCTAATAGACTTTCATCTATTTCTACCTTGCCAATTTCTTCTTCAAGATCTTCCCTGGTAATAGTTCCTGGTCTTAAAATAACAGGATTATCTCCAGTCATATCAACGATAGTTGATTCTATACCTTCATCGCAGTTTCCACCATCGATTATTCCATAAACAAGCCCATCAAGATCATCAGCTACATGTTTCATTGTTGTAGGGCTAGGGCTTCCTGAGATATTGGCACTTGGGGCAACTAAAATCAGATCACCCTTCACCAATATAGTTTCTATTACAAGATGGTCTGGCATTCTAACACCAAGGGTCTCAAGACCTGCTGTAGCTACTTCAGATATTTCTTTGTTTTTCTTGAAAATAATAGTAAGTGGACCTGGCCAAAAGGTATCAATTAATATTTGTGCTTTTTCAGGTATCTCTTCTACTAATTTATATAATTGTTCCATATTTCCAATATGAGCAATTAATGGATTATCTGCTGGGCGATTTTTAGCGCGATAAATTTTTTTTATTGCTTGATCATTATAAATATTTGCTCCAAGGCCATAGACTGTTTCAGTTGGAAAGGCTATTACTTCTCCATCTTTATAGGCCTTAATAATCTCATCAAGTTGTACCTCATCTATTATCTCTTGAAAATCATAATATTTAGTTTTCATAGTTAATATGCTCCATTACTAATACTCTATTCCTATTTCCATCATCTTTATATATTCCGATGAACTTAAGACCTTTTTCTTCAAGTATCTTTCTAACAATCTCATATTGTTGACAACCTAGTTCAAGAAGTATATATGCTCTGTCTCTAACAACATCAATGTATTCTTCAGCTAATCTTCTATAGTAGTCTAGGCCGTCAGTTCCACCAACTAAAGCTCCATAGGGTTCTCTTTTAACTTCTTCATCTAGCTCCAAATATTCTTCTTCACTAATATATGGTGGATTAGAAAAAATTATATCCGCCTTTATACTATTAGCTTTAATATCATCAAGAAAATCACAATTGTAAGATTTTATTTCTACATTATGTTGTTTAAAATTTTCGCGTGCTACCTCCAATGTGTCTTTGGAAATTTCTGTAACAATAAGCCTGGCCTGTGGCCAGTTCTTTTTTAATACAACTGGTAAGATACCACTTCCAGTTCCAATTTCAAGAATTATAGGCAATTCAAAAGTATCCTTGAATTTCAATATTTGTTCTAGTAGAATCCTTGTGTCTTCCCTAGGTATTAATACATTCTCGTTAACCTTGAAAGAAAGTCCCATCCATTCCTGTTTGCCGGTAATGTATTGCAATGGCTTGTTATTAATAAGTTCCTCAACATTACTTTCAAAACTATCAATAATCCTATCATCAAGTTCTTCCTTATTATTAATATGTAGATATACTCTTTCCTTATTAAGGAGATTGGCTAGAATTACTTCAGCCTCTAACTTTCCATATTGTGTATTTCTAAGTTTACTATGAGCCTTTTTTAATATATCTTCTATATTCATTATACTTTAAATATCGCTATTTAGCTTTTCAGCTTGTTTTGTTGTGATGATAGCATTAAGCATTTCATCTAGGTCTCCTTCAAGCATTGCTTCAAGCTTATGTAAGGTTAAACCTATTCTATGTTCCGTAATTCTATTTTGAGGATAGTTATAGGTTCTAATTCTTTCACTACGATCACCTGTACCAACTTGACTCTTTCTTTCGCTAGCCATTTTAGCAGTTTCTTCTTCTAAGGCTTTATCATAGAGTTTAGCTCTTAGAACTTTCATAGCTTTATCCTTATTCTTTATCTGACTCTTCTCATCCTGGCAAGAAACTACGATACCAGTAGGTACGTGTGTTAGTCTCACTGCTGATTTTGTTGTATTAACAGATTGTCCTCCTGGTCCACTAGAACAGAAAAGATCTACCCTTACATCATTTGGATCCAAGTCAATATCTACTTCTTCTGCTTCAGGTAAGACTGCGACTGTAACAGTGGATGTATGAATTCTTCCACCAGATTCTGTTGAAGGAATTCTTTGAACTCTATGAACTCCACTCTCATATTTTAACTTTGAATAAGCACCATATCCGTCAATAGCGAAAACTATTTCTTTATAACCTCCAAGATCACTTTCATGTGAATCCATAATATCTATTTTCCAGTTTTTAGTTTCACCATATCTGCTATACATTCTAAATAGGTCTCCAGCAAATAAAGCAGCTTCGTCTCCACCTGCGCCTCCTCGAATTTCCACAATAACACTTTTATCATCATTGGGATCCTTAGGTATTAAAAGAATCTTTAATTCTTCTTCTGTAGTTATTAGATCTTTTTCTGCCTGATTAAGCTCTTCAGAGGCCATTTCAACCATTTCCTTGTCACTATCATCTTTTAAAATTTCTTTAAGTTCAGAAATTGATTGGGCTAGTTCTTTGTATCTTATATACTTATTTACAACTTCTTCCATAGTACTGTGTTTTTTCATCATTTTTTGAAATTGTTTTTGATCGCTTATAATTTCTGGAGTACTTAGTTCTCTACCAAGTTCCTCATATTTTAGTTTAATTTCTTCTAGCTTATTCAGCATTGCTCTCTCTCCTTTATCTAAAAAAAGTAAAAGGAAGCCCTTAAAGTGCTTCCCTTTTCATCTACGAATATTAATTTACTTATCGTATTTTTTCTTAAATCTTTCTACCCTACCACCCTTATCACTCATTCTGCTCTTAACGCCTGTATAGAATGGATGACAAGATGAACAAACTTCAATTTTTAGATTTTCTTTAGTAGATCCAGTTTCGATTACTGTTCCACATGCACATGAAATAGTTGTTTGTTTGTACTCTGGGTGAATTCCGTTTTTCATGAATTCTCACCTCTTTCATTTATATTTATAATATTTTTTCAATTATAGTCAGTCAACAATTATTATAGCACGCTTACTTGCTTATTTCAAGGTTTTTTTCCGGTATTGGTATTTCAACAGTAAAGACAACACCATTATTTTTATTTTCAATTTTATAGGCAAATTTATGAGATTTCAATATTTTCTTTACTATGTGTAACCCAAGTCCTGAACCACCAGTTTCCCTGTTTCTAGATTTCTCAGTTCTATAGAAAGCCTCAAATATCTTTTCATCATTTAAATCATCTTCTAAAATTGAATCTCCATCATTGAAAATTTCTATTAATATTCTATCCTTTAATTTTATAGCTTCTACGACGAATAACCCATTTTCAGGACAATACTTCATGCCATTCTCAATTATATTTTTAAAGGCTTTTTTCAGGAGACTAACATCTCCTTCAATTAAAAGATTTTTTTCTATTTTTTTGACAGTCTTAATTTTCTTTTCTATTTGAATATAGTCCAAATTCTTTATTATATCTTCTAGGATAGGACTAAGATTAAATTTTTCTTTCTTAAAGTTAAAGTCCACAGTATCAAGTTTTGATACAACCAGTATTTCCCTAACTAATCTATCAAGATCTTCGGCTATAGCTAAGGATCTCATTAAGTACTTGTCTCGATTTTGGTATACCCCAATATTATTAATCATACCCTCTAGCTGGCCTTTTATTGCTGTAATTGGAGATTTTAACTCATGGGACATAGTAGCAATAAAACTAATTCTTTGTTCATCTCTTAATTTTTCTTTTTCAATGTCATTTTTAAAGCCTTCCATTGATTTTTTTAAATTAGTAGATAGAGTATTTAAACTTGCACCTAATTCACCCAGTTCATCTTGTCTTTTAATATTAGCCTTAGTTCTAAAATCCAACATTGCCATTTTTTTAGCCACTTTATTTAGTTCTATTAATGGTTTTGTTACTATTCTAAAATATACATAGGAAACAATAAAGGAAGTTATGATGATAATAGTCATTATATAGGGTAACACCGAAATTAAACCAGCTCGTATTTCTGAAATCTGTTGAATAGAAATACTAAAATATGCTGTATAGTTTTGCTCTTTCAGTAATAGGTTGGTTTTGTAATATTCATGGCTGTTATCTATAGTTTCCCTAATATCATCTTCACCATCAAGTGAACTGATGACACTTGTGAATTTCAAATTTGCTGAAGCTATGTATACAGGTGTTGATCTGTAAAAAAGAGTAACAGAAATACTATTATCTTGAGAGAAAGTTCTCAATATATCAACTGCTTCCTTATAGCTTAAATCATTAGAAGTAATTTCCTCAACTATTTCTACAGATTTATCAACTAGGAGCCTTTCTTTATATGATACATATATTTGAGGCATGAAAAAAAATAAAGCTATATATATCATGCTTAAACTAAAGAAGAGTACGAAACTTGTTAAGATGAAGTTTTTAAGATTAATATCTCTTCTAATCTTATACAGACTATTTAAAAATTGAAAATTAGTCTTCAAACTTATACCCAACTCCTTTTAAGGTTTTAATATAGTCTATCTTTAATTTTCTTCTTAAGTTCTTTATATGGGTATCTAAAACTCTTGAATCTCCTTTGAAATTCCAGCCCCAGATATTATCCATTAAGGTCTGTCGTAATACTACCTTATTCTTGTTTGTCATTAAATAATGAAGAATATCGAACTCCTTATTTGTTAGTTCTGTTTCTTTACCATTTATTATTGCTGTGTAGGACTCTAAATCCAATTTAATATCTTTAAATTCAATTTCTTTTCTCTCAGTATTAGTTCTTTTAAGAATAGCATTCACTCTTCTAAGAAGTACATTAAAGGAAAATGGCTTGGTTATATAATCATCGGCCCCAATTTCGAATCCTTTGATTTCATCATATTCCTCTTCAAGGGCTGTTAGCATGATAATTGGTAATTTATCATCCTTTTTTCTTATTAATTTTGCCAGTTGATAACCATCCATTTTAGGCATCATTATATCTAGTATCAATAAATCAAGTTTTTCTTCCTTGTAAATTTGATAACCATCAAGGCCATTGCCTGCAGTTAATACATTATAGCCTTCAGCTTTTAGAATTTCTGATATAAGTTCTTGTATATCCTTATCATCTTCAACAACTAATATTGTATGACTCACTTGACTTCTCCTACTTTCCTATTTACAGCTTCAAGTCTGTAAATCAAATTTCCTTTTTTTCTAAACTTGGCTTCATACTCTGTTTCTACATCCATAATATCACTAGAATGTATATAATTGAGAGAAATATTTTCCAACCTCCAGTTAGGTGCCAAAGTATTCAAACTATATTCAAATAATATCGAGTTATCTGTTTTTAAATATATTTTACTATCTTTCTTCAATACTTTTTTATATTGTGCAAGAAATTCCTTTGAAGTAAGTCTTCTCTTATGATGTCTGTTTTTCGGCCATGGATCAGAGAAATTTAAATATATCCCCTCTAATTCATTTTCTTCAAATATCTCTGTTAAAAGTCTTCCATCAGTTAGTAGTAACTTTAAATTGTTGTCGTTATCCAATTTAAGTGCTGTTTTATATAGGATCTCTTCAACTTTTTCAATGGCTATATAGTTGATATTTTTGTTGCTCCTTGCAAGTCCAGTTATAAATTGGCCCTTACCACATCCTATTTCAATAAATATCGGATTATTATTACCAAAGATCTTGTGCCACTTTCCTCTATAATCTTCAGGTTTTAATATTAAGTTTTCCCCGGCAATTCTTTCTATTTCTTTTTCTATGCCTTTTATATTTCTAACTCGCAAATCTTAGTACCTTCCTCTAATATCTCTTTTATTACAAACTGTATACTTTGTCTTCCATTATAGCTATTAATTTGTGGATTACCAACAATTGATAACTTATTGCCCTTTTGTAATAAGTTGTTAAACGCTATAAAATCTATACCATTTAGGGAAAATTTGCTGTGAACTTCCTTCATGTACATAATATTATCTATTTTTAGCTCTTCAATCAGAAAAAGGGGTCTACCAAAACCATTACCAAAAGGTTCAAGTTTATTTAGACTGTCCATCAACTCCATATTCAAATCATTGATTGTTAATTTAGAATCGATATATATATTATCAACAGCTTCCTTATTTTCTAACTGCATTTTAGCTTCTGTCTCCAGGAAATTTTTTACAAGAATTAGATTATCTTGCTCAATTGTTAATCCACAGGCTAATTTATGCCCTCCATAGTTTTTTAATAATTTGCTGTTTTTATCTAAGGCTTTCTTTAAGTTGAAATCCTTAATAGATCTTCCTGAACCCTTATAGTAGCCTTCATGTGTTTTACCTAGGACTATAGTTGGTACTTTATAACTATCCATTATTCTGCTAGCTATTAAACCTGCAATACCTTCAGTTATTCTATTGTCAAAAATAAAAAATAGATTTTTTTCTGGATCTATCAAACTTTCTCCAATTTGTATCTGTTGTTCAAGCATTTCTTTTCTTTTGTTATTAATTTCTATTAATTCATCTACTGCCTTGTCAATTTCTTTAGTATTATTAGATGTAAGTATTGTTATTCCTAATACAGGTTTACCTCTAAGCCTACTTTCTGCATTTAATATTGGTGCAAAAATAAAACCTAACTCATAGGCTGTTATCTCTTTTTTAACACCAGTTTTTTCTATTAGTTTTTTTATTCCATACTTTCCTTTTGAATGGTTCCATATCATTAGACCAGTTTTTACAATTAGTCTGTTTTCTCCAATTAAAGGTGCCATATCAGCTACTGTACCTAAGGCTACTAAATCCATTTCCTTCTTGGCTATTAAATCTTTACCAAGTTTTCGACATATATTCATTAGTATTTTAAACAATACCCCTACGCCTGTAATTTCCTTATTTAATGAGGGACAATTAGGCTGTTTAGGATCTACAATTAAACAATCTGGTAATATTTCACTATTTGGTTCATGATGATCTGTTATTATTACTTCAATACCAAGTTCTTTGGCTTTCTCAACACCCTCAATACCTGCTATTCCATTATCTACTGTAATTATTAAGCCTACTTTTTCTTTATGTAAGGCAATTACTCCTTTTACATTTATTCCAAAACCTTCTGTAAATCTATCATTTATGTAATATGTTGCATCTGCACCTAATCCTCTAAGTATATTAAGGCCTATTGCTGTACCAGTAATTCCATCTGCATCATAGTCACCATAGATAGCAATTTTTTCTTTTTTATTTATTGCCTCCATAATTTTTTTCTCAGCTGCTTCTTGATTTAAAAACCTATCTTCATAAATTTTATTAAAATTAACTTCTATAAAATCATTATAATCTATATCTATATTTCTTGATTTCAATATTTGATTAACAATATTATTATCTTTTTGAACTTTTAAAAAGTATTTTTTGGTTCTTTTTTTTAGATTATCTTTTTTTAAAGTGATAACACATAAACATACTTCATTGTCATCAACTCTTTCTCCGCAGCTCTCACAAATATATGCCATTATATAACCTTTCCATCATGTATAATAATAACTTTCCCTTTTTCAATAACAAAATTTTCTATGTCATTTAAATCTGTAGTAGTAATTATTGTTTGCACCTTGTTGTCAATTTCTTCTAAAAGTTTGTGTTTTCTTTTTTTATCAAGTTCTGATAAAACATCATCTAATAAAAGAAGTGGATATTCTCCAGTTTTTTCCTTTATAAATTCAATTTCTGATATTTTAAGACTAAGTGATATTGTTCTTTGTTGACCTTGTGAAGCAAATTTCTTTGCTGACATACCATTAATCAGAATTTCTAGATCATCACGATGAGGTCCTATTGAGGTATATCCTCTATCAATATCTTTTCTTCTATTTTCTTTTATTAGATTTCTATAACTTAATTCCATATCGAATATATCTATATTTGTTTGATATTCAATATGTAGTTCTTCTGCATTATCTGTTATTCTTAAATGAATATTTTTAGATATTTCTTGTAGCTTTTTAATTAATTCCAATCTTTTTTTAATAATTTTTACACCATATTTTGTAAGTTGTTCTTCCCATATATCCATTAGATCATCACTTATTTTTTTTCTTTGATGCTCTTTCAATAGAATATTTCTTTGTTCCAATATTTTTCTATATTTTATTATATTTAAAAAATATTCTACATCTGTTGTTGATAGTTCATTATCAATGTATTGTCTTCTCAAGGATGGATCGCCTTTTATTATATATAAATCTTCAGGGTTAAATATAACTGTTATTAAATATCCTATATATTCTTTTCTTTTTTCAATCTTGTAATTATTTAAATATACTTCCTTTTTATTACCAATAACTTTTACATCAACCTTATTTTCTCCATATCTATTGAAAAAATGGGCAGAAATACTAAAAAAATCTCTGCCCCACTTTATTAATTCTCTGTCTTTATTTTTTCTTGATGAAGAAATTGTTGCTATATAATATATGGCATCTAGAAGATTACTTTTTCCTTGAGCATTATCTCCTACAAAAATATTTATATTATCATCAAAATCACAGTTTGCTTCTTCATAGTTTGTAAAATTTTGTAAAGATATATTCTTTAATAACATTTTTACCTCAATTATTGCAATCTTACTGGTAATATCAAATATATAAATTTTTCATTTCCTTGATTTCCCTTTATTATACCTGGGCTTTGAGGATCATTCAGATTTATTGAAATTTCTTCTCCATCGATATTTCTCAATATTTCTATTAGGTATTTTCCATTGAAACCAAGTTCAATTTCTTTACCTTGTAGATAAATAGGTATTTCTTCATAAATATCTCCAACTTCAGAAGCTCTTGAAGATATTATTAAAACTTTTTCCTTAATATTAAATTTTACTGTATTTAACTTTGATTTAATTTCATCTCTTGTTAGAACAAAAGCTCTTTCTAGGGAATCAAGAAGACTTTTTTTAATTATATTAATATCAGTCGAAAATTCCTTAGGAATAACCTGTTCATAATTCACGAATTTTCCTTCAATTAATCTTGATGTTACTTTTATATTTCTAGATTTAAAAAGTATTCTGTTTGATGTAATGTGAATTTCTATTTCTTCATCTTCATGAATTATATAAGCAACTTCCTTTAGGGATTTTGCTGGTACTATTGATTCCCATCTATCAACATTTTTTTCAATATTTTCAATATATGTATAACATAATCTATGTGTGTCCGAGGAAACAAAATTTAATTTATCATTTTTAATTTCTAGTAGAATTCCTGTAAATATTGGTCTACTCATATCAGTCGACACAACAACTTGAGAAAGAGAAATAGCATTTACTAAATCATCACCTTTTATCTTTAAAACACATTCACCTTCAAAATCATGTATTGATGGGTATTCACTACCCTCAAAATAATTCAATTTAATTTCTGATGAACCATAAATGATTTTAATTTGACTGTTTTCTTCTGTTGATAGTTCCAAATCCATCATTGGTAACTTTCTAACAATCTCAACAAAATACTTAGATGGTAAAACAATCTTCCCAGATTCTTCTACAAATGCAGAAACTTCACTTTCAATTCCCAGCTCCATATCTGTTCCTCTAATAATCAACTTGTTATCCTCTTTTGCTTCAAGATATATTCCGCTAAGAAGTGGTTGAATATTTTTATTAGATACAGCTTTGTTCACTATTAGTAAGTTATTTAATAATTCTTTTTGGTTAACAGTGAATTTCATTTTTTGTCCTCTTTTCTTTTTTATTAAAGTATAGTACTAGTAGTAATAAGGGCTGTTAACATTGTTGATAAGTACTTTAAAACCTGTGATAGAGTGCATCTTGGCATGTGTATCAAATGTTGGTAACTTGTACATCTCATCAACAGTTTGCACAATTAAAACTTTCCAGTTTCTAAAGACTCTTTTATTTGGTTAACAACTTGCTTTATTTCAGGATTAGTTTGGATACCTATAGCTATTTTATCACAAGCATGCATAACTGTGGTATGATCTTTTCCACCAAATGAACTTCCAATTTTTGGTAAAGAAAAATCTGTAAGCTCTCTAATAAGATACATAGCAATTTGTCTTGGAAAAGATATATTTCTTGATCTTCTTCTAGAAATCATTTCCTCTACAGAAATACCATAGAAGGTAGCAACAGCTTTTTTAATTGTTTGATCATTTAATTTCATTTTTATTTGTTTATTAGTAATATCCTTTAAAGTTTCATCAATAAAGGATTCATCAATAGATTTTCTATCTATATTATGAAGTGTTACATAGGCATCAACTCTTAATAATGAACCTTCTAATTCTCTAATATTAGATGTAATTTTACTTGCTATCATTGAATAAATATCATCATTTAGCTTGATACCATCTAGACTAGCTTTTTTTCTTAAAATAGCCACTCTAGTTTCAAAATCAGGTTGACCAATATCTGTTGATAAACCCCAGTTGAATCTTGAGGTTAGTCTTTCTTCTATTTTAAGTTTTGCTGGTGGTTCATCACTAGAAATAACTATTTGTTTATTAGCATCTTTTAAGGTGTTGAAAGTGTGGAAAAATTCATCTTGAGTTTTTTCTTTATTCTCTAAGAACTGAATATCATCAATAAGTAGTAAATCTATATTTCTATATTTATTTCTAAAATTCTCAATCTTTCCATCTTTTAAAGAATTGATTAAATCGTTAGTAAATGTCTCTGAAGATACATAAAGTACATTAGCTTTAGGATTTAACTCCTGGTAGTGATGACCTATGGCATGCATCAGGTGTGTCTTACCTAAACCAACACCTCCATAAATATATAGAGGATTGTATAATTTTGCAGGATTTTCAGCTACTGCAAGACTGGCAGCATGGGCAAAACGGTTGTTCTCTCCAACAACAAAATCTTCAAAGATATATTTAGGATTTAAATTACTTGTTGATAAGTTCTGGCTTTTAGTTTTATTAACAATTTTAACATACTCTTCTGAAGAGTTTTCCACAAATTCCAAGTCCAAGTTTTTATTGCATGCTAAATTAACAACTTCATTTATTAAATGATAGTAACTCTTTGACAAAAACTTTTTAGCAAAGCTGTTAGGAACTGAGATATATGCCTTGTCATATTCAATTTTTATGATGTTAGTCTCTTTGAACCAAGCGTCATAAGTGTTTTGATTGCTTATTTTTTCTTTTAAAAGCTTGGTAAAATTATAATTGATTGATTCAAATGGCATAGCAAAACTCCTTGTGATTTATTGAGGTTGTGGATAAACTAGTAAGTTATACAGAAGTTATCCACAATTAAGATTTTGAATTGATTTTAATCCTATATACTTTTGGATGTATTAAGAATGATAACAAAATTTATCCACAATTACAACCTTAAAAAAGTGTAAAATTTTTGTGGAAAATTTTAAAATTCACTTGTAAAAAACGAAACTACTTAGTGGTGGGTTATAAAGTAGTCTTACATAAAATTACAGACATTAAACATAAAAATATTTTATTACATATGTATTAAATATGCAATAAAAAAGAGCAGGTTTTATACCTGCTCTTTTCTCAATTTTTAACTTATTTTTTGATGAATTCTTCATACTCACTGTTTGACATTAGTGAATCAAGTTGTGATGCATCTTCAAGCTCTAAAGCGAAAACCCAACCTTTGTTATAAGGATCTTCGTTGATAGCTGCTGGCTCATCTTCTAAGTCAGTATTAATTTCTACAACTTTTCCTGATATAGGTGAGTATACGTCTGAAACTGCTTTTACAGATTCAATAGTTGCAATATTATCATCTTGCTTGAATACAGCATCTAATTCTGGTAATTCAACAAATACAACATCGCCCATAGCGTGTTGAGCATAATCGCTTATTCCAACGATTCCTTTGTTACCTTCTAAACGAACCCATTCGTGGTTTTTAGTAAATTTTAAGTTTTCCATTTTGTTCCTCCATTTGTTTGAATTTAAAACACATACATACATTATACAATTTTTTAATAAATTTTACAGTATTTTTTAATAAAATATAAATTAATCCCCAAAAGAAATCCCTATTGACCTACAGGCTTCCATAACAGGATTGTCTTTTTTTACAACATTCAAAAATCCTGCAACTTGTTCAAGTGGTATGGCTTGCGCCTTATTGTCTATATATCCCACCATATTACCAAAGTTTTCTGCTTCAATAAGATTGGCTACATTTGCACCTAAAATTGTAGCTAGATTTCTATCAAAGGCATTAGGTGAACCTCCTCTTTGCACGTATCCCAGCACTGTCAGTCTACTTTCATAAGGAGTATGTTTTTCTATTTTTCTTGCTAGACGTTGACCAATACTTCTAAATTTTCTTTTTCCAGCTAGTTCTGATATAGATAATTCAATTTCATCTAAACTGATGGCCCCTTCTGCTACACAAATAATAGTTGAATCTTTTTTCTGTTCAACACGCTTGTTAATACATTCATAAACTCTTTTGAAAGAGAATGGGATCTCTGGTATCAATATTACATCACTACCACTCGATAGACCTGCGTGTAAGCCAATCCAACCAGCTTTATGACCCATTACTTCAACAACCATCACCCTGTTATGAGAAGAGGCTGTAGAATGTATTCTGTCAATTGCTTCAGTAGCAATATCAACTGCTGAAGAAAAGCCGAAAGATACATCTGTTCCTGCTATGTCATTGTCTATTGTTTTGGGTAAAGTTATAATGTTCAGTCCAAGTTCCTTTTGAAGGCTATATGCGGTTTTTTGGGTTCCATTACCACCAATTACTACTAGAGCACTAAGATCATGACTTCGATAATTGTGTAATATAGATCTTAATTTTTCATCTTTGTTTTCACCTTTAAAGGGCTTTATTCGAGAAGTTTTAAGCATAGTTCCACCTTTAGTTAAAAAACCTGAAGTATCACTAATAGTGGTATAGTTGTTATCAATTAATCCACCGAATCCAAAATAAAAGCCAACTGTTTCCATATTGTGCAATTCTTTAGCTGACTTAACAACTCCTCTAATGGCTGCATTTAAACCTGGGGCATCTCCACCTGAAGTTAATATTCCTATTTTTTTCATTATTCACCTACTTGCTGATTATTTCAATCAATAGCGGAACATTGTTTTCTACAATTGATTTTAGTATATAGGATTCATTGATAATTACTATACCTGTTGTAGTATTGTTCATTAATAAAACTAGACTTATTAAGTAGCCTGAAATGAAAACAATTATAACACCAAGTACTAAACCTAAAATAAGGCCCCCCAGTCTATTAAGAATATTGGTTAAGAAAAAATCTTCAAATAAACCCAATAACAAATTGCTAATTAATGAAAGAAATAAGAAGACAGCAATGAAAATTATGACTGAAGTCACAACACTACTTAAAAGTGTCTGAACAATTTGATCAATAAAATTACCACTTAATATTTTTGGTAGTTCAATATTATTTGGAATATATTTTTCTATTATTGGTCTTAATAAAATTTGTAAGTAGTAGGTTCCTATGAAAGATAATATTATTTTAGCTACCCCGAACAAACCTTTCAAGAAACCTCTTTTAAAGCAGATGGTTACTGTTATTAAAAAAATTACCAGTAATACAATATCTATAATTATAGCCATAATATACTCCTTATGATCTGAAGTTTATAAATTGTAAAGGTATATCTAAATCTTTTTCTTTTAATAGAGATATAACTGTTTGTAGATCGTCGATATTTTTAGCTGTAACTCTGACAACTTCACCTTGAATCTGACTTTGAACCTTTAGTTTACTTTCTTTGATTTCCTTGACTACTTTTTTCGCTATATCTTGATTTATTCCTTGTTTTAAGGTTATTACTTGTTTAACCATTGAACCAGCAGTAGTTTCTATTTTACCATAATCAAAAATCTTTAATGAAAGGCCTCTTTTTATGGCCTTAGATTGCAGAATATCCACCATGGCGTTTATCTTACTGTCGTTTTCTGCAGATAGTGTAATTGCTTCTTTTGTTAGATTTACTTCGGCTTTTGAACCTTTAAAATCATACCTTGTTATAATTTCCTTTTTAGTTTGATTGATTGCATTGTCCATTTCTTGCATGTCAAATTCTGAAACAATGTCAAATGATGCATCTTTAGCCATTTTTACCTCCTTGTTAGTACCCTTTTATTTTCTATTCTTTTTGTTATCTTTATATAATCTAGATGTTCCATAAAAGGAACAATGTATTTTCTAGATGTATTAAGTATATCCTTTGCAGTAGCTATTTCAATAGATTCATTAGCAAAACAGTGTTGCTTTATCTTATTTATAGCATCCTCATAAACAAATTTAGTTAAATAAATATTTTCATCAATCTTTATTAGTTCACCAATATCCATTAGATAATTGTGATACTTGCTATATTTGTCATATGGAAGTTTTAAAAGCTCTGCCATTTCTTTTGGATTTTTGACATTTAAGCCATCATTGGAAAAAACAGATATAATCCCATCTATATTTTTCTTATCTTGAGCACTTAGATTAACTACATAACCTTTGGCTCTAAGTAGCTCCCCTGTTGATTCCAATTCATTCCCTATTAATAAGCGAATTATGTTATTAAAGTTTTTTTGAGATTTTTCCTTGAAGAATTTAGATCTTATCTCTTCCTTTGCAACACCTGCAGCCAAAGGAGCTTTAGTTAACTTTTCTTCAATGTATTCTAATATTTCTTCAATTAAACTAATTTTTTTCTCATTAAGAAGGTACTGATTATCAAAAACAAGTATTCTTTCACTATTTTTTGAAACTATTTCTTGTATTTCATCTTTGCTTATTGCTAGCTTGAGAGAAATTTTATCAAGTGTAATAAAGGGAAATGAATAGATAAGAGATATAAGCTTATCCTCTAATGAACCTTCAGACTTCTTCCTTAATTCAATAATAAAATCTTTATCCATTCTTTTAAACTTTGTTGGTGAAGCTTCGATTATTTTAAAACCACCCAAAGTTTCACTAGCATTTTCTTTTCTAACGATTAAATTATCACCATAAACTGTACCAAGTGCCTTGTCCAAATAAAGAGCAGCTAGTTTTTCCTCACCGGGGTAGATGTCGTCACCTTCAAGAAGTATTAGTTTACCTGTGGTTTCACCGGTACCAAGATGAATTCTGATTTTATCTAGGTTGTGCATGCTTGGTTTATCTTTAAGTAAAGTAAAAACTCCACTAACCTTATAGGTTGGTTGAATTATATTTTCTTTTAACAGTACTGACCCAGAAGGTATTTCCTTTATTGATAAATCAGGTATATTTAAAGCAACTCTTTGTCCCGCATAAGCAGTTTCTACATTCTTGTTGTGTACTTGTATATTCCTAACTTTTACTCTTTGGTCAATAGGAAATACTTTTAGTTGATCACCTTTTGATATTTCTCCACTCCAAAGGGTACCAGTTACAACTGTACCGTGTCCTTGAAGGGTAAATACTCTATCTATAGGAAGTCTTGGGTAGTTGCCCAAGTCTTTGGCTGGTAATGATGTTATCATCTCAAGCAGCTTGTTTTTCAGGCTGTCTATGCCCTCATGACTTATACTATCAACTGGAATTATTGGAGTATCTATAAAATCTCTATCTAAAAGGTAATCTTTAATATCATCAATTACTAAATTCAAGAAATCATCTTCAACTAAACATTTTTTAGTCAGGGCAACTATGACGTTTTTAATTCCAAGTAGTGAAATTATATCAATATGTTCCTTGGTTTGTGGCATTATACCTTCAGTCGCAGCTATAACTAGTAAAACAAGATCCATACCTGAAGCTCCTGAAAGCATTTGTTGGATAAATTTTTCATGTCCTGGTACATCAACAAGCCCTAGGGTAATTTCATCGGTAAGTTTAAGAGGGGCAAAGCCAAGCTTTATTGACATACCTCTTTGCTGTTCTTCTTTTAATCTATCAGTTTGTACTCCTGTTAAAGCTTTTGCTAATTCAGTCTTACCATGGTCTATATGACCGGCAGTACCTACAATATAGAAACTCATAGTTTTTCTCCATGATAAATTCTTGAAAATTCAGCAACAAGCATCTTAAAATCTTCATCTTTGATAGTTCTTAGATCCATTATCAGCTGGTTGTCTTTTACTCTGACTATTATAGGTATTGTGTTGAATCTTAATTTATCTACTATCTTAGGAATACTGATACCTTCACTATCAGCTAGTACAAGACTGTAAGAAGGAAACATTTTATCAGGCAGGGAACCTCCCCCAGACAGTGAATTGATTTTTTTGATTGAGAATACTATAGCTTCTTGCTTGAACATTTGGGAAAGTAGTAAGGCTTTTTCTTTTAGTTCTTCAAGACTTATTGTTAACATGTTGATTGTAGGGTTATCAATTCTAACTTTTTCCATGTCCAAATATTCTAATAGTGTGCCTTCTAATGCTGATAAGGTTAGTTTATCTACTCGTACAGCTCTTAAAAATTGGTTTTTCTTTATTATATCTATAAGTTTTTTCTTACCTACTATAATTCCACCTTGTGGACCTCCTAAAAGCTTATCCCCACTAAAGGAGAGGATATCTACGCCACTAGTTATAAGTTGTTTGACAGTAGGTTCATTTATTCCATAAGCAGTAAAGTCGAATAATGCACCACTACCCAAGTCATAGTAGATTGGAACTCTCTTCTTTTTACTTAAAGGGACTAACTCCTCTGCAGTAATAGTTTTAGTAAAACCGTTTATAGTGTAATTGCTGTTGTGAACTTTTACCATAAGAGCAGTATTTTTGTTAATTGCATCTTCATAGTCAAATAAATGTGTCTTATTAGTGGTTCCTACTTCTTTTAATATTGCCCCACCGAAATCCATAACATTAGGTATTCTAAATGAACCACCAATTTCAACTAGTTCACCTCTAGAGACTATTGATTCTTTGCCTTTACTTAGTGCTGTTAGTATTAGAAGTACTGCAGCAGCATTATTATTTACTACCAGGGCATCTTCGCAACCTGTAAGTTTTTTTAGCAAATCAGTAATATGGTCATATCTTGATCCTCTTTTACCAGTGTCTAAATTTAGTTCAAGATTTGAATATTGGTCTGCTAGTAAGTATAGGTTTTCTTTAGCTTTTTTTGAAAGTATTGCTCTTCCTAAATTAGTGTGAAGTACTGTGCCAGTGCAATTCAGAACTTTTTGTAGCTTTGGTTTTTGCTCAAGGGTTATTAATTTAAAAGTATTAGATATAATTGATGAATCAATGCTAGCTTCATCAGTTAATTGTCCCTCAGTTATTTTTTTTCTTGTAATTGAAATTCCTAATTTAATAGAGTCCATTAAATAGGAGTCACTATATATCTCTCTAATACCCTCAAATTCTTTGAGCTGCAAGAGTTTATCTACTTTCTTTATCTTTCTGAATAAGTCTTTCATTTAATGCCCCCTACCTCTGATTTTGTAACTATCAAAAAGTTTATTACCATCAAATACATGCATTTCATCGAATAAGTTAACTACAGCGCAAGCATGATTTGGTATTATTGTAAGTTGATCACCAACTTTAAAATTATTTATTCCATTGCCAGTTACAATACCATGTTCTTCAGATAATCTTTCTATTATTAGTGATTTATCTTCAACTATTAGACCAAAGCCTTTAAGCAGACTATTACCGTGAACTCCACTGTCACTTGATAAGGACTTACTACCAGCATCTATAACTATATACTCCTTATAAATTGCAAGAATGGTAGATTTAACAAAAAGTGAACACTCATTCTCCTTGCAAACGCCAAGATTAATCATAGTATTGTCATAAAAAACATAATTGCCAGGTCGTATTTCATCAATACCTGGTATTTTTAATAGTTCTTTAGCTGTAGGAGTTGAACCAGCTGACGCTAACAAGGAAGGTAATTTATGACTAAGAACTGCCGCAGCTTCAACTTTAGCAACAACTTCTTTAGGTAGCAATCCACTATAACTCTGCCCCCCATGGGTTAAAAGCCCTATTATCATAATGTTTTCTAATTCAGTAATTTGTTCAATAGTATCTTCTGTTTCTTCAGGTTGAATTCCAAGCCTTTTTAAACCACAGTCGACTTTCAGATAGGCTATCAGAGGATTTGATCTACTGAAATATCTATTTAAGTACTTGGCATGTTCAAAATCAAGGACTATCGACCTTAAATCAATATTTTTTCCAAGTTTCAGATAGCTACTAATTTTTTCCTCTCCGATTAGAGGATAGGCTAAGGTTATTGATTCTATACCGCCTTTTATTAGCATCTCAACCTCTTTAAGTGTAGAGGCCGTAATGCCTGATGCTCCAAATCTTATCTGTTGTTTAGCAATTTCCACAGTTTTATGGCTCTTACAATGTGGTCTTATATCTACATCTGCCTCGTTAGCTAATTTAGCCATCGTTTTTATATTTTCTAACATTTTCCTATAATTTATATAGATGTATGGTGTAAGCATGTTCTCCCCAATTGTTTCACGTGAAACATTCACTAATTATTTGGACAAAAGTATATCTGTAATTCGCATTAAATCTTCCTTAGTATAATAATCTAAAGTTATTGAACCCTTATTCTTACCTTTTATCGATACTTTAGTTCCAAATGAACCTTCTAATCTCTTCTCAACATCTCTAATATGAATATCCTTCTCAACTTTAACATTATTTTTATGGGGCCTAATTCTCTCAATTGTAAAATCTTTAACGAGAACTTCAGTTTCTCTAACACTTAGTTTATGTTTGATAATATAATTTGCTAGCTCTAATTGATGTTCACTAGGTACTGAAAGTATACTTCTACCATGACTAGAAGATATTAAGCTTTCTTCAATATAGGCTTTTACTTCACCTGGGAGATGTAAAAGTCTAAGGCTATTAGTTATATAGGTTCTGCTTTTTCCAAGTTTTATAGCCAACATTTCTTGTGTTAACAAATAACTATCAATTAATTTTTGATAAGCAAGACTCTCTTCAATTGGCGATAGATTTTCTCTTTGAATATTTTCAATAATAGCAACTGCTGCAGAATTAACATCATCCATATTCCTGATTATACCAGGCACTTCAGACAATCCAGCTAAAGCAGAGGCTCTTAATCTTCTTTCACCTGCTATTAAGTAAAAAACACCATCTCTTTTAGTTACTATTAGTGGTTGTATTACACCATTTTCCTTTATTGATTCAGCAAGTTCTTTAAGTGAATCAGGAGAAAATCTTTTTCTTGGTTGATCAGGGTTTGCTTTGATTAAATCAATAGGTAACATCAAAACCCTACCATCAGCACTAGCACTTGCCTCATTGTCTGGTATAAGGGCCGATAAGCCTCTTCCTAAGCCTTTTTTAACCACGTTTAATTACCTCCTTAGCTAAAGCCGCATAGGCTATTGCTCCTTTTGATGTTGGTGCATATGTAGATATAGCTTCCCCGTAGCTAGGTGCTTCAGATAGTCTGACACTTCTAGGTATTACAGCATCAAATACTTTATCCTTGAAGAAAGCTCTAACCTCTGCTACTACCTGTGAAGATAGATTTAAATTGCTATTGTACATTGTCATTAATGCTCCACTTAATTCAAGATCTGGATTAAGTCCCCGCTTAATTAAATCAACAGTTTTAAGAAGTTGACCTAGTCCTTCCAGTGCATAATATTCACATTGTATAGGGACAATATATTGATCTGATGCAGTTAGTGCATTTATTGTTAGAAGACCTAAAGATGGAGGACAATCAATTAGAATGAAGTCATATCCAGTAATTTCGTCAACAATTCTTTTTAATAAATACTCTCTATTATCCATGTTTACCATTTCTATTTCAGCTCCAGCCAAGGATATAGTTGCAGGTAATAAGTCTAGGTTTTTTATTTTTGTCTTCAAAAGAACATCCCTAAATGAAAGCCCATCTATCAAGGCGTCATATAGACATCTTGGAAGATCAAATCTATTTATCCCTAGGCCACTGGTTGCATTTCCTTGAGGATCTAAATCGATGATTAAGGTCTTTTTACCTTCGAGAGCTAGATAAGCTGCTAGATTAATGGTGCTTGTAGTCTTAGCTACTCCACCCTTTTGATTAATAATTGCTATTGTTTTCATTTTTACCTCTAATTTTTATTTGTGCAGTTTAAATTATAACATAATAAAAATAAAAAAAGAATGTTTCACGTGAAACATTCTAAATAGGCTTTCTTGTTGGAATACCCTCTCTACGTGGGTATTCTATTGGTGTTATCTTATCTTTAAGAAAGGTAAGAAGGACTCGATTATTACCGTGATCAGGTAGTACGTAGGCTAGTTCATTTTCTAGCTTACCTCCTAAAATCTTCAAGGCTTTAGTACTGTCTGATAATTCCTCTGCATAAGGTGCTTCCTTGGTGACTATCATTTTACCACCTAACTTAATTAGAGGTAAAAGATACTCACTAAGTGCAGGTAGATAGGCAACACTACGGGCAACCCCAATATCAAAGCTTTCTCTATAAACTGGGTCTTGTCCTAGGGCTTCACTTCTTGTATGTAAGGCAATGACATTTGTTAGCTTCAATTTATCTACAACAATTTTAATAAAGTTGACTTTCTTGCCCACTGAATCTACTAAAGTGAAATGACATGATTTATTCATAATAGCAGCAACAAGCCCAGGAAAACCGGCTCCTGTACCCATATCTAAAATATTTAATTCAGCTCCTTCAGCTAGCTCTAGAGCTTCATTAAAGATTAGTGAATCATAATAGTGTTTAACTACTATTTCATCCTCTTCTTTAATGGCTGTCAAATTATATTGTTTAGAATGCTCTACAAGTAATATATAATAATCTTCTAGCATTCCTAATTGTGCAGGTGTTAAGTTTTTGTAATATTTAATTAATTTATCCTTGAACATTATTGGTCTCCAGTCTTTTAATTTGTTCCAAATAGATCAGTAGAACTTGAATATCAGCGGGTGTAATCCCTGAAATTCTACTGGCCTGGCCAATTGATAAGGGTTTAACTTCATTTAGCTTCTCTATGGCTTCTCTTGTAAGTCCCTTAATGACTCTATAATCATCTAGCCAATCAGGTATCATTTTCTTTTCACCTTTAGAGAAATTTTCAACTTGATCTATTTGTTTCTTTATATAACCTTCATATTTTATAAGTAGTTCTACCTCCTCGGCTTCTCTCTCACTAATTATTAGCTCAGGTGGATAAATATTTGCTATATCCAGATAACTAATCTCTGGACGCTTTATAAGTGCTGCAGCCTTGATGTTTTGTTCCAAATCAGAACTATTTGATTTAATTATCATTTCTTTGACTATAGCATTTGTAGAATCAACAGTAAGATCTTTTAGTCTTTCAACCTCCAAATCGATACTTGTCATCTTATTTCGAAAAATGGCATACCGTTCCTCTGAAATCAAACCTATATCATAACCTAATTTAGTTAAACGCCTATCTGCATTTGATTGCCTTAATAATAACCTGTATTCTGCTCTAGAAGTAAACATTCTATAAGGTTCTTCAGTACCCTTGGTAACAAGATCGTCAATAAGTACACCTATGTAACCATCAGATCTACCTAATATGACTGGTTCCTCGCCCTTTAACTTTAAAACTGCATTAAGACCAGCAATTAAACCCTGTGCTGCTGCTTCTTCATAGCCAGAAGTTCCATTTATTTGTCCTGCAAAATAGAGATTTGGCACCTTTTTAGATTCTAGTGTTAATTTAAGCTCTGTTGCATTTATAACTTCATATTCTATAGCATAACCAAGTTTCATAATCTTGGCAGCTTCAAGTCCCTTTATGGACTGAACCATCTGTATTTGAACATCACCAGGCAAGCTAGTAGAAAAACCTTGGAGATAGACTTCCTTAACATCATGTCCCTCAGGTTCAATAAAGAGGTGATGACTAAGCTTTTCAGGAAAGCGAATTATCTTATCCTCTATTGAAGGGCAGTACCTTGGTCCAACACCAGTTATTATTCCTGAGTAAAGTGGTGATTTATCTATGTTATCTTCTATTATTTTCTTTGTTTTTTCTGAAGTATGTGTTAAGTAACAGTCTACCTGAGGTAGACAACCCCCAACTTCTTCAAAACCGAAGGTATAATCCTTACTATCTCCTGGTTGAATTTCCATATCGTCTATAGCTAGACTATCCATATGGATCCTTGGTGGAGTCCCTGTTTTAAAGGGATGAGTCATAATTCCAAGTTTATGTAAGGAACTAGCCAAGTATTTACTATTACTTAGTTCGTTTGGGCCAGATTCCTTTACAAAATCACCTATTATTACCTTTGATGATAAATATGTACCTGTTGCCAAGATAATACTTTTTGCACCATAGTTTAAACCTGTTGCCAAACTAATACCAATTAACTCACCCTTTTCATTAGTTAGAATATCCTTAGCTTCCCCTTGGACAATATCTAAGTTAGGGAGATTTTCTAGTTCCTTGATAATTTCTCTAGAGTAAAGAAATCTATTAATCTGTGCACGTAGTGCATAAACAGCTGGTCCTTTGCTTCTATTGAGTATTTTTTTCTGGATTGAAGTTCTATCGGCAATCTTACCCATCAATCCTCCAAGAGCATCGATTTCAAAGACTAAATGACTCTTTGCAGGCCCGCCTATAGATGGATTACAAGGCATAAGCCCAATAGAATCTAAACTTATGGTTAATAGTAAAGTGGACATACCTAATTTGGCACTTGCATAAGCTGCTTCAGTGCCACTATGTCCTCCACCTATTACTATAATTTGATAATTATCTATGAAATTCACTTATCCTCCTATTTACCAATGCAAAACTTACTAAATATATTATCTAATAAATCTTCAGTGAAATCATCACCTGTAATTGTAGCTAGTGCAATATAGGCATCTTTTAAATCAATTGCTAGTAAGTCTGCTGGAACAATCTGGGATTTTATACTTTCTTGGAACATATCAAGCGCAGACTTAGCCTTTACTAAACTTTCATAATATCGAAGGTTACTTATACAGTAATCTTCAATCTCATCTTTAATAAATAATTTCTTGATATCATTTTTTAAATTATCTAGACCTGTTCTATGCTTGGCTGATATAAAGATTATATCGTCAGAGGTCTCAATATCTTCTATATTGATCAGGTCGACTTTATTCATCACTATGATATAGTTCTTTTCCAACTTCCTTAAGTATTCAAGCATCAGCTGATCTTCTACCGTTAGGCCTAGAGTTGCATCAACTAGGAAAATTATAAGCTGGGCTATATCTATATATTCATAGGTCTTTTTGATACCTATCTTTTCTATAATATCTTCAGTTTCTCTAAAACCTGCAGTATCTACAATATTAAGTACCAAATCACCAATATTTATTTGCTCTTCAATGGCATCTCTGGTGGTTCCAGGAAGATGAGTGATTATTGCTCGATTTTCATTTAAAAGACTATTGAGTAATGATGATTTTCCCACATTAGGTCGTCCAATCATTACTGTCATTATTCCTTCCTTAATTATCCTTCCTGTATTGTAGGAGGCAAGGAGTTTATTTATTTCATCTAGGAGTTTTTCAATCCTAGTATTGATTACATCGTTAGTGTAGCTTTCTTCTATTTCATCGTCAGGAAAGTCTATTGTTGCTTCTAGATAGGCTATAATACCAATTAAATCTTCTTTTAAAGCCCCAATTTTGTTTTTTAAGCTGCCTTCCAGTTGGTTAAGTGATATTGTTAGTGCTTTTTGATTATTAGCTGTAATAGTATCTAGAATAGCTTCGCTTTGAGTTAAATCAAGTTTTCCATTAAGAAATGCTCGTCTTGTAAACTCACCTGCTTCACTTTTTCTTGCTCCATTTTTCAATATAACTTTCATAGCTTCTTGTAGAATGAAGGGATTACCATGACAATGAATCTCGACAGTATCTTCTCCAGTGAAGGAATTAGGTCCTCTCATCAAAAGAACTAGTACTTCGTCTAATTTGTCTCCATTTTCATTATGTATTGTTCCAAGGTATACTTTATGACTCTCCTTTTTTAGATAGGTCGAACTATAAGCCTTGAATATCTTATCAATTATCATAAAGGCTTCATTTCCACTTATTCTAATTATGCCAATACCACATTCGATCAGTGGTGTAATTATATTGGCTATAGTATAATCTTTTAACATCCTTTTTACTCCATTTAAAAAAAAAGCTCAGTTAATCCTGAGCTTTTAATGATATTACAATATGTCTGTGACCTTCTTCGCCTTCGCTGGTTGTAACAATACTGTTATCTTTTTGCAAAGCCATATGGATAATTTTTCGTTCCAATGGATTCATAGGTTCTAAACTTACTGGTTTGCCTTCTTCCTTTACTTGTCTTGCAAGCTTATTGGCTAGGTTTGTCAGTGTTCTTTCCCTTTGGATTCTGAAATCTTCAATATCTATAAGAAACTTAAGATTTGTATCATAATTTCTATTGGCTACAATATTGACTATGTATTGGATAGCATAGAGGGTTTCTCCTCTTTTTCCAATTAACTTACCCGCATTTTTACCTTTTAGATTAATGATTACAAAGTTGTCTTCTTCTCTGATAAAATATTCCACTTGGTAACCAAGGGTAATTATCATTTCTTTTAGAAAGGCCATTGCCTTTTCTATTTTCTTTTTCTTATCTGGACTATCATCCGGTTCAGAAACTGTTATTTCTAAAACTGGACCTGTGCCAACTACTTCTTCTATGATGGATTCAATAGGTGTTTCCTTAAGGGAAACTTGGATTTTTGCATCCTTTTGACCTATGCCTAAAATACCTCTACTTGGTTGCTGGATAATGACTATTTCAAGCTCATCCTTATTTACTCCGAGGGAATTCAAGGCGTTTTCTATTGCTTCCTCTACAGTTTTACCTTTAAAGTTCATTTAATTCACCTAGATTCTTTTTATTTTTTCATAGCATTGATTTCTTCAACATGTTTTCTTAAAAACACTTTTTTTATCAGTAGTTGTTCTAATATACCTATCAAGCTAAATGAAAACCAATATATTCCTAAAGCTACTGGATAAGTATATGCCAAGTAACCAATGAATACTGATAATCCCATTGTTATATAAAGCATTGATTTAGGTTGGTTTGTGTTCATAGTTTTTGAGTTAATATACATTGATAGTATTTGCATCACTGCCACTAGTATGGCAATTTCCAAATGTCCTTTTTCTGAGATATCGCTTATCCATAGGAAACTAGCTCCTAGATCTTTAAAGTAATTTTGCAATAAGTTAAAGATGGCGATAATTACAGGCCAAGTCAAGAAGATTGGTACTAAACTCATCAAAGGAGAGAACATAGACAGATTGTGTTCTGCATATAGTTCTGTTATTTTCTTTGATTGTTTTTCCATATCATTTTTGTACTTCTCACGTATCTCGTTTAGTAGTGGTGTAATCTTCTGAGTTTTCAAAATTGATCTTTGGCTATAAAGCGTCAATGGAAATAGAACTAACTTAATAGTTAGTATTACCATAAATATGGCTAAGCCATAGCTGCCAAAGAAATCGTGAAAAAACTCAAGTAGTTTAATTAGTATCTCGGTTATATTCACCGTCGACCTCCTTCAGAACAATAAAATCGCTTTTTTCCAATGTTGTCAGAATATCTTCTTTTAATTCCTGGTAGCTAGCATCCTTTATATAGGGACTAGCGACTACAACATACTTGTTAAGTTTCATACCAGGAAGTAAGTCTTTAAATATTTCGTGTAGTCTTCTCTTATAGAGATTTCTGATAACAGCATTACCTACCTTTTTAGAAAGAGAAAAGCCGATCATCATTTCCTTACTGCCTCTTAGGGCATAAATGGTAAAATAGCGGCCTTTTAATTTAAATCCCTTTCTGTATATATAGGTAAACTCTTTGTTCCTTGTTAAACGTAGCTTTTTTTTAAGCATATTAAGATACTGTTAGTACTTTTCTGCCTTTTGCTCTTCTTCTTCTGATTACGTTTTTGCCTCCAGCAGAGCTCATTCTTACTAGAAATCCACTTGTTTTTCTCTGCTTGCTTCTGTTTGGTTGAAATGTTCTTTTCATTTGTTTTTAGCCTCCTTAAGCTGTTTAAATAATAAATGAACTGTTTTGCCAGTTCATATAATTACATATGTGTGCATACTCTCATCAATTATATAAAAACTCTACCTTTTATGTCAAGGTAAATACCTGTATTAAGAAAAGTTTTGCAAATTTTTTTTAATGATGCTATAATGATGAAGTTCATATAAATTAAATAAAAATGGAGGAATTTACCCTATGTTACGCAAACGATCTTTTCGTTTGGCGAGTAAGAATAGTAAATTGAGAAAATTAATCTTATTTACTGTTTTGTTTGGAGCAATGTCGTTGGTAGGTGCCGTATCCTATACTGGAGCATCTGAAGCCAATCAAAAGTATATCGAGGCTGAAAATAATAAGCTGAGAATACTAGAAGAACAATTTAATATAGCAAAGAATTTAGAAGAAACAGAAAAAATAGAAGATATAAAAGCCAAGGAAGCAGCTGAAAGAGCAGTGGAACAGGCGAGAATTGCCAAAGAAAATGCAATTAAAGAAGCAGCGGCTAAAGAAGCAGCAGCTACAGCAATAGCAAAGGCAGAAAAGAATATCTTGGCTACGACAAAGGCCAAGGTTCCGACAAAGTCTCCAATTAGTACGCCAACAAAAACAATTACAACTACAACAAATACACCACCTGCACCGAAAAATCCTGAACCAAGTAATATGAAGTATCTTGGAGCTTTAAGTAGCACAGCATACACTCATACAGGAAACAATATGGCAAACGGTGAAAAACCTTACGAAGGTGCTGTTGCAAGTAATTTAGTTCCTCTAGGAACAAAAATCTACATTGAAGGTTATGGCTATTTTGTTGTCAAGGATAGAATAGGTCATGGAAGCCAATTGGATATTTTCATGGATACATATGAAGAGGCTATTCAATATGGTCGTAGAACCATAAAAGTATATATAGTTAATTAGTTAAGAAATATAAAATATTAGTAATTAAGAAAAGCAGGTTTATTAAACCTGCTTTTCTTAATTTTGATATATATAATTTCCTACTATATATATAGTAGGAAATGTTAGCTATATTGTTTTTACATAACAGCATATTGTGTAGTTAAATTATAGATGACAATAAGTAAATATCATTTATATAATAATAAATATTATTATTTTTGTGGGGATATCTAATTGGTGTACTATTTTTAGAAACCGAGTAAAGATCCAAGTTGATACACTATAAATGAAACCACATAGCCAAGTACAGATGTATAGGCAATCACAAAAAACATCCACTTCCAACTTTTTGTTTCTTGTTTGATAGTCGCCAATGTCGCTAGACAAGGGACATAAATAGCACTCATCAACATGAAGGAAAAACCTTGTAATCTAGTCCACTCATTAGCCAAAACATTTACAAGACCACCACCATCAGCTCCATAAATAGTTCCTAGAGTTGAAACAACAACCTCTTTAGCAACAATACCTGAAATAAGGGCCGTAGCAGCTTCATAGGTGCCAAAACCAACAGGAGAAAGTATTGGAGCAATAAAAGATCCAATAATACCAATAATACTATCAGCTGAACCATACTCCACACCAAGAGGTAGAATCGAAAGAGCCCAAATAATAATAACCATAGCTAATATTAAAGTACTTGCTCTAGTTAGAAATTCCTTTACTCTTTCCCAAGTATGTAGAAAAGTAGCCTTAGCTGTAGGAATACGATATGGCGGTAGTTCTAATACAAAAGGAGCAGCACCATCCTTAAAGAAAAAGACTCTAAATATTTTAGCCATTAAAACAGCTAAAACTATCCCCATTATATAAACAAAGAACAAAACTGATCCTCTATTATCAGGAAAAAATGCAGAAATAAAAAGTATATAAATAGGAAGTCTTGCACTACAAGAAATTAAAGGAGTTATAAAGATAGTGGTAAACCTATCAGACTTACTCTCCAAGGTTCTTGTAGACATAACAGCAGGAACGGTACAACCAAAGCCTGTTATAAGAGGAATAAAGGCCTTACCTTGCAAGCCAAAGAACCTCATAAACCTATCCATTAAATAGGCGGCTCTAGCCATATAACCAATATCTTCCAAGAAAGTCAGCAATAAAAACATTAAAATTAGATTAGGAAGAAAAGTAATTATGGTACCCACACCACTTAAGACACCATCATTTAAAAATGATGCTAAAATATCATTACTGACAGATTTTGTAATTATAGAGCTAATGCCAGATAAGATTAATTCCAAGAAACCCTTAATATAGTCTCCGAAAAAGAAGGTTATTTGAAATAGTGCGAACATAATACCGAAAAATATAAAAATACCTAAAACTGGATTCAAGATAACTTTGTCAACCTTATCTGAAGTTCCTATAGAATTCTCGATAGTTTTTTTTCTTACAAGCATTTTTTTCAACAAGCCTTCAATAAAGCCATAACGCTTTTCAATGAAAACCATTTCTAAATCATCTTTGAAAAGACTATTTAAGTGATTAATCTCCTTTTGAATAAAATCATCAAAGCCATAAGGTTTAAGCAATGATCTAACTACCTCATCACCTTCAAGAGCCTGAATTGCCAACATCCTATATGTATATCCTGCAATAACAACTTTTTTTTCAGCAAACAACTCTTCAAGATTTTTCAAATGCTCTTCTAGTTCTCCACCATAGGGTAATCTAAACTCTACTGTCTCATGCTCCTTGTAGTTAACAATAGTATTAATTAAATCCTCTGTACCCTCACCCTTTTGACCAACAAGTGGAACAACTGGGACGTTAAGTAATTCAGATAAAACATCAAGCTTAATTTCTTTATACTTTTTTAAAGCTACATCCATAATATTAAGACCAAGTATTATATTCTGATTCATTTCCAGTAATTGTAGAGTTAGATAGAGATTTCTTTTAAGATTTGAACTATCAAGAATATCAACAACTATAGCAGGTTTCTTTAAAAGATTATTCTTAGCCACCTTTTCATCATCAGAATAGGCGCTTAAACTATATATACCAGGAAGGTCAACAATTTGATAGTTAGGATGACCTATAAGTGCCCCTTCTTTTTTTTCTACTGTAACACCAGGCCAATTTCCTACCTTGGCATTAGAACCAGTTAAGATATTGAAAATTGTCGTCTTTCCACTGTTTGGATTCCCTATAAGAGCAATTTCTTTCCTATCCATGTTACACCTCTTCTATTAATTCAACAATAACATTATCTGCTTCCTTGATTCTAAGTGATAGATTAAAATCGTTAAGTCTATAACTTAAAGGATCACCAAATGGAGCAACTCCGATAAGCTCAATAATTTCACCTTTGATTATACCGAATTCCATAATACGCTTTTTAATACTTCTTAAACCCTCAATCTTTAAAATTCGAGCTTTTTGACCAACTTTTAATTCACTAAGTCTCTTTTTCTTAACTAGGTACTCCTCAGCTTCAGTCAAGTTGAAGTCTCCTATATTATCTAAATCTTTTTCTAGATGTTTAACCATAGCCTTTATCGTTTCTTCACTTATAATATGTTCAATTGCACATGCATCTTTTTCTGAAATAGCTTCATCAAGTCCAAGGTGACTCTTCAAGAAAGTCTTTATTAATAAATGTGTAAACATAATTCGCTCAGCTTCAAATAGACCTAGCTTAGTAAGCACTATTGGGCCATACTTATCCTCATGAATTAGCCCCATTGAAATTAGTTTTTTAATTTCCTGATTAGTCCTAGATTTGGAAAATTTAAGCTTCAAAGCTATATCTGTAAGTCTTGCCTTGCCCTTGTTTTTTTCCAATTCATATATAGTTTCCAAAATATCCTGATTATTGATATTTAGTTTTTCCATAAGATACCTACCTTCTTGTAATTTTCTTAAGTTTAACATTTTTAACTTTATTAGGTCAAGTTAATGTTAAAAGGTTTAAACTTTTATTTGCTCTTTCAATTTGCTATAATAAATTGGATTAGGACGGTGACAAAATATGGCAAGATTAATTGATCTTGGTAGCGAAGTACCATATACAGAAGGATTTCTACTACAACAAGACTTATTGAAAATGAGAACTGAAGAAAAAATAGAAGATACCTTCTTGTTATTAGAACACCAAAAAGTAATAACAATAGGAAATTCAGGCAATACAAATAATATATTAGTCCCAAGGAAGTACCTTGAGGAACTAGGCTTTCAAGTGGAACAAATAAACCGTGGTGGCGATGTTACCTATCATGGGCCAGGACAATTGGTGGGATACTTTATCTTCAATATTCATAACTATGGCAAAGGAGTGAAGGATTTCTTCTTCCTATTAGAGGAAATATTCGTACACTTAATGAAAGAATCCTATGGAATCGAAGCACATAGGGACAAAGAATACCCAGGTGTCTGGGTTGGGGAAGAAAAAATAACAGCTCTAGGTTGCGCTATTAAAAGGGGTATTAGTATGCATGGTTTTGGCTTTAATGTTAATACTAACCTTGAAGACTTCAATGTAATTACCCCTTGTGGTATTATAGGTAAGGGAGTTACCTCCCTTGCAAAGTTGAAGGACGAGCCTCAGGATATGAACGAGGCCAAGAAGAATTTGACTAAGGCTATAGAGGAAGTATTTAAAATATCTTTTCAAATAGAAGATAAAGAAAAAATGTTAGGAGAAGTAGACAAATGGAAAAAAGAAAACCTGAATGGTTAAAAATAAAGTTTCAGGACCCAAAACATATTAATAAAGTAGAGAGATTACTAAAAGGATTATCATTACACACAGTATGCCAAGAGGCGACCTGCCCTAATAGAATGGAATGTTTCAATAAAGGAACAGCTACTTTCATGATACTTGGAAGCGTTTGTACTAGAGGTTGTAGATACTGTGATGTTGAAAAAGGAAAACCAAACGGTGTTGATTCAAGCGAACCGGAAAATTTAGCCAAAGCAACTAAAGAATTAAAACTAAGACACGTTGTCATCACATCAGTTACCAGAGACGACCTGGAAGACGGCGGTGCCGATCAGTTCGTGAAATGTATCGAGAAGGTAAGAGAAACCAGCAAGGGCACAAGCATTGAAGTCCTGATACCAGACCTGCAAGGCAATGAGGAGGCACTGGCTAAGATTGTTGCTGCTGCACCTGAAATCTTAAACCACAACATAGAGACAGTACCAAGTTTGTTCAAGACTATAAGACCTGGTGCCGACTATCAACAATCACTACAATTACTGGCTAATGTCAAAAAGATGAATCCTAAAATTTTTACAAAGTCTGGCTTGATGGTTGGATTAGGTGAAACTGAAGAAGAAGTTGTTAGAGTATTTGCTGATTTAAGAGATGTTGGATGCGATTTCTTGACTGTCGGTCAATACCTGCAACCTTCTAAGAAACACATTGCTGTTGCTGAATATATACATCCTGATATATTCAAGGATTATGAAAAAGTTGCTTACGAAATGGGCTTTAAGCACGTTGCTTCAGGACCATTTGTTAGAAGTTCGTATAACGCTGAACAAACTAAAATTTTGATTGATGCTCAATAATAAAAAATATGCTATAATAATTAAGCAAATGAAGATAATGAAGTATTTAACGAATTTAAAATATAGAGTAATAGATGATTTATACCAACAATAGGTGTATTGTTGGTATAGGTTTTATTTTAATTAGGAAAGGAGTGATAGAAAAATTTTAAAGGATAAGATATAGTTTAATAAAGTAAAATTTAATATTAGTACTAAAAGAAGAATTTAAGTAAACATTCTCTAAGCTAAAAATTATCGTTATTATTTATTATTATTACCAGCAAGAGAATAAGGCTGATTCTTCTTTAAGGAGGAATTTACATGAGACCAAAAGATTTGCTAGTAGCAATCAGAGCCATATTCAATATCTTTGCCCAAGGCAAAGAAGATTTCAGTATGCCATCTCAACTTAATGTTAATTTCTCCTAGGATTAATTCTAGGAGTTTTTTGTCTTTATAGAATAATCTAAAAAAGAAACGTAGATAATAACAAACAAATAAAAGGAGTATGAAATGAAATTAGAAGATATTTTAATACTAATTGACAGACTTGAAGAATCTTCAATTAGCAAATTAGTAGTAGAAACAGAAGAAGGAATGGTAGAAATTTCTAAGGAAGCAAAAGTTGTAATGCAAAGTGCACCAGCTTATCAGGCATCAGCACCAGCTAATGTGCCAGCAGCAGCTCATGTACCGGTACATAGTGGAGTAGCAGCAGCGGAGCCACAAGAAGAAAGTGGCATAGCCTATATTACTTCTCCTATAGTAGGAACATACTACAGCTCTTCAAATCCAGCATCAGATCCATTTGTAAAAGTTGGATCTGTAGTTGAAGAGGGACAGGTAGTATGTATTCTTGAAGCAATGAAGTTAATGAATGAAATTGAATCTGAACTTAACGGAGAAATACTAGAAATACTAGTTAAAAACGAAGATATGGTAGAATTCGGCCAAAAACTATTTAAAGTGAGAGTAAAATAATGTTTAAAAAAATATTGATTGCCAATAGAGGAGAGATTGCTGTCAGAATAATAAGAGCTTGTAGAGAAATGGGTATTAAAACAGTAGCTGTTTATTCAACAGGCGACAAGGACGCTCTCCATAAGGAACTTGCAGACGAAGCAGTTTGTATAGGCAAGGCACCTTCAAAGGACAGCTATTTAAATGTCTCAAATATACTTAATGCTACTATTCTATCTGGAGCAGAAGCTATTCACCCAGGTTATGGTTTCCTATCAGAAAATGCTGCATTCGCAAGAATGTGTGAACAATGTAACATAAACTTCATAGGACCAACATCTGAGATGATAGAAAATATGGGCAACAAGTCTAAAGCCAAGGAAATAATGATGGCTGCAGGGGTTTCCATATCACCAGGATCAGAAGGTATACTTAATAGCTTAGACGAAGCTAAAGTTCTAGGTGAAAAAGTAGGTTATCCAGTTATGATAAAAGCATCAGGCGGCGGCGGTGGTAGAGGAATGAGAATCGCCTATAACGAAATCGAATTGGACCACGCCTATCATCAAGCTAAATCAGAAGCTGAAATGGCTTTTAAGGATGATAGAATTTACTTAGAAAAATTCATTGAAGAACCTAGACATATTGAAGTTCAAGTTCTTGCTGATAAATTTGGAAATGCTATTCACCTAGGTGAGAGAGATTGCTCAATCCAAAGAAAACACCAGAAGATGATTGAAGAATCACCGGCATTAATAAGTGATGAAGTAAGGACTGCTATTTATAAAGATGCTGTAATTGCAGCCAAGGCAGTAAACTACTTCAGCGCAGGAACAGTAGAATTTTTAGTAGATAAATATGGAAAACACTACTTTATAGAAATGAATACAAGAATTCAAGTTGAACACCCTGTAACTGAAATGGTAACAGGAGTAGATCTTATAAAGGAGCAAATTAAGATTGCTGCAGGAGAAAAACTTGATTATACACAAGATGATATTAAAATAACTGGTCATGCAATTGAATGTAGAATCAATGCAGAAAAACCAGAAGAAGGTTTCCGCTCAAGCCCAGGCTTGATAACAAGACTATTCTTCCCGGGAGGCAATGGTGTACGTATAGATAGTTGTATTTATACAGGTTACTTTGTACCACCATATTATGATTCTATGATCTGTAAATTGATTGTTCATGGAAAAGACAGAGATGAAGCTATAAATAAAATGCAAAGAGCTTTGGGAGAAATCATTATTGAAGGTATCGATACAAATATTGCCTATCAATTTAAAATTCTTGGTACAAAAGAGTACCAGCTCGGCAAATTCAATACCAGCTTCATAAGCACTGTAATGGAGGAATAATATGCCAATAGGTGATCTATTTAAAAAGAATTTAAAATATATAGAACTTCATTCTCAAAATGGAGTGGACAGAGAAGAAAGGGTAGAAAAGGAAGTTCCTTACATACCTGATAATCTTTTCGTAAAATGTCCATCTTGTGGAGAAAAGCTATATACAGAAGAAGTAGCTGCTAATCTAAATTCATGTAAATACTGTGAGCATCACTTTAGAATAGGAAATGTGGATAGACTAAAGATGATAGCGGATGAAGGCTCCTTTGTTGAGATTGATAAAAATATGACCTCAGTAAATACTTTGGATTATCCTGGTTATCTAGAGAAAATAGCTGGCTATCAAAAATCTAGCGGCATTACTGAAGCAATTGTAACAGGAACCTGTACTATTAATAGTATTAAAGTTGTTATTGGAGTTATGGATAGTAATTTCATGATGGGAAGTATGGGTAGTGTTGTCGGAGAGAAAGTTACCAGAGCAATAGAAAAAGCTATGGTTGAAAAGTTACCGTTAATTATCTTTACAGCTTCAGGTGGAGCTAGAATGCAAGAGGGCATAATATCTCTTATGCAAATGGCTAAGACCAGCAGTGCTATCAAAAGATTTTCTGATGCGGGAGGTTTATACATTACAGTTATAACAGACCCAACAACTGGAGGAGTTACAGCTAGTTTTGCTATGCTTGGAGATATAATAATCGGTGAAAAGGGAGCCTTGATAGGCTTTGCTGGTAAGAGAGTTATTGAACAAACAATTAAACAAAAACTTCCTGATGAATTCCAAACAGTTGAATTTCTTAAAGAAAAGGGCTTTATTGATACAATTGTAGCCAGAAAAGATATGAAGGCACTTCTATCTAGAATCTTAATTCTTCACCAGGAGGTGCAAAATGACAATTAAAGAAAAAGAAAGAAAAATCGATGAACTTAAATTAAAGATTAATGAACTGAAACTTATTGAAAGCAATGAAAAAATCGATTTTACTGACCAAATAGAAGAATTAAACGAAAAAATCCTGGAAATGGAAAAAAGAATCGTTGATGAGATGACACCTTGGGATAGAGTGTTAGTTTCAAGAGAACAAAAAAGACCTACCTCTTTGGAATATATCGATGAAATCTTTGATGACTTTATTGAATTCCATGGAGACAGATACTTTGGTGATGACAAAGCTATAGTTGGTGGAATAGCAAGTCTTGATGGTATTAAAGTAACAGTTGTTGGTGAACAAAAAGGAACAGATACCAAGGATAATATTTATAGAAACTTTGGGATGCCCTCACCTGAAGGTTATCGTAAAGCACTTCGTTTAATGAAACAAGCTGAAAAGTTTGGCAGACCTATTGTAACTTTTGTAGATACTCCAGGAGCATTTTGTGGGGTGACAGCTGAAGAAAGAGGTCAAGGGGAAGCTATTGCTAAAAACCTTATGGAAATGGCAGGCTTAAAAGTACCAGTATTAACTTTCATCATTGGTGAAGGAGGTAGTGGTGGTGCCTTGGCAGTAGCTGTATCCAATAAGATATACATGTTGGAAAATAGTATTTATGGAGTGCTTTCTCCAGAAGGTTTTGCCAGCATATTATGGAAAGATGGCACAAGAGCTCAAGAGGCTGCTGATGTTATGAAAATTACTGCCAATGATTTATTAGCACTTAAGGTAATTGATGGTATAATTGAAGAACCTGCAGGTGGAGCACATAAGGACTTTTCTATGGTTGCTGGAAACATCAAGGAAGTTATGTTAAGAGAACTTAAAGAATTACAATTACTAAGCCAGGAAGAATTATTGAATCATAGATATGAGCGGTTCAGAGCCTTTGGGAAATTTGAGTAATTGGGGAAGTAGGAAATATGTACGGAAAAATTATTGGAACAGGTTTTTATGTTCCTGATAATAAGGTGCCTAACGAATTTTTCGAAAGCATCATGGAAACTAATGATGAATGGATTAGTTCTAGAACAGGAATAAAATCCAGATATTTTTCTAAAGGGGAAAATACCTCTGATTTAGGAACTAAAGCAGCTGAAATAGCCTTGGCAGATAGTGGGCTATCACCTGAAGATTTAGATATTATTATTTTTGCAACTATGACGCCAGATACTTTTATGCCTTCAACCGCTTGCTTAGTACAAAAGAAAATTGGAGCAGTAAATGCGTTTGCTTTTGATATTAGTGCCGCTTGTTCTGGTTTTATGTACGCTTTAGCTGTGGCCAAGGAATTTCTAGAAAATGGTAAAGTTAAGAATGCATTGGTAATTGGTGGAGAGGTCATGTCAAAAGCCTTAGACTTTACTGATCGTGGAACAGCAGTTCTTTTTGGAGATGGAGCCGGTGCTGTAGTACTACAAAGATCCGAAGAACCAGGTATAATAAATTCATATCTTGGTTCTCGAGATGATGTAAAAGGAAGTCTAGTTTTAAAAGCTTTACCGGTTGATAATCCTTTTGTTAGTAATGAAAATGACACAAACAAGATGACAATGGATGGCAGAGAGGTCTTTAAATTTTCAAAGCAAGTAATTATGGATACAATTGACAAGGTCCTTGAAGGAACTGGATATAATTACGATGATATTAAAATGATAATACCTCATCAAGCTAATACTAGATTAATCGACTATGCCATTGATAAAAATGATAAATTAAAAGATAAGTTCTACATAAATGTAGACAGGTTTGGAAATACATCCGCTGGTAGCATTGCTATCGCACTTAGTGAAGTAAGACAAAAGAAACTTGTGGAAGCCGGAGACCTAGTAATTTTAGTTGGTTTTGGTGGAGGTTTTACATGGGGATCTTTGTTAATAAAAATGTAAATTAAAGGAGAGAGAAAAATGGAACAAAGAATTAAAGAAATCTTAGCAGAAGAATTAAGCGTAGACATCGAGGAAATCAAATTGGAAACTAGCCTTAAGGATGACTTGAATGCAGACTCAATTGATATGATGCAAGTCGTAGACGTACTTGAGCAAGAATTTGGCGTAGAAGTTGACACTAGCGAACTAGCAAACATTATAACTGTTGCTGATATCGTTAACTATATCGAAAGCCATAAATAAAGAAAGCGACCTTTAAGGTCGTTTTCCTATTAACTGGAGGAATAAACATAATGTTTGACAAAACTATAGAAAAGCTCCTAAACATAAAGTATCCAATCATCCAAGGCGGGATGGCCTGGATATCAGACTCATCCCTAGCGTCTGCTGTTTCTGAAGCAGGTGGCTTAGGCGTAATTGCAGCAGGTGGAGCACCTGGTGAAATTGTACGTCAAGAAATTATCAAGACAAAACAAATGACAGACAAGCCTTTTGCTGTTAATGTAATGCTTCTTAGCGAATTTGCTGATGAAGTAGCCAAAGTTGTTATTGAAGAAAAAGTACCAATTGTAATTACTGGTGCAGGTAGTCCAGAGAAGTATCTTGAAGCCTGGCATCAAAATAATATCAAGGTTATCCCAGTAGTTCCAAGTGTACTACTTGCTACACGTATGGAGAAACTTGGTGTGGATGCTGTAGTAGTGGAAGGTATGGAAGCAGGGGGCCACATTGGAGAATTGACAACTATGGCACTATTGCCACAAGTAGTCGATGCTTTAAAGATTCCTGTTATAGCGGCTGGTGGAATAGCAGATGGTAGAGGATTTGCCGCTGTTGTCATGTTAGGTGCCAATGGTGTTCAAGTAGGAACTAGATTCCTAGTAGCTAACGAATGTACTGTTCATGAAAACTACAAAGAACAAATTCTTAAGGCAAGAGATACTGATACTATAGTAACTGGTAGAGTTACAGGGCATCCAGTACGTGCCTTGAAAAATAAATTAGCAAGAGAATTTATAAAGTTAGAAAAAAACGGGGCCTCTATTGCTGAACTTGAAGCACTTGGTGTAGGTAAACTACAAAAAGCTGCAAAAGATGGTGATGTTGCTGGTGGAGCATTGATGGCAGGTCAAATTGCCGGTTTGGTATGCAAGAAACAATCAGCAAAGGAAATCGTTGAAGAAATATATAATCAAGGATTAGAAGTATTAAAAAAATATTGCTAATTCCCACTAGGAGGATAAAATGAAAACTGCAATAATTTTTCCAGGACAAGGGGTACAAGCTGTTGGAATGGCTAAGGATTTTGTAGATAATTTCGGGGAAGCAAGGGAAGTTTTCGAAATTGCCAATGAAACATTAAATAGAGACATGCTCAAGCTGGTTATGGAAGGTACAATAGATGATTTAAATATTACCAGAAATACCCAACCCGCAATTATATCAGCTGAAATAGCCATGCTTAGAGTCTTTATGAAACACAAGGTAATCGGAGATGTGACTGCTGGATTGAGTTTAGGAGAATATTCTAGCCTAATTTACAGCGGTGCTTTGAAATTGGAAGACGCACTGCCACTTGTTGAAAAAAGAGGCGAATTAATGTTACAGGGTCAAAAAGGTAAAATGGCCGCTGTAATTGGTGCAGATAGAGAAAAGGTAATTGATATCTGTAGAAGAATTTCAATAACAGGGGATTTTGTTGTACCTGCAAATTTTAATTCATTGGAACAAATAGTTATATCAGGAGATGTTAAAGGAGTGGAAAAAGCTATTCCTAAATTGGAAGAAATCGGTGCTAGAGTAGTACCCCTAAATCTTTCATCTCCCTTTCATACAAAACTACTTAAATCAGCAAGTATTGGACTTGGAGAATTGCTGAAGGATGTAGAAATCAAAAAGCCGATGATACCAGTATATTTTAATACAATAGCTGATATCGAGGAAAATCCTGAGGCTATCAAGGATCTCCTTACTAGACAGGTAATGAAACCTGTATTATGGGTAGATACTATGATTAAGTTACTTGATTCAGGGGTAGATACATTTATTGAAATTGGGCCAGGAAAGACTTTGGCCGGTTTCTTAAAAAGAATGCCATATGAATATAAAGTATATAATGTAAATAATTTGGCAACTTTAGAAAAAACTTTAACTAGTTTAGGAGGTTAATATGGGAAAAGTAGTCTTTATTACTGGTGGAACAACTGGTATAGGAAAAGCTATCGCACAAAAATTCAGCAAGAACGGCTATAACCTAGCCCTGAATTATTTTTTTGACGAAGAAGCAGAGGCTGTTAAAAAAGAATTTGAAGAAAACGGTGTAAAAGTGTTACTTCTTCGTGGTGATATCAGAGACAGTAAAGTTGTAGCTGAAATGATAGATAAGACTGTTGCAGAATTTTCATCAATAGATGTCTTAATAAACAATGCAGGTATAACCAAAGATGGTCTGCTATTAAGAATGAAAGATGAAGAATTTGATGCAGTTATTGATACGAATTTAAAAGGAGCATTCTATGCACTTAAATTCGCTGCTAAGCACATGGCTAAACAAAGAAGTGGTCGTATTGTTAATATTGCTTCAGTTGTTGGTCTTGTTGGTAATATAGGTCAAGCTAATTATGCAGCAGCAAAAGCTGGTTTGATTGGTGTAACTAAAACTGCCGCTAAGGAACTTGCTTCAAGAAATATCTTGGTTAATGCTATTGCACCAGGTTTTATTGAGACAGTAATGACAGCGAAGTTAAGTGAAGAAATTAAAGAAGCAGCCAATAGTAAGATACCACTTGGAAGATTTGGCAAACCTGAGGAAATAGCTAGTGCAGTCTATTACTTAGGAAGTGATGAGAATACCTATATTACTGGACAGGTACTAACTGTTGACGGTGGTATGGTTATTTAATGGAGGAAAAAAATGAGAAGAGTTGTAATAACTGGAATGGGGACAATTAATCCTCTAGGTCTAGGTGTTGAAGAGTTTTGGAATAATGTTAAGATTGGCAAATGTGGAATTAGTGAAATAACTAATTTTGACACAACTGACTATAAGACTAAACTGGCCGCAGAAGTTAAGAATTTTATTCCTGGAGAATATATTGAGGCTAAGGAAACAAAAAGAATGTCAAGATTTAGTCAGTTTGCTGTAGCTGCTGCTAAGGAAGCCTATGCTGATTCAGGTTTAGGTAATAGTGAATTTGATCATGATCGTATGGGAGTTTATGTTTCAACTGGAGTTGGCGGCATATCTGACTGTGAAGTAGAGATTGAAAATTTGACAACCAAGGGACCAAGAAGAGTTAATTCTCTTTTTATCCCGATGATGATTGGTAATATGGCTAGTGGTAATGTTGCTATTTCCTTGAAAGCTAATGGTCCTTGCCTTGATATCGTTACTGCTTGTGCTTCAAGTAATAATGCTATGGGTGAAGCTTTCTATGCAATCAAGGGTGATAGAGCAGATATTATTGTTGCTGGTGGTACAGAGTCTTCTATTGGAAGATTGAGTATAGCAGGTTTCATGAATTTAAGAGCATTAAGTGATAGCCCTGAGCCTAATAGAGGTTCAATTCCTTTCGATAAAGAAAGAAGTGGATTTGTAATGGGTGAAGGTGCTGGTATTTTAATATTAGAAGAATTAGAACATGCTTTAAAAAGAGGTGCGAAAATATATGGTGAGTTAGCTGGTTATGGTACTACTTGTGATGCTTTCCACATTACTGCTCCTTGTGATAATGGATCTCAAGGTGCAAGAGCAATGCAACTTGCTATAGATGTTGCTGGGATTGAACCTAAAGATATTAGTTATATTAATGCTCATGGTACAAGTACACCACTTAATGATAAGACTGAAACTTTGGCTGTTAAAAGAGTCTTTGGTGAATATGCCTATAAGATTCCTATGAGTTCAAGTAAGTCAATGTTTGGTCATTTACTTGGTGCTGCTGGTGCAGTTGAGGGTATTGTTTGTATCAAATCATTGATTGAAGGTTTTGTTCCTGCAACTATCAACTATAAGGTAGCTGATCCAGAATGTGATTTGGATATTGTTCCTAATGTTGGTAGACCTAATCAAGATCTTAAGTATGCGATTTCCAATTCATTAGGTTTTGGTGGTCATAATGCTTCTGTTTTGTTTAAGAAGTGGGAGGAATAGTTAATGGTTATGAATCAAGAAGATATTAAAAAGATTATACCTCATAGAGATCCTTTTCTTTTAGTAGACGAGGTTCTTGAACTTGATAGTGTTACTAATAAGATTGTGGCATTAAAGCATGTTCGTGAAGAAGAATACTATTTTAAGGGACATTTCCCAGGTAGACCAATCATGCCAGGTGTTTTGATTGTTGAATCACTTGCTCAAGCTGGTGCTATTGCTCTTCTTTCAAAAGAAGAGTTTAAAGGTAAGTATGCTTTGTTTGCAGGAATCAAGGATTGTCGTTTTAGACGTCAGGTCTTGCCTGGAGATACTATTAGATTAGAAGTTGAACTAGTTAAGATTAGAGGTCCGGTTGGTTATGGCGTAGGTAAAGCCTATGTTGGTGATGAATTGGCAGTTAATGTTGATATGACTTTCGCTATAGGTTAGATATTTGAACCAAGGATTTTCCTTGGTTCTTTTTTCATCTAAATTACAAAATTAAATCATACTAATTAAGAACTTTTTATTGAAAAGCATCACTTTAAGTGCTATTCTATAAGATAATAAATAATAGGAGGTGTCATAATGGACTTTAAGGTAATAGGAACCAGCCAAACCAGATGGGATGCGGAAGCAAAAGTCACAGGTAAAGCTGAGTATACAAGAGACATACCTATGCATAATCTTCTATACGGTAAAGTAGTTAGAAGCAAAATAGCTCATGGCCGAGTAATTAGCTACAATTTAGAAGATGCCTTAAAAGTTCCTGGAGTTGTGAAAATAATGACAGCTGACGATGTGCCACAACATCAATACTCAACAGCTGGTCATCCACACAAGTTGATCGAAAAATTCCAGGACAAGAAAGACACTAACATATTCACAAAAAGAGTGAGATATTATGGAGATGCAATAGGTGCTGTTATAGCAGAAACTGAACTTGCAGCCGAAGAAGCAGTTAAGAAGGTCAAAGTAGAATATGAAGAGTGGCCTTTCTATCTTAAACCTGAAGAAGCCTTAGCTCCTGGTGCCAAGGAAATTCATGATGGCACTAATAATCTTGTAGCAGATACTGTTACAGAATTTGGTGAAGTTGATAAAGCCTTCAAGGAAGCTAAGTATATATTTGAAGATGAATATCATACACAAACAGTACAACATTGTCATATGGAAACTATGGTCGCTTACGCCTATAAAGATGTAGATAATAGATGGGTATGTATATCATCAACTCAAATACCCCATATTTGTAGACATATATTAGGTGATGCCTTCAATATGCCTTTTGGTAAATTCAGGGTAATTAAACCCTTTATTGGAGGAGGATTTGGAAACAAGCAAGATGTAGTCATAGAACCAATAGTCATGGCAATGTCCATGGCAGTAGGTGGAAAGCCTGTAGTATTAGAAATGACTCGTGAGGAATTGTTCGTTTGCAGTAGAGTACGACACGCCAACGACTATAAGATGAAAATAGCAATTGATGAAAATCACTTGATAACTGCTATAGAGATGGATGTAATCTCCCAAAATGGAGCCTACACTTCACATGGGCACTCAATCGCCTTTGTAGGGGAAGAGGCTGCCATTGAACTATTTAATATCAAGAATTTCAGAGCTCATTCTAGAACTGTTTACACTAACACAGCGGTCGGTGGTGCTATGAGAGGTTATGGAACACCACAAGCAGTATTTGCTTTAAATTCATTGGTAGCTAAAGCTTGTAGTCAAATTGGAATTGACCAATTAGAGTTTCAGATGAAAAATGTTGGTAGAAGCGGAGAGATGTGTCATGGAACACATGTAAAATTTTTTACCAATGAACTAGCTGAATGCTTAAGAGTTGGTAGAGATACATTTGAATGGAAAGCAAAAAATGAAGCTGCTAAGTTATTCAATCTGAATAATGAAGATAAAAAAAGAGGTCTTGGAGTTGGAACACTAATATATGCTTCCAATACCAGACCCCATTCCCCTTCTATTGAAGCGTCTGGTTGTAGATTGGTTCTCAATCAAGATGGTAGTATAAAAATGATGATAGGTGCCACTGAAATTGGACAAGGTTCTGATACAGTGTTGGCACAAATGGCTGCTGAAGCTTTGGGAGTAAGTTATGATGTAGTTTATGCAGACAAAATAACTGATACTGATACATCTCCTTATGATCCAGGTTCCTTTGCCTCAAGACAGACTTATGTCTCAGGCATGGCTGTTAAAAAAGCGGGTGAAGTTCTTAAAGAAAAGATATTAGATGCTTATAGACTATTTAACAAATTCTATAGAGAAATAGATTTAGATTTAGTAGATAACAATATAGTTCTTAAGAAGACTGGTGAAGTGTTGGAGTCATTAGCTGATTTTTCACTTAAAACCTACTATGATTTACATCAAGGTCAGTGCTTAACAGCTGATGTCTCAATAAATTGTCAGACAACTGCTTATTCCGGTACTGCTTGTCTTGCCTATGTTGAGGTTGATAAGTTAACTGGAAAGATAGAAATACTTGATATCATGAATATCCATGATTCAGGTAAGATTATAAATCCTATACTAGCAAGTGGTCAGGTTGAAGGTGGCATGGCTATGGGGATAGCCTATGGTATTGGCGAGGAATTATTGTATGATGGTAAGAATGGTAAGCCGTTAAACAATAATTTATTGGACTATAAGATGCCAACTTTCATGGATATTCCAGACTTAAAGGTGGCTTTTGTTGAACCGATGGATCCTACAGGACCATACGGCAACAAGTCTTTAGGTGAACCACCACTTTGTACACCAGCTCCTGCTATTAGAAACGCAGTTGCAAGTGCTTTAGGTATTGAAATAAACTCTATACCACTAACACCACAAAAGGTGCTAGAAGCGATAAATAAGTAAATAACTAGTACTCCCTACCAGGGAGTACTTTTTTGTGTATAATTAAGGTAAAGATATATTTTGGAACATGTAAAGGGAGATTAATATGGATAAGAATAAGTTTTATTGTAATAGTATAGATAACTGCTTGGATATAGTTGATAGTACTAGAGAAGGGCTAAGTGACCTGGAAGCAAAAAAAAGATTAGAAGAATTTGGATTAAATCAATTACCTATAGGTAAAAAGAAAGGTCCTTTAAGAATTTTTTTAAGTCAGTTTTCTGATTTTATGATTTGGATTCTAATCTTCGCTGGTGGAATATCAGGTTTTCTTGGGGAGTGGGTAGATGCTGCAATAATCTTGTTTGTTGTAGTTCTTAATTCAATTCTTGGTACTATTCAAGAATATAAGGCTGAAGAAGCCTTAGCGGCTTTGAAGAAAATGGCTGCACCTCATGCATTGGTGTTAAGGAATGGTAGTCCTAAAAAGGTATTAAGTCATGAATTAGTTCCTGGTGATGTGGTAATGCTTAATGCAGGAGACACTGTTCCAGGAGATATGAGGTTGATTGAATCTTTTTCTCTAAAAATTGATGAGTCTACCTTGACTGGTGAGTCTGTAGCTGAGGAAAAGGTTATTGATATTATGCCTGAATCAGCAAGTATTGGGGATAGGGACAATATGGCCTTTATGGGTACAGCTGTTACTTATGGCAGAGGAACAGGAGTGATAGTTGGAACTGGTCTAAATACTCAAATGGGTTATATTGCTAAGTCATTAAGTAAAGAAGAAAAAGAAAAAACTCCATTACAGAAGAAATTAAATCAATTATCCAACTATATTTCTATAGGTGTAATTTTAATAGCCATCCTCATTTTCTTTATTGGTTTTCTTACTGATGGTCATATATTGGATTCATTTCTAATTGCTATTTCATTGGCTGTGGCTGCAATACCTGAGGGCATGGTTGCAGTAATTACGATTGTATTAGCACTTGGTATGTCAAAGCTGGCTGCTAAGGGAGCGATAATCAGAAAACTTCCTGCAGTGGAAACTTTAGGTGGAACTCAAGTGATTTGTTCTGATAAGACTGGGACTTTGACTCAAAATAAGATGACTGTCATGGAAATATATAGTAAAGATGAAGAACTGCTATATGAAGCTATGCTTCATTGTAATGACTCAGTTCTAAATGAAAAAGGTAAATTAATGGGTGATCCAACTGAAAGTGCCTTGCTTGATTATCTTTTAGATAAGGATCATATAAATAAAAATCATATAGATGAAAGGGTAAGAGATGGTGAAATACCCTTTGATTCAGTGAGAAAGAAATCTAGCGTAGTTATTGAACTAGATGATAAGCATAGAATTTTTGTCAAGGGCGCTGTTGATAATATGCTTGATTCATTTAATATTACAGCTGAACAGAAAGCTGAGATTAATCAAGAAAATGAGAGAATGGCTAATAAAGCTTTAAGAGTATTAGCCTTTGGTTATAGAGATCTTCATTCACATGATGGTGCAGTTAAACTATCCATGGAAAATGATCTGGAATTTGTTGGCTTGGTTGGAATGATTGATCCTCCAAGAGAAGAGGTTCTTTTAGCTATTAAGGATTGTAGAACTGCTGATATTATACCTGTTATGATTACAGGAGATCATAAGATAACAGCTATGGCTATTGCTAGGGACATTGGTTTATTAGATGAAGGGCGTTACGCTATAACTGGTGCTGAGTTGGCCTTGATGTCTGATGATGAATTTAATAAGGAGATAGATCATATTGGTGTTTATGCCCGAGTTTCTCCTGATGATAAGGTAAGGATAGTTAATACTTGGCAAAATAAGGGTATGATTGTGGCAATGACTGGAGATGGGGTAAATGATGCCCCTGCTCTTAAAACAGCTGATATTGGTGTTGGTATGGGGATAACTGGTACTGAGGTCTCTAAGGGGGCTTCTGATATGGTTCTAACCGATGATAATTTTGCTACTATTGTTGTAGCAGTACGTGAAGGTCGTAGAATCTTCGATAATATTCAAAAAACTATTAGTTTCTTGTTATCTAGTAATGCTGGTGAAGTTGTAGCCATTTTAGTTGCTACTATAATTGGCTGGAGGTTCTTGTCTCCTGTTCATATATTGTGGATAAATTTGGTTACTGATTCTATGCCTGCTTTGGCTTTAGGTATGGAGCCTGCTGAAAAGGATATTATGGTTAGACCTCCTAGAGATAGTAGGGGTTCTATATTTACTAGTAGGAATATTATGGTCATTGGTTTCATGGGTGTTATGGAAGCTCTCTTAGCTTTAGGTGCTTATGGTATTGGTTTTTATATTTTTAATGATGGTATTGTAGCCACTACTATGGCTTTTGTTACTTTAGGTGCTGCTCAGTTGTTTGCTTCTCTTGGTTTCCAAAGTAGGTCTGATAGTGTATTTAATATTAAGATTAAGGCTCATCCTATGTTGTGGTTGAGCTTTGGTGGTGGTTTGCTGATGCAGTTGTTGGTTGTCTTAATTCCTCCTATTAGTAGACTTTTTGGGTTAACAGCCTTGAGTGGAATGCAGTGGTTAATTGTTGCTGTTTTATCATTTTTCATGCTTTTATTTGTTGAGTTATTCAAGTTCTTCAATAGGGATAAATAGTTACTAGTTTGGTGATTGACTTTTATTTTAGTATATGGTAAACTGTTTCTTGCTTAGTATTATTGGAGAGGTGTCCGAGCGGTTTAAGGAGCTGGTCTTGAAAACCAGTGACTTCGAAAGGGGCCGTGGGTTCGAATCCCACCCTCTCCGCCAATATTGCTGGAGAAATGGCCGAGTGGCTGAAGGCGCTTGCCTGCTAAGCAAGTGTACGATGTTAAGTTGTACCGAGGGTTCGAATCCCTCTTTCTCCGCCATACTTTGTGCTTTTAGCTCAGCTGGATAGAGCGCTTGACTACGAATCAAGAGGTCGGGGGTTCGAATCCCTCAAGGCACACCATCAAGCCTGTACTGTCAGTAGACATTGCGGGTTTTTTTGTTACCTATTTGGATTTACTAATCTTGGTTTGACACCCTATTTGACACTCTTAGCTCTTCAAAAAAAATTATTACTTGCGTTTAAACACTTCTAATTCAGCAATTCCATCTTGTGATTTATCAGTGTTATGGGTATATACATCTAGGCTAAATAAAGCTGAATGATGACCAAGTCTTTGTTGAATTCCTTTTGGTTTAATTCCAGCTTCAGCAAGCATTGTAGCATGAGTATGTCTTATCTGATGAAAATGATAATCATAACCAAGCTTCTTACATAGTTTTGAGAATGTCTTGCTTATAACATCAGGTGACTGTACCTCATTAATGCTATTAGGAAATAGAAAAACAGAATTAGATTTTATTGCTTTTAGCATATCTGATAGTTCTATTGGAATAGGTACTTTTCTTAATCCATAGTTTGATTTTGGTGATTTAATTATTAGTCCTTTTGATGACTTTGAAATGGACCGTCTTACTGTTAAAAGGTTGTCGTTTATATCACTTTTTTGTAGTCCTGCTATTTCTCCGACTCTTAGTCCTGTGCACCAAGCTAGATACAAGATTGTTTTCATTCGCTGATCAGCTGTTTCATATATTAACCAAAAGTGATTAATAGGGATTGTAGTCATTTCTTTCTTCTTATATTTAGGCTTTCTTATATTTAGCATTAAATTGAAATCTACTATTTCATCAATAGCTGCTTCTTTGAAAATCAAAGATAAAACAATATAAACCATGACCTTAGTCTTATCTCCTATACCTAATAAATCTAATGTCTGGAATAATTTTTTAATATCTGATATTTTAATATCTGCCATAAGCTTGTATTCTAAATATGGTGTTATATGTTTTTTTAATGTTGTTTCATATGAATCTATAGTGGACTGTGCAAGTTCCCTAGATCTCATAATTAAATACTTTTCTGAATACTCTTTAAATGTTATAACTTCGTACTGGCCAACAACGTATTTATTATAATAATTACTCGCTTTTTCTTCAGCTTCATCTTCCGAAGCTCCATAGAAAAACATCTTAATTGGTTTACCATCGCTTCTTACCCCAGCTGTAATCCTTGCTTGATATCTGCCGTCTTTTCTTAATGTTGCCATTATTGTCACCACCTTTCTATTGTGATAAGATATAAACATCCCTTGTGAAGTGGGGATGTTGATTCATGAGAACCCTGATTGCTTGCCGGCGGATGGGTTCTTTTTTAATTACAAAATATGTGTTTTAATGAAATTCTTAGTTGTTATATATACTATGAAGTGTATTGCCAATTTCATAATAGTAAGTATTAAAATTAATGTAGAAAAAATTACTATAGCCTTTATATTATCTGTATCTAAATACATAAAAATTGAAAATAGATTTATCAAAGTGGCAGACCAGTAAAATAAATTGAATAAAATTGAATTTCTATATTTCATTAAAATAATTGTATTTAAATTATTATGTTTTAATATAATTTTATAATGCGGAAAACCCTTATAACTTACTGGTCCAATTAGATATTTATTATTTCTCTTTTTTATGATTAGTATATTGGATGAACTATTGATAAGATTATCAATTTTCTTCTCCATTGCATTGATGCTTAGAATTGACTTATATTTCATTTCTTCTCTTTTAACCTCAGTTCTTAACATAGTAATTGTTTTTTATATACCAATAATACCTATATTGATTGAACATTATTGAAATTTTGCTCTTTTAAAAATAATGATTTACCATTTTCAAAATCACTATTATAAATATGCATTAACTCATGCATTAAAGCTGATCTTTGAGTTCTCTTTGAATACATAGTATTTATGTAAACAACATGGCCTGTATCGTATTCGTTCTTTATGGTTAATCCCTTGATGCTCTTTGGAAATATTGTCTCTACAATACAGCAGTCCAGGGATGAAAGTATGTAATGATATTCTTCGATTGAAACACCATGTTCGATTTTCTTGATTAAATCTTTCATTGTCACCCTCCTAATAGACCTTATTATATCTAATTAGTTGGGTTACATATTGGACACTAATCATTGCTATTTTCTGGGAGAGTAGCCTTAAGTATTCTAACTAGTCGTTCTTTATCCTCTTTAGACAATTTGCCAGTCTTCATAAATAGCATTTTTAACTCATGATCTCTTTCAAGCATTTGTAATACCTCTATAGCGTCTGGATCATATTCTTGAATAGGTTCGTGTGTATCTTCTTCCCAGCCCATTAAATATGCTGGTTCAACTCCTAATGCTTTTGCAATAAGTTCCAATTTTGTTATTGGCATTTTATCAATGTTTCCAGTTTCGTATCTTTGCAATGTAGATGGGCTAATTCCTGTTATATCCGCTAAATCTTGATATGACATATCTTTATTTTTCCTAACCTTTGCAATTCTTTCTCGAATTTCTAATTCACTCATAGTATTACCTCTCTTCTATATACTATTCTATATAATTTTTTCAGAAATGCAATAATATTTTAATAAATACGAAAATATTTTCTTAAAACTATTGCAATAATGCAATAAAAAGTTTAATATATGAATATAGCAATAATGCAATGGAGGTGATAATAGATGTATCAGGACAAAATCAAAGGTAGGATGGCTGAACTAAATATTAGCAGAGCAGAATTAGCAAAGAAATTACATTTAACCCCACAGGGACTAGGTCTCAAGCTTAATGGAACTACTGACTTTACAATAAAAGAAGCCAGAGTATTGATTAAAGTTTTGAAAATCAAGAACCCAGGGGATATTTTTTTTAAAAATAGTATTGCATAAATGCAATATATAAATAAAGGGAGGTGAGAAGATGTTTAAGAAAAAAGAAGAGATTAAGGAGAATCCAAATGAACCATTATTCAAGAAAACTATTGAAGAGCTTATAGCAGTAATTGACCACAATGAAATTACTGTATTGGAGGTAGAAGAAATTATATTCCCAACAGCATTGAGAACAATTAGAGGGCTAGCCCTTATACCCTATAAAAAAAGGATGTCGAGGACACAAAGGCTAGTCATGTTCAAAAATAGAATTTAACCATCAGGAGTCATGCAATGATCGCATAATTCCTTGAATGCTGGATGAGATTTGATTTCCGAATAAAAATAATCAGATGCAAATACATGATCATGATTCATATTGTAGATTAAGCAAGAAGCACAATAATTATCTAGATCATGAGCTACACCCGTATTTGTGTTAAGGACATATCTTTTGTCATTAAAAGGCGGGTTTGGAATTCTCATATAATCACCTCCTTCCTAAGGTGATTATAACATACAAAAAATAATATAAAACATTATTTCAGAAAGGAGCGATACATATATGGAAATCCCACTATGGAAACAAACGATGTTAAATCCAATGGAATACAGTGAGTATGCGAACATGTCGATAAGAATCATATATGAATACTGCAATAAAAAAATAATTCCATGTATTAAAACAAATAAAGGATTCAAGATACACAGAATTGAGGCAGATAAAAAATTAGCAGAAATGGCATTGAATCATGTGGGGCATACTGAAAGACACAGGGCAGAATTAATAGAGGAACCAGTAAAACAAAGAAGGAGAAGAATGGAGTTATAAAAATGCCGAAAAACAGAAATTTAAAAGAAAGAATAAAACTTAATGATCTAACAGAATTTGAGGAATGGGCCTTAGCGGTGATGCCGATTTTAATAATGATTGCATTAATATTGGGGGCTTACTTAATAGTCTGGTGGTAATACGGAAGTATAGGAGGTGAAAAATGGAAACAAGTAAATTTCTAACAGAAAATAACAAACAGGTGATGGAAGATAACAAAGACCTGGTAATTATTAGAGGTGTTTATGATCTAAGAAATCGGACAAGAGAACAATGTGAGGAAAGCAAGAAGAACAACCAAAAGAGAAAGGAGGAAATATTGAGTGTGCAAATTTAAAAAGGACAAAGAAAAAGAAAGTACTTTAAAAACAGATGTTGCTGGCGAGCTAATCAATTTTATCAAAGACACTTTCTTAGTAAATTATAACACCATTTTCAAGGAGGGGCAATGATTAATAACGAAAAGGATTGGCTCCAGGAAAGATTAAAGGGAATTGGTGGATCTGAAGCAAGTGCCATTATAGGTAAAAACCCATATATGAGTAATCAGGTACTATGGGAGTTAAAGGTTGGACTTAAGGAACATGAGGACATTGGTAATAAACCATGTGTTCAATATGGTAAAGAAGCAGAAGCTCCCTTGAGAGAATTATTCAAATTAGATTTTCCGAAATATGAGGTTCAATATAAGGATTTTGATTTAATCAGACATGATAAACATCAATTCATTTTAGCAACGTTGGATGGAAGATTGATTGAAAAGGAAACCGGAAGAATTGGGATTCTAGAAATCAAGACCACTGAAATACTTAGATCCATGCAAAAAGAAAAGTGGAACCAAGGAATTCCAGATAACTACTATATCCAAGTCTTATGGCAGTTACTAGCAACCGGTTATGACTTTGCAGTACTTAAAGCCCAACTTAAGTATCAATATTCTGGAGAAGTTAGAACTGAATCAAAACATTACTTTATAGAACGGTCAGAAGTCCAAGAAGATATAGATTATTTAGAAGAGGTAGGGATTAAGTTCTGGGAGCATGTTGAGAATAAGAATAGACCACCACTAATACTGCCTGAATTATAAGGAGGGTAAATATGGAAAAAGTAAATATACTTGGGATTGAATACGAGATTATAAAAGTTCCAAGCATTTCAAGAGATGTCTACAGGGTGGGTGAAATACATTTTGAAAGACAAGAAATATTAATACTAGATACTTTAAGTAAGGATATGGCTAAAGTTACTTTATTACACGAGGTAATACATGCAATTCTAGTAAATTTAGGTCTAACAGAAGATGCTGGAAATGAAAACTTGGTGCAAGGACTTGCAATCGCATTACACCAAGTGATCAAGGACAATAAGATTATTTCTTCTTAGATTTTGTCTGTGATAAAGCACTAGCTGCTACAGATTTAACAGTTTTAGAGCTTTTAGGACTAGTCAAAATCTTAGATGCTTTAGAAGCAACTGAAGAAGATGTTTGTTTTTTATTAGCCAAATAATCACCACCTTTCTGCATATATTATACCAAGCATAAAGTTGGAAGTATCGAAATTAAGCACTTTACAATTATTCAAATTTAAGGAGGTAAACAAATGCAAATAGTAAAAGTACAATTCAAACATTCGCATACTGGTGAATTCAAAGGAACTGAGTATAGCTACTTCGCAGAAGATGACAATCTAGCAATAAATGATGAGGTGGAAGTAGATACAAAGTTTGGTAAATCAATAGCCAAGGTTACTCAAGTTAATGTGCCAGCTGAAGAAGTAGTTACATTCATAGACTATATGAAAACTATACCAAAGGCACCAGTAATGCCAATATTAAATAATGAAGATGTACCATTTTAAGGAGGAAAAACATGGAATTAGAAATCTACAATCCAAAAGAAGATGGATTTATTCAATCCATTGATTTCAATAAAGATGAAATCAAATCATATATAAGTCAAAACCTGGAAAAGTACCAAGGTTTAATCTATGATGACAATTCAATAAAATTAGCCAAGACTGATAGAGCAACATTAAACAATTTCAAAACCGTATTAGACACAAAGAGAAAAGAAATAAAAAACAAATGCCTGGAACCATACAATGCATTCGAAAGTCAAATTAAAGAACTTATGGCCTTAGTAGACCAACCACTCCTGGCCATCGATGATCAAGTCAAAGAATACGAATCAAGAAAAAAAGCTGAAAAGAGAGACCAGGCAATGGAAATCTACAATGAAATATTTGAAGAGTTTCAAGAAGTAATAAGTTTCAATTCGATAGAGGATAAGAGATGGCAAAATACAACATTCAATATCAAAGATGTTAGGTCCGATATTGAAGGAATATACTCGAATATTCAAACCGGAGTAAAAATTATCAAAGACAAGAATTCAGAGTTCGAAACTACTCTTCTAGATGTGTTCTTCTCTACCAGGGATTTAGACATGGTATTGAGAAAAGAAGAAAGTCTTAAGAAGGCAAAGGAAGCAATGCAGGAAGCAGAAAGACTAAAGGCTGAGAAAGTAAATACTCAACCAGTTTATGCGAAGCCGGTACATACAAAACCGGTAGAACCATTAAGAAATACTATTAGTGCTGAACCTATAGAAACAGTAAACACAGATGATGGCAGATGGTATAACTTCAGTCTTTTTATGACACAAGAAAATGTAAATGAACTTAAAGAATGGATAAAAGAAAACAAAATAGAAATAAGGAAATTGGGGGAATAGAAAAATGGCAGTAACAAATAGTTTAGCAACAAAGAAACCAACAATCAGTGCATACCTTACCGAGGGAGCAATTAAAAATAGAATCAATCAAATGATTGGAGCGAAAGAAGGACAAAGGTTCATTGCTTCAGTAGTATCAGCTGTAACAACAAACCCTTCTCTTGCAGAATGCGACCAACAATCAATATTAAATGCAGCCTTTTTAGGTGAGAGTTTGAAACTAAGCCCAAGCCCACAACTAGGCCAATACTACATGGTACCTTTCAATGATAATAAAAATGGCCGAAAAGTAGCACAATTCCAACTAGGTTATAAAGGATATATTCAACTAGCGATTAGGTCTGGACAATATAAGAAATTGAATGTACTGGCAATCAAAGAAGGTGAATTAGTAAACTACGATCCTTTAAATGAAGAGATAGAAGTTAACCTAATGGATGATGAAGTCGCTAGAGAATCAGCTCCTACAATTGGCTACTATGCTATGTTTGAATATACAAATGGATTTAGAAAAACAATGTATTGGTCAAAGGCTAAAATGGAAGCTCATGCGATGAATTATAGCCAGGGATATAAAGCTAAAAAAGGGTATACATTCTGGGAAAAAGATTTTGATGGAATGGCATATAAAACAATGCTTAGACAGCTGATCAGCAAGTGGGGAATTATGAGTATTGAAATGCAGGATGCCTACACTAAGGATATGGGAGTTATCCAACAAGATGGTGCGGTTGAGTACGTAGATAACGGTCCATTGACTGAAGAAAAAGCGGAAACTGTAATCGATGAGCAACCACAAGAAGGCAAAAAGGGGTCTAGTTTGAAAGCAAATAATAAAGCCGATGAAGTACTTGGTGAAGTCGCTATAGAGCAGTCAGAGGAAGATATTGACCGAGTTTTTGGAGCATTCCCAAATGAAGCTTAAGGTGACAGAATCTCAAATTCAAATAATGATATTTGACTGGGCATCAATGATGATAAATAAATATCCGGAACTTAAACTAATGCATCATATACCAAATGGAACTTATAAAAGTATAACTGGTGCAGTTAGAGCAAAGGCTGAAGGATTAAAGAGTGGAGTGCCTGACATATGTTTACCAGTACCTAAAAGTGGCTTTCATGGACTATACATAGAGTTAAAGGCAAGTAAGAAAAACAAGCCATCTGAAAATCAAGAATGGTGGCTTGAGAAACTTAAAGACCAGGGTTACAAAGCAGAGGTAGCATATGGGTTTGACGAAGCAATTAATACTATAAAGAGCTACTTAGAATTAAATAAATAATAACTATCATTCAAATAAATAAACAATGGGAGCTGGAACAAGGATAATCACCTCAATGAAATTCTCTACAGCTCCCAGGAAGGAGTTAATCATGAAAGACATTTATTCCAATAAAATAGAACAAATACCAGAAAGTAAATATAGAGATTTATTAATAATTTTATCTAATAGGAGATCATCGGATAGTGCAATAAGTAGGAGAGAATTAGCTTACAGAATGAATATGAGTGATAGAGAAGTTAGAGAGTTGATTACCAGGGCAAGAAAGAGTAGATTTCCAATTATTATTAATCATAATGAAGGCGGATACTATTTGAGTAATGATATTAACGAAATTCAAGAATTCAGAAGTAGAGAGTTGCATTCTAGAATTAATGACTTGAAAGCAACAGATGATGGAATGGTAGAAGCTATTGAATTTCTAAAAGAATTTTCACCTGATCAGATAACTATTGATGAGGTGGTGAGAAGATGAAAACATGCAGGAGATGTGAATATATTGAAAGATATTATGTGGGTTCTGAAAATTGTGAAAGTGTTAGACATGTAGGGTTTATGTGTTGCCTGCATAATATCAATATAAGTAATTACCAGATAAATAGATATGGTTGTAAAGACTGGGAAGAAAACAGAAGTCGAATTAGTGCAGAAGCCTTAATTAAACATAAGATTGAATTCAAAGAGGTAAAATAATGGATGAAGAAATTGTAAAAGGTGGCTGGATAAAAATATTCAGAACTATGCTTGAATGGGAATGGTATGACGATATAAATGTCAAAATTGTATTCCTACATTTATTATTAAAAGCTAACTTTGAAGATAAAAAATGGAAGGGAATCAATATTAAAAGGGGTGATTTGATAACCAGTTATGGAAATTTAGCTGATGAATTAGGTCTTACATCGATGCAAGTTAGAACAGCAATTCAGAAACTAAAATCAACAAACGAAATAACAACCAAGACAACAAACAAATATACACTTATAACCCTTTTAAAATATAGCAATTATCAAGATTTTCAAATTGATAATAACAAGCAAGATAACAGACAGAATAACTTTTCCGATAACAATCAAATAACAAACGAACAACAAACAAATAACAATCAAATAACAACAACTAAAGAATATAAGAATATAAGAAATAAAGAATTAAAGAAAGCAGCTATGGCCGAAGCTCAAAAAAATATCATTGAAGTTGTTGAACAAGAATTACCAGCACTTTCTGATATCGATAAAATAAAAATGCAAAATGATATCAAAATATTTTTAAATGATATTCCTGAAGACATGATCATAAAGGCTATCAGAGAAGGTGGTCAATATAAAGCCAAATCTTGGAATTATATTAAAGCTATTTTAAACCGATGTATTCAGGATGGTGTTAAAGGGAAATTGGAATTTGAAAATAATAAATCAAAGAATTCTAAAACCGGTAAATACGATGATGTCTATAAAAATTAATTTTAAAACTAGGTTATAAAAGGTTATATCTGAAAGGGAGTAAAGCGGATGGAAAAATATATAAAAATAATTGGTGCTTTGATAATAGTTATGACAATCGTAGCCACTACTTGGTTTATTAAAGACTTATTTATTATTAAGGCTAATAGAATTAAACATAAAGACTGGACAGAGTGCAGCTGTTGCGGTGGATCAGTAGGAGAGAGTGGGAAGTATTGTAAGCATTGTGGAGCCAAGTTTGTGGAGGCGAAGTAATGAAATATTTAAGTTGTTTATTAGGAACAGACCTTAATGAAAATTTTTACACAAAGCCTGAGAATATAGGTGAAAATGGAACAGACCCCAAAATTATTGGAATAATGGATAGAGTTCTTATGAAATATGTTTGGGGGGTGCAAGATGAGTAAAGAAGATAAGCTAACCTCAGAGCAGCTAGAAGATGTTTCAAAGGAATTACAAAGGCTATCTTCTAGTGCTGGAATTACAACAGAAGAAGCAATAATTAGAGCGGATGCATTAGGACAGTCAATTGATAAATATTATAAAGACCACCCAGAAGAGTATCAGGCGTTGTTAAGAAGAATACCTAGTCTTAATAGAGATATGGAGATTTTTATTGAAAGCATTAAGGATTTAGTAAATGTGATTATCGAATTGTTTAGACCTTTAATTGAAGTAATGATAAATAAACTGAATAAAGTGTTCAGTTACAAGAAAAACAAAAAGAATAATAAAAGGATTCACAGGATTAAAAGAAAATTAACTAGGAGGTAAAAAATGAGCTTAGAACGATATCTGGACCATATTGAATGTATTAACAGTTTGATTAAAAGCAAAGAAGATCTTATTAAAAAATATGATTCTGACTTGGAGAATTGTACATCTCATTTATCCGATATGCCAAGAGCTGAATCAAGTAATAATGACAAGATGAACAGTCTGATAAATGAAAAACTAAAGATAAAAGATGAACTTACTGATAAAAGAATTGAATTAGAAAATATCAAACATAAAATTGACAGTGCTATTAATGCTATTGATCATCCCTTATATCAGGATATATTGATTAAGATGTATTACGAGAAGAAGAGTTTCAAAGAGTTATGCAATATTTACAGTTTTGAGAAGTCTCAAATGAGTAAAAACATAGAATTGGCTAAAAAAGCATTTAATAGCGGAGTAAATCGGAGTAAAACGGAGCAAATCGGACTAAAACGGACTGTCAAGGTGTGATATTATCATAATAGGAAGATTGAGCAATCATGATTACCTCCTTAGTATTATTTGAATAAAAGAAAAAGAAAAACAACTAGTGGATGGCTAGTTGTTTTTTTGTTTATAAACCTTACTTATTATAAATAATATTGTTATAATATAATTTATAATAAGGGGGTAAACTATGGAAGTTACACCGAACAAATCAAAGACGTTGAAATTTTATGCATGTTTGATAGAAAATATTGAACTCTTAGTAAAAAAATCTAAACATTACAAAATACTTGATGATAAAGAAGTATTAAGGACAAATAAGAAAACGATAATGTTTAAATTAGATAGAAATGATGATGAGTATTTATGCTTTAGGCTTGGAGTTGCTAAAGACTATTGGAAACGTTATGCATTAAGAGACATTGAAACTCAAGAAATTAAAGAAAACCCTAAAAAGCTTCAGGAATCTGAAGAAATAGATTATTATTTTTTAATTGATAAAAAGACAGGTGTTATTTTAAGAAGTGCAGATCACCAATTTAATAATGAAAATATATGTAAAACAATATGTCAATATTTTGACATTAGTGGTATATTTGTAAAAAGCTGGTTAGATGGAAAGCAAATAAATGATTATAAAGCTACTAAGATGCAATTAACATTAGATGGTACAGATAATATGTTTGCAAAGAATTTATATAGTAGTGAATTAACTCATTTTGATTTTTTAGATCTTACTGAGACTGATTTTGGTGAGTTAAGACTAGAGTTAATTGACATTAAGAATAAGCATAGAAGTGATTTTAAAAAAATTTATGATCGTCATAAAAATTTTATTAAAAAAATTACTGTAACATATATTGATGATAAATATAGATCATATACAGAAGATTTTGTAGAGAAAATATTTAATAAAAGCATTATTATAAATGTCGAAATTGATGATGATGGATTACCTGAAATTAATTTAGTTTATCAAAAATTATTTGATGAGATGTACATAATAAATAATGAAGAAAGTGTGCAATAATGAATATCAAAAAAAGTTTAAAACAATTCTACTTTATAGAGTTAAATTATTTTAGTTATATTATCGATTATTTAAAGATGAAAAAGCCTCTAATTATATTTTATGAAATGTTTCTAGGTCTACTTCTTGGAATATTGAATTATTTTTATTTTAAATTAGAGATAGATGTATATGTAATTTTAACATTTATGACCATAATATTAGGAGCGACGATTACATCTATTTCAATAATAATTACAAATAAAAAATCAATTATTGATTCATATTTGGGTGCATTTAAACTAACTGAAGGTTTTAAAGAAAAGGAAAATGAAGTTGAAAGAATAGAGATAATAAATAATTTATTTATTAATTCAATGAATAATTTCTATTATTTGACAATTATTGAAATTATAACAATAATAGTATCATTAATATCAGAATTTACTAATGAAAATCTTATTATTAATAGTATTTTGATTTTTATGGTAGTCTATACTATTAAAATATTTTTAAATAGTGTGAATGTATTATTTTTATTTTCAAAAAGAACTGAAAAATAATATGAAAATTGTTAGGAGAATGATTACATGGATATTTATGTTTGGCTAATTGGTCCAATAATTCAAATAATTATTGGAATTGCAGGATTTTTCTTTGCTACTCAAAATATAAAAAAACAACATGAACTTGATTTAATAAAGTATCGTAAAGATATATCCTTGAATAAAATGGAGGAAATACCAGAAAAAATTACTGAGATAATTCAAAATTTATATACTTATAGAGGTATACCTCCAGAGGGTAGATTATCATATATAAACAAACTTGAACCTATTGCTATAAAAATTATTGCATATGGATCATTAAAAGCTAATAAAATTTATTCTCATATACGTAAATGCCAATGTGAAAAGGATGAAGATTATTTTTACAAAAATTTATCATGTTTTATATTATTGTATTGCCAAATCAGATATGATTTATCAGGAGAAGAATTCAACCCAAAACTTGCTGGAGATGTTAATTTCAGAGAAGTTGGATTTAATACAGATACATATAAAAAAACAAGTAATAAAATTGTCGATGAACTTAAATTAGATAAATATTTTAAAATTAAATAAATTAATATCAGCTTTTACGAAGCAACCTCAGGGTTGCTTTTTTAATGCAAAAAAAACAAGAAAGGATAATAAATGTTAATAGAAAAAATAAACATCGAAGAATTAAAAGAGTACGAAAATAATGCCAAAGAACATCCAGAGGAACAGATAAATCAAATAATAGAATCTATCAAGATGTTTGGGTTTAATGATCCAATAGCGATAGATGAAAATAACATGATTATTGAAGGTCATGGAAGGCTGTATGCTCTTCAGAAACTAGGATATGAACAAGTTGATTGTATTAGACTTAGTCATTTAAGCAAGAAAGAAAAGAAAGCCTATATTCTGGCACATAATAAGCTGACCATGAATACAGGTTTTGATATAGAGAAACTTAACTTAGAATTAGATTCAATCGATGATATAGATATGAGTTTATTTGGTTTTGAATTATTTGAACCAGAAGCAGAAGTGATTGAAGATGACTATGAAGTTGTTTTACCTGAAGAACCGAAAGCTAAACTAGGGGAAGTGTACGAACTAGGAAAGCACAGGTTAATGTGTGGTGATAGCACCAAGATTGAAGATGTTAATAAATTGATGAATGGTGAAGAAGCTAACATGTTACTAACAGACCCTCCATATAATGTGGATTACCAGGGAAAGACAAAAGATGCACTCAAAATTATAAATGATAAGATGCCTGATGATAAATTCAGGCTCTTTTTATTTGATGCCTTCAAGTGTGCTAATGAAGTTATGAAAGAAGGAGCAGTATTCTACATATGGCATGCTGATTCAGAAGGCTATAATTTTAGAGGTGCTTGTTGTGATACAGGTTGGAAAATAAGACAGTGTTTAATCTGGAATAAGAATTCTTTGATTCTAGGCAGACAAGATTATCACTGGAAGCATGAACCTTGCTTGTATGGATGGAAAGAAGGAGCAGGGCATATATGGGCCGGGGACAGGAAACAAACAACTGTCCTTGATTTTGATAAGCCTACAGTCAATGCTGAACATCCAACAATGAAACCTGTAGCTTTATTTGATTATCAGATTAAGAACAACACTAAAAAGAATGATAAAGTACTAGACCTTTTTGCAGGTAGTGGTACTACTATAATTGCATGTGAGCAAAACGATAGAATTGGTTATTGCATGGAACTAGATCCTAAATATGTCGATGTGATAATCGATAGATGGGAAAAACTTTCAGGAGGTAAAGCTATTAAAATTTCATAAAAGTTAGGAGGTGATATTTTGGCAAGGCCTCTGAAACATATTGATAAACGAGAGTTCGAGATACTCTGTGGGTTACAGTGTACCCAGGCAGAGATAGCGGACTTTTTTGATTGCGATGTAGACACTATACAAGCATGGTGTAAACGTGAATATAAATTGAGTTTTTCCGAAGTTTTTAGACAAAAAAGGGGGAAAGGGAAAATATCCCTAAGAAGGAAACAATGGAAACTGGCAGACACAAGCCCAGCTATGGCAATATTTCTTGGTAAACAAATATTAGATCAACGTGATAATTTCAGTATTGATATACAAGAAAATAAACTGGGTTGGTACAAGGATAATGATTAAAACGATGGAGGTGGTATTGTGGAGCTTACAGAAAAACAAAAAAGATTTGTTGATTATTTTATAGAGCTGGGCAATGCCACCCAAGCTGCTATTAAAGCTAATTATCCACAGAAAACAGCAGCAAATGCAGGCTCTAAACTACTTAAAAATAAAAAGGTAGCATTAGAACTTAAAAAAAAGATGGAACTACTCGAAAGTGAGAGAATCGCTGATGCTAATGAAGTATTAAAATATCTAACTTCTGTAATGAGAGGAGAAGTATGCGAAGAAACAGTAGTTGTTGAAGCAAAAGGAGATTTTGAAAGTAAAGCAAGGGTAGTTAAAAAACAAGTAACACCAAAGGATAGAAACAAAGCAGCTGAATTACTAGCTAAAAGACATGGTCTGTTAAGTGATAGATTAGAATTAACTGTAACAGAAATCGGCTGGTACAAGGAAGATGATGAAAAGTGAAAAAGCTAAGAAAAGAACCTTTTAATAAATGGGTTTGGAAAATCTTAGATAACTATAAGCATAGAATTGAAGTCTATTATGGTGGGGCTGGTTCTGGTAAATCCTATGGAGCAATGCAAAAGGTAATATTAAAAGCCTGCAACTCTAAAAGACGTGTATTGGTAATAAGAAAAGTACAAAGAACAATTAAGGAATCTATATTTAGGCTTACATTAGAATTATTAGGGCAAGCTGGACTAACTCAGTTTGCAAAGATAAACCGGACAGATTTCACGATTGTATTAAGTAATGGAAGTGAATTTATATTCAAGGGTTTAGATGATCCTGAGAAAATAAAATCAATTCATGGAATAACAGATATAGTTATCGAGGAAGCAACTGATATTACTTTAGATGATTTTACCCAGTTAAATCTTAGATTAAGACCTGGTATTGATGTTAAGGACCCACAAATATTCCTAATGTTTAACCCGGTGTCAAAAGTTAATTGGGTTTATCCCTATTTCTTTGTTAATAAACCAAAAGATTGCTTAGTAATTAAGACAAACTATAAAGATAACAAGTTCCTTACCAAGGATTATATAAAAACCTTGGAAGATATGGCCTATAGAAATCCAGCATATTATAAAATTTATGCTCTAGGTACGTTCGCTACATTAGATAAACTAGTTTATAGATATACAAAGAGAATAATACCATTCGAGGAAGTGAAAGACCTTCCTCTTTTTTGTGGCCTAGACTTTGGCTATATAAATGATCCATCAGCTTTTATCTCTGTTAGAATCGATGAAATAAAGAAGAAAATTTATATAGTTGATGAGTACTTCAAAAAAGGAATGTTAAATGATGAAATAGCTAGGACCATTAATGACTTAGGTTACTCTAAGGAAGTTATAACAGCTGATAGTGCTGAACAAAAATCAATTGCAGAAATTAAAAAATATGGAATATCAAGAATTAAGGAAGCGAGGAAAGGTCCTGATAGCGTTATAAATGGTATTCAATACATTCAGCAATATGAATTGATAGTTGATGAAAGGTGTCCTAAAATTATCGAAGAATTAGACAACTATACTTGGATGAAGGATAAGAAGTCAGGAGAATACGTTAATAAACCGGTAGATATGTTTAATCATGGTCTTGATGCTTTAAGATATGCAATAGAATCATTGATAAAAGGTGCAAATAAAATGACAGTCAGAAAGAAACCAATCGGATTATAGGAGGATGAAATGGAAATATTAGAAAAGGTATTTTATAGAGCAGAAGATACTAACTTTGCTGACAAGGAAGTATTGAAGAAGCTATTTGAAGCACATGAATCACTAATAGAGTATTATAAGAAAAATCGTGAGCGTTATTTAGGGAAACAAGATGTGTTTTTACTCAAAACAAAAGAAGGAAAACCTAATAATCAGATATGTGTCAATTTCATCAAGTATATTACCGATATGGAGTGTGGTTATTTTGCAGGACTACCTTGGACCTATAGCTTAGGTGATAAAAATATAGCAGAAACATTCTCTGCAATTAAAGATAATAATGAATTAGAAAACATCGATTATAATCATGCAGAAAACTGTAGTATTTATGGCCATAGTTTTGAACTTCAATTTATTGATGGCCAAGGTGAATATAGAATGATTGATTTGTTACCTGAGAATGTCATTATGATTTATTCTGATTCAGTTGAGAAATCAAGATTAGCTGCAATTTACTATGCTAGTAAAATCGATAGCTCTAATAAGGTTGTTCAAGTGGGAACAATATATACCAGGGATTATCAACAGGACTTTTTATTAAGTGAAGGTAATTTGTTATTAGAGCAAGAAACTGTAAATAACATAGGTAAGGTTGCCATAGTTGAGTTTAAACAAAACAAATATCGTACTTCATGCTTTGATGATATCTTAACAATGATAGATGCATATAATAAAGGTATTTCAGAAAAGGCCAATGATGTTGAATACTTTGCAGACGCTTATCTTCTAATTGCTGGTGCTGTATTGGATGAGGACACTGCAAAAAGCCTAAAACTAGACAGATTAATATACTTAGAAGAATTAACCGATAAGTATGATATAAGATTTCTGGAAAAACCTAATGCAGATGGTAGCCAGGAAAATTTACTTGATAGATTAAGAAAAGAGATATTTACTATATCAGGTGTGCCGGATATGACAGCTGAGGACTTTGGAAATGCATCTGGTAAATCATTAAGATATAGGATGCTGGCATTAGAGAATTCAAGAACTAAAAAAGAGATGCAATTTAGATCAGCATTAAGACAAAGATTCAAACATCTATTAAGTTGGTTAGGTAAATTAACTGGAACAGGTTTTAGTGGTAATAATATAGACTTTACATTCTTTAAGAATATACCTGCTGATATTGCAGAAGAGATTTCAAATGCAAAGAATCTAAGCGGAGTTGTCAGTCAGAAAACACAACTTGAAACTTTAAGTATTGTAGATGATGTAAAAGAAGAAATTGAGTTAATTAATAAAGAAAAAGGTTCTATTGATGAGTTTCCAGGGGTTTAATTATGGGAGATATAAAAGAAAAGCCTAGTAAGTATTGGGCAGATAGACAAATTGCTGATGTTAAAAAGACAGATGCTGAAGCTTTAACTGCATTTAAGGAAATGCAATCTAATTACAGTAAACTTGAAAAGGAGTTGAACAATGAGGTTGCATATTTTTATCAGAAATATGGGAAAGATAATATTTTAGAGTTTAGTAGTCTAAGAAATAAGGCTGATAAGTCAGACCTTGATATGCTTTACCAGGACTGGGAGGGATTCGCAGAGAAATATCCAAACTATGCACATCTTAAACCGGTACGAGAGAATATGTATAAACTTGATAGGTATGAAATGTTAATTGAGAAGTCTAGGTATCAACTAAGTGATCTTGGAGCCAAGGAAGCTGAGATAATGACTAGATCATTAAAAGAAACTGCTAAAAGTACATATTCAAGTATGGGTAAAGCATTAAGCGGTAATGTGGCCATGCTTGATGATTTGCAAGCTGATAAGATGATTGGAACTAAGTGGATTAGTGGTCAAAATTATTCTGATAGACTTTGGAAGAACAAGGATAAACTACTAGGCCATTTAGATTATGAGTTAAGAAACGGTATTATCCGGGGTGATGACTTTATTACAATGACTGCTCACCTAAGAAATATAACTGGTGTTGGTAAATCAGATGCAGAAAGACTAATAAGAACAGAAACTAGTTATATTGCGAATAGGGCCAATATGAAGAATTACATTGATAATGGTTTGAAATTCTATGAATATTTGGCCGTAGAGGATAGCAGAACTAGCCAGGCATGCAATGGGTTGAATGGAAAGATTTTAGAGCTAGACAAGGCAATTATAGGCTCTAATTACCCACCTTTACATCCTAACTGTAGAAGTAGAGGTTTACCGGTGAGCAATAGGAGAGCTAAAGAGTTAGGGATAGATGAAAATACAGTTATTAATAGTGATATTGTATTGAAAGACATAAATGAAAATCAATACAATAAATACAAAAAATCTCTGGGTGATTTAGTTCCTGATTCTTTTGAAAAGTTTGTAGAATTAAAGTATAATGAAGAAAAGTGGAATAAGTTAAAATATACATATGCACTAAATAAGCATTATAGTAATTCATTAAAAAATGGAAGTTTATCACCATTGGTAGATTTCAAGGATTATATTGATATGGATCAGAAACTGAAAGAAAAATTAATAGGTTCGACTGTAGACAATATAGAAATAAGATCTATATCAAATCATTTTATTGATAGAGTTTTTGGTAGTGTAGAACAAAAAAGAAATGGAGTGACATTAGAAGTTATAAATGATACAATGTCTAATTTCAACGAAAGAAAAGCATATGAGAAAAGTATTAGATATAGTGGTGAAAGGTGTGCTGTAACAGTTAATCCGATTACCGGTAAATTAATTCAAGTAAATCCACTCTAAAAGATTAGGAGTAAAATAATGTTAACTACAATAGAACAAAAATCAGAGTTATTAAAGTATAATTTTGATGTTGAGAAATTTAATAATAAAAGAGAACTATTATTGGCATTAGATGAGCTAATTGCAAATATTGGTTTTAATGATAAAGATGAAGTTAATGATAAAGGAATAGAATTAACTAAACTTTATGATGCCATATACTCTCAAAATTAAATTATACAATTAAATACTAGTTATCAAGACACCTAAGGGTGTCTTTTTGTATGCCCAAAACGTGGTGTATGGCAATAAAAGCTCCATGATTAAGGTTACAGTTTGCCCGTAAAAACTGTTTTTGAAAGGATGATGAAAATGACAAAGGAAATTGAAAACAAATTCAAGCTAAATCTGCAATTGCATGGGGAACCAGGTGATCCACCTACAGAACCTCCAAAAGAGCCTCCAGTTGAACCACCAAAGGAACCACCTGTAGAGCCTCCGAAAGATGAAAATTTCACTAGAAAAGATGTTAATGCAATGATTGCAGCAGCAGTAAAAAAAGCACAAGAGGAAGCTAAAAAGCAGATTGAGGAAGAAAAAAGGATTTCAACGTTATCTGCCGAGGAAAAAGCTAAAGAAGAAAAAAGAGCCTTAGAGGAGAAACTGAAAGAATATGAAAGCAAAGAGGCATATAACAATGCTTTGAGCGATACCAAAAAAGAGCTTGAGGATAGAAAGTTACCTTTGGGATTTGCTGAATTCCTAGTTGATTCAGACAGTACGAAAGCACTAGAAAGTATCAAAACTTTTGAAAAGTCTTTTAAAGAAGAAGTGCAAAAAGCGGTGGAAGAAAGATTGAAAAATCCTAATGCACCAAAGAACCTAGAACATGGTTTAACTCAGGAAGAACAATTAAAACAAGCCTTTGGGCTTAAATAAGAAAGGATGATTAAAAAATGGCAAATGTTGTAAATTATGCTGATAAAGTCAGTAAAGTTATTGAAGAAAAATACCTACATACATTATTAACAAAGGACTTAGGAGTAAACGACCCAACACTTGAATGGGATGGAGCAGAGACAATTAAAGTACCTACATTAGAAGTGGGAGGATTTGGAGAGCATTCTAGAGACGGTGGATGGAACAGAAAGAGCGTCAGTAATGATTGGACTCCATATAAAGCAAGACATGACAGAGATGTTGAGTTTTATGTTGATAAGCAACAAGTAAAAGACACTAACAATGTTTTGAATATTGGTAATATTGCAAATAAATTCATTGTAACAAAGAGTGTTGAAGAAAAGGATAGCTATAGAATTTCTACAATAGCATCTGATTGGATTACAAATGGCGGAACTCCTGTAACTACTGCTCTAACTGCAAGTAATATTTTAACAATCTTTGATGATATGATGTTTGCTATGAATGAAGCTGGTGTGCCTGAAGAAGGTAGAATCCTTTATCTAACAAATACAACTAAGAGATTATTTACTGAGGCAATAGATGCAGCTAAAATGAGAAATATTGCAGATGGAACTACTACCATTGTTAGAGGTGTGAACAATCTTGATAATGTTAAACTTGTTCCAGTTCCTGCAGCTAGAATGAAAGATGGCTATGTTTATACTGATGGATGTGAACCTGCACCATTGGCAAAACAAATTAATATGCTCTTAATTCATCCTTCAGCTGTAATGCCAGTATTAAAGACTCAGTCTATCTATTTCTTTGAACCAGGTCAACATACTTCAGGAGATGGATATTTATACCAACATAGAGAATTATCAGATATTCTTGTGAAAAAATCTAAGAATTCTGGAATAGCAATTCACAAAAATGCTTAATGAAGAAAGGAGACTAATATGTTAGTAAAAAATGGAGCTAAATTTTTAAAAATTGAGCCAAAGGATCTAGGGCATTATATTGCTTTAGGTTATGAAGAATTTAAGATTGAAAATACGAAAGAAGTTAAATCTCCAAAAGACCCTAAGGAACCAAAAGTACCGGCAGGAGATAAAGAATAGGAGGGTATCTGAATGGATGACTCCACAATGATTAGTACAATTAAAAAATTACTATTAGCGGGTGATAGTGTCAGTGATGAGGCTATCACCTTTTATATTGGACTGGTAAAGAAAAGAATTAAAGCTAAATGTGAAGCTATTACCTATCCCACTGATATGGATGAGATAACAATTGACATTGTTGTTTCTTACATCAATCGAAGGGGTAAAGAAGGCTATTCTAATGAATCAGAAGGAGAAGTTAGCGTAAGTATGATAGGTGATTTACTAGCTCCTTATAGCGATGATTTCGAGGCTTACAAAAAGAGCCAGGGAACAGGAAAGCTGAGGTTTATTTAATGATTAATATTAAGTTTTTCAAAACCGGTACCAGTCAAGAGGATGAGCTAGGTAACAAGATTAAAGTTGATACTGAAATTGGAATAACAGAAGGTAATATATCTACAATAAAGAGCAGTATTTTAAATAATACTGCTCAAAATTCAATTAGTTATGATGTTACTAAAACAGTTCATTCTTTATCGGTTCCTTATAATGAAATGATTTATCTTGAAGCTACAAAAGCAGAGGTTAACGGACAAATGTATGATTTGAAAGAAAAGACGATACATTCAAAAAATAATAAATTAATGATCTATTGTCAGAAGGTGAAATGATGAATGAAAATTTCAGAATCATTGGTGCGGAAAAACTTAAAAAGGTATTAGAAAATTGTGTTAATTCAAGTAATGAATTCATTGCAATTGTAACTGATACAACCTCAGATATTATGAATGATAGCCAAAAGAACCTTAACCCTCATTATAAGACCGGAGGCTTATCAAAAAGCGGAAGTTTTAACATTAAGGGTTTAAATGGTGAAGTTGGATATTCTGTTAAGTATGCACCTCATGTTGAGTATGGTCATAGGACCAGGGGTGGTGGATTTGTGGCAGGTGTTAAATATTTACATAATGCTGTTGAAAACAATAGAGATGCTCATCAGAAGGCAGTAAGTGATCTTGTTAAAAAGCTAACTGGAAATTAGGAGGATTATATGGCAATAAAAAAATTAAACTTTAAACATGTAATTGGTGGAATTATCAGCAAATTGAAAGAAAATAGTATAAAGGCTTTTGATATTGTTGATCCAAATCAAACCACTCCTTTTTGCTATATTGAGCTAGTTAATGTAAAAGCTGCAAATACAAAAACATCAAATATGGATGTTTTCACAGTATGGATTCACGCATTTGCTGATTCAACTAATAGTAGTATTCCGGTATTAAATCTATGCCAGGAGATTGAAGAGGCTTTAACTGAGGATATTAATATTCCAGAACCCTTTTGGTTAGTTTCTCAAGGAGTTACAGGCCTTAATTCACTTTATCAAGAAAATGAAACACAAGAAAAACATGCTGTAATAGAACTTGAATTAAAAGTTTGTTATGGTTTTGAATCCAAAGTATAGGAAGGAGAAATATAATGGAAAAGATTGCTGGTAAAAATATAGTAATTGCTATATATGATCAGACAGGAACTAACTTGTATGCTGTTGGTGGACAACAAGGGCTTACAGTTAATAGATCAGCAGAAAATATCGATACCTCAGATAAACTAAGTGGAGGTTGGGCTTCAGGAATGGCTGGTTTAAAAAAATGGAGTATTGATACTGATGGAGGTATGGTTGAAGGTGACCCTGCAAAAATAATTCTTGACCAGGCATTTGAAAATAGTGACACTGTTGCTGTTAAAGTAATCAATATTAAAACAGGCAAAGCTTTGTATGGTGGATTAGCAACAATTAGTGATTTTTCAGTTGAGGCACCTCATGATGATGTTGTTGCATGGTCTGCAACACTTGAAGGTGCTGGTCCACTTGCTGATTTATCGGGAGATGCTATTGTTGATTTACCAGTTGGTATAACTGTGCCAATTAATGATTTAGTAGCAGTTCAAGGTTCCACAGCTGGACAAATTGCATTAACATTTAGTCCACTAACTGGAAGTACAGCAGTTGCTGTTGAAACTAAGACTGGTGTGGGTACTTGGACAGTTGCAACTACAACTCCAACTTCAATAGGAGTAGCTGCTACTAGTGCTGTGATTACTGGTTTAACAACTGGCGTAACTTATAGTGTGAGATTAGTAGTAACCGGTGGTCTATTCGCTGGAAACTCTAATGTAGCTATAGCTACTGCAAAATAATCAAGGAGGGATAATACCCTCCTTATTTTTTTAAACAAGAAAGGAATTAAAGAATGAATATTGATGGTAATAAGTTAAAAGTTGGTGAACAAGATTATAGGTTTATTGTAAATACTCCCAAATTAGAAACTCTTGAAATTGCAGGAAAGAAAAGCATTATGAACCTTATTCAAGATGCATCGATTTCAAGCATAAAACTAATGTTTACTATGTTTATTGATGTTGATAGAGATAAACAAAAGATATTTGAACAAGCATTAGAAGAACATGGACTAGGTGGTCTATATAAATTCTTGGTTGATCAGTTACAGGAGCAGGCGGGTTTTTTGTTCCGTTAGAAGTAATTCAAAGTGATTACTTCTGGGATGATGAAAAATCAGTAAAAAAAGATAAATATCCAGAATATGCAGAGGCAAAGAGATTTGCCTTTTTTGTTGCAAATTTTGGTTATACAAAGAGTGATTATCTGGCCCTGAATGAAGTAGAAAAGGCATTAATTGTTAAAGCATATCAAGAAAAGCAAGTGACAGAAATGTCAGGTATTAGGAATGCTTTTTATCATGCTTATATGTCTGCTAATAAAAAGGGTTATAAAAAACCATTATACAAGAAAAGAAACAAAACTGATGTAACTCATGAAGAGATTATCGATGTTAAAAGTAAAATTCTTGAAATAGACAAGCAAGATCCTAATAAAAATTGGATTAAACTAATCAATCAAAATTCTAAAGGGAAAGGAGGTAAATAATGGCAAACTTTCTTATTAAAGCTATAGTTGGAGCAGATATAACGGAATTTGAAAAGAATCTTGGAACTGCAAATTCTAAACTTGATGGTGTGCAAAAGTCACTTAGTAATGCAGGTAAAGTTGCAACAATAGGTCTAACTATACCTTTAGTAGCAGCTAGTGGTGTAGCTATTAATACATCTAATCAATTTAGTGAATCAATGTCTAAAATATCAACATTATATGGTGGTATTGATGTTGATACAAATAATCTTAAAAAATCCATAATGAGCTTATCTAATCAAACAGGTATAGCTGCAAATGAAATTGCTGGTGGGTATTATGAGGCTTTATCTGCAGGACTACCAGTTACCAATGATATGAAGGACACAACAGAGTTTATGACCCAGGCGATTCAATTATCAAAGGGTGGATTTACTGATACAGCATCGGCGGTTAATGTTATGACTTCTGCTATTAATGCATATGGATTAGAAGCAAAGGATAGTAAGAGAATTTCAGATGTTTTGATTACAACTCAAAACTTAGGTAAAACTACAGTTGATGAATTGTCAAAATCTATGGGTAACGTAATTCCTACAGCAAAGGCTTATGGAGTTAATATTGAACAACTAGGAGCTTCATATGCTCTAATGACTGCCAAAGGTATTGATACAGCTCAATCGACTACATCTATAAATGCTATGTTGAATGAACTTGGTGATACTAGTAGTATTGCAGGAGCTAAAATATTAGAGCTAACTGGGAAATCTTTTGGACAGTTAATGTCAGAAGGTAAATCTGTTGGTGATGTATTAAAAATAATGGATGATTATGCAAAAGCAAATGGACAGAGTATGCCTACTATGTTTGGTAGTATTGAAGCTGGTAAAGCAGCTATGACAATAGCAGGTGACGTAGGTACTTATAATGAATTTTTAGGTAAAATGGGTGAATCTGCAGGTGCTACTAAAGATGCCTTTGACAAAATGAATAGTACTAATACAGCTAAGATTCAAAAAGCGATGGCTGAAATTACAAATGCAGGTATTAAGCTTGCTGATGTTGTTGCTCCAGCAGTTGCAAAATTAGCTGATAAAATTGGGGGGTTAGCTGCTTGGTTTGCAGAATTAGGACCTGTTGGAAAAGGTATTGTAATTGCTTTTGTTGCATTGGGCATAGCAATTGGACCTGTTCTTGGTTTTATATCTGCTCTGATACCAATAATCTCATTTTTTACAGCTGCACAAACAGCAAATGCAACAGCTACAGGAGCAGCTGCAGTGGCAACATGGTCATTTAATGCAGCTATTTTATTGATTCCATTAGCTATAATAGCAATAATTGCTGCAATATTGTGGCTATGGAATAACTGTGAAGGTTTTAGAAATGGTGTGATGGCAATAGTAGATGCTGTTGGAGGATTCTTTAAATGGCTTGGTGGAATAATAAAGACTGTTATAGGTGTTGCAATAGATATAATAGTTGCTTATTTCAAACTATGGTGGGCTGTTGTATCAACAGTTATAGGATTTATAGTTGATATATTTAAGTTTATTGGTGGCATTATAATGGCAGTTGTAGGATTTGCTATTGATATCATTGTTGGATATTTTCAATTCTGGTGGTCAGTAGTAACAAGCGTTATAAACCTTATAGTATTTGGTTTTAAATGGCTTGGCGAGCAGATTTGGGGATTTCTTAAACCAAAAATTGACGCAATAGCAGGAATTTTCACAAGTTTATGGCTCAACTATATTTCTCCAGTAGTAGAAAAAGTTAAAAGTGCATTTTCTATAGTTGCATCTGCTATATCTGGAGCTATTAAGGGAGCCATTGATACTGGTATTGGTCTATTTAATAGACTGAAAGATACTGTCGAAGGAATAGTTGATAAAATAAAAGGCTTCTTTGGTGGTATTTCAGGTGCAATATCAAGTGCAATAGGAACTGCTATTGATAAAGTAAAAGGGCTTATTAATAGTTATATAATCAAGCCGGTAAATAGTGTGATCAGTAAATTGAATGGGGCTTTAGGTTTTGCAGGGGTAAATATTAAATCATTCCCATATCTAGCACATGGTACAGATAATTGGGGTGGTGGTCCTGCATGGATTAATGAACAAGGTCGAGGTGAATTAGTTAATCTTCCAAATGGTACACAAGTTATTCCTCATGATTTATCAAAAAGAATGATTGATCAATACAGCACTAATATGTCTTCAATGAATGCTAAAAATGGTGGAATGAAAGACAAAGTAGTAGTTGTCAATGATGGTGGTAATAGTTCCTTGAGATTAACTGTAAATCTTGGAGAAGATAATTTGATTGATAAAGTAATCAAGGGCATAGAAAACAAATCATTCATTAATAATGAGGCGGTGATTAAAGTATGACGTACTCAGGAGATTTATTAAAAATTAACGGAAACATTATAAGTAGCATTATTGGATACAAGGTTAATAGGGTAAAAAGATGGAAAGATGCTGAAACAAATATGGCCGGGCAAATGAGAGCCACTTTACTTGGTATATTCCCAGAAATAGAAATTGATATTAATGTTACAAGCCAAGATGAAATACAAGAGCTTGTACAATTACTTGATCAACCTTATTTATCAGTGGAATGGTTTGATGTAGTTGTTGGAGCTACCCATACAGCAGAGTATTACCCAGGGGAATTTGATATTGATATGTTATTTAAGAACAGAGGATTATATAAGCCCTTCAAGGTTAAATTACTTCCTGTAGCGAAAAGGTAGGTGGTTTGAATGATTAGTATAAGCAGTGCATTTAAAACTGCCATGAAAGCTCCTTTTAAAGAATTAAAGGCATATATCAAACTACCTGATAATACTTATATAAGAAGTGAAGATGATTTAATTAGTGTCAGAGTAAGTGGAGAAGGTGCTTTATGTAAAACCTTAATGAAAAAGTTTGAAGGTAAATTCCTTGGTGAATATAACTTATTAGGATTAGAGGTTAACGTAGGTATTGGAGTTAAAGTAGCTGGTGGAACATATGAATATATCGATTATGGAAAATTCTTAATTACTGAAACAACATCAATCAAGGAATCAGAAACAACAACTGTGGTTGGATATGATTTGATGATTAAAACAATGAAGGCTTATGAACCATTTGCAACTTATCCAATAAATTTAATAGACTTTGCCGGTGGTATTGCAGGACAGTGTGGACTAACTTTAGGAAACACTGTCTTTGTTAATTCTACATGGTCGGTACCAAGTGAATTATACGAAAATATTAAAAATATATCGTATCGGGACATAATAACACAAATAGCTGAAGCTTCAGGTAGTATAGCGATGATAGGTTCGGATGATAAGCTGTATTTTAAATCGATATATGACACTGCAGAGCAAATAACTTACGAGAATCTATTTAAGCTAAAGCTTGAACCAGAATATGGCCCGATAAACAGTGTAGTTTTAAGTAGGCAACCACAGGAAGATAATATAGCTTTAGTAGACCAGGCGTCAATTGATTTAAATGGTTTGACTGAAGTCAAGATATCAAATAACTGGCTTGTTGATCATAACCGAGAAGATGCTATTACTCCGATATTTAATCAATTAGAAGGTATTAGATACTATCCATTTGAAGCCTCAACAGAGGGTCTAGGTTGGTATGAAGTTGGGGATATGGTAGAAATACTAAATGACCAGTCAGAAGCCTTTGGGACAATGATTTTAAGCGTCTCAATTTTAGTTGATGGTGGTATTAAGGAAACTTTTTTAACTAAGGCAATAAGCAAAACTGCAACAAATTATAGTTATGCTGGAACAGTTGATAAACGATTAACCAATACCGAAATTAAAGTTGATAAGCAAGGACAAGAAATAGTATTAATAAACGAAGCACTTGTGAACACTTCAATAATATACAAACAAGAAGAACCGCCACTAAATCCAGTGATTAACGATTTATGGTTAAATCTTTCGAATAACATTGTTTACAGATTTGATGGAGTTGCATGGTTAGCAACATCTGTTTCTCCAGATACTCTTTTACAATATTACACAAAGTCAGAGATAGAATTACTAAATGAAAGTATAACATCAACAGTTTCAAATTTATCACTTGGGTTAACAAATAATTATTTAACTAAAGAGCAAGTTGAAGCATTAACCAATGGTAATTCAGATGATATCGATGATTTATTTACTAAGTATTCTGAAGTTAAACAAGTTGCAGATGCAGTAAATATCGATATTACGACAATTAAGCAAGATGGTACAACTAAATTAGATACTAAAACAGGTTTCAAATTTGACTCATCAGGATTACAAATCGATAAGGGTAGTGGCATAGTAAGTTTGCTAGATGATACTGGTTTATATGTAAACTCAGGAAGTGAACAATTATTGAAAGTAAATAATCAAGAAATTAATGCCAAAAACGTAGTTGTCAGAACTTGGTTGACCGTTGGAAATAATGCTAGATTTGAAGATTACGAGGGTGGTGTGGGTATATTCATATTACCTTCACAATCTTAGAAAGGAATAAAATATGTCTATTGCTACTTATATAAGCCCTACTTTTGATTGCGACCAATCGTCTTTTGTGAAGTTTAGAGTTGTTGTTGATGTTATAAGTCAAAGTAGTGTTGATAGAACCTCATATTGTCGAGTTAGATTACAAGCTTGGAGAACTAACACTGGCTACACAACTTATGGAGCGGGAACGGGTTATGTAGATGCAGATGGTTCACAACAATCTCAGTCTATTATCTCATCTCAAACAATAACTTATAATTCGTATACTGTTTTAGTTGATAAATATTTCTATGTTCAACATGGAACTGATGGGAGAAAACTCAATTGTCAATTTGGTGGGTACTTCTCAATATCATCTCCAATGAGTGGTGGTTGGGATTATTTTTACGTAACATTACCAGATATACCTGTTGCTAGTACAATAACTGCACCAAGTGGTCTTATTGAAGGAACTACCATAATATCAATTAACAGAGCAAGTTCCACATTTAAACATACATTGAAATATTCTTTTGGAAGTCCTGCGGTAGAGGGTACGATTACTTCATTAACATCTGCAACAAGTGTTGAATTTGTAATACCTACTTCATTCTATGCAAAAATACCAGATAGTAAGAATGGTATTTGTACATTAACTTGTGAAACTTATGATGCTTCTAATAATTTGTTGGGAACAAAAACAACTACATTTTTAGCGAATGTTAATGAAGCAATAAATGAACCAACAATATCTATCACGGAATTGATTGATATTAATTCGGTATCAGTGGCACTTACTAATGATAATTCTAAAATATTAAAAGGATTTTCAAACTTGAAATCTGTCTTAAATATAACCGCCAAAAACAGTGCTACATTATCATATCGTAAAATAACTTGTGGTTTAAAGTCAGCAGAAATATTTGGAGCGACAAACCCTTGGACAAATACATTATTGGGTGTTTCTGATGGAGTAGTTACTATAATTGCGACAGATAGCAGAGGAATAACAAAAACACTCACGGTTAACAAAACATTAATAAACTATATACCATTGACTGCTAATCCTAACTTTGAAAGAGTTTCACCCACTAGCAGTGAGGTCGTTGTTACCTACGATGGTGATTACTTCAATAATACATTTGGTGTTGGTGGTGTAGCCAATACACTTACAATTGCTTGGTCATACAGGATTCTAAATGGTGTTTGGGCAGTTGGTTCAGTCCCTTTGACAGATGTTAAAGTTGGTAATAGATATAGCAATGGAGATGACCCAATAAGTGTAGGTAGTATTTATCCTTATAGTGATTTTTATGAATTTAAAATAACAATATCTGATAAATTAACACAAATTGAAGTAACTGATTTAGTTAAAAAAGGTATTCCACCAATGGCAGTGAAAGATGATAGGGTTGAATTTGATGTGCCTATATTCATTAAAAATGCTTCAGGAGTCTTGGGTAGTCTAGTAGATTTATTCTATCCAATAGGTAGCATAATTATAAGTGAGGGCAACAATAACCCTCAATCTAGATTTGTTGATACTACTTGGGAAGTATATGGAACAGGTCGAGTGTTGGTTGGATATGATGTTTCTCAAACTGAATTTAATTCTGGTGGTAAAACAGGCGGAGCCAAGGTGCATACCTTGACATCTAATGAGATGCCTATACACACTCATACTCAAGATGCACACAATCACTCGCAAAATGCACACCAACACAACATTGATCATGATTATGATGGTGCAGGTGGGTCTAGTAGATATACTGTTCACAATGGAGCTTATGTATCTGGGGCTACAACCACAAGTTGGGTTACCGCAAGTAATATTGCTGCAACTGCAACTAACCAAAATGCAGGTGGTGGACAAGCACATAACAACTTACCACCTTATATCGTAGTATATTATTGGAAAAGGACAGCATAAAAATTATAAAGGAGTTGAGCAATGTGCATAATAAGTCAGGAGAAAGAATGTGGTAGAGCAATTTTAAGCACAAAGAAGATAGCTGATGATCTTGTAGTCATTACGAATGAAATGAGAACTGATATAGCTGTTTTTAAGAATAGTTTTGCTGATTTGAGTGAGTCAGTAGAAAAATTAATTAAAAAACATGAAGATGAAGAAAATAATAAAATCAAAGAACTTAAAGAAGAATTAAAAGCCAAAGAAGAAGATATGAAAGCCAGGGAAGAATTGGCAAGGACTAAAAGGTGGCAGGTAAAGCTATTAGCAATTTCAACTGCATTTGGTTTTATATCAACATTGGCCATGTTCATAATAAGTTTGATGTAAGAAAGGAAGATAAAAATGGAAAATATTAAAAAAAGATTAAAAAGCCCAGTAGTTCAAATTCAATTGATTTCAATTGTGGTAGGAGTTATTATATTTTTTGCTCCAAATGTTGAACAGGCTGTTCAAGTGGTTAGTGGAGCATTAATAGCAATAATTAACATTGTAGCAGGATTGAATAACCCTACTGATCCTGAAAATTGGTAAGATGTGCTTTAAGGAGAGTTTTGAACATTATCTGATCAGTAAAGAGGGATATCAAGATAAATGGATTCCCTTGGAAATGAAAGATAAATATAAGTCAGATGGCTGGAAGATTATCAAGAAGGATAATCTAAAGCGAAAGAGAGAAGATTAATTTCTTCTCTCTTTTTATTATAGGAGGAAAACAATGAAAAAATTAACAATAGTAAATGGTATTATTCAAGACAAGTTCATTGATGGAATACCAGTGAATATAGCCATAGTTCAACCTAGTGGTCTAAAAAACGTTAGAAGAATAGGAACTCAAATGATTCCAATAGGGGTTTGTACCCATGAAACAGGAAACTCTAGTCCAACAGCTAATGATACAAACCATGCTATATATCTTCAAAACTTAGAAAACCAAGACAAGGTATATTTATCTGCTCACATATTCATTGATGATGATTCAATTACTCAGACTTTGCCACTTAATGAACCAGCCTGGCATGCAGGAGATGGGGCAAATGGTGTAGGTAACTCTAGATATATTGCAGCTGAGATATGTATTAATAGAAATGTCTTAAAAGCAAGAGCGAATGGTCAGTCTGTTATAGCTTCTTTAATAGTATCAATACCTGGATGCAATGATCTAAAACCACACCAAGCATTTTCAGAGAAAAATTGTCCTGCAAGAATACTAGCAGAGACCAATGGATGGGCTAACTTTGTGGCAGGAGTTAAGCATAAGATGAGCTTGATTGATAGAATGTTCAACCCTATTCCAACACCTCCTAAAGCTCCAGCACCTTTACATCCTGAAGTTGATATCACAGGTTCGGTTTGGGGTTATAAAACTGCAGCTGATGCTTTAGCTGATAGGAATAGAGTAAGATTAGTACCAGTTGGAACTTATCCAATAATGATAAAACATTCATCAGGAGCATGGAATATTGGGGCAGGTTATATGTATTGGATTAACCCTGCTATGATCAATAAAGTGAATACGGTAGTAACTTCTAACCAGGTAACCATATCTAAGCAAGTATGGGGCTATAAAACAGCTTCAGATGCTATTAGTGCCAGGAACAAGATTAGAATAGTGCCTAGAGGGACATATCCTATAATGATTAAGCATAAGACAGGGGCCTGGAATATAGGAAAAGGTTATTTATATTGGATTAATCCAAAAGAATTATAAATTTATTATGGGGAGCTTCGGCTCCCTGTTTTTTTTGTTTCATTGCTCAAGATAGAGATTTAATTTACTTTATGATATAATTTATATATTTATGGTGTAAATATATTGGAGGTAAACATGGCAATCGAACAATTTACAGAAAGTCTTACAATGCAAGAGATGAAATGTGTTTTAGGAGAAAATGATTTTGGATATGTTCATCCTCAAGGTGATGTTAAAAATATAGATAAAATTGAGAAATTACTTAAAAAAGCAGGAGGTAAACCAAAAGACTGTGAATTAGAAGATTACACCAAAGGTGGATCAGGAAAAGCTAAACCAGAATTCATAATTACTTTTAATGACGATATGAATACAATAATAGTTGTAGAATGTAAGAATGCTGCGAATAAACATAATTCTGAAAAATTTAATCATCCAAACGCCTTTTCTGTAGATGGAGTATTGTATTATGCTAAATTTCTTAAAGAAGAATATAATGTTATAGCTGTAGCTGTGAGTGGTACTTCTAAAGAAAAAACAAAAGTTTCAACTTATTATTGGGCTAAAGGACAAGAAGAATATAATGAACTAAAAAAAGCAAGAGATATTATATTGGAACCTAAGAACTATATTGAATTGATCAAGGGCAATAAATTAAAAAAAGCTTATTCTATAGATGAAATACGAAATACAGCTATAGATATGCATAATTATTTGAGGGAAATTAAAGTTAATGAGGCTCATAAGCCAATTTTTATAGCTGGTATATTAATAGCTTTGAATCATGAGGATTTTTTAAAGAGTTATGCTAATCTACCATCATATAATGCAGTTATGCAAAATATTCAATTAGCGATTGAAAGCGTTTTAAAAGAGAGTGAAATAAAGAATAGTCGTATTAATTATATTAAGCAAGCTTTCAAAACATTACAGGATAATTCTAAATTTTCTGAAATACCGTTAGGATATCATAAATCAATAACTTGGTATATTGAACAATTAGAAATGAAAATCAAACCAATGATGGATTATGCAAATAGTACGGTCGATGCCTTAGGAGTATTCTATCATGAGTTTATTAAATATTCAGGTGGGGATGGAAGTGGACTTGGTATTGTATTAACTCCACAACATTTAACAGAATTTATGTGTGATGTAGCCGGAGTTAATAAAAATAGTCGTATTGTAGACATATGTTGTGGATCTGGTTCGTTTTTAGTTACTGCTATGAGTAAAATGTTTAAAAGTGCGAATCCTGAAGAAATTGAGAAAATAAGAAAAGATTCGCTTTTTGGTGTGGAATTTGATGATGGATTATACACATTAGCAATTGCTAATATGATAATAAGAAAAGATGGTAAGTCAAATATTTATAAAGGTGATTGTTTTGATAAAAAAATCACTAAAGAACTAAAAGAAAAAAATATTAATATAGGATTAATTAACCCGCCGTATTCTCAAAAAGATGTTGTTGAATTAGAATTCGTTGAGCATTTACTTGGAATCTTAGTTCCGGGTGGAACAGGTGTGGTAGTTGTACCTATGAGTTGTGCTATCGGCACTAAATTTAAAGAAGTTAGAGAACGACTATTTAAGAAAAATACCTTAAAAGCTGTTTTTTCAATGCCTGATGACATTTTTTATCCTACAGGAACTAATGTATGTGTAATGGTGTGGGAAGCTCATACTCCTCATGATTGTACTCAAGAAACTTTCTTTGGTTATTGTAAAGATGATGGATTTGTTAAGCGAAAGAAATTGGGTAGAGTAGATGCTCTCAATAAATGGGAGTCAATTGAAAATGAATGGTTAAAGTTATATCGAAATCGTGATGTCGTAGATGGTCTCTCTGCTCGTAAATGCATAAAATATAGTGATGAATGGCTTTGTGAAGCCTATATGCAAACCGATTATTCTAAATTAAGACAAGAAGATTTCCAGCAAACAATTAATAATTATTTATCTTATTTAGTAAGAACTGGTGAAATACATGAAAATTAGTGAATTGTTTTATATGTATCAAGGCAATGGTTTAGAACTAATAAATATGACAATTAGTAATGTTTCTCCAATTAATTTTATTTCAAGAACAGCACAAAATAATGGTGTAGTAGCAAAGGTAGAGAGTTATGAAAATATAAAACCTTTTGAGTCTGGATTGATTACAGTGGCTCTAGGAGGAAGTGTTTTGTCATCCTTTGTACAAAACAAACCTTTTTATACAGCTTTTCATATTATGGTTTTAAAACCCAAAATAGAAATGACTATTAATGAAAAATTATATTACTGTATGTGTATTCAAAGTAATGCTTATAGATATAATTATGGTAGACAAGCAAATAAATCATTAAAAGATATTGATTTACCATCTATTATTCCTACATGGATTAATACATATTCAATTAAGCCTGTTTCGACTACTAATACTTTTACAAAAAATGATTTAGATACATCAAGTTGGAAGGATTTCAATTTAACAGATCTATTCAATTTAGAACGTGGAAGTAGATTAACCAAAGAGAATAGGTTGGTTGGGGACATTCCTTTAGTAACAGCCGGATATTTAAATGAAGGTATAGCAGAAATGATATTTACCGAAGAAAATAAAATATATTCAAATAAAATTACCATAGATATGTTTGGAAACGCATTTTATAGAAATTATAATTTTTATTGTGATGACAATATAATAGTATTGATTAATAAATTTAATGCAAATAAATATATTTTATTATTCATTGTTACAATCATAAATGCTGATATTTATAGGTATTCATATGGAAGACAGTACAGGCAAAAAGATGCAAAAAATCAAGTTATTAAGCTTCCAATAGATGACTGTGGTTTTCCTGACTGGGATTTTATGGAGAGTTACATTGTGAATCTACCATATAGCGATCGAATATAAAAAAATGTAAAATCCCCACAAAATCAACTAACTTCACTGCCTGGCATCGTAACCTTAACAAGGGGTGATAAAATGGATCTAGAGTTGATTAAGCATCTGATAGAGGATGTTATTGACGAGTGGTACAATTATGGCGAAATAGATTTGGTTGAAGTGTCTATGTTAGAGATGGCAGTTGTTGAATTAAATAATTATTTTATTTTCTAATGGAGGTATCATATGGTTTTTTATAGTGCAAAAGATATAGTTTCGATAACTGGATTAAGTGTAAGTAGTGCCAATCGAATTATTCAAGATATCAATAAAAGATTGAGAGAGCAAGGTTACTTGACTATAAGAGGCAAAGTTTTAAAATCTGCTTTTGAAAATGCATTTGGTAATATCACAAAAGATATTGAATGAATAAAATTTTTAGCTCACTTTTTGACACTCGTTTTGACACTCACTTGCTACATATAAGTTAATATTGGTATATGTAGATTAATGAAAAAATACCATCATTAAAAGGAATGTCCTCCAATAGGGCATTCCTTTTAAAACTACGAATCAAGAGGTCGGGGGTTCAAATCCCTCAAGGCACACCAATCTACCTGTAATGTCATTAGACATTACGGGTTTTTTTGTTGCCTTTTTTGAATTACTCTTTTTATTTTTACACCCTCAACTACACCCTCAAATTGAATCTATCCTTTTTTAGGATCTCTACAATACTGGTAGTGTTTATATATTCATATGTATCTTAGGTTTTGTTATTGGATTTGGAATTGAAGAAGGTTTCCTTTCAATTGAAGAAGCCCTAAGGCTGTTTTGGATAATAGCAATACTTGGACTTGGACTTGGTTTAATTAAAGCTTTAACAGGTTATCAATATTAGCAATTTTATTCTAATTAATAAAAGAAGTGATAAACTATTAGATTAAATAATTAAAAAATACTCTTTACATACCATAGGGGGGTATGGTATAATTTCAACTAAGAGGTGATTATATGAACAGTCAAATTAAGAAACCGTCTGCAAAATCTTTAATTGATCAAAAATCAGTTGTTATGAGATTAAATCGAATTGAAGGTCAAATTGGAGGAATAAAAAAAATGCTAGAAAACGATGCTTACTGTGATGATATACTTAATCAAATTGAAGCATCAAGATCTGCGCTACATTCAGTACAAATAATTCTTCTTGAAAGCCATTTAAAAAACTGCGTCGTAGATCAATTGAAAAATGGTGATACTGATGTAATTGAAGAAGTATTAAAAACTTTTAAAAATTTAACTAAATAAGAAAGGCGAATATAATGTATAAAAGTATAGAAAAATAAGTTTCAAAGTAGAAGGAATGTCTTGTAGTAGTTGCTCAAATAATATAGAAAAAAATTAAATTTTTTAGGTGGAGTAATTAATGCAAATGTTAACACGTTAAATTATCTGAAAGAAAATTACTAAAGATTGAGGAGGATGAATAAGATGGCAAAAGACCCAGTTTGTGGAATGTATGTAGATGAAAAAACAGCAATTAGCAAGGTCATTAACGGAAAGACCTACTATTTTTGTATGGAGAGTTGTCTGAAGACATTTGAGAACCCAGAAAGAGAACTAAAATCCATGAAGCGCAAGGTCGGAGTTGCTATGACCGGAGTACTACTTCTAGCTGCATTACGAGTGATAGCAATGTTTTCTTTGGCGGCGGGTGTTACACTTGTGACCTGGGCACCGATTCCCGCATTGCCTTGGTTCACATGGGGGTACTGGCTGTTTATACTGACAACACCGGTACAGATTATAGGCGGTTGGGGTTTCTATACTGGAGCTTTGACTGCATTAAAAGCAAAAAGAGCGAATATGGATTTATTAATTTCCATTGGAACACTTACAGCTTACTTTTTTAGTGTAATAATTTTGTTTTTTCCTGATTTACTTCCGGTCCCGGAAAAAGATGTTTACTTTGAGGTTTCTGCTGTAATAATTGCGTTTGTTCTTCTTGGCAAATTTATGGAAGACTTTATGAAGGCAAATACGTCCTCAGCAGTTCGAAAGCTGATGGATCTAAGACCTGCGATGGCCAATGTCATTAGGGAAGGCATTGAAGTTATAATACCAGTGGAAGAAGTTAAAATTAATGATATCCTGGTAGTACGTCCCGGTGCAAGTATTCCCACAGACGGTATAATAATTGAAGGCCAGTCCTCTGTGGATGAGAAAATGTTAACGGGAGAAAGCTTCCCGGTTGAAAAGAAAATAGGAGATACTGTTATTGGTGCGACAATTAATAAATCGGGTATGTTTAAATTCCGCGCCGAAAAGGTTGGAGCGGATACTACTCTAATGCAGATTATCAATCTGGTGGAAGAAGCGCAGGCTTCAAGTGCCCCTATTCAGCGCATCGCAGACAGTATCAGCAGCTATTTTGTACCTGCCGTAATCGGGGTTGCTTTCCTTTCATTTGCTGGCTGGTATGTGATTGGTGGCAGTTTTACAGCAGGGTTATTGGCTTTTGTTGCAGTCCTGATTATTTCATGTCCATGTGCATTGGGTATTGCCACACCTACAGCATTGATGGTTGGTGTTGGAAAAGGAGCGGAAGCTGGGATTCTAATCAGGGGTGGTGAATACCTGGAACGGGCTGAAAAGTTAAGTACGGTTGTGTTTGATAAAACAGGTACCCTGACAAAAGGTGAGCCATCATTAACTGATATTATTGCTGTCGATAAAAATTATGTTTTGCGTTTGGCGGCAATTGCAGAAAAAGGCTCTGAACATCCTCTGGCGGAGGCGGTTCTAAAAGAAGCCAAAGCTAACGATATCACTGTACCAGATGCTGACTTATTTGAAGCACTTCCTGGCCTGGGTATTAGGGTAATCACAGAAGATAAAGAAATCCTAATGGGGAACCGTAGGTTGATGGCTGAGCGTGGGCTTGACAGCGTACCCTTTGAGTCTGAAATGCATACTCTTGAGCTGCAGGGAAAAACAGCCATGTTGCTGGCTGAGAACGGCACGATTCTAGGTATTATCGCCGCTGCCGATACAGTGAAAAAAAGTTCAGCAGAAGCAGTAGCTCAACTAAATAAGATGGGGATAGAAACTATTATGCTGACAGGAGATAACGAAAGAACAGCGCGCGCAATAGCAGTGCAAGTTGGTATTGAGCGAGTTATTGCAAATGTTCTCCCTGGTGATAAAGCAGATGTTATTAAGCAGTTGCAATCAGAAGGAAAGGTAGTATCTATGGTCGGTGATGGCATCAATGATGCTCCTGCTCTAGCACAGTCAGATGTAGGTATTGTTGTCGGCAGTGGCTCAGATGTGGCCAAAGAAACGGGTGGTATTATTCTAATTAGAGATGACCTGCGTGATGTTGTAACCGGTATTAAGCTCAGTAAAGTGACAATGCGTAAAATCAAGCAGAATATGTTTTGGGCGTTGTTCTATAATGTAGCTGCCATTCCGGTAGCAGCTTTTGGGTTGCTAAATCCGATTATAGCCGCAGCAGCAATGGCTTTAAGTTCCCTTTCTGTAGTCGCTAATGCAGCACTACTGAAAAACTTTAAAGTAGAGAATTCAATTATCCCAGAAGAACCTTCCAAAGAAAAAGCAGCCTAAAACGTTTAGAATTTATGAAAAACTATATTCACATATGTTAGATTAATTCTTAAGTAAACTTGGTGTCATGTGAACCTTATCTGCTGGAGAAGAAAGATTTCACCAATAACACACAATATACAAAAATGCCATATAACATATAGGTTGCAAGAATATTAATTAAAGTTGATAAGTATCCGAAAATATCAAGTCAAAAAATATTATCATATTGGGTATGCTAATATAAAAGTGGAGTCGAAAATGGGAGCTATAAGAAGCTCCCATTGTGACACTCAAAATAACACTCACTATGTAAGAAAATAGCCGAGATTGACTAAGTATAGCCGAGCAAAAAACACTAGCGGTGGGGAAAAACCACCACTAGTGGGCTCTGGTTCTGACTACGAACCAAGAGGTCGGGGGTTCAAATACCTTAAGGCACACCATTTTAACCTGTACTGTCATTAGACATTGCGGGTTTTTTTTGCCTTTTTTGTTTGAATTTCAAAGTATTTTAAGCAAGGTAGAAGATAATGGTGTTATTAGTTTAGTCGTCTTTGACATAGATAGCGTGTATAAAGGGGACAAATCGATGAAAACAATTACGATTTCTATTATGGGAGGTTTAATGGATGGTGATAAATTCATTAATTCAAGTATTGGGAAAATGTTCATAGAAAAAGGAGCATCAGAAGAAGAACTTAGTAGTTTATATTCTGGAAAGAATGTTAGATTTGCAGGTTTTGAGGGAGAAATGATTCCAACAGAAGGAGAAAGCTATATAGTTTTTGCAAGAAATTCAATAGTCAAAAAGGATATATATTATATAGTTGGTGGTGGTTATGATCAAGGATTATTACCTATAATTGATAAAAATAAAGTTGAAGAATTTAATCCTGAAAAGAGAATGATAAAAGTAGATTTAAATAATATCAGTATTGATCAATTAATAGATGAGAGCATATAATTAAACTCATTATATTATTGATTAACTTTGAATGACCAACAAAAAGTTAGAAAGGATGTATATAATGAGTGATTTTGTTATTGATACTGTTTTTTTACTATTAACATTGCTTTTTTAATAATATTAATATTTGTTACAGTGTACATTTTAAGATTATTAGTAAAATATTTAAAAAAATAATAATAAAGTTGTTACTATTTGTTCATAAAAATTAATATTTTTTATCTAAAAAGCCATAAGTTACTGATTTAATCATAACTTATGGCTTTCTGTTTAACTATTCGTTAATGCAAGTACCATCACAGTTTTCACATGATCCATCTTGTAGTCTTTGCATTGTTCTTGTTCCAGTACCATCGCAAGCACCATTACCTCTTTTTTGTCCACTATTTTTGTTTTCCATAGTACAGTCACCAGTACAATCCGCTTGTTGTTCTTGTTGTCGTACAACCTCTTGTTGTCTGTTATCATTTCTGTAAGTGTTTGCTTCTGTTGCCATCAAGACACCTGCTGGAATTAACAGACCAGTTGCGATTATTGTCCCTAATATTACTTTTTTCATAATCATTTTAGTTTCTCCTTTGTAATGTATTTAGATAAAACACTTTATCTATGTATTTAGAATAATGTATGGATAAGTAAAAAGAAATACATACAAAGATAAGTTCAGCAAACCTTCAGTTACTTCATAAAGACTACAGACAATATCTGTTTTAATATATATAGATTTATATATGTTGTTATTTTTATATTAATTCTATTATTTGTAAAGCCAATCTATTCCTATCCAATCGAATATTTTTTTGTAGACTTTAACTAAAGATCCAAGTGCTATAGCTACAATTATAGTCCCTTCTCCAATATCTTGTATTTTGCCAAAGGCTAGAAGAGATATTATAATCCCCAGGACTACCAAACTACTGTCAAACATTATTTTTACATTACCAAATCTTATTTTTGTTTTTTCAGCTATAACATAAACTAAGCCTTCTGCCGAGTTAATAAGTACTTTAGCTATAACCTGAAAATATATTCCCAAAGCTATTAACAGACAAGCTAGAAGTAAAATAAGCATTTTTTCCATGTAAGTTTCTAGATTAATATCTCTTAATAGAAACATACCAAAATCTATAAAAAAACCAAAGAAGGGTGTAACAATTAGTTGTGAGTAGTGTTCCTTCTTAAAGTCTTTTCTAAGAATTAGCCATTCAATAAAGATGAAAAAGATACTGAAGAAAAAGGCCATGGTTCCAAAACTAAATGGCAAGATTTTTGATAGTAAAAGGGGTACACATGATATCGGTGTTGTCCCTAGACCAGATTTGACATTCATACTTATTCCAAGCCCCATCAAGAAGATTCCAACAAGGAAGATCAAGTATCGTAGCATTAATTTTCTTTTCATATTATTTACCTCATACTCATTATATAGCATTAAAAGGATTAGTACTATTGCAAACTCTCTTATCATATGTTACGATTAACCTATGATATTGAAAGAAAAGAGGGAGAGACATGTCATTTAACTATGCAATATTAGGATTATTAAACACCAAATCCATGACAGGATATGATCTAAAGAAGCTAATACAAAAGTCTTCCTTCCTATATTGGTCAGGTAATAATAACCAAATATACAAGGGACTGTTACATTTGCAAAACAAAGATCTAGTAACAAATGAAATAGAACACCAAGACGGGGCACCATCAAAGAAGATATATACAATAACCCCCCTTGGTAAAAAAGAACTAAGAAAGTGGATATTAGAATCACCAAAAGAACCACCAGAATTTAAGAAAGATTTCTTAATACAATTAGCCTGTAGTAGTGATTTAGAAACAGATGAAATTACTACTATATTAAATCAATACAAAGAATCAATAGAGATGAAAATCATAATGGAACAAGAACTTCTCCGTAGACAAGAACCAATACCTATGAGAAATAAAAATGTAGAATTCATATGGAAAATGATTAAGAAAAATCTCATATCAACATATGAAAATGAATTAGTATGGCTAGAGACAGTGAGAAATGGGATTAAAAATTAGAAAGGGATAAGAATGAATAATCAAATTAAAGATATACAATATTTAAGAGAAAAATCAGGATTTGGAGTAATGGATTGTAAAAAAGCCTTGACTGAGGCTGATGGCAACGTAGATGTCGCATTTGCTGCACTAGAAGCCAAAGGTTTACAAATCCAAGATAAGAAAACAGAAAGAAAATCAGAAGAAGGCATTGTCTATGCGGATATACATAATAGCACTGGTATTATTCTAGAAGTAAGTGCTGAAACAGACTTTGTAGCAAGAAGCCCAGAATTTCTAAAGAATGTAATAGAAATTGGTAAATATATAACTGAAGGTAAGGATACTGATGAACTTATTCGAAGTATGGTAATCAAGTTTCGAGAGAATATACAACTGAAGAGATTTGATTTAATCGAGGATGGTTTTCCATATGCCTATAACCATGGTAATGGTAAATATGCAGTTGTCTTCAATCTGGATGCTGATCAGGTTAGCGACGAAGTGAAAAAGGATTTAGCGATGCAGATTATCGCCATGAAACCAAAGTATATTTCTAGTAAAAAGATACCAGAGGATACCCTTGAAGGTTTGAAAAATGATATTTTGCATAGTATTAAGAATGATCCTGGACTTGTAAATAAACCCCAAATTGTATTAGATAAAATACTTGTTGGAAGAATGGAGAAAGTCGTTAGGGAATTATGCCTAATTGATCAACCATATATCAAGGATGAAAAAATTTCAGTAGGTGAAATGTTGACAGAAAAAAGTAGTAGCTTAATAAACCCTATAAGGATTGATAAATTCTTTAGATATGAAAAAGCTGATAATCCAAATAAATGCGCGTGTGCCACTAATATGTTTATAGGATAATAATTTAAACTCCCAAATTAAATAATTCGGGAGTTTTTTATGTTTTATTGAGAAAAAAAGTGGAAAATTTGTTAAACTTGTAAGTAACTGATTTATAAAAAGATAAAGCTTAAATAAAGGGAGTTATATAATTCATGAAAACACTAATCATTGCAGAAAAACCTAGCCAAGGTAGGGATATAGCAGGCGCTATTGAGCCTAGAACCATGAGAAAAGACGGATATATTGAAGGTGATAAATATATCATAACCTGGGCTGTTGGGCATCTATTACAATTAAAGGATCCAGGTGAGATTGATGAAAAATATCAAAAATGGAACCTGGCTAATTTACCTATAATAATTGATGAGGAAAACATTATCGGCAACTATAAGCCAAATGAGAGAACTACTAGTCAACTAAAGGCAATAGAACAGCTTCTTAAGAGGGATGATATTGAAAATTTGATTAACGCAACTGACCCAGATAGAGAAGGTGAGCTTATTTTTCAGAACATCTATGCCTACTTTAAGGTTAATAAACCTTTTAAGAGATTGATAATAAAAGATCTAACACCTGATGGTATAAAGGAGCAGTTTGCTAATTTAGAGCTGGGGGAGAAATATGAGGGTCTGAAGATGTCTGCTTATGGCAGGGCTATATCAGACTATATTATTGGACTTAACATGACTAGAGCATATTCTTGTAAATACAGAGGTGGAGGAGTATTATCTGTTGGAAGGGTTCAGACTCCTACTTTAAAGTTGATTTATGACCGTTGTAAGGAAAATGCTGGTCATCAAAAGAAGATTGAGTATGGAATAAAAGCCAAGATACAAGGAACTGATATTGAGCTGGAGCTGGATAAATACAGGGTTGCCAAGAAAGGTGAAGCAGAGAAGAAACTTCTCGAACTTCCTGGCAAGTTGACGATTAAATCCACCAAGGAGGATAAGAAGAAATCACCTCCTAAGTTACCTACTATTATTGATTTACAGAAATTAGCCAATAACTTCTGGAGCTATAAGGCTGATAGTACTTTAAGTATTGTTCAGAGTCTGTATGAAAAGCATAAGGCTGTTTCCTACCCTAGGACTGATTGTAATTTTATTACGCAAAATACAGCTGACAAGTTGAATTTTAGGCTTGGTAATTTCAGTAAGGTTAAGGGTTATGAGCATATAACAACCAAAGTGATTAATGAGCAGGTTGTTGGTGAGGTAGAGGCTCACGAGGCTATTACTCCTACTGGAATAATGCCACAAAGTTTAAGTGATGAAGAAAAAAATATTTTCAATTTGGTAGTAGCTATATTTTTAGCTAACTATTGTGATGATTATCAGTATCGTAGTATTAAGTATGAGGGTCTTATAGATGATAAGAATGTTCTAAAAGGCACTGAGAGAGAGCTGATTGATCTTGGGTATTTGAAGGTTTATAAGGATACTAGTCATACTTACAAGGAGATTTTGGCTGATGGTGAGTATGCTATTGAATATGAGATCAAAGAAATAGAAAGTAAACCTAAGCCTTTGTTTACTCAGGCTACTCTTTTGGAGAAGATGAAGAATATTCATAACGAAGAAGAAGGGGAAATCAAGGAGAAACTTAAGGAGATTAAGGGTATTGGTACTGGTGCCACTCGTGGTGCTATTATTGAGACCTTATATAAGAGGGAATATATTGCCGATCAGAAGAAGGCTATTGTTATAACTGATAAGGGTAAGCAGATTATTGATATTTTATTGTCTGAGAATTCTAAATTATTGGATGTAGCTTATACAGCTGACTTGGAGTATAGACTTGATGGGATTATTAAGGATAAGTCTATTTTTAATAGTTTTCTTTATGATATTAATGTTATGTGTTCTGAAATGTTGAGTACTCTAAAGGGTAATAGAAACGAGGTCAGGTTTGTAGGAGTGGAGAAGAATAGGTCAGAGTTTATTTGTCCAGTTTGTGGCAAACCTGTTCTTATTGGTGAGATGAAGTATTATTGTTCAGGATATCGTGATGGTTGTAAGTATGCTATTTTAAAGCGAGTGGGTCAGAAGAACCTTACTGCCAATCAGCTTAAGACCCTTATAACCAAAGGTAAGACTGCTTTCATAAAGGGTTTTATCAATCATGAGGGCAAGAAGTTTGATGGGTATCTGGTGTATAACAAGGAATTGATGAGGTTGGAGTTTTCTTTTAAATAGTAAAGTAAGGTTGGATTTAGTTCCAACCTTTTTTATTTTAAATATTAGAGAATTAATTATAAATATATCTTGCAATATTTAAATCAATTATATATAATAAGCGAAACAATAAGTATATTTTAAATTGAATATACTTATTGTTAGTAAAATTATGTAGGAGGTTATTTAATGAAAAAATTCTTCAAAAAAATTATCCCTTTAAGTTTAACTATAGGTATTTTTTTAAGCTCTAGTATTGGTGCTTTTGCAAATGTATCTGAACCTGTTATAAGTAACATTGTAAATATTGAAGTCGTCAATCAACTAATAAATAATATTGAAGACGAAGTAGAAGTCACTGGAGAAGGATTATATTCAATCGATAAAAATGCAATTGAGAATGAAATTCTTAATATGGATGATAAGACACTTGAAATATTATGCATTCAAGGAGGATTCAATAGTACCGATGAAGTAGTCAATTCTTTAGTAGCTGGAATTGAAAGTGTTAATGAACAAATTGAAATTAGAGAAATAGTATTTATAGATGAAGAAAATTTAATTAGCTCAGAAGACTGTGATTACTATTTGCAGGGGGGCAGTACTTATGATTTAACTCACTGGTGGGGAAGGACTAGATATAAATCTACTTATGCTGCTAATTGGTGGGCTGCTGACTTGAATAAACAAGCTGCTTTAAATGCTGGTACTGGGGTAATTGCTGCAGCAGTATTCGGTGGTATAGGTGGAATTCCAAATGGTCTTACTTCAGCATACTGTTTGCATCTTGCAACTAATGTTTCATATTACAATTCTCTTTCTTCAAGAGGTATTGTGGCAAAGATTACTTGGGCCCTTGCTTATTCAATGAGGACTCAATAAATTATACTACACATACTAGGAAGGGAGAAGTTTATGGATTTAAGACAAATTAAACTTATCGGTGTATTGGTAGCTATACTTTCTTTAATAGTTTTATCAATAATACTAAATAAACATTTTATGCCTATGCTAAGTAAAAAAGCAAGCTATACTTTAAAAATAATTGTTATCTTAATGATGATTGGAAGTATCTTTATTACTTATTTTACGATATTTTTTAAAGACTTTAATAAAGAATATGGTTGGAATGTTGAATACATTAATTATGAAAAAATACAAAATTATTCTACAGGCAAATCACAAGTAATAGTTTTAATTGATAGTGGTATATCAAAAAGTCAGGAAAATCAAGTTATAGAAAATATAAATCTAACAAAAGATATTAGTAACTATGATACAAATGGACATGGAACCATGATGTTATCAATTTTAAAAGGATATAAATCAAAAATCAAAGGAATTGCGCCTGATGTGAAGGTAATTTCCATCAAAACAATGGATCAATCAGGAAAGAGTTCCAGTGAGAATTTATTAAAGGCATTGGAAATAGCTTATCAAAGAAATAATATTTCAATAATTAATTTAAGTCTAGGCAGCTATTTAGAAGATGAAAATATTAAGAAGATGATAAATAAAATTATAGAAAAAGGAATTACCGTTGTTGCATCTACTGGTGATTATGGTACTGATAAAATGTTGTTTCCAGCATCTATGGATAATGTTATTTCTGTCGGTGCTTTAAGTGCCAACAATAAGCCATGGGATTATACTAATGGACTTGAGATATGTGATATATTAGCACCTGGTGACGAGATAAAGTCACTTGAGCTAAATTCAAATATTGAGCTAACTTCAGGTACATCCCAATCCTCAATACTAATAAGCGGATATATTTCCTTATTAAAAGATTATGGACAAAAAAATAATATCAAAGTATCTAATATAGAAATAATTAATATTTTAAATAAAATCAATGCCAAAAAAATTACTTACTTCAATGGTTTTTCTGAATTAAAAAAAAGTGATTTGAAATAATTAATATAATATTAGTATTTTAGCAGGGAGTATTAAATTACTCCCTGCTTTTTATTACAGTCTATTTGTACATTAAAGATAGAATAATTAACCACGATTGAGTATAATAAAATCAATAATATAAAATATAAGATCAGTAGATATAACGAGGTAACACAATGAACAATAAGAAGCTAATAATAATATCGCTAGATTCATTATCAGAAGAAGACTTAGAATACTTAAAACTACAAGAAAACTTAAAATCACTATTACCACAAGGAACACTAGTAACCAAAGTCACACCACCATTTGTAACAAACACCTACCCAATACACACATCAGTAATAACTGGATGCTATCCTGAAAAACATGGCATCATAGACAACCTTGTACATGATCCAGGAAATGACAAACCAGAATGGCACTGGTATAGAAAATACATCAAAACAACAACCCTATATGACCAAGCAAACCTAAGAGGACAAAAAACACTTTCTATACTATGGCCTGTAACAGCAAGAGCAAATATCAGCTACAATATGCCAGAAATATTCCCAACCAAACTACACCAAAACCAAAAAGTAATGTCCTTACTTAATGGTAGCTTTTTTATGCAACTAATTGGATTCTTGAAATATGGAGGAAAACTCAATGGCAAAAGACAACCAGCTTTAGATAACTTCTCCGTTAAAATGCTAACAACAACTCTTGAAAAGAAAAAACCAAACCTAGCACTAATCCATTTAATTGAAACAGACTCTAACAAACATAAACATGGTCTAAAAGCCAAAAGAACAAAAGAATCACTTAAAAGAATGGATAGTCATATAGGCACAATCATGAACACACTAAACAAAATTGATAGAAATTACAATATAATCATATTTAGCGATCATAGCTCACTACCAATAGAAAAAACTATAAATCCTAATGACTATCTAAAAGAACTGAAAATTAAGACTCCAACCAAAAAAGGAGACAAGGACTGGGAAGCTTGGTTTAAAACTTGTGGTGGAACAACCTTCCTCTATTTAAAAGATAAAAATAACTGGGCTTTAAAAGATATAATAATTGAACACTTCGAAATATTGATTAAAGATAAACCGGAAATATTTAGAAGACTACTAAGTCAAGAGGAGATGAAAGAAAGTGGATTTCTACAAAAGGCAGCTTTTGGAATAGAAGCACCTGTAGGAGTTGAGTACCATAACGATGGAAATAAATTCTTAGCCAACCATGGCTACACCAATCAAAATGAAAAATACAAAGTATTCTACTTCATAAGAGGAGAAGGAATTAGAAAAAACAAAAAGCTAGAAGGTGGCAGTCTCCTAGATATAACGCAACTAGCCTGCAGACAGTTAAAAATAAAGCCATGGCATATGGATGGTAAACTAAGAAAAGATATTACACTAGGAGAAATAAAATAGATGAAAAATAAATTTACAAAACTAGAAAAAAGCTGGATAACTTACGATTGGGCAAATTCAGTCTATGCAACCATAATGATGGCTGCAATATTCCCTGTTTACTTCACTTCAATAGTTAACGATATTAATGGCAAAGGAGACATGTGGTGGGCGATAGGAACCTTCATCGCTACCCTTACAATGGCTGTTCTTGCACCAATACTTGGAGCAGTAGCTGACTATAAAGGGATGAAGAAAAAACTATTAATAGCCTTTCTTGGACTTGGACTTAGTTTTACATTATTTAATGCAATAACTGACAATTGGAGACTGATGCTAGTTGGTTATGTTTTTTCCTTCATTGGTTTTCTAGGATCTAGTTTAATTTACGATTCCTTTATAACAGATATTACAACTAAGGAGAGAATGGATAAAGTATCATCCTGGGGTTATGCAATGGGTTACTTTGGGGGTAGTACAATACCCTTCCTTGTAGCAATAGGCCTAATAATGACTTTAGAATCAAAGACCATAGCCGTAAAAAGCTCCTTGATTATAGCTGTAGTATGGTGGACAATCTTTAGCATACCAATGCTAATTAATGTTAAACAAAAGTATTACACAGAAAAGGCACCAGGAAATATAGTCGTCAATACTTTTAAGAATATCAAGAAAACAATGCTTGATATTTGGAGTGATAAGAAAGTACTTTATTTTCTGTTAGCATATTTCTTCTATATCGACGGTGTGAACACTGTAATAAGTATGGCTACTGCATATGGTGCTAGTCTAGGGTTAGACACCACAGGGATGATTTTAGCCCTATTAGTGACCCAACTAGTCGCAATACCCTTTGCTATACTATTTGGTAGACTAGCTTATCGCTTTGGTTCTTTAAATCTAATACTAACTGCTGTATGTGTTTATATATTTATTTGCATCTTAGGTTTTGTCATGGGCCTTGGTATTGAAGAAGGCTTCCTGTCAATTAGCGAGGCTCTTATTCTATTTTGGATACTGGCAATACTAGTAGGAACCTCTCAAGGGGGTATTCAAGCCCTTTCAAGATCATACTTTGGTAAGCTTGTTCCACCAGAAAGGTCTACTGAGTATTTTGGGTTCTATGATATTTTCGGCAAGTTTGCCGCAATACTTGGACCTGGGTTATATGGTTTAGTAAAAGCACTAACAGGAAGATCATCTCTATCTATTCTAGCTATTATTATATTATTCGTAACAGGTGCTTTCTTTATTATAGTCAATAAGAGGAATAATCGATTGGTAGATTAAAGAATAGTAATAAACAATTATATACAAAGAGCTCTAGTTATTAAACTAGAGCTCTTTTACTTGGTTTATATTGGGAATCTAAAAGAATTTAGGAAAAGCATAGAGGAGTAAAGCCATCATACTTAATCCAATACCTGAGAGATAATACTTTTTTCTGCCTTCAGATCTCATACTAATAACACCAAAGATTATTCCGATGATAGCACAAACTACGCTTAAATAAGCATTTTGACCAAAAAGAAATATAAAGAAAACTGCAACTATACCTAATAATAAACTAGCAAAGTCTTTTTCCATGAAAACACCTCCAAATAAAAAATAGGAGATATCGCTATCTCCTATTTCAAATAATTACTTATTGATTTTGTCCAGCCATCATCATACCAATTCTAGTAATATCGAATTCCTCTTTTTCAAGGATTCCCATAATTCTACCCTCGTACATAACAGCAATACGGTCAGCTAAAGTCAATACTTCATCTAATTCTGTAGAAACTAGAAGAACAGCGTTCCCTTTGTCTCTTTCAGCTACTAGACACTCGTGTACATATTCTGTAGCTCCGATGTCCAAACCACGAACAGGGTGAGCAGCAATACATAAATCTGGATCTCTTGATAATTCTCTTCCAAGAACCATCTTTTGTTGATTACCACCAGACAACTTGCCACCAAGTTCTTGGATGTTAGGAGTCTTAACTTTAAATCTCTTAACAATTTCTTCAGAAGTTTCTTCTATGAATTTCCAGTTTAAGAAACCAAATTTTTGATAAGGCTCTTTGTAATAACTGATAAGAATCATATTTTCCTTAATGCTCATAGTTGAGACCATGCCTCTTTTATGTCTATCAGCAGGAATATGAGAAACCTTTTGCTCAAGAACTTGTCTTGGAGTAGCGTTAGTCATATCATTACCTTTGATAAAGATATGTCCTTGAGTTACTTTATCAAGACCTGTAATTGATTCAATTAAAGCATCTTGTCCATTACCATCTACGCCGGCAATACCTAAAATTTCACCTTTTCTAATATCAAGGCTTACATCATTTAATGCACCGTGTATACCTTTAGTGAAAACATTCTCCATTTTAAGAACTGATTCACCTGGGTTGTAAGGACCTTTATCAACATTTAAGAATACTTTTCTACCAACCATCATCTCAGCTAACTCTTCTCTAGTAGTACCAGCTGAAGGAACTGAAGGTTGAGACTTACCAAGTCTTAATACTGTAATAGTATCACAAATAGTAAGAACCTCTTTTAACTTATGGCTGATAAAGATAATTGTTTTACCTTCTTCCTTAAGTTGTGTCATGATTTTGAATAGCTCTGTAACCTCTTGAGGAGTCAACACTGCTGTAGGCTCATCAAGAATAAGAAGCTCAGCTCCTCTGTAAATTGACTTTAAGATCTCAACTCTTTGTTGTTGACCAACTGTTAAATTTTCAATCAATTCATATGGATCTATTTTCATGCTATAACGAGCTCCTAAAGCAACAAAAGCTTCAGCATCGGTTTTCAAGTCCAAGACTTTTTTATTTTCAGGTCTACCAAGAATTACGTTCTCGATAACTGATAGTGCAGGAATCAACATAAAATGCTGATGCACCATTCCAATACCATGCTCGATAGCATGCTTTGGAGAAGTAATTTGTATCTCTTGACCATTAAATAGAATTTGTCCACTTGATGGGGCATAGAGACCATAAAGAATATTCATCAATGTAGATTTACCAGCTCCATTTTCACCCATTAATGCGTGAATAGAACCTTTTTCTACGGTTAAGTTAACATTGTCATTAGCAAGAACTCCTGGGAATTGTTTAACAATGTTCTTCATTTCTAAAATAGGTGCCATTATTATTCCTCCTCCCTATTATTCTTTTGTATAAGGTACAGTAAGTGCTGCTGGTACATGGGTTTTACCTATGAAACCTGCTAATGCAACCACAGTAACAACATAAGGAATCATGTTCATCAAGTCACTAGGGGCTTTTAAGCCAACTGCTTGAATCAAGTACTGTATTGCTTGAGCACCACCAAACACCAATGAAGCACCAAAGGCTCCAATTGGAGTATATTTACCGAAGATAACTGCAGCTACAGCAATAAAACCTTTTCCTGCAGTAACATTCTCAACGAAAGTTTTAATATCTAGTACTAATAACCCGCCTGCAAAACCTGTTAAAAGACCACTGAACAATACAGCTCCATAACGGATTTTGAAAACATTGATACCAGTAGTATCACACGCTTTTGGATATTCACCAACAGCTCTTACTTTTAATCCTAAATCAGTTTTGAATAAAACATAATTCAAGAAGAATATAAAGACGATACCAATATACATCATTATATTTTGTGAAAATATAGTAGTTAAAAAGTTACCGATTACTGGAATTTGAGTCAAAGCCAACTCAGTTCCATTTGGAACTTCATTTGTTAATGCAGCACCAATTCCAGGGATTTTTGATAAAACATCAGAAATACTTGGGAAAGCATTCACTGTAATGTTCATAGTTTGAACAACCCTGTAAATAGTTGATGTTAAACCTAAAGCTAGAATATTTATTGAAATACCAATAACTGTTTGATTTGATCTTAAAGTAATTACCAAGAAACCAAATAGTAAAGCCATAATCAACGATGAACTCATTCCAACTAAAATACCCAACCAAGGATTTCCGCCAAATAATGATGTTCCAATCCAAGTGAACAAAGCACCTGTTAACATCATTCCTTCAGCACCAAGATTCAAAATACCGGATCTTTGTTCATAAACCAAACCAGCAGCAGCTATTGCTAGTGGCAAGGCAATACGTAAATCTTGAGCGATAAAACTAGCTAAGGTATTTTTAATATTATCAGGAGCAAAAAATCCAACAGCCAATAAGACTACTAAGACTATTATACCTATAATTAAACCTTTTTTCTGTTTCATATCCTACTCCTCCTTCGGTGCTTTTGCTTGTCTAATTAATTTTCTTCTATTGTATTCATCTTGTACGAATACGCTAGCTACTACTAATATAATAACAAAAGCTTGAATAGCATTAACTATGTAAGGAGAAATCGTTCCTTTATTACCCATAGCTAAACCACCACTTTTAAGAACAGCGAATAAAATTGCTGATAGTCCCATTCCTAAAGGATGAAGCTGACCTAGTAAAGCTACAGCAACACCGTCAAAACCATAACCAGATGAGAAATCAGGTAGTATTCTTGATTGAGCGCTTAATAATTCGCTTACTCCAGCAAGTCCACCGAAACCACCAGCCATGAACATAGCCAACAATGCATTACTCTTAACTTTGATACCTGCATATTCTGCGGCTGTTGAGTTTAAACCAACAACTCTCATTTCATAACCTTTCTTCATTTTGAAGAAGAAAATGAAATAGAAAACAAGTGCCAAAATAGCTAATACAATTGTAATTGTCATATCTGAATTTTGAATAAAGAAACCTCTTTCGAAGCTAACTTTGAAAGCTTCAGATTGTGGATTTCCAGAGCCATCGTAAAAAGGACCGTCATATCCAATCAGATACTTGTTTAAAAATGAAGCTATATAGTTCAACATTACTGTTGTAATAACTTCATTTGCGCCAAAGGACACTTTAAGCCAACCTGCAATTAAGCCCCAAAGTCCTCCTGCAATAAAACCAGCTATGATAGCAAGTACTAATACTACAGCGCCACCAATTACTGGGATACCAAGACCAGGTGCATAAATCGCTACTAAACCAGCAGCAATACCACCCAAATAAAATTGTCCTTCTGCTCCAATGTTCACCAAGCCACAACGGGAAGCAATAGCAAAAGCCAAAGCGGTAAAAGTCAAAGGTGCAACTCTCCCATGGCTAATCCAACATCTTTACCAAGCAATGCAATTAGAATCATACCTAATATTAATGCCACGCCCACTGCGACGATAGGTGTTAATACTTTAATCAGAACATCTCCTGTTGAAAGTTTTTTCTTCAACCTACATCACCTCTTTATATTATTTAAAAAAAGAAAACATAATAATATGCCATGAAAGCACTTTAAATGCTAACAATTAAACATATTATATCAGAATAAGAATGATATTACTATATGTAAAATGAATAAAAATATCATTTAATCTGAATTAAATCTGTAGAAAAATTAATATTATGTGTTGTTAATATGGATTATATTGACAACATATGTTTTATTTGCTAACATGTACTCATTATGATACAGAAAAAAATAAATTAAAAAAACATGTATATATAATAGAAGGAAATATCTTAACAAGGGGGCAATAATGAAAAAAATAGTCTTAACGATATTGATGCTTTTCCTAAGCGTAATAATAGTTGGCTGCTTAGGAACAGCTAATAATGATAGTAATAGAGACCTAAAAGTCGCCTTAGTGCTAACAGGTGCTATTAATGACAAAGGCTGGAATCAAAAAGGTTATGAAGGGCTTGTAGTTATAGCAGCAGAATACAAAGCACAAACGGCCTACAACGAAAACACACAACCAGGGCAGTATAATCAAATAATAAGAACCTATGCCAAGGATGGTTATGAAGTAATAATTGCCCATGGAACACAATTCACTGATGCAGTAATAGAAGTAGCGGCAGAATACCCAGAGACAAAATTCTTAATATCAAGCTCAGATAGAAGTGCACAAATTGGGAACAATAAAAATATTGCCGGAGTATTAGCAGATGGTGTTGAACAAGGATTCCTACAAGGTGTAGCAGCAGGACATATAGCAGTAGAACAAGGTAGTAAAAAAGTAGGAGCTATAGGAGGAATTGAAATACCTGCAATAAAGACAACGGTAGACGGTTTTGCCGCAGGAGTAAAATATGTAGATAGCTCCATACAAGTATTACAAGCCTACACAGGAAGCTTCGATGATGTGAACAAATTAAAAGAACAAGCAATAACTTTTATTCAACAAGGAGCTACTGTTGTAATGTCAACAGCAAATGCTGCTACTAAAGGTGGATTTGAAGCCACTAAAGATAAGAACGGTATTTCAATAGGTGCTAATTCTGATTCATTATTTGGAACCTATAGCTTCAATCTAGCAGCTTCTGCAAATGTAGATATGTCCAAAGCACTGCTATTAGTTGTAGGGGAAATAGTTGAAGATAAATTTGAAGGCAAGAATTACATTTACGGAATAAAAGAAGGAGTTGTAGCAATCTCATATAGTACAACTGAACCTTTAATTCAAAAAGTAAAAGCAAAAATTGATCAAGTTGTTGCTGAGATTATTAATGATAAACTAGATGTAAAAGATTATTACGGTAAATAAAGTTAAATATTTTCCATTTCCATTTCCGTTTTCAAAAAAAGCACATGGTTTATCCCATGTGCTTTTTTGATTATATTTATGTGGTAATCAAGTCAGTGTTATCAAACTGGCTATTATATAGATTAGAGTAGAAGCCTTCTTGTTTTAATAATTCTTTATGGGTACCTTGCTCTACGATAGAACCATTATTCATAACAAGAATTAAATCTGCATTCTTAATAGTAGAGAGTCTATGGGCAATAACAAAACTAGTACGCCCTTTCATAATATTTAACATAGCCTTTTGTATAAGTACCTCAGTTCTAGTATCTACACTACTAGTAGCCTCATCTAATATTAGAATAGGAGGATTTGCTAGAACTGCCCTAGCAATGGTTAACAATTGCTTTTGTCCAGCAGAGATATTATTTGCTTCTTCATTAATCAAAGTATCATAACCTTGAGGCAAAGTTCTAACAAAGTGATCAACATTGGCCACTTTACTTGCAGAGATTACATCCTCAAAACTAGAACCTTGTCTACCATAGGCAATATTATCTTTGATAGAACCATTAAATAGCCAAGTATCCTGCAAGACCATACCAAATTGTTTTCTTAATTCACTTCTTTTTAAGTTGGTAATATTATTTCCATCAATATATATAGAACCTGCACCTAATTCATAAAATCTCATCAATAGGTTTACAAGAGTAGTCTTGCCTGCACCAGTAGGGCCAACAATAGCTACAGTAGCTCCTGCTTTAACTTCAATATTCATATTTTCAATTAATGGTTTATCTGAACGATAACTGAAAAATACATTTTCAAATCTAACATCACCCTTAACATTATTAAGAGTATGAGCGTTCTCCATTTCTTTGACTTCTTCCTCTTCATCTAATAGCAAGAATACACGCTCAGCTGCAGCAGCTGTGGATTGCAGGGTGTTAAAAATACCTGCAATGTCAGTTATTGGTTGATTAAAGGCTCTAGAGTACTGCATGAAGGCTTGAATACTACCAATAGAGAGTAAACCACCACTAGTTAGTAAACCACCTACAACTGCAACCCCAACATAGCCAATATTACTTACAAAGAAAAGTAGAGGCATTATAACTCCGGATATGAACTGAGATCTCCAACTAGCTCTATAAAGTTTTTTGTTAATTACTTCAAATTTGGCAATTGAAGGTTGTTCCTGATTTAAGGACTTAATAACTTTATGACCACTATACATTTCTTCTACATGGCTATTCAACTTACCAAGTTGTTCTTGATTAATCTTAAATTCTTTTTGAGAAAACTTGGCAATAAAGGCTGTGATTAAAGCAGAAAGTGGTAAAGTCAAGAATGTGATTAAGGTTAACCAAAAACTAATTGTTAACATCATAACCACTATACCTACAACAGTTACAATACTCATAATTATCTGAGTCAGACTCTGCTGCAAAGTGTTACTAATAGTATCAATATCATTAGTAACCTTTGAAAGTATTTCCCCGTGAGTATTCTGGTCGAAATATCTCATTGGTAATCTATCTAATTTTGTACTTACGTCCCTACGTAGACTAAAGATTGTCTTTTGGGTAATTCCTGCCATAATATAGCCCTGTATATAGTAGAAGATGCTACTTAATGCATAAAGACCAAGTACAAATAAAAGTATTTTGCCTATACTTTGGAAATCAATTGCTGGTTTCTTAGAGACATCCATTTTTTCTATATATTCCAAATATGTCTCAGGTATTTTTGACTTGATTTTATCATCCATATTATCAAGTAAACTTTTACCAGTCGTTCCTTCAGGAATAATTACACCTGGTGGAAGGTTTTCTTGTATTTGGTCATAGACCTTCAGTCCTATTACCCCTTCAGCTAAGGTATCAGTTGCTTGTCCAAGTATTTTTGGTCCTACTATGGAAAATATTGTACTACCAATGGCCAAGGCGAATATAAACATGAGTGCTACTTTGTATAAACTCAGGTACTTTACTAGCCTGTTGATTGTTCCTTTGAAATCCTTTGGTTTTTCAGCAATTTTAGTAAAGGTATGTCCACTCCCAGGGCCATTAGTTTGAGGTTTTTGATTTAATTTATCTTTTTTCTCACTCATGCAACCTCACCTTCTTCCATTTGAGATAGAACAATCTCTTTGTATGTTTGATTATTAGCATATAAATCTTTATGTTTTCCAATTCCTACAATTTCACCATTATCAAGGACTATTATCTGATCAGCGTTAATTATAGAAGTTACTCTTTGTGCAACTATTATAATAATTTTGTTTTTTAGCTCTTTTCTTATAGCTTGTCGTAACATGGCATCAGTCTTATAATCCAAGGCTGAAAAACTATCATCAAAGATAAAAATCTCTGGATTTCTTGCAATTGCTCTAGCAATTGACAACCTTTGTTTCTGACCTCCTGATATATCAGTGCCACCTTGGGCTATTGGAGTGTCGAAACCATCATCTAAATTATTGATAAATTCCTCAGCTTGAGCAATTCTAGCTGCTCTTTTCACATCATCTTCACTAGCATCATCTCTACCATAACGAATATTATCGCTGACTGTACCGCTAAAGATAACTGGTTTTTGTGGCACTAAGGCTATTTTTTCTCTTAAATCTTTAAGGTCATAAGATCTTACATCAAGTCCATCTACAAATATATGCCCTGTTTCTATGTCATAAAATCTAGGTATTAAATCTATTAAAGTGGTTTTACCTGAACCTGTTCCACCGATTATAGCAACTATCTCTCCACTTTTAGCTTTAAAGCTAATATTCTTTAATACTGGTTCCTGGGCACCTGTATATCTAAAAGTAGCATCCAAAAATTCCAAGGTAGATTCTTTAACTACAGGAGGGGCTATTATGTTATCGGGTTGTGTTATAGTGTTTTGACTTTTTAGCACATCTACAATTCTGTTGGCAGATACTTGTGCTCTTGGTATGAAGGTGAAAATCATAGCCATCATTAAAAAGCTAAACAAAACTTGTGTTACATATTGCATAAAGGCCATTATCGAGCCTATTTCAACTCCAGAAGTCTGTATTTGTCTGCCACCAACCCAAATTATGAGTATAGCGCTAGCATTCATGATGAACATCATACTAGGAATAAGAAAAACCATTATTCTAGTAATTTTTAAGGTGGTAATAGCCAAGTCTTCATTAGCAACTCCGAATCTATCTAATTCAATCTTATTCTTATTAAAAGCCTTGATGACACGAAGACCTGTTAGATACTCTCTTAAAACTAAGGTGAGATAATCTAATTTTTGTTGTAAGGCTTTAAATTTTGGTACTACTAAAAACATTGCTGAACCAATAATTGCTATTAACAAGGCAAGGACGATAAAAACTATATAGGAAAGCGTAGGTGCTTCATAAATAGCCATGATAATACCACCTATACCCATTAGAGGAGCCATAATAAGCATCCTTGATATAACAATAAATTGTTGTAATTGATTTATATCATTAGTAGTTCTAGTAACAAGAGTAGAAGTACCAAATTCTCCAATTTGTTCTAATGAAGCATAGGTTAATTTCGTAAAAACTGCTCTTCTTAAATCAACTCCAAAACTAGCAGATATTCTAGAAAGTAGAAAACTAGCTATAACAACAGATATTCCACCCACAGCGGTAATTAAAATCATATAGCCACCAGTTCTCCAAATCATTGGAATATCATTGATCATAACACCTTTGTTTATAATCTCAGACATTAGTCTAGGCAAGCTAAGATTACTCATTACTTGAATGAAAATCAGCACTACAGATAAAATTATAGTGAAGAGATGTTTTTTTAAAAATCCAAATAGTTTAATCATCTTTTTTATTTATCCTTTCTCCATAGGCAATCATTTCTTCCAATATATCAATAAAGGTTGAGATTCTTTCTTGTCCTAGGTTTTCTATAAAGTCGTAACTTAGATTCAAAAGATTTTGATGATGCTCCTTCACTTGTTTTAAACCTAAAGGAGTAAGTTTTACTCTCATTATCCTTCGATCTTCTTCATCAATTGTTCTGGTTACAAGCTCCTTACTTTCTAAGAAATTAATTGCTTGTGTTACGCCAGATGGTGTTTGTTGGCTCATCTCACTAATCTGTCTAACAGAAATACCTTTGATTTCATTATTGCCTTGATGATAAATAAGATGAAGCATGCCAATTTGACCGGGAGTCAAATCGTAATTGCATTTAGTGTGAAATCCGATTTTCTTAAACCTTCTTAAGGTATCCATTAACTTAATGGCTATTTCTTTGTTATCATTCATTTTATACCTCTTTTTCATTAAGTAACTTAATAATTAAGTTACTTAACTAATTGTATTGTAAAAATCTAGTTTAGTCAAGGTTAAATTTATGATATATTACTGATTAATTATTAAATATAGTATAGAATTAGCATAAGATATATATTAGCTTTGAAGGGAGAGATGATGAGCTTCTTCAGAAAGCAAGATGTGAAGTTCTTAATGTTTTTAAATAAAAGACTGCATAATAAAAATGTGCAGAGATTTTTTATTGCCTATACAGAGTTAGGCGGTGTGGTTTTTTATTCAATCTTGATTTTCTATTTATTGTTAATAAACAGATCAATTGGAATTGAGTTGCTAGTAAATATCTTTATATCACAGTTTATTGTTCATAGTATCAAGTTTATAATAAGCAGACCACGTCCATATGTTACTTATGAAGATGTTATAATTAGAAAGGCTTCAAAGGATATAAACTCTTTTCCATCAGCGCATACAGCTTCATCTCTAATGGCAGCCTTAACCTTTACCTCAATGTTTCCAGGATTTGGCTTCATACTTATACCAGCAGCATTTTTAGTTGGTATTTCTAGAATTTATCTTGGATATCACTATCCTAGTGATGTTTTAGGTAGTATGGCTATAACTTTAATTACTTTCCATATAATTGTTTTAATAAGATTTTAAAAAAATTCAAAATAAATATTGACTTAATTCGCTGGATGTTGTATTATTCAGTTAGTAAAAATTAAATCATACCTATTGTATATGTCGATGATATGGTTCGGCGTTTCTACAGGATCCGTAAATATCCTACTACAAGAACAATTCATATAATTTGAGTTGTTTTTGTAGCAGGATATTTCTTTTTGAAATATTTTTAAGGTATGTCACAGTCCAAATTGCAAAGGGAATAACCACTCGGCCATAAGTCCAGGCGGCAGCTAGAACTTGTACTCTTTCCTTTTCATTATGAAGTTCATGGAACATGCCAGGCCATTTAATATATTCAATATTTTCTTTGTTAGAACCAGCAAATTTTTCAATAGCTTTTAAATCAACTACATTATCAAGTTCTGCTGACATTAAAAGGGTAGGAGTTGTAAGTAGTTGTGGGTTGTTTGTAATGAATAAACCAGACACCATAATGCCTCTAGCCATGGTAGTGCAGATATAGTTATGGTACAAGCCAGAAGAATTAACCTCTTTTAGTAATTCTCTATCATGTGAAAGTGAACCAATCTTGGCTTTTATTTTAAAACTAGGACCCAGTACTTTTTCCATAATTTTCACTAAAAAAAGAGGAGTCTCCTTATACAACTTTAACCAAGGACTGGAAATCACACTACATGCTATATTGCCAGTATCTTTAGTCATTAAATATCTTAAAGCAATATTTCCACCCATACTGTGTCCATAAAGGACTATTGGCTTGTTTCCTTGTTCCTCGCGAATGATATTGAGGACTAATTCAATATCATTTAAGAAGGAAATATATGAATCTATAACTCCTCTATTACCAGGTGTTAGTCCATGTCCTCTTTGATCATGGATATAGAAAGCAGCACCCTGCTCTGTAAAATACTCAGCTACCTTTCTATAACGCTCACCGAATTCTCCAAAACCGTGAATACCAAGGATGATAACTCTCGGTTCTATTGAATCAGGTTTATATATGTTAAGATTTAGTTCCTGTCCATCTGGTGCCAGTATTTTAATATTTTTATCCTTCATAATTAGTATCTCCTTTACAACCTAATTCCATTATATCAACTCCTTGTTCAAAGGCTAGTTATTCTTTACTAAAAAGCTGATTTTTGCTATAATTTTAGAATGTATATATATAGAAAGAAGGATAAGAGATATGATGTTGAAATTCACAAAAATGCATGGTCTAGGTAATGACTATATCTATATCAATGGCTTTAAGGAACATATAGAAAATCCTAGTGAGGTATCAATTAAAATTAGTGACAGACATTTTGGTATTGGTTCAGATGGAATTGTTATGATATTACCATCGGATACTAGTGATTTTAAAATGAGAATGTTTAATAACGATGGTTCTGAAGCAGAAATGTGTGGTAATGCTACTAGATGTGTTGCTAAATATGTTTATGATAACAAGATGACTGACAAGGATGTAATAACGTTGGAAACCTTAGCTGGAGTAATGGTCCTTGATATGAAAGTTGTTGATGGAAAAGTGGAGAAAGTTACTGTAAATATGGGGCAACCAATATTAACAACAAAAGAAATACCAGCAATATTTTCAAAGGACAGAGTAATTAATGAGGCTATAGAGGTGGATGGGACACAATATAATATAACTTGTGTTTCTATGGGTAATCCCCATGCAATTACTTTTATTGAGGATGTGGACAACTTTGATGTTCATGGAGTAGGTGTCCTAATCGAGAATCATGAAATGTTCCCCAGAAGAATAAACACCGAATTTGCACAAATTATAGATAGAAATACTATTAAAATGAGAGTTTGGGAAAGAGGATCAGGAGAAACACTGGCTTGTGGAACTGGGGCAAGTGCAACTTTAGTTGCAGCCGTCCTAAATGACCTGACTGATAGAAAAGCTAAATTAATTCTACTAGGTGGAGATTTAGATATAGAGTGGAATGAAGCTGATAACAATGTTTATATGACTGGACCTGCAACTACAGTATTCCAGGGTGAGATAGAAATTTAAGGAGAGATGAAATGATTAAAGTTAACGAGAATTTTTTAAAGATTAAAAACAATTACCTATTTTCTGATATTGCTAAAAGGGTCAATGCCTTTTCAAGTGAGAATCAAGATAAGAAGATTATAAGACTTGGAATAGGTGATGTAACAAGACCACTTAGCCCTACTATTATCACTTCATTACACGAAGCAGTAGACGAAATGTCTAAAATTGATACCTTCAAAGGCTATGGACCTGAGTTAGGATACGATTTTCTAATTGAAAAAATTATTGATAACGAGTTTAGACCAAGAGGGATAGAATTAGACAAGGATGAAGTTTTTATTAGTGATGGATCAAAATCTGATACTGGAAACATCGGTGATATTCTTGGTGTGGATAATAGGGTAGCAATCACTGATCCGGTTTATCCTGTATATCTGGATACTAATATTATGGCTGGTAGAGAAAATATTACTTACTTGCCTTGTAATAAGGAGAATAACTTTGTTCCTGCACTTCCGAAGGAGAAGGTTGATATGATTTATCTATGTCTTCCAAATAATCCAACGGGTACAGTTTTAACTAAGGAACAATTAAAAGTCTGGGTTGATTATGCAAAGGAAAATAAATCTTTAATACTATTTGACGCTGCTTATGAAGCCTTTATCACTGAAGAAAATATTCCCCATAGTATTTATGAAATTGATGGTGCCAAGGAAGTGGCAATTGAGTTTAGAAGTTTTTCTAAAAAGGCCGGCTTTACTGGTACAAGATGTGCCTATACAGTAATCCCTAAGGAACTTAAGGGTTATACAACAAATGGTGAAGCTGTATCTATAAATAAGTTGTGGAATAGAAGGCATTCAACCAAGTTTAATGGAGTTCCATATATTGTTCAAAAAGCTGCAGAAAGTGTATACACTGATAGTGGTAAAAAAGAAGTAGCTGATATTATTAGTTACTATATGGAAAATGCCAAATTAATTAAAGCTGGTTTAGGTGAGGTAGGTATTGAAACCTTTGGTGGAATTAATGCTCCATATATTTGGTTAAAAACTCCAAATAATTTACCTTCATGGGATTTTTTTGATATTCTACTAAATAAGTTAAATATTGTTGGAACTCCAGGTGTTGGTTTTGGTCAAAACGGTGAAGGTTACTTCAGACTGACTGCCTTTGGTAGCAGAGATAATACTATAGAAGCTATGGAAAGATTCAAAAAACTTTCTTTATAGAATGGTGGTAAATGTTAAAATTATTAATAAGTATCTTTATCAAGGATAAGGATAATATACAAGACAATAAAGTGAGAGAAAACTATGGACTCCTTGCCGCTATGGTAGGGATCATTAGTAATTTGTTCTTAGTGGGGGTAAAAATTACCATAGGCTTAATAATCAATAGCTTAGCTGTTGTGGCAGATGGACTTAATAATCTTTCAGATTCAATATCTTCACTTGTTTCCCTTGTCAGCTTTAAAATATCTAATAGACCCGCTGATAAGGATCATCCCTTTGGGCACGGAAGAATTGAGTATGTTGCAGCCTTGATAGTTTCCTTCCTTATTTTACTTGTTGGGTACGAGATACTGAAACAGTCTATTGGTAATATAATAAATCCTAAACCCTTAGAGTTTAATCTATTGTTAATAGGGTTCTTGATATTATCAGTATTTATTAAAGTTTGGCAGATGTTGGTTAATAGAAAAGTAGGAGTTATGATTAACTCAGAGGCACTTATTGCTACCTCCACAGATAGTAGAAATGATGTGTTAGTTACTAGTGGTATGATTACTGCGATAATTATATCGTTTATATTCAATATAAATCTAGATGGTTATATTAGTTTATTAATTGGTATTTTCATCTTATTTAGTGGGGTGAATATTGGTAAGGGCATTGTATCTGTCTTAATGGGGCAGTCAATCAAGAAGGAAGATGCTGATAAAATAAAAGCAGCAGTTTTAAAGTATGATGGTATTCTTGGAGTCCATGACCTTATTAGTCATACATATGGTCCAACTTACAGTATGGTTTCACTTCATGCTGAAGTGGCTGAGGATGTTTCTATTGAAGTTTCTCACGAGTTGATTGATAAGATAGAGCGTGAAGTAGGGGAGGAACTAAGTATTTTTCTTGTAATCCATATGGATCCTGTGACTATGAACGATGAAAGACTGGATAAGTTGAAGATAGTAGTTGCAGATGTCCTATATAATTATGAGGCAGAACTCTCTGCTCATGATTTTAGACTAGTAGATGGTCATGATCAAATAAACTTTATCTTTGACCTGGAACTTCCTTTTGGATTTGATGAAGAATTGAAACCAGATTTAGAGGAAAAATTGATTGAAGAAATAAAGAAAATAGATTCAAGATACAATATGGTTGTAAATATGGAGTATAGCTTTATAGGTTAGTTAAAAATTAAAGTAAATAATAAAAGTAAAAGAGCAGTTCAAATGAACTGCTCTTTACTTAATATAAGATTTATATAAATTTACTTAAATATTTTTATTTTTATTTATTCTTTCTATTAACACTTTTAGCTCTCATGTTGTTGTCTAAAATTTTCTTTCTAATTCTAATGTTCTTTGGTGTAATTTCCACCAATTCATCATCTTCGATTAGCTCAATTGATTGCTCAAGTGATAGAGATCTAGGAGGGCTTAACTTCAAGGATTCATCAGCACCTGAAGAACGCATGTTTGATAAATGTTTTTGTTTACAAACGTTAATAGCAATATCTTCACCACGAGCGTTTTCTCCGACTATCATTCCCTGATAAACTTCTACACCAGAGCCTATAAATAGGGTGCCTCTGTCTTGGGCGTTAAATAAGCCATAGTCGGTAGAGGTGCCAGATTCAAAAGCAACCAGCACACCTTTTTTCCTAGTTTGAATTTCACCCTTAGCTGGTGCATAACCAATAAAGATATGATTTAAAATACCATTACCCTTAGTATCAGTCAAGAACTCGCCACCATAACCAATCAAACTTCTTGCAGGAATTTCAAACTCAAGTCTAGTGTAACCTTTGTTACCTGTACTCATATTCTTAAGTTCGGCTTTCCTAAGACCAAGTTTTTCCATTACAACACCCATGAACTCTTCAGGAATATCAACTATCAATTCCTCCATAGGCTCATGTTTAACACCATGGATATCCTTAAATATAATTGAAGGCTTAGAAACCATGAATTCATAACCTTCACGTCTCATAGTTTCAATTAGTATTGATAAGTGTAACTCACCACGACCAGAAACCTTAATACTCTCTTTAGAATCAGTTTCTTCAACTCTAAGACTTAAGTTAGTTTCAACTTCTTTCTGTAGTCGATCATTTAAGTGTCTTGAAGTAACAAAGTCACCTTCAAGTCCAGCAAAAGGACTGTTATTTACAGAAAAAGTCATAGAAACAGTAGGGGCATCAATATCAGTAAAATCTACAGGCATGAAATTAGCTGTTTCACCAATAGTTTCACCTATATTAATATCACCTAGACCTGAGATAGCAACAATATCACCAGGATCTCCACTATCAACTTCAGCTTTATCCAAGCCGTTGAAAGTAAAAATCTTACCAATTTTAGCTGTTCTATTATCATCTGCAGTACCTACAGTTACAGACATTCCCTTTTTAGGTCTACCTTGGCTGATTCTACCTAAAGCCATACGTCCTAAATATTCATTACCCTCAATATTGGAGATTAGAATCTGAAGTGGCTCATCTTCATGAGATGAAGCAGGCTCAATAGTATTGATGATAGATTCAAACAAAGGTTTCATGTTTGTACCTTCTACCAACATATCCATAGTAGCTATACCTTTTTTAGCCGAAGTGAAAACAACTGGAAACTCCAATTGATCATCATTAGCTTCAAGTTCTATAAATAAATCAATAACCTTATCGATACTCTCTAATGGAGTTGAACCAGGTCTGTCAATCTTATTAATTACTACAATAGGCTTTAAATTAGCTTGAAGCGCCTTAGACAAAACGAATCTTGTTTGAGGCATTGGACCTTCAAAAGCATCAACTAAAAGAAGAATACCATCAACCATTGATAATACCCTCTCAACCTCACCACCAAAGTCGGCGTGGCCTGGAGTATCTACTATATTGATTTTAATATCCCCATAATTTACAGAAGTATTTTTAGAAAGGATTGTTATACCTCTCTCTTTTTCTAAATCATTTGAGTCCATAACCCTTTCATCCACAACTTGTCTTTCAGTAAAGGTTCCAGATTGTTTTAATAGTTCGTCCACCAAAGTGGTCTTGCCATGGTCAACGTGTGCTACGATGGCAATATTGATAATTTTCTTCATTTCTACTCCTTAATTCTATCTTTTCACAAAAAAAACCTTTAACTTAAGTTAAAGGCTAACTTGGTGCCCCCGGGCGGAATCGAACCACCGACACGAGGATTTTCAGTCCTCTGCTCTACCGACTGAGCTACAGGGGCAATCTTGGTGATCCATCCGCGACTCGAACGCGGGACACCCTGATTAAAAGTCAGGTGCTCTACCGACTGAGCTAATGGATCATTTAACGAATACGCAAGAACCATTATACAAAATATCTCAGTCGGTGTCAATCAAATTAGCTAAAATAAGTCAATTATAGTGATAGTTTCGTCTCTTTTTGGACCTACAGCGATAATAGCGATAGGAACATCAATTAATTCCTCTAATTTTTTCAAATATGCTTTAGCATTTTCAGGTAATTCTTTATAGGTTTTTATACCAATAGTTGAACTATCCCATCCTGGTATTTCCTCATATATTGGCTTGGCTTTTGAAAGTTCAGCCAAAGTAGGAGGGAAGTTTTTAGTAACAACACCATCAATCTCATAAGCTGTACATATTTTTATAGTCTTTAATGAATCTAAAACGTCTAGTTTAGTAACAGCCATATGAGTTAGTCCGTTGATATTGGCAGTATAATTCATCAAAACAGCATCAAACCAGCCACATCTACGTTTTCTTCCTGTAGTTGTACCAAATTCATGACCAACAGTACCAAGAAGATCACCAACCTCATCAAACAACTCAGTTGGGAAAGGACCTTCTCCAACTCTAGTTAGATAAGCCTTAGTAACTCCTAGAACTTTATCAATTTTAGTTGGACCTACTCCAGTACCTACAGAAGCATAACCAGCAGTAGGGTTTGAACTAGTAACAAAAGGATAAGTTCCATGGTCTATATCAAGAAGTGTACCTTGGGCACCTTCAAATAATACTTTGTCACCGATTTTTAAGTAGTTATTAAGAATAACAGAAACATCATCAACATAAGGAGCCAATAATTCTCTATAGCCCATGAATTGATTGTAAATTTCATCATAGTCAAGCAAAGTAGACTGGTCATATAACTTGAATAGTACTCTGTTTTTTAAAGTGATATTTTCATGCAACTTGCTTTTAAAGGTTTCAACATCGACCAAGTCACAAAAACGTATGCCTACACGAGCTATCTTATCCACATAACAAGGACCAATACCTCTTTTAGTAGTACCAATTTTAGCATCTCCACGAGCTTCTTCTTCAAGTCCATCTAATATTTTATGATAAGGCATTATTATATGGGTATGACTACTGATTTTTAGGTTTTCAGGAGAAACCTCAACACCCTTTTCTTTTAAATATTTCATTTCATCAAGTAGAACTTGTGGGTCGACTACAACACCATTACCAATGATACATTTTGTACCTGGATAAATAACTCCAGATGGAATCAAGTGCAGTTTGTATTCTATATCACCAACTATAACAGTATGACCTGCATTGTTGCCTCCTTGGAAACGTGCTACTACATCAGCATATTCAGCTAGATAGTCGGTTATTTTGCCTTTACCTTCATCTCCCCATTGGGAGCCTATTAATACAACAGATGACATAAGTTAATCCTCCTCTAAACTACCTTCAATATTAACAAATTTAGTATATTCATTCAAGAAAACCATTTTAACCTTGCCTGTGGCTCCATGTCTATGCTTTCCTATAATGATTTCTGCAGTTTTGTCTTCAGCTGCTTCTTCACCATCTGCGGGACTCATGGACTGTCTGTAAATGAAAAGTACAACGTCGCTGTCTTGCTCCAAGGAACCAGATTCTCTTAAGTGACTAAGATTTGGTTTCTTGTCAGCACTTTGCTCGACTGCTCTACTTAACTGGGACAGTGCTACTATTGGAACATTAAGTTCTCTAGCCAGTAATTTAATATTTCTAGAAATATCTGAAATTTCTTGTTGTCTATTTTCATTTTTTCGACCATTACCACCAGATTGCATCAATTGGAGATAGTCGATTATTATTAGGTCGAGGCCGTGTTCTTGTTGAAGACGTCTGGCCTTGCCTCTTATTTCCATTATATTTATACCAGCTGTATCGTCTATAAAGATTGGTGCTTTCAAAAGAACATTGGCAGCAGCAGTTAAATCATCGAATTCACTTTGACTGACTGTTCCTTTTCTTATCTTAGTTTGATCAACTAGCGCCTGGGAGGAGAGGAGTCTAAGAACTAATTGTTCCTTGCTCATCTCAAGAGAAAAAACACCGACAGTCTTATTATGGTTTACAGCAGCATTTTCAGCGATATTTAGGCAAAATGATGTTTTGCCAACACCAGGTCTTGCAGCGACAATTATCATGTCACTTGGCTGAAAGCCGTTTAATACCTTGTCCAAATCCTTGAATGTAGGGACTCCAATAACATGATTATCTTTGTTTTTAAGAGTTTCAAGTTTATCGAAGGCTGTATGAAGGATATCTCCAATTCTACTAAAACCGCTTCTTTTTTTCTTATTGGCAATATCTAGAATAAATTGTTCTGAGCGATCTAGAATATTCTCTACCTCATTATCACCAGTATAAACTTCATCAGTAATTTCCTTGGCTGTAGCAATAAGCTGACGTAAGGTAGATTTCTCTGCCACAATTTTAGCATAGTACTCAGCGTGTGTGGTTACTGGAACTTCATTGGTGATAGATAACAAGTAAGAAAGACCACCTACAACAGTAAGCTGGTCTGTTTTATCTAAATATGAACTGACGGTTATAGCATCAAAAGGTTCACTTTTTCTGTTCAAACCAAGAATCGCATCATAAATTTTCTTATGCTTGTCACTGTAGAAATCATCAATGTTGATAATTTCATATACCTTGTCAAGTGTTCTTTGATCTTGTAGAAGACAACTTAATAAAGCTTGTTCAGCGTTAAGATCATGAGGTGGTATTCTATCCAATTCTTGCCACTCCTATTCTTTAGCTTCAACCTTAACTTTGATTTCAGCTGATACGCCAGGGTAGATCTTTATTTTACAGTGTTCAACACCTAGGTGTTTGATAGAATCTTTTAAATCGAATTTTTTCTTATCTAGGTTTAAGTTGAATTGTTTGTTAACTTGTTCACAGATTTCTTTATTGGTTACAGCTCCAAATAGACGGCCTTCAGTACCAACTTTTTCATGGAAGACAATTTCTTGTCCTTCAAGTTTAGCAGCTAGGTCTTTGGCATCTTGAAGTTCTGCAGCTTTCTTTTTATCCAGTTTTTCCTTGATGGCTTTAACTTCTCTGATACCACCATCAGTAGCAAGGATGGCCTTTTTTTGTTTTAATAGAAAGTTACGACCATATCCGTCAGCAACTTCTATAATTTGGCCTTTTTTACCTATACCTTTAATATCTTCATTTAATATTACTTTCATTATAAACCTCCTTGAAACAAAAAAGGAGCATAAAGCTCCTATTCGTTAGTTGTATAAGGCAATAGAGCGATATGACGAGCTCTTTTAATTGCTACAGTTAATTCTCTTTGATGAGCTGCGCAACAGCCTGTAATACGACGAGGTAAAATTTTACCTCTTTCTGTTACAAAGCGTTTTAAACGATTAGCATCTTTATAATCTATTAGTGTTTTATCAACACAAAAAGAACAAACTTTCTTTTTAGGTCTTCTAACTTCACGTTTCATAAAAGGATGCCTCCTTTCTTTCTCTTAGTCTTGAACAGTTTCTTGAACTGGTTCAGAAGGGGTTTGTGTTTTAACTTCTTCAGTTGTAGTAGTAGCAGTAGCGGCAGCAGCATTAACAGCAGCCTCTTGACTTGCAGCTCTTTCAGCAGCGAATCTTGCACTTCTAGCAGCTTCTCTTTCTCTTCTCTTTTGAGCGTAGAATTCAGCTTGAGCGATTTTCTTTTCGTCAACCTTAATTACGAGAAACTTCATAACCCTTTCATCAATTCTCAAAACACGTTCTAACTCTTTGATAAAATCAGCAGGTCCATCAAATTGGATCAGTGTATAAAAACCGTCCCATTTCTTGTTTACCTCGTAAGCTAATTTTCTTTTGCCCCAGTTGGTAGCTTCAACGATAGTAGCGTTATTCTTCACTAAATCAGTGAATTTATTAACAACTTCATTGATAACTTCAAGTTCCAAACTGGCATCAGTAACAAATATTAACTCGTATTTTTTCATTGTTTCACCTCCCTTGGATTTTAGCCTACTCTTCGTAAGCGGGATGCATTTACATGCTTAATTATTCTAACATATATATATAGGTTTGTCTATTAATCCGACTGCAATTTCGAAACTCCTTGTTTTAAAGGAAGGTAGGTAGTAAAATGATAACATATAATATCGTCGAAGGAGGGTTTAAATGCAAATAAAAAATCTATTTAAAGCAATTGGCTTTACTTTAATGATATTGTTTATGTATTACGCTATAAATATAGGTTTGGTATTCATAGCAGGGATAGGAATCACCTTCTATAACGTAAGTATAGGTGAAATACCTGATATAGTACAGATACAAAGTCAGTTAGAGAGTTTATTAATTCCTTTAATGTTACTTGGTAATCTGATGACTATGGGTTTTGTTATGTTGATTTTCCTAGCAAGGAAGGATAAGTTCACACAATATGTAGGCTTTAGAAAAATAAAAATAGCTGATGGAGCATTGATTCTTGCTTTTGGTGCCTTTTTCAACATCCTAATAACTGGTTTATTTGATCTAGCCGTTATATATCTACCTATAAAACAACAATTGGCAGATTATGAAAACTTGATGGAACCTTTAATGAAATCAGGTTTTATATATGTAGTCTTGGCGGTGTCAATATCAGCGCCATTTTTTGAAGAAATAATCTTTAGAGGAATAATCTTTAATGATTTCAAAAAAGCTATGCCTGTCTGGTTGGCAATACTAACCCAGGGTTTACTATTTGGACTTTTCCATGGGAACTGGATTCAAGGAGTCTATGCTACTTTAATCGGTATAGTTCTTGGGATTGTCTACTATAAATATAAATCAATTTGGGCTGCAATTTTATTACACTTTTCATATAATTCAATATCCTTGTTACTTGATCAATGGCTGCATACAAACTTGAACACTACCGACATACTAATATTAGGTGTTGTGGGAACAATATTGTTCGGGATGGTTATGATTAAAACATTTAATAAGGAAGCTTACTGTGATACCTTAGATTTCTGCAATTTAGAAAAAGAGGTGGAAGATGTCAAAACTATTAATTAAAAATATTAAAAGCATTGTAACAGTCGATGACCAAGACAGAGTTCTAGAAGGTGAAAACATCTATATAGAAGATGGAGTTATCAAACATATTGGTAAGGAGATTTTTCCTGCAGATGAAGTTATTGATGGTAGTAACTATTATGCCTACCCTGGTTTAATTAATACACATCATCATTTGTATCAAACCTTCACTAGAAATCTGCCAGAGGTTCAATGTCTTGAATTGTTTCCTTGGTTAAGAGCACTTTATGAAATATGGAAGGGCTTGGATCAGGAGATGATCTACTATAGTTCAATGACTGGTATCAGTGATTTATTGAAAAATGGTACAACAACTGTTTTTGATCATCACTATGTATTCCCAGCTGCTACATCTGGAGAATTAATTGATACACAATTTAAGATTGCCGAGGAAATGGGAATCAGATTTCATGCTTCAAGAGGTAGTATGTCAAGGAGTGTAAAAGATGGTGGTTTACCACCGGATTCTGTGGTTCAAACTACAGACGAGATTTTAAAAGATAGTATCAGATTGATTGATAAATATCATGATCCATCGCCATTTTCCATGAGGCAAATAGTACTTGCACCTTGTTCTCCATTTAGTGTTACGGATGATTTAATGATAGAAACTGCAAAACTTGCTAGGGCCAAGGGTGTTAGACTACATACTCATTTATGTGAAACTATTGATGAAGAAAACTACACTCTAAAAAAATTTAATTTAAGACCACTTGCCTATATGGAAAGTCTAGGTTGGGTAGGCAGTGATGTTTGGTTTGCTCATGGTATTCATTTTAATGATGATGAATTAAAGTTATTAGCTGATACACAAACTGGTGTTGCTCATTGTCCTGTATCAAATATGAAGTTATCTTCTGGTATTGCCAGAATTCCAGATATGTTGAAATTAAATGTACCAGTTGGCCTGGCTGTTGATGGTAGTGCAAGTAATGATGGCTCTAACTTGTTGGAAGAAATTAGAGTTGGATATCTACTTCATAGACTTAATTCCAGCAATCTTGCTCCTACAGGCTATGATATGTTAAAAATTGCTACAAGAGGTGGCGCCAGGTTATTAGGTAGAACTGATATAGGTTCACTAGAAGTTGGTAAGGCTGGAGATTTATTTATGATTGACTCTAGAGATATGTCACTTATTGGTACCCATAGGGATCCAAAGTCTATTTTTGCAGTTTGTGGTTATCATAAACCTGTGGACTACACTATAGTGGCGGGCAAGGTGCTGGTACGTAACGGACATCTTGTTGGTATCGATGAGGAGTTAATTAGTAGAAAGAGCAATGAATTAGTCGATTTATTGCTAAATAAAGCCGAAAATTAATTTTATATTAATTATATTAAACTAATTCAAATTAAATTAAATTAAATCTAAGTTTTTATAGGAGGTTGTGATGTTTGAAAATATCGATATAGAAAAAAGCTTAAAAAATGCCCAAACTAGTTTATTGATTATGATTTTACTAACTATATTCAATATTATAGGGATGTTTTTTGGAACAGGCTTGTATGTACCATATTCGGCAATACTGCCTTCTGTCTTTGCTTTTTTTGCAATTGAGTATCAACTAGTTATATTTATATTCCTTATTCTAATAGTAATAGGGTTTTATGTAGCTGCTGCTTTGATTGCAAGGGAAAGGCCGATTTGGTATGGAGGAGCTTTTGCGCTCTATGTTATAGATAGTATAGTAATGTTTTTATGGTTCTTCTATTTCACAGAATTTAATATTATGACTATGTTAGATGTGATTTTTCATGGTTGGATTCTAGTGTCCTTGTTCAAAGGAACCCTAACTGCATACAAGAACATGGTTGCTTGATACATTAAATAATATATTAATAAGTAAATGAATAAACCTTCAGTATAACTGGAGGTTTATCTTGTTTTCAACCTGATTAATTATGATTAGAATGTAGAAAAATACAATAAAAGAGGGTATACTGAGTAAGTGACATTCTTAAAATATTTTAACTAGGAGATGACTATGGAAATTTTAAAACAAAGGATATTAAAAGATGGCAAAGGAATAGGAACTAGTATATTAAAAGTAGATACCTTTTTAAACCATCAAATTGATATTGATCTTATGGAACAATTAGGACAAGAGTTCTATCAACATTTTAAAGATAAACATGTAACTAAGGTATTAACTATAGAAGCATCAGGGATTGCAATTGCAGCCTTTGTGGCCAAAGCTTTTAATGTACCTTTAGTATTTGCCAAGAAAGTAGTTTCGAAAAATCTTGAAGGTGAAATTTTAACTGCTTCAGTGCAATCCTATACAAAAGGACTTATCTATTTAATTAACGTTTCAAAGAAATTTGTTACAGAACAAGATAATATTTTAATCATAGATGATTTTCTAGCAAATGGTAGCGCCTTACTTGGACTTGCAGATATTGTTAAGCAAGGTGGAGCAAATCTGGTAGGTGCAGGAATTGCTATTGAAAAAAGTTTCCAACCAGGAAGAAAAAGAGCTGAAGAAATGGGAATAGAAGTCTATAGCCTAGCATGTGTAGCATCTATCAACGATAGCGATATAAAATTTAAGGAGTATTAAGATTATGAGTGAAAAATATGATTTAATCATTGTTGGAGCAGGACCTGCTGGAATATTTACAGCACTTGAATACAAAAAACTGGCTCCAGAAAAATCAATTCTCCTATTAGAAAAAGGCAGATCAATCGAAAAAAGGATATGTCCTAAAAGGAAAACAGGCATCTGTGTCCATTGTAAACCTTGTAATATTACTACAGGTTTTGCAGGAGCGGGAGCCTATAGTGATGGAAAGTTATCATTATCACCTGATGTAGGTGGAGAACTACCTTCATATATTGGTTATGCCAAGACTCAAGAGCTTATTAACTACGTAGATAAAGCCTATCTGTCATATGGTGCAGATAGCACAATATATGGCCTAGATTTTCCAGAAAAAATTGCTGAAATCAGAGCAAAGGCAATTAAAAACAACCTTAAACTAATTGAGTGCCCAATAAGACACCTTGGTACTGAAATGGGTTATACAATCTATGGCAAGATCCAAAAACATCTTATAGAACTTGGGGTTGATATCAGGTTCAATAATCCGGTTAAAGACTATATTATTGATAAAGATGGTGCTGTAATTGGAGTTGTAGCTGATAAGGAATACTTTAGTGACACAGTAGTTACTGCAGTAGGTCGTGAAGGTGCTGACTGGCTTGATAAAGTTTGCGAAAGATATGGGATTGATAGAGAAGTAGGTATAGTTGATGTTGGGGTTAGAGTTGAATGTCGTGATGATGTGATGAAGGCTCTTAATGAAAGTATGTATGAATCAAAACTTATCTACTACACAAAAACCTTTGATGATAAAGTAAGAGTTTTTTGTTCAAATCCTTCTGGTGAAGTTGCTACTGAAGTCTATGATTCAGAACTAGCTGTTGTTAACGGACATAGCTATAAAGGTGATGAATACAAGACTAATAATACAAACTTTGCCCTTCTTGTTTCTATGAAGTTTACAGAACCATTTAGCGAACCTATAGAATATGGTAAACACATAGCAAGACTTGGAAACATGTTGGCAGGAAACAAGATCTTGGTTCAAAGGTTCGGAGACTTTAAAAGAGGTAGAAGAACAAATGATGATAGATTACTAAGAAACAATACAGTTCCAACTCTAAAGGATGCAGTTCCAGGAGATTTGTCACTAGTATTGCCTTATAGGATAATGCTGGACATCAAGGAAATGATTGAAGCACTAGATCATCTTGCTAAAGGATTAGCTAGTGATGAGACCTTATTGTATGGTGTAGAGGTTAAATTCTATTCAAACAAGATTAGGGTTAACAATAAGTTCCAAAGTAACTTAAAAAATCTAATTACAATTGGCGACGGTGCAGGTATCACCAGAGGCTTAATGCAAGCTTCTTGTAACGGTGTTGCTGTAGCTAGACAATTATTAGGTGTTATAGAATAATTAAAAACACTGTTGATGGAGGGGAGTTTATACTTCTCTCCATCATTTTTATAATATACAGAATTTATGAATAATATACATAAATTATACACATAATGATACATATACCCAAATTAAATGAATAAATATAATAATTATCTTGTGTTTTTATTCAATTGTCTGTATAATTAACCCATAATGTAAAAGGAGAAATATAATTATGGATAAAAAGATTAAAGTAAGCTTATTTGGAGCAACAGGCTATACTGGAATCGAACTATATAGAAGATTAAAAGTCAGAGATGATATAGAGATTATTGATCTGCCATCTAAAAGCTCACCTGGTAAAAAATATAGTGAGGTAGTTGGGACAACCTTCAACCTAAGTGATGAAATATTAGTTGATTGGAAACCTGAGGAAACTGTAAAAAAATCAGATGTTGTCTTTACAGCTTTGCCACATGGTGAAACCTTTGATATAGCCAAAGCTTGCAAGACTTATGGTAAGAAACTAATTGATATTGGAGCAGACTATAGATTGGAAAAAGATGGTTATGCCAAGTGGTATGGTCTAGAACATCGTGAAAGTGACTTAATAGATGAAGCTGTCTACTGTATACCAGAACTTCATAGGAACAAGTTGGTTGAGGGTACCTGGTTGGTGGCTAATCCAGGTTGTTATCCAACAAGTGTTCAGTTAGGGTTAGCACCTCTTATAGAAGCTGGTATTGTTGAAACTAAGAATATAATAGTTGATTCTAAATCAGGAGTAAGTGGAGCAGGTAGAAGCTTAAAGCTGGTGACACTCTATAGTGAGCAAAACGAGAATGTTAATGCTTATGGAGTTGGGACTCACAGACATAAACCTGAAATGGAAAGACATTTACAACAATATACAGATGACAAGGTGAAAATTATGTTTACACCACATTTGATGCCAATGACCAGAGGGATTCACAGCACAATCTACACGACCCTGAAGAGGGACGTGAACGAGGAGCAGATAAGACAGGTATTGATTGATAAATACAAGGATGAATACTTTGTAAAAGTACTTAATAAAGGGGTTATGCCTCATACTAAATGGGTATATGGTTCAAATTTTTGTCATATTAATGTAGTGTTAGATGAGGATACAGGAAATCTAGTGATTTTATCAGCGATTGATAATCTAGTAAAAGGTGCCTCAGGACAGGCTATTCAAAATATGAATATACTATTTGGAATTGAAGAGAAAAAGGGTATTGAAAACTATCCAATATTTCCATAGGAAAGGATTAATAAAAAAATGCAAAACAATGAACAATTTAGCATAGTATATCCAAAAGGTTTTAAGGCGGCAGGTATACACTCCAAGATAAAGAAAAAGAAAAAAGATCTAGCCCTAATTTATAGCGATGCTCCATGTACAGCTAGTGGCACTTTCACTAAAAACTTAGTAAAAGCAGCACCAGTTATTGTTAGTGAGGAAAATATCAAGAATCAAATTAGAGCTATCATCATAAATAGTGGCAATGCTAATGCTTGTACAGGAGAGATTGGGATGGCCAATGCCTGGATGATGGTAGAAGGTACTGCCAAGGTGCTAAATATTAGTGGTGATGAGGTGCTGGTTGCTTCTACTGGAGTAATTGGTCAACAATTGCCGATTGATAATATAATGGCTGGAATTGAAGATATTGTAGAAGAATTAGGTTCAGACAAGGACAATGGTATTGATGCGGCTGAAGCTATTATGACTACCGATACTTTTAGAAAACAATTCGCCACTGAGTTTACTTATGAAGGTAAAGAAATCAGAATTGGAGCTATCTGTAAAGGTAGTGGTATGATACATCCCAATATGGCTACTTTACTTGGTTTTGTAACAACTGATGCGGCCATCGACAAGGAACTTCTTGATGAGATAGTGGTTGAGGGTGTTAATAAATCCTTTAACTCAATAACAGTTGATGGAGATACAAGTACTAATGACATGGTTATAGTTTTGGCCAATGGTGCTAGTGGTGTTAATAGAATAAAAGACAAAGATGATGATCTTTACCATATATTCAAGGAAAAACTTATTGAGATATTAAAGAAGATGGCTAAAAGCATCGTAGTTGATGGTGAAGGTGCAACTAAGTTCATCGAGGTAAGAATCAAGGGAGCAAAAAATGACGACGATGCTATTAAAGCTGGTAAAGCTGTGGCCACTTCAAGTCTAGTTAAGACCGCTGCTTTTGGTGAGGATGCCAACTGGGGCAGAATACTAGCTGCGGTTGGTTATTCTGGAATTGAGTTTAATCCTTACGAGACCAATATCTATATTGGTAGTAGTAAGGGTGAGTTGTTAGTTTGTGAAATGGGTATGGGGCTTGAATTTGACGAGGATTTCGCAAAGAAGATATTGTCTGAAAAGGAAATCTACTATCTGGTTGAAATGGAAGAAGGAAAGGGAGATGCTGTAATCTATACCTGCGATTTGTCATATGACTATGTTAAAATCAATGGCAGTTACAGATCCTAAGGTAATATAGATGTACGAAGAGGCAAAGAAAAAAGCGGCGGTTCTAGTTGAAGCTTTACCATATATTCAAAGGTTTCAAGGTAAGATCGTAGTTATAAAATATGGTGGCAATGCGATGATCAACGAAGAGTTGAAGCAAGCTGTCTTTCAAGATGTTGTGCTGATGAAACTTGTAGGGATGAATCCTGTTCTAGTTCATGGTGGAGGTCCTGAAATTTCCGATATGTTAAAAAGATTAGGTAAGGAAACCAAGTTTGTTAATGGGCTAAGATACACAGATAAAGAAGTAATGGAAATAGCTGAAATGGTGCTAGTTGGTAAGATAAATAAGGAGATTGTTGCTGGAATGAACTACTATGGAGCTAGTGCTCTTGGTATGTGCGGCAAGGATGGCAATATGATTATGGCTGAAAAGTATATGCCAACTATATATGATGAGAATGGTGTTGAATCTCAGTTGGATATTGGTTATGTAGGTAAAGTGACCAAGGTGGATAATCAAGTTCTATTAGATGTTATAGGTCAAGGATATATACCAGTTATTGCACCAATTGGTGTAGGTGATGATCAACAAACCTATAATATCAATGCTGACTTTATGGCTGGTGAAATTGCTAGTTCCCTAAAGGCTGACAAGTTTGTGCTATTAACTGATACTGAGGGTATTTATGAAGGTGGCATGGATGGAGATAAGAAGATTTTTAAGAGTCTACATATAGATGATACTGAACAATTGATTAAAAGTGGAATCATTTCTGGTGGTATGATTCCTAAAATAAATTGTTGTGTGGATGCCTTAAAAAATGGTGTAGATAGAGTGCATATAATCGATGGTAGAATACCTCATTCAATACTCCTGGAGATATTTACCAATGAAGGTATTGGTACAATGATAATTAAGTAGGTGTAATAATGGATTTAATGAATACATATAAACAATTTCCATATAAGATGGTTAAAGGTGAGGGTAACTACCTTATTGATGAAAATGGCAAGAAGTATTTAGATTTACTAAGTGGTATTGCTGTTAATCCTTTAGGTTATGGGAATAAAAAGATTGAAGATGCAATTATAGATCAGGTGAAGAATTTAATACATGCTTCAAACTATTTTTATACAGAGGCACCTTTAAAGTTGGCTAAGTTGTTGGTGGATAATACTTGTTTTGATAAAGTATTTTTTTCTAATTCTGGTGCTGAGGCTAATGAGGGTGCTATCAAGCTTGCAAGAAAGTATAGCGAGATGAAATATGACATTGATAGAAATGTAATCATATCATTTACCAATTCCTTTCACGGAAGAACCTTAGCAACGCTAACAGCAACTGGACAAGATAGCTTTCATCAGCATTTTTTTCCACTGCCTAAAGGTTTTAAGTATTGTCCTTTTAATGATATTGATGCTCTTGTCGCTATGATTGATGATAGTGTTTGTGCTATAATTATTGAACCAATACAAGGTGAAGGTGGCATAAATATTGCTAATAAAGAATTCCTATTAGGGCTTAGCAAACTAGCTAAAGAGAAGGATATTCTTCTAATCTTTGATGAAGTTCAAACAGGTCTTGGACGTACTGGAAATTTGTTTGCTTATCAGGGCTTAGGTATCGAACCTGATATTTTAACAAGTGCTAAAGCCTTAGGTGGAGGTCTTCCACTTGGTGCCTTCATGGCCAAGGCTGATGTGGCAAGTTCCTTGGTACCAGGTGATCATGGTTCTACCTTTGGTGGAAATCCAGTCGCATGTGCCGGTGGCTGTGCTGTTTTGGAAACTGTTCTACAAGAGGGTTTCCTGAATGAAATGAATGGTGTTGCAGAGTATTTTAGTGCAAAACTAATGGAATTAAAAGGTAAATATCCGATTATCAAGGAGTTTAGAGGGATGGGCTTAATGCTCGGTCTAGAACTAAATATTGAGGGAGCAGATTTTGTTAAGGTGGCCTATGAGGCTGGTCTTATAATAAATTGTACTAATGTGAGAGTCCTAAGAGTCTTACCACCGTTAACTATAAAAAAAGAGGAAATTGATATACTGATTGACTTCCTTGATGGTGAATTAAAGAGAAGGAGTGATTAAATTGAGTTTATTAAATATGGAAACAAATCTTAAAGGAAGAGATTTCCTTAGTTTGAAAGATTTTACCCAGGAAGAAATAGTATATCTACTTGATTTTGCTGATTTTTTAAAGGCTAAGGTCAAGACTAATCAACCTTACGAGGTGCTTAAAGGCAAGACTTTAGGGCTAATATTTGAAAAGAGTTCAACTAGAACCAGGGTTTCTTTTGAAGTAGGGATGGTTCAGTTAGGTGGTTATCCACTTTTCTTGTCTGCTAATGATTTACAAATGGGTAGAGGTGAGCCAATAAAGGATACTGCAAGGGTTTTAAGTAGATATTTAGATGCAGTGATGATTAGAACATACAATCACAGTGATGTTGAGGAGTTGGCTGCTTATGCTAGTATTCCTATCATCAATGGTTTGACTGATGCTTTGCATCCATGTCAGGTGCTTGCTGATTTACAAACTATAAGAGAACATAAAGGACATAATCTTAAGGGTATGAAATTAGCCTATATCGGCGACGGTAACAATATGGCTCATTCCTTAATGATTGGTGGCGCCAAAATGGGTATGGAGATCTATATTGCCTCCCCAAATGAGTACACACCTGATAGTCAATGGGTTAATATAGCCAAAGAAATTGCCACGGAAACTGGTGGTAAGATAGTCTTGACTAATGATATTCATGAAGCTAGCAAGAAGGCGGATGTGCTTTATGCGGATGTTTGGGCTAGTATGGGACAAGAACAAGAAGCTAAGGATCGTAGAGCCGCGCTTGAAAAGTATCAGATCAATGATGCTTTATTAAAAAAAGCTGACAAGGATGTTATAGTTATGCATTGTCTACCAGCTCATAGAGGCGAAGAGATAACAGAAGAGGTTCTTGAAGGAAAACATTCAGTAGTATTTGATGAAGCTGAGAACAGACTGCATGCACAAAAAGCTGTCTTGGCTAGCATAATATAAAGGAGGAATATATTTAATGAAAAAAGTTGTTTTAGCATATTCAGGGGGATTGGATACTTCAATCATTATCCCTTGGTTGAAGGAAAATTATGGTTATGAAGTTATTGCTGTGGCTGGTGATGTAGGTCAAGGTGAAGAACTTGAGCCTTTAAAAGAAAAAGCCATAAGAACTGGTGCTTCTAAAATATATATTGAAGATTTAAAGGAAGACTTTGTATATAATTATGTTTTCCCAACACTTAAAGCTGGTGCTGTTTATGAGACAAAGTACCTACTAGGAACTGCTACTGCTCGTCCCTCAATTGCTAAGAGATTAGTAGAAATTGCTCTTGCTGAGGGTGCTGAGGCTATTTGTCATGGCTGTACTGGTAAAGGTAATGATCAGGTAAGATTTGAGTTGACTATTAAGGCACTTGCACCTAATATGAAGATTATTGCTCCTTGGAGAATTTGGGATATTAAGTCACGTGAGGAAGCAATTGATTATGCCACTGCTCGTGGAATTGAAGTTCCTGTTAAGAAGAAGAGTCCTTACAGTATGGATAGAAACCTATGGCACTTAAGCCATGAGGGATGTGATTTAGAAGATCCATGGAACGAGCCTCAAGATGAGTTGTATCATATTGTTACTCCTCCTGAGAAAGCTCCGGATGTTGCTGAATATGTTACTATTGATTTTGAAAAAGGTATTCCTGTTGCGGTTGATGGTGTCAAAATGGGTGGTGTTGAACTTATAACATTACTAAATGAAAAGGGCGCTAGAAATGGTGTGGGAATTGATGATTTAGTTGAGAATAGATTAGTAGGTATTAAATCTCGTGGTGTTTATGAGAATCCAGGTGGTCGTATCCTTTATACTGCTCATAATGATTTGGAGTATTTGTGTCTTGATAGAGATACTTTTCACTATAAGGAACTAGTTGCTAAGCGTTATGCGGAGTTAGTTTATTTTGGTCAGTGGTTCTCTCCTTTAAGAGAGGCTTTGGATGCTTTTGTTGATGAAACTCAACAGACTGTTACTGGTACTGTTCGTTTAAAACTTTACAAGGGTAATTGTACTATTGCTGGTACTAAGTCTCCGTATTCAATTTATGATACTGATATTGCTTCATTCACTATGGATGAGGAGTTATACAATCATAAGGATGCAGAAGGCTTTATCAATTGTTTCGGGCTTCCTCTTAAAATGAGAGCTTTGAAACTTAACAAGAAAAATTAGGAGGATAACATGGAAAAAGTTAACGTTCGTAGTTTAGTCATTTCAGCTATTTTAGCAGCTTTGGTAATTGTTTCTATATTTTTCATTAAGATACCAATGATTGGTCAAGGGTATTTCCATATTGCAGATAGTTTTATCTTGCTAGGTGCCCTTCTTGGACCTTTTTATGGCTTCTTGGTTGGGGGAATTGGAGCCTTGTTAGCAGACTTGTTGTCTGGTTATGCAATTTATGCTCCTTGGAGTTTGATGGTTCACGGTTTGCAAGCTGTTTTGATGGCTCTTCTAATTGTGAAAATTGCTGATTTGACTTGGATAAAGTTCTTTATCGGTGGTTTAGTAATTAGTTTTTTGACAGTAGTATTAGGTTACGCTTTAGTTGAGTACATATTATCAGGTGGACAAATGGCTTTAGCTCTAGCTACAATTCCAATTAATTTTTTGCAGATTCTAGTTGGTACTGCAGTTGGTACTGTTCTATATGAACCAATTAAGAAGTTATTGGCTCTAAATAAAGCTAAATAATATTCAAAGATTAAGTAAAAATAAAAATTAAAGTAAATGGAGTCGTATTAATATACGACTCCATTTTTATTGCTTAGAACAAATTTTTTAAGTGGATAGGCTTAATTATAGGTCTAATCCTTTAACAAGGTTCTAGCTCTATTTTGATAGGTTTTGACTACATGTTTAGGTGCTAATATCTTAGCATCTTCTCCAAACTGGAACAACCAGCCGAAGAAGGAGGTTGAAACACAAATATTTATTGAAACTTGGAAATGATCATCATCAATTTTACTAATGGTCACATCCTTGCCAAACTTATCAAGAATGACGTTGATTAAATGATTCTTTAGTTTAAGATTAATCCTTTCTTCAGGACCTCTAAACATAGAAAAGGTCTTTCTGGCATAATCCCCTACATTGAAATTAATTGGAAGTGGAACAATTTCTTCATTCTGTGTTAAAACATTTTCCATTCTATCAATTCTAAAATTAGAAATATCATCATACTTTTAATGATGGGCGATAACATAATAGTTTTCGTCATCCCAAAAAAGAGCATAAGGAGAAATTATATAGGGATCACCATTTTGACGGTAAACCCTTTCCTTCTTTAGGTCATAGTCAAAATATTTAAACTTAATTTTCTTTCTTTCTGCAATTGCCAGGTTAACTGCATCAACATTGTAGTAGACTTGTTCATTAATGGTCTTGACTCTGTTATGGACAATGACGTTTCTTCTTATTTGCTTGCTTTCATGATGACTAGTAAGAAAACCTAGCTTTTTTATGAGTGTCTGGGATTTCTTCTCACTGATGAACTTGGCGCTTGCAACAGCATCAGCCAATAGTTTTAATTCAGGTAGTTGGAAATCACGTTCACAAATATAGTAGCCTGTGGTTTTAGTCTTCTTGCAAATAATATCATGACCAAACTTATTCAAGGCCTCAATATCTGAATATACTGTTTTTCTTTCAACCTCAATATCGTATTTTTTAAGTTCGCTGATAATATCCTTGACGGTCAACATGTGATTTTCATCGGATTTTTCTGAAAGTATTTTTTGAAGATATAGAAGCTTCAACTTCTGATTAGCCGATTTTGGCATCATAACCTCCCAATTAAACTTAATATTTAATACGTCTTTAATTAATTATACACTATGATTAATCGTATTTCCTACAAAATTGTAGGAAATCAAAATAAAAATTAATTTGCATACTAATAATATCAAATAATAGTATCCAATAAACAGGATACTATTATAGAAATTACAGTCATTTTTGTATAGCATTTACCTATCTTTAACCCTATATTTCAAAGGGTTTTTATGATATAATATAGAGGTATATAACATAAAGAAAAAAGGAGAAAAAGCGATAGATGGATGATCAAAAAAAAGCCCAAGCTTCAAGCTATAATGCAAGTCAAATTCAAGTGCTTGAAGGACTAGAAGCAGTAAGAAAAAGACCGAGTATGTACATAGGTAGCACAAGTCTTAGGGGCCTACATCACCTAGTATATGAAATTGTCGATAATAGTATCGATGAAGCCTTGGCAGGGTTTTGTGACAAGATTGACGTTATCATCGGAAAAGATAATGAAATAACGGTCAAGGACAACGGTAGAGGAATACCGGTAGACCTTCACCCAAAACTTAAAAAGCCGGCTGTAGAAATTGCTCTGACAATACTACATGCAGGTGGTAAATTCGGAGATGGTGGATACAAGGTATCTGGTGGTCTTCACGGTGTGGGCATGAGCGTAGTAAACGCATTGTCTACCTCACTCGTGGTACAAGTAAAAAGAAATGGCAATGTATATCAACAAAGTTTCTCTAGAGGAAAGGTTACAACACCATTAACTATAGTTGAAGAAGGCATAAAAGGAACTGGTACTCAAATATCCTTTAAAGCTGATGCTGAAATATTCGAAGAAACAGAATATGACTTTTTAACCTTAAGTCATAGAATGAGAGAACTATCATTTCTAAACAAGGGAATAACAATCTCCCTTAAAGATGAAAGAAGCGGAATTGAAGAAATCTTCCACCACGAAGGTGGTATCGTAGACTTCGTTCTCCACTTAAATAAAAACAAGGATCCTCTCTTTAAAGATCCCCTTTTCATATTTGGTAACAAAGATGACGTAGAAGTAGAAGTGGCCTTCCAATATCATGATGGATATGTTGAAAACCTATTATCTTACACCAATAATATCCATACTACTGAAGGTGGAACCCACGAGGTTGGTTTTAAAACTGCCTTAACTAGAGTTATGAACGATTATGGACGTAAGAAAAACCTGATTAAGGAAAAGGAAGACAATCTATCTGGTGAGGATATTAGAGAAGGTCTTACTGTAGTTGTAAGTGTCAAGGTATTAAATCCACAATTTGAAGGACAGACCAAGACTAAGCTAGGTAATAGCGAAGTAAGAGGTATAGTCGAGTCAATAGTAGGTGAAAAACTAGGAACATTCCTTGAAGAGACTCCTGCTGTAGGCAAGAAGATAATAGAAAAAGCAATGATGGCTAATAGAGCTAGAGAAGCAGCTAGAAAAGCCAGAGAATTAACAAGAAGAAAGAATGCATTAGAGTTTTCAGGACTCCCAGGTAAGCTTGCTGATTGTTCCAGTAGCGACCCTGAAATGTGCGAAATATATATCGTTGAGGGAGATTCTGCGGGTGGTTCAGCCAAGACTGGCAGAGACAGAAACTTCCAAGCAATTCTTCCACTTAGAGGCAAGATTCTAAATGTGGAAAAATCTAGAATTGACAAGATTTTAGGAAACAATGAAATCAAGTCTATGATAACAGCCTTTGGTGCTGGAATAGGCGATGATTTCAATCCTGACAAGCTAAGATACAAGAAAATCGTCATCATGACAGACGCGGACGTTGACGGAGCACATATTAGAACCCTATTATTGACTTTCTTGTTTAGATACATGAGACCATTAATAGAACTTGGTTACGTGTACATAGCTCAGCCTCCACTTTTCAAAGTAAAAGTAGGCAAGGATGAAAGTTATGTCTACACTGATAGAGAGCTGGAAGAGAAATTAAAAACTCTAGCAGAGGGTTCTTATGCCCTACAAAGATACAAAGGTCTTGGAGAAATGAATCCTGAACAACTTTGGGATACAACCATGGATCCAAATAAAAGAACCTTCCTACAAGTTGCCATCGATGATGCGACAGAAGCTGATAGTATCTTTACAGTGCTAATGGGAGATGCTGTAGAACCAAGAAAAGAATTTATTCAAAACAATGCTCATAAAGTAAGTAATTTAGATATTTAATGGAGATGGAATGAAACCAGGAAAATTAACTATAGAACAATTAAAAAAAATTGTGTTCCCATATACGGGTATAAGAAGGCCGGAAGTTCTTGTGCATGCAGCAATTGGTGAAGATTGTGCAGTGTTAGATTTAAAAGATCAACTATGTGTCATATCTACTGATCCAATAACTGGTGCTAGCAAGGATAACGGCTATCTTGGCGTTCATGTAGCTTGTAATGATGTAATAGCTAGTGGTGGTAAACCACTCGGTATTCTTGTAACTCTACTTCTAAAAGAAGAAACCACTGAGGAAGATATAAGAAGAATAATCGAAGGCACTAATAATGCCTGTAAGGAACTAGGCATAGAAATAATTGGAGGACATACGGAAATTATCTCCAGTGTTAAAGAGAGTATTCTCTCACTTACAGCACTTGGAACTAAGGATAGAAAATATCTAGAAAATCAAGTTGCTATCGAAGAGGGAGATGAAATCATTTTGACAAAAGGCGGGGCTATTGAAGGCACCTCAATCCTCTATAGCGATTTTGAAGAGATTTTTGAAGGCAAAGTAGAGGATAAATTAATTAAAGAGGGTCAGAACATGTTAAGCTGGCTTTCAGTTTTAAAGGAAGGCGTAATAGCTATGGAACATGGTGCTAAGGTGATGCATGACGTCACTGAAGGTGGAGTTCTTGGTGGTGTTTATGAAATAGCTGATAACACTGGTCTTGGTGTTGAGCTTCACGAAGAAAACATATACTTTCATCCAGCAACAAGAGCATTGTTAAATGTATTTCCTGATTTGGAACTATTAAGACTAATATCTAGTGGTTCCTTATTGATTGTTGCAAAAAAAAATAATGAGATAAGAAAAAAATTAAAGGAAGCTGGAATAGAAAGCTTTTCTATCGGCAGTTTCACAAAGGACATGTCAAGATTATTGCACAGAGCAAATGGTGAAGTTATTGATATAGCTGAACCAAAAAGCGATGAACTATGGTCGATAATAGATAAACTCAAAGAAAGATAGGAGTGGAGACATTGGAAAATTTCACCCATGGTAAGATCTTACCAATAAACATCGAAACTGAAATGGAAAAATCATATATTGACTATGCGATGAGCGTTATAGTCGGCCGTGCTCTACCTGATGTTAGAGACGGTATGAAACCTGTACATAGAAGAATTCTTTATGCTATGCATGAACTAGGAATGGGTTCAGATAAACCTTATAAAAAGTCAGCCAGGCTTGTCGGTGACGTTTTAGGTAAGTATCACCCACATGGTGATACAGCTGTATACGATGCAATGGTAAGACTAGCACAAGATTTTGCAACTAGATACTTGTTAGTTGACGGTCATGGTAACTTTGGTAGTATTGACGGAGACTCAGCGGCAGCGATGCGTTATACAGAAGCTAGAATGTCCAAGTTAGCTGCAGAAATGTTATCTGATATAAATAAGGAAACGGTAAATTTTATTCCTAACTATGATGAATCATTGAAGGAACCTACAGTATTCCCAGCTAAGTTCCCTGCACTTTTAGTGAACGGATCTTCTGGTATAGCAGTAGGTATGGCTACTAACATACCACCTCATAATCTAGGTGAAGTTATAGATGGTCTTATATCTTTGATTGACGATCCAGAGGTAACAATTAATACCTTGATGGAACACATTAAGGGACCTGACTTTCCAACAGGAGCCCATATTATTGGGATGGAGGGAATAGTATCTGCCTATAGGACAGGTAGGGGTTCAGTTCGTATGAGAGGAAAATCCCATATTGAACATAATGAAAAAAATGGTAAGCCAAGAATTATCATTACTGAAATACCTTATCAAGTTAATAAATCCAAATTAATAGAAAAGATTGCCGATTTAGTTAGAGAAAAGAATCTTGAAGGTATAACAGACTTAAGAGATGAATCTGACAGAAGAGGTATTAGAGTAGTAATAGAACTAAAAAAAGATGCTAACCCTCATGTTATCTTAAACCAGTTATATAAACATACACAGCTTCAAGATACCTTCGGGATTATTAACTTGGCAATTGTTAAGGGTAAGCCTGAAGTATTAAACTTGAAAGAAATGCTTTATTATTATCTTGAGCATCAAAAAGAAGTCTATATTAGAAGAACACAGTTCGATTTAAGAAAGGCAGAGGAAAGAGCTCATATTGTTGAAGGTTTAAGAAAAGCTATTAACAATATTGACGAAGTTATTGAGATTATCAAGAAGTCTGCTGATATTAAAGTTGCAAGAAGTAGTTTGATGGAAAGAATTGGCTTAAGTGAAATACAAGCTAATGCTATTCTTGAAATGAGACTAAGCAAATTAACTGGTCTTGAAAGAGAAAAACTTGAAGATGAATATAAGGATTTATTGATAAAGATAGCTTTCTTCAAGGAAATTCTTGCTGATGAAAAGTTGTTGATGTCTTTGATAAAAGATGATTTAACTGAAGTGAAAAGAAAATATGCCGATGCTAGAAGAACAACAATTCTTCCAGCTGAAGGTGATTTTGTAATTGAAGATTTGATTGCTGAAGAAGATGCAGTTATTACAATTACTAATACTGGATATATTAAAAGAATGGCTCTTAGCCTATATAAAAGCCAACAAAGAGGTGGGGCAGGTAAAAAAGCCTTAACCAAGAAAAGTGATGATTTTGTAGAACATCTATTTGTAACTACAACTCATAATTATTTGATGTTCTTTACTAATAAAGGTAGAGTTCTTAGACTTAAAGTTCATCAAATACCTGATTCAAGTAGACAAGCTAAGGGTAATGCTATTATCAACTTGTTGAATATTACTGGTGATGAGAAGGTTTCTGCTATTATTCCTATTAAGGAATATGATCCTGAGAAATATCTTTTTGTAGCAACAAAAAATGGTGTTGTTAAGAAGAGTTCTTTAGCTGCTTATGATAGTCCAAGAAAAGATGGCTTGATTGCTGTAAATCTTGATGACGGTGATGAGCTGATTGGTGTTCGTCTGACAAGTGGACTGGAAGATATTATCCTTGCTACTAAAAAGGGTGTAAGTATCTGTTTCGCTGAAAAGGATGTTCGTCCAATGGGTAGAACTGCTAGGGGTGTAAAAGGTATCAATCTTGAAAAAGGTGATGAGGTAGTAGGTTTAGTTGTGGCTAAGGCTGGTTCAACTTTATTAGTAATTACTGAGAATGGTTATGGCAAGAGAACCAAGTTAAGTCAATATAGAACACAAACTAGGGGTGGTAAAGGTTCTAGAGCTATTGCCAAGTCTTCTAGAAATGGTAATTTAGTTGGTATCATGAATGTGGATGATGGTGATGATATTATTGTTGTCTCCATGGAAGGTAAACTTATTAGAATGAGTGTTATCAGTATTTCTGTAATTGGTAGAGTTACACAAGGTGTTAAGGTAATGAATTTACCAGATACTGATAAGATTGTAGCTATTGGAAAGGCCCTTACAGAAGAAGATGGCGAAGAAATTAGTAATATTGAAGTTATTGATACTGTTGCTAACGATGGGGAAGAAGGACTGATTTAATGCTAGATATTAGATTGATTTTAGAAGATAGATTGAAGATAGAGGATAATCTTGCTCGCAGGGGACTAAATGTTGATTTAAGCAATATTGTTTACTTAGAGGAAGAAAGAAAAGCTAAACTTCAACTTACAGAAGAGAAAAAAAGTATCAGAAATCAAGTTTCTAAGGATATAGGTAGACGTAAAGCTAATGGTGAAAATCCAGAAGCTATTATGGAAGAAATGCGTATTTTAGGGGATGAGATATCTGAAATTGATATTCTTATAAGGGATATTGAATTAAAGTTAAGAGATGAGTTATTACGTCTTCCAAATCTTGTTGATGAATCTATTCCAGTTGGGGTAGATGAGTCAGCTAATGTTGAAGTGAAAAAAGTTGGAGAAATTCCAACTTTTAACTTTACACCAAAGGATCATCAGGATTTAGGTGTTGCTCTTGATATTATGGATTTTGAAAGAGCTAACAAGGTAGCTGGTCCTAAGTTTGTTTTTATGAAGGGTCTTGGTGCAAGATTAGAGAGGGCTTTAATGAATTTTATGCTTGATTATCATGGTAGTCGTGGTTACAAGGAAGTTTTTAGTCCTTTTTTGGCAAACGAAGATAGTTTTTATGGTACTGGTCAGCTTCCGAAGTTTGGTGAAGATATGTATAAGATTGAGGATTATGGTTTCTTTCTTATACCGACTGCAGAGGTTCCTCTGACTAATATGTATAGGGATGAGATTATTAAGGAACAGGATTTACCTATTAAGTTATGTGGTTTTACACCATGTTTTAGGTCTGAAGCTGGGTCTGCTGGTAGGGATACCAAGGGTCTTATTAGAATGCATCAGTTTAGCAAGGTTGAAATGGTGCAGTTTGTGAAGCCCAAAAATGGTGAAGCTGCCTTGGAAGAGTTGGTGGAAAGTGCCGGTGGTATTTTGTCTGCTTTGGGACTTGCTTATAGAGTAGTTGTGTTATCTACTGGTGATATTGGTTTCGGTGCTGCTAAGACTTATGACTTGGAGGTTTATCTTCCTAGTTATGAGGGCTATAAGGAGATTAGTTCTTGTAGTTTGTATACTGATTTCCAAAGTAGAAGGTCTAGGATTAGATATAGGAATGAAAATGGCAAGAATCAGTTAGTGTATACTTTGAATGGTTCAGGTCTAGCTATTGGTCGGACTATTGCTGCTATTGTGGAGAATTATCAGCAGGCGGATGGTACTGTCAGGGTCCCAGAGGCTTTGGTACCTTATTTGGGTGTTGATATTATAGGGTAGTTGAGATAGAATAAGAGAACGTGGAGAAGTGGCTGAGTGGCTGATGGCGTTCGCCTGGAAAGCGGATATAGGGTGTTAAAAGCTCTATCGAGGGTTCGAATCCCTCCTTCTCCGCCATGGCTGTACTAGATGGGGAACTAGCGGTTCCTTGTAACTCCAAATCCGCTATAGGGAGATCGAATACCTGCTTTGAGGGACTCGCAAAGAGAGATTTTGTCTAAAGAAGTGGTGTTGATACTTGAGCTTTTTGAAGCTGTAGCCCATGAATCCTGTCAGGACCGGAAGGTAGCAGCAGTAAGTGGTGTCTGTGGTCTGTCGAGGATTACTTAAGGGGAGCTAACCTTTATGCATATTTCTAGTTGTTGGTTTCGAGGGTGGGGTACAGTCAACTATTTTTAATAGGGGGTAGATTATGGAAGATGAGAATTTGACCCAAGGTGAAAAGATAGTAGCCGGGCTTTCCTATATTATATTTTTTTTACCATATCTTAATGGCAATAAGAAGGAATTTAATAAGTTTCATGCCAATCAAGGTTTTTTGTTATTGTTAGTTATTATGTTTGCTAATGCTATAAACATTGGTGTTAGTTATTTCCCTTATTTGTATTGGGTATGTATATTTCTTTTTAATGTATATATTATTTATCTCTTTGTTTATGGAGTGCTTGGTGCCTCAGCAGGAGAGATGAGGGAGTATCCTTTTATTGGCAAGTTGAAGTTACTTAAATAGAGGCGATAAGGATCTCAAAATTAAAAAAGAATAATTGAGCAACCTTGTGTAATGGGTTCTATAAAAATAGGACTCATTTTTTAATTTCCACTTCATTTTCTTTTAATAGTAGTATTCTTTTTGATTAAATAATATTGGAGGTATAATGTTAAAAAATTTATTATCTAGATATCTTGTCTACATTGCATACTTTTTAGGAATAGGGATGGTATCCAGTGGTATTGTCCTTATGCCTTTTAATATGGTGAGATATGGAATTATCTTAGCCATTGGTCTAATACTTTTTTCAACAGGTTCATTTATTAATGAAGTAATTTTGGACAAAAAACAACTTAGTTTTAAAGAAAGGATTAAGTTAATAATTGTGTCGTTGACACTTGCAATTGGCATAGGTATGATCAGTGGTGGTATTGCCCATTTTAAGGAAAGTCCTAGCTATGTAGCCATTTTAATTCCAATAGGTATAATACTATCATGTGTTAGCTTTATTATAAAAAACGAGTTTAAGCTTTCTAAAAAGGAAATCTTGATTATGACCACTATATTAATAGTGATAGCCTTTAGTGCTAATAAAGGTCTTACTTTCGGGGCACAACATTTAGAAATAGATCAAACGGGTGGGGATATATTCAAGATGGACATGTAAGATACCTAAGTTATGAGAACCATTTAGGTGGTTCTTTTTTTATTTCAGCTAAAATTCAGTTAGTAATCAGTTCTACAACATACTAATAGTATATGGTATAGTTATAGTAATGTAAGTGAGGTTCATGAGGTGAAGAGTATGGCAAGAGTATTAATATGTGATGATGAGGCTGGCTTAAGAGCTGTTATTAAAAGATATGCTCTTTTTGAAGGTTATGAGGTTAGTGAAGCAAGTAATGGTATGGAGGCTGTGGAGATTTGTCGTAAGGAAAGTTTTGATATTATCATTATGGATATAATGATGCCAGAACTTGATGGTTTTTCAGCAGTTAAAGAGATTAGGAAGACAAGTAAGACTCCAATAATTATGCTTTCAGCAAGAGGTGAAGAGTATGATAAAGTATTAGGCTTTGAACTTGGTATTGATGATTATGTGGTTAAGCCATTTTCTTCTAAGGAAATAATGCTGCGTATTCAAGCTATTCTAAGAAGAACAAGTGGTAGGGAAATAAATGAGATTGGTGAAGAGGATCATTTTGTTTTTCATAAAGAGGGACTTTTTGTTGATATGACAGCCTATAAGGTTTTTGTAGATGAGGTGGAAGCTAAGTTATCTCCTAAGGAGTTTGAGATTCTTTTCTTTTTGATTAGGCATAAGAATATTGCAATTCCTCGTGAGAAGTTGTTGACTGAAGTTTGGGGTTATGACTATTTTGGTGATGATAGGACTCTTGATACTCATATGAAGCTTTTAAGAAAATCTCTTGGTGTTTATGGAGAGTTTATTAAAACCTTGCGTGGTCTTGGTTATAGATTTGAGGGATAGTGAGGGTTAGTGATGAAAAATTTTAGCAATAAAATCAAACTTAAATGGAGGGTATTTGGTTATCTTCTAGGTTTTTCTGCTTTGTTGCTTGTGGTACTGTGGCTTTTTCAAACTATTTTCTTGAATGATATGTATAGAATTACTAGAATGTGGGAAATAGAGAAGGCTGTTAGTATTGTTCGGAAGAATATTGATAGTCCTGATTTAGATGAGATTATAGTTGATCTTTATGTGGAAAAGGAAATCTATATTAAAGCAACTAACGAGTTTGCTCCTCCTCAAAGGATGATGTTTATGGAGTCTTCTGGGCATCGTATGGAAACTTTGACTAAGGAATATATTTTTGAGTTGGAAGATGGAAAGAGTCTTTCTTTAACTTTCTATGCTATTATTACTCCTGTTAATGCTACAGTGTCTACTTTGCAGTATCAATTGATTATTATTACCATCTTTATGATTATTTTATCTATTGGTTTGGCAGTTATTTTGTCACGTAAGATTTCTAAGCCTATTGAAAGGATTAATATTAGTGCTAAGAATTTGGCAAAGGGTGATTATGAGACTAGTTTTTCTGGTGATGGTTATTTGGAGATTAGTGAGCTATCTGATACTTTGAATTATACGGCTTTGGAGTTGTCTAAGGTGGAGAAATTAAGGCGTGATTTGATTGCTCATATTTCTCATGATTTGCGTACTCCTTTGAGTTTGATTTATAGTTATGCGGAGATGATGCATGATTTTCCTGATGAGATTACTGGTGAGCAGACTAAGGTGATTATGGATGAGACTAGTAGGTTGTCTTCTTTGGTTGATGATGTGCTTGATATTTCTAGGTTTGAGGCTGGTGTTCCTTTGTTGAATATTAGTAGGTTTAATTTAACTAATACTTTAAAAGGTGCTGTTGACCGGGTAAGCGAATTAGTTAAAGTTGATGGTTTTTTGTTGAATTTTGTTAGTAATGGGGATGTTTTTATTAGTGCTGATGAGTTGAAGGTAACTCAGGCTTTCTATAATTTATTGATTAATGCAATTAATTATACTGGTGATGATAAGGTTGTTACTATTAGACAAACGGCGTTTATTGACAAGGTTAGGATTGAGGTTAGGGATTCTGGTGAGGGTGTTGATCCTTTGCATTTACCATATATTTGGGAGCGTTACTATAAGGTGGATAAGAACCACATGCGTCCTGTTACTGGTACTGGTCTTGGTTTATCTATTGTTAAGAAGATTGTTGAGTCCCATGGTGGTGAGTGTGGTGTTGATTCTATTGTTGGGAGTGGTAGTACCTTCTGGTTTGAATTGAAGTTGAATAGTGATAAGGATATTACAGGAGATAAGTAATGAAAATAATATTTAAAAGTGTATTGTAGCAAAAAAAATGAATAATAAGACAATTTATTTAGATGTACAAATTCAAAATAAATATATTATAAAGACAAAGAGTATAAAATTTTTTAAAACCCTACATAAATTATTAAACAGGAGAATTTAAGTTTCATATTTTAAATCAGTATATAGAAAGGAAAATGTAATCTATTTTTTCTAATTTAGGGTAAATAGATTATAAGAAAAAGAATGAAAATAAAAGTTTTGTTATTATGCGCTATGTTGATTGTTGGAGTATTTTTCGGATTTTTCTATCATTATCTTGCAATGCCAATATTTGGAGATAATGTATTTTTCCAATGTTTAGGATCAGGGGTTATATTTGGGTTTACATCCTATTTTATTGTAATTAAAATAATTAAAAAGTATTATAAACTTGAACAAGAGAATAAAAAGCTTGAGAGAGATATTGATATTGATAAATTGACTGGATTATATAATAGGAGAGCTTTTGATAAGTTTAGTAAAGTAATATCAAAAACCGTGTATTCATTAATTTTTATTGATATTGACAATTTTAGAAAATTTAATAATAAATATGGGCATGAAGCTGGTGATAAAGTTTTACAAAAAGTTAGTGATTCTATTAAGAATAACATTAGGGAAATTGACCAAGCTTTTAGATATGGTGGGGATGAAATTGTTGTTATATTAAGTAATTGTAATAAAGACAATGCAATTCAAATTGGTGAAAAAATAAGAAATTGTGTTAGAGGTATTGATAATTCACCACAACCTTCAATAAATATTTCTTTAGGGGTTGCTAGTTGTCCAGAAGATGGTGATAATATTTTGGATATCATAAGGTTAAGTGATCAGGCTTTATTAGAATCAAAGAAAATCAAGGAAAATAGATTTACAAAAATTAATAACAAAGAATAAGGGTGACTAATGTTTTCTAATAAGAATAGTTTGATAAAAAAGTTTGCAATATATAGTTTCATAGCATTTGCAATAACAGGAATCATACTTGTTATCGTCATAACAATGCATATTAAAAATGATTTTGCAATTTTTATGCCTGAATTAGAGTTTGAACAGCATATGATAGACATAAATCAAAAAATTATTATTGTAGTATTTTTTGGTTTACTAATTCTCTATTTTTTATTTATTAGAATAATTAATACTGTATCAAAAAAACTTATTGAACAAAATCAAAGTTTAATTCAACAAAAAACTAAATTGGAAGAGGCATATAATAAATTACAACATACGTATAGAGATACAGTATCAACCTTATCTAAAGCTGTTGATGCTCGAGATCCATATACGGCTGGCCATTCGGAGCGGGTGGCTGTTATATCAAGTAAGATAGCTAAAGAACTTGGGTTTGTAAAGAAAGAATTAGAAAATATAGAACTTGCTGCACAGTTTCACGATATCGGTAAAATAGGAGTGCCAGATAGTATTCTTTTAAAAACTGATAAGCTTACCAATATAGAATTTGATTTAATTAAAGAACATCCTGTAATCGGAACAAATATACTTAGTAAAATTGAATTTCTTAAAGAAACCCTACAAATGATTTTACATCATCATGAAAATTACGATGGTAGTGGTTATCCTTTTGGCATTAGTGGAACGGAAATTCCCATAGGTGCTAGGATAATTAGTATTGCAGATACTTACGATGCAATGACTTCTGACAGACCATATAGAAAAGCATTATCTCATGAAGAAGCAGTACAAGAAATTATAAGATGTAAAGGAACACAGTTTGATGCTAAAATCATAGATACAGCTTTTGAAGTTATACAAAATCTTAGGGACTTATAATTCGCACTATACTAGTTTCGTTATATTATTAAATTATCGTATTAAAATTTATTTTTTTTTATTTAATCAATTTGAAGCAATATTTGATTGGGTTCTGTAAATGCAGAACCCATTTTTTTATTTTAAATGTTGATATAAATTTATTGGAGCAAAATACAATGAATTTTAAGCGATCTTAAAAAGTTTTCAATAATATTTTAATTTAATATTGACATAAATTTCAAATAATATAAAATAGGTAGTACCTAATAGGTATGACCTATAATGTATTACTTATTAAATTTAATATTCGTGAGGTAAAAATGAGTGAAAAACAACAATTATACAAAACAATAATTGAACAACTACTAAATGAAATTCAAACAGGTAAATACTCAAAATTACAAAAATTACCACCAGAAGTTGAAATTGCAGAAGACTATGGTGTGAGTAGAACATTGATAAGAGATTGTCTAATGACTTTAGAACAAGAAGGTATAATCACACGTAAACTAGGAGTCGGTACAGTTATTAATAAACATGTATTAGATGTAGTAACTAGAATGGATTTAGAAGTTGAATTTTTTGATATGGTAGCACAAGCTGGCTACAAACCTGGTATTGCCTTTATTAACATCAATGAAGCAGTTACTGATGAGGCAGTAGCTAAGAAATTACTTATTAATAAGAGTGACTTATTAGTAAGTGTGGAAAAAGTTATAACTGCTGATGGCAAACCTGCTATTTATTGTACAGACTATTTTCCTAAAAAACTTATAACACATAAATCACCAGATTATGAAATGCTCAAAAAACCAATATTCGATTTCTTAAAAAAATTCTGTAACCTGGAAGTGTATATGGATTTAACAGAAGTGAAGGCAATCAATGTTGATAAGACCCTAGCAGAAAAGCTAGATGCGAAAGAGGGAACTCCAATAATATTTATGGATGAGATTGGATATTCATTTAAAGGAAAGCCAATACTACATTCTAAAGAATACTATGCTGATGGAATATTTAAACAAACTGTATTACGTAAGAAAATATAATTGGAGGAGTATGATGAAATTTACTGCTGAAAATTTAAAAAATGATATAAAGGCATCAATGGGGCAAATAGATTTAGATCTAATTTTAAAAAATGTGAAATTATTAAATGTTTATACCAATGAAATCTATCCAGCCTCTATAGGAATTTTCAATAAAAAAATTGTATCGATAAATCCTAGTGAAGATACAAAAGCAAAAGAAACTATAGATTGTGGTGGTAACTATGCAATACCAGGTTTTATTGACGGACACGTTCATATTGAAACTACATTACTAACACCAGAAGCTTTAGGGGAAGTAATAGTACCATGGGGGACAACAACTATGTGTGTTGATCCTATGGAAATAGCTAATGTATCAGGAATTGATGGTTTAATGGCTTTAGTTGAAAATTCAGACAATTTACCATTCAGACTTTTTTTAGAAGTTCCATCAAGAGTACCAACAGCTCCAGGATTGGAAACTACAGGTGGTGTTCTAGGTGTAGAAGAAGTTAGCAAGTTATTAAAAATGGATGTTTCAATTAGTCTTGGAGAGCTAGATCCATCAAAAATATTAGGTATAAAAGAAGAGTATTTGGAAAAAATTGTTAGTAGTTTAAATCTTGGAAAAATTTGTAATGGTCACGCAATCGGACTTGGAGAAAAAGATTTAAACATCTATGCTACTGCTCAATTATCTGATGATCATGAATCAGTCACCTATGATGAATTATTAGAAAGATTAAGATTAGGAATTAAAGCCTTAGTACGTGAAGGTAGCAGTGAAAGAAATGTTGAAGAATTAATAAAAGGTGTTGTGGAAAATAAATTATCTACAGAGAACCTTATGTTTTGTACAGATGATAAGCATGTAAATGATATCTTCAATGAAGGACATATAAGCTACAATATACAAAAATCCATAGATTTAGGTTTAGATCCTATCGAGGCTATTAAAATTGCGACAATCAATGCTGCAAAGCATTTTAGAATAGAACATATGATAGGAAGCATTACTCCAGGTAGATTTGCTGATATTGTTATTTTAAAGGACTTGAGTATCATAAAGCCTACAATGGTTTTAAAAGATGGATTAGTGGTAGTAGATGAAAATGGCTATAGGGGTTGTGAGAAAAAGGAATATCCAAAGGAATTATTCACTACAGTTAAGCTTTCACCTGAATTTTCTCATAAAGATTTTATAATAAATTCAGAGGGGAAAAGAGTTAAGTGTAGAATTATTGATTTGGTTAAAGATCAGATTATAAATAAAGAAATACAAGAATGGATGAAGATTGAAAATAGCCAATTGATGATTGATGTGGATAGAGACATTTTAAAACTTTCTGTAGTTGAAAGATATGGTAAGAACGGTAGAGTCTCAAATGGACTAGTACATGGATTTGGTCTAAAAAGAGGAGCTTTGGCAGCATCAGTATCCCATGATCATCATAATATTGTGGTAGTAGGAACAAATGATATAGATATGGAAGTAGCAGTAAAGAAAATAGAAAAAATGCAAGGTGGTTTTGTTATTGCCGCAGATGGAAAAGTTATAGATACCCTAGCATTGCCGTTATGTGGGTTAATGACTACTCTTCCAGCCTTAGAAGTAATGGAATTAATGGAAGAATTGAATAATAATGTTGAGTCACTTGGTTGTTCTATGAGTGCACCATTTATGTCTTTATCCTTTATATCACTACCAACAGTTCCGGAATTGGGACTTACAGATTTTGGATTAATAGATGTGTTGAATCACAGAATAATTGATTTGATAACAGAAGTGGAGGTGTAAACAATAAGAATAGGTATTAGAAAGAATATTATTATTAATAAATTAGGAGGAAGAAAAATGAAAAAATTATTACTAGTATTAATGATTATGTTAATGGCACTAAGCTTTACTGTAGCCTGCGATGGGGACAATGGTGGAAGCTCTTCTGATAAGTTGAAAGTAGCTTTGATTTTACCTGGTAAGAAAGATGATTTATCCTTCAACCAATCAATGTACGAAGGAATGATGAATTATCTTGATGCTAATGAAGATAAGATGGAATTAAAAGTTACAGAGAATGTCTATGAAGTATCAGATATTGAACCAGCCCTATTAGACTTTGCAGACCAAGGATACGATGTAATTATAGGTCATGGTTTCCAATTCATGGAACCACTAGTAAAAGTAGCAAAGCAATATCCTGATACTCATTTCGTATTAGGAACTGGTTACAAATTTGAAAAAAATTCAGCAATTTATGACGTATCACTTGATGATGGTGGTTATCAAATGGGCGTTATTGCAGGTTTAGCTACACAAACAAATAAAGTTGGTGTTATTGGTGGAGCTGATGTATCTGAAATTTATAGAGGTCATGAAGGCTTTAAATTAGGTGCTAAATCTGTTAATCCTAATATACAGATTCAAGAAGTTTACACAGGAGATTGGAATGACACTGCTGGTGCTAAAGAAGCTGCAGTTGGAATGTATGATTCTGGAGTAGATGTAATTTGGCATTCTGGTGACGGTATTGGTCTAGGTGTTGTACAAGCAGCTAAAGAAAAAGACAAGTATGTACTTGGTAATGTAGCTGATCAATTAAAATTAGCAGAAAAAAATGTATTGTCAGGAGTTGTCTATCAGTGGAAAGCTGTATTGGAAAATATTTTTGATGATATCGATAGTGGTGAATTCCTTAAACTAGCTGATGAAGAAAGATTTTATTGGATTACTGCAGAAAATGAAGGACTAAATTATTCAAAAATCAATGATTCAAAAGGTTGGTTAACAAGTGATGATTTAACAAAAATCGAATCTAGCTGGAAAGATTTAAAAGCTGGGAAAATTGATTTTTCAGTTATAAAAGAACCAACTAAATAAATTTTAATAAGAATGCGTCAGTATTTAAAATACTGGCGCATTCAAATAAGTCATTATTGAAAGGAGGTATTGTTTTGGAAGAATTAAGATCTAAAAATTGTGCAGTTGAAATGTATAAAATAATAAAAGAATTCAATGATGTTAAAGCAAATGACAATGTTGATTTCTTTGTAAAAAATGGTTCTATTCACGGTCTCTTGGGTGAAAATGGAGCAGGTAAAACAACTTTGATGAACGTACTATATGGGTTATATCATCCTGAACAAGGAGAAATCTGTATAAAAGGAAAAAAATGTGAGATACCTTCACCTACAAAAGCAATTTCTCTAGGAATAGGAATGGTCCATCAGCACTTTATGTTAGCTAGACCATTTACAATAGTAGAAAATGTAATGTTAGGGAGAAAGTCTAGAAAAGGTTTCCTTTTAGATACAAAAGAAACTGCTGAAGAATTAGTCGCATTGGCCAATAAATATAAAATGAAAATTGATCCATATGCGAAGATTTGGCAATTGTCTGTTGGAGAACAACAAAGAGTAGAAATCTTGACTGCTTTATATCAGGGTGCAGAAATTTTAATTCTTGATGAACCTACAGCAGTGTTAACACCTCAAGAAGTTGATGGCTTGTTTGAAACTTTAAGAGAAATGAAAAATGATGGTAAAGCAATAATCTTAATTACACATAAATTAGAAGAAATATTATCAATTGTTGATGAAGTTACAGTATTACGTGATGGTGTCATGATCGGACATGTGGAAGTTGATTGTAATACAACTAAATCTTCTTTAACAAAAATGATGGTTGGAAGAGATGTTTTATTTAACTTTGATAAATCATTAGTTGAAGCAGGGGCGAAAAAATTAGTTATAAAAGATTTAAAAGTCCTGAATGACAAAAACTTTTTAGCTTTAGACGGATTCTCATTAGACATAAATGAAGGTGAAATTTTAGGATTAGCCGGTGTTGATGGAAATGGTCAAAAAGAATTGTGTGAAGCTTTAACTGGAATACGTCATGTAGAATCAGGGGAAGTTAAGCTGGATAATATTAATATTGAAAATAAACCACCCCTTTTTGCAATAGAAAAAGGGATTGCACATATACCAGAAGATAGGCATATTACAGGATTAGCGTTAGGCTGGAGTCTTAAAAAGAACCTTATTATAAAAACTTTCAAAGCTAATTCTAAATTTGGTTTAATTGATGAGAAAAAAATAGAAGATAGATGGGAAAAAGCTAAGATAGCATATCAGATTAAGGCGAATTCTGGAGATGATTGGGCACGTGACTTATCTGGTGGTAATCAACAAAAAGTTATTTTAGCTAGAGAATTGGAAAATAATCCAGCTATTTTAATAGCAAATCAACCTACAAGAGGGTTGGATATTGGAGCAACAGAGTATGTTAGACAAAAAATTTTAGATGCAAAAAGTGAGGGGACAAGTGTATTGCTAGTATCTGCAGATTTAGAAGAGATACTACAATTATCAGATAGGATTGCAGTTATTTATGATGGTAAGTTGATGGGTATACTACCAAGCGGTAGTGATGTAAAAGAAATTGGAGAATTAATGATGGGTAAAAAAATGGAGGTAGAGCATGATGCGTAATAAGCTGACTAAAAACTTGAATCAACTCTTACTTGCCATTGGAACCATAATTTTAGCATTATTAGTTGGAGCCGTAATAATTAGTTTTTCAGGAAATAGCCCAATAGAAGCTTATTTATCAATGTTTAATGGTGCTTTTGGCTCTAAACAAAGATTTATGGAAGTACTTGTTAAGATGATTCCCTTAGTAATAATGGCTTTAGGAACATCAGTAGCATTTAAAGCCAATCTTTGGAATATTGGTGCAGATGGTCAATTTATTATGGGTTCAATATTTGCTATATTTGTTACTATTTATAGTGGATTGCCACCAATTATCGGCATACCAGTATCAATTATAGCTGCAATGATAGGCGGTGGATTATGGGCAGGTCTAGCAGGATGGATAAAAGTTAAATTTAATGCGAATGAAGTAATTACAACTCTAATGTTAAATTATATCGCAGTTTATTTTTTATCTTTTTTAGTATATGGGCCAATGATGGATCCTGGTGGATCAAAAATGCCACAAACTAAATTGATACCCGATGCCTTTAGGTTACCACTTTTTGAAAGCGGTAATAGATTGCACATTGGAATATTTATATCTTTAATTATTGTTGTTATAATGATTTTTTTCTGGAAATCTACTTTAGGATTTAAGATTGCTTTACTAGGTCAAGGAGAAAAAGTGACAACTTACTCAGGTGTAAGTGTTAAGAAAATGATTGTATTTACAATGATAATTTCTGGATTGCTTTCTGGTATAGCAGGTTGGACAGAAATATATGGAGTTCAATATAGGCTATTAGAGGGGATAACTAGCGGGTATGGATCAATGGCGATAGTAATTGCTCTAATGGGAGGGCTTAATCCTGTAGGGATACTAATTTCTGGATTTTTCTTCTCTGCCTTATTGGTTGGTGGTGCGACTATGCAAAGAATGACTGATATACCATTTTCTATTGTTGATATAGTTCAGGGTTTAATAATAATATTCATTATAGCAAGAACTGCAATTAACTTTAAGGAAATAAAAAATAGAATAGTAAGGAGGATGGAACATGTTAAGTAATATTTTTACAGTAAGTTTTTTTGTAAGTTTATTTGCTAGTACAATCAGACTTGCTACACCAATTTTATTACCAGCATTAGGACAAATATATACTCAACGTGCCGGAATCCTTAATCTTAGTGTAGAAGGAATGATGACTATTGGTGCAGTGGCAGGTTTTACAGCTGCTTTCTATTCAGGTAACTTATGGCTAGGTATATTAACAGGTATGGTTTTTGGAATGTTGTATAGTTCATTGATGGCTATACTTAGTGTGACTTTGAGGGCAAACCAGGTTATAGCTGGTACAGCTTTAAATATTCTAGGTGCCGGATTAGCAGTATTTTTCTATAGAGTAATTTTTGGAATTCAAAGCTTACCACCACAAGTAGAATCTTTTCAAATGTTAAAGATATCAGTATTATCAGATATTCCAATAATCGGAGTAATATTATTTCAACATAATATTATAGTTTATCTAGCATTTCTAATGGTTATTTTGACCTGGTTTATATTAGAGAAAACAACATTTGGACTTAAAATAAAAGCAGTAGGTGAAAATCCTAAAGCAGCAGATTCTAAAGGAATAAGTGTTAATAAATATAGATATTTTGCCATTTTAATAGGTGGATTATATGCTGGAGCAGCAGGAGCTTTTATGTCTATCGGTTACTTGAATATTTTCACTGAATCAATTATTGGTGGCAGAGGTTTCATAGCGGTAGCTGTAGTGATATTTGCCCGTTTCCTACCAATAAGAGCAATGTGGGGTGCACTACTATTTGGATTAGCCAGTGCTTTACAGCTGCGTCTTCAAGCATTGGGAATTGGTGTGCCTAATCAACTCATGTTGATGCTTCCTTATGCATTGACTATTATCGCTTTGGTACTGGCTTCTAAAAAAGCTGAATTTCCAAGTGCATATGCACTTCCTTATTCAAGAAAGGAAAGATAATGAAAAAGATGGCTGTAGTAAAGTTAATAATTGCAGTTATGGTATTAATTACCATAGTATTTAGTATGAGTATTATCAAAGTTCTTGGTGAAAATAAACTTACTCAAGACAATGCAGAAAAAAGAGCATTGGAATTTGCTGAGGCTGTTAACTATAGCTATAAAGATCCTAAAAAGATTTATGCCTTCTTATCCTCTGATTTTAAAGATAATATGACCGAAGAGGAATTCGTAAAGGCATTTAAAAAGGAAAGATCATATCCATATTTAACACCTTTATACATTAATTTTAGCTCAGTTGAACTATCTGAAGATATGACTGAAGGAGAAGCAATATATTCACAAGCAGCAAGACTACCAGGTATGATTTACCAAATTGAATTAGTTTTTGAGAATAATAACTACTATATATATGATTTCGAGGATTTTCTTGATGGTAGTTATCTAGAAAAATTTGAGAATCTAACATATTCTTTAGATAGTTATTTTGATTTTAAGAAGTAAAAGGAGATACAAATGGGAATTGGCAAAAATTTAATTAGAGTTGATGCTCTTTCAAAAGTTAAAGGCTCAACTAAGTATACAGAGGACCTTGTTCCTTCAAATGCACTAGTTGCAAAGATTCTTCATAGCACAATCGCTAATGGTTATGTTAAGGATATAGATATCAGCGAAGCCTTGAAAATCGAAGGTGTAATGAAAATAGTTACTTGTTTTGAAGTACCAGAAACTGATTTTTCAACAGCAGGGCATCCCTATGCCTTAGATCCTTCACATGCAGATATTAAGGATAGAAAATTACTAAATAAAAGAGTAAGACACTATGGTGACGATGTGGCGGTGGTGGTGGCAATAGATTCAATTGCTGCACAAAAGGCAATAGAAGCCATAAAAGTTACCTATCAAGAATTAGTACCAAGGGTAAATATTTATGAAAGTATTGAGATAGAACAACCTATTCATGAAAATTTTCCTGATGATGTAATGTCCAGGATGGACTTTTACATTGAAAGTGATGGTATTGCAAAGTTCGAAAAACATGAATTGTTAGATGAATTATCAAGTAAACATAGAATAGATGGAAATCTTCCTGACACCCATAAGCCTATGGCCAAATATGAATATATACTACCTATTGTACAGCACGCTCATATAGAAAATATAGTTTGTTTTTCATATATGGATGGTAATCGGATAGTAGTAGTCAGTGCAACCCAAGTACCGCATGTGGTAAGACGTATAGTATCTGAAGCTTTGGGGATTTCAATTGGTGAAGTTCAAGTTATAAAGCCATACATAGGTGGAGGATTTGGTAATAAACAAGATATAATCTATGAACCATTAGCAGCATATTTATCAAAGCTAATGGGTGGTAAATGTATTTCGATTATTTTAAGTAGAGAAGAAACATTTATCAACAGTAGAACAAGACATGGTATGAAAATTACAACAATGATGAATACAATAGAGGGAAGTATGCGAATGGAAAATAGAGCTGCAGATATAGTCTCTGATCAGGGGGCTTATGCTACTCATGGTCATGCAATTGCAGCCAATGCCATTACAAATTATTTCCAACTTTATTCAGGGACAGGTCTACAACTAGGCTCATCAACTTCAATTTTTAGTAATTTACCATCTGCTGCAGCTATGAGAGGTTATGGTATTCCTCAAATTTGTTTTGCGATGGAGTCACAGATGGATGATTATGCAAGAGAGTATGGCTTTGATCCTATTGAATTCAGATTAGCAAATTTACTAAATGTTGGTGCAGTTGAGCCCTGTAATGATATTGCCATAAACAGTAATGGCTTAGTTGAATGTATAGAAAAAGGTAAACAATTAATAGATTGGGATAATAAGAAAAAAGAATATGAACAATTTAATAAAGATTCAAAAGATTTGAAGAAGGGTGTAGGTATCGCGGTCTTTGCCTATAAGACAGGGGTCTATCCTATAACAGTTGAAACTAGTTCTTGTAGAATTATCTTAAATCAAGATGGAAGTTTGCAAGTCCAAGTTGGTGCAATTGAAATTGGCCAAGGCTCAGATACAGCCTTTGCCCAAATTGCCTCAGAAATTCTTTCTATTCCTGAGGGTAAAATAAATATAGTTTCTTGTCAGGATACTGATATAACTCCTTTTGATCCAGGTGCTTATGCATCTAGACAAACATATATTGGTGGAGGAGCTGTAAAAAAAGCGGCAATTCTTTTAAAAGAAAAGATTCTTGCAAAGGCTGCTACAAAGTTAGCTTTGGATGTTAGTGGTTTGGATCTTATTGATGAATATATCGTTAATATTGAAAGTGGAGGAAAACTAGAAGCTTTAAGAGATGTTATCCTTTATTCTATGTATAGTTTGAACAATACTGAACATTTGACTGCTGAAGCAACTTACACTGGATTAAGTAATGCTTTCGCCTATGGTGCTTGTTTTGCAGATATTTGTGTGGATGTACCACTAGGTAAAATAAAGATATATAAAATATATAGTATTCATGATAGTGGCACAATAATAAATCCTCAATTAGCAAAAGCTCAAGTTCATGGTGGAGTAGCAATGGGTGTTGGTTATGCTATTGGTGAAGAGATGTTGTTTGATCAAACAACAGGTAAGCCTTTAAATAATAACTTCTTAGACTATAAGATTCCAACATCAATGGATATACCTGATATTGAAGTTGCCTTTATTGAAACTTATGAACCATCCGGTCCATTTGGTAATAAAGCACTTGGTGAACCACCTATTATAGCTCCAGCACCTGCTATTAGAAATGCAGTATTGTTTGCAACAGGTGTTTCAATTAATTCATTGCCATTGAATCCAGAAAAATTAGTTTCTGCATTTAAAAAAGCGAAGTTGCTAAATGAATAACAGGAGGAATAATTAATGTATGATATAAAAAAAATTCATCAAGCAAATAGTGTTCAAGATGTTTTAAGAATTATAGAGGAGAATCCTAATACTAAGATAATATCTGGTGGTACTGATGTTTTAATAAAGATGAAAGAAAGAAAATTAAAAGATGTAGAAATTGTCAGCATAGGTGATATTTCTGAGTTAAAGGGTATCAGTATAGATGGTAATGGCACCATAATAATTAAGGCAGCCACTTGTTTCATAGATATTATCACTAATGCAGATATATTGAGGCATATACCTACTTTAGCTAAGGCTTGTAATCAGATTGGTAGTCCACAAATAAGGAATATAGCAACTATCGGGGGTAATTTATGTAATGGAGCAGTAAGTGCTGATGTGGTTCCAATTCTATTAGTACTAGATGCAGAGCTTCATATTAATAACGTAAATGGTGAAGTCAGAATTATCGATGTGAATGATTTACATACTGGTCCAGGGCAGACTAGCCTTGATGATGGAAAAGAAATATTGACTGAGATTCATATAAAAAAAGTTAATTATCAAGGTTATGGGTTTGACTATTTTAAGTATGGAAAGAGAAATGCTATGGAAATTGCTACCTTAGGTTGTGCCACAGGGGTAAAACTAAATGAAGAGAAAAACAAGATAGCTGATTTCAAGATTTCATATTCAGTAGCAGCACCAACTCCAAGACGTTGTAGAAGTTTGGAAAGATTGATAATAGGTGAAGATGTTTCACAAGATACTATCAATTTAATAAAACCTGAAAATATTGAAGAATTAAAACCTAGGGATAGTTGGAGAGCTTCAAAGGATTTTAGACTGCAATTGATTAAAGAAATAGGAAGACGTACTGCCATAGAAGCAATTAGATCTCAGGGAGGAATGTAAATGCTTAAAATTATTAAACTAAAAGTTAATGGTAAGGTTAATGAGATTTCAATTGACGATAGAGAATCTTTGACTGATACTTTAAGAAATAGACTGGGTTTAACTAGTGTTAAGAAAGGCTGCGAAGCAGGAGAATGTGGGGCTTGTACTATTCTTTTAGATGGAAAGACTATTAATAGTTGTATTTATCTAACTGTTTGGGCTGAAGGGAAGGATATTATAACTGTTGAAGGCCTAGCTACAGAAAATAATGACTTTTTACATCCTATTCAAAAGGCTTTTGTGGAAGAAGCTGCTGTACAGTGTGGTTTTTGCACTCCAGGACTGATTTTAACAACATTGGAATTGATGAATACTGGAAAAAAATATACTAGAGAAGAAACTAGAGAAGCGATTTCAGGTCACTTATGTCGTTGTACAGGTTATGAAAATATATTGAATGCGTTAGATAAAATAGTAGGACCAGAAAAAAGTTAATATTTACGTACCTCTTTTGTATAGCCTCACGCACCGCCCTCCTTCAAAGTAGCGGTGCGTGAGGCTATTTTATTTATATAACTTTTTCCATTCTAATATGTGGGCAATCCCCATCAAGGTAGATATCACCGATAACCTTATAGCCATTCTTGACGTAAAAGCCCTGAACTCTACACTGGGAACATAACTCCACTGAGGTAGCACCAATCTCCTGGGCTTTTTCTTCTAATATAGAAAGTACCAAACTACCAACATGATGATTACGATAATCAGGCAGAACAGCCACACGACCAATCATATAAACATCACTACCAGGTTCTTTTTGAAATAAACGACCAGTAGCTACAGCTATACCATCTATATATACAAGAAGATGAACAGAAATTTGATCTAAATAAACATTATCAAACTCATCTTGGAACCCCTGCTCATCTACAAAAACCTTATTCCTAATAGAACGAAGATCATCATTAAGCTCACTAAAAAATTTCTTCTCTATAACTATATCCATCTATATCTTCCCCTCGTTTGTTAGTATAGAATTCTTAACCAACTTATACAACAACCTAGTACCATAACCAGTAGCACCCTTGCTGAAATAACCATCAGCCTCCTCAGTCCAAGAAGGACCTGCAATATCAATATGCAACCAAGGAGTATCACCAACTACTGAACCAAGAAAAAGACCAGCAGTAATAGTACCAGCAAAACGACCACCACTATTATTTAAATCAGCATAAGGAGTCTCAATCAACTTCTTAAAATCCTCATCATGAGGCAATTCCCAAACACGCTCACTAGTTTCAAAGGCAGCAGTCTTCAACTCACCCATAAACTCATCACTATTTGTAATAACAGCAGCAATCTTTTGACCAAGTGCCACTTCTGCAGCACCTGTTAGGGTAGCCATATCTACAACCTTATCAACATGCTTTTCTGTTAGTATATAGTCTAGCGCATCAATCAAAGTAAGACGACCTTCTGCATCAGTGTTAGTGATAAAGATAGACTTACCACTTCTTGAAGTAATAATATCATTAGGCCTATAACTATTAGCAGAAACTGAATTATCACAAGCTGCAACAACAGCTATGACATTAACTTTTAATTTCCTTGAAGCAATAGCTCCCATGGCAGCAATAACGCTAGCAGCACCACTCATGTCACCTTGCATAGATAACATACTATTAGCAGGCTTTAGTGACAAACCACCAGAATCAAAAGTAATACCCTTACCAACAAGACCAATAATTTCTCCCCCAACATTGCCCATATATTCCATTACTATGAGGCGTGGTTCATAATAGGAGCCTTGAGCAACTGCTAAGAAGGCATTCATTCTTAAGCCTGCAATTGCTGCTTTATCATAAATATCAACCTTGAAACCAGAACTTTCCCCAAGTGATCTAGCACTTATGGCCAGAGTCTGTGGGGTAACAATATCTCCAGGCTCATTGGCTAGTTCTCTTGAAAGGATAGTCATTTCCCCAAGGAGTATTCCTTCTTCTATATTTGTCTGATATTGATCAAGTTCTTGACTACTACCAACAAGTATAAAATCTTCTATAATCTTTTCTTTTTTCTTTGTTTGATATTTATTAAAGCTATATTGGCTTAAGGTTATTGCTGTTGCAATATTTTCTAGTGAATCTCCATTAATTAGTTGAGTTGGTAATATTATTCCAACACTATTTTCCTTGAGGGTAACAGCTTTCTTGCAGGCATTGGCAATACCGTTTCTAAGTAATTCCATATAGTTGTCTTGACTATCACCTAAACCCACGAATATATGGTGTTTTAGTTCACTACCTTGGTGTATGGAAATATGGTGTAGTGTGTTTTTTTCTCCTTTGAAAAGGTCCTTGGTTATTAGAGTGTTTAATATATTTTGCACGTCATCTACTGCTAGTTCATTCTTGAACAGAGGGTAGATTTTGACATTACTTTCGTTGCTGTTTTGTAGTTTAATCATGTGATATCTCCTTTATGGCTTTGCTTATTCTGTTTAGGCCTTCTGTTAGGACACTTTTAGGGCAACCTATATTTAATCTTAAGTAACCATGTCCTTCTTCTCCGAATATGAGACCGTCTACTAGCATTACGTTATTCTTTATTAGTGTTTGATGAATATGTGTGTGATCTCCATATTTACTAAAGTCCAACCACATTAGAAAAGTTCCTTCTGGTTTACTTACTTTAACAGCTGGTAGATTTTCCTTTAGGTAGGAGAGGATATAGTCTCTGTTTTCTTCTAAATATATAACTAACTCATCAAGCCAAGGGTCACAGTCAGTATAGGCTGTTTCTAATGCTATGACACCAAAGGCGTTTCCTTCGTGTAATCCTAGGGCTCTAAGTTTAGTGTAGAAGCTGTAGCGTAGTTTGTCGTCTGGGATTATTGCTACTGAGGTGCTTAGTCCTGGGATGTTGAAGGTTTTGCTTGGGGCTATCATGGTGATGGAGTTTGCTTTGGCATATTCGCTTATGTTGCTGATGGTTAGGTGTTTGTTTCCTCTGTAGATGATGTCGCTGTGGATTTCATCTGATATTATGAGGACTGAGTATTTTTCTGCTAGTGCAACTATTTGTTCCATCTCATCTTTGGTGTAGACTCTTCCTGTTGGGTTGTGGGGGTTACAGAGTAGGATAGCTTTGGCTGTTTTCATGCCTTGTTCTAGGTTTTCAAAGTCTATCATGTATCTGTCATTTATTAGTTTGAGTGGATTTTTTATTAGTTTTCTGCCGTTTTTTTCTATTACTCTATAGAAGGGGGTGTAGACTGGGGTTTGTATTATGATGCTGTCGCCTTCTTTGGTCCAGGCGTCTATGGCGATGCCTACTCCTGACATTACTCCTGGGGTGATGAAGATCCATTTCTTTTTTAGTTCTAGTCCGTATCTTCTTTGGCAAAAGTTTATGATGGAGTTATAGAAGGCTTGATCTAGTATGGTGTAGCCTAGTATTGGATGGGCAGCTCTTTCTATGATTGCTTCCATTATTGGTGGTGCTGTCTGGAAGTCTGTATCTGCTACAGTAAATGGGATTGAGTCTTTATTGTCTAGGGTGTCCCATTTTTCTGATTTTGTGTTTTGTCTATTTTGGATTATATTGAAATCGTACATTGTGTTTCCTGCTCTTTCTTGGTTTCATAGTTTCTGTTTTGGTATTTTTTCTTACTTACAAATTATACCAAAGAAATAGGTTATTTAGAATTTTTTTGTTATAATTTAGTTTGAGGTGATTTATTATGTTTTATAGTTTTATTTGGTATTTGTGTCATTTTATTGCTTTTGTTCTTGGGGGGATTTCTTTTAAGAATAGGAAGAATATACCTGTTGAGGGTTCTTTTATTTGTGCTGGTAATCATAGGAGTAGTATTGATCCTTTTTTGATTGGTCTTGGGATGAAGAGACAGATGGCTTTTGTGGCTAAGGATTCTTTGTTTAGGATTCCGGTTATTAAGAATTTGTTGTTGTGGGTTAATGCGAATCCTATTGATAGGAGTGGTAGTCCTAAGTTGGTTATATCTAAGACTGTGGATATTTTAAGGGGTGGTAAGCCTATTGCTATATTTCCTGAGGGCACTAGGAATAAGGGGGAGGAGGCTTTGATGGATTTTAAGAAGGGTGCTGCTCTTCTTGCTATTGAGGCTGGTGTTCCTATTGTGCCGGTAGGTATTAAGAATTCTAGTAGGACCTTTGGTCGGAAGACTGTTATTTATGGTAAACCTATTATGCCACCAGTGGGTAATGATAAGTTGAGTAGGGATGCTTTGACTAAGACTCTTTATGATGAGATTTTAAAGTTGTTGGTTGATTAGTAGTTAGTTAATTAGTTGATTGTATATGGATTGGGGTTCTTATGGTTTATTTTGTTGTTTCTCATTTTATGAAGTTTTTGTTGATGGTGACTCGGGGTTTGAGAATTTATGGTAGGGAGAATATTCCGCGTCAAGGGGCTTTTCTTTTGATTAGTAATCATAAGAGTAATAATGATCCTTTTGTGTTGGCTGCTGCTACTTTTAGGCAGATTTCTTTTATGGGTAAGGCTAGTTTATTTAAGCATCCTGTTGCTAAGTTGGTGCTTGGTGGTGGTTTGAAGGCTTTTCCTGTTGATAGGGAGGGTAATCCTAGGATAGTTTTGAATCAGTCTGTTGATATTTTAATGAAGGGTCGTCCTACTGCTATGTTTCCTGAGGGTACTAGGAATAGGGTTGATGATTCTTTGGGTGAGTTTAAGAAGGGTGCGGCTTTAGTAGCAATTAGGGCTGGTGTTCCTGTGTTGCCTGTGGCTATTCTTGGTATTAATAGGAAGGGGAGTAAGATTTATGCCTTATTTGGTGAGCCTCTTTATCCTCCAACTAATACGAGGGAGAATGTTAATGCTTTTAATTTGGAGATGCATGATGCTGTGTCGAAGTTGATTGATGAGTTAAAGGGTAAGATGGATTAATTGACATAATTAATCCATGTGATATTTTATGTTCCAATATATTGGGAAGTGTTCTTTTTTTGGGATGCTTCTTTTTTGTTTTGTTGTTTGTTGGTGTGAATCATTAATATTTTACGCATATATATTGTATTTATTGGGATATAGTGGTATTTTTACTTTAGTGTAATTTGTTTTGTTAGTAAGTTATGATTATCTCTGAAAGGATATTAAATGGACACTATATATAGGACGTCAGCAGAGAAAATTGATAAAATATTCTCATTAGAAGAAAATAGTAGCTTGAATGATAGTGATTGGGTAGAAATTGTAAAATTTGTGAATGATGAAGACTACGAAGTTCGATATAGGGTTTGTGAACTTTTAGGTTTATTTCCTTCGGAGAAAAGTGAAACTTATTTGCTATCATTGATAAATGATCCTGATTCTCTGGTTAGGGTTTCAGCAATTGATTCACTTTATTTTAGTGTATCTTCTGATACTATAGAGAGATTAAAAAAATCGACTAAAGAAAAATCTATTTTAGTTAGAGGGTATGCAGCTACTACTATTGGTGATATTCAAAATAATATTGGAGTTAATAGCGAACAAACACTTTCCTTTTTATACACTTTGTTTAAAAAAGAGAAAAGTGAATGGGTGAAATTATCGATAGCGCATTCCTTGTTTCTTCTGGGAGATAGTAGTTATTTAGATTATTTAATTGAAGGTATTAATAGTAGGTATTATAGAAATCGTATTGCTGCTATTACAATATTAGAGCAACTTGAAATATGGAAAGTGGGGCATATAGTTCTTAGATTGAAAGAAGTATTAAAACAAAGATTGAAAATTGAGAAAGCTTATGCTGTAGAGTGTACTTTAGAGAAATTACTTAGTAAATTAATGGAATATAAATCTACATAATCTTCAAAAAAATCTAAGAGCGACCATATAGTTGTTCAGGAATAAGCATAAACATTATTTACCAAATAATTCCTTTAAGGAGATATAAATGAATATGAAATTACTTAATCTTTCAATTATTATATTGATAATATTATTCGCTTCAGCTTGCGTAAAGAAAGAGTTTGAGTTTACTCAACCTATTGAAAATGTAGAGAAGGTTGAGGTTATATTAATTGGTTTGCCAGTAATTGCTGAAAATAGGCATGAACAAACTATACTATATGAGTTAACTCAAAGTGAATATGGAAGTGCAATAGAAACTATATTAGATTTAGATAGTGATAGGCTATACACTTCTCCTGCTACTTTATTTCCTGATATGAAAGCTTTTAAAATAACTTATAAAAATGGAGACTACGAGATTATTAATAATTTTGCACAAGGTAGTTTAATTAAGGGTAGATATAAAGCTGAAGGGTATTATACTTTTGATATTGATGAATTCAATGATCTTATTGATAAATATATAAATATGAAATAATGTAATCATACAAATACAACAATAAATTATTTGGAGTATAATATGAGAAATTTTAAACGATTAATAATCTTATGGTTAATATTTATCTTTATTGTTGCGGTTTTTTATCTAATATTATTTCAATTTAGAGATAAGACACCGAGTAATTATCACTATGAACCTGAAACAACAGAGGTAGATACCTTAACTTACAAAAATGAAATTGATAGTGTTAACCTAAAAATATTAAAAAATGAGGTGGATACGGGTAGAATACACTGTTTTGATGTTAGTGATAATGGTCAAATTGCCATTGGATTTGATGATGCTAAAGGACAAGTGATAAAAGTTTATGATAATAATGGTAGATATATTTATGGGTATTCATTTGATTTGTCATATGAAGTATATTTATTATTGTGGCAGAATGAAGTTCTAACTATATTTTATAATAGAAGCTACACATTTCACTATCTAGATCCAAATAGCGGCACAATTGATGTTAGAAAATATGTTGGAAACAGAGATGTTTTTGGTTACATTGAATCTAATAATTATCCTTATAGATTACTTAATGGGAACAAATATATTGATACTGGCAGGAAATTAACAAAAGTAAGCAGTAATGAGGAAGAGATTGTTATCTATGATGCAGGTTTATTAAGTTCTATTATAAAATATTCAATCAGGCATTTAATTATTCCGTTATTGGCAGCTACATTCTTTGTAACTTTTATAGAAATTGTTTTTAAAAAATCCAAATATTTAAATAAATAGAAAATTGATATGGGTAGAAAAAGTACAGTGCAAATGGGTTGAATGGCAGTTTTGGACAGTTCACTTTAGCGAAAACTGATGGAAAGTTAGGTGTTTTATATGTTGAGGATTCTTTATCTAATTCTTATGATTTTTTTATCTCACGCTTTCATTTTGTCAAGTTGTGAAAGAGCTGAGTATCCTTTTAATCAAAATACAGAAAATATTGTAAAGGTTGAAGTTATTTTAATGGGAGAACTTCAGGGTCTTTATACTGAACATGAAGTTACAGTAATAAAAGAAGTATCATTGAAGGATAGTAAATTTCTTGATGATTTTAGAAAAATTGAATGTAAGAGAGGATTTGGCGATCCTACAGTATTGACACATGGGGATAAAGGATTCAAAATTATTTATAAAAATGGTGATTATGAAATAATAACATATGGAGCACAAGGAAGACATCGAAGCGATAAATATTTTAGTACAGGTTATTATAACTTTGATGAAGAACAGTTTAATGATTTGGTAGAAAAATATTCATATTAGAAAAAATAGCAAATAATAAAAATAGGGAGCTCATAAGCTCCCTATTTTACATTAAAGGCTACATACCATCTAAATACTATACCCACCATCAATAACAATATTAGCACCATTAATATAAGAGGAAGAAAGAATAAAACCAATCAACTTAGCAACCTCAATAGGCTCCCCCATCCTCCCCAAAGGAATCTCACCAAGGAAAGAATCCAACTCCAAATCACCATTCATATCAGTATTGATAAGCCCTGGTGAGACTGTATTAACCCTAACCCCACAAGGACCAAGCTCTCTGGCTAATGAAGTAGTCATCTGATTAAGAGCACCCTTTGACATAGCATAAATGGTCTCACAACTAGCACCCTTATGACCCCAGACAGAACTAACATTAACAACCTGCCCCCTACTACTAATCAAATGAGGAATAACCTTCTTCGTAAGATCGGAGGTACCCAAAATATTAACATTGATAAGACGATTAATATCCTCGGTTGAGGTTGAGGAAAACAAACCATAAAGACCAATTGCAGCATTATTTATAAGGACATCAATAGAACCGAAGGATTTAATAGCAGTATCAATCAGCTTATCATTATCCACATTACTTTCAATAGAGCCCTTCATATATACAAAACTATTAGGATATCTTTTCTTAATATCCTCAGCTATATTATCACTATTTAAATAGTTGATTGTCACATTATGACCTGCCTCTAGTAAGTATATAGTAGTAGCATAACCAATACCTCTAGTACCCCCAGTCAATAAAATATTCAAAAACCTCAACTCCTTTGTTATATTATAGTCTATTTTTATTGATTATGGTATGATTTAACTATAGGAAAAGGGAGGTAGAAATGAAAAAGAAAAAAATACTAAGCATATTGATTGGCTTTATAGTAATAATAGGGGTAATGGTAATAGGACTACTAATCAACACCAAACCTTTAAAAAATAGCGACCAGGGACAAAAAGATAGCGAATTCAAAATAGGTTACATCATAGATGGCAACAAAGACGACAACCAAGTATACACCTCAGCCTACAATGGAATCCTAAACCTAAAAACCGAAATGAACGCCTACTTTTCTATGCGTGAAAATATACAGGTCGATCAACTAGAAACAAATGTTGATAAATATACAAATGATAATTTCGATATAATTATTCTAGGTGGAAATGACTATGATGAAACAGCAAAAGCACTAGCCGACAAATACCCTGACACAGACTTTGTTGTACTAAACTCAAAAATTAATAACAACAAAAACCTAAGCTCACTAAATACCGACCTAAGAACAGCAGGCTTCATAAGAGGTATGCTAGCCGGTTACACAACAAAAAGAAATGTAGTAGCAGCCATAGGCTATACAGATGATCAACCAACAATACATGAACTATATGGTTTCGAAATGGGTGTTAAGTACGTAAATGCTGATATCCAAATTTATGGGGAATATGTAACCAAAAGAGAAGCAAACACCAAAGCAGGAGACCTACTGAAAGAATTTGCAACCTATGGAACCGACGTAGTAATAGCAGCCTCAGGCAAGGATGACAATGAAATATTTGATATAGCTGAAAACAGTAATATCTATGCTTTCGGTAATAACCTCAGTCTAATTGAAAACTATCCCAATACTATGATAGCAGTCTGTAGTTTCAACATAACCGGTGGAGTTGAAGACATGATAAGAATGACCTTCGACAATGGCTTTATGGGAGAAAGTATAGCCCTAGAGTTCGACTTAGAATACAACGAAGGACTAAAAGCAAGATTACCTATACGAGGAATAGATAGGGTGGAACAAACCTTGGAGGCTATAAGAAGCGGTAAACTTGATATCAATAAACTTGTACCAATGGAGTAGTGATATGGAAATTAAAGAAAATCTAAAATCAATAATAGGAAAAGACGGCCACTACCTAGCCGTCTTAAATGAAATAAATAGTTTTTTATATAATGATGAATACGTAAAATACTCTGCCTTCTATTTCCATAGAGGGGAGAAAGACTACCTTGTTGCTTCTGTTGGAGAATGGAGTATGGTAGATACTATTAAAGTTGAATTATACAAGAGGGACGAAACTCTACTAGGCTATTGGCTTATTGATACACATATACCAGTAGCTGACCTGATTGAAATTGCCTCCTTAATGACCAAGACACTTTTCTTTGATGAATGGGAACAGAACTACGCTTTTACACAAAACAGAGGCTGTGAGTATTTCCCTTGCCATAAGATAAAAGATGAAAATAGTTTTAATTGCTTGTTTTGTTACTGTCCTCTTTATCCTATACCTGAATGTGGTGGCAACTTCACCTTACTAAAAAATGGCATAAAGGATTGTTCCCATTGCCTATTACCTCATAGAAAAGAAAGTTACGACCATATAATATCCAAGTTGATATCCTACCAAGGTCTTAAATAATCTTATGGTAAATATCTTGTAGTGTCTGGCTTATATCTGCTTCAGGATTGTCCGAGGTTCTGTAAGTACTTCTTAGTTCTACATCACTTCCAAAGTTGATCTTGAAGGTTTCTGTGAATATTTTATTCTTGCTGTTATAGTAGATGGCTTTTACCTTATATTCCTTTTGTTCAAGCTCTTGGATGAAACTTGACTTAAAGGAGTAGCTAATAGACTGAGAAGGTGCTAGGAAATTTCCTTGAAGTTTTGCAAAGATAGGATCTCCTTGATAATCTAATAAATTCGGTTCAAAGGTTATTTCACCTAGGTGTGCACCAGTTCTACCGAAGTTCTTAATAATTAGTGTCTTGTAGTCATAATTTGGTAGTGTGTGGTAGTAGATGGCTACATAAGGACGTTCTCTTTCTTCTGCAATTTCACGAGTCAATCTTGCAGCTCTAGCACCAATTCTTGAGCTGACTACAAGAGATATTGTAGAAATAGTAATAGCTATAATAGGTGTTAGAATTTGAATAATAGGTATTATATTATCATAATTCATGATGATTCCTTTCAAGGTCTGTTTTAATCACTTTTAGTATATCATTATAGGGCATAGGAGACGATAGTTTTGAAAAAAAGTAGAACTAATAAATTAATTATAGATAGGAAAAAGCTTCTAATAATAGTAGCTATTATTTTGTCTTTAATTATGGCAGGGATAGTTATATTTTTTAAGGTATCCAATAATAAGGATAAGCCACCTATCATAGATGATGATGTTGATCAAGAGGTAGAACAGATTATTGGGGTTACAGAGTTGTTGGTAAATAAGGGTAGTCTTGAATTGGAGATTGGGGCTGCTTTTCAATTGGAAGTTGTTGTAAAGCCTGATGATGCTACTAATAAGGTGGTTTCCTTTATGAGTAGTAATCAGGGGATTGCTACAGTAGATACTAATGGGTTGATTTCTGCTAAAAAGGCAGGTAGTTGTAAGGTTAGTGTTATGTCTTTTAGTGGTGATGGTGTAGTTGTTGAGGTTGATATTAAGGTTAAAGAAAAGCCGGTGGTTGTTAAACAACAAGGCAGTGTAACCTATATTCAGGGTATTTTAGTGGCTAATAAGAGTTACCCTTTGCCTTCAACCTATAATCCTGGTCTTAATGGTGAGGCTATGACTGCTTTTGAGTCTATGAAGAAGGCTGCAGCTACTGAGGGTATTAATTTGTTTATAGTATCTGGTTTTAGGTCCTATAGCCATCAGGCTACTTTGTATAAGAATTATGTTTCTAGATCTGGTCAGGCTGAGGCTGATAGGTTTTCTGCGAGACCTGGTCATTCTGAGCATCAGACTGGTTTGGCTTTGGATCTTAATTCTGCTAGTTCTTCTTTTGCTGGGACTAAGGAGGCTATTTGGTTGGCTAATAATAGCTTTAGGTTTGGTTTTATTGTTAGGTACCCTCAGGGTAAGGAGGCTATTACTGGCTATATGTATGAGCCTTGGCATATGAGGTATTTAGGTGTTGCTAATGCTACTAAGGTTTTTAATAGTGGTATGTGTCTTGAGGAGTATTTGAAAATTGATTCTAAATACAAGTAGAAGTTGTTTTGTTTATTGACACAGGTATGTGATTATGGTATTATAAGTAATGCATCGCGGAGTGGAGCAGTGGTAGCTCGTCGGGCTCATAACCCGAAGGTCGTAGGTTCGAGTCCTACCTCCGCAACCAAATATATTTGAGGCTTAGAGAATTTTCTCTGAGCCTCAACTTTTATTTTAGTAAGAATGACAGATAATAATAATCTGGAAAGAATGATTTTCATTCATTTTATTACAAATTACAACAAATAAATGATTGACTGAATCATTAGTATTTGATAATATTAAATTCTAATCATGCTTAAATAATTAATGATTTGAACTTTAGAGCCTGGCAAATAGGGATAGGATATCCCAGTACCAGACTCTTTTAATATATAAAAATAAAAAAAGGTGGTATAAAGAATGGAACTTATCCTGCAACTGGCAATTATTATTATTGCCTCAAAACTAGCCGGAGAGATAAGCAGAAAATTAGGTCAACCTCCCGTTTTAGGTAAACTAATAATTGGCATCATATTAGGATCATCATTTCTTGGAATAGTTGATGGCAATGAACTACTTACAGAATTTAGTCTAATCGGAGTTATTCTTTTGATGTTCATGGCTGGATTAGAAACAGATGTTGATGATTTCAAGAAGGCCTTTAAATCCTCAGCTTTTGTTGGTTTTGGTGGTATTATAGTACCTCTTGTAACAGGTTATGCTGCAGGTAAGGTTATGAATATGAGTGATATTCACGCAATATTCCTAGGAATGCTACTTTCAGCAACAAGTGTTAGTATTTCCGTTCAAGTTTTAAAGGAAATGAAACAATTGAACAGTAAAAAAGGTGCTACAATACTTGGGGCTGCAGTTATTGATGATGTTGTTATCATTGTGGCCTTAGCTTTTCTAATGAGTTTTATAGGAGATAATGTTAATATTACTAGAGTTATTATAGAGAAGTTTGTTTTTTTCTTTATAGCTATTGCTGTAGCCTGGAAAGTTGTTCCTTGGTTTATTCATAAGTTTACAAAATTGCAGGTAACAGAAACTATCATATCATCAGCGCTTATCATATGTTTTACTTTCGCATATTTTGCTGAGTTTACTGGAGTTTCAGCAATTATTGGGTCATATATAGCTGGTATTGCAATAAGTTTGACCCACTTTAAGGATAAGGTAATTGAGAAGATTAATCCGATTGGTTATTCTATCTTCATACCTGTATTTTTAACTAATATTGGTATTACTGCAGATTTTTCAGGAATTGGTGAGAATATTGTATTAGTTATTGTATTTAGTATTATTGCAATTTTAACCAAGATAATTGGAGCTTCAATTGGTGCCTTATTATCTGGTTTCAGATGGATAAGTGCCTTAGGTATTGGGGCAGCTATGATTTCTCGTGGTGAGGTTGCTCTTATTATGGCTAAGATTGGTTTGGATTCAAGCATTTTAAGTAAGGATATGTTCGCAGTTTTGATAGTAGTGGTTCTAATAACCACCATAATTACACCTGTATTGATGAAGTATCTGTTCACCTTAGATAAGAAACATGCCTGATAAAAAAATATAAGTTTATAGATATTCAAAACCCTCGAATTAATATTCGAGGGTTTTTTTAGTTGAAGAAAGTGATGTAAAATAAACGTTAAATATAATAAATTCAAGCTAAATAACATCAAATTTATTGTATTTAATATATAAAGGTGATATTTTATAGATAACACCAAAATCAATTTAAAATTGAATAAATAGAAAAGGATGAAAGTTTGAAAAAAAGAAAATCAGGTATCAAAACTATTGCATTGAGTATATTTATATTTTTCACAGGGATGACAATTACAATTGGATGCACAAACAGTACTTCTGACAATTCAAAAAAAGAGGAAATAGTAATCTCGAGACTAGAAGGAGATTATGTTAAATCATATAATAGTACCAAAGAACTATATAAAGAAAGCGACATGGTATTTAAAGGAATAGTTAATAACACCAATATAATAGAAAAAAATGGTACAGTAAGAACATTGATTAAATTTCAAGTAAAGGAAAACTATAAAGGAGTTAACAGTATCAGTAATGGGTGGATTAATGGATGGTGATGACTTTATCAATTCAAATATGGGAAAGATGTTTATAGAAAAAGGTGAATCAGCGGAAAATCTTAAAAATAAATACTCAGGAATAAATGTCAGATTTGCTAGTTTTGAAGGAGAAATTATCCCTCGAAAAGGCGAAGAGTATATAGTATTTACTGTTAACTCGGGAATTGATGATGATTTAAACTATATTTTAGGTGGCGGTTATGAACAAGGATTATTACCAGTCATTAGTAGTAGTAAAGTAAAGGAATATAACCCAGATAAGAGAAAAGAAAAATTAGAATCAAATGTCATAAGCATTGACCAATTGATTAAAGATAGCAATTAAAAAGACTTGAAGAGAAATCCTCAAGTCTTTCATTTTATTATAGTTTTGTTAACCTAATTCAATTGAAACAGAGGTAGGATTAGTCAAGTTATCACTAACAGGACATCTTTCCTTTACTATCTCAAGCCATTTTGCCAGAACTTCCTCATTTGCATCAGCATCAGGAATTATTTTAACACTAATTTCGCTATAACCTGCCCTTTTTTCTGATGAAGTACCAAAAAGTTTACCAGGGTGTAAAGTACCCTCCAACTCAAACTCGATACCTCTTAAAACAAAACCTAATTCACTAGCAATCATATGACCAACCACATTCAAACAACCAGCCAAAGCAGCAAGAACATACTCAACAGGATTAGCACCATGATCTGTGCCACCTAAAGATTCTGGCTCGTCAATAATAATCTTGAAACTTCTAGTTTCCACAACAGTTTTTGCAGGACTTTCACTAAATGCCCTAGCAGTAAATTTCAAATCACTCATACAATAACCTCCTAGTTATTAAATATTAATATTTTCCTTATCTTTACTTTATCTTCTTGTCAATTCATATATTTCAGATAGGATAACCATATAATAATATATAAACTAAGATAAGTCAATAGAAATAAAAGAATATTAATTGATATAATCAAATAATTAGAGTATTCTTTTTTCATAGATTGCAAAAAAAACAAGATTATTTAAAATAACTTATTGACACTCCCCTAAGGGGAGATTATAGACTAAACCTAGGACAGTCAAAGAAAGGCAGAAAGGAGAGATTATGTATAAAATTGGACTATTTTCCAAAATATCAAAAACAACAATTAAAACACTAAGATACTATGATGAAGTTGGACTTCTAAAGCCGGCAATGATTGATGAAGACAACGGATACCGTTACTACACCTCTGATCAACTAAGCCAGCTTCATGACATAATAGCCTTACGACAACTAAGCTTCTCTGTTGATGATTGTATACAAATAATTAGGGTCGGAGAAATAGACGAAGTACTAGGAGACAGAAAAAAAGAAATAGAAACCAACCTTAATGAACTCCAAGATCGCCTAAGCAGACTGAACCACTATATTAGTGAAATCAAGGAGGGAAGAAAAATGACCTATAGCCCAGTAATCAAACAAACACCAGAATGTATAATCTATTCCAAAAGAATGATAGTACCAAACTACGACAGCTACTTCCAAATCATACCCAAAATAGGAGAAGAAGTAACAGCAACCAATCCTGACCTAAAATGCGCAATACCTGAATATTGCTTCATAATCTACCATGATGGCGAATACAAAGACCATGACATTGATGTAGAATACTGTGAAGCAGTCGACGAATTTGGACAGGACACTGATAGTATTAAATTCAAAAAGATTCCTAGCATCACAGTTGTATCTGTTATGCACAAAGGAGTCTACAGTGGACTAAGAGATGCATATGCCTATGCATTTCGCTGGATAGAAGATAATAACTACACCATCACAGACAACCCAAGAGAAAGCTATATCGATGGTATCTGGAACAAAGAAAACCAAGAAGAATGGCTAACTGAATTACAAATACCAGTTACAAAGAAATAGGACTTCAGATAACCATAATCAAAAATATAAAAGGGATATAATAAATATCCCTTTTATATTGCCTTCTTATATGGACAAGATTAAATAAAAAATATAATATAAAACTATGGAAGAAAATATATTAAAAAACTACATTGAAGATCAAGTCGAAAAAGCCCATAAAAATGGAATTGGAGCAACCAAATTTCTAACACCAACAGAACAATCAGAAGCACTAAGCTACATCACACATCACAAATATAATAAGAAAGTTGATATAATTAAAAAAGGTGGCTATGAAAGTGCAGAGAGAGCAAGACTTATATTCCTAAACAAACAATGGGGAGAATATCAGAATGATCAGATACTAAAAGCATTAGTAATAGAACATAGAAAACAAGACAAAATAGGTCATAGAGATATTCTAGGTGCTTTAATGAACATGGGGATAGAAAGAAACACCATAGGTGACATAGAAACTAAGGGTACACAACCAACCCTAGTATGCCTACCGGAAATTAGCCAATATATTTTGGATAATTTGACGAAGATTGGAAATATAGGAGTTGCTGTAAGGGGAATACCATTAGAAGAACTAGGCTCAAGAATTGAAGAATTAGAAACGATGCATATTATAGCATCATCTATGAGAATAGATTGCCTAGTTGCTGAAATATTCAATATATCAAGAAATGAAGCATCAAACCTTATTCAACAAGGAAAGATTAGTCTTAATCACAAATTAGTGACCAAACAAGACGATAATGTAGTAGAGGGAAATACTATAGCACTTAGAGGTAAGGGTAAGGCTAAAATATTAGTCATTGATGGAAAAACAAAAAAAGATCGGATTAAGTTAGTTATAGGGAGATATGTATAGGAGGAAAGATTATGATTATTACAACAACACCAACAATTGAAGGCAAGAAAATTACCAACTACAAAGGAATAGTTTTTGGAGAAGTAGTAGCTGGGGTAGATTTTATTAAGGACTTCGCGGCCGGAATAAGTAATTTCTTCGGTGGCAGATCTGGTTCTTATGAAGGAGAGCTAATCAGAGCTAGAGAAGAAGCAATAAGTGAAATGAGCAATAGAGCAGAAAAACTAGGAGCCAATGCTATAGTGGCAATCGATGTAGACTATGAAGTCCTAGGACAAGGAAACAATATGCTAATGGTAACTGTCTCAGGTACAGCGGTAATTGTTGAATAAATGAAAATATTAATAGATGCAGATGGCTGTCCGGTAATGGATATTACACTAAGTATGGCAAAAGAAAGGGATATTGAAACAATCATACTCTGTGATACAGCTCATATTATCAATAAGGAAGGAGTCGAGACTATTACTGTATCAAAAGGTAGTGATAGTGTAGACTTTAGTCTTTTGAAGTTGGTTAAGAAGGGCGATCTTGTAGTAACTCAGGATTATGGACTAGCAGGAATGGTATTAGCTAAAGGTGGTCTAGCCATCAGGCAAGATGGGCTCGTCTACAATGATTACAATATTGACAGACTACTAGAAGAAAGACATAATGCCAAGAAATTAAGAAAAAGCGGTGCCAGATTTAAGGGACCTAAGAAAAGAACCATAGAAGATGATACTAAATATACAAATGAATTAAAAAAACTTCTAGGAGAGAATAGTGAGAAGAGATAACTACGATAAAAGGAAAACAAAAAAAAACAAAAGAAAAACTAAGGATAAGACCAATGTATACATTATTATCCTAATGATAGTTATCTTTGTTCTATCATCAACTGCCTTTTTGCTAGCTAATAAAAATGGGCGTGAGAAGTTGGTTGATTTTGGAGTTCTTCCAGTAGAGGTGAAGACTGCAACCATAGGTGCCATGGGTGATTTACTATTACATCCTCAAGTACAAGAAGGAAGCCAGACTGGAGATGACACCTATGATTTTAATCCGATGTTTCAATATATAAAGCCATATATTGAAGAATTAGATTATAGTGTTATAAACTTTGAAGGCACTTTAAGTACCAAGGATTGGGGTTATTCAGGCTATCCATTGTTCAAATATCCTGAAAATGTAATAGATAGTACAATGGCAACTGGTTTTAATTTGATGTTGACTGCTAATAATCATATAGGTGATGGGAAACCCTCTGGTTTTCAGCACACTCTTAATCTTTTTGAACAAAAAGGTGCAGACTATGTTGGAAGTCGAAAGGATGCTACTGGCAAACAGTATTTAGTTAAGGAAATTAATGGTATAAATGTTGGCATGGCTAATTGGACTTATGGGGTGATTGCTGATAATGGTAGAGTTAGTGTTAATGGTATACCAGTTACTACTAAAGATGAGATGTTGGTTAATGTTTTTGATTATGGTAAGTTGGACTTGTTTTATCAGCAGGTGCAAAAGGATATTGTTGATATGAAAAATGAAGGTGCAGAAATTATAGTCTATTACATGCACTGGGGTGATGAGTATAGGATAGTAGAAAATGACTATCAAAACCTGATGGCTCAGCAATTGTGTAATATGGGTGTTGATGTTATTGTCGGTGGACATCCCCATGTACTACAGCCTATAGAATATTTAACATCTGGGGACGGACAGCATAATACAATTAGTATCTATTCTTTAGGGAATGCGGTATCGAATCAGAGGATGAATTTTATGGACCGTAAAACTGGGCATACTGAAGATGGAGTGCTTTTCAGGTTTACTATTACCAAAGAAGGTAAGGAAAAGGCTTATGTTAGTGGAGCCTCATATTTACCTACTTGGGTTAATTTAAGAACAGAGGGTAGTAAGCGTGTGTATGAGATTATACCTTTAGACATTGAAAAAGGTTGGAAAAGTTATTTTAAAACGCAAGCAGAAATCGATTCTGCAAAGGGTTCTTATGACAGAAGTAAGGCTATTTTAGAAGAAGGTTATAATTCTTTAGTATTTAAATCAGAGTTATAGGTTATTTTAACTTTTTATGTAGTAAGTTTATATTCTATATGCTACAATTACTTCATATTTAAGAATATAAATTATTATCAGGAGGTTTATTAAGATGAACGAAAACAACCAAGTCTTTAGTAATGAGGACATTGAACAAAACAAGGTTATTGCTGCATTGGCATATCTAATTTTCTTTTTACCGCTAATAGCTGCCAAGGATTCAGCATTCGGTAAATTTCACGCTAACCAAGGCTTGGTGTTATTTATAGCTTTCGTAGCAATTAGTATATTTCAGGTAATACCAATATTAGGATTTATCATATTTTGGTTAGGCTATGTTGCTTTAGTAATTATTGGTATTCTTGGAGCAGTAAGTGCCTACAATGGTAAAGCAGAAGAACTACCTGTAATTGGTCAGTTCAACTTAATCAACAAGTAGTATTATTACAATAATCTATATATTGTAGTTAAGGAGTCTAGTATATACTAGACTCCTTATTTTTATAGGTATTTACTATGTTTTTTATGTAGAAAATTAGAGCTCAAACTGTTATAATGTTGTAGTTAGGTCTTTTACGAATCGCAATAATTATATTATTAATTATTTTTGTATAGACTAATTATTTTTTTTAAGGAGGAAAATCGTGGAAAAACAAAAAAAAACCAAACCCCTTTTAATTCTAGCCGCTGCGACTGGAATTAATCTAACACTAGGAGTATTATACTCTTGGAGTGTTATATCCAAGGCTTTGACTTCAATGCCTTCTCCTTGGACAAACCAAGAAGCATCATTGCCTTATACTGTAGCAATTATTGTATTTGCAATAACCTTGTTAATAGCAGGAGTATTGCAAGATAAAATGGGTCCTAAGAGATTCGTTGTTATGGGAGTAGTATTAGTAGGAGCAGGCTTAATTGCTTCAAGCTTTGCTACAACATCATTATTGATGATTCTGTCCTACGGAGTTCTTGTTGGTGGAGGAATTGGCTTTGGCTATTCTTGCGTAACACCAGCAGCAATGAAATGGTTTCACAGAGACTATAAGGGCGTAGTAACAGGACTTGTAGTAGCAGGTTTTGGTGTTGCAGCAGTTTATGTTGCACCAGCAACATCTTTATTAATCGACAATTTTGGAATATTCCCAACATTTAGAATATTAGGAGTATTTGTATTGGTAGTGGGCCTACCTTTATCTATGTTGATAAAAAACCCACCAGCTGATTATGTGGCACAACCACCAGCTGTTAAAGCTAATCAAGAGCCAAAAGCTGTTATCAAAGGTTGGAATTACAACTGGGTAGAGATGATTAAAACACCTCAATTCTGGTTCTTGTGGATTATGTTTGCATTAGCATCATCAGCTGGTTTGATGATCATTGGAAACGTATCTAAGATTGCAAAACTACAAGCTAACTTTGAAGCAGGCTTCGTACTAGTTATAGTATTAGCAATTTTCAACGCACTAGGCAGAATCGGAGGAGGTTACTTCTCAGATAAAATTGGTAGAATACGTACATTACAATTAGTAATTATTATTCAAGCTATTAATATGGCTTTGTTTGTTATGTATACTTCACCACTTACAATCGCAATCGGAACAGCTGCAGCTGGTTTAGCTTATGGCGCATTGTTAAGTATCTTCCCTTCACTAACATCAGACTATTATGGAATGAAGGCATTTGGTAATAACTATGGAGTTCTATATACTGCATGGGGCTTAGCAGGAGCAATTGGTCCTGTGATTGCTGCTTCAGTAATTGACTCTACAGGTAACTTTAGTCAAGCTTATGTTATTTCTGCAGTACTATTAATTGGTACTTTAGTAGTAAGTTTCCTAGTTAGACCAGTAACAGGAAAAAAAGAAGCATAATTAATATTAAAATTTACGAGGAAGTCATTGGATGACTTCCTCGTTTTTTATTGTATCGTTGTTGATTAAGTGTTATAATACAATGAATTATGAAGGTGGATAAATGTACGTGAAGGGTATTAAAGTTAATTGATGAAATTTTCGAGATATGTAAAATATAGTCTAATTGCATTTCTGACTATGGTCGTCATCCTGGTTGGTGTATACAATATTTGGAATAATAATCGAGTAGAACTTACAGAAATAGAAATTACAAGTAATAACATTCCTGAAGAGTTTAAAGGTACAAGAATTGTACAAGTTTCTGATTTTCATAATTCAATGTTCGGAAAAGATCAATCAAAAATATTGGAAAAGTTAAATGAAGCAAAACCTGATTTTATACTAATAACCGGTGATTTGATTGATAGAAGAAACACCAAAATCGATGTTGCAGTAAGTTTTGTCGAGGAAGCTATAAAAATAGCTCCAATATATTTTGTAACTGGCAATCATGAAATGTTAGCAGAAGATTACAATATATTAAGAAATAAACTAATCGATGAAGGAGTTATAGTTTTGGACAATGAGTCTGTAATATTAAAGTCGGGGCAATCGACTTTGAAATTATCTGGAATCATTGACCCTGGTAAGACTGAAGGGAGTGGTAAAGTCAAGAAAGTTAATGCATCGTTAGCTAGCATAGAAGGTGAAAGTGCTGATTTTAGCATACTATTAGCCCATAGACCTGATTTATTTAAGGTTTATGCAAAATATGACTATGATATAATATTTTCTGGTCATGCTCATGGTGGTCAATTTCGTTTTCCCTTTATAGGTGGTTTGTTAGCTCCAGATCAGGGATTTTTCCCCAAATATGATTCCGGTCTTTTTAGATTGGGCAAGACAACAATGATTGTTAGCAGAGGTCTAGGCAACAGTTTATTTCCCTTTCGACTCTTTAATGGGCCTGAGTTGATCATAGTGGAACTATAGTTGTACTATACTAAATTTGATTATTTACGTGAAGGAGAGATTTTAAAATGAATTACAAAATGTATAAAAATTGCATAATATTTGCTACTCATGGAGACTGTCAGCAAGAAAGAGAACTAGGACAAAGATTTGTTCTTGACATTTATCTATTAGGAAGAGACTTAAATAAAGTATGTAACGCAATCAGCGATGAAGCAGTTGAAAAAGCTGTTAAGGAAGTTGCTGTTGACACTCACTATGACTTAGTACAAGCAGTAGTATACAACTTAAGCAACAGAATACTATCAGAATGTACAGAGGATGTACTGGAAGTTAAAATAGAATTAAGAAAACCATGTTCAACCCTACGTGTAGGACCTCCAGGAGGCTTAATCAAGCATATTGGATCTCATGGAAGTGCAAGAAGAGAAGGCTATAAGACTGAATACACAAATATGGAAGATTATAGATACACTAGAGTTGACGCTGCTAGAATCTTTAACAAAGATGTTAAGTTTGAAGTTGATGTTGATGTTGCCTTCCCGATGGAAGACTCAATCAGAGAAGATAATGTAGCCTATTCATTTAGCTACACTACAATTTATGATACAGCTGTTGATACAACACTAGCTAATAAGGACAAAAGCCCTGAAGATATTCTTCAAGAAATAGTGAATAATATCTACAAGATTAATCCTAAAGTCTATAAAGTTAGAGCGACAATTAGAAATCTATTACCAGAAAACAATATGTCAATTGACTGTATGGAATATCAATTTGTAAAATAAGACTAAGTAAACGGAAGGCTGGAATTATTCTAGTCTTTCTTTATGTCTTTTACTATTTAGTCATACATGATATCATATAAGTAATAATTAATTGGAGGACACCTACTAAATGGAAATACTGCTACTAATCTTACTTATAGCATTAAACGCTTTTTTCGCAGCAACAGAAATAGCATTAATATCTTTAAATGATAATAAGATAAAACAAATGGCCGAGGACGGAAATAAAAAGGCCAAAAACTTGGTGAAGCTATTAGGGGAGCCAAGTAGGTTTCTTGCAACTATTCAAATTGGTATAACACTGGCTGGTTTTCTTGCCAGTGCTTTTGCAGCAGGTAGCTTTGCTGAACCTTTGGTTAATTTCTTAAAAAGTTTTGGTATACCTATACCTATTGCTGTTCTCACACCAATTGTCGTTGTAATAATAACCATGATTCTAGCTTATTTTACTTTGGTTCTTGGAGAACTTGTGCCAAAACGAATCGCTATGAACAAGTCAGAGAGCATTTCCTTTGCTGTGGTGGGACCTTTGATGATTCTTTCTAAGCTTACTTTTCCTTTTGTAAAGTTATTGACTATATCAACTAATTTTTTTGTAAGATTATTAGGAGTAGATCCTAATTCTGTAGATGATGATGTAACTGAAGAAGAGATTAGAATGATGGTGGATGTTGGTGAAGAAAAAGGTACAATAGACAAGCAAGAAAAGTTTATGATAAACAATGTATTTGAGTTTAATAATAAAACAGCAGGAGATATTATGACACACAGGGTAGAGCTAGTTGCTGTACCTATAGAAACTGAACTACCTGAACTGGTGAGTATAATCAATCAAGAGCATTATACAAGAATACCTGTTTATGAAGGGAATGTTGATAATATAGTTGGGGTTTTGCATGTTAAGGACTTATTAAGATTATTGGATGATGGCTTATCAGATTCTTTTGATTTGGTTGAAAATATCAGAAAACCTCTATATATACCTATACTTAAGAAAACTAATGAGATATTTGTAGAAATGAAATTAGCCCAAACTCATATGGCTATTGTTCTTGATGAATATGGTGGTACAGCTGGAATCATTACTATTGAAGATTTACTTGAAGAAATTGTTGGTAATATTTTTGATGAGTATGATGAAGAAGGTGATATTGAATTGAAAAAAATCGCTGAGGATGTTTATGAAGCTAGCGGTTTAATTAGCTTATCTGAATTAGAGGGAACTTTAGGGATTGATTTGCCTATAGATGATTATGATACCTTAAATGGGTTTTTAATAAACTTATTCGGGCATCTACCGACGGGGAAAGTAGGAGAAGCAGTAAAATTTGGAAATGTTGAATTCCAGGTGCTGAAAGCAACCTATAAGAGGATAGAAAGAGTTAAGATTCATATCTATCATGATAATATTGGTATCAATGAGTTTGAATAATTTAAGGTTAATGATATAATTAATTATTAGATGTAAAGAGAATATATAGTAGGAGGAATAAAAGTGAAAAAATTTGGAATTTTATTAGTATTAATTATGATGATGTTATTTGTTGTTGGTTGTGGTGCCAAGAATGAGAAGTTGTTGAAAGTTGGTACAGAACCAACGTTTCCTCCATTTGAGTTTACCGATGAGAAAACAGGTAAAATTGATGGATTTGATATAGCGTTGATTACTGCAATGGCAGAAAAAGCAGGCTATGAAGTAGAGATTACAAGTGTTGCTTTTGATGGTTTGATTGCTGCGTTACAATCAGGAAACATTGATATCGTTGCAAGTGCAATGTCAATTACTCCTGAAAGAGAAGAAAGTGTAAAATTTTCTGATCCATATATAGATGCAGGTCTAACAATTGCTGTTACACAAAAAAATAATGATATAAAAGGTGAAGCTAATCTTAAAGGTAAAGTTGTGGGTGTTCAAATTGGAACTACTGGAGCGGAAAAAGCTAATGAGCTAAAAGCTAGTGGTTTAGTTAAAGAGGTAAAGACCTACAATACTATTGACGTGGCTTTTCTTGATTTATTAAATGGTGCTATTGATTGTGTAATCAATGATGGTCCTGTTAATGAAGCCTATATGAATAAAAATGAAGGTAAGATAAAGACTGTTGGTGATACGCTAGTAAGTGATCAATATGGTTTTGCAGTTGCTAAGAGTAATGATAAATTGATTGGTGAATTAAATAAGGCCTTAAAGGAACTTATCGAAGATGGTACTTATGATACATTGGTTGCAAAATATTTCGGGGAATAGTTAAATTCGGGATGCAACATCTATGTATGTTGCATCCTTTGTTTTGAGGTGAAGAGTATGTCTTTTTTAGATCATGCATTAAGGGTATTACCTCTACTGTTAGAGGGTCTTAAGTTATCTATTATGGTAACTGTTATTTCAGCTATTATTGGTATTTTTCTAGGGCTTTTTCTAGGTCTTGGAAGACTTTCAAAGAACAGCATTATTAAATGGTTAGCTTCTGTTTATGTGAATTTTATCAGAGGAACTCCGCTTTTGGTTCAATTGTTGATTATTTATGCGGGTATTCCTCAGATTTTTATGTTTATTACAAATCAACCAAGCCCAATGTCTCCAATAGTTGCGGCTATTGCGGCTTGTAGTTTAAATAGTGCTGCTTATGTTGCGGAGATTTTTAGAGCTGGTATTCAGTCTATTGACAATGGTCAGATTGAGGCTGCTCGTTCCTTAGGCTTAACCAAGAATCAAGCAATGGCTCAGGTAATCTTGCCACAGGCTTTTAGAAGGATCATTCCTCCACTAGGAAATGAGTTGATTACTCTTTTGAAGGAGACTTCAATTCTTTCAGCTATTGGTTTAGAGGAAATGATGCGTAAGGGGCAGTTGTATGTGGCTAATACTTTTCAGCCATTCCCAGTATATATTACTGTGGCTCTTTGTTATTTTGTTATAGTGCTTATAATTTCTAAGGGCTTATCTCTATTAGAGAGGAGGTTGAGGATTAGTGTTGAAGATTAATAATTTACATAAAAATTTCAAGGATTTGAAGGTGCTTAAGGGTATTACAACTGAAATTCATACTGGTGAAGTTGTTTGCGTCATTGGACCTAGTGGTAGTGGTAAGAGTACATTTCTTCGCTGCTTGAATAGGCTTGAGGAAGCCACTTCCGGTGATATTTTGGTTGATGGTATTAATATCAATGACAAGGGTGTAGATATTAATAAAATTCGGGAAGAAATGGGTATGGTGTTTCAACGTTTTAACTTATTTCCTCATATGAAGGTTATTGATAATATTATGCTAGCGCCGATGAAGGTAAAGAAGTTGAGTAAGGAAGATGCTAGAACGTTAGCTCTTGCTCTTTTAGATAAGGTTGGTTTGTCTGATAAGGTTGATAGTTATCCTGATCAACTGTCCGGAGGTCAACAACAACGTGTTGCTATTGCAAGAGCTCTTGCGATGGAGCCTAAGGTTATGTTGTTTGATGAGCCTACAAGTGCTTTGGATCCTGAAATGGTTGGTGAGGTGCTCCAGGTTATGAAGACATTGGTCAAGGAGGGTATGACTATGGTGGTTGTTACTCATGAGATGGGTTTTGCCAGGGAAGTTGGTACTAGAGTTTTGTTTATGGATGATGGTGTTATTGTTGAAGATGGTACTCCATTGGAGATGTTTACTGATAGTAAAAATGCTAGAACTCAGGAGTTTCTTAGTAGAATATTGTAGTTTGTTTGGAACCAGGTGACTGGTTCCTTTATCATAATTTGATTATATTGTTTGAAGGAGGTATATTATGTTTAATTTTGATTATTTTAATCCTACGAAGATTTTGTTTGGTAGGGACAGGTTGTCTGAGCTTAGTTGTGAAATTCCTAGTGATGGTAGGATTATGTTGGTTTATGGCCAGGGTAGTGCTGTTAGAAGTGGTTTGATTGATAGGATAAGAGATATATTAGGTGATAGGATAGTTGGGGAGTTTTTTGGTATTGAGGCTAATCCTAGGTTTAATACTTTGATGGAGGGTGTAGATAGAATAGATGTTTGTGGTGCTGATTTTCTTTTGGCTGTAGGTGGTGGTTCTGTTATGGATGGGACTAAGTTTATGGCTTTGGCTAGTCAGTATGAGGGTGATGATTTATTATCCTTTTTGAAGTCATATAGTCTTGGGTCTTGCGTTGAGACTGCTTTACCTCTTGGTGTTGTTTGTACATTGCCGGCTACGGGTTCTGAGATGAATTGTGGAGGGGTTATTAGTCATGAGGATGGGAAGTTCTATTTTAGTAGTCCTTTGGTGTATCCTAGATTTGCTTTCTTGGATCCTACTTTGACTTTTACCTTACCTCGTGAGCAGGTTGCTAATGGTGTTGTTGATGCTTTTGTGCATATTATTGAAGGATATGTGACTAAGAATGTTGAGGCTAGATTTCAAGATAGGGCTTGTGAGGGGTTACTCCGAACTTTGATAGAAGTTGGTAAGAAGAGTATGGATAATCCAGAAGATTATGATGCTAGGGCTAATTTGGTCTGGTGTTCTACTATGGCCTTAAATGGTATGTTGGCTGTTGGTACCCCTGAGGATTGGAGAGGTCATATGTTAGGTCATCAGTTGACTGCTAGTTTTGGTTTTGATCATGGTAAGAGTTTGGCAGTTGTTATGCCTGCTTTGTGGTCTGTTGCCAGAGATGAAAAAAGGGCTAAAATATTGCAGTTTGGCGAGCGTGTTTTTGATATAGTTGGTGCGGCTAGTGATGAGGATGAGACTATTGATAGGATTATTGATAGACTAAGGGAGTTTTTTGAGAGTTTGGAAGTTAAGACTAGTTTTAGTGATTATGATATGGGTCAAGCTGAGGTTGAGGTTATTTTGGCTGGCTTGGCTAAGTATGGACAAGGTGACCCTAGCTTTAATCGATGTGTTCTAGAATTGGCTATTTAAGAAAGTTGCTTTTAGGCAGACCAAAGGTCTTTAGGTTTTCTTTTCTTTTGTAGAGTTCGTTTACTTTGATAAGTAAGAGATTGATGTCTACTCCAAGCATACTTGCTACTTGGTAGACATCAAAGCCCTCTTTGAAACAGGTATAGACTACTTCATCATCTAGAAGTAGCTCGCTGGCAAATATGTTGGCTTCATATTCTGGTTTTGATTTCATATCGTAAAGAACGAATTCTTGGAAGATGCTGCTTTTTAGATATATTCTATGTAGTAGATCATGTCCTAGTTCATGGGCGCATACTAGGTGCTGCATCTCTAAGGGTAGGTTGCTATTGATAAAGATGTAGCGGTTTCTTAAGATGACCTTGTACATTCCTTTTAGGTTTAAAAAGTCATCTCGAAATATTATATTGACACCAAGTTCCTTAGCTAGTGCGAAGGGATCTCTGGTGTCATATTTTTTTAAAAGTGTCTCTACCATTTTGAATATTTTTTGTTCTTTTTTCATTATTTGTTCCTATATTTCTTGTTCTTTTCCTTTGCGTCTATGTAGGCTTCAGTTATAGCTTGGAACACTGCTTCTTTGTCTTCTTCTCCTAGTTCTCCTCCTGCAAATAGTGCTTGTATTTCTAATATTAGTAGGTCGGCAGGTTTAAAATCCTGACTGGACATCAGGGCAGTCATACTTGTTCTTAGGGCTCTAGCCAGTCTTGATAGTATGGCTACGTCCTTTGGGTGTCTGTTGTTGCTTTCATAGTTCTGGATGGAGCGTGTTGTTACTCCTACCTCTTCGGCCAGTTCCTTCTGGCTTAGTCCTTGTTGTTTTCTTAGGTCTTTTAGTGTATCTCCAAATAGCATTTTCTATTCTCCTTTATATGAACGATATTTCGTTATGTTTAGTTTATCTTTTTATAGCAATGTTGTCAAGGATGTTTTTGTATTATTAATGGAAAAAGTAATCACCCCACTAGTATAGGGTGATTACTTTGAGTCATTAGATTTAATGATCTTGTATGCTACATTAGTTATACACCATGCAACAGAGTGATTACAATTAATATTATATATCCTACTGTGAAATAAATCAATAATAAATTGAAAAAATATTGACTACATACATATAAAGTATTAGAATATTATTATGGATGAACGTTTATTCGTTTATCCGATATATGGTGTAGATAGTTTAATACAGAGTGGTTATGCATTATCTTTTTTAAAATCGAAAGATTGAGGAAAGGAGGTGTTGCTAATGGGAATATATGAGTCATTATATATAGTGATTTTATATACCATGTTAGTAGTGTCTATAATAGATACAAAAAAGTAATCACCCTGTTGTACCAGGATGATTACTAAATACAGTAATTGTCTTATTGCATAACCATTAAGTGGTTACTATCTACCCATATTATATATCCATATATTATTCTTGTCAATTATGAATGTTAAGGAAGGGTGGTGAATTCATTGAATCTTGATTTTTGGGAGATTATTCTTCTTTTAATGCAGTTGACTTTATAAGTTGATGTTGTCAAGATTTTGTTCGCTGTTTTTCAGTGATTCCTGTAAAATAGCAATCACCTACTCTCTTGTTTAGACTGCAAATATCAATAATAAATGAATACATATCATATTTATAGTTGACATTATCCATTATAAATTGTATTATAGGTATGTAAATTATGGAAATACTTTTCAATGGGAGGTTGGTTATGAAAAAAAATGTAATTTTGGAAATTATTATTATATCTATGTTTTTCTTTCTGTTTTCGTCAAGTTTTTTGTTAGCAAGCAATTCGAAACAAGATAATCTGGAATCTAAGATCAAGGAAGAGTTAAATATACATGTAGATGTTTTGGGAGTGGAAGAACTTTCTGAAGAATCAATGAATGATAAATCGGATAATTTGCTAGGTTCATTAGAAAAAAATGGAGTTAATGGTGGAAGAGTAGAGATAGTAAAAAAAGACCGAGTGCCCAAAGGGATGAAATTACTAGCATTCGAATCAGATGAAGATGCTGCTAGATATATAGCATATAAGGATGATAAAATAATAGAGGAACCACTAGCTTATTCAACATCTTTGTATACTTATACGAGAAACTATAGGGTTCACGTTGAACAGGCGGGATTTTCTTCAATACAAATAAATGCCAGAGGTACATATTATACAGATATTTATGGTTATAGCAGATTTACCTATGTTGGAAAGCCGTGGATTACACATACAGGAATTACCCTTGGGTTAGAAGTTAGTTTAAATAATTCTTGGAGTTCAATAAGTTATTCAAAATCATCAGCTAACATTGGTGCTAGTTATCATACAGACTATTATTTAATTATTAATGGTTTGATTAAAATATATTCATATGACACAACTACAAATAAAAAAATAACACCTTTAATGTAGGGATGAGGAGAATGTAATGAATTTTGATTTTATTGATTTATTATGGCAACTTTTTAATTTTTTTGTTCTTACTGCAATTGTGATATTGATTATTATTCTTTTACGAAGATATAGCGGGAAAGGTAACTGACAGGAAAGATTGTTCTTCATATAGTTGATAGTACATAAACAAAATATCGTATGTATATACATTGTTTTGTTATTATAACTACTTTGTGTTAACAGGGTAGTTATTTTTTATGCCGTTATCATAAAGATAAAACAATAATTCCTAGTAATCATATAGAATTTATAGTATAAATATTTGAAAATCAATTGACACTCTCCTGGAACAATGTTAATATATATTTATTGGATTTCATATTATTCATATATGAAATAAGAGTAATGAGGGGAATGGGGTGTTTTTATGATAGAGTTTAAAGTTAAAGGAGTCGTTGACACCTTGGAACTTGAATATTCAGTACGATGTTATAGTTGCTAATTGTTCAAGTAGGAAATAAAAATTTAGTTTAAAATAATTGAATATCAAGGAGGAAAAAATGAATAAGAAAAAATTTATATCAGTAATTATAATTATTTTAGTAGTAATCATAGCTGCAGTAATAGGTTATATAACTTTCGGAAATAGAGGATCAGTAATTGATAGTGATAATAATACTAGATCAATTAGAACTGGGGATAATAATGCTCAAGTGCTTTCAGCACCAAAAGATATTAAGGAATTACCTGGGGATAGTAAATTGTTTGATAGTTATGTCTATTCTGCTGAGAAGTTAAAGGCTGATTATGATGAGGTTATTGTTTTAGATGCTCGCTCTAAAGAAGCATATGACAAAGGACATCTACCTAATGCGGTTCGTGCAACTTGGCAAGAGTGGTCGGATGTTAAAGTTAAGCAAGACAGTGGAGATTGGGCTCGTATTAAACCATTTGCTGAATTATCGAAGATTTTTGGTGATTTAGGTATTGATGGATCTAAACCAGTTGTTATCTATACGGATACTCAAGCTGGATGGGGTGAAGAAGGTCGTCAGTTGTGGACATTACGTGTGTTCGGCTTGACTAATACATATATTTTAAATGGTGGTATTAAAGCTTGGCAAGATGCTGGTGGAGAAATCAGCAAAGATGAAACAAAGATTGTGGCAGTTGCAGGACCTACAGCTAAGCCTGATGAAAGTTTAATTGTTGAAACTGAATATGTAGCAGCTAATTTAGATAAGGTTAATATTCTAGATGCAAGAGAAGATGGAGAGTATGCTGGTAAAAAGAATTATGGAGAAAAAACCAATGGTCGTATTCCAAATTCAAAACATGTCTGGTTCAAGGATTTCTATAATGCTGATGGTACATTGTTATCACCTGCTCAGATTAGGGCGAGAGTAGAGGCTCTTGGGTATGAGACTGATGAGGAAGTGATTGTTTATTGCACAGGTGGTATTCGTTCTGGTTTTACAACTATTGCTTTAAGAGCAGCGGGTTATACAAAGGCAAGAAACTATAATGTGAGTTTTAGTGCCTGGGCTGGTACTGATCAAAGTATTGATAAAAAAGTGTTAGAAAATTTAAAACTATATTAATTATCTATAGCAATTTGGACGGATTAAGATAGTAAGTTTAATAAAAATATTAATGCAACTACTATTTAAATAGTAGTTGCATTTGTAACTTTATTTATGGTTAACAATTAATTAGAATGGAGAAATATTTATGAAAATCGCAGATGATTTGACGAAATTAATAGGTAACACACCTTTAGTAAAGATTGGTAGGATGAATTCAACAGAAGCTGAGATTGTTGCAAAGCTTGAAATGTATAATCCTCTTTCAAGTGTGAAAGACCGAGTAGGTTTTTCAATGATAGATGGGGCTGAAAAGGCCGGTTTAATAAAACCGGGAGATACTCTAATTGAGCCAACTAGTGGAAATACAGGTATTGGCTTAGCTTTTGTTAGTGCGATAAAGGGTTATAAGCTTATTTTAACAATGCCTGAAACTATGAGTATTGAGCGTAGAAAGATTCTTCATGTACTAGGTGCAGAAGTTGTTTTGACTGAAGCTTATGGTGGTATGGATGGAGCGGTAAAAAAAGCACAAGAATTAGCAAAATTAATTCCTAATTCATATATTCCACAACAATTTGAGAATCCTAATAACCCAGAGATACATAGGAAGACTACAGCAGAGGAAATTTGGAGAGATACTGATGGAAAGATTGATGTGTTTATTGCTGGAGTAGGAACTGGTGGGACTATAACTGGAGTTGGGCAGATACTAAAAGAGAAAAATCCGAATATAAAAATTATTGCTGTTGAGCCTTTTAAATCAGCTGTATTATCTGGTGGCCTTGCAGCACCCCACAAACTGCAAGGAATTGGAGCAGGATTTATACCTTCAATATTAGATATGAGTATTATTGATGAAATCATAACTGTAAAGGATGAAGATGCAGGAGAGACGGCTAGAGAACTATCAAGTAAAGAAGGAATTCTGGCAGGTATTTCATCAGCAGCTGCTATGTGGGCTGCGCTTGAGGTTGCAAAACGGCCAGAACATAAGGGGCAAAGGATTGTAACAGTATTTCCAGACTCTGGCGAAAGGTATTTAAGTACATGGTTATTTGATGATTTTGACAGCAAGAAGGATAATCTAAATTTGAATTCAGAACAAGAAAAGGTGCTTGAAAATTCTGAATTTTCTCCGGCTGTAGACTTATCTCTTCGTTATTTTCGTAATGGGCTATATTGTAGTGAGGCTATTTTTAAAGCCTTCAATGAAGTATATCAACTTGGTCTTCCAGAAAATTTTTATAAAATTTCAACTGGGTTTGGATCTGGACTTGGTGAGTCAGGTTGTACTTGTGGATCGGTTGCTAGTGGTGTTATGATACTTGGTTTGATAGCGGGTCGTAATAAGGTGTACGAGTCTGAGCGGATAGTTTATTTAGCTGTTAATGAATTGCATAGGAGGTTCAAGGAGGCTAATAAGGCGATATGTTGTAGAGTGTTAACTAAGGATGTTAAATGGAACTCTGCTGAGCACAAAATTACCTGTGAGGAATATGTGATTAGTGCAGCTAAGATAACTGATGAGATTATAAATAAGAATTTAAGTGAATTTTTACCAAAGACTGGTGGTAAGGTTCTGCCAACGAAGAAAAATCCGTTGGCTTTGTTTAGGAGAATTTTTAATAAATAATTAAATTAATTAAATAATGAGTTTATTAATATTAATTTTAAAAAGACTAAAGGGAAATTTTTCCTTTAGTCCTTTTTTTGAATGCTTTCCATTGACACGAAAGTTGGTTCGTCATATAATTGGGTATATCATTACGAATTATCGTTCGTATTAGATGAGGAGTACTAAGATGAAAAGGGCAATTTTACATTGTGATATGAATAATTTTTACGCTAGTGTTGAGGTGAAGATGAATCCTGAACTGTCTGGTAAGCCTGTGGTTGTAGGTGGTAGTAAGATGGAAAGACATGGTATAGTGCTGGCTAAGTCCTATGAGGCTAAAAAGTTTGGTATAAGGACTGGGGAGACTCTTTATGATGCTATTGCTAAGTGTCCTGCTTTGGTGGTGGTGCCTCCTCATTTTGAGGAGTATCTTCTTATTTCCAACGAAGCTAGGGAGATCTATAATAGTTTCACAGATAAGGTGGAGGCTTATGGTATTGATGAGTGTTGGTTAGATATTACTGGTACTGAGGGGTTATTTGGTAGTCCTATTGATGTTGCCTATATGGTTAAGGAGCGGATTAAGTCTGAACTTGGTGTTAGTGTTTCTGTAGGGGTTAGTTTTAATAAGATTTTTGCTAAGTTGTGTTCTGATTTGGCTGGTAGGGATGAGATTAGTGAAGTTTGGGAGGATAATTTCAGGGAGTTGTTGTGGCCCTTGCCGGTTGGTACTTTGTTGGGTGTTGGTTATGCTACGAGGAAGAAGCTGGCTTGGTATGGTATTTATACTATTGGTGATTTGGCTAGGGTTGGTGAGGATTTTCTTCGGAGTAAGTTTGGTAAGAATGGGTGGTATTTGTTTGTTTATGCTTGTGGGTTGGATGTTTCTAGGGTTGCTGGTTTTGGTGAGCATGCTCCGGTTAAGAGTGTTGGTCATGGGACTACTTTGGTGGAGGATGTGGTTGGTGAGGAGGCTATTTTTGGGGTGATGTTGGAGTTGGCTTTGGATGTTGGTTATAGGATGGGAAAGTTTGGTGTTAGGGCCAGGGGTGTTGAGGTTACTATTAGGGATTCGTCTTTGGCTTTTTTTAGTTTTCAGTGTAGGTTGGAGTTTCCTTCTTCTTGTCCTTCTGTGTTGGCTGATGCTAGTAGGCGTTTGTTTAGGGATAAGTATTTGTGGGCTTTTCCTGTGAGGGCGGTTACTATTAGGGGTATTGATTTGGTGAGTGAGGTTGTGGCTGGGGTTCAGTTGGATTTGGTTGGTAGTGTTGCTCGTATGGATAGGTATGATAGGATTGGTGATGTTTTATCTTCTGTTCGTGATAGGTATGGTAGGGGTTCTTTATCTTTTGGTGTGTTGTTGGAGGATAATAGGGTACCTAAGGGTAGGTCTTTGGATTTGTTGTTGCCTAGTGGGATGGTAAGGTAGGTATAGATGAGGATGTTAACTTATTAAGTATAAAAAGGATTAAGGGTTAAGTTGGTGAAATATGTATTAGGGGGTAATACGTGGATATATATGATTTGATTGGGGAAACGACTGAGTATGATAAAAAGCAAAAACTTGAAAAGAAGAGACCAAAAAGTTGGTGTAAAAGTATTAGTGCATTTGCTAATGGATTAGGTGGTGTGCTTGTTTTTGGAATTTCTGAGGATAATAGGATTTTAGGTCTAGAGAATGCAGAAAATGATGCAGAAATTATAAGTGAGCAAATAAAAGCTAAATTAGATCCAATACCAAATTTCAGTTTGAGTTTTCATAAAACAGAGAATAAGGAGAAAATCATTTCACTAAAGGTAATACCTGGGGATGAAACACCATATTACTATATTGGGGACGGTATGAAAATAGCATATCATCGTATAGGAAATGAAAGTGTGCCTGCAGATAGAGCGAAGATGAAAGAGTTAGTACTTAGAGGGACGATTGCTTCATTTGATAGTTTAAAATCAAAATATAATTTTAACGATTATTCATTCTCAAAGCTTAAAGCAACATATAAGCAGAGAAATGGAAATTCTTTTGAAGATGCTGATTTTAAATCATTTGGTATTGTTGATGAAGAAAATAATTTAACAAATGCGGGTGCTTTATTGGCAGATGAATCCCCTATAAGGCATTCAAGGCTTTTTTGTACTAGGTGGAATGGCTTGGATAAGGCACCTGGAGTTATAGATGCCATAGATGATAAGGAGTTTTCTGGTGGACTTATTAATCTATTGCAAGATGGCTTGGATTTTATGAAAAATAATTCAAAAGTACAATGGAAAAAGGTATCAGAAGGAAGAGTGGAAATGCCAGATTATCCGGAAAGACCACTACTGGAATCTTTAGTTAATGCATTGATTCATAGAAATTATCTTGAAGTTGGTAGTGAGGTGCATGTAGATATGTTTGATGATAGGATTGAAATATTTTCTCCAGGTGGAATGGTAGATGGTAGTAAGGTTCAAGATTTGGATTTAATGAATATATCATCACGTAGAAGAAATCCGGTTATTGCAGATATTTTTAATCGTTTGAAATTGATGGACCGTAGAGGTAGTGGATTTAAAAAAATATTAGGAGACTATAAAATTCAATTGAAATATTCTGATAAGAATGTTCCAGAATTCTATTCGGATAATAATTCGTTCTTAATAATGCTTAATAACTTGAATTACAAAAAAGTGGCGATAAAAAGTGGCGATAAAAAAGTGGCGATAAAAAGTGGCGATAAAAAAGTGACGATAAAAACACAAGAAAATTACTTTATTATTTTGAATCATATGATATTTGATATGGAGTATAAGTTAGAAGACTTAATAGTTTTGATAGATGTGAAGAAATCTAGAATGAAAAACATATTGTTTGAATTAAATAGTGCTGGAAAAATTGAAATAGTAGGATCGAATAAGAATCGTAGATACAAATTAAAATAGTTTATTGAATCTTGGATAAGCCTACTTTTTTACTCTTGTTTCTCTTTATGCTTATTTTCAAACCTGCCAGTATTGAAGATATTTCAACCGCATTATTAAAAGTTTGCGACCTATTGTTTATAACGGCTACAGTAAGGGTTATTAATGGAAACCTTTCAATTTTTCCACTTCTGTTTCTAGTGGTAATATAACCATTTTGTATATCCTTTTGATTATAGAAGGCTAAGACCTCAGATTCAAATTGTCTTACAATATTAATAAAGTCATTCTCTGTTTTATGATCTTCTAAAATAACCAAGAAATCATCTCCGCCGACATGGCCAACAAATTGATCATAAGATATATTATTTCTCAAAATATCTGATAATAGCTTTATAACCAAGTCACCGTTTTCGAATCCATAAATATCGTTATAAGCCTTAAAATTATCAATATCGAGATATGCTGCGCTAAATTTGCTATTACTATCTATATAATGATTAAGCTTATGTTCAATCATTAAATTACCTGGTAAGCCAGATAATGGATTCTGATGCTTTGCAGTTGAAATTTCAATCTCAATCGATTTTTGCAGTAAGTTTTTTATTGTTACTGTTCCCAGATATTTATTATCTTCGGTAACGACAATAAAGTCATAAATCTTTTCGGTTGGTCTTGACATCGCTATTGAAGCAACAATATTTACAGGTGTCTTGCAATCAACAGACAAGAAATTTGTATCCATAATTACTGATATCGGCTTATTTTGATTTAAGGTATAACCATATTGCCCGCTTAAGCATAAAGTTAATTTATCTTTAGTAATAATGCCTATAGGAACATCATTATCTATAATGCATAATCCAAAACAACCAGGATTTTTCTTCATGATATCGTAAACTTTAGGTATGGTAACATTTGGTGAAATAATCTCTGTTGTTTCACATAAGTTTCGAATAGAGGTATTAAAAATACAATCACGTTCTGATTGATTTTTTTTAATATTTATATCTAATATAGCCTGCAAGACATCGTTAGATATTTCTTTAACAACTGAGTCTGGCTTTTGTATAAAGTATCCTTGTCCGTATTGAACGCCAAGGTTTATAATTGTTTCTAACTCCTCATAGGTTTCAATACCTTCGGCGATGAGTTTTATATTCGAAGCTTTAGAAAATTCAACCATTCCTTTTACTAATGCATATTTGATTTTATCAATATGTATATTGCGTATAAGTAACATGTCAAGTTTTATATAATCTGGAGCAACATCACTTATGAGATTTAGTCCTGAATATCCTGATCCAACATCATCGATAGCTATATTGTATTCTTGACTCTTGTAATGACTAACAGTAGATTTAAAACCAATTAAGTCTTCTATAACATTACGTTCAGTAATTTCGAAAATAATATTTTGAGGAATGATTGTATATTGTTTTAAGAACTCTTTTGTGAATCCTTTTTTAAAGGATTCATCGTGCATTATATTTGGATTAACGTTAATAAATAATTTTTTATTAAATGGTGGAATCATAAATTTGTAGGCTGATTCAAGAGCTTTAGTTCTGCATAAAAGTTCTAAGTCCCACAGATAATTAAATTCTCTTGCAATTTTAAACAAATCTTCAGGATTATTAATCTCACTATCACAAGTAATTCTGCTTAGAGCCTCATAACCAAGAATTACACCGTCCCTAATTGAAATGATTGGTTGAAATACTGTTTTTATCTGTTTTTTATTAATAATATATTCTAGTGCCTCTTTTCTTTGCTCTTTCATTTTTCCCACTTTCCGAGTTTCTATGATCTATCTTCTTCATCTCATATAATGGTAATACATGGATATTAAATTTAAATTATTTTTGTGTTAAGTAGTTGTAAAATCTTTTATAGTCTCATGCAATATACAATATAAGTAATAAATATGATAGAATGAAGACAACACAATAATTTTCAAGGAGGATGACTTATGAAAATAAAATTCCTAGGGGCAGCAACATCAGTAACAGGATCATGCTACCTCATAACAACCAAAACACATAAATTCATAATAGACTGTGGACTATATCAAGGGAATAAAACTATAGAAAGTCAAAATCGTGAAGAATTCGGCTTTGATCCAGCTACAATAGATTTTATGATACTTAGTCACGCACACATAGATCACTCAGGAAGAATACCACTATTAGTCAAAAAAGGATTTAAGGGAAAGATATACTGCACTAATGCTACCGCAGATTTAGTAGATATCATGCTAAAAGACAGTGGCTACATTCAAGAAAGAGAAGCCCAATGGGACAATAAAAAAGCCCAAAGACTAGCTAGACCACTTGTTGAACCACTCTATACAATGGAAGATGCAACAAGAGCCCTAAAACAAATAGAACCATACCTCTACGAACAAAATATTCAAATTGATGATAGTATAAAGTTCAGATTTAGAGACGCTGGGCATATACTAGGTTCGGCTATAGTAGAAATATGGGTAGAAGAAGACGGTAAGGTAAATAAATTAGTATTCTCAGGAGACTTGGGTATGAAAAACAAACCTATTCTTAACGACCCAGTATATATAGAAGAAGCAGATTATTTGATCATGGAAGCAACCTACGGTAATAGAAAACACGAAACAATTGAAGAAAGCTTAGAGGAATTTATTAATATAATCGTCAAAACCATCAAAAGAGGGGGAACTGTAGTTATACCATCCTTTGCAGTAGGAAGGACCCAAGAACTAATCTACCAACTAAATATGTACTACGAACATAATGATGAATTCAAAGAAATACTAGAAAAAATTAAAGTATATATAGATAGTCCACTTGCTATAAGTGCCACAGAAATATTTAGAAGAAATGCCCAGGACTTTGATGAAGAAACAAGAAACTATATACTATCAGGAGATAACCCTTTGGATTTTAAAAACTTAGTATTTGTAAGAGAAAGCAAAGACTCCAAGGAGTTAAACTTCAATAACGAACCAAAGATAATAATTGCTTCAAGTGGGATGGCAGAAGCTGGTAGAATTAAGCATCATCTAAAGCACCATTTATGGAAGGATACCTCAAGTGTGGTTATTGTTGGCTATCAAGCAGCCGGTACACTTGGTAGATCCCTAGTAGAAGGTATAAAGGATGTTTATATATTTGGTGATAAGATAAAGATTAAGGCAGAAGTATATAGTTTAGAAGGCTTCTCTGGGCATGCAGACAAGGATGGCTTATTTGAATGGATATCTTCTTTCAAGACATTTCCTAAGAAAGTTTTCTTAGTGCATGGAGAGGATGAATCAAAGATTGCTTTTGCTGAGAGAATAAAAGCAGAACTGAATCATGTTGTTCAGGTAATTAATGAGGTTTCAGAGTTTGACTTGGCAACAGATGAGGGAGAACCAGCTGATATAATAGTAGAAAAGAAAGCAAGATGTAAAGATATTATCAGGTTGAGACATAAACTAGAAAAAATCCAAAGTGATTTTGATTCTGTAGTCAATAATGCTAATGTTGTTCTAGACAAGGGCATAAAGCAAGATAGATTCGAGGAAATAGGCAATATGATAATTGACCTAGAAGATACTATGATTAATTTAGGAACAACAGTTACAAAAAACGAATAGAATAATTGGATAATAGTAGACTAATTAAGGATTAAATCAAGATGTAATTTTGATTTAATCCTTTTTGTTTATTCAATACATAAGTAAATCTAATATAAAAATAAACTAAATAAAAAGTATTTCTATTCCATCTATTCTCTATGAATATTTTATATAATAAGGAATAGTGAAATAAAAGGGAGGCTATATATTATGAAAAAGAGTTTATGGATTATGTTGACTTGCTTACTAATGTTGTCGTTCTTAGTAGTAGGTTGCAATAAAGATGCTAAAAAAATAGGTAACTATAATAGTGCTACTCTAGAAGAAGTTAAAGCAGCTGATATTGTAGTGGATGCAAGAGCCAATGAAGCTTATGCAGGCTGGTCTACAGAAAAAAATACAAAAGGTGGTCATATAGAAGGGGCAACAGATTTTTCAGCCAATTGGCTAACTGTAACCTATAATGATAAAGAAAACCTAGACGGAATGACAAGAGACGAACAACTAAAACAATACATGAAAAACAAGGGTATTGAAAAAGATAGTAAAGTTGTAGTCTATGATGAAAATGGTAAAGATGCGGTAGCTATAGCAGATTATCTAACAAGCCAAGGTGTCAAAGACATCAAGGTTTTTGATTTAAATAAGTGGGAAGAGAAATTAGTCTCTTATAAAAACTACAAGCTTTATCTCCCGCCAGTAGTGGTGAAAAACCTAATTGATAATAAAGCTGTTGAAGAAATTGGTAAGGTAGATGATTTGAAGATTGTTGAAGTTAGCTGGGGAAAAGAAGAAGAGTCAGGCTATCTAAAAGGTCATGTGCCAGGGGCAATTCATGTGAATAGTGACAGCTTTGATGATGAGGATAATGTTTATCTTTTAGAAAAAGATAGTGTCTTATTTGAATTGGCTAAATCACAAGGTATAAGTATTGAGAGTACTGTTGTTGTAACAGGTGATCCAATATTTGCTACTCGTTATGCTATAATTTTAAAATATCTTGGAGTTGAAGATGTATATGTGATGAGTGGTGGTGCTTCAAGTTGGAGTGATGCAGGATTCGATATGGAAACCAAGTCTAACAAAGGCGTAGCAATTAAAGACTTTGGAACAACTTCTCCAAAAAACTCAGATCTTATTGATACTGTTTCTGAAGTGAAGTCTAAATTGAGTGATGATAAATTTATGTTAGTTGATAATAGGACTATAGAAGAATATAGAGGTGAAACTTCAGGTTATAGCTATTATGATAAAGCTGGTCGTATTGAAGGTGCTGTTTTTGGCTATGCCGGGGCAGGTAATTCTAGTTCTATGTTGTACTATAGGAGTTTAGATACTACTATGAGAAATGGCTATGAAATTGAAGCTATGTGGAAAAAAGCTGGTGTTGATACTAGTAAGCATCTATCATTTTATTGTGGTGGTGGTTATAGAGCAGCTGAGATTTTATGGGATGCTTTAGTTCTTGGTTATGATGATGTTTCACTATTTGCCGATGGCTGGGTAGGCTGGTCTCTAGCTGGTGAGAAGTCAGTAACTGGAAAATAGGTGAAGGGAAACGATATGAAAAAGAAGGTAGTTTATGTAATCCTTGGTTTTCTATCCTTGTTACAAATATTAGGTGGGTTTGGTATTTTTTTTCTTGATGATTTAAGTGGGAAGAAGGTAGGTGTTAATCATCACGTAATTATCAAGAAAAAGGAGTTCATTTCTACTTGGATGAGCAATAATCAGGTTGATGTGTATAAGTTGGTTTTGCTATTCATAGTAGTATTGGCTTCGTGTTATCTAGTTTATCAGATATTTAAGAGAGAAAATTGGTGGAGGTATGTTAGTACTTTTTTAGTAATTTTATTTGGTATTCTAATTTATTGTGAGTTGATACTTGAGGTGTTTCAAGAATTACCGGTATATATGTACCTAGTGTATATGTCCGTGGGTATCTTGTTTATTGAAATTCTTAAAGTTGTAATCCAAAAGTTGATGGATATAGAAATTTTTAAATAATTGTAGATTATGAGGGTGAGGATATATTTATTCTCACCCTCTTTATATAGTTAATGATATAATGTCTATTAAGGAAATATTTTAGGAGTGGGTATTATGATGATTAAGAATTTGATGATTACTGATATAACTGAAGAGGGAAATGGTGTTACAAGGCATGATGGTAAGGTTGTTTTTGTTAAGGATGCTTTACCTGGTGAGTTGGTTAATATTAGAATAACTCATAGTAAGAAGAAATTTGATCAAGGTGAGGTTATTGCCTATTCTAGTAAAAGTGATATGAGGGCTACTCCTTTTTGTATGCATTATGGTACTTGTGGTGGTTGTTCCTTGCAGCATGTTGATTATGATGAGGGTCTTAGCTATAAGACTAATTGGGTTAGGCATGCTTTTTCTAAAATCGGCAAAATAAGTATTGATACTCCTTCTATAGTAGGGATGCAAAATAGATTGAAGTATAGAAACAAGGTTGTTTTTCATGGTTTTTTTATTGATGGTGAGTATAAGCTTGGTTTTTATAGGAAGGGGTCTAATAGTTTTGTTCCTATTGTTGAGTGTTTGCTTGTTCCTGATTTTTTTATTGAGATTAAGGGTAGGATTGAGGAACTTGCTGGGGAGTATAATGTTTTTCCTGATAGGATTATGCTTAGATCTAATGGTCAGGATTTTCAGATTAATTTAGAATGTGGACAGGGTGATAATCTTGATTTGTTGTTGTGTGATTTGAAAAGTGAGTTTTCTACGCTTAAGGGTAATATTGAGTTTAGTATAGATGGTAGTGTTTTTGAGGTTTCTTCTGGTTCGTTTTTTCAGGTGAATTTGGAGGGGGCTTCTTCTTTGTTTAGTATTGTGGAGAAGTTTGTGGGGGATGTTTCATCATCTACCATATATGATTTGTGTTGTGGTGTTGGTAGTCTTGGTGTTCATTTAGGTAAGGCTGGGGCTAAGGTCAGGGGTTATGAGGTTTTTGAGGAGGCTGTTGTGCTTGCTCGTAAAAATGCTGAGCGTAATGGTTTGTCTGATTTTTCTTTTACTGCTGGTAGGGTTGAGGATGTTATTTCTTCTTCTATGTTTGTTGAAGAGGGTGTTGTTATTTTGGATCCTCCTCGTGGTGGTGTTGATCCTTTTGTTATTGAGAGTATTATTTATTCTAATGTTGAGCGGGTTGTTTATGTTGGTTGTGGTCTTGGTAAGATGGTCCGTGATGTTGCAAGGCTGGTTGAGGGTGGTTTTGTTGTGTCTGTTGTGGAGTGTGTTGATATGTTTCCTTGGACTGGGCATGTTGAGACTGTTGTCTTGATGTCAAGAAAGTAGAAGTAAGAGGCCGAAAGTGTTTGAAAACAAAGGGTTTTCGGAACATTGAACCAATTCTCGACTGTAACGCCGGAGGGTGCAATGTCCGGAAACTTCGTTTTTTGGTGAATTGCAACTCCGTAATGCGAGAGGGTTGAGTAGACAAATGGAAGGAGAAAAAGCCATGTCAAAAGGTATAGAAATAATCGATGTAGGTGGGGTGAACTGTTATTTGCTCGAAGCAGATGATGGCTTTGTGCTTATAGATACCGGATTTTCCGCAAAATGTATGTTTCTTGATGAAGTGTTGAAAAAAGCACTCAATAAGCCCGGAGAAGTACCTAAAAAGTTAAAGCTTGTAATTTTAACTCATGGCGATTCAGATCATGCTGGAAATTGTAAGTTCCTTAGAGAAAATTATGGTGTGAAAATTGCAGTGCACTTTGAGGATTCTATGATGGTTGAAAATGGGGATATGTCGTGGAATCGGAAGTCAAAACCTGATAAAATATCTTTTACTTTCAGATTAGTCACTCTTGCTTTCGGTAAGAATAGTGTTTTTGACACGTTTAAGCCTGACATTTACTTACAGGACGGACAAAATCTCGCCGAGTTTGGTTTATCTGCAAAGGTAATTCATCTTCCGGGGCACTCAAAAGGATCTATTGGTGTACTGACAAACGAAGGTGATTTATTTTGCGGTGACTTAATTTACAATTTGAAGACTTTAACGAAAGTATATATAAACTGAAAAAGTTGGATATCAATAACCTTTACCCTGGTCATGGAAAGCCAATCAAAAGATTGTTGATTAAATCATTCTTAGATGAGTTGAAAATAGATTAATTCACAATTATTGATAATATTTTCACCCAATTTGAAAATGAATCAGAGAACAAAGGAGTCATTTACAAAATAATGTATTAACCATTGTGGAAATCTTACTATAGGGGTAGAATTGAGATAGTAATGCTGAGATATTTGGGTGTAAGGGCAGCAAAATTTCTCTTTAAAATGGGTATGTAATTAAAAAGAATGTTTTGCGTGTCAAACCAAGATTATCGGAGGATAGGATGCCACTTTTTAAACCAGATGTTAAAACTTATACGATTAACAACTCTGAACTAACAAAGAAGCCATGGAGAACAGTTATTAGTTATGCAATTTTTGGTTTTCTTTGGATACTTTTCTCAGATCAGTTATTAGCGCTATTCGTTCAAGACTCAGTTAACTATGCCACAATGCAGACTTATAAAGGGTGGTTTTATGTGACGTTAACTTCCTGTGCACTCTTTTTTTTAGTGAAATTAGATTACAGACATATTTTAGAACTCGATCAAAAACTCCTTATGCAGCATCAAAAACTCGAGGCTGCATATGATGAATCTATTGCTTTAGAAGAAGAATTAAAAGAAAAAATTGGTCATTTATTAGATAAACAAAGGTTTATCGATACGGTTCTTGACCATTCTCAAGTAGCTATTGTCATTTGGAATACAGAGGGAATCGTAATAGATGCCAACTCCTATTATCTTAAGTTAGTAGGTCGTGAGTTAAAAGAGTTAGTCGGTAAACGTTGGCTTGATTTTTATGTGGAAGAATCAGAAAAACCAATGCTAGAAGCAATGATTAACGCTTTAAAGAAAGGTCATAATATCAATAATATCGAAAACAAGATACTTAGAGAAGATGGAACAGTTGCTCATACTCTATGGAATAATTCTATAGTAGATGGTGTTGAGGCATCGGGCACGTACATTGCTTCTTTTGGTATAGACATAACAAAAGAGAGAGAACACGAACTAAAAGCCATGAGCTTAGCTTATGAAGATCCACTAACAGGTTTAAGTAATCGGATTGCTTTTGAAAAAGATATTGAGACCTATATTGCAGCGGGAGATGATTTCGCACTTTTTTATATGGATATTGATCAATTTAATGCCTTAAACGATTTACATGGACATAGTTATGGAGATTTTTTCTTAAAGCGATTAGCAGAAATGTTAAAAAAATGCTGCCCTGACATGCAAGTGTATAGATGGTCTGGAGATGATTTCATTCTCTATAAAAAGTATAAATTTCATTCAAAGGACCTCAACCTCTTAATGGAAGAAGATGTTGAGCATATAAAGAGTTTTATTCATAAAAAATGGCAATTAAAGGAAGTGAGTTATACACCAACACTATCAATGAGCTCGGTGGTCTTTCCCCAAGATGGAGAACTTCTAGACGTACTGTTTAGGAATCTAGATTATGCACTTCATGAAGCCAAGCGTCGGGGAAGGGGAAGCTATGTACGCTTTGAAAGTAGCTTGCACTTAGCCATGGAGCATCGTTTTCATTTAGAAACAAAGATGCTAACAGCTTTAAGTGATGACCACTTCTCATTATTTTATCAGCCAATCTATCACCTTGATAGCGGTGCGATGGAAGGGGCTGAAGTTTTAATACGATGGTTAAGTGAGCCGAAGGTCAGCGTCATCGAGTTTATTAAAATTGCTGAGGAGTCGGGCATTATTCTAAAACTTGATGAATGGGTTATGAGAAAATCCTTCGAATTTTTGAGTAGGAATCAAGAAGCATTTGGTGATTTGATGTTATCTATCAATTTGTCCGCTCAAACTATTGCCTCAACTGAATTAATTACTATACTAAAAGAATTGGTGTTCCATTTTCAAATTAACACTGCGCAGGTGAAATTCGAGATTACGGAGCATAGTTTTCTTAAGGATTTCGAGTTTGCGAATATTCAACTCAATAATCTTAGAGATATGGGCTTTTCAATTGCCCTAGATGATTTTGGTATTCAGTATTCCTCATTGAGCTATTTAGCAAAACTGCCATTTACGCATTTGAAAATTGATAAATCCTATATAGACCGAATAGTAACAAACGAGAAGGACCGCGTCATCGTGCAGCAAGTGATACAACTCGCTCATAGTTTAGGTTTATCAACGGTTGCAGAAGGAATCGAAAGTGAAGAGCAGCGGTTAATTGCATCCCAGATGGGTTGTTGCTTTGCACAAGGCTACTTGTTTTCTAAACCGTTACCAGAAGACTTGTTCTTAGAGTTAATTTAGCGCAAGAGATTGAAAGAATTCTATATGCTAGTCGTGACTGGCTTAGATTTATATATTTAAAGGAGCGTTCTTGAATCTAATCAAAAGCCCCATAAAAAGTCCTAGAATACTGAGAAAGCAAAAAGACTTGAAAACACCCATATAATCTGGGTTTTCTCAAGTCTTTACTTTTTAACGGGCAAAAAAGAAATAAATTACAAGATGATAATATCTTCTTGTTCTTTTTGTTGCATTTTTAATTCTTCTTCAAGCTTTTTATTCTCATTCTCTAAATCAGCATAAGCTTTCTCAGAGGCCTGTTCACGTTCTTTCTGCTGCTTGTCCAACTCTGCTTTCAACTCTTTTGTTTCACTCTCTAGTAGTTTAACGCGTTCCTCCAACACTTTTTTGTAGTCCCGATCACCTTGAGACTTCATATGTTTATTGATAGAGCTAAAGATGCTCAAAAAGCCAATAAACATTGCTCCAGCTAAGGCTGAACCCAAAATCAGCATAAATAAAGGAAGGTCAATCTGCCCTAAAAAATAGTTCAAAGTGACAACATCATTATTAATTGTTGCAACTGCAGCTAATAATAAGCCAACTAGTAACGCTAATAATAGAAATATCGTTTTCATGATTTTTCTCCTTTCTAGTTTTCTGAATATTTACCTAATGTCCACATCATCTTTTAAATCCCTTGTTAGGTACAAAGTCTAACACTTTTTCTATACTCTTTCAATACATTTATTATGAATATATTCTTTTGTAGCCTTTAAAAACAAAGTTGAAATAGAATGTAATATAATTATTAGATTATATGCTAATTCAACAATTAGTCATTGTAAAAATTTTCTCTTCAGGGTAAGGATAAAAAAGTAGATACTTTGATGTTCTATTATGTTGAAATAATAATGTCAAATTAGGCATATAAGAGAATAATATATAGATAATATGCATTATATTGCATTTTAATCATATTTGAGTTATTCTATATATAGATGAGAATTGAAGTAAATAAGTTTTTACTAACATGAAAGAGGTGATGTTATGGGTAAATATTTAACTTCTCGCAGCGCGTTATCTGAAATTGGTGCAAGACTGAAAGCATACAGAATTGATTTTCCATTAACCCAAGAAGAATTATCAGATAAATCAGGCATTGCTATAAGAAGTATATCCCGTATGGAAAGTGGCGAAGATATACAGTTTGGTAATCTGATTAAGGTGCTTATCGCACTTGACTTAGATGCCAATCTTGATATGCTCGTTCCTGATCCAAAAAAAAGACCATCGTTTTATTTGAATGATAAGTCGACGATACCACAAAGACATCGTACCAAAAAAAAGACAATTAAAAACCAAGGGACAGATATTAAGTGGGGAGATGAATAGTAATGAATAATACTGCAACCGTAACACTATGGGGAACAACAGTAGGCTATTTTCATTTAGACGAGGTGAAGAAGTATGTGTCATTTGAATATGATAAGGATTTTCTTCGCATGGGTATTGAAATATCACCGCTTATGATGCCATTATCAAATAGAGTATACGAATTTCCTGAATTGGTAACTCCAGCTTTTAAAGGTGTTCCTGGGCTAATTGCAGATTCTTTACCAGATAAGTTTGGAAATGCTGTGATAGACCAGTGGCTTGCAACAGAGGGCAGAACACCAGAGTCTTTTAATGTGGTAGAACGATTGTGTTATACTGGAAAACGTGGAATGGGTGCACTAGAATACATACCTGCAATAAACTCAAACGAAGATAATAATGATAAGATTAACATTGAGAGATTAGTAGACTTTGCTTCAACTGTATTAGAAGAGAAAGAAAATATTCATATATCAGCAGAGACGGAGGTTGATTTTAAGCAGCTATTAAAGCTAGGAACTTCAGCTGGTGGCGCAAGAGCCAAGGCGGTCATTGCTTACAATATACAAACAGATGATATACGTTCAGGGCAGGTTGATCTAGGAAGTGGTTATGATTATTGGCTTATTAAGTTTGATGGTGTTATGAAGAACGGCGATCATAATCTTGAAGATATACCAGAATACACACTGATAGAGTATGCGTATTACAAAATGGCACTAAAAGCAGGGATTGTTATGAGCGAGTGTAAGCTACTAGAAGAAGGACGTCGGAAACATTTTATGACAAAGAGATTTGATCGAGTAAAGGGTGAAAAGCTACATATGCAGTCATTTGGTGCAATTGCTCATATTGATTATAATGAGCCGGGTTTAAGTAGTTATGAAATGGCGGCTTTAACTGCAAGAAGACTGGGCTTGCCAAGTGGTGATATAGAACAGTTATTTAGAAGAATGGTCTTTAATGTCCTTGCAGTCAATCAAGATGATCATGTAAAAAATATTTCTTTTTTGATGGATAGAAGTGGAGTTTGGACATTATCTCCAGCATATGATGTAACATTTGCATGTGATTCAGGAAATAAATGGCTTCAGGCTCATCAAATGACTATTAACGGAAAAAAATCAAACATCTTAATAAATGATATGATTACATGTGGTCAAAATATGGACCTTAAGGCATATAAGTGTAAAAAAATTATTGAAGAAGTAAATGATGCTGTAAAAGAGTGGCAGAATATTGCACATTCTGTTGGTATCAGACAAAAAACAATAAAACTGATTTATAAACAAATTGAAAAAAATCATTATGAAAAGTAACAAGAAAAAAATTTTTAGAATTAGCATATAACATGATCATAAAGGCATGTTATATGCTATAAATATATTTAACAAGGAAAATTTTGCATTAAATTCAAAGTACCTATACTTCTTAAGATAATAATCAATCTTTAAGAATGGCTAGAATCTCATTTTTTCGAAGAAATGGAAGACTAAATGGTGAGTTATACCTTGCCAAAAGAAAATCCCCTGATGTTTTCCATTGGGTTTTAGCTAGCCATTCAATCAGTTGATTTTTATAATTCAAAATTTTTACAGAATCAACATTTCCGGAAAAAGTAATAGCTGCAATCAAATGTTTTTCATATCTACGAATAGTAACGCCTTGATCATCGGGATTGGGTGGACCGGTCTCAGCAAATTGTCTTGGCATCACAAATTCGGTTGTCATATGATTTTCGCTTAAATCATTTATCACTGGCACTGTCATTGATATTTTTTCCTTATTTGCATTATTACCGCTGATGTAAGAAAATAGTTTATTGAATCCCATTGTTTCACCTATATTAGATTCATTGGTAATTACAGTAAAGAATGATTCATAACTCCTTATTTCAAAGTCACCATCTTTTTTAAGCACTTCATATGATACAGTTTGATATCTTGGCATAAGGGACACCTCCTTGAGCTAGTATTTAATACAGTTTCATTATATTCCTTTTTATACCATTGAAGAAGACTATTATAATAAAAATGAAATGAATTATAAGAAACTGGAACTGTCTATTGAAGAGAATGATATAATTAAAGAAATATAAATTATTCTCTAATATTATTAAGGATAAGTTTAGGAGTATTATGATGGTGAAAAAAATTGAAGAACCAATATTAATAAATGTACAGAAGCATTCTCCAAAAGCAGAAAATGCAAGGGAACTTGAAAATGATATAAGAAAACTTTTAGAATCTCAAGCTTTTGCAGTGCTTGCTACACAGGGAAAAGGAATTACAGTTGCCTCCTTGGTTACCTTCGATTCTAGCATTGATTTAAAAAATATAGTTTTTGTAACCCCTAGAAATTCAGAAAAATTCAATCTAATTGATAGGGATGAGAATATTTCTATTTTGGTCGACGATCGTTCAATGCATCAAGATAGCATAAATGAAATCAGTGCCTTGACGATTATTGGCAAAGCCAGAATTTTATCTAATGAAAAAGAAATTCTTGAGTGGGGTGCTCGATTAACAAGAAAGCATCCTAATCTTACATCATTTGTAAAGGCACCAACCAGTGCAGTTATACTTGTAGATGTTGTTCGATATCAATATGTTAAAAAATTTCAGGAAGTATGGGAGTGGGATCCAAGCAATCACTATACTGATTGAATTTAACTTTTTTAATGTAATAAATTTTGTAATAGTGCGTGTGATTTAAACTACAACTTTAAATCACACGCATTTCTCTTGCTTTTTTCTAATATATCGTTTAATATAAAATTAGATTTTAAATCAAACGGAAATACTTGACTGGGAGGTCGTTATGTTTATCAATAGAGCGCTAGAGTCTATAGTAAAAGAAGTATCTAACACATATCCTGTATTGCTGGTGACAGGTCCTAGGCAGATAGGTAAAACGACATTATTAGAACGTGTCGCCGAAGAGAATAGAAAATATGTCAGCCTAGATGATCCAGTGGCAAGACGTCTAGCAAAAGAAGAACCTCTATTATTTTTACAAAGATATGAACCACCTATAATTATCGATGAGATACAATATGCACCTGAACTACTACCATATATTAAACTACATGTTGACAAAAATAAGACAAATGGTGACTTTTGGCTTACAGGTTCGCAAATGTTTCAAATGATGAAAGATGTAAGTGAAAGTCTCGCTGGTAGGGTAGGAATATTACCAATGCAGGGACTATCTATCTCAGAGCTAAATAAGTTGCCTAATGAGCCTTATACAACAGATACCAAAAGACTGTTGGCGAGATCACAAGTTGCAAAAAAAATGAACTTACATGAAGCATATGAAAGGATATATAAAGGTTCTATGCCCGCTCTTTTTATAAATGAACAAAGTGTTGAAAGATTTTATGCATCATATGTAGATACATATATTCATCGTGATATTAGAGACTTAACTCAAGTCGCAGATGAAATGCAGTTTCATCGTTTTTTAACAGCCTGCGCTGCAAGAACAAGTCAAATGGTCAATTATGCTGAACTTGCAAAAGATGTGGGGATAACCTCGCCAACCGCTAAAAAATGGTTATCACTTTTGATTACATCAGGGATTATTGTACTTGTTGAACCTTATTTCAATAATGCACTAAAAAGGATAGTTAAAGCTCCTAATATGTATTTTATGGATACGGGACTATGTGCATATTTAACAAGATGGACATCAAGTGAATCCTTAGAAATTTCTGCTATGTCTGGAGCTTTTTTTGAAACTTTTGTAGTTTCAGAAATTATAAAAAGTTATTTAAATGCTGGTAAAAGAGCACCTTTATTCTACTATCGAGATTCGGATCAAAAAGAAATAGATTTAATTATTGAAGAGAACGGTTTGTTACAACCAATAGAAATAAAAAAGAGTGCCAACCCCAAAAATAATTCAGGTCGTCATTTTTCAATTTTAGAAAAAACAGGCAAAGTATACGGAAGTGGTAGCATCATTTGCATGAGTGATGATTTACTACCAATAAATAAAGAAGTTTGGGCTGTTCCTGTTTGGTTGATTTAATCATTTGTTAACTATAACGTTCTGAATGTAAAACCATATTATGGAGGATAAATATGAATATACAGATATTTGGAAAACCTAAATGCTTTGATACCAAGAAAGCAGAAAGATACTTTAAAGAACGAGGAATTAAATACCAACTCATAAATATTACAGAAAAAGCAATTAGTAAAGGAGAACTCCTTAGTATCAAACAAGCAGTAGGAGGCTACGGAAAACTAATAGACCAGGACTGCAAAGACAAGGACCTATTAGCACTAGTTAAGTATCTTAGAGAAGAAGACATAGAACAAAAAATCCTTGAAAACCAAAGGCTAATAAAAACACCTGTTGTACGCAATGGGAAAAAAGCAACCATAGGTTATCAAATAGATATATGGAAAAATTGGGAATAGAGATATAAGACAGTGGCAAAGAAGTCCAAAATAGGGTAGAATAGTAAGGGACATAGAATTGTTTAATAGAGAAACTAATCAAATCAGTATTTGATTTGATAATTTAGAATGGAGAAATAGAATTGATAAATGTAGTAGACGTAGGGTTAAGTTTTGGAGGACAAAAGTTATTTGATGGAGTAAATATAAAATTTACAGCCGGAAATTGTTATGGAGTAATTGGAGCAAATGGTTCTGGTAAATCCACATTTTTAAAAATACTTTCTGGGGAAATAGATTCAAACTCAGGAAATGTATCAATGACACCAGGTGAAAGACTTGCAGTATTAAAGCAAGATCATTATGAATTTGATGAATATACTGTTTTAGATACAGTAATTATGGGACATAAAAGACTTTATCAAATAATGGTCGAAAAAGATGCCCTCTATGCAAAAGAAGATTTTAGTAACGAAGACGGAATTAAATCATCAGAGCTAGAAGGCGAATTTGCAGAACTAAATGGTTGGGATGCAGAGACCGATGCCGAAAAATTACTGATGGGATTAGGTATTAAAAAAGATATACATGCTAAAAAAATGTCCGAGCTTTTGGGTGGAGAAAAAGTAAAAGTACTACTAGCTCAGGCACTATTTGGTAACCCTGACAATTTACTATTGGATGAACCTACCAACCACCTGGACTTCAGAGCCATTACCTGGATAGAAGAATTTCTGATGGATTATCCTAATACTTTGATTGTTGTATCCCATGATAGACACTTTTTAAATAAAATATGTACACATATGCTGGATATAGATTATGGTAAAGTAAATCTATATGTGGGAAACTATGATTTCTGGTATGAATCAAGTCAACTGGCATTAAGATTACTGAACGACCAAAACAAGAAAAAAGAAGAAAAAATCAAGGAGCTACAAAGCTTCATCGATAGATTTAGTTCCAACGCATCAAAGGCAAAACAAGCAACATCAAGAAAGAAAGCCCTCGATAAAATCAATGTTGAGGATATTCAGCCATCATCAAGAAAATACCCATTTGTAGGCTTTACACCAGAGAGAGAAGCAGGGGAACATATATTGATGGTTGAGGGTATAACCAAGACAATTGATGGAGTTAAAGTATTGGATAATGTAAGTTTTATTATTGATAAAGGGGATAAGGTTGTTCTGCTTGGAAAAAATGATTTGTCAAAAACAACATTATTACAAATTTTAGCGGAAGAAATTAAACCAGATTCAGGTTCTTTTAAATGGGGTGTTACAACTTCTAGAGCGTATCTGCCAAAAGACAACACAGAATACTTTAATGATAGTGAGGATAATCTTATAGACTGGTTAAGACAATACTCAAAAGAGCCAAGTGAGCAATATATTAGAGGTTTCCTCGGAAAAATGTTGTTCTCAGGTGATGAGGCTTTAAAGCAGGTGAAGGTCTTATCCGGTGGTGAGAAAGTTAGATGTATGTTGTCAAAATTAATGTTGTCACAAGCCAATGTCCTACTTTTAGATGAGCCGACAAATCACTTGGATCTTGAGTCAATTGAAGCTTTAAATAATGGTTTAGTTGCCTTTAAGGGTACATTGTTATTTACATCACATGACCATAGTTTCATCGAGACAATCTGTAACAGAATTATTGAAATTACACCAACAGGTTTATTTGATAAAATAATGTTTTTTGATGAATTCCTTGAAAGTGATGAGATTCAAAAGGAAATTGATCAAATGTATGAAGTTTAATATATAGGGAACTATGACCTATAAAAAAATGACAATTAAAAAACGTCAATACAACTCGTAAAATATATGAATTAATGAAAGGAATGCAAAATTAATTGCATTCCTTTTTTAGGTTTATTGTACAGGATTTTCCAATTATATTGTGAAATTCTTGATGTAGGAGTAAAATTGATTTAAATCCAAAGTGGTTATTGAAAAGGGGTGTTTTAATGAAATCCATATGGAATGGAGCAATATCTTTTGGACTGGTAAATATTCCAGTTAGTTTATTTACTGTGGAAGAAAGTAACGATTTAAAGTTTAACTATATTGATTCAAGAGATGAAAATAAAGTTAAATACAAAAGAGTTAACGAAGTAACTGGTAAGGAAGTTCCTTGGGAAAACATTGTCAAAGCATATAAGTTTGAAGACGGAGACTATGTGGTAATGACAGATGAAGATTTTGAAAAAGCAGATCCAGAAGCATCTAAAACTGTTGCTATTGAAACATTCATCGACACCTGTGAACTCTCAATGATGTATCTAGAAAAACCATACTATATGACCCCATCAAAGGGTAGTGAAAAACCCTATGTTCTACTACGTGAGGCACTTAAAAAAACTGGCAAGATTGCTATAGCCCGTGTGGTTATTAGAACAAAAGAACATCTAGCTGTTATATATACAAAAGACGAAGGACTAGTTTTAAATCTAATCCGTTTTTATGAAGACATTAGGGCGATGGAGCAACTTAAAATACCTAAAACCATAAAAATAATTGATAAAGAAATGGAATTGGCCGAAAGTCTTATCGAAGGAATGACAGAGGACTGGAAGCCCGAAAACTACAAAGATCAATTCAGTCAGGCAATAATGAAAAGAATCGAAGCTAAATCCAAGAAAAAAGGCAAAGCAATTGATGATGAAATTGAACCTGAAAAAGAGACAAAAGAAACTGCTGGAAAAGTTATAGATATTATGGACCTACTGAAGAAAAGTGTCAAAGCCTATCCTAAAAAATCAACGAAGTAACATTGATTTATACAGAAAGAAAGTGCATTGATGGCTAGAGAACTAGACGAATATCAAAAAAAAAGAGATCCTAACAGAACAACTGAACCAAAAGGTAAGGTAGCTAATAGTGGAAAACAGTTAGTATATGTGATGCAGCACCATGCTGCATCACATGACCATTATGACTTTCGCCTCGAATGGGATGGTGTACTCTTAAGTTGGGCAATTCCCAAAGGACCATCCTTTAATACAAAGGACAAGCGACTCGCTATTGAAGTTGAAAATCATCCATTAGAATATAGAGATTTTGAAGGAACCATCCCTAAAGGTGAATACGGTGGTGGCACCGTTATGATCTGGGACGAAGGGGAATGGGAACCTCAAGAGGGCTTTGAAAAAGGACTGGAAGAAGGTTCTTTAAAAATCATTTTAAAAGGAAATCGTTTAAAAGGTAAATGGGCTTTAGTCAGGCTTAAACAGGATAAAGATAACAAGAAAAATTGGTTATTGATTAAGGAAAAAGATAAATACGCTATGGATAACGATGGCATATCGGAATATAAGACAAGTGTTCGTACAAACCGAACAATGAATGAAATAACAGAAAATAAAGAAGCTATCAAGATAAGTCTCCCATTTGAAAAAACTAAGGTGCAACTTGCAAAACTTGTAGATAAGGTGCCTGAAGGAGAAGATTGGATTTATGAACTCAAATACGATGGCTATAGGATTATCGCTTATCTTAATAAGAATAAAGTTCAACTAATGTCTAGAAATGGTCAAGATTATTCCTTGAAGTTTAAAAGTATTACTGAAGCCCTTATTAAGTGGGGCGATGGCAGATCCATGGTACTAGATGGAGAAGTAGTCATTCTTGACAAAAATGGCAGAACTGATTTCCAGGCCCTTCAAGAATATCTAAAAGCCCCTAAAGGTCAAACTCCTATTTTCATCATGTTTGACCTTTTAGCACTGTCTGGAAAAGATCTTAGAGGCGAAACTCTTTTAGAGAGGAAGGGGAAACTCTCATCTCTAATGAAGAATAATCCTCAAATTTTACAGTATAGCAATCATATTGATATTGCTGGGAAGGATACTTTTGTAGCAGCTTGCCAAGTTGGTATGGAAGGCATTATTTGTAAAAAAGCGAATTCTATTTACAGTGGGACAAGAAATGGTGACTGGCTAAAAGTAAAGTGTGGGAACAGACAAGAATTTGTGATAGGTGGGTACTCTCTGACAAACAAAAAGAAAAGTGGGGTCAGTGCTCTGCTTCTTGGTGTTTATGAAGGAGAAGATCTGATTTATGTAGGAAGAGCTGGAACAGGATTTACACAAAAAAATATGACACACTTAGAAAAACAATTTGAAAATATAAAAAGAAAGACATCCACTTTTATAGAAGCACCTAAAAAACGGTCTGATGAAGAAATTATTTGGCTAAGTCCAAAGCTTGTAGCTGAAATTAGTTTTGCTGAATGGACTAATGATAATCTATTAAGGCAGGCGAGTTTCAAAGGTTTGAGAATGGATAAGGCTCCTATGGAAGTAATACGAGAGAATTATTATCAAAATGAAGATGAAGATGTAGAAGTTGAAGAAACAAATGCAAATCGTAAAACTGCTACAGTAAATGGTATTAAAATCAGTAGCCCGGATAAGGAAATGTTTGAAGGTTCTGGTATCACTAAAGAGGATATTGCAAAATACTATAATACAGTTGCAAAGCGTATGATGATTTACGTAGGTAATCGAATTTTAAGTCTTGTACGATGCCCTCATGGTATTCCAGGGGAATGCTTTTATCAAAAACATTTATTGAAAGAGATTAAAGGCCTGAAGATGATGCCAATTGAAGAAAAAAGTGGGGACAATGAAGAATACTTCTATTTAGAGAATGCCGAGGCACTTATTAGATTAGTACAAATGGGAACTATAGAATTTCATACCTGGGGTAGTAAAGTACAGAAGCTAGAAACACCTGATATGATGGTTTTTGACCTTGATCCTGAAGAAGGCATGGATCTGGAACAAGTACGTGAAGGTGTTCGGGATATGAAAAGAATTCTTGATGAAATTTCCTTGAAATCATTTCTTAAGACTAGTGGTGGTAAGGGTTATCACATTGTTGTTCCACTTGAGCCTTCAGCCGATTGGAATGCTGTTAAGTCATTTGCCAAAATGACTGCCATTGCTATGGAAGAAAGATGGCCTGATAGATATACTAGTAATATGAGGAAAGAGAATCGCAAGGGTAAAATATTTATCGATTGGGTTAGAAATGGTAGAAGCGCAACAAGTGTTGCACCTTATTCAGTTAGGGCTAGAAAAGGGGCTCCTGTCTCAATGCCAATTAGTTGGGAGGAGCTAGATACAGTGGCTCCAAATGGAATCAGTATTGAGGATGCTATAAAAAGACTTCAAGGGGAAGATCCTTGGAAGGGTTTTTTTAAGATTAAACAAAAAATATATCAATAAAGGAGGGAAAATTATGGAACACAAATTATCAGCATTGCCTTATAGCATGGAGGCTTTAGAGCCAATAATCTCGAAAGAGACTTTAGAATACCATTATGGTAAACATCATCAAACATATGTAACCAATCTAAATAAGTTGATTATCGACACTGAGTTTTTGGATATGTCATTGGAAGAAATAATTATGAAGTCTAGTGATGGCATATTCAATAATGCAGCACAGGTTTTTAATCATACTTTCTATTGGAATTGTTTAGCTCCAAATGCTGGGGGTGAACCAAAGGGGAAAATAGCGGAGGTGATCAATCAAGAGTTTGGGTCATTTGCTACTTTTAAGGAAAAGTTTAGCCAAAAGGCTATTACAACTTTTGGCTCTGGATGGGCTTGGTTAGTTAAAAACAAGGATGGGAAGTTAGAAATAGTCAGTACTAGTAATGCAGGGAATCCATTAACTGATGGTAAGAAACCATTATTGACATGCGATGTTTGGGAACATGCTTACTATATCGACTATAGAAATGCTAGACCTAAGTATCTTGAAAAATATTGGGATTTAGTTAATTGGGATTTCGTATCATCGAATCTTCAAGAGAAAACTTAAGAAATCTAATATAAGAAAAATTTAAAAGAGATTGAGATTTTGTGAACTGAACCCCAAATCTTGGACAGTTTAATTAAGCAACGCTTAGGGACTGAATCCGGTATTGTACTGGACTCAGTCCTTTTAGTTTGCATTTCAAAATGATTATATTGCTTTCTATCACCGCTTGTGTTAGTATGGTGATAGTAACTGATATTAGGAGTAAAATTATGAATATTATTGAAAGTGAAACAGTAGAATTAAAAGAAATATATACCCCTGATTTAAAAAAAGAAATTATTGCTTTTGCTAATACAAGCGGGGGAAGCATCTATATTGGTGTGCGAGACGATAGCAAAATAATTGGTGTTGATAATCCGGACTTTGTTATGCAACAAATCTCTAATTCACTAAGGGATAGTATACGCCCTGATATTTTAATGTTTACTAACATAGATTTACTAACAGAGGAAGATAAAAAGGTTATTAGAATAACAATTAACCAAGGAATAAAAAAACCATACTATTTAAAAGAAAAAGGACTGAGACCAACTGGAGTATATGTTAGAAATGGAACAACATCAGCACCAGCTTCTGAGGATGCAATTAGGATGATGATTAAAATTTCTGATGGTGAATCATTTGAAACCAATCGCTCTCTTGTACAAGAGTTAACTTTCGTTAGCGCACAAGAGGAAATGAAAATAAGAGATACAGAATTTACAGCAATTCAAATGAAAAATTTGGGAATAATATCTTCTGATGAGATTTTTACCAATATGGGATTACTAATCTCTGACCAATGTACACATTCTATTAAGTTTGCAGTCTTTCAAGGGACTGATAAGCTTATATTCAAAGATAGAAAAGAACTTACAGGTTCTATATTTAACCAATTAACCCAAGCCTATAAAACAATTGATTTCTATAATGGTACCAAAGCTACTTTCCATGATTTACTAAGAACAGATGATAGAGATTATCCAGAAGAGGCTGTTCGTGAATCCTTGTTGAACGCTATAATCCATAGAGACTATGCTTTCAGTGGAAGTACATATATAAACCTTTATTCTGATCGTCTGGAAATTATATCTTTAGGTGGTTTGGTATCAGGCTTATCAATTGAGGCAGTCATGATGGGAGCTTCTCAACCAAGAAATGAAAAACTTGCTAATTTGTTCTATCGGATGAAATTAATAGAGGCATATGGTACAGGTATTAGTAAAATAATTAGCAGCTATAAGGGCTTATATAAACAGCCTAGGTTTGAAAATGCAGAAGGAGCCTTTCGTGTTGTCTTGCCAAATATCCATGCCCAAACAATATATGTAGAAAGTGTAAAATATGAACCGATTTTAAATTTATTTGAAAAAAGAAAAGAGATCGTTCGTGGAGATGTTGAAAAATCTCTTAATATAGGAACAACCTATGCAATAAACCTATTGAGAGAAATGTTAGATAAAGATCTAATTGTAAAAAAAGGCAGTGGGAAAAATACTAAATATACTGCTAAATAATTACTTGAAATTAATAGCGCGATTAAAGAATTTGTCGAACAAGTAAATAAAATATTGGAGAAAAAATGGTAACTATATACTTTTCAGGAACTGGCAATAGCAGATACATAGCAGAAAAATTTTCCAAGACAATGGGTTGTGAGAATTATTCAATTGAAGAGAACATAGATTTCAAAAAACTAATAAACTCTAATGACACAATAGTCTTTTCCTATCCGACCTATGGTTCTTGTGTGCCTATAATCATGCGTGAATTTATTTCAGAACATAAGAAGTATTTGAGGGGTAAGAAAATAATCATCCTCTCAACACAGCTCTTGTTTTCAGGTGATGGTGCCAGGGTTTTGACTGAGCTACTAGAGGATATTGACTACAAGATAATCTATGCAGAACATTTCAATATGCCAAATAATATATGCAATCTACCAATATTCCCAAATCCAAGTGATAGGAGAATGGAGAAATATATAAGGAAAGCGAATAAGAAGATTGAAAAGTCATGTGCAAATATAAGAAGAGGGATTGTAAGGAAAAGAGGATTTAATCTAATATCAAAGTACGCAGGATTATATAGTCAAAGAATATATTTTAAAGGCATTGAAGATATTGCTAAGAGTGATGTAAGAATTAATGAAGAATGTATACTCTGTGGTAAGTGTGTAAGAATTTGTCCTATGCATAACCTAGAAGACCTGGATAATAGGATAGAGCAAAAAGATAATTGTACACTATGTTATAGGTGTGTAAATGAGTGTCCAGTTAAAGCTATAACAGTTCTGTATCATAGAAAAGTGCAGCAACAGTACACTGGATTTGGAAGAAGAGGAGATACCGAGGATGTTATTAAATAAGGTTCAAAAGCTTCTAGAAAAACAGCCAAGAAGACCAAGACATTACAATTTGGTATGAATCTTCCATCGCTTGGTATCAACTACAACTATCCCAATACATTACCGAAGCAACATTTCCATAGTGCAAGTGTTGGTAAGATGATTACCAGTACTCTAGTTTTTATTGCCATAGAAATGGATAAATTGAAACTTGATACTAAAATTAAAGAAATATTAGAAGTTGGTATGTTAGACAAATTGTTTGTATTTAAAGATCATGATTATCAAGATGAGATTACAATAAAGGATCTCTTAGGACATACTTCTGGGGTAAATGATTACTTAGAAAGCAAGGCTTTTGATGGTTCCCTATTTATTGATGATATTTTAAAGAATCCAAACACCTTTTGGAAGCCTATTGATCTAGTTGATTATACTAGAAATATGCAAGGAACTATAGGGAAACCAGGAGATAGGTTCTTTTATTCAGATACAGGCTATGTACTCCTAGGACTTATTCTTGAAACAGTTTTTGAATTACCTTTTCATAAGATTTTGGAGAAGTACATTTTCCAACCAGCAGCAATGGAGGAAACAACTTTTTGTTTCTATAGTGAAAGTTTTAATCAAGAGAACTTAGCACCTCTATATATTAATGGTGTTGATGTACATAGTTTTAAAAGTTTAAGTTGTGATTTTTCAGGAGGTGGCTTGTCAACTACAACTGAAGATCTTTTAAAGTTTTTAGAGCATTTCTATACAGGGAAATTTATAAGCCAAAATTCAATTGATGAGATGTCAAAATTTAACCATCGCTATAGGCAAGGATTGTTTTATGGTCTTGGTATGATGGAGACGAGATTTGAAGAGTTTTTCTTTCTTCTAAGAGGTCTTCCAAGGTTAAGGGGACATCTTGGAGTAACAGGTGTTCATGCTTGGTATGATCCTATATCAAAGAACTCCTTTGTTATAAATGTTGGGAATACTAAGGATATGGTTAAAAGTTTTAGATTATTGATTGCTATTCTACAATTTGTTCAAAGGGAAAGGTAGTGGTGAAGATGATTGATACTGGACCATTCTATCATGGTACTAAAGCAGAATTAAATGTGGGGGACCAACTTGAAGTTGGCTTTGTTTCAAACTATGGATCTAAAGAAAAAGCAAACTACCTCTATTTAACTGCAACACTTGATGCAGCTATATGGGGAGCAGAACTTGCAACTGGTAATGGTAAAGAAAGAATCTACATTGTAGAGCCAATTGGAGAAATAGAAAATGACCCTAACCTTACAGATAAAAAGTTTCCAGGTAATCCAACAAGATCATATCGTACAAAACAACCTCTCTTAGTTGTGTCTGAAGTCCTAGAGTGGGAAGGTCATTCTCCTGAGGTGCTTCAACATATGAAGGATTATCTAGAAAACTTGAAAGCACTTGGAATTGAGGCAATAAATGAATAATATTGTGTTTTCGGAAATTTAGGAGTATTCTTAATTTAGAAAACATATATTATTTGATAAGGAGGGATTTTAATGTCGAGTAAGTTTGCAATAAATATAGAAGATAAACACTATAGGTTTCATCTAAAAGCTGCAAATGGTGAAATTATTTTAAGTTCTCAACCGTATTCGTCACATGCAGCATGTGAAAAAGGTATTGAAAGCATAAGGTTAAATGCTCCAATTGCACCTATCGAAGACCAAACAATAGAAGGATTTACAAAAGAGTCGAATCCTAAATTTGAAGTGTATCAATATAAAAATGGCGATTTTCGATTTAGATTAAAAGCAAAAAATGGAGAGTTGATAGGTACGGGGCAAAGGTATAAATCCAAAAGTGGTTGCCAAAATGGTATAGAGTCGATTAAGAAAAATTCAGTAGAAGCAATAAATGTTGAAGAATAAAACCTGTTCAATATTAGAAAATAGTTGCTAAATCACCGTATTATTTTATATGAGTAATACGGTGATTTTAAATAGAAAAACTTAACGATCTATTTTGAAATAAGTTGAAGGAGAACCTCATGTATCAGAGTAGTGGAAAAGATAAGCTTGTTCTAATAGCACCATGTGGAATGAACTGTAGTCTATGTATAGCCTATCAGTTTAGAGAAAAGGACCTCAATAAAAAAGGATTCCATAGGACCTATTGTCCTGGTTGTATTCCAAGAGGTAAAAACTGTACCCATATGGCTGACTCTTGCGAACTTCTGGCGAAGGGTTTGGTAAGATTTTGCTATGAGTGTGATTCATATCCTTGTAAAAGATTAAAGGCTTTAGATAAGCGCTATCAAACCAAGTATCATATGAGTATGATTGAAAATCTTGATTTCATTAAAGGAAATGATGCTGAAAAGTTTCTAGAAAAACAAGAAGACAAATGGAAATGTCCCGATTGTGGTGGATTAATCTGTTGTCATAATGGGCTTTGTTTAGATTGCAATCTTGATATTTTCCTGAAGAATAAGAAGTATAGATGGAATGAAGATTAGCAAATTGCTAAATGATGAAATTAATCACCCAATGCGATCTGAAATAGACAATCTACATAAATTAATTCTAAGCTATAGATAATTATTAGTTATAAATAGGAGGTTTAATAATGAAAAATAACAAAAAGGAACTAACAACAGAACAAATAAGAATATTAATCGAATTATTAAGGACTCGATTTGATAGAAATATTACAAGACATGAAAAAATAGATTGGAATTTAATAGAGGATAAACTCATATTAAATCCTGACAAACTATGGTCACTCAGTGAGATGGAAAGAACAGGTGGAGAACCTGATGTTGTTGGGTATGATGAGAGTACAAATGAATATATTATTTATGATTGCTCTCTTGAGAGTCCAATTGGCAGGAGAAATTTGTGCTATGATAAAGAAGCGCTAGAGTCTAGAAAAGAAAATAAGCCAGTGGGTAGTGCTCTAGGTTTGGCAGAAGAAATGGGCATTGAAATTTTGACTGAAGAACAATATAGAGAATTACAACAGTTAGGAGAGTTTGATAAAAAGACTTCCAGCTGGGTGAAGACACCTGACGATGTTAGAAAACTAGGTGGAGTAGTATTTTGTGACTTACGTTATGGAAGAATATTTCTTTATCATAATGGAGCCTCCTCCTATTATGGAGTAAGAGGATTTCGTGGTTCTCTCCGTGTATAGCTGATATAATACTAGTAAATATATAATTTATGAGAGAGGGAATATGAATACAATAAGAGAATTAATAATTGATAATGCCAATCAAATAATCAAATTTATAGCTATAGCTGTAATAGGCTATATAGTTATAAAAGTTATAATGCTAATATTTAATAAATCTAAGTCTATAGTGAAAATAGACCCTAATGTAGGTAGTTTTCTTAAAGGCTTAATTAAATTTATGCTTTATGCAGTTTATATAATAATGCTACTTACACTACTAGGTATACCAATAACTACCTTTGTTGCTATGCTTGGTGCAGTTGGTTTAGCAATAGCTCTAGCATTACAAGGGAACTTATCAAATTTTGCTAGTGCAATTTTAATTTTGATGTTTAAGCCCTTTGTAGTAGGTGACTATATTGGATGTAAAGGGGATTCAGGATCTGTCAGAGACATACAACTCCTATTTACCACAATCATAACACCAGATAACAAGAAAGTTACCATACCAAACTCAGATCTAATCAATTCTAGTGTAATTAACTATACTTCAGAAGACACAAGAAGAGTAGATTTAATCTTTAGTGCTGGTTATGATAGTGATGTTGGCATGGTAAAAAGTATATTGATGGATGTTGTAGCAAATCATCAAAAGATACTAATGAATCCTGAGCCAATAATTAGATTGGCCAAGCATACAGACAATGCACTAGACTATGATGTTAAAGTCTGGGTTAATACATTTGATTACTGGGATGTTTTTTATGATTTAGAAGAAAATGTTCGAACAGAATTTGAGAAGAATCATATTCAAATACCATTTCCACAAAGAGAGATTGTAATTAGACAAATGCCAGAATAAATTATTAATATATAGATTCTATAATACAGGAGAAAACTATGGATTTTCAAATGAAAAAGACTAATGTGAAATTCCTTTCTGTAGCTTTAGGCTTTTCAGCTGGGCTGGATGAGTTTTTACCAACTGCTAGAGAATATGGAGAACACCATCTATCAATAATTGGACTTATTGCCAGTATGGCGGTTATGGCTTTTAGCCTTTTGATGTTCCTATAATGGCCTGGAGTAAAATAAGACAACAACTAGATAATTTTCTATACCCTGGTCTTAAGGGTATATTGTCTTATAGTGCAACTGGATATCGTTATGCTCCTGATAAATCGGGCATGAATTATATTACTATAAATAAAAAGAACATTTTCAACATAAACGATGCAACCACTAAAATTAAATGGTATCAAACAGAGCAAGAAATAAAAAACGATAAGAATATTTTATTACCAATTAGTGATAAAGAGATAGAAGCAATTAGAGTTGAAACTAAGGGAACAGTACCAGAAGATCGTTTGATTATTATGGCTAGAAATAAAAAGATTGTTGTTTATGCAAAGGAACTATTGATTGCACAGTCTGCTTTAACTAAATCTGATTTTCAAGTTATTGCAAATATATTCCTCTCTACTTCAATTGAAAATAGTCTTGAGAGTAGTGATATATTGATAAATGTTCTAGCACTCGTTGATAAAAGAGTTGGTAAGAAAAGGTTATTGAAAATGTCGGAAAAGATTAAATTAAAGCATCCTGTTGTTCAATACTTCTATAACCTTAGATGTAGTTTATAGGATAGTAATTTCCCTTTGACTTAGGTCACTGGGAATTTTTTTATACTAAAAACTGTAAAATAATAAATATTTATTGTAAAACGATAAATATTATATTAAAATATAAGTAATTACTCATATTCACTTTAGGAGGTATTTAATTATGAAAAAGGGAACAACTATCTTTTTAAAATTAGCAGTTATTTTAATGGGACTTCCTGTTTTGGGCTTGAGTCTTGTTGGTTTAATCGAGTTGGTGAGAAATCCTGCTAATCCAGACTATGCATATATGCTTTATCCTATTGTAATAGGAATCTATATTTCTTGGTTACCATATTATTTTGCTCTTTATCAAGCATTTAGATTATTAACCTTTATTGACAAAGGTCAGGCTTTTTCTGAATTGTCAGTTTTTGCCTTAAAGAAAATTAAATATTGTGGGATAATAATCAGTATTCTATTTATGGTTCTTCTACCGTTTGTCTTTATGGTTGCAGAGAAAGATGATGCTCCTGGTTTAATTATTGTTGGAATGTTGCCTGTATTTACAGCTATGGTGGTAGGTGTTTTTGCAGCAGTACTGGAAAGACTTTTAAGAGAAGCGATTGATATTAAGTCATTAAATGACTTAACAGTTTAGAGGTGAACTTATGGGAATTATAGTAAATATTGATGTGATGTTAGCTAAAAGAAAAATGAGTGTGACTGAGCTTTCAGAAAAAGTAGGGATAACTATGGCCAATCTTTCAATATTAAAAACAGGTAAGGCAAAGGCTATTAGGTTTTCTACTTTAGAGGCAATTTGTAGAGCGCTAGGTTGCCAACCAGGTGATATATTAGAATATCGAGATTAAGGAGGAATAGAATGAGTAAGGTAATATTAGGACTAACTATATCCTTGGATGGATTTGCTGAAGATATTAATGGAAGTGTTAATCCACTATATTCTGATCTTGAACAACTTGAAGAATCTGAAGTTATGACTGAGTTCAAAACAAAAACTGGTGCTGTTGTGATGTCAGGTAAGGAATTCTACATGGCTGATGATCTAGATGGCTATGCAGATGGTTATGAATTTCAAGGACCAATCTTTATCTTTACTGACAAAGTCCCAGACAAACACCCTAAAGAAAATGATCTGATATCTTTTACTTTTGTGACTAGTGGTGTTGACGATGCTATTAGGGAAGCCAAAGTTGTTGCTGGGGATAAGGATGTTAATATAATTGGAAGCGCCTTGACTGCACAATTATGTCTGAAAACTGATTTGATTGACGAACTGCAAGTTGATATAATTCCACGATTTTTAAATGAGGGTTATCGTCCTTTTGATAATATTGGGGATTTGAATAAAAGGGTTGAAAGAATTCTTGTTAAGGAGCTTCCAGCAGGTAGGGTTCATATTAGATATAATATACTAACAATTGGAAAGTTTTAATTGTACATCTATTAAAAACAGTTATACTTAAAGTATAAAAGATGATGAGCCTAAACATATCTTATGAGGAGGCGATGATACTAATGAAAGAATTAGAACCCAAAAAAGTATTTGACTATTTTAAAGAGATATCTGCAATACCTCGATGTTCGAAAAATGAAAAAATGATAAGTGATTATTTAGTAAACTTTGCAGAGAAGAATAAATTAGAAGTCTATCAGGACAAAGCTCTAAATATAATTATTAAAAAGAATGGGACAAAAGGCTATGAAGATTCATCCCCAGTGATTATTCAGGGACATATGGACATGGTCTGTGAAAAAGTCAAGGAGTCTAAACATGATTTTTCCAAGAATCCCATTTCTTTAAGTATTAAAGAAGATTTTTTAAGTGCAAATGGAACAACATTAGGTGGAGATAACGGCATAGCAATTGCATATGGGTTAGCTCTATTAGATTCAAAAGACATCCCACACCCGCCAATCGAACTGCTAATTACAACCGATGAAGAATCTGGTATGTATGGAGCAGCTGCAATCAAAGCAGATTTACTCAAAGGAAAGACTTTGTTAAATATCGATGCTGAGGAAGAGGGTGTTTTTTTTGTCAGTTGTGCAGGAGGAATGAATCTAATATGTGAATTCGACACTAAATGGGAAAAGACTACAAAAAAAGGATTGAGTATAGATATTTCAGGTTTAAGGGGTGGTCACTCAGGATTGGAAATCGATAAACAAAGAGCAAATGCAATTAAGATTCTAGGTAGAATACTTAAGGAAATAAAAAATGCCGGAGATTACAATATCGCTAATATAGCAGGAGGTTTAAAGAGTAATGCGATTGCAAGAGAAGCCAAGGCAACCATAACTGCTGACACAGCAGTACTTAATAAAATTAAAGCTAGTATAGAAGATTTATCAAAAATAATCAAAGATGAGTTTCTTACAGTTGATCCGGATTTACAGGTTAAGGTAGGTAATGCTGAGAAGATAACAAGCCAACTTGATAAAGTTTCTACTGATAAAATTGTTGATTTTCTTTTTGTTGTTCCAAATGGTGTTCAATCTATGAGCATGGATTTAGAAGGTATTGTAGAAAGCAGTCTAAACCTTGGTATATTGGAGCAGTCAGAGCAAGCAATAAAACTAACTATTTCAGTGAGGAGTTCTGTAGAATCAATCATGGATGACATTGCCAAAAGAGTAGAAACACTTGCAAGTTTAGTCGGGGCAAAAAGTTCAAGGAGCGGGGTGTATCCTTCCTGGGAATATGAAGCAGAATCTAAGATAAGAGATTTGTGTCTCAAGGTTTATAAGAAGTTGACTGGCAAAGAAGGGAAGATTCAATCTATTCATGCTGGACTAGAGTGTGGCGTATTAAAGAAAAAATTACCTAAAACTGATATGATAAGTTTTGGTCCAAACCTATATAATGTGCATACCCCTGATGAGCATATTAGTATAAAATCAGTAAATAATTTATGGGAGTTCATTAAAGCTCTTCTCAAGGAATTAAAATAAGGAGATATAGGAAGGAGGCTATTCTGTTATGATTAAAAAGACGAAAATTGCTTCAAAATTCAAATTATCGAAATCAGCCTATAGTGGAACAGCTGGTAAGGATTACGTGCCTTATATTCCAACAACTGAGGCCATGCCGGAAATGACTGGATATTCCATCATTATTGGGGTTATCTTCGCACTGATATTTGCAGCGGCAAACACCTACTTAGGACTTAAAGTAGGTCTGACAATTTCCGCTGGTATACCTGGGGCTATACTTGCTACAGGTCTTTTAAAAGGTCTTTTTAGGAGGAATAATATCTTAGAAGCTAATATGGTTGCCTCACTAGCAGCTATGGGTGAATCAATTGCAGGTGGAATTATTTTCGTCCTTCCAGCACTTTTGCTCCTAGGCTTTGGACTTAGTATATTTACTGTCATAATTGTTACTATCATAGGTGGTCTTATGGGAGTATTTTTTGTAACTCCAATAAGAAGGTATCTAATAGTCGAAGAACACGGTACACTTGTTTATCCGGAGTCAATGGCAGCAGCTGAAGTTCTTGTTACAGGAAGTGCAGGTGGAAGTGGATTTAAAACTGTACTTCTAGGTATGGGCGTTGGTGGTGCATATAAGATATTATCCGGAGGATTTAAATTCTGGAGTGAAAATGCTTCTTATACAATAAAAAGCTATCAGGGTACTCTAATAGGAGTAGACACTATTGCCTCACTTATGGGTGTTGGCTTTATTGTTGGTACTAAGACTTCTATGCTGATGTTTGGCGGTTCTGTTGTAGCGTGGCTGGCCCTTATACCATTAATTAAATTTCTTGGTGCTGGTTTAGTCGATCCTCTATTTCCTTCTACAGTTCCGATTGGGGAAATGGACGCATTTGCAGTTTGGTCAAGTTATATCAGATATATTGGAGCTGGAGCAGTTGCAACAGGTGGTTTCATATCCCTTGCTAAGTCTCTTCCTACTATAATAAGCAGCTTCAAACAGGCTGTTGTAGGTATGAGTAAAGGTAAGGCAAGTTCAGTTAATAGAATGAATCTTGAATCTCCACTTATGTGGGTCATAGCAGCAGCTATTGGTGGTTTTCTTTTAACCTGGCTAGTTCCAATGATAGGTGGAGGAATTATTGGTGGCATCATGGCTGTTGTATTCAGTTTCTTCTTTGCTGTAGTTTCAGCAAGAATGGTAGGCATGGTTGGAGCTTCAAATAATCCTGTATCTGGGATGACAATTGCTACACTGCTTATTGTTACCACAGTTATAAAGCTTTTAGGTAATACAGGTGATAGTGGTATAAAAACCTCGCTAATGATAGCTGGAGTTGTTTGTGTTGCTATTGCAGTAGCTGGTGGGACAGCTCAAAGTCTTAAAACTACCTTCATCATTGGTGGTACACCAAGGAATGTACAACTTGGTATGTTTCTAGCTCTTGCTATTTCATCTTTGGCTGCTGCTGCTACACTTATGTTACTGGATACAGCTTATGGAATTGGTGGGGATGCTGTTCCTGCTCCACAAGCAACTTTGATGAGAATGATAGCTGAGGGCATAATGACAGCAGAGCTTCCTTGGACATTGGTATTTATTGGTGCGGCGATAGCAGTTTTTTGCTACTTAGCAAACCTACCAATACTTGCAGTAGCACTTGGAATTTATCTTCCAATTGGATTATGCTCTGCAATATTTGCAGGTGGTTTAGTCAGAGAAGTTGTAGAAAGAATAATGACCATTAGAAATAGAGATAATGATAAAAAAGTTAAAGCCGCTAGCAAAGAGAAAGCAAAGGATGATAGTGAAAATAGCAAGGGTGATAATCCATTATTAGATGCAGCAGTTGAAAAGGGCATACTACTTGCTTCTGGTCTTGTAGCTGGGGATGCTTTGATGGGTATAGTAATAGGTATATTTGCTGTTATTGGTATTGACATCGGCTTTGGCCTCAAACTGATCCCATGGCTTTCAACTAACAACCTATTCTCCTTTGCTATGTTTATTTTGCTAGCTATTTGGATTTTTATCTACTCTACCAAAAAAGCTAAAGTTAAAGGTAAAGTGAAATGATGAAACAAGATAAGTATAATTTCGTACTATATATACCTGAAATTACTCATAAACAATATAGGTTGAACGATGAAGGGAAGGTAATATTGGATTTAGGTCTTAATCCTATGAAAAAACTGATGGGTAAATTAGTTAATCGTCAACCTATCTCGGACATAGAGTTGGATGAGCTTTCTTCCTCGGCCTGGCTTAATATTAATGGAGAAAGAAGTATTTTGGATTTAGCTCGAATCCAGAGTGAAAAAACAGGAGATGATATAGACGAGTCTGTAAGAAGAATCGTTCAGTTTATAAGGTACATTTCAAAAAGAGGTTGGATAAAATTTAAAGGATATAAGAAAAATTAATTTATTATTATATTGCTGCATTCTAGTGCATATATAAAAAAACAGCTTCTACATAAGTAGAAGCTGTTTTTTATCTAAGACAAACGTTCTTTAAAGTCTGAATACCCGAACTCTTTTACCAACTTAATATCACCATTTCTGCCAGCTATTACTATAGATGGAAGATTCATACCATTAAAAGTATTATTCTTAACCATAGAATAAATAGCCATATCACAAAAAGTCAGTTTATCACCAACCTTAAGAGGAGTATCAAAGGAATAATCCCCGATAATATCACCAGCTAGACAAGTAGGACCACCTAAGCGATAAGTGTGAGGTTTTTCATTTGCTTGACCACTACCAATAATATTAGGACGATAGGGAACCTCAAGAACATCAGGCATATGACAAGCAGCTGAGGTATCCATAATACAAATCTTCATACCATTATCAACAATATCAAGAACCGAACTTACCAAAAAACCAGTATTTAAAGCAACCGCCTCACCTGGTTCAAGATAAACCTTAACATCATACTTTTCTCTAAAATTAATTACACATTCTATAAGGGTTTCAACATCATAATCAGATCTGGTAATATGATGACCACCACCAAAATTGACCCACTCCATATCATATAGATACTTTCCAAACTTTTCTTCAATAACCTTGATAGTACTAACTAAATCATCACTATTTTGCTCACAAAGTGTATGGAAATGTAAACCACTAATACCTTCAAGTAAGTCAGGTTTGAAATTATCTATAGTAACTCCAAGTCTTGAACCCTTAGCACAAGGATCATATATTTCATGATCAACACCTTGAGTAGAATGCTCAGGATTTATACGAATACCAAAACTTTTATTACTATTACCAATCAAAGATTTTTCTCTATACTTTTCCCATTGAGTAAAGGAGTTAAAGACAATATGATCACAAATATCTAGAATCTCATCGAACTCCTCTTCCCTATAAGCAGTAGAAAAAACATGAGTTTCCCCACCCATTTCCTCGTGCCCTAGCTTAGCTTCAAAAAGACCACTAGCAGCAGTACCACTTAAATACTCACCAACTAAAGAATAAAGACTAAACATAGAAAAAGCCTTTTGAGCCAGTAGTATTTTACAACCAGCTCTATCTGCAACTTTCTTCAACAATTCAAGATTTTTTATAAGAAGATTCTCGTCTACAATATAGTAAGGAGTTTTTAATACATCATTCATATTCGTCAACCTAGTCAACCAATGTAGGGTTAAAGTCCTCTACCCAAGGAAGGCCCCATTTATTTAAAGCTTCCATAAATGGATCTGGATCAAACTCTTCCACATTATAGACACCAGGCTTCTGCCAAGTTCCATTCATAACCAACATAGCACCAATCATTGCTGGAACACCAGTTGTATAAGAAATAGCCTGACTTTGTACTTCCTTATAGCTTTCCTCGTGATCGCACACATTGTAGATATAGTAGGTTCTTTCTTTACCATCCTTAATACCCTTGAATATACATCCAATATTTGTTTTACCCTTAGTTCTAGGTCCAAGTGAAGCAGGATCAGGAAGAACCGCTTTTAAAAACTGTAAAGGCACAATTTGCATTCCATTGTAATCAATAGGCTCAATAGAAGTCATACCAACATTTTCTAAACACTTCAAATGAGTAATATAGCTTTGTCCAAAAGTCATAAAGAAACGAATTCTTTTAATACCCTTTAGGTTGAGGGCAAGGCTTTCCAACTCTTCATGATGAAGTAGATACATATCTTTCTTACCAATTACTGGAAAATCATATTCTCTTTTTATTTCCAAAGGCTCAGTTTCTACCCAGGTACCATCTTCCCAATAACTGCCATTAGCAGTTACTTCTCTAATATTAATTTCAGGATTAAAATTAGTTGCAAAAGGATATCCATGATCCCCTGCATTAGCATCTAAAATATCTAAATAATGAATTTCATCAAAATAGTGCTTTTGAGCAAAAGCAGAAAAAACACCAGTTACACCTGGATCAAAGCCACTTCCAAGAAGAGCAGTAATTCCAGCTTCCTTGAAACGTTCTCTATAGGCCCACTGCCATTTGTATTCAAATTTAGCATCATCAAGTGGCTCATAATTAGCTGTATCTACATAATGAGTCTTAGTAGCAAGACAAGCATCCATTATAGTCAGATCTTGATATGGAAGGGCAAGATTAATTACAACATCAGGTTTAAAGCTATTGATCAAGTCAATTACTTCTTGTGTATTGTCAGCATCTACTTGTGCTGTATGAATCTTGGTTTTTCCTCCGTCAAGTTTTGCCTTTAGAACATCACATTTACTTTTAGTTCTACTGGCAATCATTATTTCCTCAAAGACATCACTGTTCTGACAACATTTATGTATTGTCACACCAGCAACACCACCACATCCAATTATTAAAGCTTTTCCCATATTTAATACCTCCTATAATGCATTTATTAAATTATTAATGTTTTGTATTTGTATACTGCACTACTCTACATTCTCCAACATTTCTTCTACATAATTTGGCAGATAGAAAGAACCTCTATGAAGATTTGTATTATAGTATTTTGTTTTAATATCTAGTGATTTCCACCAGTCAGCTTTCAAGTCCTTTATTGGATGATACTTCTTAGAAGCAAACCCAAACAACCAATGACCTGATGGATAAGTTGGAATATGTGCTTGATAGACCTTGCTAATAGGGAAGGTCTCCACAATACGCTTATGAGCCCTCTTCATCGCATTTGCATCAGCTTCATAAAAAGGACTCTCATGCTGATTGACCATTATCCCATCCTCTTTTAAAGCCTTGAAACAATTTCCATAAAACTCCTTGGTAAAAAGCCCTTCACCAGGACCAAAAGGATCTGTAGAATCAACAATAATTAAATCATATTCATTTTCATATTTACGAATAAACTTCAAACCATCTTGATTATAGATCTTAAGACGACTATCATCAAAACAACAAGCAGTCTGAGGTAAGTACTCCTTACAAACAGCAATAACCTGTTCATCAATCTCCACCAAATCTATATTTTCAATACTCTTATACTTAGCAAGTTCCCTTACTGCACCACCATCACCAGCACCGATTACAAGCACCTTGCGAACATTAGGGTGAACAGCCATAGGTATATGAGTTATCATCTCATGATAAATAAACTCATCTTTTTCTGTTAACATCATCAGACCATCAAGAGTTAGGAATCTACCAAATTCAGGAGATTGGAAAACATCAATTCTTTGAAATTCACTTTGTCCACTATAGAGTTGTTTATCAACCTTTATGGATATTTTAACATTTTCTGTATATTTTTCGCTATACCATAATTCCATTTCAAATCACCTCTTCAATATATTTAATTTATTTAAATCCATATCCTCTGAACCTGTTAGTAAACTACCTTTTTCCTTAGCATAATTAATATACTCAATTATTTCCTCAGTTATAAGCTCACCTGGAGCAAGAATTGGAATACCAGGAGGATAACACATAACAAACTCTCCACATACATGACCGATGCTTTCCTTTAAGGGTAGTGCTGTCTTTTCCCAATAGAAGGCATCCTGTGGAGACATGATAACCCTTGGACTTAAATATTCGTTCTTAAGCATACCAATCTTTGTTTTCTTATATTTTCTTCTGATTTCAGCCAAAGCACCAATCAGTCTTTCAATATTCTTATTACTATCACCTACAGAAATATAGGCTAAAATATTCCCCATATCTCCAAATTCTATTTGGATATCGTATTCATCCCTTAATATATCATAGACTTCAATTCCAGCTAGACCAATCTCGAAGGTATTAATTGATAACTTAGTAATATCAAAATCATAGATAGTATCACCGTTGATTAATTCCTTAGAATAAGCATAAAAGTCACCTATTTGATTGATTTCTTCTCTGGCATACTCTGTAAGTTCAATAACCTTGTTGAAAATATCAATACCCTTTAAAGCCAGGTTCTTTCTTGCTATATCAAGACTTGATAATAGAAGGTATGAGCCACTAGTTGTCTGGGTCAGATTAATAATCTGCCTTACATGATTAGGATTCATATTCTTACCACATAATAAAATAGAACTCTGAGTTAGAGAACCACCTGACTTGTGCATACTTACAGAAGCCATATCAGCTCCTGCTGCCATTGCAGACATGGGCATGTTTTTACCAAAGTAGAAATGTGTACCATGAGCTTCATCAGCAAGTACCAACATTCCCTTTTGATGAGCAAGTTCAGTTATTTCCTTTATATTAGAACATATACCATAGTAGGTAGGATTATTAATTAGAATTACCTTAGCATCTGAATTTTCCGCAATTGCTCGCTTAACATCTTCAAGGGACATGCCTAAAGAAATTCCTAAGCGTTCATCAATTTGTGGATTAATATATATTGGAATAGCACCACAAAGAACCATGGCATTAATTACACTTATATGTACATTTCTTGGAAGTATGATCTTATCATCTTTTTTACAGACAGATAATATCATTGCCTGGACAGATGAGGTAGTACCACCTACCATAAAAAAAGCATTGGTAGCTCCAAAAGCTTCTGCTGCTAGTTCTTCAGCTTCTTTAATAACTGATGTAGGATGACAAAGATTATCAAGTGGTTTCATTGAGTTAACATCCACTGACATACATTTTTCTCCTAGAAAATCTAATAGCTCTTTGTTGCCTTTTCCTCTTTTATGTCCAGGAACATCGAAGGGGACTATTCTCATATTTTTCATTTCATTTAATGCTTCAAATATGGGAGCTTTGTTTTGTTTTTTGTCCAAGTTTTCACCTCCAAATAAAAAAACTCATGTTATTGCGACGTTGCGCAACACTCATGAGATTTGTCATTTCACTTATAGAATTTCAGAGTCTATATAGCATTTGAACTACTTTACTACTCTTATTGACCGTTTCACAAGTGTGTAGCTTATACACATTTGGTTATGAAGTAACCATCTTATAAAATTTGCGCTCCTAACGCAATCAATAACTTGGCTTTCGCCACGATCGGCAGTTGACCCGGCTGTCCGTATGGCCTTTGCTCTTTTAAAAAAAGCGGTCAAGTAGTTCTAGTTTTTTTAAACTGAAACTCATTAAATAATACTTTGTTTTACCTATTTTGTCAAGTAAGATAAGGGGAAATCTATCCTATAAATTAGATTGAAAAACCCTTTTTTTGTAAAGATTTTATTGGTAGAATGAGAATAGTATTATTGATAATATTGGAGGAAGTATATATGAATAACCTCATTAAACCAGATAGCTGGTTAATATGTAGTGATATAAGAGAATGGCATGATTGGCTTGTAATAAATCACTTAACAAAATCTGAAATGTGGTTACAAATAAGAAAAGTTAGATCAGAGGATATTGGAGTTAAATTAGACGAGGCGGTAGAAGAAGCTATTTGTTATGGATGGATAGATGGTAAAATGTACAGTCTTGATGAGGGTAAATATATTCTTCGCTTTACACCAAGAAGGGGTGGCAGTTTTTGGTCTAAGAAAAATCGCAAACGTGCAGAGGTTCTTATAGAGACCGGTAGAATGACTGAAATTGGAATGAAAAAAGTCAAAGAAGCACAAAAAAATGGTCATTGGGAGAACGCTTATTAGTCGTAATTGCTAAATATTAAAGAGTCTAATGTGCTATAATGAAGGCAATTAGGCAAGTGTTTGAATGGAGTGTGATATACATGAAAGAAATAACAGTTCTTATTGCAGGTAGACGAGGAGATGGCTTAGATGATACTGGGCTTTTAGTTTCAAATATTCTAAGTAGAATAGGTTATCAAATATATATGTACAACGATATACCCTCCCTCATAATAGGAGGACATCAATTTGTCTTAGTAAGAGGGGCAAATGAAAAAATATCTGCTCATAAAGATAAAGTAGACATTGTACTTGCCTATAATCAGGATGCTATCGATAATCACAAAAATAGATTTAATGAAAAGACTATTATCATCTCAGATAAGGATAAGGTGCAAGTTGATGATCCTAATCTGATTAATATTGGGTTAAGTCTTAAAGAAATAATTGAAGACAAAGCCTTGACGATACAGCTTAGCGGTATCTGTCTAGTAGCTGGACTTTGTAAGACTCTAAATATTGAACTAAGTTTATTAGAAGATATTATAAAAAAGAACAATCCTAAGTTTTTAGAACAAAAACTGAAAGCAGCAAAAATTGCCTATGAAAAAGTAAATATAAAGAACGATCAAATAATCAAAGAAATAAAAGAAAAATCAAAAAACGAGCAACTTCCAATCCTAAGTGGAAGTGAGGCTATAGGTCTAGGATTGCTCAAAGCTGGTCTTGAGGCTTATATAGCCTATCCTATGACTCCAACATCCCCTATACTAGAATTTTTAGCAGCTAATGAAAAGGAACTGGGACTCCATGTTGTGCTACCTGAGAGTGAAATTGCAGTGATGCTGATGGCCCTTGGTTATTCCTATATGGGAGTCAGAAATGCTGTTGGAACATCTGGTGGAGGTTTTAGTTTAATGGTAGAAGCGCTAGGATTATCAGGTCAAGCAGAACTTCCAGCAGTTATAGTTATGGGCCAAAGGTCAGGACCTTCAACAGGAATGCCTACCTATACTGCCCAAACTGATTTGCACTTTGTTCTAAATGCCAGTCAAGGTGAATTTCCTCGACTTATTGTAGCCCCTGGAGATGCAGAGGAAGCCTATTATTGGTCAGGTGTTGCCATGAATAAAGCCTGGAAGTATCAGATGCCAGCCATTATTCTTACAGACAAGACCTTGGGTCTTGGCTACTATAGCTTTGATGCAAGTTTAGTACCAGAAGTGAAAGTAGAAGAAGCAATCCTTTGGGATAGACAAGGGCAATATTCACGCTATAAAATGACTAATGATGGAATATCTCCTATAGCATTTCCTTCAATAGAGGGACAGGCTATTAAAGCTACAAGCTATACACATAATGAATATGGTATAACCACAGAAGATCCTAAGACTGCTAAAGCTTTAGCTGACAAGTTGATTATGAAGGAAAAGCAATTAGCTAATGTTCTTGAAAATTATGAGACTGTTAAAGTTTATGGTGAAGGTAGGACAGCACTTCTTTGTTGGGGTACTAACAAGGGTGTATGTCTTGAAGTCGCCAGGAAATATAATTTAAAAGTTGTGCAAATGATTGTAATGTCACCATTTCCAACCAATGCTCTTACTAGGGCATTAGAGGGTGTTGATAGATTAATTAGTGTTGAGTGTAATGCTAAGGGTCAGTTGGCCATTCTTTTAAAACAAAAAGGTTTTAATGTTGACGAGTTGATTTTAAAATATGATGGCAGACCATTTTCAGTAGATGATTTGGACCTTGAAGTAAAGAAGGTGATGGCATGATTAAATTAAAAACTGATAAATCAATTGAATGGTGTCCTGGTTGTGGTAATTTTGGAATACTTGATACTTTTGAAGTTGTACTAGAGGAGTTAATAGCTGAAGGTACTCCACTTGAAAAGTTCATCATAGTTTCTGGTGTGGGTAATCATGCTAAAATTGTTGACTACTTACATGTTAATAGTTTCTATTCCATTCATGGAAGAGCTTTACCTGTAGCTGAGGCTATTAAGCTTGCTGATCCTGAATCGAAGGTTATTTGTTTTGTTGGTGATGGTGATAGTTTTGCAGAAGGTTTGGATCATTTGATTTTTGCTGCGAAGCGAAATATTGATATTACAGTTGTAGTTCATGATAATCGGACTTATGCGTTAGCTACTGGCCAGTTTACACCAACCTCACAAGAGGAATTTACTGGTGGTACTATGCCAGAAGGGGCTAAGGAAGAGTCCTTTAATCCATTGGAGCTTTTGTTAGTTAGTGGAGCTACATTTATAGGACGTGGATATCCAATTAAAAAGGATCATTTTAAAAAAATATTGAAAGAAGCTATTGTTCATAAAGGTTTTTCAATAGTTGATGTATTACAGGTTTGCGTTACTTTCAATAATCTCTATACAGCTTACAGTAAGAATGTTTATGAGATAGTTGATGAAAATTTGGATAATAGTGATGAGGCTCTAAAGAAAATTAGAATTTGGAATTACAAAGATTCAGATGAACCTATACCAATAGGTAGTTTCTACAAAACAAATAAAACAGATTTTGAAGAAAAATACCAAAGATTGAATTTAGATATGAAAACAAGAAATCAAAAGATTGATAATATTTTAAATCATAGAATTACTGATACAAAGGAGTACAATGAATGAAAAAATTAATTAAGAATAATATTAGCTGGGTAGGCAAAGTAGACTGGGAATTGGAGACGATACATGGAGAAGAGTATTCAACAAAAAAAGGTTCTACTTACAATGCCTATTTAGTACAAGAAGAGAAAACTGTTTTAATAGATACTGTTCAAACACTTTTCGCAGAGGAGTTCGTAGATAATTTAGATAAAGAAGTTGGATTGGATAATATTGATTTCATTATTGCTAATCATGGTGAAGTTGACCATAGTGGTGCTTTACCTGCTTTGATGAAACGAATTCCTGGTAAACCCATATATTGTACAGCAAATGCGGTCAAGTCCCTTAAGGGGCAATATCATCAAGATTGGAATTTTCAAGTAGTAAAGACTGGTGATAAGATTGATATTGGTAATGGTAAAAGTTTGATATTTATTGAAATGCCTATGTTACATTGGCCTGATAGTATGGCAACCTATATGACTGAAGACAATGTTTTATTTAGTAATGATGCATTTGGTCAGCATTTTGCAACTGAAAAAATATTTAATGATTTGGTAGATCACTGCGAGTTGAGTAATGAAGCCTTAAAATATTATTCTAATATTTTGACTCCTTTTAGTGCTATCTTGAGAAAAAAACTTAATGAGATTATTTCTTTTAATCTGCCAATTGATATTATTGCTACAAGCCATGGTGTTGTTTGGAGAGATAATCCGATGCAGATTGTCGAGAAATATATACAATGGTCTAATGACTATATGGAAAATCAGATTACTATAGTTTATGACACTATGTGGAATTGTACTAGAACTATGGCTGAAAGGATAGCTGAGGGGATTGAACTAGCAGATCCTGAAGTGGTTGTTAAGGTATATAATTTATCTAAAAATGATATTAATGATGTAATTATGGAAGTGTTTAAGTCCAAGATGGTTGTTCTTGGTTCGCCTACAGTGGTTAGTGGTATAATTCATGGTATTGCTGGTTTTATCCAGATGATGAAAGAGATGAAGTTCAAGGGTAAGAAGGCTACTTCTTTTGGTTGTTATGGTTGGAGTGGAGAGTCTGTCAAGGTTATGAATGAGTTATTAACTGATGCTGGGTTTGATGTTTTTGATGAAGGTATTAGAAGCCAGTGGAATCCTGATGAAGATGCAGAGGCAGCTATAGTAGAATTTGGAAAGAAAATTGCACTTACAGATTAAATTTAATAACTATATAGTTTAAATAGAGACAAAGGGTATATGCCTTTTGTCTTTATTTGTTTCAACGAACGAAATGTATATAGGCAAAAATAAGTCATATTTTGCCTATATGCTGTTGACATAGGCAAAATATATGGATATAATGCATATATAAGGGGTGAATGAGAAATGAACACACAAAAATTACCTATATTACCACCAGATTTTGACTTGGAAACTAAAACAGTGTTAAAACATTTAGCAAAAGCCAATAGAGCGCTTGCCGAACTTAAAGGCTATGTAGAAACGATTCCTAATAAACATATCTTAATTAATGGAATTATGATAAATGAAGCTAAAGATAGTTCTGCTATCGAAAATATAATAACTACACATGATGATCTTTATAAAGCCATTAGTAAAACTAGTGAAGCTAGTCATGCAGCAAAAGAAGTAGTTAGTTATAGAACTGCACTTTGGCATGGTTTTCAATTAGTAAAAGAAAGACAACTATTAACTAATAATATGATTATTGAAATTCAAAGTATTATTGAATCAAATAAAGCAGGTATTAGAAAGCTTCCTGGAACTGTACTTCGTAACGATAGGACCGGGGAGACAGTTTACACACCTCCAGTTGGGGAAGCGGAAATCATTAGCTTACTTGGAAATCTTGAAAAATATATTAATGAAGATAATAATGAGGATATCGATCCCCTAATAAAAATGGCGGTCATTCACTATCAGTTTGAAAGTATTCATCCATTTTATGATGGTAATGGAAGAACAGGGAGGATCATAAATGTCCTTTATTTGATATTGATGGATCTCCTTGATAGTCCAATACTTTATTTAAGCGGATATATAAATAGAAATAAATCAGATTACTACAGATTATTACAGGAAGTAAGGAACATTAATAATTGGGAGGATTGGATATCATATATACTTGTTGGGGTAGAAGAGACAGCTGTAAAAACTCTGAGTCTAGCAAAAAAAATTAATAGTGAAGTTGCGACTATGAGTGAAGAAATCAAAATGAGATTACCTAAGATATACTCAAAAGAGTTATTAGAATTATTGTTTTTTGAGTTTTATACTAAAACTATATATATTCAACAAGGGTTATCAGTATCAAGAAGAACAGCAGTAAGTTATCTTTCTTCATTGGAAAATGAAGGTTTCCTTATATCTGAAAAAATTGGGAAAGAGCGTATTTATCAAAATAAAAGTCTATATGACCTATTTAGATATGAGCAATAAATCCTAGAAAGGGTGATGTATCTAATGAATGAAAATGTAAAAGAAAACAGAGATTATATATGTTACTGTAATCAGGTAACAGAACAAGATATTATAAATGCAATAAAAAATGGAGCAAGGACAATTGAGGCTGTGATAGAAGTTACAGGAGCCATGAAAAACAGTAACTGCGCAGTTAACAATCCTAAAGGAACGTGCTGCTATAGTGATATTGTTAGTGTATTTAATAAACATAGGTAAAAACCTATAGAAAATTGCCTATATCGTTTGGATATAGGCAATTTTTGTAGTTTGATTACATATATTTTTCTGGCACATTTTTTATTGGCAAAAGTAATAATACTTATTGTTTAAAAAAATGTTAATTGGTACAATGACGATATAAGACAATATCATATACACAGATATTGCTGAGAAGTTTAGATAGACACATCAAGGAGGTTTTAAAATGGGAGAAATGAAATGTCCAGTAACAGGAAGAACAAGTAAAGCCGTATCTGGTAGTGGCACGACAAACAAAGATTGGTGGCCAAATAAGCTCAATCTAAAAATTCTACATCAAAACTCAAACCTCAGCAATCCGTTAGGTCCAGATTTCAACTATGCAGAAGAATTTGAAAAACTAGACCTAAAGGCAGTTAAGGAAGATTTATATGCATTAATGAAAAACTCACAAGACTGGTGGCCTGCTGACTACGGCACCTATGGGCCCTTATTTATAAGACTAGCCTGGCACAGTGCAGGTACATACAGAATGGGAGACGGACGTGGTGGAGCCAGTGATGGCACCCAAAGATTTGCTCCACTAAATAGTTGGCCAGACAACGTAAACCTAGATAAGGCAAGACGCCTTCTATGGCCAATCAAGAAAAAATATGGCAATAAAATATCCTGGGCTGATCTCATGGTCTTAGCTGGTAATTGTGCTATGGAATCCATGGGATTCAAGACCTTTGGTTTTGCTGGTGGTCGTGAAGACGTATGGGAACCACAAGAAGACGTATACTGGGGAGCAGAAGAAGTATGGCTAGACGATAAGAGATATACAGGAGAACGGAATCTGGAAAACCCACTTGCAGCAGTACAAATGGGTTTAATATATGTAAATCCTGAAGGACCAAATGGACAACCAATTGCAACAGCCTCAGGAATTGATGTTAGAGAAACATTTGCTAGAATGGCTATGAATGACGAAGAAACAGTAGCCCTAGTAGCAGGTGGCCATACCTTTGGTAAATGTCACGGTGCAGGACCAGCTACTCATTTAGGACCTGAACCAGAAGGTGCACCTATTGAAGAAATGGGACTTGGCTGGAAGAGCACATTTAATAGCGGAAAAGGTGGAGATGCAATAGGTAGTGGTATTGAAGGCGCCTGGAAACCAAAACCCAATAAATGGGATATGGGTTACTTAGATACACTATTCAAATATGACTGGGACTTGATCAAAAGCCCAGCAGGAGCTTGGCAGTGGAAACCATCAGACCCTGCAGCAGCTGAAACTGTAGAAGACGCACACGATCCTAATAAGAAACATGCACCAATGATGACAACAGCTGACCTATCCTTGAGGATGGATCCAAAATATAAACCAATTGCACTAGAATATAAGGAAAATCCAGAAAAGTTTGCAGATGCCTTTGCTCGTGCCTGGTTTAAATTGACACACCGTGATATGGGACCTAAATCCCGTTATCTTGGTCCTGAAGTGCCAGCTGAAGATTTAATTTGGCAAGATCCAGTACCTGTTGTCGATTATGAATTAATTGATGAAAAAGATGCTGGAAAACTGAAAAAAATGATAATTGATTCAGGACTAACTGTATCTCAATTAGTTAGTACTGCCTGGGCTAGTGCTTCAACATTTCGAGGTTCAGACAAACGTGGGGGTGCCAATGGATCTAGAATTAGACTTGAACCTCAAAGAAACTGGGATGTTAATCAACCTGTTCAATTAGAAATGGTTCTTGCAACATTAGAAAAAATCAAAGATCAATTTAATAGTGAACAAAGTGGCAAGGAAGTTTCATTAGCAGACCTTATAGTATTAGCTGGAAATGTAGGGGTTGAACAAGCTGCTAAAAATGCTGGCATAGATATTGTTGTTCCTTTTAATCCAGGACGAACTGATACTACACAAGAAAAGACTGATATTGATTCATTTAAAGTTCTAGAACCAAAGGCTGATGCATTCCGAAACTATCAAAAGTCTAAATTTTCAGTAAAAACTGAGGAAATGATGGTTGATCGTGCACAGTTGTTGACACTAACAGCTCCAGAGATGACTGTTCTACTTGGTGGGATGCGTGTTTTAAATACTAATTATGGTCAGGTAAAACATGGTGTATTTACCAATAGACCAGAAACTCTTACCAATGATTTTTTTGTAAATCTTGTAGACATGGAAACAGTCTGGAAGCCAATGAGTGAAGAGAGTGATATTTTTGAGGGCAGAGATCGAAAATCTAATGAACTTAGATGGACAGCTACTCGTGTTGACTTAATATTTGGTTCAAATGCAGAGCTTCGTGCAATATCTGAAGTTTATGCAGGAGATGATGCTAAGGATAAATTCATCGAAGACTTCGTATCAGCCTGGAATAAAGTGATGAATGCAGATCGTTTTGATCTAAAATAAAGAAAATTAAATAAAGAAACCAAATTAATAAATATATGAAAAATAAAGGGCTAAAAGCCCTTTGTTTTTCATTTTATTAGGAAAGACTTGGCCTATTAATGATATAATAAAACAGAATATGGGAAAGATAGGAGTATAGATGACCTTAACTAATAATATAATTATTAATATATATTCTATATTAATTTTATTAGTGATATATCATAACACTAATAAACTCGATAATGAACAAAAATTCAATGATAAGATTTTTAAGTCAATGATAAAATTGACTTCTGTTTTGTTATTTATTGATATATTAAGCAGATTTGATGGCAATCCTGATTCATTTTATTTCTTTTTCAATCATGTTGGTAATTTTTTCATCTTTTTATTGAGTCCTGTACTAGCATCACTTTGGTTATTGTATGTGCATTATCAAGTTTTTAATCTGGAAAAGAAAACAAGAAAATTAATAAAACCCTTAATTGGTATTAATTTACTGAATGCCTTTTTGGTTGTTTTGAATTTGTTTTTTGGTTGGTTTTATTATATTGATATTAATAATATATACAATAGGGGACCATATTTTTTAGTATCTACCTTATTTTCTGTAATCTTAATACTTTTTGCTTCTATCTTAATAATAAGATACCGTAATAATATAGGAAGAAAATACTATTTATCTTTAGCCTTATTTGCTGTCCCACCACTTATAAGCATTGTTCTTCTAATACTTTTTTATGGTATATCAATTGTCTTGAATAGTATAGTGCTTTCATTGTTGATAGCTTTTTTATATATTCAAAATAAAAGTATGGGTACTGATCATTTGACTGGTTTATATAATCGTAAAAGATTTGAAAGTTACCTAAAGGAAAAAATTAATTCCTCTACAAGAAACAGAACCTTTTCTGCTATTATGTTGGATATAAATAATTTTAAAACTATCAATGATACATTTGGTCATGAGATGGGAGATAAAGCACTGGAAGTTTCTGGCAAATTATTAAAAAGTTCTATTAGAACAAATGATTTTCTAGCGCGTTATGGTGGTGATGAATTTTTTCTAATCTTGGATATATCCAATCAAAGAGAACTTAAGGCGACAATTAATAGAATTAACGATAAGATTAATGAATTCAATAGTCGAGGGGTATATCCTTTTGAATTGTACTTTAGTATGGGTTATGCTATCTATGACTATAAATCAAAAATGGGGGTTAATAAATTTCTGAAACATATTGATAATTTGATGTACGAAGATAAGGAAGAATATAGACAATCCTTATTATTTAAATAAAAAATCAAGGAGACATAAAATGGATGGAACAAAAAGAAATGATATACAAATTGGCCAGGAGGTTTTAGTGGTTCAAAAACAAGATCAAAGAAACGGTAAACTAACCTCTGGTAAAGTTATGAAGATTCTAACAAACTCACCAAATCACCATCATGGTATCAAGGTAATGCTTGAAGGTGGTATAGTTGGAAGGGTTAAAGAAATAAAATAATAGCCTACTTGAATTCCTACTATTCCTATAGTAATATTATACTGTTACATCAAATAAAAATTAAACAGAGAAAAATAAATATACATATAGGAGATAACATGAAATACAACTTTGATAAGATAGTTTGCAAACAAAATCGTGAATCAGTTAAATGGTCCTTTGACGATGAAATACTACCGATGGGTATTGCAGATATGGATTTCGAAACATTACCAGAAATAAAAGAAGCAATCATAGAAAGATTGTCTCGGGATATATATGGTTATTCCAATCTACAAGTTGACTATAAACCAACACTAATAGAATGGTATGAGAAGCTCCATGATTGGAAGATAGAAGAGGAATGGCTTTGCATCAGCCCAGGAGTATCACCAGCAATTGGAATAACTATTAGAGCCCTAGCTAATTCAGGGGACAAGGTTATTCTACAAACACCAGTATATCCACCATTTTTTGGTGAAATAACCCATAACGGATGTAGTATAGTTAACAACCCACTTCTTTTGGATGAAAGCGGTTATCATATGGATTATGAAGACCTTGAAAAAAAAGCTTCCGATGTTAGGGTTAAGCTACTACTCCTATGTAACCCCCATAATCCAGTAGGTAGAGTGTGGACTAGGGATGAATTGACCAAACTTGGAGAAATTTGCCTTAGACATAATGTAATTGTTATAGCTGATGAAATACATGGAGATTTAGTATTTAAGGGCAATAGGTATATACCCTTTGCTTCAATTTCTGAGGATTTCGCAAAAAATTCAATAACTTGTACAGCACCTAGCAAGACTTTTAACTTAGCAGGATTTCAAGTTTCAAATATTATTATACCTAATTGTAAGTTGCGAGCTGAGTATGAAATAGGAAGACACAATATAGGAATATCAAGATTAAATGTCTTTGCTTCTGGTGTATGTACAGCTGCCTATCGTCATGGTCAACCATGGCTTGAGGAACTTATGACTTATTTAGAAGATAATAAAAACTATGTTTTAAATTACATAAAAAAATATTTACCACAAATTTCTGTTATAGAACCTGAAGGTACCTATATGCTATGGATGGACTTTCGAAGTCTTGGATTAAGGGATGAACAATTGCACAATTTAATTTTCGATCAAGCAAAAATTGTCTTGAACGAAGGTCATACCTTTGGTCAAGGAGGAGACGGCTTCCAACGAATGAATATAGCTTGTCCAAGATCAATAATCCAAGAAGCCTTGGAGAGGCTTCGCAATGCTATAGAAAAGATATAAAGGAGGATAAATAATTGTCAAAAGACTTTAATATAAAAACACAATTAGTTCATGGATTCCGAGGATATGATGAAAAGACTGGGGCTGTAAGTTTTCCAATTTATCAAAGTGCGACATTTCGTCATCCAGGCTTGTTCGAAAGTACTGGTTACGATTATTCAAGAACACAAAATCCTACAAGGGAAGAACTTGAAGATACCATAGCGAGTCTAGAAAAGGGATTTGGAGCCTTGGCTTTTAGTTCTGGCATGGCAGCAATTTCAAATCTCCTTGCAATGTTTAAACCTGGTGATCATTTAATAGTTTCTGATGATCTATATGGTGGTACTTATAGACTTCTTGAGCAAGTTTATAAGAAGTATGATATAACTGCATCATATATCGATTTTACAGATTTAAATAATTTAAAGACGAGTATTAGGGAAAATACTCGTGCCATTTTTATAGAAAGTCCTTCCAATCCTATGATGAAAGTTACAGATATTCGTGGGGCTGTTGCTATAGCTAAAGAAAGAGGCTTGATGATAATAGTTGACAATACTTTTCTTAGTCCCTATTTTCAAAAACCTCTTGAGTTAGGTGCAGATTTGGTAGTCCATAGTGGAACCAAATTTCTTGGAGGACACGATGATACACTTGCAGGTTTTTTAGTGGCTAAGGACAAGGGATTAATCGAGGAACTAAGATTCTTACAGAATTCTATTGGAGCAGTGCTTGCACCTCTTGATAGTTGGCTAATACTAAGAGGGATAAAAACTTTAGCTATTAGGATGGAACGCCAACAAGAAAATGCCTTAAAAGTTGCCAATTGGTTAAGAGCACATAAGTTAGTAGAGTCAGTTTTCTATGTTGGTTTATCTGATCATCCTGGTTATAAAATATCTAAGAGTCAATCCACAGGATTTGGTTCTATGATATCCTTTAGTATAAAAAATCCGAAAAAAGTTAAGAAGATTCTCTCAAGTCTTAAAGTCATAACTTTTGCAGAAAGCCTAGGAGGGGTAAAGACTCTTATGACATATCCTTTTCATCAGACACATGCAGATATTTCAGAAGAAATTAGAAACCGTCTTGGAGTAAATGAAAAGTTATTAAGAATTTCAGTAGGGATTGAAGATGTAGATGATATTATTGAAGATTTAGAACAAGCACTATTATAATATATTAAAGATAAAAGGAATACATGGATGTATTCCTTTTATCTTTATATAGTAAATCTTTGATTAAGTACATTGTGAAGGGTTTATTTGATATAATTAAGATGTATTAAGTAAACAGCTATAAGGTAATGGATAGAGTAGGAGATGGAGATAAGTGGAAATGCGATTAATAAATCTAGGTTTCACAGAAAATATATATAAAAAAACTGATCAATATCCTGGTCTTTACCCAGGTAGAGTAATTGGTCAAAACAAAGAAATCTACAAGATAGCAACAACCACAGGGGAACTAATAGGGGAAATATCAGGGAAAATGCGTCACTTAGCAACTAAGATGACAGACTATCCAACAGTTGGAGATTTTGTTTTAATAGACAGGGTGGACCAATCAAAGGGCAATGCCATAATTCATCAAATATTAACAAGACAAAGCCTAATAGTAAGAAAAGCTGCTGGAACAGGACATGAGGTCCAAATAGTAGCAGCAAATATAGATACTATTTTTATCTGTATGTCCTTAAATAACGACTTTAATTTGAGAAGACTAGAAAGATACCTTGCAATATCCTTTGATAGTGGAGCAATGCCAGTTATTATACTAACTAAGTCAGATTTATGTGAGGATTTGGAAGATAAACTATCTGAAGTAGAAAAAGTAGGGCTAGGCGTTGATGTCATCATAACCTCAGGGTTAAGTAGTGAAGGATATCAAATTCTCCTAAAATATATTTTACCAGGCAAAACTGTAGCCTTTATAGGATCATCTGGAGTAGGTAAATCCACACTAATAAATAGACTGCTTCGTGAAGATATACTAGAAACAAAAGAAATTAGAAAAGATGACAAAGGAAGACATGCAACAACCAGTAGAGAACTTAAACTAATACCAACAGGTGGTGCTGTTATAGATACACCAGGAATGAGAGAATTAGGCTTAGAAAGTGTCAACTTAAATAGGGCTTTTAATGATATTGAAGAACTCTCTAAAAATTGTAAGTTTAAGGATTGCCAACATGAAAATGAACCAGGATGTAGAGTCAAAATAGCAATTGAAGAGGGAACACTTGATGAAGAACGACTTATTAGCTATAAAAAACTTAAAAAAGAAGCGAAATATGAAGGTCTAAATTCAAAACAAATCGAAAAAGAGAAAACAGACGAAATGTTTTCACAGTTTGGCGGCATTAAAAATGCTAGAGACTTTGCTAAAGGCAAGTATAAGAATAAATGAAAGGGGTTGGAGTATGTCTATATTTTTAATTGATTATGAAAATGTTGGAGTACCAGGACTTGATGGACTAACTAAACTACACGAAACGGATATAATCTATATATTCTATAGCGAAAATGCTGATAGATTAACATTTGGTTTGCACAAAAGGCTTTCAGAAAGCAGAGCGCAAATTATTTATATGAAAATAGGGGTGGGTTCTAAAAATGCCCTAGATTTCCAATTAGCTTCCTTTTTAGGCTTTCTCATAGGGGAAAAACCCGATGGTAAATTCTATATAGTTTCTAAAGACAAGGGTTTTGAATGCTTAAGTAAGTTTTGGGAAAAGAGGAAAATGAAAGTAGACTGTGTTGTTAGTCTAACAGGAAAAAATATAGAAGAAGAAATCAACGATTTGGAACTATCACTGGTTAATATAGTAGATCCAAAATATTTAAAAATGGTTACAGGTTTTCTGCAAAAATATAAGACTAAGCAAGGAGTTAATAATGCATTAGTTAAAGAGTTGGGAACAACAAAGGCTGGTGAAATATACAAATTGCTTAAGCCGTATATGAACGATAAAAAGGGAGTATAAGGAGGAGAATATGATGAGAGAATGGAAACATGATTGTAATATCACAATCAAAGAGGAACCATATATCAATAACCTATCAAGATTTACTGTTTATCAGAATGATAGTCTATTAGGCAGTTTCTATCCATTGCATATAGATGAAATGGCTTTTTTGATTGAAGAATTGGACAAGGGTGCTTGTCCTGTTTGTGAAGGTTGGGAAGAAAAAATGAAAGACAAGTGCGAATGGAGAAAAGGTGATAACAATCCATTCCTAGAAACATGGTAAAAAATCTATATAAAGGTAATCTTTATTGGGACAAGACTCTTTTAAATCCATATGAGTTTGAAAAAGTAAATACCGATTTAAGTACAAAGGTATTGATTATAGGTGGTGGATTTAGTGGTAATTTATGTGCTAATGTACTGTCACAATCAGGAATGGATGTTACAGTAGTAGAAAAAAGCAAAGTTGGCACAGGTAGTAGCGTAGCTAGTACTGGATTGATTCAATATCGAAGTGACAAGATGTTGTCTGAATTTATAGATGAAATAGGTGAGGAAAAAGGGCGACTTTTCTACCAAATGTGTCTTGAAGCAGTTGATAACCTAACTGCAATTAATAATAATCTTAACGGGGATACCGAATATAGATTGAAGGATAGTATCTACTATGCTTCATCAAAAAAAGATGAAAAAAAGTTAAAGACAGAATTTGAATATTTAAAGAAGTATGACTTTCCTGTTGAGTATCTTGATAAAATTCAACTAAATGATAGATATGGAATAAAAAAGGTAGCAGCTTTGCGTACCTGGCACGATGCTGATGTTAACCCATATAAGTTTATACAAGTTTTGATTAAAAGAAACTTAGAACAAGGTGTGAAATATTTCGAAAATACAAATATTGATCTTGATAGTATCAAGGATAATAGTATTAAGACTAAAGATGGCAATATTATTAAGTATGATAAAATCATATTAGCTACTGGTTATTCAAAAATCTATCCTGCTACTAAAAAGAAAACCCTCTATAATAGAACTTATGCAATTTGTACAAAACCCTTAGAAAACTTATGGACTGATGAGGTTATGATTTGGGAAACCATGGAACCTTATCTATATATTCGCACAACTGAGGATAAGAGGATTATTGCAGGAGGTTTAGATGAGGAAAGAAATATTTTGGAAAAGAATCAATTAAGAAGATTAGTTAAAGCTACAAAAATAGCTGATAAGGTAAAGAAGTTATTTCCAAACTTAGATATTAAAATTGATTATTACTGGACTGCTTTGTTTTATGGGACTAAGGATGGTTTGCCGTTTATTGGTAAAGATCCTGATAGAAGTAATGTCTATTATTTATTGGGCTATGAAGGTAATGGTATGTGTTACTCAATGGCGGGTTCATTAATTATTAAAGATTTAATTAATGGTGTCTTTAATAAGTATGAAAATATTGTGGGATTGGATCGTTAAACAGACAAAACTAAAAGCAGGTATGAATTACTCATACCTGCTTTTTTCTAATGGGAGAATTTAAAAGTTTTGTTGTTAAAGAGTTTTAAACAAGCTTCAACAACTTTTGCATCATATTTAGTACCTTTGTATTTTTGAATTTCTTCAAGTGCTGCTTCTATGCCAGGAGCTGATCTATAGGACCTGTTATAATTCATAGCCTCAACTAAATCAGCAACAGCTATGATTCTTGCTTCCAAGATGATTTCATCACCCTTTAATCCAGTTGGATAGCCACTACCATCTAGTCGTTCATGATGTTGTAATATCATTTTTGGTATTACCTCTGGTAAATCAATACTACTAATAAACTCATAGGCCTTTCTAGGATGTTCTTTTAATATTTGTTTTTGTTCTACTGATAAAGTAGTAGTAGTAGCCAATATATCATCAGAAATAAAGATCTTACCAATATCATGGACTAAAGAACCTAATGATAAGTTATCAATATCTTCAGAATCCAATCCCATTTCTTTAGCAATGGCAACAGATAATTCCTGAACTCTTTTTTGACGACCAGCAGTATAAGGGTCCTTTAATTCACATAGTTTTGAAATAGCCTGAATTGATTGATAGAACATTTTCCTAATTTTCTTGTAACTTTCTTCTAAGGCCATTTTATACTTAGTCTGTTCTGTAACATCCTCAGCAAAAACTGAAATACCTATTAGTTGATTCCCAACCTTTAAAGGACTTATTGTTAAATAAAGATACATTTTACCAGTTTCAGATAGATAATCTAGTGAGAAACGACCTTCCTTAATAGCTCTTTCAAACAAAGAAGTCCAAAAAGCAACATTTTCAGGTTTCAGTAATTCCTTAGGAGTCATACCAAGTTCAGGTGTTATATCTTTACTTTTTATATATTTGATAAAAGGTCCGTTATACATTAAAAGACCATACTTTACTGGATCAACAATCCAAATCAAAGCTCTTGTGCTTTCAATTAATGCATGGTATCTCTCATTATCTTCTTTATTAATTTGTTCAATTCTATTGATTTCAGATTGGGTTAAGTATAAATCCGTTTTATCTTCTATTATGGTATATCTAAGTTTCCTACCTTTTACTTCAAAAAGATTTACAGATAACATAGCATACTTTACTTCATATTGATGAGTATGTAACATGATAGGAAAATCATGGATAAATCCTTTATCTTGTATTTCTTCATTTATTCTATCTATATCAGATTTCCTTTTAATTATATTTAATTCAGCAAATGATTTACCAATCACTTCATTCATTCCATAACCAAAAAAATCTAGAAAAGATTGATTAACAAAAATGAATTCATTAGTTTCATGATCACAGATTATCATTGGTTGTGTTGATGTTTCAAAAGCACTTAGAAACAAAGACGCCTTTTCATCAAGAAATATTTCATTAAGATTATTCATTAACAATTTACTTCCTTTCTATAATTGACCCTACGCTTACAGTATAAATTTATATACTTAATTTAGCAACTAATTTTTAATATAATAACATTTTTTAATTAGATATGGTAATATTTAGTGAGGATTAGTGCTGAATTGTAAGATGAGGAAAAGTGATGAGAAGAAAAGATAAAGAAATTAGTGAAATTGATGAAGTAATAAAGATAATAGAAGACTCTAAAGTAATGCACCTTGGTTTATCAAATAATAATCTACCTTATGTTATTCCCCTAAATTTTGGATTCCAATATGATGGTAATATTATAAAAATATATTTTCACTCTGCTAAAGTTGGTAAAAAAATCGATTTTATTAATAGCAATAATAAGTGTGCAGTGGAAATGACTAGCTACTTTGAGTTAGAAAAAGGGGAAACAGCTTGCCAGTGGTCAGCCTTTCATAAAAGTATAATGATAGAAGGCAACATCTTCTTGGTAGAAAATGAAGAAGAAATCAAAAATGCAATGGATCTTTTAATGAAACGTTATGGTTTTGAAGGTATTCCCATATATGAAGAAAAATATTTAAAAGCCATGGCGGTCTATTGTATTGAAGTTGAATCAATTAGTGGTAAAAGGAATATGCCTAAGATATAAGGTTAAGGAGGATTAATTAATGAGTTATTTATTTCAAGTAATTGAAACAGAACCCCAAGCTGCAGTTGCGATACGAAAAGTGACTTCAGCTAATAATTTACCTACAGTAGTAGAAGAAGTATTTAATACCATAGTTGAATATATTTCAAAGAAGGAAGGGTTGTCACTTGGACCTGCCTTTATTGCTTACTACAGTATGGACGAGAAAAATTTAGAAGTGGAAATAGGATTTCCAGTAAGTGAAGAAATTCCAGGTGAGGGAGAAATTATATGTACTGAAATACCAGGTGGTAAAAGAGTGGTAGGCTATTACAAAGGAGCTTATGCTTATATGACTTACCTTTATGATGAAATGCTAAAATGGATTCTTTTAAAAGGCTTAGAACCAAGTAGCTTAGTATATGAATATTATTTCAATTCACCACAAGATGTTCCAGAGAATGAATTGCTGACAAAAGTTGAATTTTTACTAAAAACACCATCTAAATAGGATGGTGTTTTATTTTATTATTTTAATATTGACAATACAGTACGTCATACAGTATAATCCGAATAGGAGGTGATTCTGTGAATGAAGAAAATATCAAATTAGTCTACAATAATCTTTTACAAGAACTAAGAAGAGGTAATATAATATTGAGTGTTCTGAGTCAGCTTACAGAACCACAATATGGTTACTCACTAGTAGTTTTATTAGAAGAGAAGGGGATATCCATAGAACCTGGAACTCTTTACCCTCTATTAAGAAGATTAGAAAAGCAAGAGATACTAGAAAGCAATTGGGATACTGATACCTCAAAACCAAGAAAGTATTACAGACTAAGTGAAAATGGGAAATTAATCTATAAGGACTTATGTGTTGAATGGTTTAAGATGGTAGATAGTATGGATCAAATATTAAAGGATAAGGAGTAAAGCTAATGGAACTAATTAATAGATATATATATGCTGTAACAAAAAGCTTTCCAAAAAAGCAAAAATTAGAAATTGAAGAAGAACTTAAAGCCAATATTGAAGATATGATAGAGCAAAATTCAAGTAATTATAGTCATGAAGAAAAAGTGAAAAAAGCTCTTTTGGAATTAGGCAACCCTGAAATAGTGGCTGATAATTATAGAGGCTCAAAAAGATTCTTGATCGGACCTTTCTATTATGAACTTTATCTGATGGTTTTAAAAATAGTTGTGGCTGCTGTGGTTGGAGGAATATCAATTGCCTTATTTATTAAAAGTTTCTTCACAGCCAATATTGATATAGCAAATATAGGATTAGAATATTTAACTTCAATATTTTCTGGTGCAATGCAAGCTTTTGCTTGGACAACTATTGTATTTATTATTATTGAAAGAAATAATGCTAAACTTAGGGATGAACTGAAAGATAAAGAAAGCTGGGATTTAACAAAACTACCATTATTACCAAATAAAAAAACTCAAATACCAATATCAGAACCTATTGCAGCAATAATTTTTACTACAATATTCTTTAGTGTCTTTTTAGGAATCCTTTATTCAGCACCAGAGGCTTTTGCTGTTTATTTTGAAAAAGCTGGTGAAATGATGCGAATACCAATATTTGAGATAGACGTGCTTAAAGGATATCGCTCATGGTTTATTGCAATCTTTTTCTTAAGTATCTTAAAGGAGATATTTAGCCTTTACTATAGAAAATGGAATTTAAAGAATTCCTTAGTAAGTATATTTATAATAACAATTACAGCAATACTAGGGGTTATTATAATAACAGATAATAGTCTTTGGAATCCAAATTTTCCAACAGAAATTCTAAAACAGATACAAGGTAGTTTTGATTTTCCAGGTTTTTGGTTAAATATCAGAAATTGGATTGTAGCTTTTTTTATAATAATAAATGTTGGGGAAATTTTATCAATCCTTTATAAAGGAATATATCTAAATAGAAAACTACAATAAAGATAAGATTAATAATTTGCAAAAAAATAAAGATAGATATAGTATGTATCCATAGATACATCTTTGATAATTATTTGATGATATAATCAAAATTAAAAGGAAGGAATGTGGAAAAATGATTAAAGTAGTAGCTAAGAATTACATTCAAGAAGAAAAGATGGAAGAGATTATGGAATTATATAAGGAGCTAGTTGAAAAAACCGTAAAAGAACCTGGCTGTGTTAAATATGAGCTTTATCAAGATATAAATGATGCAAAAATAGTAACCATGATAGAAGAATGGGAAAGTTTAGAAGCCTTGGTTGAACATGAGAAATCTGAACATTTCACGAAAATATTTCCTCTATTGAAAGATTTGGTTACAGGTGAATCAGACTTCCGAATCTATAAGAAGCTGCTATAATTATGAGTCAGCTTTTTAATAGAATAGCTCCTATTTATGGTTTGTACTTCAACTCTCAAAAAAAGTACTATCAAAATATCTTAAATGATATACAAAATGATCTTCAAAATAAAATTGATTTAAAAGAGAATATTAGTATTATTGATTTTGGTTGTGGCACAGGAGCATTATGTTCAGCACTAAAAGAAAAGAAATTAGATGTAACCGGGGTTGATTCAGCTTATAATATGTTAAAAGTTGCTATTAAGAAAACAAAAGGTCTTGATATTAAATATTACGAAGGTAGTATACTTGAGAGGCTACCCTTTGAAGATGATAGTTTTGATATAGCTATAGCTTCATATGTTGCACATGGATTGAAAAGTAGTGTGAGAAAGAAAATGTATCAGGAAATGTCTCGATTAAGTAGGGATTTAGTAATTATTCATGACTATAATGAAAAAAGATCGTTACTAACAGATATAGTAGAATGGCTGGAAAGAGGAGATTATTTCAACTTCATAAAAGTAGTAAAGGAAGAGTTAAGAGATAACTTTGCTGAAGTAAAGGTGATTAATGTAGATGAAAAAGCAGCTTGGTATGTATGTAATAAGAAAGGGAAAACCTATAATGAGTAAGTTTTACAGTGGACAGAACATTGGTGATATAGTAGTGGAGTTTCCTAAAGCGGCAGAAGTATTCAAGGAAAATAAAGTAGATTTTTGTTGTGGTGGGAATAGACCTCTATCCGAAGCCTTGATAGAACAAGGACTAGATGAGAAACTGATTATGGCGAAAATTAATGATTTATATGATTATCAACAAGCTAATAAGGATAATTCTGACAAAGACTGGAGAGAAGTTCCAACAGGTGATTTGGTAGAGCATATTTTAGATACTCATCATGCATATCTATGGTCTGAGTTACCAAAAATAAGTGAATATGTAACTAAAATATTAAGAGTTCATGGGGAACATCATCCTGAATTGACTCAAGTTCATAAATTGTTTCATTTGGTTAAGATGGAGCTTGAGGAGCATTTAGTTAAAGAAGAAACTATTCAATATCCAGCTATTTTTAAATATTTGGAAAATAATGAATTGGTAGATTTAGAAAAAGCTGTTAATTTAGTTGCAGAATTGGAAGCAGAACATACTGCCGCTGGTGATGTGTTGAAAGAATTAAGAGCAGTGACTAAAGATTTTCAGGTACCTGATGATGCTTGTAGATCTTATGATCTTACTTACCTGAAACTTAAGGAGATGGAAAGCGATATTTTTCAACATATACATTTAGAAAATAATATATTGTTTCCACGCCTTGAAGCTTTAAAAGAAAAACTTAAATAATATATAAATTAGAATGACTACAAAAACAAAACCATTTCAACACCAATAATAATTATTGTTATAGAATAAAAAATATAATATAATTTTATCAGTACGTAAGTTATATATTTTTATCAATAATTGTTAGGGGTTGACTATGATGTGTAGTCTATTTAAAAAATTACTAAAGAGGGAAGATGGGCAGTCTTTGGTTGCTTTTGCTTTGTTGTTTGTGATTTTAATGGGTTCTGGAGCCTTAGTTATTGATGTTGGTTTTATTGAAGTTAAAAAAAGTTATGTACAAAATGTAACTGATGCAGCTGCTCTTGCAGGGGCAATGGATTTACCTAATTATTCTATAGCAATAAATAATGCTAAGAAGATAGCTGAAGCCAATGGTGTTGAGGTGATTAAAACAACAGTCAAGACACCATATAAGGGAGATAGTACTTCTATAGAAGTGGTTTGTTCTCAAACACTTAATTATACCTTTGCTAGAGTTTTAGGTTTTGATAAGGTGGAGGTTTATTCTCGCGCAGTTGCAAAAAAAGTTTCCAATTGGTCTGGGGAAGCGTTACCATTTATTAATCTAGATGATGACTATTCAGCAGATCCAGAAATTGTAGCTTGGGAAAAGACTGGGCCTGGCGACTTTGAAAGTATAGATAATTATTCAATAATAAATCCCAAAGATCCTGACAAACTATATTTTGAAGTTGATTACATGAACGGTATTGAACTGAAAAAGGGAACTGTAGCTACTGTAAAACAGGAAGTGGGTTATGTCTATAATCAACACAAACCTGATGATACTGTATATATCCTTAGTTTAAATAAAAATGTTATTAATTCAGGGAAAGTCTTATTAAAAGATGGTAGCACTAGATCTTTAAGTAAGTTGAAAAATGGTGATATTGTTCATCCTAATCAATTAGTGCTTCTTGAATGTATTTTTCATGATTATGACTATCAAGGGACAACATTATTTTTAACTACTAAGAAAGTATATAATATTGCTAATAACGAGTTTCCACCTGATTATGTTGGACCTAATGGTGGATCATCAAAATTAATTGAATAAGTAATAGCTAAAATATATAAAAAACAACCACCATTTGGTGGTTGTTTTCTATTATACATATATATAGTAAATTTAAGATAGTTTTTCTACCTGCTTTTGATAAGCAGCTAGATGATTCTTTGAACCATTCACAAGTGTATCGAAGACGTTTTTTATATCTTGAGGTAACTCATATTTAAGAAATTTTTCATACATGGCTATGTTGGCTATCTCTGCTTGTACACCTGCCTTGGCAGACTCTAGTAAGCTTGTTGGCATAACTAATAAAGCTGAGGATTCATCCTTAGGAAATACTAAATCATAAGTTTCATATATATCTTTAAGATAATCTAAATGGGTATCCTCAGATTTCAGAATATTAGAATAAGGTCTAGTAGCATCAAATTCTTCTATAATAGCTGCATATTCGGCTCTAGCTATATATTCGTCTTGAACAGCGTACATCAACATATCACCTATACTCATATCTTTATCAACAAAGGCTCCTTTGGCTCCATAACCTTCTAGTGTTAAGTCAAAGTCTTTAGCAATAAGTTGAACAAAATCTTCATCTTTTTCAATTATCTCATTATTAATTTTATTAACATTATCACTGCTGCTACATCCCATTATTGTAAAGGTGAGAATTGTTATTAGTAGCAATAAAATCAAACTATATTTTATTTTCACTTTCATAATAATCACTCCTTTTTTTAGTATGATTTTAATATATACTTCTAATGTGAAAAAGGACTGATGATAAACTGATTTCCTTATGATGATTTCATATGGATCCTTTGTATGAAGTTGATTATTTGTTCGAAACTTGATAGACTTGAGTCAAATAATACTAAAGGATGGTGGTACAAAATGTTAGATAAAATTAGAGAATTTCCTGATGAGATTGTGTTTCAGGAAGGTGGACCTTGTATATCTCTATATCAATTAACACACAGACATTCACCAGAAAATAAACAAGACATTGTAGTCTTTAATAATATGCTACGGGATTTAGAGAGTCTATTAGAAGAAAAATATAAAGATGCTGATATAGACAAAATAATGAAAGCATTTCAAGAACTAAAAGAAGATAAACCTTTTTGGAATAATACACTTGATGGAATAGCAATTCTTGCTAATAAGGATAGATTTTTGATTTATGTGCTTCCTGAAAATGTTGAAAACAAATTGTCTGTGGGAGACTCTTTCCATATTCTCCCATTGATAAAAACTTTCCAGTCAGCTGAAAAATATAATCTATTAGGTTTAGATGGTAATGACTTCACTATATATGAAGGTAGTAAATATGAACTTGAAGAACTTGAAGTAAATGAAGAACTTCCAAAAACTATTGAAGAAGTACTAGGTTTTGAGCACTCAGAAAAATTCCTTAATCATGCTTCACGTGGTGCAGGAAACAGAGCAACTTTCCATGGACAAGGTTCTAAAAAGGATGAAGTTGAAGAGGATCTACTTAAATATTTCAAGTATGTTGATAAACTGGTCTTGGAAAATTTCTCCAAGTTATCCAAGTTACCTCTAATATTGGTTGCTTTAACAGAAAATCAAGGATTGTTTAGAAAATTGAGCAACAATACATACCTGATGGAAGAGGGAATAAATTCATCAATCAAGGCACTTGATGAGGGTAAACTAACATCTAAAGCATGGGAAATATTAGAAGTTGTCAATCAAGAAAGAATCAATAGCTTAATAGAAGACTTCAATCAGTCTAAAGCAAATTCACTAGGTTCTGATGATTTGCACAAGATAAAAAAAGCAATCATGGACAAAAGAATAAAAATTATGATGATAGAAGAAAATAGAGATATATCAGAAGAGCTTGATAAATTAGTTACCCAAGTAATCAAGGATAAAGGTCAAATTATAGTCCTTAAAGAGGAACAAATGCCAAGTGAAAATGGAGTTGCAGCAATTTATAGATTTTAGGTGGGTAACAATGAAAAAAATGATAGTTACTAGAGAAAGTCCAGTTCTAGAATCTTTAAGAACGTTAATAGAAAAGCAAAAACACAGAACTCTTGTAATGTGGGCCTTGGATTGTGCCAAAGGGATACTACCAATTTTTGAAACTAAATATCCTAAGGACAAAAGACCAAGAGAAGCACTAAGAGCGGCAAGGTTATGGGCTCGTGGTGATATAAAGATGCCGATTGCCAAAAAGGCGGCTCATGCTAGTCATAATGCTGCATCTGAAGTGATTAATGATAGCCCTGCTGCTGGAGCAGCTGCAAGAGCCATAGGACACGTAGTGGGAACAGTTCATGTGGAAACACATGCAATAGGAGTAGCCTGCTATGGTATAACTGCTTTTGTCTATGATCTTTCCGCGGAAGATCAAGATGAGGTTATTAGTAAAATACTAACCTGCATGTACGACAGACTGACCTATTGGGAAAAACAAATAGATAAAATGGATATAATGAAAACAAAATGGGCACCATTTCTTTTAAGAAATGATGTTCCAAACAAAGAAAAACTATTAAGAGGAAAAGCTTAGAAAAAAAACAAAGCCAAAGCATTAGATTGCTTTGGCTTTGTTTTTTGAATTTACTACATATTGTATAACTGACCTATTTCTTTTGAAAGAAAACCTTTATTCTATCAAGGGCAAAGATTAGAGCTGCTCCAATAAAGAAAAATAGGAAGTCAAAAGTTTCAAAGGTCATAGCTGGATGGGGAATTTCTAGTGTTGTTGGTCCTTCAAATATTGCATATAAGGAACCTAACATCAAGCCTATAATTGTGTAGATGGCTTGTGTTCTATGAGTTCTTAGAACATATCTTATTGACTTAATGGTTGTTGCAATACCTGCAAGAACACCAAAAGTGAATATTATTAGAATAGGCAAATAATTAAAGTTCAAACTTAGGACTTGTCTGATTGAACTTATAATTCCAGTATATATACCAAAAATCAATAATAGACTTGAACCTGATATTCCTGGAAGTACCATGGCAGATATGGCTATCATTGCTGCCACAAAAACATAAATAATTAGGAACAAGTTTAAGTCCCCAAAAGCTAAGCTTACTCCACTACCATTTGATGAAGGGTTGAAGAAAGTTAATAATACAACCACAATAATTCCAATTAAGGTAAATATTAGATTTTTGTATTTACCTACTATATTTTCACGTTCTTCAATTATGATTAAAGGAATTGACAATAGAACAAAACCTGTAAATAACGAACTTACACTATAAATACTGCTTTCAAAAAAGGAAGTCAGAAATAGTACAGATAGTATCATACCAGTGATCCAACCGATTCCTAGTCTCCCTAGGAATTTTAAGCCAACTAATCGTTCCTTCATTGAATTTTTAGTCATTAGTGAATTTAGTGAATTTATAAAGTCATCATAAAATCCTAGAATAAATGCGATAGTTCCACCTGATACTCCTGGCACACTATCTGCCAAGGCCATAAGAAAGCCTCTAATAAAATTTAAAATATACAAATTACCACTCCTTAAAATTACTATGTTCATATTTTACCATTTTATTATATAAAAAACGAATAATTGATGATAATATGAATAAAAGAATGAAACAAGAAATATAATTTAAAGGCGGTATTAATTGAGCATGGGGATAGAAAATGTGAACCGATGTGACTGGGTAACTAAAGACCAGATATATCAAGATTATCATGACAAAGAATGGGGAGTTCCACTTCATGATGATAGAAGACTATTTGAAATGCTTGTTTTAGAAGGGATGCAAGCTGGATTAAGCTGGCTGACAGTTCTAAAGAAGCGTGAAGCTTTTCGCTTGGCTTTTGATGGTTTTGATGTGGATAAGGTTATTAACTATGACCAGGAAAAGATAGCAAGTTTGATGGGAAATAAGGATATTATAAGAAATAGATTAAAGATTGAATCAGCCATAAAAAACGCCAAAGCTTTTAAAGAGGTTCAAACACAATATGGCAGTTTTGACTCATTTATATGGTCATATGTAGACAATGAAACAATAATCAATCATTATACTACACTAAAGGAAATACCACCCAATACCCCCTTGTCAGATACTATAAGCAAGGACTTAAAGAAACGTGGTTTTAATTTTGTAGGTTCGACTATTATTTATGCTTTTATGCAATCTATAGGTATGGTTAATGATCATACTAAGGATTGTTATTTATATGGGAGGGACTAAAATGATTATTAATGTTAATACAATGATTGATTTACCAATTGAAAAGGTATGGGAATATTGGACGGAACCAGCTCATATAGTTAATTGGAATAATGCTTCTGATGATTGGCATACTACCAAGGCTACCAATGATTTAAGGTCTGGTGGAAAGTTTTCATCCAGGATGGAAGCCAAAAATGGTAGTGTTGGTTTTGATTTTTCAGGTGTTCATAATGATGTGAAAAAATATAGTTTGATTGATAGTGTTTTAGATGATGGCAGATTGATGAGTGTTAGTTTCAAGGAAATTGATGGGAGGACTTTTGTTAGTGAAGATTTTGAAGCAGAAATAGAAAATTCTATTGAGCTACAAAAAACAGGATGGCAGGCTATCTTGGATAATTTTAAGAAATATGCTGAAGGGCAGGGTGAATAAATGGCTATTATTGCGTATTTAAATTTTAATGGTAATTGTCGTGAGGCTATGGAATATTATAGAGATGTGTTTAATGGTAAGAATTTTAGTGTTATGACACTTGGTGATATGCCTCCTGAAGGGGGATTTGATATTAATGAGGATAATAAGGAACTTATTATGCATGGTTATCTTGAGGTTTTTGATACTGCTATAATGTTTTCGGATACCCTACCACATATGAATTTAATCTTTGGGAATAATATTCACCTTAATATTTCACTAAATGATTTAGATGATTTAAAACTGGTATTCGAGAAGATGAGAATTGAGGGTAAAGTTGTAGTCGAACTGGGGGAAACTTCCTGGACGAAGGCATATGGTTATATGATTGATAAGTTTGGTATTGGCTGGATGTTTAACTATCAAGAATAAAAAAGTTTGAAATTAAATAAAATAAAATGAATTAATAATGCCCTTAATAAAGGGCATTAATTTATATTTTGAAAAATGAACGGATTTAATAGTTAGAATCGTTTTTAGTATAGATAGGAGGTGAAGAAGTGGATAAGTCCTTTGATGATGATATTTCAAATACTATAGAGAAATATGGAGATATGGTTAGACGTATTAGTTTCCTTTATTTTAGGAATATGGCTGATGTAGAGGATGTATTTCAAGAAGTGTTTTTACAATACTTTTTAAATATAGATAAATTTCAAAGTGAAGAACATAAAAAATCTTGGCTTTGTCGAGTAACCTTCAATAAATGCAAGGATTTAATTAAGAGTTTCTGGCGTAAGAAAGTCATAAGCTTAGAAAAAGTTGAAATAGCTTTTGAGAGTGAGGAACAAAGCGAACTCATGGCAGCGGTGTTAAAGCTTCCAACAGACTATAAGAATATCATTTACATGCATTATTATGAAGGTTTTACTGTACCTGAAATAGCAGAAGTTACCAAGAAAAACATAAATACAGTTTATTCACTTTTAAGACGAGCAAAAGTGAAATTGAAAAAGGAACTAGGTGAAATTGAATTATGAAAGAATTTAAAGAATATTTAAATAAAATCAAAGCTGAAGAGGGCTTGAAAGTAAAAACTATAAAATACATAAGAATGGAATCTAATAAAATAAATCAAAAAAATAATAAGAGAAACAATGAAAAATATTTTGGGAAAGGGGTTTTTGGAATGAAAAAGTTAGCAGGAGCACTATTCTCAGTTGCGGTCTTAGCAATTGTAGCTTTAGGAGGCTTTAATTTATATAACAGTCCAGTAGCCTATGTTAGTATGGACATTAATCCTAGTGTGGAATTAGGGTTGAATTTTATGAACAGGGTAGTTAGTGTAGAGGGTGTCAATGATGATGGGAGAGGTCTTCTTACTGAAATGAAATTAGAAAATATGACCGCTGAAGAAGCAGTTCAAGCCTTTGTACAAGAAGCTAACAAAAAGGGATATTTGAATGAAGATGGTTCATCTGTGGTTGCCTTAACTACCTTTGCAAAAAATGAAAAGAAGGCTGAAAAGATAGAAGATAGAATTCAAGACAGAGTAAAGAAAATAATTGCTGAAAAAAGTATGGATTATGTAGTTTATTCAGACCATGCTAATCTTGAACTTAGAAGTGAGGCAGAAAAGTACGACATATCACCAGGTAAATATAGACTTATCCTCATGCTACAGGAACTTGATTCCAGCATTGAAGTTACAGACTATAAAGATGCTACTGTTAAGGAGATTATGTTTAAGATTCATGATTTGAAGGGAATTGGGCAAAATAGAAATGATAAATCAAAGGATTTCGAAAGAAATAGAGCTATAATTAACGAAACTGCTCAACAAGCTATTATTAGAGCACAAAATAAAAAAAATAATCCTAAATAAATCAAATATTTGTTATAAGTATTTAAAAAAACATTGCCCTAACTAAATGGCAATGTTTTTTTATTTATAGTGTTGACATTGACGTAACGTAATAGTTTAATATAGAGACAAGGAGGTGGTGTGATGGAATATACAATTAATTCTTTAGCAAAGATGTCAGGAATTAGTAGCAGGACACTAAGACACTATGATGATATCGAGTTATTAAAACCATCAAGAATCAGTTCCACCAAATACAGAATCTATGGACAAAAGGAAATTGATAAACTACAACAAATATTATTCTACAAGGAACTTGGACTTGGTCTTAGTGATATTAAGAAGATATTGGACAATAGTAGTTTTGATGCTCAAGAGGCTATGGAAAAACATTTGATGGAACTTGAAAGTAAGCAAAAACAAATCGATCAACTAATATTAAATGTCAACAAGACAATTAAGTCACTAAAAGGAGAAGAGGAAATGAGTAACAAAGAAAAATTTGAAGGCTTCAAAAAAAATATGATTGAAGCAAACGAGCAAAAATATGGTAAAGAAATTAGAGAAAAATTTGGAAATGATGTAATTGAAGAATCAAATCAAAAACTTGCCCAAATGACTCAGGAAGAATATCAAGATATAGAAAAATTAGCAAAAGAACTAAATCTCAAACTTAAAGATGCAGTTGCTACAGGAAATCCAAGAGGTGATTTAGCACAAGAAGTATGCGAATTACATAGAAGATGGCTAACCTTCTACTGGCCTAAGGATACCTATACCAAAGAAGCACATCAAGGTTTGGCAGAGATGTATTGCCAAGATGAAAGATTCAAGGAATACTATGAAAAAATAGCTCCAGGAACAGCAGAGTTCCTAAATGAAGCAATAAAGATCTATTGTATGAAAAGATCAGAGTAGATATAATGAGGGCAAGGCACGAAAAGATAGTGGTGAATAGGATGATTCGATTTGATGAGATATTGATCTAGATACTTGTGGATTTAATATCCAAAAAAAGTTAGTAAGGAATGGTAATATATGATGCAAGTAAAAATTCTTTGTTGATAGTAATTTTAGAGGTAGAGATTATGGGATTGGAGCTAATTTATTTGCAACTTTTATATCATTTGTTAAAAAAACAGATATGAAGCATATAATTTTGGATACACCGGCTGTTGCAACTAGATCACATTATTTCTATAGGAAAGTAGGATTTAGATTAATTGACAATGTAGATTTACCAGTTGAATATTCCTATCCAGATAGAAACTCACTATTATTTATATTAGATATCAATTAAGTTTGATAGAAGGAGATTTAAAATGAACGGAATTGAATTATTAGTTGAAGAACACAAGTATATAAAAAGAATGTTAATTGTAGTAAGAAAAGCCTGTCTAGGAGTAATGAAGGGTGAAAATATCAACTATGAAGATTTCAGAAATATTATCGATTTTATTAGAAAATATGCTGATAATCACCACCATGGCAAAGAAGAAAAGTTGCTCTTTAATAGAATGGTAAGTGAAATTGGAGGAGCAGCAGAAAAGCTAGTAAAACATGGTATGTTAGTAGAACATGACTTAGGCAGACAATTTATTGTGGCTCTTGAAGAAGCTTTGGCTGAAGTTGAAGGTGGAAATTATGAGGCTAGACTTGATGTTATTGCCAATGCCGTATCCTATACTCACCTGCTTTATAGACATATAGATAAAGAAGACGATGTGGCTTATCCTTTTGCTCAAAGGGCTCTAAGTGAAGAAACTCTTATTAATTTTGATAAGGATACTTTGCTATTTGAAGAGAAAACTATGAATGAAGGTGTTCAAAATAAATATTTGAAAGTGTTAGAATCGTTAGAAAGAAAATATATCGGATAATTATGGATAATATATATAGGCTACGTTAGAATTTAGGTATCTTGAATAATATAAAGTTCCTGATGGTAATGAACTAAGATAATCATACCAAACGATATACAAAATATTGCAGGATTAATTACTAATATTAAAAACAATTTATATAACTAAAAAATGAAGGAAGATGGACATTTGCCCATCTTTCTTCATTTTTTAATAAGGATTATAAGGATTATTTTAATATTTCTTTAAGGTCGTGTTCAGGGGTTGTTATTGGAGTCAAGTCAAATTTTTCAACTAAGATATCTAGAACATTAGAGGATAAGAAAGCTGGCAATGTAGGTCCTAGATAAATATTTTTGATACCTAATGCTAATAAGGTCAATAAGATACAAACAGCCTTTTGCTCATACCATGAGAGAACAAGAGTAAGAGGTAGGTCATTTACTGAACAATCAAAAGCCTTCGATAAAGCCAAGGCTACCTCAATAGCTGAATAAGCATCATTACATTGTCCCATGTCAAGAATACGAGGTAAGCCATTGATTTCACCTAGATCCAAGTCATTGAATCTAAACTTACCACAAGCTAGGGTTAGAATCATAGTATCCTTTGGAGCCTTTTGTACAAATTTAGTATAGTAGTTTCTACCTGGTTTAGCACCATCACAACCTCCTACAAGGAAGAAGTGCTTAACAGAACCATCCTTTACAGAATCGACTATTTTATCAGCTACACTTAAGACTGTCTTTCTAGCAAAGCCAGTAACAAGTTCTGTTCCACCATTAATACCAGGCATTTGAGTATCTTGTGCATAACCACCAAGTTCGATAGCCTTATTTATAACTGGTGTGAAATCCTTCTTGTGGTCAACTTCAGGTATATGCTGTAATTCAGGGAAGGCCACCATAGATGAAGTGAATATTCTATCACTGTATGATTGCTTTGGAGGCATCAGACAATTGGTTGTATAAAGTATTGGTGCTGGTATATTCTTGAATTCTTTTTGTTGATTCTGCCAGGCTGTACCAAAATTACCTTTTAGTTGAGAATATTTCTTCAGCTCAGGATAACCGTGGGCTGGAAGCATTTCACTATGTGTATAGACATTAACTCCTTTACCTTTAGTTTGTTCTAATAATTGTTTAAGATCATAAAGATCATGACCAGTAATAACGATAAATGGGCCTTTTTCTATTTCTGTTGGTACTTTTGTAGGTACAGGATGACCGTAGGTACTAGTGTTTGCTTCATCTAGTAAAGCCATACATTTTAGATTTATATGACCAAATTCCATCAAATAACCTAACCAGTCTTCACTTGAGTGGTTACTACCAACTATTCTCATACCCTTATATAGCCAGGCAGATACTTCAGGATTTTCTTTTCCTAGAACAAAAGCGTGTAAAGCATAAGCAGCCATTCCTCTAATTCCAAATAGTAGTGTAGAACGTAGTGAGACTATATCAGAATCCCCATGCCATAGTTTCTCGTATGGGTAGGCTTCATAATGTCCGTACTTAGCAGTTTCTTCTAAACATTCAAGACTACTTTTAGATTGGGAACATGAGTAGAGCTCATAATTCATATATTTAGCAGTTTCTTCTTGAACTTTTTTAATAGTTTCTCTGATTCTTGTACTATCGAAACTAACATTAGTAACAGTTGTAAATAGTCCTTGCAACATAAGTTCATCTGTTTCTTTGGTAGTTATCTTTCCTTCAACTGCTCTTGCTAAGTTTATAAGAGCTCCTGTAAGTTCATCTTGACTATTGGCAACTATTGGTTCCTTGCCACAGGCTCCTGAATCAGTACAGCCTCTTCCGCCACTTGCTTGTTCACATTGAAAACAAAACATATTATTCATTCTTTGTAATTCCTCCTGGGTATTCTATTGCACTAAATTTATCGTGCTCTGAAATTCTACTATATTACTATGAATTAATCGGTATCTTGAGATACGAAATTTTAATTTTGATATGGAAAATATATCAAGGTAGTTTGGTTGCTTAGTTTGGTGAATATATTGTAAACTAAGTATAGTAGTAAAAAAGGAAGATATTAATGAAAGCGAAATTAGATAACAAAAGCAGATTAAAGAAGTTCTTTGGTATAAATACAAGCATGCTCACAATGCTAGTAATTGTTGTATCCTTAGGACTAGGAGAAAAGATAGGTGAAAGATTCCTTCCTGTTTATATATTAGCCTTAGGAGGTTCTATATATGCTATAGGCTTTTTGAATTCAATTGATAATTTTCTATCAGCTATTTATTCTTATATAGGTGGGTATATTTCTGATAGAATTGGCTATAAAAAAGCTTTATATACATATACTTTAATTGCTATATTTGGATATTTGATTATCATTTTATTTCCTATTTGGCAGGCTGTCTTGGTTGGAGCTGTTTTTTTTATATCTTGGACTGCATTATCCCTACCTGCTATACTTTCATTGATTTCGGCAACAGTGGTTAAGGAGAAACAAACCATGGGTGTATCTCTTCATTCATTGGTTAGAAGAATACCTATGGCTCTTGGACCACTTCTTGGAGGAATTCTTATTACTAATCTTGGAATTACAACAGGTTCACGAGTGTCTTTCTCCATAGCTTTGATGCTCGGTATATTTTCCTTATATTTTATAAAGAAATATATTGAAGATAAGAAAGAAGGTACATCAAAACCAATAGCCCCATTATCAATCTTTAAGTCTATGAGTAGTGAGTTAAGAATATTGTTGCTTAGTGATATTTTTATAAGATTCGCTGAACAGATACCATATGCTTTCGTCGTTATTTGGGTATTGGAAAATAAAGGCATGTCAGCAGCTTTTTTTGGTATCCTTACTGTAATAGAAATGATTACTGCAATGTTGATATATATTCCAGTAGCTTATTTATCAGAAAAGACATCTAGCAAGTTAAGTATAAGCATATCATTTGTTTTTTTTACAATATTTCCTGTGTTTCTTCTTTTCTCTAGAAATGTGCCGTTACTTATTATAGCTTTTATAATTAGGGGCTTAAAGGAATTTGGTGAGCCTACAAGAAAGGCATTGATTGTTAAGTTGGCTCCTATTGGTGGACAGGGTTCAATATTTGGAGCCTACTATCTTTTTAGGGATGTTATTGTTTCTGTAGTAGTACTTTTTAGTGCATTGCTATGGAATATTGGTCCTAGTTTTAATTTTTTAACTGCAAGTCTATTTGGCTTGATTGGTACAATAATATTTATCCTTTTTGGTAAGGATGAGAGAGGCTTGGTGAAAAAGTATGAATCTAATTGATGAATATATTCAAACATTTCCAGAAGAGGTTCAAAAAAAACTTCAAGAAATAAGACAAGTGATAAAAGAAAATGCACCTGAGGCTATAGAGAAAATCAGCTATGGTATTCCAACTTTCTATTTAGAAGGCAATCTAGTTCATTTTGCTGCCTATAGTGGTCATATAGGTTTTTATCCAGCACCTAGTGGAATCGATGCTTTTAAAGATGAGCTAAGAGCGTATAAGACTAGCAAGGGTGCTATACAATTTCCAATTGATAAGGATATTCCTCTTGATTTGATTAAAAAAATAGTTCTTTTCAGGGTAGGGGAGAATACTAAATAATGAGTAAGAAAGTAATCAAAGGCAAGGTAGCTTACTTGACTGAAGAAGGTAAGGGTGTTGTTAAAATAAAGGGTAAAGACTTGTTTGTGCCCTATGTTTTACCTGGTGAATTTGTTAGTGTTGAGGTTGTTGAAACTAGAACTGGTGAGGTATCTCGTTTGTTGAAGGTGGAAACTCCCTCAGTTGATAGAGTTAAGCCTCCATGTCCATATTTCTATGAGTGTGGTGGTTGTCAATTACAGCATATGAACTATAGTGCTGAGTTGAGTTTCAAGGAAAATTATGTCAAGCGACTATTATCAAAGTTTGGTGACTTTTCTGGTGTGATTGGGATGGAGAATCCTTGGTATTATAGGAATAAGGTCATTTCTACGTTTGGTTATGATCGGAGTAATCGGGTTGTTTCAGGAATTTATAGTGAAAGTAGTCACAGGCTTGTTCCAATCGATGTTTGTTTGATTGAAGATGAGGTTGCTGATAAGGTGATTGCAACTATTAGGAAGTTAGTTTCTGATTTTAAGATTAGAATTTTTGACGAGGATAAGGGTCGTGGTTTTTTGCGTCATGTTGTTATTAGGAGTGGTCATTATAGTGGCGAGGTGATGGTTACTTTGGTGGTTTCATCTTTTGAGTTTCCTTCTAAGAATAATTTTGTTAAGGCTTTGGTGAAGAAGCATCCTGAGGTGGGGTGTGTGGTGCTTAATTTAAATAAGAGGCGTTCTAGTGTGGTTCTTGGTCATGAGGAGAGGGTTATTTATGGTAAGGGTTTTATAGAGGATGCTTTGTGTGGTTTGAGGTTTGGTATTTCTTCTAGATCTTTTTATCAGATTAATAGTGTGCAGACTGAGATTCTCTATAATAAAGTTATTGAGTTTGCTGGCCTTACTGGTGAAGAGTTGGTTCTTGATGCTTATTGTGGTGTTGGGACTATTGGTATGGTGGTTGCTAGTCGTGCTAAGAGGGTTATTGGTGTTGAGATTAATGCTGATGCTGTTAAGGACGCTAAGATTAATGCTAGAAGGAATGATATTTCTAATATTTCTTTTGTTTGTGCTGATGCTTCAGATTATATGGTTGGTTTAACTAAAGAGGGTATTGGGGTTGATGTAGTATTGATGGATCCTCCTAGGGATGGTAGTGATGAGAGGTTTTTAGAAGCTGTCCTTAAGCTTAAACCTAAACGGGTTGTTTATGTTTCTTGTGGTCCTTATGCTCTTGCTAGGGATTTGGAGTTTTTGACTAGGCATGGGGAGTATAGGGTGGCGCAGATGGTTGGGGTTGATTTGTTTCCTCATACTTATCATGTGGAGACGGTGGTAAAGCTTGAAAGACAATAGTTATAGATAAAAAGAATAAGAGCCTTTCGGCTCTTATTTCTAATTATAAATTAAAGTGCTTGGTGGAGGTTTAAACTATTTTTTTAAACCTTCAACTGCTACCTCAAATCCTCCGTATGCCATTTTCTTCATATCAATCGGCATTATAAAATCACTTTGTTCATCATAGTTCTCATTCATTTCATCCATCACTTTTTTATTTACTTCATCACGATGTTCCTTAGAGTTGAAAACAATTAATGAAAACCATACATTTTCATCACTTTTTGCTCCAGTCATTTCAGAAAAAGATCGTGATTTTTCCACTCCCATTTCCTGTTGTTTGAGATCATCACCTTTACATTCAAAGTATTCAAGCGCACCATGCTTCATCCAAGAATCCCTGCCCTCTTCCGCCATTTTCTTGTAATCATCTTCCTTACCTTTAGGCACAACAAGCACAAATCCATCAATATATTTCCCCATTTTATATACCTCCTTTACATTTCTCGATTTATAAAAAAAGTCTAACATACATATTCTTCATTATCAATATATAGTATAATTATAACAATGACTTGAAAAAGTATATAGAGTAAGGAGCACATCTGTGACACAATATATGTATTACATCAATTATCAAGATTATGAGAAAGATTTATGCGACCTTGAAATGAGGGCGCTATTTAATAGACCCATAGAAACCAAGGCATTTTTCTCAAATCTAAGGATTGATGAATCTTTAAGTCCATATTTCAAAAGCAGGTTAGAAATACTGCATGAGGCAAATAATCTTGAGGATCTTATTCAAAAGATTAGTAAAAAGAATTATCTGGTAGAAGGATTTAAAGTTAATTACCTGTCTATAATTAAACCTGATCCTATCAATAAGGATCGAAAAGCAATAACTAAAGCAATTGGTTACGCCTTCGAAGGGTTGCCTTCCTTTGATCATCCCGTTATTACATATGGGGTTACTCATAATGATAGTAAATGGTACTTTGGTATTCTTGTTTACAATACAATGCATTGGAAAAAACATAAATCAAAACCCAACAGTTATTCTAGTTCATTAAGTCTTAATACAGCAAAAGCAATTCTAAATGTTGCAAATAGAGGAGACACTTCCAAAAAAATAATTGACCCATGTTGTGGTGTAGGTACGGTTCTTTTAGAAGGTCATTTTTCTGGTTATGACATTACAGGTTGTGAGATTAATTACAAGGTTGCGATGAAAGCTCGTGATAACCTAAAACATTATGGCTATAAAGGACAAGTAATCCATAAAGATATAAAAGACTTGGATGAATATTATGATGCAGCAATTGTGGACTTACCTTATGGTAACTCTAGTGAATCGGATGAAATTGATATGATGGACATTATCCATCATGCAGCAAGGATTTCTAAACGCCAAGTATTGGTATCTTCTATTGATTTAACAGAAAAAATTTCTGCAAAAGGATTAGTCATTGTTGATCGAGCAGTGGTTTATAAAAATAAAAGTAAAAGATTCATGAGATATATTTGGGTCTGTGAGGGTAAGGAAGAAAACTATTAATTTTAAAAAAACGAAAGGCTAGGTATCGATTATAATGGTACGCACCGCAGCATCAAGAAATATAGTTCGAAGAAGAAGTAATATCAATAAAAAAATGAGCCGCTGAGTGCAATATGACGCTCGGTGGCTTTTTCTCATAATAGATTAAAAGGTAATCGATACAAATACGTATAATTGTTCTTGAATTGTGGATGAGATATAATAGACGACATATAAAGAAACCATTAGTAGAAATGTCGCGGTATATTTCTATTTCCCGAAAATGAAATAAAGTTGATTTTGGGAAATAGAATGTTATAATGAGTATGGAGGTGTTTTAAATGAAGTTAATAGATAGAGAAAAGTATCTTAATAGGTTAATAAACTTAAAAGATACACCTGATATAAAAGTAATTACTGGTGTTAGACGCTCTGGAAAATCAAAATTAATGGAACAATACATTATGTGGCTTAAAGAAAATGGGTCAGAGCCTAATATTATCTCCATAGATCTTACGAGTTTGAAATTTGAAACACTTAAAGAATATCATGCATTAAATAATTATATTGAAGAAAAATATGATACAAAAAAAGACAACTATATATTTATAGATGAAGTTCAAATGTGTGAACAGTTTGAACTTGCTATAAACAGTCTGCATTCAACGGGAAATTATGATATTTATGTTTCAGGATCAAATGCATTCTTATTGAGTAGCGATTTAGCAACATTGTTTACAGGTCGTACTTATGAGATTGAGGTTTTTCCATTTTCTTTTTCTGAATATTTGGAATATTACAAAATCTCAAATATTCAAATTGCATTTGATAGATATATGAAAGATGGTGGGATGGCAGGTTCGTATTTTTATAAAGAACAGGAAGAACGATTTAAATACCTTGCTGATATATTCGATACATTAATTGTACGTGATATAAGACAAAAATACAAAATTAGAAATACTCTCCTCATGGATAAAATTTCTGAATTCATGATGGATAATATTTCTAATTTGACATCAACAAGAAAAATAGCAGAAACCTTGACGAAAAATTTAGATAAAATTAATCATAAAACGGTTGGTTCATATCTTGATTATCTATGTAACGCTTTTGCTTTCTATAAGGTTAGAAGATATGACATACGTGGAAAAAAGTACTTAACGTCTAGTGAGAAGTACTACCTTAGCGATCATGCATTTAGATATGCAAAGTTGGGAACTAGGAATCTTGATTACGGAAGAGTTATCGAAAATATAGTTGCATTAGAATTAATGAGAAGAGGCTATGAAATATATGTAGGAGTTCTATATAAAAAAGAAGTAGACTTCGTAGCAGCTAAGCAAAATGAAAAGATTTATATTCAGGTGGCTGATGATATTTCTAATGATGAGACTTTTGCGAGAGAAGTAGATTCGTTATTAAAAATAAAAGATGCATATCCTAAAATTTTAATTGCAAGGACAAGACATGAACAATATCAGTTTGATGGAGTACAAGTGATTGATATAGCTGAATGGTTAAATAGTTAATAAAAAGAGATTGAAAAAAATTGTTTCTATAAAATATAAATAGAGGAAAAAATATTATGAATGAAAAAATAGCCGTAATAGGCGGAGGACCAGCAGGAATAATAGCTGCAGGAACAATAGGCTCAAGAGGGAAAGACGTGACCCTTATAGAAAAGAATGAAAAACTAGGCAAAAAACTATTTATTACAGGAAAAGGAAGATGCAACATAACCAATGCAGCACCTATAGATGAACTATTCGACTATATTAATACAAATAAGAACTTTCTATACAGTAGCCTATATACTTTTACTAATGATAATATAATTGAACTATTAGAGAACTTTGGACTTAAAACAAAAGTAGAAAGAGGCAATAGAGTCTTTCCAGCAAGTGATAAGTCCAGTGATGTTATAAAGGCCTTAGAAAAGTTCCTTAAAAAGAACAATGTGCGAATAATGCTCAATTCAAAAGTTGATAGTATAGTCTATAGGAAAAAAAATAAGAGCTTTGTAATAACTATAGGGGAAAAGGATCATGAATTTGATAAAGTGGTAATAGCAACAGGTGGAGTTTCTTATCCTACTACTGGTTCTACAGGAGATGGATTTACATTTGCAAAAAGAATGGGACACAATATTATACCCCTGAAACCATCCTTAGTGCCTATAGAAATTGATGCTGAGTGGATTAAAGATCTTCAAGGAGTTTCTTTGAAAAATGTTAACCTAAGTGCATACTCTGGGAAAAAATTGCTAAAAGAAGAGTTTGGAGAAATGATCTTTACTCATCATGGAATTTCTGGACCAATTGTATTATCTATAAGTAACGGAATAAATAAATATATAAATAAAGACTTAAGGATGGAGATAGACTTTAAACCTGCTTTAAGTATAGAGAAATTGAACAATAGGTTATTGCGAGATTTTGAACAATATTCTAATAAACAACTTAAAAATGCATTAAATGATTTATTACCACAAAAATTAATACCTTGGGTAATTAAACTATCCCATACTGATCCAGAAAAAACCGTTAACCAAATAACCAAAGAAGAAAGAATGAACTTGATAAATATAATTAAAGGATTTCCACTTAAATTTAAGAAATTTAGGCCTATAGAAGAGGCAATTGTAACATCTGGAGGAGTTTCTACAAAAGAGATTAACCCCTCAACTATGGAATCAAAACTAGTGCCAAACCTATATTTTGTTGGTGAGGTAATAGATGTGGATGCTCTTACTGGAGGCTACAATTTACAAATCGCCTATTCTACAGGATATTTGGCTGGTATTAGTATTTAATTTAAAAATAATATTAAGGATATAATAATATGGAAGAAAAACATCAAAGAAGAAAAAGATATAACGGAACACATCCAAAATCTTTTAATGAGAAATACAAGGAACTACAACCAGAAAAATATTCTGAAACAGTTGCTAGGGTTATTCAAAAAGGTGGTACACCTGCAGGGATGCATCGCTCTATTTGTGTTGATGAGATATTAGAATTTCTTAAAATCACACCTGGTCAGATAGGACTAGATGCAACCTTAGGGTATGGTGGACATACTTTAGAGTTGTTAAAACGTCTTGATTCTAAAGGGCACCTCTATTCATTAGATGTGGACCCTATTGAATTACCTATAACGAAGGAAAGACTTCTGAATATGGGATATGGTCCGGAAATTTTATCAATTAGGCAGATGAATTTCTCTGATATCAATATTATCAGAGAAGAAACAGGACCACTAAATTTTGTTCTGGCAGATCTTGGTGTTTCTTCTATGCAAATTGATAACCCTGATAGGGGCTTCTCTTTTAAGAACGAAGGACCACTTGATTTGAGACTAGATCCCCAAAAAGGAATTTCTGCTGCAGAGCGTTTGAAAGATATGAGTCAGGAAGAGTTGGAAGGTATGTTTATAGAAAACTCAGATGAACCTCATGCTGAGGTTATAGCTCATGCAATTTTTGAAAAAACTAGTCAAGGAATGGATATTTCAACCACAACCTTACTAAAAGAGATTATAGCTGATGCCTTAGATTTCCTACCAGAAAAAACTAGGAAAGAAGAAATTAAAAAATCTTGTCAGCGCTGCTTCCAGGCCTTGAGAATTGATGTTAATAGTGAGTTTGATGTTTTATATGAATTTTTGGAGAAACTTCCTGATGTTCTTGCACCAGGTGGGCGTGTAGCTATTTTATCTTTCCATTCAGGTGAGGATAGACTGGTTAAAAAATCGTTTAAGCATTTCTTCCGTGAAGGTATCTATAGTGAAGTTGCTGCTAGTCCTATCAGACCATCAGCTGAGGAGTGTAATACTAATAGCAGGGCTCGTTCTGCAAAATTAAGGTGGGCAATAAAGGCATAGGGGAGGACACTAAGTGATAAATAATACTATAAGAGATTATTTGAACAATTTGATGATCCCTATTTCAGGTGGTGTTGAATATATAAGGGACTATAAAGATGATAAAAAGTGGATTAGTACAAATTCTAAAATGAGTGTACCAGGACAAAAAGGCAATTTAACAGAAACAGTAAAAGAAATTATGGTAAAACCTTTTCTTATTGCAAAATATCCAGTTACAAAAAAATTGTATGAAGTTGTTCTCGATAAGGAATCAGTTGAATTTGAGACAAAGTCTATACCAATTGTGAATGTGTCCTGGTTTGATGCTATTTCATTCTGCAATATACTTTCTAAGCAAAGTGGTTTAAATGAATGTTATACTTTTGGACTAAATGGTGATAGTGATGTGATTTGCAATTGGGAGGTAGATGGCTATAGACTACCAACAGATTCAGAGTGGCAGTATGCATGCAAAGCAGAATCTACTGGATATAGATATGGAGAAATTGAGAATATTGCATGGTATAGTGGAAATTCCGAAGGTGAAATTCATGAGGTAGGTGAAAAAGATCCGAATAAGTGGGGGTTGTACGATATGCTCGGAAACACATGGGAATGGTGTTGGGACTTATATGATGAAAAGTCCTATGGTCCTTATCGTATCTTTCGAGGAGGCAGTTGGGCCGAACAAGCAAGAGGATGTGGTGCTACTTGTCGTCGTCGTGGACATCCCTCATTTGGTATTGATGATCTTGGATTTCGCTTAGCTAAATCTATGAAATAGATAAATAATTTAATTATTTTGACATATTAATTACTATGTTTCTTTAGAATAAAATATGTTAACATAACAATAATAGGATATTTAATTTATATATAATATGGATGGAGGATTTTCATGGAAATTCAAGAAATTAAAGAACACTGGTCAAAAACCTATAGTGCAGAAGGGAAACCAGACTGGTCCCATATATTCCCCTTCTATAGTGAAAATATTGTCTTTCATGATTCAATCCAAAAAATAGAAGGCAAAGTCAAATTTATAGAGATGTGTAATCGTCTATCTAAACGCTGCAAGAGTTTAAATATGGATATCTACCATATTGTGAAGACAGACAATGTAATAATGATGGATTGGAAAATGACCATGGCCTTTAGATTTTTCCCTTCAAGTCCAATATATGGTGCCAGTAGACTAACATTTGATAATGATGGCTTAATAAGTGAACAAAGAGATTACTACGATCTTTGGGGCGACATTTATGATGGTATTCCAATTTATAGAAGATTTTACAGATGGTTTATGAGAGTTTTTTTTGGATAGGAGATATAAATGAAGTTTGAATTACCAGAACAACTAATATTTATGAAAAACGATAAAGCAATTCAAAAACATAGTAATGAACCTATGACTGGAAAACTATGTGTAATCTCTGGGGCAACATCTGGCGTTGGTTATGAAGCTGTAAAAAGCTTAGCCGCCGGTGGTGCTAATATTGTCATGGTTGTTAGAAATGAAAACAAAGCCAAAGTTATCAAAAAAGAGATTGAAGCACGATATTCAGTAGTCGTCGCTTATTTTATTGCTGATTTTTCAGATTTAAAACAAGTAGAAAAAGCAGCTATGGATATTTTAGACAAGTACCCAAGAATCGATATCTTAATTAACAGTGCAGGAATCCACTCAACAAAAAGAAAGCTAAATAAGGATGGACTTGAAATGGTTTTTTGCGTTAATCACTTAGCACCATTTCTATTGACAAAGTTATTAATGAATAGAATGATAGAATCTTCACCCTCAAGAATTATTCAAGTTAATTCAGAGGGACATCGGTTTAATGGACTGAAGGTTGATGATATAAATTGGAAGAAGCGTTTTTACACCGGCTTAAGAAGTTATGGTGCTTCAAAGACAGCACAATTACTAACGGTATGGGAATTAGCTAAAGAGCTAGAAGGTACAGGTGTAACTATAAATGCAATGCATCCAGGTGCTGTAAAAACAAATATAGGTAATGATAACGGCATACTATATCGTTGGTTTTTACATAATGTTACCTGGCATTTCTTAAAAGATTCAAAAATAGCTGGTGATGCTTTATACTATTTAGCTTCAGCAAGTGAATTAAGTAATGTAAGTGGAGAATTTTTTAATTTGACAACTTTAGAAAAACCAGCTGACCATGCCTTGAATCAAGAAAATCAGAAAAAAATCTGGAGTCTTAGCATAAAGATGACAGGTTTAGAAAAAAAGGATGATGAATAAATGAGATACGATGCAATAATTGTTGGTGGTGGCATCGCTGGCTTGACTAGTGCCGCATTTCTTTCTAAGAATGGATATAGGATTTTACTTTGTGAAAAAGAAGACCATGTAGGTGGGTTAGTAAGTTCATTTAATTATGATGGCTTTTTATTTGACGCTGGTGTTAGAGGGATTGTTGATTCTGGAATTGTTAAACCGATGCTAAAACAGCTTGATATTGATCTTGAATTTGTTAAAAGCGTAGTAACTATTGGAATAGAAAAAGAATTTATAAAAGTTGATACAATTGATAGTTTAAAAGATTATCGCCAGATGCTTGTAAATCTATATCCGGAAAATGAAGCTGACATTGATGTAATACTTGATGAAATAAGAAAAGTCATGGATTATATGGACATTCTATATGGAATAGAGAATCCTTTATTTAAGGATTTGAAGAAAGATAGAGAATATCTTTTTAAAACCTTAATTCCTTGGTTATTTAAATTTTTGTCAAAATCAGGAAAAATCAAAAATTTCAAAGCACCAGTTTATGAGTATCTAAGTAAGTTAACGGATAATCAGTCTTTGATTGATATCATTAGTCAGCATTTCTTTCAAGAGACACCTGCTTCCTTTGCTCTAAGCTATTTTAGTCTTTATTTGGATTATGAATATCCAATTAAAGGAACTTATGATTTAGTGGTTAAGATGAAAGAATTTATCATTAAAGCTGGCGGGACAATAAAAACAGGAGTTGTAATTAGTAAGATTGACTATTCCAATAAATCAATCTTTGATCAAAACAATCAGCAGTACGAATATAATCAATTAGTTTGGGCAGCTGATCATAATCAGTTGTACAAGGCAATTGATATGGAAACAATTAAGGATGTTAAAGTTAAGAAGGAAATTGAGGAACAAAAAAATCTACTTGAAGGAAAACGAGGGGGAGATTCTATTTACTCCCTATTCTTGGCTGTTGATTTAGATAAGGAATATTTCAGAAATAAATCTAGTGGGCATATGTTCTATACCCCAAATAAAATTGGACAGTCAAAAGTTTTCGATAAGCTAAATATGGTAAGTAAGTCATCTGATAAAGAGGAAATTCTAGAATGGATGAATGATTATCTCGATTATACTACTTATGAAATAGCAATTCCTGCACTTAGAAATGAAGAACTTGCTCCACTTGGAAAAACCGGGTTGGTTGTGAGTGTTTTGATGGATTATGAATTTATTAGTAATATTAAAGCTTTAGGTTTTTATAAGGAGTTTAAGAAGTTTTGTGAAGAGAAGATGGTTGCTGTTTTAGATAATAGTATTTATGGGGATTTAGGTAGTAATTTAATTCATCGTTTTAGTTCTTCACCTCTTACTATTGAAAGATTAAGTGGTAATCATGAGGGTGGTATCACTGGCTGGGCTTTTACTAATGATGCTATTCCGGCTATATCAAAGATGACTGCAGTAGCTAACACCTATTACACTCCTATACCTGATATACTACAAGCTGGGCAGTGGACTTTTAGTCCTTCTGGTTTACCTATTAGTATCTTAACGGGTAAGATTGCTGCTGATAAGGCGGGTAAGAATATTAGAAAAGGTCAGAAATAGTATTATGCAACAAAGTATAGAAAAATATGAACAGATTTTAGAGGATAAAAGAATAGATGAAGCGATAGCACAAGCTAAAGCTGAATATAATAATGGGGCGAAGTTATTAGATGCAAAAGAGGTGCTTTCTTCTTTAAGGAGAAAGCATTTTAAGTAAAGCAATGGTAAGGAGTAAAAAATGGAATACAAGGATTTTCTAAATAAATTATCAGGTCCAGCAAGAAATGCACTAGAAGATGAGGGGATTGATAGTTTTGAAGAATTGGCAACACTCAGCAAGAAAGAACTACTAGCAAAACATGGAATAGGCAGGGCTACATTACCGTTAGTTAATGAATGTTTGAATAAAAAGGGATTGAAATTAAGAGACTAGTTAGGGTTAATAAAGGAGGCTTGAAAATTTGGATATTTATGAAATAAAAAGCACTTCCTTATACAAAGAGATGACAGTTGATGAAATCTATAAAGAGCTAGAGACTGCTAAAGGTGGACTTTCTTCAGATGAGGTAAAAAAAAGAATCAAGATATTTGGACCAAACGATATCAAAGAAGCTAAAAGAAATAAAATACTTGACTTCTTTAAGCGCTACTGGGGACCAATGCCCTGGATGCTTGAATTTGCCATAGTTTTAACTATAATATTAGACCACTATACGGAAAGTATAATAATATTCCTGCTATTAACTATTAATGCAATTATCGGATATTTTCAATCGCAAAATTCACAAAAAGCAGTTCAACTACTTAAAAAAAACCTAGAAATAAAAGCAAAAGTATTTCGTGATGATAAATTAATTCAAATAGAAGCGAAAGAAATTGTCCCAGGAGATATAATCAGCATAAAACGTGGTGATCTAATTCCTGCGGATGTTAAAATCATAGATGGTGAGTTATCAATAGATGAATCCGCCTTAACAGGTGAATCATTACCTAAAGATATTTATATTGGTGATGTTATCTTTTCAAGTTCAATTGTCAAACGAGGAGAAGCCAAATGTGCAGTAGTAAATACTGGTTCCAACACCTATTTTGGCAAGACAGTTGAATTAGTCAAAATTGCTAAACCAAAGTCAAAACAAGTTGAATTGATGCTTAATATAGTCAAATACATGATGTATTTGGGTATTTTTGCTTCAGTTGTTGTGTCTATATATGGATTATATATCCAAAAAGATATTCTATTTATCTTATCAATTGTGGTTATCTTCCTAATTGGGGCAATACCTGTTGCCTTACCTGCTGTTTTGACTATAGTACAGGCTGTAGGTGCTATTGAACTATCTAAAAAAGGTGTTCTAGTCACTAGGCTGGATTCAATAGAAGATGGCGCCTCTATAGATATATTTTGTTTCGACAAAACAGGTACTATAACCCAAAATAATCTTACTGTTGTAGACAGTGTTGCCTTTGGTGACTACACTAAAGAAGATGTTATAAGAATGGCAGCCCTAGCTTCAGCAGAAGATAGTATGGATGCTATAGATCTTTCGATAATAAATTATGCGAAAAAAGAAAAAATAGATTTATCAGATTATGAAAAAGTTTCATATGATCACTTTAATCCAGAAAGTAAGAAGACACAAGCTGTAGTAAAAATTGACGGGAAAAGTATTAAGATAATCAAAGGTGCAGCTCAAACTATTATGGAATTATGTGATAATATCAACGGAAAAAGTCTGACTCAGTCAATGAATTCCATTAGGGAATTTTCAGAAAAAGGCTCAAGAACTATCGCTATTGCTGTAGCTGATGACTATGTTTTAAAGAAATATGATTTGGTTGGTTTTCTTGCTATTGCCGATCCTCCTAGAGATGATTCTAAGAGTATGATTGAAGAAATTAGAAGTCTTGGTATTAAATGTTTGATGTTAACAGGTGATAGTCTGGCTATTGCTAAAGAAATTGCAGGTCAAGTTGGTATTGGCGGTAATATTTTTCGAATGGTTGACCTTGAAGGTTTAGACTATACGGAACAATTAAAGATCATAGAAGAAAGCGATGGCTTTGCAGAAGTATATCCTGAAGATAAATACAATATAGTTAAACTATTACAAGAAAATGGTCATGTTGTTGGAATGACAGGTGATGGTGTAAACGATTCACCAGCTTTAAAACAAGCAGATCTTGGAACAGCTGTCAGCGATGCTACAGATGTGGCAAAAGCATCAGCAAGTATAGTCTTGACTGAGCCTGGACTGAGCGAAATAATTGACACTGTCAAGATAAGTAGAAAAACATATCAGAGAATGTTAACTTGGGTTATTAATAAGATAACCAAGGTAGTTGAGGTTGTTGTTTTGTTTTCTGTTGGATTCTTTTGGACTAAGAATATTGTTATTTCTCTATTAGGCATGTCTCTTTTGGTATTTGCCAATGATTTTGTGACAATGTCAATTGCCACTGATAATGTTAAATCAACTGGCTCTCCTAATATTTGGAATATAAAGAATCTTATAAAGGCTTCCTTTCTTTTAGGATTTTTCTTTGCTTTAGTGGATCTAGTAATAATCTATATAGGTCTTAACTATTTCCAGTTGGATTTTATTAGGATTCAGACTTTGGTGATGTTATCATTGGTTTTCAATACTCAGTTTAGAATTTTGATGGTTAGAGAAAGAGGGCATTTTTGGTCTTCTTTGCCTAATAAGCATTTATTGATGATTAATATATTGGCAATTATTGTGTTTGTTTTTGTTGGTAGTCTGGGTATTTTTGTACCTGCTCTTGCTCTAAGTCAAGTGTTGATTACACTTGGGGTGACTTTTGTTTTGATGATAATCCTGGATTTTGTTAAATACTATATTTTTAGATGGTTTAAAATAGTCTGAATGTAAGACAAGTATGTAGCCAGATTTAATTATGGAAAAGGAAGAAAGCATATGAAAAAAGTAGTTTTATATATCGCCATGAGTCTGGATGGGTATATTGCTGATAAGAATGGTGGCGTATCCTGGCTAGTTGGTGAGGATAGGGATATTCAACTTAGTAGTTATGATGAATTCATCAAGACGGTTGATACTATAATAATGGGTAATAATTCATATAGTCAGATTACAACAGAGCTTTCTCCTGACAAATGGGTTTATGAGGGTATGAAAACTTTTGTGTTAACTCATCGAGATATGATTTCTAATAGAGATGTTGAATTTACTAAAGAGAATATTGTTGATTTAGTAAATAGGATTAGAGCCAAGGCTTCAAATGAGGGTAAAGATATTTGGCTTTGTGGAGGGTCTGATCTTGTTCATCAGTTTATGGAAAAGGACCTTATTGACAGGTATCATGTTACTGTTATCCCTACAATACTAGGTGCTGGTATTAGATTGTTTAAGAAACTTGATCAGCCTCTGTTGTTGAAACATATTTCTAATAGAGCAATCAATGGTATGGTGGATGTTGTTTATGATAGGAGATAATGATTTAAAAAGGAATTTAAATAGTAATTATATAATTTGACTTTCATGCACATATACTAATGAATATTGTGCATGAAAGTTTTTTTTAATATCTGAAAAGTATTTACAAATATACTTAAATGAAATACAATATAAGTATATTTGTATTATATGGAGGTGAAAAACATGAAGAATATTGAAAAACTTGAAAAACTCATTAAAGAACAACATGGAACTGTCCTTAGTTCTGATCTTACAAGATATGACATCCCGAGAACATACCTTTCGATGATGGTTGCAGAAGGAAAACTTGAAAAGATGAATAGGGGTGTCTATGCTTCAATTGATTCAATAGAAGATGAAATGTATGCAATGCAGAGCAAGTATCCAAAACTTATATTCTCTCATGAAACAGCTTTATTCTTACATGGTTTAACTGATAGGACTCCTTATGAATATGCTGCTACTGTTCCTAGTGGCTATAAAGTAGTAGAAACGTTATCAGAGAGATTTAAAATCTATTATATAAAAAAAGATTTGCATTTATTAGGTTTATGCAAGGTAAAGTCTTCATTTGGTAATCAGATAATGGCATATAATGTTGAAAGAACAATTTGTGATATTATCAGAAGTAAAAGCAGGATTGATATCCAAATATTTAATGATGCTTTGAAGAGGTTTGTCAATAAAAAGTCAGTAGACTATACACTATTGATGAAATATGCAAAGGACTTTAAAGTTGAAAAAAAATTAAAAGAATATTTGGAGATATTATTATGAGTGGAAAAGCGATGAGTTTAAAAGCAAAAATTAGAAATTTAGCAAACGAAAAGGATATATCTGCCCAAGTTGTACTTCAAAATTATATGTTTGAAAGATTTATTGAAAGATTATCAAAATCTGATTACAAAGATAATTTTATATTAAAAGGTGGCATTTTAATTGCATCAATTGTAGGAATAGATAAACGTTCTACTATGGATATGGATGCTACAATTAAAAATTATCCATTAGACATTGCATCTTTGTCAAAAGCTGTTAAAGATATATGTGATATTGCTGTACAAGATAATGTAAAGTTTGAATATATAGGCATTGAACCTATTAGAAAAGATGATGCTTATGGTGGTTTTCGAGTGAGTTTACAAGGTGCTTATGACACAATATTAACACCTTTGCAGATTGACATGACAACTGGTGATGAAATTACGCCAAAAGAGATTTTATATATTTACAAAAAAATTATAAATAATGAAACTATTGATGTCTGGGCTTATAATATTGAAACTGTCCTTGCAGAAAAAGTAGAATCAATTTTGAACAGAGGAGAACTCAATACTAGACCTAGAGATTTCTATGATGTCTATATACTTTCTAAAACTCAAGAATTTGATACTATGCTCTTTATAAAAGCTTTAAGAAATACAGCAGAACATAGAAAAACAACTCATATTTTTGAAAATATAAAGAATAGGATTAAAAAAATTGAAAACAGTAAATCATTGGAATTATTATGGATAAAATATACGAGAAATTACCGATATGCAAAGGATATAGCGTATAGCAATGTAATTGAGTCGCTAAAATTGTTGATTTTCCAAGAAGATATGTGAAATAAGTAGTAATCTGTTTTCTTACTACTTTAATTTACGTCTATTTATTGATATGCTATTAAGTACTAATAACAATTATATATATAAAAGGAGACTTTTAAATGAACAATAAAAATTTAAGATACAACATACTAATAAGTGTTGTAATGATAACCATAGCTATTTCTATATATGTTTTGCAGATAGTTTTATTTAAAGATCCACACGAGTCGATGTTCTTATTGTTTCAGGATTTAGCATTTCTACCTATTTCAGTAATTCTAATATCATATATTCTTGAAAAATATTTAAAGAACAAGGAAAAAGAAGAAAACTTTAAAAAGCTGCAGATTGTTGTAAGTGCCTTCTATTCTGAAGTAGGTTCATCATTAATTAGAAAAATATCTCACTTTGATAGTAATTTAGAATCATTTAAAGAAAAGATGGATTTTGAACAAGAGTTGAAAAAAAAGGATAAGAAAAAAATAATTAAATTACTAAGAAATTTTGAGTATGACATAGATAGTCATACTGCTAATCTAGAGGACCTGAAACAATTCCTGATAAGTAAAAAAATGTATATATCCAGAATGTTTGAAAACCCAAATCTTTTGGAACATAGTCGTTTTACTGATATGCTTTGGTCTGTATATCATCTTTTAGATGAATTGGAGAATAGAGAAGACTTGCAATCCTTGCCAATAAACGATATGCTTCATCTTTCCATTGATATTTTGAGAGCATATCCACTTCTAATAATTGAGTGGTTCGAGTATATGACTTACCTGAGGCAGGAGTATCCATACCTATATTCCTTGGCAATTAGAAAGAGTCCTTTTGAAAATAATCACATAATAATTGACTGATATTTATAAATAATATTAAATAAACGGAGGATAATATGAAAATTACAGCTGTATTAGGTAGCCCAATCAGAAATGGTAACTCAGAGGAGATGGTAAATCTTTTCCTAACTGGATTTGCCGGTGATGATATTAGAATTTTCAATATCAATGAACTAAATTGTAAAAGCTGTCAGGCCTGTGATGAATGTAAAAAAAGCGATAGTATTGAATGTGCACTTCATGATGAGCTGCAACCTGTAATGAATAGCTTGGCAGAATCAGATCTAATTGTACTGGCAAGTCCAATCTATATGGATCAAATAACCGCCCAGCTAAGAATATTCCAAGATAGATTAAATGTATTCCTTAGGAAAGATTTTAGTACAAAACTAAAGGAAACTCCAACTGTACTTCTATATAGTCAAGCCATAGAGGATGAGAATAACTATAAGAACTATTTTAAGACCTTGAAGAAAGTCTATGGTAAGTTTAATATGAAAGTAGTTGACACTATAGTATTAACTGATGCATCAGAACATGATGAGATAAAAAACAATATTGAAATACAAGCTAGACTTACTAATTGGCAGCAGAATAATTTATAGGGGGAATAGGAATGCCACATATTATTGTAAAACTCTGGACAGGTAAACCAGAAGATAAAAAAAGACAATTAGCAGAAGAAATTAAGAAGCTGACAATAAATATATTAGGAACACCAGAGTCTAGTATCTCAGTTGCCTTTGAAGAAACAACACCGGAAGACTGGCCACTAAAAGTATATGGACCAGACATAATGGACAAGCAAGATACCCTATACATCAAACCAGGCTATGTGCCAGATATTTTCAAGAAATAGAGGTAACTATGACCAAGAAGGAAACTATAACAATACTAGAAATAGCCAAGATGTCAGGGGTGAACCCGTCTACTGTCTCAAGAGTAATAAATCATCCTGAAATGGTAAATGAAAAAACCAGAGAGAGAGTACTAGGCTTTATTAAGGAATGTAACTATCAACCAAATCCCTTTGCAAGAGGCCTACAAACAAAAAAAAGTAAAATAGTTGCACTAGTAGTGCCAAATTTTACCACACTCTCATTTGCTAATCTGGCTAGAGGAATACAAGAAAAGTTAATGCAAAAAGATTACTCTATGGTTATATTCAGTTCACACGAGGATGAGTTATTAGAAAAGAAAATTTGTAAAAAAATATCAGAACTCCATATTGATGGAGTGATTTTCGCTTCCTCCATGATGCCTAAATATGAAGAATTACCAAATGGAATTGCAAAAGTTTTTATAGACAGAGATGGATCAAAGGATGGAATAGACACTTTTATACTAGATATTGAAGGAGCCTTTGATAAACTAATAAAATATTTAGTGGCTAAGGGACATACCAAAATAGGCTTTGTGGCAGGTGATAAGGGATCTTATGCTGGCTTAAAAAAAGTGTCAGCTTTTAGAAAATCCTTAAACAAAAGGGGTTTGACCGTCGATGAAGACATGATCGTAGATGCTTTTTGGTCTTCTAAGGAAGGTTGGCTGGCAACTAAAAAGCTCTTGGAAAAGGGGAAGAAACCTACAGCCATAGTTGCTGGATCAGACACACTTGCAGTTGGAGTAATAGGAGCCATCAGCTCTTTAGGAATAAAAGTACCTGAGGATATATCTGTTATAGGCTTTAATAACGAACCAGGAAGTGAATCCTTAAATCCTCCTTTAACTACCATGGAATATGATGACTATGGTATGGGACAAGAAGTTGCTGAAGCAGTAATGGATAGGATAAATAACCCGGAACAGGAGAACATAATTAAAACATACACTATGAACATTATTGAACGTAAAACTGTTACTAACCTTAATTGACAAACAAAACCATATATGGTTAAATAGAAATCAATAGAGGTTTCTATATTTAAAATATGTAGAAATATTTTTTTAAGGAAAACTGCAAACGTTTGCAGCAATTTATCAAGGAGCAAGAATAAATGGACTTTAACTTATCAAACACTCACAAACTACTACAAGACTTCTACCAAAGATTTGCTGAAAAAGAAATAAAACCACTAGCAAGAAAAATGGATGAGGAAGAAAAATTCGATTTGGAACTACTAAAAAAAATGCAATCAGTAGGACTATTTGGTATACCCTACTCTAAGGAATACGGTGGAGCAGGAGGAGATACTTTAGCCTACGTACTATGTATGGAAGAAATATCCAAAATAGATGCAAGCTCAGGAATAACCATCTCAGTGCACACCTCATTATGCTGTTCCTGCATCAACGACTTTGGAACAGAAGTGCAGAAGGAGAAATATCTAAGACCATTGATAGATGGAAGGAAGATTGGCTGCTTTTCTCTAACGGAACCTAATGCAGGATCTGATGCAGGGGGCCAACAAACTAGTGCGGTACTAGATGGTGATAGTTATGTACTAAATGGCTCAAAAGTATTTACCACCAACTCTGGATTTGCAGATATCTTCATCATCTTTGCAGTAACAGACAAAGCTGCAGGAACTGATGGCATATCAGCTTTTATTGTAGAAGCTGGAACACCTGGATTAAGTGTAGGTAATAGTATACCAAGAATGGGAATCAGAGCTTCATCAAATTGTGAAGTAGCTATTAATGGAGTAAGGGTTCCTAAAGAAAACATGCTCCGTCGTGAGGGTGAAGGTTTTGAAATAGCCTTAAAAGCACTTGATGGTGGAAGAATAGGCATTGGTGCCCAATCAGTAGGTATAGCCCAAGGTGCACTAAATGAAGCTATGCATTATGTCAGAGAAAGAAAACAATTCGGTAAACCTATTGCAGCTTTCCAAAATACCAAGTTTAAGATAGCAGAAATGCAAACTAAAATAGATGCTGCAAGACTATTGGTATACAGAGCAGCCATAGCTAAGGATGCCAAGAAAGACTATAGCGATTTAGCGGCGATGTGTAAACTATTTGGCTCAGAAGTAGCTAATGAAGTTACTCGAGTTTGTGTACAGCTACTTGGAGGGTATGGATATTCAAGAGAATATCCAGTTGAAAGAATGATGCGAGACGCAAAGATTACTGAAATTTATGAAGGAACCTCTGAGGTTATGAAAATGGTCATAGCTGGTTCTTTGAAAATATAGGGAGGGTAAGATTTTGAAAATATTAGTTTGTATGAAACAAGTACCAGATACCAGTGAAGTTACCCTTGACCCTATAACTAACACACTTATCAGAAAAGGTGTTAGAAGTATTATCAACCCTGATGACAAGGCAGGAATAGAAGCAGCCTTATCATTAAGAGATGAAATCCAAAATAGTGAAGTAATAGTGGTATCCATGGGGCCTCCTCAAGCAGAGATAGCTCTTATGGAGACTTTAGCTATGGGTTGTGATGAAGCCTATCTAATATCTGATCGCAAGTTTGGCGGATCCGATACTTTGGCAACTTCTACCATATTAGCAGCTGCACTTAAGAAGATTGGTTTTGACCTTATAATAACTGGAAGACAAGCTATTGATGGTGATACAGCTCAAGTCGGACCTCAAATAGCTGAACACCTTGGTATACCTCATGTTAGTTATGTTGAAGAGTTTTTCTATAGTGATGGTGGTGATGAAGGCAAGGCTATGATTGTAATGAGGCAATTTGAAGATAGATATCACAAAATCAGGGTAAAATTCCCATGTCTGTTAACTGCAATAAGCGGCTATAAAGAACCTAGATATTTGACAGTTTCTGGTGTTTTTGATGCTGATAATAAGGAAATAAAGCACTTTGGATACGAGGAACTTAAAGAGCACTTAGATGAAAGTTGTATTGGACTTAAAGGTTCTCCAACCAAAGTGGTTAAATCCTATACCAAAGAACAAAAGTCCCAAGGGACAGTCCTGAAAGGCTTAACTAATAACGAAGCTGTTGAGGCTATAATGGCTAGACTAAAAGAAGGGCATATTATATAGGGGTGAATAATTTTGAGTAAAGATATATTTGTTTTCATAGAACAAAGAGATGGAAATATACAAAATGTTAGTTATGAACTAATAGGTGAGGCCAGCTCCCTGGCAGAAGATCTCAACCAGAAGGTAATTGGTGTACTACTAGGAAGTGGTATAGAAGATAAAGCTGAAGCACTTATTGAATATGGTGCCGACGAAGTTATAGTTGTTGATAACAAGATACTAAAGGAATATATGACTGAACCTTATGCCAAGGCTTTAACTGATATTGTTTTAGATAGGGATCCTGAGATTTTGCTAATTGGAGCCACAACAATTGGTAGAGATTTAGGACCTCGTATTTCTGCTAGGTTAAGAACTGGACTAACAGCAGATTGCACATCCTTGTTCATCGATCCAGAAACAAAGGATCTACATATGACCAGACCTGCTTTTGGTGGTAATTTGATGGCTGTCATCCAATGTAGAAATCACAGACCACAAATGGCAACAATAAGACCAGGTGTAATGCAACCAATAGAACGAGATGAAAAAAGACAAGGAATTATTAATGTAGTTGAGATAGATTTTTCAGCTATCAGCGATAGTGTTGAGATATTGGAAGTAATTAAAAAAGAAAAGAAAAGTTCTGATATAACCAAAGCTAAATACGTAGTTAGTGGTGGACGTGGAGTAGGTAGTAAAGAGAACTTTGACAAGTTGAAGGAACTATCAGATGTAATTGGTGGTGAAGTAGCTGGTTCAAGAGCTGCTGTTGAAGCTGGTTGGTTAGAAACTGAAAAACAAGTCGGACAAACCGGCAAGACAGTAAGACCCGACCTATATATTGCTTGCGGTATTTCTGGTGCTATTCAGCATGTAGCTGGGATGGAAAATTCAGGTATGATAATAGGTATAAATAAAAATGATACTGCTCCAATTTTTGATGTGGCAGATCTTGGTATTGTTGGTGATGTAAATGCAATACTACCTCCACTTATTACTGCCATAAAAAAAGCTAAGGAGGAAGGTATGGACTATGTAGCTCCTTCTTCTAATAAATATATGGGGATGGAGAATATTTTATATAATGTAAATAATGGGATTGCATATTTAACCATAAATAGACCCAAATCATTAAATGCTTTAAACAGGAAAACCTTACTAGAAATAGGTGCTGTAGTTGATCTATTGGAAAAGGATGAGACTGTACAAGTGCTTATTGTAAGAGGTGCTGGTGGTAGGGCGTTTGTTGCTGGTGCTGATATTTCCTTGATGTTGGATATGGATGAAGCAGCAGGTGAGGAAATATCTACACTTGCTCAGTCTGTATTTTCTAGACTGAAGAATTTACCTCAGGTTGTAATAGGTGCCATAAATGGTTATGCTTTAGGTGGCGGCAACGAGTTGGCTATGGCTTGCGATATTAGGGTGGCTAGTAGTAGAGCTAAGTTTGGTCAGCCTGAGGTTAAGTTGGGGCTTATTCCTGGTTTTGGTGGAACCCAACGACTACAAAGGCTAGTAGGGCAAGGATATTCTAAGGAGTTGATTTTTACTGGTGATATGATAAGTGCAGAAGAAGCTTACCGTATTGGTCTGGTTAGTAAGGTTGTAGCTCCAGAGGCTCTAAATCGGGTCGTAAATGACTTGGCTATGAAGATTATGAGCAATGGGATACAAGCAGTAAAAATGGCCAAGAAGGCTATAAATGAGGGTGGTTGTGTGGATTTGGAAAATGGCATGGCTGTTGAAAATAGAGAGTGGACCAGTTGTTTTACAAATGATGAGTCTAAAGAGGGAATGTCGGCGTTTGTAGAAAAAAGAAAACCTAGATTTAGAGATTTTTAATAATAGATATATGGAGGTATTAATAATGGATTTTAAAGAATGTTTAAGAGGTAGAAGAAGTGTAAGAAAGTTTAAAGATAATATGGTTGAGCATGAGTTAATTGAGAAGGTAGTTGAGGGTGCTTCATACTCTCCTTCTTGGAAGAATTCTCAGATAGTCAGGTATATTATTGTTGAGGACAGGGTTCTTTTAAACAAGTTGGCTGATGACTGTGTGATGGACTTTGAGCATAATGCAAATATTATTAGAAATGCTCCTGCAGTTGTACTTGTTACTTATATAGTAGGTCGTTCTGGGTATGATAAGGATGGTAATTTCTCCACTAGCAAGGGTGCTGGTTGGGAAATGTTTGATGCAGGTATTGCTTCTCAGTCTTTTTCACTGTCAGCTTATGCTGAAGGGTTAGGTTGTGTTATATTAGGGGTCTTTGATGAAGATATGGTTTCTAAAGAAGCTAATATTCCAGAGGGACAAAAACTTGCGGCTATTTTGGCTATTGGTTATCCTGATGAGGAACCAACTATGCCAAAGCGTAAGAGTGTAGAGGAATTAGTGAGTTTTAGGTAGTAGCTTGATTTATTATCTTGATAACATATAAAAAAAGTAGTATTATCTTATACATAGAAGTTTTATTTTGAAAGGGGATTTTAATAATGTTATGGAAATGTAATAGTTGTGGTTATATGCACGAAGATGATAATGCACCAGAAGTTTGTCCAAAATGTGGAGCTCCAAAAGAAATGTTTGTAGCACTATCTGAAGAGGATGCTGAAAAAGTTTATACATCAGATCGTACCAATGATATTCATATGGAAATCATTGAATTATCAATGAAAATTGCTGATCTTGCCTTAGAGGGTATTGAGATAGATCTTGACCCAAATTGTGTATCAGTTTTTGCCAAAGCATGTGATGAAGCTTGGGTTATTAAACAAAGAAGCAAGGCTGAAATTGCTGGTCATATGACAAAAGGAAAATGGTAATATTGTAGTTAATTTGTATAGCACCCCTTTTTAGGGGTGCTTTTTATTTACAACACTCTTGCCATTAATCTGTCAAAAGGGTATTATCAAAATATATGATATATAACATAAGTAACAGGAGGCAGTGCTGATGAATAAATTGGTTAAAACTATAACAGAAAGAAAATCAACTAGGACTTTTGAAAACAGGCCAATAAGTGAAGAAACAAAGATAATGATATTAGAAAAAATCAGGACTTTGACCAATCCCTTTGATGTGAAAATAAGGTATAATCTAATTGATAATACTGAAAAAGACACAACACAAAAGCTGGGTACTTATGGGGTTATTAGAAATCCTAGTAATTTCATTACTGCAACTTTAGTAGATGATAAATTTGCTCTTGAGGCTTTAGGTTATGAGATGGAGGATTTGATTCTTTATCTTACAAATATCGGAATTGGTAGCTGTTGGTTAGGTGGAACTTTTAATAGAGGTCAATTTGCCAAAGAGGTCGGTTTAAAAGAAGATGAAATAATTCCAATTATTCTGCCAATTGGCTATATTGCAGATAAGAAATCCATAACAGAAAAAGTTATGAGGAAAATGTCAAAGGGAGATTCAAGGAAAGATTGGTTAGAATTATTCTTTAAGAGTGATTTTAATACGCAACTTTTAATTTCGGAGGCAGGGGTATATAGTGAAGCCTTAGAAATGGTAAGATTAGGTCCTTCTGCTTCTAACAAGCAACCTTGGAGAATTATTAAGGATGGTAATAAGTTCCATTTCTATGAGTACTCTACACCTGGTTATAGTAAAATGTTCTCTTATGATATTCAACGGATTGATATGGGAATTGCGGCTGCTCACTTTAGTCTTTCTGCTAAAGCAAAAGGCTTTGTTGGGAATTTTAGTGTTGAGGAACCAAGTCTTAAAGTTCCAGAAAACACATTATACAAGTTTACATGGATAGGGGATGAGAATATGACTGGAAAGGCAAAAGAAATTGTTCTAGCTGGTGGATGTTTTTGGGGAACTGAAAAATATCTATCTCTTATAAAGGGCATTATCAGTACAGAAGTAGGTTATGCTAATGGTAATACACCATTTCCGACCTATCAGGATGTTTGCTATAAGGATACTGGTCATACAGAGGCGGTTAAAGTAATATATGATTCTGCTGTTATTAATCTTACAGCAGTGCTTTCTCTTTTTTATGATGTAATTAATCCAACCTCAATAAATAAGCAGGGTAATGATGTGGGTAGTCAATATAGATCGGGTATCTATTATGTGGATGAGAGTGATTTAGAGGTGATACAAAAATCCATTATAGAATTGCAAGCTAAATATGATGAGAAGATTGCAATTGAGGTTTTACCTCTTGATAATTATACGACTGCAGAAGAGTATCATCAGAAGTATCTTGATAAGAATCCAGGTGGTTATTGTCATATTGGACCTGATAAATTCAAGAAGGCTATGGATAGTTAATATAGGGGGATTATTTAATGCTTGTAATTATCTATTCAACTTTAATTTTCGGTATTTTAGCCACTTTGATGTTTTTCTTTAAGTTGCCAAAGATTGGCATGGTTATGAAAGAGGCAATGGAAAATAGGAGTGGTGTAACTTATCTATCTGTATCAATCATTATTCCGGCTAGAAATGAAGAAAGTAATTTACCTCATATACTAAGTGACCTTATGAAACAAACCTATCCTATACATGAAATAATTTGTGTGGATGATGGGTCTAAAGATAGAACACTTGATATAATCAAGAAATATTCAGAATTAGGACTAGTAAAAGTAAAAGGTATTGGAGTAGAGAATTTACCAAAAGGCTGGAAGGGTAAGGCTTGGGCTTGTCAAAGTGGAGCAAAAGCTGCTGATGGAGAGTTGGTTTTGTTTATTGATTCCGATGTTAGGTTTTCTGAGAAGGCTGTTGAATTATTGGTTGAAAGTTACTTGCGAAAAGGGAAACCTATATCAGTACAACCATACCATTCAATGAAAAAACAGTATGAATACCTTTCACTTTTCTTTAATTTGATAGAGGTTTGTGGTACAGGTCTTAGTATATTGGGGAACAGAGTTACTCAAGGTTTCTTTGGTCCAGTATTGTTGATTGAAAAAAGGGTGTTTAGTAAATTCGGAGGCTATGAAAGAGTTAAAAATAGAGTAATTGAAGATTTCGATTTAGGTAAATACCTTGGACGTAACGGCGTTAGTATAGAACTGTTCCTTGGTGGTAAGGATATAAGGTTTAGAATGTATTCTAAGTCAATTAAGGAAGTAATTGAAGGTTGGTCTAAGAATTTTGCTAGTGGTTCTTTTGCTATGAATAGGTGGTTATTTATTGCAATTGTATGGTGGATAGGATATCTTATATTATTACCTACTTTATTAATCAGAGGAATTTTATTAAGTAGTGATCAGGATATTTTAATCCTGGGTGGGCTTTATATTTTTAGTGTTATGTTGCTTTTCAGGGGGGCTAGGTCTGTTGGTTCATATCCTTTTTTTATTTGTTTAGTTTATCCAATATATTTATTGGTTTTTCAATTTATATATTTTTATTCAATTATTGGGACCTACCTTCTTAAAACAACAACTTGGAAAGGAAGAAAACTATAGATGCAAATTTTCTACTTGCCCAACTGGTTAATGTTATTAACCTATTTCATAGGTTGGCCTTTGATGCAGTTGGCAGTTGCTTATTTAATCAATTTCTTGGATAATAAGTACTTTCAACCGGATAATTTTATCTTAAAAAGTAGAAAGTGGGAATCAGCTTTTTATAGGAGAGTCATAAAAGTCCCTAAGTGGAAGCATCTTCTTCCTGATGGTGCTGCAACCTATAAGAGTGGTTTTAAAAAGAAGAGGTTAGGAAGTAGTGATTCCAATTATTTGAACCAATTTATTATTGAAACTGGTAGAGCGGAGATTATGCATTGGTTGGAGATTTTGCCTTTTTGGGTTTTTGCTCTTTGGAGTCCTGGTTATGTTGTTTGGATTATGTTAGGGTACGCCTTAGTGGTTAATGTACCATGTATTATTACACAAAGGTTTAATAGACCAAGGCTTGTTAAGGTTAGTAAGAGTAGAGTTTAATATAACTTCTAATATAACATATGAAATGTTATATTATCTTGATGATTATTTGCCTTTGAGTGATATAATTAGGACATATATTAAGAAAACGGAGAATTAAAATGAGTGATGAAAACAAAAAAGGCAGAATAAAAATTGTTAAAGATGGGCCATATATTGTAACTGGGGGAATTGATCTCTCAGAAAAAATCATAACACCAAAGGGTAGGGGCTATATATATACTGAGGGAGAGCATTTTGAACATAAGGAAACTTACTCCCTTTGTAGATGTGGTAAGACAAAGACTACCCCATACTGTGATGGGACTCATACTGAAGTAGGCTTTGTTGGTACTGAGACAGCTTCAAGGGAACCATATCATAATAGAGTAGGAATACTAGAAGGCCCAGATCTTGATTTATTAGATGATGATAGATGCGCCTATGCTAGATTTTGTCACAGAAAAGATGGAAATGTTTGGGAACTAACACAGTGGTCAGATGATCCTAGTTTGAAAAGTGAAGCTATTATAGCAGCTTATCAATGTCCAACTGGAAGACTAGTAGCTAGAGAAAAAGATGGTTACGAAATAGATCCTCCTTATCCTGAAAGTATAGAAATACTTCAGGACCCACAGGAGCGTGTAAGTTGTGGCATCTTTGTCAAGGGTGGTATACCTATTGAATCCTCAGATGGTTTTGTTTATGAAAGAAGAAATAGAGTTGTACTATGTAGATGTGGTGAGTCAATTATAAAACCATTTTGTGATGCGTCTCATATAACCTGTAAATACAAGGATAAAAAGTAAATTTTCAGGAATGTATTCCTTAAAATTAGTAAAAATTGATAATTTCAGGAATGTATTCCTGAAATTATTTACTTTAGGGTGAATATTTTACAAAAGTGAAGGAGGGTGAAAATGTATATAGTCAGTGCATGTTTAGCTGGTATCAAATGTAGATATGATGGGAAAAGTAGTGAAAATGAATTTGTTATGAGATTGATAAAGGAAGATAAAGCTTTTGCTGTTTGTCCTGAATTGCTTGGAGGTTTAAAAACACCAAGACCAGCATGTGAAGTAACGATCGATACTGATGGAAATAGAAAAGTAGTTACTAAGGACGGTAAAGGCTATACCAAGGAATTTGAGGAGGGTGCCAGGAAGACTCTTGAGTTTGCCAAAAAGAAAGGTATCAACAAAGCAATATTAAAATCTAAAAGCCCATCTTGTGGTTGTGGACTAATACATGATGGTTCCTTTACTGGTGCTTTGACTAGGGGTGATGGCCTGACAGCAGAGCTACTAATAAAGGCTGGTCTAGAAGTATATACAGATAAGCAGTTAGAAGAAAATTTGAATAAAAAAATATAATGAGCAATATAAAATAAGGGAAGCCATAATTGGCTTCCCTTTAATCTATAAATTTTCTTCTAACCATTTAGCAACTTTAGCACATGCTGGCATACAAAAATGTGATGTACTATAGGCTTTTTTGTCTTTGGGATCAGTTAATGTTTTGGGATAATCAAGATCAAGTAAATCACGACAATCAACACACTTCATATTAGTTATCCAAAAATCATGAAACACCTTACCCTTATTCTGAGCTGGTTCACGACTTTCATTTGAAGAGTCACGACCATACTTAATACCAATAGCCATCATAGCCCCAGTATACAAGCCACAAACACCACCCTTACCATTAATACCACCACCAAAACAAGTAGCAATCCTAGGTATTAGAGTGTCTTTGACTCCTAGAATATCACAACCAACTAATAAGGTTGACTCACAACAATTAAAACCATCACCAAAATATATTAATGCCTTCTTTTCATAATCATTTGACATGCTACAACTCCTATCTCTATTTATAATCTTACTCTCTAAAATACCTGTTTCTAAGAGTAATAAGCTCACCAATTTCAGGATTAAAATAAACCTCGTTATAGGATAGCTTCTCATCGGCAACACTATAAAATATCTGCTTCCATACTAGTATGGCCGAAGGAAGAGGTAGACCAAAAAGTTTAGCTAATCTTTCATCACATAAGTATGGAGAATAATTTGACAAGGAGTGAGAAGTCTCCTGATGACAATATTCCCATAAAAAATCATCAATATTCATCGTAGGAAGATCTATTGGAATATCTCTTTTAAATATATTTAAAGGAATACGGTTATAGGCGACAATAGCCAACTTCCCATCAGCTAAATAATGCCAGATAGCATTGAAAACCTTATCCCCAATATTTATCCCTAATTTATTTGCAACAACTTCATCAGCCTCTTCAATCAAGTGGCCTTTAGGTATATACTCAGCCTTATAACCACTTTGTTTCAACATTTCAGTAAAATTATTAACTAAATCAATTCTCATTCTTGGATCAAGAGCACTAGGATGAACAAAATTGCCAGAACCATGTTTCTTAGTTATGAAACCCTCCATGGCCAACATAAGCAAGGATTCTCGCAATGTAACAAGACTAACCCCAAGTCTGGATGAAAGTATAGACTCTGAAGGCAATTTATTATTTGGAAAATTTTCTCTTCTGAAAATTTCCAATAATCTTTTTTTTACACCTGAGTAAGTTGAATAATTAATTTTTCCCATAAAATCCTCATTTCGTTAAACTGCATAAGTAAATTAAAACAAATATCCTAGTAAAAATCAATAGAAAGAGACCCGCCATTGTTAACGGAGGGTCTTTTACTTAAATTATTTCTTTAAAAGCGACAGAACTCTTTCTGGTTTGGCAGGATATTGTTGTACTGGTTTACCGATAGCATTACTAACAGCATTTAATACAGCTGATGCTACTGGGACAATAGCTGCTTCACCAATTGATTTAGCACCGTATGGACCACCATATTCGCCTTCTTCAATAAAGCCTGTCTTGATTTTAGGCATTTCATTAGCATGCAGTATATGATAGGTACTGAAACTATCTGAGGTTACCTTACCATTTTCATCAAAGGTAATATCTTCACAAAGTGCATAACCAATTCCTTGCTGAATACCACCGTGAAGTTGGCCTTCTAAAATCATAGGGTTGATTGCCCTACCAACATCATGAACAGCAACATAATCTAAAATCTTAACTTCACCAGTTTTAGTGTCAACCAATACTTCGGCAAAATGTGCTCCATATGAACCTGGAAGAGCAACAGAGGCATAAGTGCAAGTTTCAATAAAGTCTTCTTGATGTTTATCGTGAACAAAACTGATCAAGTCAACATACTTGACAGGTGGACAATTTATTTGATCTGTAGAAATTTCCTTATTTCCAAAAATCAAGGTATCTTCCTTGACTCTTAAATATTCTGCAGCATATTTTGTCAGGCGTTGTTTCATTTGCAGGGCAACTTTGTAGGCTGCACCACCTTCAACAAACAAACCTCTGCTGGCACTTTCTCCGTTGGACCAGCCAGCGACGTCAGTATTACCATGGATTGAACGAACATCGTCAACCTCGAGACCTAATATCTCGGCAACTATTTGTTTCAGGGAAATAATAGCTCCACTTCCCATTTCATGAGAACAAACATTTAATAAAGCTGTTCCGTCTTCATTTAATCTTAAAGTAGCAGCAGTCATATCACGTCCGACACCAAAGACACCATTACCATGACAAGCAACACTCATGCCCTTACCATAAAGATACCGTCCGTTTTCCCTTACTTCGTTAAGTGGTTTATTGTTCCAGTCGAACATTTCCATGCCTTTTTGCATAGCATCTTTAGGACGAGCATTACCTAAGGATTTTTTACTTCTTTGTTCTATATCATCTGGACCTACAAGGTTTTTTTCATAAAATTTTGTTATATCCATATTCAAGTCCTTGGCAATCTCATTATATTGTGCGCAAATCGCGCCAAATAACTGAGGAGAACCATAGCCTCTCATAGCTCCACCACTTGGGGTATTGGTATATATTGATGCTCCTTTGAATTTCATGTTGGGACATTTGAGCATCTTGTAGTATTTTGCTGACATGGCACCAAGAATGATAGGACCTCCACAAGTAGCATAGGAGCCAGTGTTAGTTATCATATCCATGGCTTGAGCCATAATATTACCTTCTTTATCTACACCTATTTTGACTGTAGCTTTTGCACCTTGTCTGGTACAAGTACCGACGATGGTTTCACTACGATTATAGCCTAGAGTTACTGGTCTACCGGCTCTCATAGATAAAAGAACAGGTACTCCTATATTATTATAGTCTGTTTTAGCACCGAAACCACCTCCAAGTGCTGGTGTAATGCTTTTAATCATCTGTAATGGAATATTAAAAATATCAGAGGTGATAATTTTGTGGGCAATACTGTTTTGATCTGGTGCCCAGACTGTCAATAAACCATCTGGTTCATATGAAGCGCTTACCACATGATTTTCCATCATTGCATGATGGATAGCCGGAAAGCGATATGTTCCTTCATAAACTTTGTAACTATTTTTAAAAGCCTCATCAGCATCACCTGTATTAGACTCCATTTTGAATTGTAAGTTATGGTTTCCGTTGATATCAGGTGCGCCAGGTTTCATGGCTTCATCTATAGTAAATACTGCAGGCAACACCTCATATTCAACTTTTATTAGTTTAACTGCTTCTTCAGCTATTTCAACTGTTTCGGCAGCGACGGCGGCAACTCTGTCTCCTACATATCTAACTATAGGAGGAAAAAGATATTCATCTTCAAGTGCTTTATGACCAATAAACTTCTTCTGGCTATTGAAAGCCACTTGAGGAGTATTATGTGTATGAGTAACAACTAAAACTCCTGGCAATGCTTCAGCCTCAGAAGTATCGACACTGATTACTCTAGCATGTGCGTGGGGTGAAAACAGCATTTTTGCATGTAGTCCTCTTGGATGCTTGATATCAGCTGTATAGATCATTGCTCCAGTTACTTTTAAGGCTGCATCTTGTATTGGAAATGATTTTCCAATTTGATTAAAATTATCTTTCATTTAGGATTCCTCCAGTTTTTTTGTAGCAAGCTGTATAGCTTCAACTATTTTTACATAACCTGTACAACGGCATAGGTTATTATCCAGGCCATCACGTATTTCTTGTTCTGTAGGGTGAGGATTCTGATCCAACAGAGATTTTGCTGTTATGACCATACCTGGTGTACAATAGCCACACTGTACTGCACCTGCTTCAATAAAAGCGCTTTGGATTGGGTGAAGTTCTGTGCCTTTGCTTAAACCTTCTACTGTAGTTACAGTTCTGTCTTGAACTTTCATAATATTTGTTGTGCAAGAATTTACTGCTTTTCCATCTAATAAAACCTTACAAGCTCCACAATCTCCAGCTTCACAACCTGGCTTGGCGCCTGTTAAGTCTAATTTCTCCCTCAAAACTTTTAATAGTGTCCAATTTCTTTCTACTGCCAATTCTACTTTCTTATCATTAACGATGAATGATACTAATTCCATAAAATCACGTCCTTTCTTTAACTCATTATATGACTATATGACTTATTCTGCAATAGTTTAATTTAAAAAAGTTGGAAATATATAAAAAAAGTAACCAACTATATAGTTGGTTACTCATTTATCCAATATATTTCATAATATGTTGCTCATTTATTTAGCTATTAAAATGCTTTAAAATCCTTACGGACCATTTTTAACTTAAAAATTTCTGGATTAAAGCGAATCTTAGTTATACAAACTAATCTATCATCCTGATCATGGATATATTCATCCCAGGTATTAATTGGTGTATTTGGTGGGATAGAAAACAATTCCGCCGTACTATCATCAATAATTTCAGGAATAAATTCAACAATTGAATGAAGACTATAAACACCATAAGTAGCCAGAAAATTAAATAAATCCTTGTCTAACTTCATATCAAGACTTAAGTCATTAGGGAACAGTCTATGAGGAATATAAATATTATGGAAACAGGCAACTTTATCGTCACCTTTAATAATCTCATCATAAACATAATAATCTTCTTCAGGACAATGAGGAAAAGTCCTTGATTCAACTCTTAAGTTAGAGAACTCAATACTAGTCTTGTAGTCTGCTTGTTCAAGAATCTTGAAAAAGTTCATATTTGCATCTATCCTGAACTTTGTATCAACAACACTATTAAGGATTACATTACCATGACCATGTCTTCTACTAATATATGATAGAGATGCTAACTCAGCTAAGGCTTCCCTGACTGTATGTTTACTAGTACCAAGTATTTCAGATAAATTTTCTTCTGATGGAAGAGTAGAAGCAGGAAAATCTTTTTTGTGTATCCTGTCTAATATTGCTCCAGCCACCTTCTTGTATAAAGGTGGATTCTTTAAAACCTTCATTTATAACTCCTATTATTCCTAGTTTTTTAATTATTTGCTTATTATGTGTAACAACACATAATATACCATATGTTGAAGTAAAAAACTACAAATTATATTGACTAAATAGGTCTTTAACCTTATAATTAACCGAAGTCGTACAGTCATTGGATGACTAATAAAAATAGAGGTGAGATTATGTACCTAGCACTTGATGTTGGCACAACAATTGCCAAAGCAGTATTATTCAACAAAAATGGAGAAGAACTACTAGTAGCAGAAAAACCACTAGACACTATAATAAGGCAAAAAGACTATTATGAACAAGATCCAGAACAAATAAAAGAAACAATCTATGAAGTATTAAAGGAACACTTTACCAGCAAATGGGGAAGTGAGATAAAAGCAATTATCCTTTCAACCCAAGGTGGAGCAATCATACCAATTGATGAGAATGGGAAGGAAATATACCCCTTCATTTCTTGGTTGGACAATCGAGCTGGGGAACAAATGGAATATATGAAAAAAGATGGAACAGCTAAAATCGTCAGAGAAAAAAGCGGCTGGTGGCCACAAATAGGTCTGCCTTTCGTTACATTATCTTGGTTAAGAGATAATGAACCTGAAGTTTTTAAGGGAACTGACAAGTTTTTATCGCTTAATGACTATCTAGGCTTTGTTTTAACAGGAAATTGTGTAACTAATCTATCCTGTGCTGGTGAAGTACTATTAGCTAATAGCGTAGAAGCTGACTGGGATGATGATCTATGTAGAATACTAGGTATTAGGAAGGATCAGTTATCAGTCATTAAGGAAGCTGAAGCAGTGGTAGGTCATTTAACTGAGTCAGTAGCTGCAAGAATTGGGGCAACTGTTGATATTCCTGTAATTAATGGTGGACAAGATCACACACTAGAAGCGCTGGCTGTTGGTATCAATGGTAAAGGAAAAAGTATGTTAGCTTGTGGTACAGCCTGGGTTATCAACTGTGCAACAGATAGTGGTGAACTTAAGAACATACCTATCAATATGGATTTAAACTTTCATATATTAAAAAACAAATGGGTTATCTCCCAATACTTAGGAAGCTTTGGAGGTAATTTTGAATGGTGGATGAATAATTTCTGGCAGGATTGTGATGGGAAGACTGAAAGAAAGCTGATGTTTTCTAAAATGAATGAAGCTGTAGATAATACTAAATTCGATAAGTCACTAATCTACTTGCCATACAGTGGCGGTAGACAACTTGATGGAGTAAGAGAGTTTGGAAATTTCCTTAATTCTGATACAGGTCATAGTAGAGCAGATTTTACACGTGCCATGATGGAAGGTTCAGCCTTTGAAGTACGTTGGGCTCTTGATAAGTTAGAAGAATATGGAATAGTTGTAGATGAACTATGGATGATAGGTGGAACTGCAAAAAGTGAAGCATGGACTCAGATTATATCTGATGTACTGGGGGTTAAGGTCTATAAGAGTAACTATTCACACGGACCAGCACTTGGGGCTGCCTTAATAGGCGGTGTGAGTCTTGGTGATTACCCAAACTATGAAGAAGCTAGAAAAGTATTTACCATTAAAGGAACTATTGTAGAACCTAATATGGATATGAAAGAAAAATATGATATTAAGTTTGAAAAAATATTTAAAGATAGTTTGATAAGGGAAAGAGAGGAAGTTTAGCATGGTAACTAGAAGACTAAGAAAAATATTCAAAGATGATGGAATGGCTTTTGTTGTAGCTTGTGATCATGGAATGATCAATGGACCGATGAGAGGTATTGGTAATCTTGAAGAAACTTTAAGAGCAGTTATTTCGGCTGAAGTAGATGGTGTAATGGCCACATATGGAACTGTTCGTCAGTTTCCTGAGCTTTTTGCTAAAACTAACTGGGTTTGTAGGCTCGATGGGGCTGCTAGTTTTCTCTCACCTGTAAGTGCTGTAGGTAGTCAGTTTTTCAATATTGAACAAGCTTTGATCCTTGGTGCTGAAGCACTCTGTGTTACAGCATTTCCAGGAACAAAGGATGAAGAACATGGTTGGGATACTATGGCTAAGGCAATTTATCAAGGTCATAAATGGGGGATTCCAATGATGGCTGAAGTAATGCCAGGCGGTTTTACAGCAGGTCCTGAATTTAGAAATGTTGGCGTAACTAAAACTGCTGCTCGTATTGCAGCAGAACTTGGCGCTGACTGGGTTAAAATTCCTTATGTTGAAGGTTATGAAGAGGTTGTTGCTACTTGTCCAGTTCCAGTTGTTGTTCTAGGCGGTCCTGGTAATGCAGACCCTGCTGTGACCTTAGAAATGGTAGCTAAAGGTCTTAAAGCAGGTTGTAAGGGTGCAACTATAGGCAGGAACATCTGGCAGGCTAAAGATACCTATATGATGGCAAAGACCGTTAATGATTTAATACATGGAAAGTTGACGCTAGAAGAAGCAATTGCCTTGGTGAAATAGATGCTGGATTTAAATAGTGTGAGAGGTATTCTCATAGATATTGACGGGACATTAATGAGGGGTAAGGAATTATTAGATGGGGCATTAGAGTTTCTAGAGTATCTTGATAATGAGAAAATAACCTACCTTATAGTTTCTAATAATACAAAATCACCTAATAGTTATGTAGACCTATTTAAAGCAAGAGGGGTTTGGATAAGGGAAGAACAAATTCTAACCTGTACTAGTACCACCAAAAGATATTTGGATAACAATACGTATATTAAAAGTGCCTATGTTATCGGAAAGCCGGATTTGTTTGAAGCTGTGGAAGCTGCAGGGGTAAGAATACTAGAGGATGCTAGTGGTGTTGATATTGGAGAGGTAGCAGATGCAGTTATAGTTGGTGGAGATTTTGAGCTCAACTATACAAAACTAAAGGATGCAGTACTTCATCTTCAAAAGGGAGCAGTACTTATTGGAAGTAACGGGGATATGCTGATTCCCACAGAGGAAGGACTTGTACCTGAAGCAGGGATGACCTTGGCTGCCCTAGAGGCAGGATCTGGGATTAAACCAATAATCTTAGGTAAACCAGAACCATATTTCTTTAAGTTAGCAGTTGAGAAACTTAGTGATAAGTGTGAAGATGAGTCCGAATTTGATATTAGGGAATCGATAGTTATGTTAGGTGACCGACTTGATACAGATATATCAGGAGCTGCCAAATATGGATTAAAGACCATACTTGTTAAGACTGGTGTTGATGATGAACTAGGGATTGAAGTTAAGAAAATATATCCTGACCTGGTGGTTGAGGATTTAGTAGAATTAAAAAATATGTGGAGAAGGAGTAAGGAAAATGGAAAATAAAGTAGTAATAGTAACAGGTGCAGGAAATGGAATAGGAGCTGCAACTGCTAGAATATATGCAGCCAATGGCTATAAGGTAGGAGTATTAGATGTTAAAGAAGCAGATGCTCTTAAAGTTGTTGGAGAAATAGTTGCAAGTGGAGGTGTAGCCTTGGCTGTGACCTGTGATGTTGGTAACAAAGAAAGTGTAGAAGCTGCAGTAGCGAGAGTTGAAGCGACCTTTGGAGATATTGGTACAGTAGTAAATAATGCCGGAGTTGGTGGACCTTTTCATAGGGTTGATGAAGTAGAAGATGAGGAATGGGACTGGGTAGTTAATACAAATCAAAAAAGTGTCTTTATGTTTTCACGAATACTACTACCAAAGATGAAAGCAGCAGGATTTGGAAGAATAGTTAATGTGGCTTCAATCCAAGGATTCTTAGGTAGCCCATATTCTTCAACCTATGTAGCAACAAAACATGCAGTTATCGGCTATACAAGAACAATAGCTGCTGAGTGGGGCCAGTATGGAATTACCTGTAACGCAGTATGTCCTGGTTATGTTATGACTGCAATGGGAGCCCGTGATGATGAACTAGATGACTATACTAAAAAAGTAATGGCTAAAAGCCCAGTGAAAATATTAGCTAAGCCAGAGGATATTGGAAATTTAATCTACTATATTACAGGTGAGCATGGACAATACATTAATGGTTCTATAATTAATATAGATGGTGGCATAACAGCCCATGTTGGGATAATGGAAGTTTAAGTTTACAGTAGCGGGAGTAGTGAAGTAAATGGATGATCGAGGTAATGTGGTTGGTGCAGGTGCAGATGTAATAGTTATTGGTGCTGGAGTAGTAGGTGGAGCAATTGCCTACTACTTAAGCAAGATGGGTAAATCTGTAATCATATTAGAACAAGATGAAGTAGCCAGTGGTGCCAGTGGTGGTAATAACGGACAAATCAGTATCATCGACAGAGAACCTGGTATTGAGTTAGAATGGGCAAATGAGTCTATGAAAATGTATAGGGGGTATGAGGATGCTGGTGAATTCGAAACCGACCTCGATATTACAGGAGGCTTAGCTCTTTTCTATAATCAGGAAGAAATTGAAATAGGACGAGAGGTTGTCAAGAAATATTCTGATTTGGGGTACAAATGTTCTATCTTGGTTGGAGATGAAATAAAGAAACAAGAACCAAATATCAATACTGACGTAGTCATGGGTGCAGCCTATTGTGGCGAAGAAGGAAGATTGAATCCCTTCTCTATAACCATTGGACTTGTTGACATGGCAGTAAGTAGAGGTGCCAGACTTTACCAGAATACCAAGGTTATTGATTTTGTTCTTGAAGGTAATTTGATTAAGGAAGTAGTTACTGATAAAGGCAGCTTTCTTGGAGATACAGTTGTGGTGGCCACTGGTGCTTGGACTAGAGAATTAATGAGTAAGTTAGGACTTGATTATAGGATATTTTATGGAAGAGGGACGCTTATGGTAACTAATCCAATTGAGCCTTGTATCAAAGGTCCGATTGTTCCAGGTTGTTTTGCTATTGGAACCCTTTATGAAGGGGATTGGAATCTTTTGGGACTAACCCAACATAAAAATGGAACTATAACTATTGGGCAAGATACTAGAGCAGTTACTAATTATAATAAAGGTGTATCCTATGATGGTACTATAGGACTGGCAAAGGCATTTGCCAAACACTTTCCAAACCTCAAGGATTTAGATGTTGTGAGAGTATGGTCAGCTGTAACTCCACATGTTGAAGATTCCTTACCAATTTATGGTTATTCAGGTAAGTATCCAAATATATTTATGGCCGCAGGATTAAAAGGAGCTCTAACAATAGCTCCAGCAGCTGGTCTTATGGCTGCTAGGATAATTATGGGAGAGACAGATGATAACTTGGTTGCGGATTACTCTCCGACCAGATTTGAATAAAGGAGAGTAGTATGAGAATATTAAATCACCCGATTTTGGGGGAGTTAAAGGATATGGAGACAGTTACCATCTATTGCGATGGTATGGAGATATTGGCTATAAGAGGAGAGCCTATTGCAGCAGCCTTACTAGCTGCTGGGATAAGAACTTTTAGAAAAACTGTCAAGACAGGGGAACCAAGAGGTGTCTATTGTGGTATAGGCCAATGTAACGATTGTATTATGGAAGTCAATGGAGTACCAAATGTCAGAACCTGTGTTACCTTGGTTGAAGAAGGTATGATCATCAAAACACAAGAGGGACTTGGAAAGAGTGGTGGTTTGCATGATTAATACTGAGCTACTCATAATTGGTGGTGGACCTGCAGGACTAGCAGCAGCTATTGCTGCAGGTAAATATGGGGTTAAAGCTATTGTGGTAGATGAAAATCCACTACCTGGTGGCCAACTATTTAAACAAATACATAAGTTTTTTGGCTCGAAGGAACATAAGGCTGGAACTAGAGGGAATATTATTGGACAACAGCTTTTAATTGAGGTTGAAAAGGTTGGAGCCCAAGTAATGTTAAATACTAGAGCCTTTGGTATATTTGATGATAATATTGTAGGTATAGTTAGTGGTGGAAAAAGTGAAAAAGTTGTAGCAAAAAAAATTATACTAGCAACAGGTGCCAGTGAAAACGCCTTGGCCTTTAAAGGGTCAACACTTCCAGGGGTGATGACTGCAGGTGCAGCACAGACTTTTATTAATGTACATAGAGTTTTACCTGGTAGACGAGTAATTATGATAGGTACAGGAAATGTGGGGCTAATAACTTCATATCAATTAATGCAAGCAGGAGCTGAAGTTGTAGCTGTTGTTGAAGCTGCTCCAAATGTTGGAGGTTATGACGTTCATGCCAATAAGTTAAGAAGAGCTGGAGTTCCTATCTACTTAGGTCATATTGTAATAGAAGCTTTCGGAGATAGTGAAGTATGTGGTGCTGTAATTGCTCCAGTTGATGAAAAATTTCAACCAGATCTAACACGTAGTTTTACCATAGAATGTGATACTATTTGCTTTGCAGTAGGTTTGACACCCAGGATTGAACTAGCACAAATGGCTGAAGCTTCAACTACTTTCATAGGTGCTTTAGGTGGTCATTTACCGTTACATGATAATAGATTAAAAATTGGTAAAAATATATTTGCTGCTGGTGATATTGCCGGAGTGGAAGAAGCAAGTACAGCAATGGAAGAAGGTAGACTTGCCGGTGTTGTTGCGGCTATGGATCTAGGTAAATTAAGTGAAGACGATGGCAATGTTGAGATTGAATTAATTAATGAAAGACTGTCAAAGTTAAGAAGTGGACAGTTCGGATTGAAGAGAGCGGTTGCCAAGTTGGAAATAATCAAACAATATGATGAGTTGTTAGGGAGGATAAATAATGGTGAAGAATAGATATATTGCTAGAATAAATTGTCTTCAACCAATACCATGTAATCCTTGTGAAACTTCTTGTCCTTTTGGAGCTATATATATAGGAGAAGATATAACTAATAGACCAATTTTAGATTTGGAAAAATGTAAAGGTTGTGGTATATGTGTAGCCGCTTGTCCAGGTATTGCTATAACTATGGCAATGATAACCGGGGATGCTAAGGATTTTGTTTCCATACCTTATGAATACTTACCGCTTCCTTTAGTAGGAGATACAGTTGTCTTAGTAGATACTAACGGCGTTGATTTAGGTGAGGGTCTGGTGGAGAAACTGAATAGACCAAATAAGAAAGATCCCACTACCCTTGTATATGTATCTGTTGATAATACAATAACGGATAGAGCAGTTGGTATAAAGAGGAAAGTAGCAAGTATAGTAGATGTTATTGAGGTGGTTAATAGAATAGAGATTGTTGATCCCATAATATGCCGTTGTGAAGAAATAAGAGAAAGCGAAATTATTGAGGGTATTAAAAAAGGTGATAGGACTGTAGAGGCAATTAAAAGAAGAACGAGAAGCGGCATGGGTCTTTGTCAGGGTAAAACTTGTAATCGCTTGATTGCTGGAATAATTGCCAGGGAGTCAGGTATTAGTGTTGGAGAACAAGCTCCATCAAGTAAGAGACCTCCAGTTGGAGTCATTAGTATCAGGGAGATGAGTGAGGAATAAAGAAGTGGAAAAGGTATGCCAAGCATAGTATTTTGATATAATATGATTGGTATTTTTTTTATTTCTATGTATAATTAACATAGTTGACTTGTAATTTAGGGGGACAATAAAATAACATGGAAAATATGTATTTTTTTCAAAAATTAACAATACTTGGATTATTGGGATCATTAATAATAATCTTGCTGATTATTTTATATTTTTCAAATAGTGCTAGAGTAAAAGAATCGGAAATTAAAAATAAATATAAAAATTTATTCCTTCATATGAATGAAGGTTTTGCTTTACATAGGCTAGTTTGTGACGAAACAGGAACTCCGATTGACTATATATTTTTAGATGTTAATAAGGTCTTTGAAAAGTTAACAGGTCTAAAAAGAGAGAATATTATTGGTAAGAGTGTAAAAGAAGTTTTGCCTGGTACTGAGGATTATTGGATCAAGACTTTTGGTCAAGTTGTTATTGAGGGTAAACCAACAACTTATGAGAATTACTCTCATGAGTTATCAAAGCATTTTAAGGTTAGTGTTTATAGCCCAAAACCTATGGAATTTGCTACTTTGTTTTCTGATATCACTAATCAGGTAGATACCAGTAAAAAAATCCATCATGAAAAACAACTGTTGATTACCATATTAGATAGTATAAAAGCAGGATACTGGGATATGGATATTGTTAATAATACAGCCTTCTATAGCCCTTCATATAAGGCAATGCTAGGCTACGAGGATTTTGAATTAGAAAACAAGCCTGAACTATGGAAGAATCTGATTTTTGAGGATGATTTAGAAAAATCTATACTTATGTCTGAAAAGCATATTAAGAGTTTAGGTGAAATACCTATTTACCATGAATCTAGATACAAAAATAAAAACGGTTCACTTGTTTGGGTAATAAAGTCAGGACAAGTTGCCGAATGGGATGAGAATAATAAACCGACTAGAATTGTTGGTTGCAATATAAACATTACTAAACAGAAACAAATTGAGAATATTCTTCTAGAAGAGAGGAATCTTTTCCAGACTACCTTATATTCTATTGTAGATGGAGTTGTATCTGTAGATAGAAAAGGTGAAATACAAGTGTTCAACCAATCAGCTGAGGATATATCTGGTTTTACAAGAGATGAGGTTATTGGTAGAAATATTCTTGATTTATTGCATCTTATAGATGAGAAGTGTAATGAGGAAATTATTTGCTTTTTAGAGGATTTTATCGATACTGAAAACTTTTCTCGAGATGATCTATCAATTAAAATTAAATCAGGAGAAATAGTTCCTATTGAGTACAGTATTTCTCAAATTATTAACAGTAGTGGAATAGCTAATGGTGCTGTTATGGTATTTAGAGATATAAGGGAAAAAAGGGATAGATTAAATAGGATTTCTTATCTTAGCAATCATGACCAATTAACTGGTCTATTTAACCGCTATTATTACGAAGAACAATTTGAAGATATGATGAAGGAAGAGAATCTTCCACTTACTTTAGCAATATTGGATGTTAATGGTCTTAAGTTGACAAATGATGCTTTTGGTCATTTGATGGGTGACCGATTGCTTAAGATATTAGGTGATGTTTTAAAAGAACAGTGTAGACAAAAGGATATGATATTTAGAGTTGGTGGTGATGAATTTGTTATTATGATGACAAATACCTTAGAAGAGGATGCCAAGGAAATATTTACAAATATCTACAGAGCCTTAGAAAAAGTGAAGCTGGAAAATATAGTTATCTCTGTATCAATAGGCTGGGCCACTAGCACTACTAAAATTGAAAACATGGATGATATTTACACTAGGGCTGAAGAATATATGTATAGAAAGAAGATAGCTGAAGGACAGAGCATGAGAAGTAGAACTGTTCAGGTTATTTTAAATACTTTAAATGAGAAGAACAAAAGAGAACGAATACATGCCCAAAATGTTAGTAAAATCTCAAGGAAGATTGCTGAAATCATGGATTTTGAACCAGAAGTGGTTAAGGAAATTGAACTAGCTGGTTTATTACATGACATTGGTAAGATTGCCATTGATGAAAATATTCTTAATAAGAATGGTATTTTAACTGAATCAGAATATAATCAAATAAAAAGACATCCTGAATGTGGTTATCAGATTATGAAATCTGTGGATGCCTATTCTAAATTGGCAGATTATATCTTATCACATCATGAAAGATGGGATGGGATGGGTTATCCAAGAGGTCTGGCAGGTGAGGGTATTCCACTAATTGCTAGAATTATCAATGTTGCAGATGCTTATGAAGCTATGACGGCCGATAGACCTTATAGAACAGGCATGAGTCATGACGATGCTTTAATAGAAATGAATAGATGTTCAGGCACACAGTTTGATCCACTTATTATCTCAACATTTAGAGATTATTGTATAGAGGGAAACTGGGAATTGGAAAGATGATTTCACATATAATAAAAAAGCAACTCAACATATTTGAATTATGCTGAGTTGCTTTTTATTATTTAACAGCTTTTCCTGTAATCATGTGTATTGCATTTTCGTTTTTCAGGCCATAGATCATTTTTTGTCTAGTGGCGATGAAGTTCACATTATGTAAGCCTATTTGGATAAAATCAGAGTGAGGATGATCATTGACACCAAAGTCAAGGAAGGCTCCAAAGCCAATTTTACCTGCTGCAAAAACAGAAGAGTAGTTCATAAACATTTCATCCATTGAAGCAATACTCATAAGATAAGTCATATAGGAGGGGGATTCAATTAATAGTCTTTCCATACCTAGTTGCTTTAGAATATAGAGTAATAATGGTCCATCGGTTGTTGAGCCTTCCCCTGTGCCAATTAATAGTCTTTGTTTTGGCTTGGCTTCAAATAGACTTTTAAGCTCTTCAATATTTACTTCTTCTTTATTCTTATATGGTCCTAAGACTATAAATTCCTTATCACTATTTTTTTGAACATAGTCAACACCGTTTGGTGAAGTAGCAATTGCTAGTGGGGCATCAATATCAAAAACTGAATGATTAAGTGGAATATCAGTACCATCAAAGGATACTAAAATATGTGCCGGACAGTAGTGTTTTTTCTTTAGATATGGTATCCGAAGATCAGCTAACTCAGGGTCGAAACAATTGGCGTTCATTACTTCATTGTCAATTAAGGTTCTTGCTCCAATAATTATACCATCAGAGTAAAAACGTAAGATATTTAGAACCCAATAGTCTCCGAGACCTCCATCTGGGTCTCTAAAGTTGTTGCCAGCAATCAAGTCCCCATGGGTATCGTCAGGGAAGGAAATTTTGCCATCAACAGAAACTACTATTGAGGCGAAAGTATAGGGTCTATCCTCTGGTGCTGGTGGAAATTGAACTTCTCCATAGCCATCTAAAATTTTGGCAGGTGTTCCAGGTTCTGGAGATGTTGCTCTTATTTTAGCAAAATGTTCTTCATTCCTCATCAATGTTTGAAATTTGACTTTCTCAACTGGAAAGTCTAATAGAGTAAAATTGTTCATAAATGAACCTCCTGTAATATTTTCACATTATGAGATCATGTCATAACAGTTACTAAATTATACTCCTTGAGTCATCCAATGTCTATAGTATTGACGTATTTTATCAGTTGATAAATTTATTAACAATATGTCTATAGACTATAGGGAATAACTGGTGATAAAATGAAGGAGAAGTGTAAATGAGGCAAGAAGGCCTATAAAGATTGGAGACAAAAAAATGAAGCTAAAAGGTAAAGTTGCAATTATTACTGGGGGTACTTTAGGAATAGGTGAAGCCATTGCTACTGAGTTTGCTAAAGAGGGCGCACAATTGATTATTCTTGGAAGAAATTTTGATAGAGGACAGACAATTTCCAGCAATCTAAGTGCTAGTTGTGGTGTTAGTTGTGAGTTCTATCAAACAGATTTTAATGATTCAAAATCAATTATCGAAACTATTAAAAAGATTATAGAAAAACACCCTAAGATAGATATACTTGTAAATAATGCTGGTATTGCTACAGGTGGGACTGTTGAAAGTTTAAGTGAAGAGCAGTGGGATGAGATATTTAGAGTTAATGTCAAGGCTCCATATCTTATGTGTAAATATATTGTGCCTGTTATGAGAGCAAATGGCTCTGGTAGTATTATAAATATTGGTTCATCAGCTGGTTTGGTTGGGGCTTGGGGCTTGCATGCCTATAGTGCAACAAAAGGTGCTATTATACAGTTGACTAAGAGTATGGCTTCACAGTATGCTAAGGATAAAATTAGAGTTAATGCTCTTTGTCCTGGAGCAACCAAGACTCCTTTACTTGAAAAAGTGGATCATGAATTTATTAAGATGATACCGATGCAAAGAATGGCAGATCCAAGTGAAATAGCTAAAGGTGCAGTTTATTTGGCTAGTGATGATTCTAGTTTTATGACTGGAGCTAATTTAGTTATTGATGGTGGTTTTACTGCTGTCTAGTATATGTCGATAAAGGTAAGGGAGTTTTTGGATGAGTGTTTTTGAGATATTAATGTTATTGTGTTTTGGGGCTGCCTGGCCTTTTTCAATCTATAAGTCATATAAGTCGAAATCAAACAATGGGAAGAGTATTATCTTTCTTTTTGTGGTTATGACTGGTTATTTGTCTGGGATATTACACAAGATATTTTATAGTTATGATCCTGTGATTTATCTTTATGCATTAAATTTTTTAATGGTAGGAACTGATGCTTTGTTATGGTTTAGAAATGGTAGATGCAGTGAAGCTAGTGAAGAGATGGAGAAGTAGAATAATGGTTAATGGAATATATTTTAAAACAATTATTGGTCAATTTGGATTATTAGAAGCTGAAGATAAGATCGTCGGAGTTCTACTACCAGGGGAGAAGTTCCCTGAGGGCGTAGAAATAAGAGAGACCCCCCTATTATTAGAAGGTGCTAGGCAGATTGAGGCCTATCTTGATGGAGAACTGAAAGAATTCACTCTTCCTGTTTCATATAAGGGGACAGACTTTATGAAGAAGGTTTGGACTGCCTTGATAGATATTCCTTATGGTGAAACTAGATGCTATAAGGAAATAGCTGAGAGTGTGGGTAGTAGTACGGCAGCTAGAGCGGTAGGCTTGGCCAATAATCGTAATCCTCTACCTATTATTGTTCCTTGTCATAGGGTTATTGGTAAATCTGGGAAAATGGTTGGTTACAGGGGAGGGCTAAGTATCAAACAACAACTTTTAGAGTTGGAAAGAATCGTGAGTGAAAATGAAAAATAACTATAAAAAAATTCAGAAAATTCTGTTTAGATTAGGGCTAGGTATATTTGTTGCTATGTTGTTAGGTGCGGGTGCTTTCTACATATATACTCTGGACTATTATAGGGCCGATGGGGTAGCAAAGAATACAACTATAACTAAAACCTATGATAACTATTATGTCTTTTCTCCTGATAAAGAAACTGATTTAAATACTGGTTTTATCTTCTATCCTGGAGGAAAGGTAGAAGCTTTAGCTTATGCTCCTTTGATGAAAAAACTTTCTGATAATGGATTGACAGTGGTTCTTGTGGAAATGCCTTTCAATTTGGCTGTTTTTGATACTGATGCTGCTGATATTGTATTGGCGGAGTTGAAGGGTATTGATAATTGGTTTATTGGAGGTCATTCACTTGGTGGTGCAATGGCAAGTAGTTATCTTAATAAGACAGATTCTTTATTTATGGGGCTGATACTTTTAGGAGCCTATCCTCTTGGAGCAGTGAAGGTTCCTATGTTGGCTATTGTTGGTAGTGATGATGGGATTGTAAATCAGGAAAAACTGAAGGAATTGGAAAATCCAACTATAATCCAAGGTGGCAATCATGGTAATTTTGGCAACTATGGTTTCCAAAAAGGTGATGGTGAAGGTTCGATAAGCAGGAAAGAACAACAAGAACTTACTGTTGAGGCCATTATGGAGTTTATTAATTAATATATAGGGAGGTATTTTAGATGAAAAGATTGTTATCAATGTTTTTGATTATGGCATTTTTAGTGTTTGCTGTTGGGTGCGGTGTTGGTGTCAGTAAGTCAGAAGGAGGAGTTGCTGGGGATTATGAGGTAACAGAAGATAGCAAGGGAATTGCTGACGATAATCTAGTACCTAAGACTGATAGTGATTTTTCTCAGGATAAGATTATTCGTAATGGTAAAATTGATCTTTTTACTGATGATTATCAGAATACTGTAGATAAGATTACTTCTTATGTAACTGGTCTTGATGGATTTATACAATCTTCAAATGATGGTTATGTTGATAGTAATAAGTTGGCCTATGGTAGTAGTGGCTTTATGGTGGTACGAGTCCCTTCAGTGAAGTTTATGGACTCTATGGAGGAGATAAAGTCCTATGGTCGTCCAACTGATTCAAGTACAAACACTGAAAACATCACAGGTACCTATAAGGATCTTGAAAGTGAACTGAAAAGTTTTAAGATAGAAGAAGAAAGGTTATTAACTTACCTTACTAAAGCTGAAAAAATTGAAGATATGTTAACTATTGAAAAAGAGTTGACTAGGGTTAGAACAGAGATTAATTCAAGAGCTTCAATTTTGAATAATTATGATAAGTTGGTGGCTTTTTCAACTATTACTATTAATTTGACTGAGAGTAAGTCAGCAACTGGCAATATTGATTCTCCATTTTCTGATTTTGGCTTGAAGATCAGTAGTGGTTTTGCTGCTTCTATTAATTTGATGTTAAATATTTTAGCTGGGTTAATTCTAATTCTTATTAGGTTGTTGCCTTTCTTGATTATTGTGGGAGTTGCTCTGCTTATTTTATGGTTTTTTAAGAAAAAGAATAGAAAATAGAAAGAGGTGTTAGTATGTATGGAGTTAAGATTACTGTAGAGTCTGTTGGTGCGGTTCCTTGTGGTTCTGGCTTACAGGTGGGGGATAGTTGGTCTATGAATGCTAAGAATGGAAGTTTGGTTATGGAGGATTTTAGTGGCTGTTGTCCTGAGCTTTTAAATACTGTGTTGCCTCATTGTTTGGTTATGGCTCTTGATGGTAAGATGTCCTGGGAGATTGATGGTAAGTGTACTAGTTGTTGTCCTGATCCTAATAGTATGGTTATTGTGAGTATGGAGAGAATACCAGAAATCAAGTAATTTTTTAAAAGCACTTGAAATTCAAGATCATTTGTGTATAATTAAGTATACGTATTTTAAATGCAACTAATATTGTATCACAAGGCTTAACCTGCATTGAAATAAGTGATAGAGGGTAATCTACCTTTTATTTAGGTTTTGGAGGTATGGTATGGTTAAGAAAATTATACTGATTGTTCTTTTTTTAGCCCTAATTTCTGGGGGGACTGTTTTTGCCTTGGACAAGTTAAGTTCAAAGCAAAAAGTTGATGAGGCAATAAGTATTGAACTAGAGAAAGAAGAATACAAGAGTCCAACAACTCAGAATAAGGTTATAGAGATTATTAATCCGGCTAATCCTAATGAGATTAAAAGACATTGGACAGGCAAGGATGGTCTGACCTATAAGTTGGAGGCTTTAAGAAATGAAGATGGTACATACACTGGAAGTATTCGAGGCTTAAATATGTATGATGGATTTATAGAATATAACTTCATTTTTAAAGAGTTGTCACAAAGTGGATTTGATAATTTGTTCGATAAATAATAAAAAGGTTGTCTTGTGACAACCTTTTTTTATTTACCAAATTTACCTATAAATTCTTTAAGTCTTGGATTATCTGTTTTAAAGATATCCTCTGGAGTTCCTTCGACTTGAATAATACCATCTTCAATAAATATTATTCTATCGGAGAGTTCCTCAGCAAAATGCATCTCATGAGTTACAATAACCATAGTCATCTTTTCCTTGGCTAATTCCTTAATGACCTTCAAAACCTCACCTGTTAGTTCAGGATCTAGGGCTGATGTGGGCTCATCAAAGAATAATAACTTAGGTTGTAGGGCTAAAGCCCTAGCTATAGAAACACGCTGTTGCTGGCCACCAGATAATTGAAAAGGAAAAGCCTCAGCCTTATCAGACAAACCTAACTTATCAAGAAGAATTCTTGCTCTAGTCTCAGCTTTCTTTTTACTAATACCATCCACCAACTGAGGTGCCTCAGCAACATTCTTTAAAACACTATAGTGGGGAAATAAATTAAAATTCTGGAAAACTAATCCGAAATTCCTGCGAATTCTTTTTAAGTCTAGCTTGGAGGAATAAATGCTCTTACCACCTTTAACGTCTTTTGCTGCATATTCATCTAAATAAAGAAGATCACCCTCATCCATCTGCTCTAACATAGTAGCACAACGCAGTAATGTAGACTTACCAGAACCAGAAGGACCGATAATAGATAAAACTTCACCTTCATTTACAGACAAAGAAACACCCTTAAGTACTTCCAAATCTCCAAATGACTTTTTCATATCTCTAATTTCTAAAATCTTCATAATCCCAATCCTTATCTATAGTAATTCATACTTTTTTCAATACGTTCCATACCAAATGCGACTACTAGATTAAACAAATAGTAGAAAAGACCGGCTATCATTAAGGGCATCATAGTAGTCTGTGAAGCAGCAATTTGCTTAGCCATTGTAAACATCTCTACAACAGAAAGAACAAAGGCTAAAGAGGTATCCTTAACTAGAGTAATAGTCTCATTAGTTATTGGTGGAAGAATTCTCTTAATCACTTGAGGTAAGATTATTCTAATAAAAGTCTGACCCTTGGAGTAACCAAGAACCTTTGCTGCTTCATATTGACCCACAGGCATAGACTCAATTCCACCTCTATAAATTTCTGCAAAATAAGCGGCATAGTTAAGAACGAAAGCCACAATTACCGCTGTAAAGCGATAAGAACTTCCTAATTGCAGGCCGAAAACATAATATGGTGCAAAAAATACCACTATAAGTTGGAGCATTAAAGGAGTCCCACGCATTACAGAAATATAGAATTTACTAATAGTTCGAATGATAAAAATCTTGGACATCCTGCCAAAGGAAACTAATAGACCAAGTGGCAAGGAAAACAACAAGGTTAAGGCAAATATTATAACAGTAGTTAAAAACCCAAGTCCAAGTTGTGTCAAAACAAAATTAATATTCATTGCTTTACTCCAATTCTATTTCTCTCCTAGAATAACACTATTTTGCAAGTCCCATTTCTTAGCAATTTTAAGGAAAGTTCCATCATCAAGCATTTCCATTAAAGTAGCTTCAACTTTATCTCTTAATTCTTCATTTCCAAGTAGGAAACCAACACCATATTTTTCACTTGATAAATAGTCGTCTAATATTTCGAATGACTTGCTTTTTCTTGATTCCATTTGAGCCTTAGCAACACCAATATCCATAGCAATTGCATCAACTGTTCCCATTTCAAGTTCTAGAAAAGCAGTGTTATAGTCCCCAAACTCAATTACATTCTTAAATGAAGACTTTAAGGCTTTGTTTTCATCATCATTTAAAGCTGCTAAAGCAGAAGAGTCCTTCTGAGTGGCAATAACCTTGCCAGCTAAGTCAGCTTGGTCAGCTATTTTAGAATCAGTAGCTACAACAAATACTTGACTGTTATTAACATAAGGAGAACTCCAAGTATATTTGTCCTCTCTACCATTGATTGTAAATCCATTCCAGATACAATCAACATTCCCTGATTTTAATTCCAGATCCTTGGCATCCCAGTCGATTGGTTGTTTAACAAGTTCCCAATCATTACGTTTACTTACTTCTTCAGCTAAATCAAGGTCAAAACCAACATATTCACCCTTGTCATCAATAAAACCATAAGGTGGAAATTCAGCATCAAAGCCTACTACAAATTTTTTGTCATCCTTGGCATTTCCACCACAAGCCATTAGGAAAACAGCACCTAGAATCAATAACATTAAAACAATTAATTTCTTATTCATATTACCCTCCATTTATACATTTACTTAGTGTATCATACCATAATTTTTTTAGACTAGTCAATAAAAAAGCCTTGTCCTATATTACAAGGACAAGGCTTTATATATTATAGAAAATATTTCACTCCATTAGTGAAGATATCCATTCGTTTTTCACCTGGAATATTCTTATAGACATCGGTCAAAAATCTCTCGCTATGAGCCATTCTTCCATATATTCTACCATCAGGAGAAAGGATGCCCTCAATGCCAGATGTTGAGCCATTTGGATTAAAGGGAAATGATGATGATGGGATACCCTGATCATCAACATAGATGGTAGCAATTTGTCCCTTATTACTCATATGATTGATTAAAGAATCAGGTGCAGTAAAGCGACCTTCCCCATGGGAAATGGCAACAGTATATATATCACCAGGTTTAAAGTCCATTAACCAAGGAGAATTATTTGATATAACCTTTGTTCTAACAAGACTTGACTGATGTTTACCTGAGAGGTTCATAGCCAAGGTTGGAGAGTCGTCGTCTTGTTCTAATATTTTGCCATAGGGTACCAATCCTAGTTTTAAAAGGGCTTGGAAGCCATTGCAGATACCACACATTAAACCATCCTTTCGATATAGAAGTTCCATAACTGCAGCTTCAAGTCTTGGGTTTCTAAAAAAGGCTGCAATTAGTTTAGCTGAACCATCTGGTTCATCTCCACCGCTAAAACCGCCTGGAAGTACTATCATTTGTGATTCTAGTATCTTCCGTTCAAGTTGGAGGATAGATTCTGCCAAGGAAGTAGGAGTTAGGTTCTTAAGGATAAATATATCAGCTTCTGCTCCAGCTTGAGTCAAGGCTCTTGCTGTGTCATATTCACAATTGGTGCCAGGAAATACTGGAACTAGTGCTTTTGGTCTAGGGGTTTTGCTGGAGGCTTTAAATATATTCTTAGTTTTATAGCTTTTTATTGGTAGCATTTTTTCTGCTGCTTTATGATCAGTAGGAAAAATAGGGTTAAGTCTGTTTTTCCAGGTTGTTTCAAGTTCATCAAGGGATATTATCTGTTCATTAACTCTAATTTCGTATTCTGATATAGTTTCGCCAATAACTTCACCTATAGTATCAGCAATACCGTGGCAGCCATTATTGACTTCAATTAAGAAACTACCATAATCAGAAGCGAATAGTTGTTTTTCACACATTTCTTGGATGAAGTTAAAACCGATACGATTACCAAAGGACATTTTGGCAACTGCTTCAGATATTCCACCTTTACCAAGGGCATATATGGCTTTGGCAACACCTCTGTCTCTAATATCTTCGATGTATTCAAAAGTTGTCTTAAGACTTTCTTCATTAAATAGTCCATCATCATTTTTTTCAGGAGTTATATAGATAACCTTGTTGCCAACCTCTTTAAACTCTGGAGAGGTGATGGATTTATAGTCACCCACTGAGGCTGCAAAGGAAATCAGAGTTGGGGGAACATCAAGGTCTTCATAACTACCGGACATTGAATCCTTACCACCAATTGCTCCAATTCCTAGAGCTATTTGGGCTTCAAAAGCTCCAAGTAGGGAAGCCATTGGTAGTCCCCAACGTAGAGGATCATTTCCAAGTTTTGGGAAATATTCCTGGAAGGAAAGCCAACATTTATTTATGGTGCCTCCACCTGCAACTACTTTAGCTATTGAGTGAAGAACACTGGTATAGGCTCCTAGGTAGGGGTTGACCGAACTTGTGTAAGGGTCGAAGGAATAGGCAAATACAGAACAGGTATCAGTGGTTCCTTCAAGAACAGGAAATCTTGCTGCCATAGCTTGTATTGGTGTTAGTTGTTGTTTGCCACCATAAGGCATGAGAACAGTACCTGCACCTATTGTACTATCAAATTGTTCTCCTAATCCCTTTTGCGAACAGATGTTTAGATCACTTAATTGTGCTGTCCAACTATTTTTTCTTGGAAATTCACCCTTATATTTAGGAATATGGACTCTAGTTTTCCTACTTGCTCCATTAGAATCTAAAAATGATCTTTTTAGGGAGACTAATTCTTCACCTTGCCAGTACATTCTTAAATAGCCATCATCTGTTACTTTGGCAATTTCTGTAGCTTCTACATTTTCCTCTTCAGCAAATTTTAGGAGGTTGGTGAGTGATTCCTTAGCAATTACTACTGCCATACGTTCTTGTGATTCACTTATTGCTAGTTCAATACCATTAAGGCCAATGTATTTTTTTGGAATAGCATCTAGATTAATTGAAAGTGATGGGGCAAGTTCACCAACTGCTACACTAACTCCCCCTGCACCAAAATCGTTACAACGTTTTATCAGTTTGGTGAAGTCAGGGTTTCTAAATAGTCTTTGTAGTTTTCTTTCTTCTGTTGGATTACCTTTTTGGACCTCGGCACTACAAGTAGTAAGTGAATCTTGACTGTGTGATTTTGAAGAGCCAGTAGCTCCTCCACAACCATCTCTACCTGTGCGTCCACCAATTAGAACTACTATATCCCCATCCTTTGGTTCAGTTCTTACAACATTGGATTTTGGGACTGCACCTAATACTGCCCCTACTTCCATACGTTTGGCAACAAAGCCTGGATGATATATTTCTTCAACTAGTCCAGTTGCTAGTCCTATTTGATTCCCATAAGAACTAAAGCCATTGGCTGCACTTGTTGTTATCTTTCGCTGTGGTAGTTTGCCTGGTAGAGTAGGGGAGGAGGGATCTCCGCTGCCTGTTACTCTCATAGCTTGATAGACATAACTTCTACCTGATAGAGGATCTCTTATAGCACCACCTAAACAAGTTGCCGCACCACCATAGGGCTCAACTTCTGTTGGGTGGTTATGAGTTTCATTCTTAAACATAAAGAGGTAGTCTGTTGGTACTCCATCAATATTCACCTTAACATTAACAGAACAGGCATTAATTTCCTCGGACTCATCAAGATCTGTCATTTTGCCTATGCTTTTAAGATATTTGGCTCCGATTGTCCCTAAATCCATTAGGGTCTTAGGTTTTTTGTTGTCTCTTAATTTTAGGTATTTTCTGTAGCTTTTTTCTATTAGTTCATCTTCAATTTCAACCTTGATTAGGTTGGTGGAGAAGGTGGTATGTCTACAATGGTCTGACCAATAAGTATCTAGTATTCTAATTTCTGCCAGGTTTGGTATTCTTGCCTCATCTAGAAAATATTGTTGACAAACTTTTAAATCTTCAAGATCCATAGCTAGGGAGTAGGTCTGTAAAAATATTTTCAAATCTAGGACATTTAGTTCTAGGAAGTTTTCTAGTTGTGGAACAGCTTCAATTACACCATAATCATCTTTTAGTGTTTTAGGGTGTGTAAGAGAGGCTTCTCTTGCTTCAATTGGGTTGATAAGGTAGTTTGTAAGTTTTTCCTTATCTTCAGTTGTTAATTGACCTGAAAAAAGATAGATTGTTGCAGTTTTAACTATTGGTCTATCACCTTGATGATAGAGCTGAAAACATTGTGCGGCTGAGTCTCCTCTTTGGTCATATTGACCTGGAAGGTATTCTACTGCTAAAAGGAAGTCTTTAGTTATTGGAAGTTTGGTATGTATCTTATCTACTGGTGGTTCTGAAAATATATGTGGTATTGCTGCTTGGAACTTTTCCTTGGTGGTGCCTTCAACATCATAACGATTAATTATTCTGACTTTATTGATCGAAAGATTGAGTGCATGATACAGGTCCTCTTTTAGATGTCTGGCCTTAACTGCAAATTCAGATTTTTTTTCTACATAGACTCTAAATACTGCCATTTAATTGCCTCCAGCTTTCTTGCCTATATCTGTGCGGTAGTAGGCTTTTTCAAAAGTGATTTGGTTAACAGCTTTATAGGCTTTTTCTATAGCTTCATCTAAGGTATTGCCAATGGCAGTGACTCCAAGAACTCTACCACCAGCAGTTAGAAAGTTGCCTGTTGTCTCATCTAGGGTCGTACCTGCATGATATATTTTAGTATCTGTTAGGAGGGAGGCAACTTCTAGTCCTTCTATAATATAGCCTTTTTCGTAGGCAAGTGGATAACCACCTGAGGCCATAACAACACAGACCGCCGTTCCTGGTTTTTGTTTAACTTCTACATTTTCTAATTGACCATCACAGACAGCTAGTATTAGTTCTAGCAGATCACCATCTAGAAGAGGGAGAACAACCTGGGTTTCAGGGTCTCCAAATCTGCAGTTATATTCAATAACGTATGGTCCATCTTTTGTTAGCATAAGTCCAAAATAGAGGATACCCTTGAACATTCTATCTTCTTCAAGCATACCTACAATAGTTGGTTTAAATATTTTCTCGTTACATTCCTGAGCTAAGTTTAGTGTGTAAAGGGGGTGTGGGGCAATAGCTCCCATACCACCTGTGTTTAGACCTAAATCATTGTCAAAGGCTCTTTTGTGGTCCATGGCTGAAGTTAGGGTGCGAATTATTTTGCCATCAGTAATTGCCATTACTGATATTTCTGTTCCTGTTAGGAATTCTTCAATGACAATTTGGCTGCCGCTGTTACCAAAACACTGGTCTAGCATCATGTTCTTTATGGCTTCAAGTGCTTCAGTCTCATTTTGTGCAATAACAACACCCTTGCCAAGGGCCAGCCCATCGGCTTTTATGACAATAGGGTATTTAGTTTGTTTTCTTATATATTCCTTAGCATCACCATAGCTAGTAAAGTTCTGGTACTCTGCAGTAGGAATTCCGTGTCTTTTCATAAAGGACTTAGCAAAGGACTTACTCCCTTCTAGAACTGCGGCGACACTTCTTGGGCCAAAGGCTTTGATACCTTGGTTTTCTAGGGCATCGACCATACCCATTACTAAGGGATCATCGGGAGTAACTATAACTAAATCTATATTCTTTTCTATTGCAAAGTTGGTCATCTTAGCTACATCAGTTGGAGCAATATTTACACATTGGGCTATTTTAGAGATGCCACCGTTGCCAGGAGCTACAAAAATTTCAGTTTCTTGTCTACTTTCTTTAAGTTTTAGGATTAGGGCATGCTCTCTGCCACCCCCGCCTATTACTAAAATCTTCATCTTATAGGCTCCTTTCTAATATTTTTCTTACCACTCGAGGTAAGACTATTTTTTCACCCTTCTCCATGACTCTTATCTGGAGGCTGGAAGGGGTGTCATTATTTTCTACCTGTACTTCTATTTTGTCTAATATCTCTCCTGAATCTGGTTCTTCTGTTACTATATGAACGGTTGCTCCAGTTATGGTTTTTTTGTCTCTAAGGACGGCTTGATGCACTTTCAGACCATACATACCCATTCCACCATAAGCTGGTAGGAGGGAAGGGTGGATGTTAATGACAGTTCCCTTAAAGTTTTTAAGAAAGAAGGGACTCAATATTTTTAGGTAGCCAGCTAGAACTATTAGTTCGATGTGTTTTTCTTCTAATGTATTTAGTAAATCTACTTCATTAGCTACATTATCAACATTATCAACAACATCATCATTATTATCATTCATAAATATGATAGTAGGTATATTATGTTTCTTGGCTCTTTCAAGAGCATAAGCTTTATTACTAGAGGCAACTACTAATTTTATTTGCTTACTAACTAGTTCTGTATCTATTAGGTTTTGAAGGTTAGTACCTCCACCTGAAACAAATACAGCGATATTTAACATATTTCAACACCACTAAGGTCTTTAATTACAACACCAGCTTCAAAGGCATTAAGTCCTGTTTGTTTAAGTGTTTGGACAGCTGTTGCTGCATTTTCAGGTGCAACTATAGCGCACATTCCAAGTCCCATATTAAAGGTATTGTACATATCTTTTTCAGGGATATTACCCTTTTTTTGTAGTAGCTTGAATATTGGTTGTTTAGGAATTGCTTCCTTATATATTTTAGCGCTATATCCAGGTGGTAGAGCCCTAGGGATATTCTCATAAAGACCACCACCTGTAATATGACAGAGGGACTTGATTGAAACTTCCTTTTGAAGTTTTAGCATTTCTTTAACATATATTTTGGTTGGAGTTATTAGAGTATCAGCTAGTGATGCCCCTAAATCCTCCCTATATTCATTTAAATCATCATTTTCAAATGTCTTTCTCACAAGAGAGAAACCATTGGAATGTAGACCGCTTGAGGGTACACCAATTATTATATCCCCACTAGTGATAGTGGAAGGGTCTAAAATTTTCTTCTTGTCTACCATACCAACAGCAAAACCTGCAAGATCATACTCATCTTCAGGATAGAAACCTGGCATTTCTGCAGTTTCACCACCAACCAAAGCACAACCAGCCTGGATACAACCTTCAGCAATACCAGAAACTATCTTTTCAATTCTAGTTGGGACATTCTTGCCTACAGCAATATAGTCCAGGAAGAAGAGCGGAGTAGCTCCACAACAGATAATATCGTTAACACACATGGCAACACAATCGATACCTACTGTATCATGTTTGTTTAAGGAGAAGGCAAGCTTTAGCTTGGTGCCAACACCATCTGTACCAGAAACTAGTACTGGTTCTTCCATATTCTTAATATCTGGTTGAAAGAGGCCCGCAAAGCCACCAAGATCTGATAGCACTCCAGGTATTTTGGTTCTTTTAACATGTTCTTTTATTAGTTCCACACCTTCATAACCAGCTGTAACATCAACACCTGCAGCCTTATAACTATCGCTAAAACTCTTCATTGTCTTCAACCTCCATATCATACTCATACTCAGCTGTTTTCTCAGCACCTAATGGTATTTCACAAATATGTTTTTGACTTCCCTTTGGAACTTCCATTGGATATTCTCCAGTGAAGCAACCTACACAATAGTCGCAGGCTGAGTTAGTAGCGATTTTCTTAACATCTTGAACACTAAGATAACCTAGTGAGTCAACACCGATTTCCTTGGCGATTTCCTCAATGGACATATGCCAGGCTATTAGGTTTTCTTGAGTGTCTACATCAGTGCCAAAATAGCAAGGGTATTTGAAGGGAGGGGCGGATATTCTCATATGAACTTCCTTAGCACCTGCATCTCTAATTAATTGCACAATACGTTTACTAGTGGTTCCTCTAACTATAGAATCGTCTATTAATACAACTCTTTTGTCTTTTAGGGCAGAGGCAATAGGATTAAGTTTTATTCTGACTGCTTTTTCCCTTTGTATCTGGTCAGGTTGGATAAAGGTTCTACCAACATATTTATTCTTTAGTAGTCCTACTCCATAAGGTATGCCAGATTGTTTGGAAAAACCTAGGGCTGCATCAAGTCCTGAATCTGGAACCCCGATAACAACATCTGCTTGAACTGGATGTTCTAGAGCCAGATAGGTGCCAGCTCTTTGTCTAGCTGTTTGGACACAAGAGCCTTCAATTACAGAGTCAGGTCTAGCGAAGTAGACGAATTCAAAGACACATAAATGGCACTTGTTACTTACATGTGTTGTGATGCTTTTTAGTCCTGTTTCGTCGATGACTACTATTTCTCCAGGTAGTACATCTCTAACGAAGGTAGCTCCGTTACTTTCTAAGGCACAGGTTTCTGAAGCTATCATATAGCTGTCTCCAAGTTTACCGATACTTAGTGGTCTAATGCCGTAAGGGTCTCTGGCGGCTATTAGTTTTTTAGGAGACATAACAAGGAGGCAGTAGGCTCCCTTTATTATATTCATAGTCTTTGAGATAGCTTCTTCTATGGAGTTTGAGGATAGTCTTTGTTTAGTTAATATATAGGCGATAACTTCTGTATCGCTTGTGCCTTGGAAAATTGCTCCTCCAAGTTCTAATTCTCTTCTTAATTCACCTGTATTAGTTAGGTTTCCATTGTGGGCTATAGCCATGGAACCTTTGAGGTGATTGATCATAAGTGGTTGGGCATTGCTGATCATACCTTGACCACAAGTAGCATAACGACAATGGCCTATGGCCATTTTACCTTGGCCTAGGCTTTTAAGTGTTTTTTGGTCAAAGACTTCATTGACTAGTCCGAGATTCTTATGGCCTCTGATGATACCATCTCTATTGATGGCTATACCGCAACTTTCCTGACCTCTATGTTGTAGAGCATAGAGGGCGTAGTAGGAAAGTCCGGCTACATCATGATCATCATTATTGTAGACTCCAAAGACTCCACATTCTTCGTTTAATTTATTAAACATTCTAACCTCTTCCAAGAAGTCTTTTCATAACTTCCTGATAGGCTCCTTCAACACCATCAAGATCTCTTCTGAAACGATCTTTGTCTAGTTTTTCCTTTGTTATACTATCCCAGAATCGGCAAGTATCTGGTGATATTTCATCAGCAAGGATAATTTCTCCTGAAGGTGTTCTACCAAATTCCAATTTAAAGTCGATAAGTTCAATGTTCAGGTCTTTTAGATAGTCCCCTAATATGGTATTAATACGTAATGCATAGTTTGAGATGATAGTTATTTCCTCTGGAGTTGCAAGGGCTAGTGCTGCAATGTGATAGTCATTAATGATTGGGTCTCCTAGGGCGTCATCCTTGTAGCAGAATTCTAGTACTGTCTTGTTTAGGATTGTGCCTTCTTCAAGTCCTAGTCTTTTAGCTAAGGAGCCTGCTGCTATGTTTCTGACGATTACTTCGATTGGTACTATTTCCACTTTTTTTACTATAGTTTCTCTGTCGTTTAGTTCTTCTAGAAAATGGGTTTTGATACCTTTTGTTTCCAACATTGTCATTAGGTGGTTGGTTACTAGGTTATTTACTATGCCTTTGTTTTCGATTGTTCCTTTTTTCTCTCCGTTGAAGGCTGTTGCGTCATCTTTGTAGGTGACGATATATTGATCGGGGTTGCTTGTCTTGTAGACTTTCTTAGCTTTTCCCTCATATAGTTGTTCTAATTTTTCCATGTCTTAATCTCCTCTTGTAACTTTTGGTCTTTTGCTACTACTTTAGCTGCCATTTGCTTCTTAAATTCCACTAGTTTCTTGGTTAGGTCGGGATTGCCGACTGCCAGGATTTGAACTGCTAGAATCGCGGCATTTTCAGCTCCATCAATTCCTACTGTAGCTACTGGTATGCCCGGGGGCATTTGGACTGTTGCAAGTAGAGCATCGAGTCCATCAAGACTTGATTTAATTGGGATTCCAATTACTGGCAAGCTAGTGTGTGCGGCCATTACACCAGCTAGGTGGGCAGCCATTCCTGCGGCTGCAATAATTACACCAAAGTCACTTGCTTGTGCCTTCTCGGCAAATTCGCAGGCGATCTTTGGTGTTCTGTGAGCTGACATTACGTGAATTTCGAAGTCTACTCCAAATTCCTTTAATTTTTCTGTGGCTTTTTTGACGACTTTTAGGTCGCTGTCACTTCCCATTACAATTGCAATTTTCTTGTACATTCTTCACTCCTTAGTCTAAAATTTTAAATGTATACGTTTACAAATGAATACGTTTTCATTATATACCTCTAAAGTCATTTTGTTAAGAGCTTATGCATGTATTTTTTATCTTTTTCCTTAGTATAATGTGAAAATTATCTTCACAATTCATTAGGTTTACTATTGATTTTTTCTATGATATAATACAATGAAATTTTACCAAAGGAGAATGACGATGAACCTACTAGATAGTATAAAAACAGGTCTGACTTTTGATGATGTCCTTTTAGTGCCAGGCTATTCAAATATTTTACCAAAGGATACAGTTTTAAAATCAAATTTAACCAAGAATATTCAACTGAATATTCCCCTAATGAGTGCAGGTATGGATACAGTTACCGAGTCTGATATGGCTATAGCTATGGCCAGAGAAGGTGGTATTGGTATTATTCATAAGAATATGACAATTGAAAGACAAGCTCTTGAAGTTGATAGAGTTAAAAGATCAGAAAACGGAATAATTATAGATCCTATTTTTCTAGGTCCTGATGATCTAATTAGTGATGCAATGGAGTTGATGAAAAGATACAAGATTTCTGGAGTTCCTGTGACTGTGGATGGTACTTTGGTTGGTATTTTGACAAACAGGGATTTACGGTTTATTGGGGAGTCTGAACATGATAAACCAATTAAGGAACTAATGACTAAAGCTCCACTGGTAACTGCTAGTGTAGGGACAACTTTAGAAGAGGCTGAGAAGATTCTTCAGGTGCATAAGATTGAAAAATTGCCTTTGGTGGATGAGGATAATAAGTTGAAGGGTTTAATTACTATTAAGGATATAGAGAAAACTTATCAGTTCCCTAATGCGTCTAAGGATAGTAGAGGAAGACTTAGATGTGGGGCTGCTGTTGGTATTTCAAAAGATGTGTTCGATAGGCTTGAGGCTTTAGTTAATGCCGGTGTTGATGTGGTGGTTATTGATACTGCTCATGGTCATTCTCAGGGTGTTTTGGATCTTGTTAGTGAAGTTAAGAGTAGATATAAGGAGTTGGATATTATTGCTGGTAATGTGGCTAGTGCTGCAGCTACTGAAGCTTTAATTAAAGCAGGGGCAGATAGTGTCAAGGTGGGTATTGGTCCTGGTTCTATTTGTACTACGAGGATTATTGCTGGTATTGGTGTACCACAGATTACGGCAATTAGCGAGTGTGCTAAGGTTGGTGAGAAGTATGGTATCCCTATTATTGGTGATGGTGGTATTAAATATTCTGGTGATTTGACTAAGGCTATTGCTGCAGGTGCTTCTGTGGTGATGCTTGGTTCATTGCTGGCTGGCACTTTAGAGAGTCCTGGCGAGGTGGAGATTTATCAAGGTAGAAGCTATAAGAGTTATAGGGGTATGGGTTCTATTGCTGCTATGAAAGATGGTAGTAAGGATAGATATTTCCAGGAGGATGCGAAGAAGCTGGTGCCTGAGGGTATTGAAGGTAGGGTCCCATACAAGGGGGCTACTTCTGAGACTATATTCCAATTAGTTGGAGGTCTTCGTGCTGGTATGGGTTACTGTGGTACGAAGGATATTTATGCTTTGCAGCATGATGCGGAGTTTATTAGGATTACAAATTCTGGTTTGGTTGAGGGGCATCCTCATGATGTGCAGATTACTAAGGAATCCCCAAATTACAGGAAATAGGGTTAATAGAGACACGTGGTTTTGGCTGCGTGTCTTTTGTATATATTTGAATAGGAAGGTGAGTAGGATGTTTAAGGAAGTTTTTGAAGGACAAAGAGAATATTTCAGATCTGGTAAGACTTATGATATTGAAGTTCGGAAGTCAATTATTAAAGTAGTTAGAAAGAAGATTATTGATCAGGAATCTAGGATACTAGAGGCTTTAAAATTAGATCTCAATAAAAGTGAGCAGGAAGCCTATATTACAGAAATACTTCCAGTAATGAATGAGATTGATTATACATTAAAACATCTATCAAAATGGGGGAGGAAGAAGAGATTAAAGGGGACTTTGTTTAGTCCTTTTTCTTCATACTATACTATAGCTGAGCCGAAGGGCCAGGTTCTTGTGGTGTCTCCTTTTAATTATCCCTTTCAGTTGACCCTTATTCCTTTAGTGTCCGCTTTAGCAGCTGGTAATACGGTTATCTTAAAGGTATCGGAGATTAGTTCTCATACTGGTAGGTTGCTGGTGGAGTTGTTTGGTGCTTTGTTTAGTGAAGAGTTGGTTTTTTGTACTGATGTGGATCCATCTGGTTTTGATGATTTATTTGAGTTGCCATATAATCATGTGTTTTTTACTGGGAGTACTAGAATTGGTAGGGAGATTTATTGTCTTGGGGCGAGATATTTGTCGAGTATGACTTTGGAACTTGGTGGGAAGAGTCCGGCTATTGTTCATAGGTCTGCTAATTTAAAGTTGGCTGCTAGGAAGATTGTTTGGGGTAAGTTCTTGAATGCTGGTCAGACTTGTATTGCTCCAGATTATTTGTTAGTAGATAGGTCAGTTAGGGCTGAGTTTCTTAACTTATTGATAGAGGAGATAAAAAGTCAGTTAAATAGTGCATTGGATAATGAAGCTTATGGTAAAATAGTCAGTGAAAAACATTTTTGGCGATTGGTTGGTCTTTTGGAGAGGGAGAAGGTCTTTTATGGCGGTGGTCATGATGAGTCGACTTTGAAGATAGAGCCTACTTTGGTGGAAGATATTTCGCATAACTCTAGATTGCTAAGTGAGGAGATTTTTGGACCGGTATTACCTGTCCTTTATTTTGATGATGACGGTGATGGTGATGCTCTTGGTAATAAGGTTCTTGATGTGGTTGGTAGAAATCCTGAGCCTCTTGCTTTGTATGTGTTTAGTGAGGATAGGTTTTTTGTTGATTTTGTTGTGAATCGTGTGCGGGCTGGTGGTTGTTGTGTTAATGATGTGTTGGTGCATTTGTTGAGTGTTGATGTGCCTTTTGGTGGGCGTGGTAGTTCTGGTCTTGGTAGTTATCATGGTGTTCATGGGTTTTTGGCATTTAGTCATGTTAAGAGTGTTTGTAGAACTCCTGGGTGGTTTGATTTGTCTATGAGGTATGAACGTGGTAGTTTATCGAAGTTTGTGAAGTTGTTGAAGAAATTTAAGGGTTGGTAGGTGTTTTATGGTAGGTGCTATTGTTGGGGATATAGTTGGTTCTGTTTATGAGTGGGATAATCATAAGAGTGTGGATTTCCCTTTTTTTGTGGATAGGTGTTTTTTTACTGATGATTCTATTATGACTGTGGCTGTGGCTGATGCTTTGTTGTCTCTTGGAGAGAGGGATCTTTTTGATGATGATTTGGTTAGGGGTGCTGTTAGGGCTGCTTTGGTTAGTTATGGTAGGAGTTATCCTGATGCTGATTATGGTTCTTTTTTTAAGGAGTGGATTTTTGCTGAGGAGCAGTTGCCTTATGGTAGTTATGGTAATGGTTCTGCTATGAGGGTTTCGTCTACAGCTTATTTTGCTTCTGATTTAGAGGGTGTTTTGAGACTTGCTCGTTTGTCTGCTGAGGTGACTCATAATCATCCTGAGGGTATTAAGGGTGCGGAGGCTGTGGCTGGTTGTATATATTTGGCTAGGACTGGTGCAGATAAGGGTGCTATTAGGTCTTTTGTGGAGTCTTCGTATTATGGTGTTAGTTTTAGTCTTGATGATATTAGGGCGGAGTATGTTTTTGATGTTAGTTGTCAGGGTAGTGTTCCTATTGCTATTAGGGCTTTTCTTGAGGGTGATTGTTTTGAGTCTGTGGTGAGGCTTGCTGTTTCTATGGGTGGTGATAGTGATACTATTGCTGCTATGGCTGGTAGTATTGCTGAGGCTTTTTATGGTGTGCCTGTTGAGTTTGAGGTGGTTGCTTTGTCTAGGCTTGATGTTTGGTTGAGGGCTGTTGTGAAGAGGTTTTATCAGAGGGTGATTGTTTAATTTGACAAATGCTTTTTTAATTGTTATTTTTAGGTTAGATAAGGTTAAATATGGTGATAAGGGGGAATGTATTATGATGAAGAATCAAAGTAATGTGGAAAGACTTATTAGGAGTATTGTTGGTTTGGTATTGTTGCTTTTAACTGTGTTTGTTGGTGGGGTGCTGCAGATAGTTTTGATTGTTATTGGGGCTATTATGTTAGCAACTGGTCTGATCGGTTTTTGTCCTATATATAAGGTTTTGGGTAGAAATACTAGGGATGAAAATGTTGGAGTTAAGAAGAGATAGTTTTAATTGACAGTTATTATTTTAGTTAAGTATTAAACAACTCATTTAGTTTAGGCTAAGTGGGTTGTTTTTTGTACTTTGTTGCCTTTTTTTTTAAAATATAATCATATTTTACGTTTTGAAAATTTATATTTGTGATTATGTGTTACAATGTACATATCTATGGTTATGTAAAATTATATTTTATTAAATATATATTTAGGGGGTAGTTTAGTGGAAGATATGTCAGAATTGGATTTAAATGAACTTTTTCATAGGTTGAAGAAAAGATTGGGTATGATTATTTTTATTACCTTGTTGATTGCTGGGGCTGCTTTTGTTGTTAGTTATTTTGTTATTAGTCCTAAGTATGAAGCTAAGATTAGCATTATTATTGGTAAGGAGGATACTTCTAAGGAGACTACTAGTTCTGATGTGACTATGTATCAGAGTTTGATGCAGACTTATAGGAGTATTGCGATGACTAATATGGTGGCAGAGAATGCTGCTAGTAAGCTAAAAAGTATTGAGACTGAAGATTTGCTTAAGAATACTACTGTTACTACTGAGTCTGGGACTATGATTATGAGTATTGCTGTTAGAGATGGTAATCCTGAGTTGGCTCATAGGGCTGTTGAGGCTTATGGTGCTTCTTTTATTGATAGGGCAGGAGAGCTGATGCCTAGTGGTGAGGTTACTATTATGGATAGTAGTAAAGTGCCGACTGAGGCTGTTAGTCCTAATGTAAAGTTGAATGTTGCTATTGGTTTTATGGTTGGTCTTATGGGTTCTGTTGGTTTGGCTTTGTTGCTGGAGCATTTTAAGAATACTTTGGTTACGATTGAGGATGTTGAGCGTAATTTGGGTATTACTGTTATTGGTATTATTCCTGAAAGGGAGGAAGATTAATGGAAAGATTAATTATGGAAAAGAAGCCTAAGTCGCCAATTTCTGAGGCTTATAGGACTATTAGGACTAATATTGAGTTTTCTTCTATTGATGTTGAAGTAAGGAAGATGTTGATTACTAGTTCAGGTCCTGGTGAGAGTAAGTCTACGACTGCTTCAAATTTGGCAGTGGCTTTTGCTCAGTCTGGAAAGAAAACTTTGCTTATTGATGGTGATTTAAGGAAGCCTACTGTTTTTAAGTTTTTTAATATTTCTAATAGGATGGGTCTTTCTAATGTGATTGTGGATGGTGTGAATATTCTTAATCCATCGACTGCTAAGATTGATGGGCTTGGTCTTGATGAGGTGATTCATCATTATAGTGATAAGCTTGATGTTTTGACTTCTGGTACTATTCCGCCTAATCCTTCTGAGATTGTTGGTTCTAATAAGATGAGGATTTTTATTGAGTCTATGGCTAAAAAGTATGATCGAGTTATTATTGATGCTCCGCCTGTTAATGCTGTTACTGATGCTCAGTTGTTGTCTACTATGGTGGATGGTGTTTTGTTTGTGGTGGGTTCTGAGATTACTCATATTGATGGTGCCAAGAGGGCGATGGAGTTGTTGAATCATGTTAATGCTAAGGTTCTAGGGGTTATTTTGACTAGGGTTAAGAAGAGTAATAGTAAGAATGGTTTTAATGGGTATTATAATTATTATTCTAATGAGGATAAGAAGTCTGAGAACAAGAAGAATAGAAGGAATAAGTAATGGTTGATGTTCATTCGCATCTTTTGCCTTTGGTTGATGATGGTGCTATAGATATTGATGATATGAATGGGATGTTGGATATTTATCTTGGTGAGGGTGTTGATAGTATTGTAGCTACTCCTCATTTTAAGAGTGGTATTTATATGAATAGTTATGAGAAGGTTTGTTTGTGTATTGATGTTCTTGGTCTTTCTGGTCGGGTTTTACCTGGGCAGGAGGTTTTTCTTGATAAGGATACTTTAGGGTATTGCAAGGAGGGTTTGATCAGGGGGATTAATGGTGGTAGTTATTTGTTGGTAGAGTTGGCTTTTGATAAGTTTAGGGTTGATTATTTGAGCTATGTGATTGAGCTGATAGACTTTGGTTTTAGGGTGGTTATCGCTCATCCTGAGCGTTATGCTTATTTTTCAAAGAATCCTTCTCTTCTTGATGATTTTATTAGGGTTGGTTGTTTTTTTCAGATTAATTCGGGTAGTTTTCTTGGATTATTTGGAAAGGATGTTAAGGATTTTGCTTTTTTGTTAGCTCGTAGTGGGCTGGTTGATTTTGTGGGCTCTGATGCTCATGGTAGTGTAAAGAGGGTGCCAAGATTGAAGGTTGCTTTACAAATATTGGATAAGGCTAAGGCAGGTCTTGGAAGTATAGTTGAGAGTAATGCTAAGTCCTTGGTGCTTGATGAGTTATTGGTTGTTCAGAAGAGAAAGCCACTTGCTGATAAACGTAAGAGTGTTAAGCTTGGTGCTTTCAAATTTTTCAAATAAGAATTACTAGTGGTTAAAAATATTACTTAACGTATTAAAGGAGTTTAAATTGGGAAGAATTATGAATAAGAATAAGAATGAAAAAGAGAAAGAGAGTTTTTTTCATAATCTTGTAAATAAGAAATGGAAGAAAGCTTTATTAATAGTGTTTGGATTGCTGCTTATTATTGGTATATCTGCTTTTGTATATTTACAGTTGCTTTTGGGGTCAATGGAAAAAGTAGAGATTTCTACTAGTAATGAAGATCTTGGAATATCTGAAGAAGAAACAGCTTATCATAATCAAACAGATGCAGTTACTAATATTGCTTTTTTTGGTATTGATTCATTTGATGGAACAAAGGGTAGAAGTGATTCCATTATGATTGTTACTATTGATGAGAACACAAAGAAAATCAAGTTGACATCAATTCCAAGAGACTCATATGTAAACATACCTGGAAGAGGTATGGATAAAATTAATCATGCATATGCTTTTGGAGGACCACAACTTGCATTAAATACTTTAAATAGTAATTTTGGACTTGATATTAAATATTTTGCTACAGTTAATTTTACTTCTCTTCCAAAGATTATTGATGCATTGGGTGGTATTAGTATTACTGTTACTGCTCAAGAAGCAGGGTCGAATAGTATTCCGGGTATTACTAGGGCGGGTACTTATCAAATGAGTGGTAAACAGGCACTTAGTTTTTCTAGAATCAGAAAGATAGATAATGATTTTGAAAGAGGTCGTCGTCAAAGAGATGTTATACAGGCGTTAATTAGTAAGATGTTGAATCAGCCTGTTTCGTCTTATCCTAAATCTTTAAGTACCATATTGCCATTGGTTACGACTAATATGAAATCATCTGAAGTATTATCAATTGGATCATCAGCTGTCACTAAGGGTATTAATAATATTGAACAGGGTCGTTATCCTCTTGCTGAAATGGCTGGTGGCAAAATGATTAATGGGGTGTATTATTATGTTTTTGATATAGAGGCAACGAAGGAATTGATTTCTAAGTATATTTATTTTGATCAAAAATAGTTGTTGTTAACTTAGTATAGAGAAGATAAATTATGGGTATGAATGTTTTTTATTAGACGTTTTTGGATGATGGTGACTGATATTGTGTATCAAATATAGTTGTTATATATTTCTGATGTTAGTTTGCTATGGACTGTGTTTAAGGTTATCAAGAGGGCTAATATTGTTGAAGTTACAAAAGAGTAATAAATTAAGGGGGTTATAGTAAATATGGGTGATAAAAATAATCCTAATAATATTCAAAAATCAAATAATCCAAAAGTTAGCATTATAGTTGCTACATATAGAAGAGATAGGGAATTAGAGAGAGCTTTAATTTCACTTAGTGACCAAACTTATGATAATTTAGAGATTATTGTTGTTGATGATAATGCAGATAAAATCTGGAATAAGAAGGTTGAAGAGATTATTTCGAATTCTAGAGCTTTTTATAGAATTGATGTTATTTATTTAAAAAATATGATAAATCAAGGTTCTGCTGAAACTAGAAATGTGGGTATAAGGGCAGCATCAGGAGATTATATTACTTTTCTTGATGATGATGATTTATATTTGCCTAATAAGGTTAAAATTCAAGTTGAACATATGATTGAAAATAGTGCAGATTATTCTTTGTCTGATCTATGCTTGTATATTGGGAATGATATATTGATAGAAAAACGTGTTAGGAACTATATTAAAGATTATTCTGTTGATAGTTTGCTAAAATATCATCTTGTGCATCATATGACTGGCACTGATGTTATGATGTTTAGGAAAAGCTATTTGTTTGCTATTGGGTTGTTTCCTGCTATTAATGTTGGTGATGAGTTTTATCTTATGCATAAAGCTATTGAGGGAATGGGTAAATTTTGTTATTTACCTAGTTGTGATGTGAAGGCTTATGTTCATGTTGATATTGGTGGCTTATCTAGTGGTGATGGTAAGATCAAAGGTGAAAATGATCTTTTCGTATATAAGAAGAGATATTTTAATAGATTGAGTAAGAAAGAAAAAAGATATATTAGAATGAGGCATTTTGCTGTTATAGCTTATGCGGAATTAAGAAGGAAAAATTATATATTATTCACTAATAAATGTATGAAATCTTTTATTGTATCACCAATAGATTTCATAAAATTAATTTTGCAACGAAAATAGAAAAAGGCTTTGGGGGCAACATGAGAAAAAAAGTTCTAATTACTACTGTATATAAAGGTTATAATTATGGAACTAGTTTGCAAGCATATGCTAGCAAAATCTATATATCAAATCTAGGTTACGACCCTGAAATTATTGGTTATAAAGATGGCATTTCTAAAGGAAGAGACATAAGAATTAAAAAGCTTATAGTTTTATTTTTACGAACTTTTTGGAGACCCAAATTATTTTTTAAAACATTTTCAACTTATAAAGATAGTTTTAAAAATGTTGGCAGTGCAGAGTCTAAAAAGGCTTTTTTAAATTTTCAAGAATTTAAATTGCAGATAAAGAAATTTTCTTGGAATGGGCTGAAGAAGTATTCGAGTAGTGATAATATATTAGCTTGTCTTTGTGGAAGTGATCAGATTTGGAATGCAACAAGCATTTATGTAGATCCAATCTATTATTTGAGATATGCTCCCCAAAAAAAGAGAGTTGCTTTTGCACCTAGTTTTGGGAAAAATGAAATACCATTTTACAATAGAAAAATTATTAAAAAGTATATTTCTGGTTTTGGTTATTTATCTATTAGGGAAAAACAAGGTGCGGATATTATAAAGGAACTAACAGGTAAAAAAGTACCTGTTTTAATTTATCCAACATTATTGTTGGATAAAGAAACTTGGTTAGAGACAATTGGTGGCTTAAATAGAATTTATAATGAACCATATATTCTTTTGTATTTTCTTGATAAGCCAAGTCTGGTTGCTTTAGAATTTATTGATAAATTATTAGAAATTAATAAATGCAAGGTTATTTCTATTCCAATGGTGTATGATGAATTTTCTAATTTAATTAATTGTGTTAGTTTTCATGCAGGTCCTTTAGAGTTTATTGATTTGATAGCAAATGCAACTTTTGTTTGTACTGATTCATTTCATGGTACAGCATTTTCTGTAAATTTAAATAAACCATTTGTTGCTTTTAAGAGAAATTATTGGTTTGCAACTGATCAGTCTTCTAGGATTGTTTCGTTATTAGAAAAACTTAATCTAGCAGATAGATTTATCAGTGATAAGGATTATGGAAATCATGTAAGTTTGGAAAATGAAATTTCTTTTGAGAATTCTAATGAAATATTGGAATGTCTGAGAAGTAAGTCTAAAGAATATTTGCTAAATGCTTTTTCGGATATAGAAAATAAAGATGGAGATTATAATGAAGAATAGTGTTTTGGAAGACAAATCAAATATTTATTCATGTACTGGATGTGGTGTTTGTAGAGTTGCTTGTCCTCATAGTTCAATAACTATTGAGCTATCAGTTGATGGTTTTTATGAACCAGTTATTGATGAAAATACTTGTACTGATTGTGGTTTGTGTAAAAGAAGTTGTTATATGTTTGATCAAAACATTTTAAAGATTATAGAAGAAGATTGTTTGGTATATAGTGCTGCAAATAAGGATGCTGGGGTATTGAAATCTTCAACTTCTGGTGGTGTTTCTTCAGAATTAATGAAGGAATGTCTTAATCAAGGATTTAAGGTCTTGGGTGTAGCCTATGATTATAATGAAGATATTGCTGTTACTAAAATTGTTTCTATTAAAGAAGAAATCGAACAATTTAAAGGTTCTAAATATTTCCAAAGTTTTACAAGTGATGCTTTTGCAGAGGCTTTGGAAGATAAAAGTGGGCAAAAATATGCAGTGTTTGGAACTCCTTGTCAAATATATGGAGTTTCTAAATATGCAGAATTTATTAAGCATCGTGAGAGGTTTTTGTTGATTGATATATTTTGTCATGGTTGTCCTAGTATGAATTTATGGAAAAAGTATCTAAAATATAGTGAAAATAAATTTGGCGTTAGCAATTTTACTAAAGTTGAGTTTAGAAGCAAAGCGTATGGTTGGCATGAATTTAGCACAACATTCTATAAAGATGATAGACAATATAAAAGCTCGAAGTTTAGCGATCCTTTTTATAGTATATTTTTTGATAAAAATGCACTAAATGAAGCGTGTTATAATTGTAAGGTGAGAAGTACTTTAGCTTATACTGATATAAGGCTTGGTGATTTTTGGGGTTATCAGTATGATAATGATATAAGTGGTGTTTCTGCTGTTATGGTATCTACGGATAGGGGTAAGAGTTTATTTGAAAGCGTAAGTGATAGATTTAGAATAGTGGAACATAATTTTCTTGAAACTATTTATGCACAATCATATGGTAAGAATCATGATCTGAATGAGCCTGTGAGAAGTAAAACTTTAAAACTTTTATCGTCTAGTCAATCTTTAGAAGAAATTATAAGAGCTTATAAAAAGTCTTATTCATTAAATAAAAAGATAGAGATTAAGATAAAGAATATAATTAAATTATTGCCACAGAAATTGTATTTAAGAATAAAAAAACTTTCTCATAAAATATAAGTTAAAGGAATTAATTATGGAAATTGAAGTATTAGTTGCTACTATGAATCAAAAAAATTTATCTAAATATTATGAAATGAATTTGAGTACAAATACTGTATTCGCTAATCAGGATGATAGATTTGAATACGTTGAAGAGAGCATACTAGGTAAAAAGGTAAGGATGATTACGACTGCAGACCGTGGTGTTGGGAAAAATAGGAATAATGCAATTATGCAAGCCAATAGTGAAATTTGTTTATTTTCTGATGATGATGTTAAATATGTGAATGATTACGATAATCTAATTATAAATGCTTTTAAAAATAACCCTGAGGCTGACATTATACTATTTAACGTACCAAGTACCAATATAGACCGCCCAACCACTTTAATAAAAAAAAGTAAAAGAATTAGATGGTACAATTCTTTAAGATATGGTGCTGTTAATATTGCGATTAGAACTGCCAGTTTAAAGAGGGCAAATGTAATGTTTTCTTTATTATTTGGTGGTGGTGCAATGTATGGAGCGGGTGAGGATAGCATTTTTATCATTGAGTGCTTGAAAAAAAAATTAAAAGTTTATACAAATCAGGAAATTATTGGTTACGTATCTCAAGATACTTCATCATGGTTTGAAGGTTATAATATTAAATATTTTCACGATAAAGGAGCTTGGATTGCTAACGCATTCCCGAAAATGAAATATATATTCGCTATCTATTATTCATTGAAAGATAAAGAGTTAGTTGAGATGTCTCCGAAAAAAATATATAAAATTATAGTTTCTGGAATTAAAGACTTTAGTGAAAGGTTTTAATAATATGAAAATATACCCGAAAATATTAGTGGTTAGTCATAATTGTTTTTCAAAACATGGCTCAAATGGAAGAACATTAGGTAATTTATTTATTAATTGGCCTAAAGAATCACTTGCACAGTTTTATATCAATAATGAACTTCCCAATTCAGAAGTTTGTAATAACTATTTTAGAATTACTGATATAGAGGTCTTAAATTCTTATTACAAAAGAAAGAATATTGGAACACATATTACAGACCTTATTAAAGAAACAGATAATGAAGATAGTGTGAATAATAGTAAGAAATTTAATGAGTTATATAGAAAATCAAGAAAAAAAACTAATTTCAAATATATAGTTAGAAATTTACTATGGAATATGAATAAATGGAGAAAAAAGGAATTTCAAATCTGGGTTGAAAAGTTTAATCCTGATTTGATTTTGTTGCAAATTGGAGATTATTCTTTTATGCACAGAATTGCATTGGATCTTTCTAAATTGAGAGGTATTCCGATAATATTGTATAATAGTGAAGATTATTACTTTAAGGATAAAAAGTCATTATCTCCTCTTTATCATTTATTTAGATTTGGTTATAAAAGACAGTTTGAAAATGTGATTAATTATTCAAGTCATAGTATATATAATTCTAAAATGTTACAAGATACTTATTTGAAGAAATTTGATCATGAGAGTTCTGTTATAATGACTTCAACAGAAATTGAGCCTTCACCTGATAAAAAGAAAAATGAAAGTATCACTTTTAGTTATTTAGGAAATCTCGGGGTTGGTAGACATGAGCCTTTAATTGAAATTGCTAATACTCTTCATGAAATTGATTCTAATTTATTTTTAGATTTATATGGAAGTGTTCCGGATGGTATTATTGGGAAATTATTGAGTGAGTGTGATAGTATAAGGCTTAAAGGTTTTGTATCTTATGAACAAGTTAAAAAGGTTTTGATGGAAAGTGATGTTTTAGTACATGCTGAGAATTTTTCTGAATATTACCAATGGGATTTGAAGCATGCTTTTTCTACAAAAATAGCAGACTATTTAGCTAGTGGCACATGTTTTTTGTGTTATGCACCTTCTAACTTTGCTTCAACAAAATATCTTTTAGATAATAAAGTTGCATTTGTAGTAACAGAGAAGAAACATCTAAAAAAAATATTGCAGGAATTATTAGAATGTGAAAATAACCGCCAAATTTTCTCTGGGGCAGCTTTAGAAATTTCAAAATTTAATCATAATATTATAAAAAACTCATGGAAATTTGAAAAAATTATATTACAGAGTATTAATTAATAGGGAGATAGATGAAAGTTTTACAAGTAAATGTAGTTTACCAAAAAGGAAGTACTGGGAAAATAATGTTTGATATTCATCAAGAGCTTTTAAAAGAAGGTCTTGATTCTGTTGTTTGCTATGGAAGAGGAAAAGTTATTAATGAACAGTATGTTTATAAGACATCAACTGAGGTTTTAGCAAAATTCAATGCTTTGAGAGCACGGATTACTGGGTTGCAATATAATGGATCATTTTTGGCAACCAATAAATTAATTAGTATTATTAATCATGAAACCCCTGATGTTATTCATCTGCATTGCTTAAATGGATATTTTGTTAATATTTATCGATTAATCGATTATCTGAAGCAAAATAATATTAAAACTATTCTTACTCTTCATGCTGAATTTATGTACACTGGTAGTTGTGGACATGCACTTGATTGCATTAGATGGAAGAATATTAAGGGATGTAATAACTGTCCAATTGTTAGAGATGCAACTAAATCCTTCTTCTTTGATAGAACGCAAACTGCTTGGGAGCTTATGAGAAAATCATTTGAGGATTTTGACAATCTTACAATAGTATCTGTTTCACCTTGGTTGATGAAACGAGCAATGGATTCAACTATACTTTCTGGCAAAAAGCATATAACAGTACTTAATGGTATTGACACTTCAAAGGTTTTTAAACCATGTGATTTTAGTCAGTTAAAAGAAAAGCATAAACTTAATGATGAAAAAATTCTTCTTCATGTAACCGCTAATTTTAAAAGTGAAATAAAGGGCGGCAAATATATACAAGAATTGGCTAAAAGATTGATTAATGAAAATATCAAAATTATTGTTATTGGTAATGAACATAATATGGATTTACCTTCAAATGTAATTGATGTTGGTAGAGTGTATGACCAAAAGGTGCTGGCTGCCTATTATTCTTTGGCAGATTTGACTATTCTAACAAGTAAAAGAGAGACTTTTTCAATGATTTGTGCAGAATCTTTATCTTGTGGTACTCCTGTTGTTGGTTTTAAAGCTGGTGCACCAGAAGAAATCTCTATATCAGATTTTAGTGAATTTGTTGAATATGGTGACATGGAGCAATTAGAAAGAAGTATTAATGTTTGGTTAAATAGAAAGACTGAATCAAATAAAATAATTTCTGAGATTGCATCAGAAAAATATTCTAAAGAAAATATGGCTATTGATTATATTAATTTATATAAAGCTCTATAATTAAATAGTAAAAATACAATGTTTGGAGTAAAATATGACGATTTATTATATATTATTATTACTTGTAGGGTTAATCTCAATATTTACATTTGGGATAAAAGATAAAAACAAACGTAATTTGAATATTTTAGTAATTATTAGTTTTGCCATAATTATTTTACAAGGCCTTCGTAAATCAAGTGTAGGAGTAGATTTATTCGGGTATTTAAAAGCATTAGAGGTGGCTAAATTCTTAGATTTCGTACCTAGTGTAAAACTTTTGAACTATGAAGTAGGATACTTATTTTATTCGCAATTTTTTGCCAAGCTTAATGTTCCAGATCAATTTTACATATTTATTGTAGCCGTAACAATTATTATGCCGATTACTTATATTTGGATTAAAAACACTAAGATGCCAGGATTAAGTGTTTTTATTTATTTAACTTTAGGATTTTTTACATTTACATTTTCTGGTTTAAGGCAATCTATTGCATTAGCTATAACATTTTTTAGCTTTAAGTATATACAAGAAAAGAAATTTGTAAAATTTTTATTATTAGTTTTATTGGCAATGTCTTTTCATACTTCGGCTATAGTTTTTATAATGGCTTATCCTTTGTATCATTTTAAATTAAACCTATATCATTTTCTTTTTATAATACCTAGCCTAATAATTGTGTTTATATTAAAATCACAAATATTTGTCATTATATACAAAATATATAGAGGATATAAGGGGGAGATAGAAGTTACAAATGCTTATACAATGTTAATTGTAATGATATTCGTGCTTATATTAGCTTATATTTTTGCAAACAAAGAAAAAACAAATATAAATCTTAATGCCTATAGAAACTATATGCTTATTGCAATAATTTTTCAGATTTTTGCAAGTCAGTCCAATATGATAATGCGAGCAGGATATTATTATTTCATTTTTATCACATTATTGCTACCAGAAGTTATACAAAGCCAACGTGATATAAAAATTAGAATTTTTTCCACTATTGTTGTAATTGCCTCATTGGTTATTTTTTTTCAAGTGCAGACTGGTAGTGGATATTTAAATGTTAGTCCATATTATTTTTTTTGGGAGTGAGTTTTGATGGATAATGAAATAAAGTATATCGGTTTCTATGATGTAGATGAATATATTCATCAAAATCGCAACACATTTTTAGCTGCAACTAATAAAATGAACTATATAGCTTTAGCTTTGGTAAAATCAGGTTATAAGGTAGATATAATATCACCATCATGGTCTGGTAATAAAAAAGGCTTTTATGAAGGTAGAAAAGAATTTATTGCCCAAAGTATAAGACTAATAGTTGGATCAACTTTTGGCGCACAAAATCGTATATTACGTTATTTTAGGATTTTTTGGTCTTGGTTATTTTTATTTATGTTTATATGTTTTAATACGAAAAAGGATGAAAAAGTACTAGTTTATCATTCTATTATGTTAATGAAGCCTATTATGCTTGCTCAAAAATTCAAAAAATTCAAAATTATTTTAGAAGTTGAGGAAATATATCAGGATGTTGCTAAATTTATAGAGAAAACAAATAAAGATGAATTAAAATTTATCGAAAGTGCTAATAGATATATATTTCCTACAGAATTACTCAATCAAAAATTAAACACAACAAACAAACCTTATACAATAATAACAGGAACATACCAAGTAGAAGATGACAGAAAAGATAAATACAATGATCACAATATCCATATAATATATGCTGGAACATTTGATCCACGAAAAGGAGGAGCCTTAGCAGCAGCAGCAGCAGCAGAATACCTATCAGAAAATTACCATCTACACATCATAGGATTTGGCTCGCAAGTTGACAAAAAAAATCTATTATTGAAGATAGAAGAAATATCAAAAAAAACAAAAGCAACAGTAACCTATGATGGGCTATTAAGTGGAGAAGAATACATCAGATTCATACAAAAATGCCAAATTGGACTAAGTACACAATCACCAGAAGCAGCCTACAATGAAACATCATTTCCATCAAAAATATTATCATACATGGCCAATGGACTACGAGTGGTATCAATACGCATAAAAGCAATAGAAACATCTGAAATTGGAAATTCTGTATACTATTATGAAGAACCAAAACCAGAAGAAATTGCAAAAGCCATTATGGCGATCGATTTAAAAGAACCATATGATAGCAGAGAACTAATTAGAAAACTCGATAAGAAATTTAGAGAAAAAATAAAGGAACTATTGGAAAACTAAATGACAAAACTAATAAACAAACTAAAAAACAGAATCAACAACCTAAACGAAAGCAATAAGAATATCCTATACAATACTATTGGTGCGTTCACAATAAGAGGAGCGGCCCTATTTGTATCACTATATACAATGCCAGCCTACTTGAGATACTTTGATGACCAACTAGTATTAGGACTATGGTTTACTATGGTATCAGTTTTATCCTGGATACTTACCTTTGACCTAGGTATAGGTAATGGCCTAAGAAATCATTTAGTAACAACCTTAGTTAACAAAGACAACATAGGAACAAAAAAATATATATCCTCAGCATATGTTGTAGTTGGAAGCATAGTATCAATAGTACTAATACTTTCTACCATATTCTTTAGATTCATAGATTGGAACACTTTTTTTAATATATCAAAACAGATAGTTACCAAAGAAACCCTTAGCTTAACTGTATTCATAGTATTCACAGGAATAATGCTACAGTTTGCTACAAAGTTAATTACATCAATCCTCTATGCAATGCAAAGGTCGGCGCTAAACAATCTATTAAGCCTGCTAAGCAGTATAATAATATTGGTATATGTTTCCTTAGCAAAATCATCGAATATTTCAATCAATCTAATTTCATTAGCCTTAGTTAACGTACTAGCTGTAAACATACCATATATTATTGCTACTATACTAGTATTTACTAAGAAACTAAAAGGATGCAAACCTGAACTAAAATTCTTCGATAAAAAATATGCGAAAAACGTACTCAAACTAGGCGGCATGTTTTTTATAGTTCAAATCACGTATATGATAATAACTGCAACAAATGAATTCTTAATAACCTGGCTAGCAAGCCCAGATAAGGTGGTTGAATATCAAATATATAACAAACTATTTCTACTAATTGGAACTATATTTACACTAGCACTAACGCCTATATGGTCAGCTGTAACAAAGGCTGTTTCAGAGGAAAACTTCACATGGATTAAAAAACTATATAGATCAATGATAATGTTGACTTTAGTTGCTGTAGTCTGTGAATTTGCCATGATACTTTTTTTGCAAGTTGTAATGAATTTCTGGTTAGGAGAAAATGCTATCCAAGTAAATTATGTATATGCTATAATATTTGCAATATCAGGTAGTATATTTATTTGGAATGCGGTAATTTCCAGTATGGTAAATGGTTTTGGTAAATTAAAAGTACAAAGCATACTTTTCACCTTTGGGGCTATAATTAACATACCTCTTGCATGGTTCCTAGTTGGTATTTTTGAATCTTGGATAGGTGTCATAGTGGCGAATATATTAGCAATGAGTTTATATTGCATCATACAACCTATTATGATAAATAAATATTTAAAAGATAAAGGATAAAACGACTATTAACAATAGTCGTTTTCCATATATTATAGATTTGTTTACTCCAAGCAAATATGGTAAAATTATTGTTAGATATAAATTGTATACAATTTAGAAATAAACTACAAAGAATCCTGGAATTGAGCACCACAAGAATAAGTAAGAGAGAGGGCTAATACAGGATTTAGATGTGCAAAAATATATGAACAATTACGGAAATAGAAAGGCTAGAAACAACATGAAAATACTAATAACAGGAGCAAAAGGCTTCATAGGAAAAAACCTCGTAACAGAACTACGAAATAGAAAATACGAGGACATAATAGAATATGATACAGACGACAAAATAGAAAGCTTGGAAGAGAGCTGCAAGGATATAGACTTTGTTTTTCATTTAGCAGGAGTCAACAGACCTTTAGATGTTGATGAATTCATGCAAGGCAACTTTGGTTTCACTAGCCAATTATTGGATTTGTTTAAGAGCTGTGACAACACCTGCCCGGTAATGATCTCCTCCTCAATACAAGCCAAACTAGACAATGCCTACGGTATTAGCAAAAAAGCAGGAGAGGACCTTCTATTTACCTATGGTGGGGATACTGGAGCTAAGGTACTAGTATACAGATTCCCCAACGTCTTTGGGAAATGGAGCAGACCAAACTACAACAGCGCCATAGCAACCTTCTGTCACAATACTGCACATGGGATGGATATTGTTGTCAATGATCCAAGTGTGGTTATGAGTTTAGTATATATTGATGATGTTGTTGGTGAGCTGATAAGTGCATTAGAGGGTAGTGAGAATAGGGTTGAGGAGTTTTGTCAGGTTCCTGTTGTACATGAAGTAGAACTAGGAAAAATTGCAGAGTTGATAAGATCATTTAGTACAAGCAGAACTGAACTATCAATACCAGACATGAGTGATCTGTTTGTGAGTAAACTCTATAGTACTTACCTTAGCTTTCTACCAAAGGATAAGTTTAGTTATGAGTTAAATATGAATGTGGATAATAGAGGATCATTTACAGAATTTTTAAGGACTGAGGATAGGGGTCAAGTATCTATTAATGTATCTAAACCTGGGATAGTGAAAGGGAATCATTGGCATCATAGTAAGAATGAGAAGTTTCTTGTTGTTAGTGGAACAGGAGTAATCAGATTTAGAAGAGTTGATACAGATAATGAAGAAGTAATTGAGTATAGGGTAAGTGGAGACAAGTTGGAAGTGGTTGATATACCAACTGGCTACACCCACAATATAGAGAATATTGGAGAAAATGACTTGGTCACAGTAATGTGGGCCAACGAACCATTCAACAAAGACAAACCAGACACACACTTTTTGGAGGTATAACTAATGAAAAAACTAAAAGTCATGACCGTAGTAGGCACAAGACCAGAAATTATAAGGTTATCAGCAGTTATTAATAGACTTGAGAATTGTGAAGCAATAGAGCATATTTTAGTACACACAGGCCAAAACTACGACTACGAACTAAACGAAGTATTCTTCAATGACTTCAAACTAAAAAAACCAGACTACTTCCTAGAAGCTGCCAACGGCGGCTCGGTAGAAACAATAGGAAATATATTAATCAAAATAGACAAAGTTCTAGAAGAAGTTAAACCAGAAGCCTTCCTAGTACTAGGCGACACCAACAGCTGCTTATGCGCCATCGCAGCCAAAAGAAAACACATCCCAATCTTCCACATGGAAGCAGGCAACAGATGCTTTGACCAAAGAGTACCAGAAGAAACCAACAGAAAAATAGTCGACCACACAGCAGACATAAACCTGACCTATAGTGACATAGCCAGAGAATACCTCCTAAGAGAAGGCCTGCCAGCTGACAGAATAATAAAGACAGGCAGCCCAATGTTTGAAGTACTAGAAAGCAGAAAAAAGGACATAGAAAAATCAGACGTAATAGAAAGACTAGGACTAGAAAACGGAAAATACTTTGTAGTATCTGCACACAGAGAAGAAAACATAAGCTCAGAAGAGAACTTTCTTGACCTCGTAGACAGCCTAAATACTATGGCAGAAATATATGGAATGCCAATAATAGTTAGTACCCACCCAAGAACTAAAAAAATGATAGAAGCCAAAGGCATAGAATTCAATCCATTGATTAGTACTATGAAACCACTAGGCTTCATTGACTATATAAAACTACAAAAATCTGCCAAAACAGTAATCAGCGACAGTGGAACCATCAGTGAAGAATCCTCCATCCTAGGCTTCAAGGCACTAAACATTAGACAAGCTCATGAAAGACCTGAAGCAATGGAAGAAACCACAGTTATGATGGTAGGTCTAAAAAAGGAAAGATTACTACAAGGATTAAAGGTACTAGAGTCTCAATCAGAAGGAGACTTAAGACAAGTAGCCGACTATAGTATGTCAAATGTATCTGAGAAAGTTTTAAGAATTATTTTATCTTATACAAGTTATGTGAATAGGGTTGTTTGGGGCAAGTAAAAATTCAGATTTTTATATTAGCTAATATACTTTCTAATATATTAGATTATTGGAGGAAAATGATGTTTAAAAATAAAGTTTTATTAATTACTGGTGGTACTGGATCTTTTGGTAATGCTGTTATGAAAAGATTTTTAGACACTGATGTGAAAGAGATTCGTATATTTTCTCGTGATGAGAAAAAGCAAGATGATATGAGAAAAATATATAAAAACGATAAATTAAAGTTCTATATTGGTGATGTTAGAGATATTAATAGTGTCAAGAATGCAATGCATGGGGTTGACTATATATTCCATGCTGCTGCTCTTAAACAAGTTCCATCATGTGAGTTTTTTCCGCTTGAAGCTGTTAAGACTAATGTGCTGGGTACTGATAATGTTTTGTCTAGTGCTATAGAGATGGGTGTTAAGAAGGTTATTTGTCTTTCTACTGATAAGGCCGCTTATCCTATTAATGCTATGGGTATCTCTAAGGCTATGATGGAGAAGGTTTTTGTTGCTAAGTCTAGGATTGTCGAGGCTGATGAAACTTTGATATGTGGGACCAGGTATGGTAATGTTATGGCATCGAGGGGTTCTGTTATTCCTTTGTTTATAGAGCAAATTAAGAATGGACAACCATTAACAATCACGGATCCTAATATGACTAGATTTTTAATGAGTCTTGAAGAGGCTGTTGATTTAGTTATATTTGCGTTTGAGAATGCCAAGGCTGGTGATATTATGGTTCAGAAAGCGCCTGCTTGTACAATAAGTGATTTAGCTCAAGCTCTGAGGGAGATTTTTAAGGTTGATAATGATATTAGGATTATTGGAACTCGTCATGGAGAGAAGTTGTGTGAAACATTGCTAACTAGAGAAGAGCATGTGGTTGCTATGGATATGGGTGGTTTTTATAGGGTTCCTGCCGATAAGAGAGATTTGAATTATGATAAATATTATGTTGAAGGTGATCAGAAGCTTTCTTCTGAGGTTGAGTATAACTCTCATAATACAAGAAGACTTAATATAGAGGAGATTAAAGAGAAGTTATTGGAGCTTGATTATGTTAGAGAGCAGTTGGAAGGTTGGAATAGGTAATATTTGAGTTTAATATAGTTTCAAAGCTTAAGTAGCAGTTTTTAAAACAACATGCGAAAGGAGCATCAATGAACATACTAGTAAAAGGGGAAGCCGGATACATAGGATCACACACCTGTGTAGAACTACTAAAAGCAGGACACACAGTAATGACGACATGTTAAAAGATGCTTGGAACTTCAAAAAATAATTAAAATAATTATTAGTAGAATTTTATAGATTAATGTGAAAAACGACCATTAGATAGTGGTCGTTTTTGTAGTGTGTAGTTATTAGTGAGTCTGTAAAAAATGTCATTTTCTTTCACCTTCCCTATTTAGATTATACAAAGGGTTCGGAAGTTTACACTAGCTAAGACGAATAAGACCATCTTTAAAACCTGGAATGGAAGCAGTAGGAACATAACAATAGAAAAGACAATAATCGATGCTAATACAACATGTAAGATAGAGTTTTTGATTTTTCTTTTCTGATGTTTTATTATTGGGGTAATGAAAGTCAAAGCGAAGAAACCATAAACTATTGAAGGTATACCAGCTAAAAGTTCAAGGATTGGATTAATGACCTTTCTAGCTTTTTTTTATTCATGATTCCTCCAACTTTTTGGGGTCAATGCACTTGGATTACCTTTGCTTTAAAACTCTATAATTATAACAAATAATTTTCATGAACGATTTGAAAGAGTAGTTGAATTGTGATATAATAAATTCGTTATTCTTAATGGATAAATTATATGATTTCAGAAAGTATATAATAGAGAAAAGAGCTAATATTGGGAATAAGAACTAAAAAAGTATATTAATAAAAAGAAATTTTTTAATAAGTTTGTATATGTACAAGTACTTTTAGGATCTATGGGAAAAGTGGGAATTAATATCTAAGTATATTTACTTAGATCAAAAATAATTGTAGATTACTTGTTTAGAGGAGTAGGTGAATAATGGGGATAAATATGTTTTTTAGACGTTTTTGGATGATGCTGGTTGATATTATTTTAGTTAATGTATCTTATGTTGTAGCAGTTTTGTTGTACGCCAATTATAATTGGTCAAATATTTCTTTTATGAATATGTTTCGTTATTTTGCTGTTGTTAGTGTAATTATTATTTTAGTTTTTAATATTTTTAGTTTATATAACAATATTTGGATTTATGCAGGAATCCATGAAGTGATTAGGATATTAGGAGCAAATATTTTAAGCTTTATCATGATGACTTCTGTGTTTTCAATTATTGGTAGTGGGATTCCTCTAAATATTCATATCATTGCCTGGGTATTTATGTTTTTCTTTTCTGGTTTTTTCAGATTTTCATTCAGGTTGATTTCTTCTTATGGAAATATGAGAAGAAAGATGACTAGTGCTCCAAAACGTGTATTGATCATTGGCGCCGGACAGGCTGGTGTACTTTGCCTTAGAGACATGAAATTAAATGTTGGTCTTGGATATCTACCGGTAGCATTAATTGATGACAATGTTTCAAAACATGGTAGTTATATTTCTGGTGTTAAGGTCATAGGTGGCAGAGAAAGTATTGGACCTGTTGTTAAGAGTATGGGTATTAATCTAATACTATTGGCTATTGCAAGTATCGATCCTGAAAACAAGAAGGAAATTTTAAATATTTGCAAGAAAACAGGTTGTGAAGTTAAAATTATGCCTAATATTGTTAATTTGCTTAGTGATAAAGTTGGGCTTGGGAATTTGAGAGAGGTTAATCTTGAGGATCTTCTTGGTCGTAATCCTGTTTCATTAGATAGGGAAACAACTGATAAGTATATTAAGGGTAAGGTTGTTTTGGTTACTGGGGCTGCAGGTTCTATAGGATCACAGCTTTGTCGTGATATTTTGGTACACCGTCCTAAGGAATTGATTGTTCTTGATATTTCTGAGAATTGTGTGTTTAATCTTGAGCATGAGTTTAATAATCTGAAGTCTGGTGTTAAGATATCTTACGTGATTGCTTCTATTAGAGACAAGAGAAAGTTGGAACTGGTTTTTGCTAAATACAGACCGAATTTGGTTTTCCATGCGGCTGCTTTAAAGCATGTGCCTTTGATGGAGCAAAATCCTGGAGAGGCTATTAAGACCAATGTCCTTGGTACTATGAAATTAGCTCAGGTGGCTGATGCTTACGGTGTTGGTAAGTTTGTGATGATTAGTAGTGATAAGGCTGTTAACCCTGTTAATGTTATGGGTGCTACTAAGAGGATTTGTGAGATTTATTTAACTGCTCTTAATGAAAGAAGTAAGACTGAGTTTGTAGCGGTGCGTTTTGGTAATGTGCTTGGTAGTGCTGGTTCTGTTGTTCCTTTATTCTTGGATCAGATAAGAGCTGGTGGTCCTGTTACTATTACAAGTAAGGAAATGACGAGGTTTTTTATGACTATTCCTGAAGCTTCTGAGTTGGTATTAGAGGCTGGATCCTATGCTAAGGGTGGAGAGGTCTTTATTCTTGATATGGGTAGTCCAGTTAAGATTTATGATTTGGCTTATGATTTGATTTGGTTGTCTGGTCTTCGTCCTTTTAAGGATATTGATATTAAGGTAACTGGTCTTCGTCCTGGTGAGAAGCTTTATGAAGAGACTTTACTAGAAGAAGAGGGCTTGTCCTTGACTGCTAATGATAAGATTTTTGTTACTAATCCTGTTAAGTATGATTTTGATGAACTTACACAAAAGGTTGAAGGATTTATTCCTTTGTTGGAGTTTGAGGAACGTGAGTTGATAATTCAGCAGATTGAGTCTTTGGTTTGGTCCTATACTAGGTTTGAAGATGTTAAGGTTTTTGAGGAAGTAGTTTCTTAGAGGAGTTTAATTATGGTTTATATGTATTTTAAGAGGTTCTTAGACTTAGTTTTTTCTTTATTGGGATTAATTATTCTATTTCCTTTATTCTTATTTTTGATTATTTTTATTAAGCTAGATTCTCCTGGTCCGGTTCTCTTTAAACAGAAGAGAGTTGGTATTAATAAGAAATATTTTAATATATTGAAGTTTAGGACTATGCGTATTGATACGCCTATGGACACGCCAACCCATTTGCTGGAAAATCCTGATCAGTGGATAACTAAGGCTGGCAGGTTTTTAAGAAAGACTAGTTTGGATGAACTGCCCCAGATTATTAATATTATCAAGGGAGAAATGAGTATAATTGGACCTAGACCTGCTTTGTGGAATCAAGATGATTTGATTGCAGAGAGGGACAAGTATGGTGCTAATAGTGTGCCTGTTGGTCTTACTGGCTGGGCACAGATTAATGGTAGAGATGAGCTTGAGATTGAAGTTAAGGCTAAACTTGATGGAGATTATGTTGAGAAGATTGGGTTAATGATGGATGTCAGATGCTTCTTTGGAACAGTGGTAAAGGTGCTGAGGACTGATGGTATTGTTGAAGGCGGAACTGGCAAGAAAAAGTCGGATGAAGAAAAGAGGTAGATGAGAAATGAAGAGAGTACTTATAACAGGAGGGGCTGGCTTTATAGGAAGTAACCTAGCTTTAAAACTATTAAATAGAGGGTATGAAGTAACTGTAATAGATAATTTGAATAAACAAATTCATGGTGAAGACCCAGACAAATCTTACACTTACAATCTAATAAAGGGTAAGGTGAATTTTATAAAAGGTGACGTGAACAATATACAAGATTGGAAAAAAGCATTAGAAGATGTGAATATAGTAGTGCACTTAGCTGCTGAAACAGGAACTGGACAATCTATGTATGAAATCAACAAGTATATAGATTCAAATATTGGAGGTACGTCAAAGCTTCTTGAACTTTTAACAAACGAGCAACATAAAGTAGAGAAGTTAATTGTAGCTGCTTCAAGAGCAGTTTATGGTGAAGGAAAGTTTGAGTGTGAAAAACACGGTATTGTGTATCCTAAGTCACGACTAGAGGAGGATATGTCAAAAGGAGATTTTGAAGTAAAATGTCCTATTTGTAAAAATATGGTAACTATGTTACCAACCGATGAAGAATCTGCTCTTCATCCTACATCTGTATATGGTTTTACAAAGCAAGCACAAGAGCAATTGTGTATGATTGTTGGAACATCAATCAAATTACCAGTAGTAGCTTTTAGATTTCAGAATGTATATGGTCCTGGACAGTCATTGAAAAACCCATACACGGGAATTTTGTCTATTTTTTCAACAAGAATCAAAAATAGTAATGACATCAATATTTTCGAAGATGGATATGAAACAAGAGATTTTGTATATATTGATGATATAACTGACGCAATAATATTAGGTATAGAAAATGATAATGCTAATTTCAAGGTTTTTAATGTCGGATCTGGTGAAAAAATCGATGTATTAACTGTAGCAAACACATTAAAGAATAAGTATGGTACAAATGTACAAATTAATGTTTCCGGTAATTATCGACTAGGAGATATTAGACATAATTTAGGTGATTTATCATATATAAAAGAGAATTTAAACTATGAACCTAAAGTATCTTTTAAGCAAGGTATTTCAAATTTTGTTGACTGGGTTGAAAAACAAGAAATTGAAGCAGATAATTATGAAAAGTCTATTCAAGAAATGAAAGATAAAGGGTTATATAAGTAATGGATACTGATATCACATCTCTTAAAGGGAAAAGAATATTGTTTTTGGCTCCTGTATTTTTCGGATATGAGTTAAAAATAAAACTTAAGATGGAAGAAATGGGTGCGATAGTTGATTTTTATGATGTAAGATCAGTTACTAGTGCCAAAGCGAGAGCATTATTAAAGATATCTCCCAATATTTTTATAAATAAAACCAATAAGTATTATGAGGATATCTTAAGAAATAATCATGATAAAAATTATGATTATATTTTTATTGTTAAATGCGATATGATAACAAGTAAAATTTTAGAACATATGAAAACAACATTTAAAGGTGCTAAATTTTGCTTATACTTATGGGATTCTGTTAATAATATTCCTGGTGTAAAGTCTAAATTAAAGTACTTCGATAGAATACTTTCCTTTGACAGAATTGACTCAAATAAATTTAATGAGATAGTTTTTAGACCTTTATTCTATTTGGATGAGTATAAAAAAAATGAGAATAATGATGATTCAATTGTTAATGGAATTGACTTAAGTTTTCTTGGGACTATGCATTCAGACAGATATGCAATTATAAAAAAAATTGAAGAGATCTGCAGAGAAAATGATATTAAATTATTTACTTTTAAATACCTTCAAAGCAAATTTGTTTATTATCTTTATAAGATGACCAAGAAAGAGTATAGAAATACCAAACTAAGTGATTTTTCATTTGAAAAAATGAATGGGAATGATATTTCAAGCATAGTAAGTAAGTCAAAAGTGATTCTAGATATAGAACATCCTAAACAGACAGGACTTACAATGAGAACGATAGAAATGATTGGAATGAAGAAAAAAATAATTACTACGAATAAAGATATTATTAACTATGATTTTTATAACTCTCAAAACATAGTTATTATAGATAGAAATAATATAAAATTACCATTAAATTTCTTTGAAAGTGAATATATGCCACTAGATAAAGAAATATATGAGAAGTATAGTATTCAAAATTGGATAAAAAATATCTTGTTAAGTTGATTAGATTGGAGTAGATGAATATGCGAAATGAGTATACGATATCAGAAGCAATTAAACTATTTTATTCTTTAGTGATAACAAAGTTGTTTTATAGAAATGCACGATTAATTCGTCAACCTTTTTATATAAGAGGGAAAAGTAGTATGAAATCAGGTCATAAACTAACTACAGGTTATAACTGTAGATTTGATCTACCAGGAAACAACAAAAAGACTTTGTTTATTGGGAAAAACTGTGAAATTGGCGACAATGTGCATTTTGTGGCACATGAAAAATTAATTATCGGTGACAATGTCTTAATGGCCTCTAAGATATTTATAAGTGATACAAATCATGGTGATTATTCTGGTAGTAAACAATCTTCACCTAGCACACCTCCCAATAGCAGATCACTAACTACGAAACCGGTTATAATTGGCGATAATGTTTGGATTGGTGAAAACGTATGCATACTTCCTGGAGTTACAATAGGTGAAGGCAGCATTATTGGTGCAAACTCTGTTGTTAATAAAGATATTTCAGCTAATTGTATAGCTGTTGGTGTTCCTGCTAAAGTAGTCAAAAAGTATGACAGTGCTAAAGCTGGCTGGTTAAAATGATTACTTGTCATGTTTGGAGGATTATTGATTGAATATTCTAATAGTAGTTGTTATTTACAATAAACGAATTAATGAAATTAAATATATCGAAGAAATTAAAAGTGCGGATATATTAATATACGATAATTCCAAAAATTCACAAAATAAGCCTGATGGTGCCTATTATTATCATAATGAAAATAATGGTGGTGTAAGTATGGCTTACAATTATGGGATAAATTTGGCAATTAAACTCCAAAAGGATTTTATAATATTATTAGATCAAGATACTAGTTTTGATGAAGAAATTCTAGATAAATATTATGGTTATGCAAAGGAATTTGGGAAAAGTTATATTTATGCTCCAATTGTAAAAAATGGAGTGAGAATATATTCTCCATATATAGAAGGTATGTTCAAAAATTATCCGCAAAATACAAATGATTTTAATTATGATAAAATATACAATATTGAAGAGAAATCTTTAATAAATAGCGGAATGATGATTCCGTTAGATATTATTAGTGATATCGGACCTTTTAAAGAAGATATTAAACTTGATTTTAGTGATACATACTTTGTAGAAAAGTATAAGAAGCAATTTAAAGAAGTAATTCTCATGGACGTTTTTTTAGAACACAAGCTGTCTGGAGATGAAGGTAAAAACAAACAAAAAGAACTATCCAGATTCAAGTATTATTGTAATGGAGCCAAAGTATATAAAAATACTACTAATAATATAAAAAGAGTAAATAGATTAGTTTTTTTTCGTATGTTACGTTTAATAACTAAATATAAAACATTAATACCTATTTCAATATTTAAAGACTATTTTTTAGGAGATTTAAGAATATGAAGATATCCGTATGTATGGCATCTTATAACGGAGAGATGTATATAAGAGAGCAAATCGAATCAATATTAAAACAACTTAAAGATAATGATGAATTAATTATTTCGGATGATAATTCTAGTGATAAAACAAGGGCTATTGTAGAAGATATTAAAGACCATCGTATTAAATTTGTTTTAAATAAAGGTGAAAAGGGATATACAAGGAATTTTGAGAATGCATTGAAAGAGTCAAGTGGGGATATAATATTTCTTACTGATCAAGATGATGTTTGGGTTGATAATAAAGTAGTAATAATGCTAAAGCATTTAGAAAACTCTGATATGGTTGTAAGCAATGCAAAAATTGTTGATGCCCAATTAAAAGTTATACACGACTCACATTTTTTTCTACATAATGTAAAAAAGGGATTTTGGAATAACTTTCTAAAAACGAGGTATATTGGTGCATGTATGGCTTTTAAAAGAAATGTTCTATCGAGAGCTTTGCCATTTCCTAAGAATCAAAAGTATTGCGCTCATGATTATTGGTTAACAATTGTTAGTGAAGCATATTTTAAAGTTTCAATAGAGGATACTCCATTATTGTTATATAGGAGACATGATAAAAATGCTTCTACAGGTGGAGAAATTAGTCAAAACAGTTTCTTGTTTAAAGTGCTTGTAAGAGTATATTGTTTGTTTAATCTTTTAAAGCTGATTCCAAGATAAAAAATCTGACTAATTAGCATATCTGAATAAAGAATTAAGATATGCAGACAGAAAGGAGGCTTTACTTGACCAAAGATGTAAGTGATATAGGTTTAATTAATACAAAAAAGGATAGTGAAAATCAAAAAAAACTTAGCTTTTTAGCAATTATTGTTGTTATTGAATTAGTGCTTGGTGGTAGTGGAAGATTAATCACTTTTGGTTCTTTTTTCTCTATTAGATACATACTATTCTTCATTACTTTATTATATTTTATTTTAAATTGTATATTTAATAATTATACAATAAAGAAGAATATGTTTTATTTTGATATAATACTATTTTTTTATGTGTTTGCTTTTGCTATAGCAAATGGAATAGTCAGTGGCTATGAAATTGCTGATGTTATAAAATCATCTCAAGGATATTTATATTTATTAATATATTTCCCAATATCTTTGCTAATAGATAATAAACAAAAATCAAAACAAATTTTCAGGTTAATTATAAATTGTGCAGTTGTTTTAGCATTAGTATCTATAACAATATTTGTGATATATTATTTTGATAGTACTAAGTATAATGTATTTACGCCAATATTAGATAAATTAGATTATGGTTATATTGCATATCGAGGTGGTCTTCCAACAGTTTTTTTAAAGACAAGTCCTTTTATCGCAATATCATTTGTACTTTTATTAGTTCATTACATCAATCTGAAAAAAGAGAGAAACCTTGTAAATACTTTGAAATTATCAATTCTTTTATTTGGAATTATTGTTACAATGTCAATGGGTATATGGATAGGAACCTCCGTGGGTATACTGTTGACTATAATGTTATCAAGAGGTAAAAACAAGATATTTGGGCTAACTATTGTTATATTATTGATGGGTTTTGCTTATTACCTTGCATCAGATTATATAAGTGTATCTATAACTAATCGTTTAAGCAGCAATGACAGCAGCTTCATTATTAAGTTTGATCAATTTTTCATGTTGGTTAAGAATTGGTTAAATAAATTAGTATTAGGTAATGGATTTGGAATAGAGATTACCTTTTTAACTGAGTTAGGCAAGAGAACAATGATAAATTTTGAGCTATTCTGGCTTCAATTATTAGTAAATATGGGCTTGATAGGATTTATTATATATTTAAAGATTTTTATAAAATCCATTTATTATTCTTTCAAAAAAAATAATGCAATTAACTTCAAGGATTCACTTCATATAAAATCATTAATTATAGGATTAATAGTTTTAGTAATAATTTCATCTGTAAATCCTTTTTTAAATAATCCTATAGGCATTGGTTATTTAGTTATTGTTATGAATACTATAAGCAATTATTGGAAAGATAATGGTTTGAATGAAAATAAAATAATAAAAGAAATATTTTAGGAGGAAGTAAAATTGAAAGGTATTGTTTTAGCAGGAGGCTCAGGAACAAGATTATATCCATTAACAATGGTAACTAGTAAGCAGTTGTTACCAGTATATGACAAACCAATGATTTATTATCCGTTATCAGTTCTAATGTTGGCGGGAATAAAAGAAATATTAATAATTTCAACACCTCAAGATTTGCCAAATTTTGAGAAGCTTTTAGGAGACGGTACTCAATTTGGTATAAGCCTTGAGTATGCTGAGCAGCCATCTCCAGATGGTTTAGCTCAAGCTTTTATCATTGGTGAAGAGTTTATAGGTGATGATGATGTGGCGATGGTTTTAGGCGATAATATTTATTACGGAAATGGATTTACACCTATTTTAAAGGAAGCTGCTGAAGATGCTAAAAAGGGAAAAGCAACTATCTTTGGATATTATGTTCACGATCCAGAACGCTTCGGTATTGTGGAGTTTGACGAAAACGGAAAGGTTCTCTCAGTTGAAGAAAAACCTAAGAATCCCAAATCAAACTATTGTATAACAGGACTTTACTTTTATGACAAGAGAGTTGTTGACTTTGCCAAAAAAGTAAAGCCCTCACATAGAGGAGAACTTGAAATAACAGACTTAAATAGAATGTACTTAGAAGATGAAACGCTTAATGTAAAACTATTAGGACGTGGATTTGCTTGGTTAGATACTGGAACTATGGATAGTTTAGTTGAAGCTGCAGAATTCGTTCAAATGATTGAAAAGAGACAAAGCATTAAAATTGCAGCACTTGAAGAAATTGCATACCATAATGAATGGATAGATAAAGAAACTCTCTTAGCATCAGCGAAAAAGTACGGCAAATCACCTTACGGAGAACATTTGAAGAAAGTTGCTAAAGATAAAATTTATTATCAAAAAGTGGGGATGTAAATGAATATAGTTAAAACAGACATTGAAGATGTACTAATTATAGAACCTAAGGTATTTGGTGATCACAGAGGATGGTTTACAGAAACATATTCCAAAGAAAAGTTTAAAGAGTTAGGAATAGATATCGATTTCATTCAAGATAACCATTCCCTATCAGCTGAAAATGGAACATTAAGAGGACTGCATTTTCAACTTGAGCCAAAGGCTCAGACAAAACTTGTAAGATGTACAAAAGGAAAAATATTGGATGTAGCTGTTGACCTTAGAGCAGGATCTCCTACATATAAAAAATGGGTGGGTGTTGAATTATCTGATGAAAATAAAAAGCAACTATTAGTCCCTAAAGGTTTTGCTCATGGTTTTCTAACACTAACAGATGATGCCGAAGTACAATATAAAGTGGATGAATACTATTCTCCAGAGAACGATAGAGGTATTCGCTTTGATGACCCTGAAATTGGAATAAACTGGGGTATAGAGAATCCTATACTATCAGAAAAAGATTTAAATGCGCCTTTTTTAAATAATGGTGATGCAAATTTTGAATATTAAGAAAGTGGTGATTTTATAATGAATATATTAATAACAGGTGGAGCTGGTTTCATAGGTAGTAATTTTGTTTTTCATATGCTTAAGGAACATCCAACATATAGGATTGTTTGTTTAGACGCATTAACTTACGCAGGAAATCTATCTACATTAGAACCAGTTATGGATAATCCCAATTTTAGATTTGTAAAAGGTGATATTACTGACCGCGAAGTAGTTGATAAGTTATTTGAAGAAGAGAAATTTGATTTTGTTGTAAATTTTGCAGCAGAGTCTCATGTTGATAGATCCATTGAAGACCCAGGAATTTTCTTAAAAACAAATATTTTAGGTACTCAAGTTCTGTTAGACTCATCAAGAAAATATGGAGTAAAAAGATTCCATCAAGTATCTACTGATGAAGTCTATGGTGATCTTCCCTTAGATAGATTGGACTTATTTTTTACAGAAGAAACACCAATTCACACATCATCACCATATTCAGCTTCAAAAGCTTCTGCAGATCTTCTAGTTCAGGCTTACAATAGAACATTTAAATTGCCTATAACAATATCTAGATGTTCAAATAACTATGGACCTTATCATTTTCCGGAGAAGTTGATTCCTCTTATTATTTCAAGAGCACTAAATGATGAGTCATTGCCTGTATATGGTAAGGGGGAAAATGTTCGTGATTGGCTTTATGTTGAAGATCACTGTACTGCTATCGATCTAATACTTCATAAAGGGAAAGATGGAGAAGTATATAACATCGGTGGTCATAATGAAAAAACAAATTTAGAGGTAGTGAAAACTATTTTAAAAGAATTAGGAAAACCTGAATCTTTGATCACTTATGTTAAAGATAGAGCTGGGCATGACATGCGTTATGCAATTGATCCTTCAAAAACTAGAAGAGAACTAGGTTGGGAACCAACAACACTATTTGATGAAGGGATTAAAAAAACTATCAAATGGTACCTTGATAATCGCTCATGGTGGGAGAATATCATTTCTGGTGATTATAAAGATTACTATGATGACATGTACAGTGATAGAAAAGGTAAAAAGTAATGAAAGTATTAGTAACAGGAGCAAATGGCCAACTAGGATATGACGTTATAGAAAGATTGGAGAAAAGCAATATAGAATGCCTAGGCATAGATATTGATATATTGGATATCACTGATCAAGAACAGGTTAAAAAATTTATTAGTAATTACAGCCCTGAAGTTGTAATTCATTGTGGTGCTTATACTGCTGTGGACAAAGCTGAAGACGAAAAAGAATTGTGTTATTCTGTGAATGTTCTAGGCACAAGATTCATTGCTCAAGCGTGTAAAGAAGTAGATGCTAAAATGGTTTATATTAGTACAGATTATGTTTTTGACGGTGAAGGTGACCAACCATTTGAGGTTACAGATAAACCGAATCCAATCAATTACTATGGAGAGACAAAATACCAAGGTGAATTAGAAGTTCAAAATATTTTAGAAAAATACTTTATCGTTAGAATATCTTGGGTATTTGGAAGTAATGGTAATAACTTTGTTAAGACTATGCTTAGATTAGGAAAAGAAAGAGATGAAATTTCTGTAGTGGCAGATCAAATCGGATCTCCAACGTATACTTTTGACCTAGCAGAAATACTAGTTGAAATGATTAAAACTGACAAGTATGGGATTTATCATGTTACTAATGAAGGATACTGTAGTTGGTATGAGTTTGCATGTGAGATATTTAAACAAGTTGGTATAGATATAAAAGTAAATCCTATAAATACAGAGGAATATCCTACAAGAGCTATTAGACCTAAGAATTCAAGAATGAATAAAAATTTATTAAATAAATTAGAAGCATGGGAAAGTGCACTAAATCATTATATAAATCATTTAAAACAAGATTGATTCACATAGATTAATGTGAACGCGACCACTAGATAGTGGTCGCTTTTGATTTTAGTGCAGTGTATCATTGTTTTTTAAGTTATTAGCTAAATCTACCTGTTATATAGTCTTCTGTACGAGAATCCTTTGGTTTGGTAAAAAGGTCATCCGTCAAACCAGACTCAATAATCTCACCATTAAGGAAAAATGCCGTATTATCACTAATTCTAGCAGCTTGTTGCATAGAGTGGGTAACAATAACAATAGTATACTCTTCCCTTAAAGCTTGGAATAAATCCTCGATTTTAAGTGTAGCGATAGGATCAAGAGCAGAAGTCGGTTCGTCCATTAATAGCACCTCAGGATCAACAGCCAAACATCTAGCAATACAAAGACGTTGTTGTTGTCCTCCAGATAGACCAAGAGCTGAGGTATGGAGTCTATCCTTCACCTCATCCCAAAGAGCTGCTTTTTTTAGAGAGCGCTCAACTATTAAATCAAGCTGTCCCTTGTTTTTTAAACCATGTTTCCTTGGACCATAGATTACATTCTCATAAATGCTTTTTGGAAAAGGATTCGGTTTTTGAAAAACCATGCCAACCTTTTTCCTAAGTTCAGTTACATCATAATCTGGTGCGAGAACATTTTCCTTATCAAGATGAATAGTACCTTCAATTTTAGTATCAACAACATGCTCATACATTCTATTAATAGTGCGAATAAAGGTTGATTTACCACAACCTGAAGGACCTATTAGAGCTGTAATCCTATTTTCCATTATCTGAAGATTGACATTTTTAAGAGCATGATTGGTTCCATAGTGGAAATCAATATCTTTACATTCAATCTTGATATTTTCTTTAGAAGTGTTAATTGATTCTTCATTGTTCTTAGGTTTATTTAAAATTAATCTACTTTTTATTCTGTCGTTTTTTTGTTGTTTGTTTTCTTCTTGTTCAATCATTGTTCTACCCCCTAGTCCATTCTGTTCTGATATTTGTTTCTTAGCACTATTGCTATTGCATTCATTGATAAGAGTAGAACTAATAGTACAATTATACCCGCTGCAGCAATCTCAGCAAATTCAGCCTGAGGTCTAGAAGTCCAGTTAAATATCTGTATTGGAAGAACGGTAAAGGAATCAAGTGGTGATTTCGGCAAGAAAGAAATATAGCCTGCAGCACCAATCATAATAAGAGGAGCCGCCTCACCCATGGCTCTAGAAACAGCAAGGATTGAGCCGGTCAAAATACCAGGTGCAGCGTAGGGAACTATAACACCCACTATAGTCTGCCACTTACTCACCCCAAGAGCGTAGGAGCCCTCTTTTAAGGGGCTAGGAACACTTTTGATTGCTTCTTGTGAAGCTACAATGATAACTGGAAGAATTAAAAGGGTAAGAGTTAAAGCACCTGCTAAAATACTTCTGTTAAAATGAAGGAACTTAACAAATACAGCTAGTCCTAACATACCATAAACTATTGAAGGAACACCAGCTAGGTTAGCAATATTTAGTTGAAGCAACTTAGTCCACCAAGACTTCTGATTAGCATACTCTTCAAGATAAAGAGCTGTTCCAACACCAAGTGGTACTGAAAAAATTATTGTAAGACCAATTGTCCAAATACTTCCTGCCAAAGCTGAGGCAATACCGGCTCTGTCAGGAAATCTAGATGGCATACTAGTTATAAAGGACCAGCTAAGACGACTAAGTCCTTCACTAAATACTTGGTATAAAAGTAGTAGGAGCATAATAATGGAAAAGACAATTATTGATGCTAAAACTATATGTAAGATAGAGTTTTTCAATTTTCTTTTTCTTATATTTTTTTGTTGAAAAGTTTCCATTTTAATACCTCACTTTATTACGGTGAAGAATACCCTTGGCAATTAGGTTCATTATTAGGGTAATCATGAAAAGCATTGCACCTACTGCAAACAAGGTCTTATATTCAATAGTACCTTGCTGGATATCACCGAGACTTAAATTCACCATAAATCCTGTCATTGTTTGAATACTAGCTAGAGGATTAAAGTTTAACATTGGACTTTGTCCTGCAGCTATGGCCACGATCATTGTTTCACCAATGGCTCTAGATATTGCTAGAACAAAGGCTGAAGCAATACTAGTGGCAGTAGAAGGTAGAATGATTTTCAGAGCCACTTCCATTTTAGTAGAACCAAGAGCATAGGCTCCGTTTCTTACAGAGTCTGGTATGGCCATCATCGCATCTTCACATAGTGAAGCAACCATTGGAAGTGTCATAATGCCTATGGCAATACTAGCACTTGCAACGTTGAATATTTCTGTTTGTGGTAGTATTTGTTTTATTATTGGAGTAATGAAAGTAAGAGCAAAGAAACCATAAACTATTGAGGGTATACCAGCTAATAGTTCAAGTATTGGTTTTATGACTTTTCTAGCTTTTTTATTGGAATATTCGCTTAAGTAGATAGCACTACCAAGTCCGAGTGGTAGTGAAATGATGCTTGAAAAAAGGGCAACCATTAAGGTACCAACTAATAGTGGTAAAACTCCAAAACTCCTAGGCTTTAGCGTTGGAGCCCAGGTAGTTCCTGTTAGGAAATCCCAAATAGGTATTTCCCTAAAGAATAAAAAGGATTCACCAAATAGAGTAAGAATAATAGCGATGGTTGTTATTATAGTAATTCCGGCAAAGAGGAGAAGGGTTTTTTCTATAATAAATTCTTTTTGTTTGATTTTTTTATTCATGATTCCTCCAAACGGCAAAAAGGCACCGAGGTGCCCTGCCTGATATAGCTTGAATTTTTATTTCAACAGCTTTAGCTGATCGTCGTACATTTTAGCTGGCAGTTGGATGTATCCAACTTCTGTTGCTAAGTCTTTGGCATTTTCGATATAGAATTTCAGGAATTCCATAACTTCTTTTTTATCAAGTGATGCTTTATTCACGTAGATGAATAGTGGTCTTGATAGTGGAGTGTAAGTTCCATCTTCAATTGTTTTAGGTGATGGTTTTACATCGTTTATAGAAACTATTTTTAGTTTGTCCTTATTTTCTTCATAGTAGGCATAGCCGAAGAAACCAATTGCGTTTTTGTCTCCTGCAATACCTTGTACTAGTACGTTGTCATCTTCACTACCAGTAAAGTCTTGTCTGATTGCTCCACTTTCTCCATTGATTTCTTCAGTGAAGTAGTCGAAAGTTCCAGAGTCAGTTCCTGGTGCATACAATTTAATCTTTTCATCAGGCCATGAAGAATCTATATCTTTCCAAGTTTGTACTTTGCTTCCTGGTTCCCATATCATTTTTAGTTGATCTGTTGTTAGATTGTTAACCCAAGTGTTATCTTTATTAACAATTACTGAAAGACCGTCGAAAGCTACTGTTAGCTCAAGGTATTCAATTCCTGCTGCTTTAGCTGCTGCTGCTTCTTCGTCTTTGATTGGTCTAGATGCATCGGCGATGTCTATTTCTCCAGCGATAAATTTCTTAAAGCCTCCGCCAGTTCCTGAAACACCTACAGGTATTTGCATGTCTGGGTTTAGTCCGATAAATTCTTCGGCTACTGCCTCAGTTATTGGGAATACTGTTGATGAGCCGTCAATCCTTATTTCTCCCTCAAGTCCTGTAGCTGTTTGTCCGCCACATGCTGTTAGGACGATTGGTGCTACTAAAGCGAATGTTAGTAATGTTACAATTTTTTTAGTTAATGATTTCAATTTTCATTTCTCCTCTCAATCTCTTGTTAACCTAAGTATAATTGTTTAATGTTTTGTGAGTATTTGGTTTATGTTAAATCTATGTAAAATAGTTAAATGCATATTTAATACAAATTTTAACCTGATTCATCTTTTCTACCTATAGTATATAGAAAGAAAGTATTAAATAATAGTACTAAATTCTTATTTATACTGAATAGCAATTACCTTGACAATTAAGTATATGCTCAAATATAATAAAAACATGATGATTGAGCGACTATTCAACCGACTGTCAATGCTGAATGTGATAAATTGAAAATGGAGGGATATAGATGAGAATGCCAGTTGTTTTTGTTGGACATGGTTCACCAATGAATGCTATAGAAGATAACAATTATACTAAAGGTTGGAAGGAACTTGGAGAAAGAATTCCAAGGCCTAAGGCTATTGTCTCAATTAGTGCTCATTGGCAGACTAGAGGAACAAGAGTTAATGATTCAAAGAACCCTAAACAGATTTATGACTTTTATGGATTTCCTAGTGAACTGTATGAGGTAGTTTATGATGTTAAAGGTAGTGAAGAACTAGCCAAAAGAGTAGTTAATATATTAGGAGAGTCTGTTATTGTGGATAATAGCTGGGGTATTGATCATGGTTCCTGGTCTGTTTTATCAAGAATCTTTCCAAAAGCTGATATACCTGTAGTACAGGTTAGTTTAAATTATGATATGACACCAAGTGACCATTTTGAATTAGGCAAGAGACTGTCTGGATTAAGAAATGAGGGTTATTTAGTCTTTGGTAGTGGTAATATTGTTCATAATCTAGGTATTATAGATTGGAATCAAAGTGGTGGTTTTAGTTGGGCAGAAGAGTTTGATACTATGATTAACAAACATATATTGGCAGGTGATTATGACTCTTTAATGGAACTTGGACATGGTGGTAGTCTTGCAGTACCGACTAGGGAGCACTATCTACCACTAATAGTTTGTCTTGGTGCTACTCTTGATAATGACAAAGTTGAAATTTTTAATGAGGGTTGTGTTTTAGGCTCAATATCAATGACTAGCTATATATTCAAATGATGAAGTCGACTTGTTCATTATATTTTAATAATAGGTGGTACTAAATACTATATGTATTCAAAAAAAAACAGATTTATGTTATAATATAGAAGTTATTAATTCAATTTGGAGGTACTTTATGGAAGATTATGAAGAATTTAGTTTTATTGATTTTATTTTAAGGATAAAGAAAAGAATCGTATTGGTTGTAGGAATTATTATTGTTGCAACTATTATTCCTTTAGTGGTTGGTATTGTTTCATACAAACCTGTATATGAAGCTAAAACGGGAATTATTGTTGAAATGCCTAGACAAGATATAGACTCTCGTGCTACTGATAATACAATGTACTCAAGCTTGATGGCAACATATATTCAAATTGCTAAGACAAACAATATAGCAGAAATGGCTGCTTCCGAATTAAAGGATATTACTAAAGAAGAATTATTAAAGGGCGTAGATGTGACAACAGAAGATTCAAGTATGTTTATGTATATTTCAATAACTAACGAGGATCCTAATATTGCATACAAGGCTGTTAATGCATATGCAAAAGCATTTTTAATAAGAGCTACAGAATTATTGCCAGAAGGTAAATTGACTATATTTGATGATAGTCAAAAGCCGATAAGCCCTATTAATAGTAATGTAAAAACTATTAATATAGCAATAGGTTTTGTTTTAGGTGTTATGCTTTCAGTTATGTTAGCATATATTCTTGAAGAATTAGAGATTAGAAAAAAGATATCAAAAATATCTAGATAAAAAAGAATTATGAGATAGCAGATATGGAAACATATCTGCTATCTTTTTGTCTTGACAATTGAGTGCTTACTCAACTATAATATAAATAAGATGATTGAGCAACTGCTCAACTAATGTATAGAGAAGTAAGGGTGGGAGTGAATATATGAATAAGAAAGATATAGTATGTGACTGCAGTGTAATACATGGAGATAATGTAGAAGAAGTAAGGAAGAAAATGCCCAAGGAAGAAGAACTTTACGAATTAGCAGATTTCTTCAAGGTACTAGGAGATAGTACTAGAGTTAAGATAATGTGGGCTTTAGATATGGAAGAACTATGTGTCTGCGACCTGGCTGTCTTATTAAACATGACCAAATCAGCCATATCACACCAATTAAGAGCCTTACGTGAAGCAAGACTTGTTAAATTTAGAAAAGACGGTAAGGTAGTCTACTATTCACTAGCTGACCATCATGTCAGGCAAGTTTTTGAAATGGGTTATCAACATATTAAGGAAGAAAGAGAAAATAACAATGAAGAAAACATATAGATTAGAAAATCTAGGCTGTGCTAACTGTTCAGCCAAGATGGAACATAAAATATCTAAGTTGAAGGGTATTGAAGAAGTAACAGTTAACTTCTTCACAGGAAAACTTTTACTAGTTGTTGGGGATAATATATATGCTGATGATCAATTGGAAAAAGAAATAGAGAAAATTATCAAAAAAATAGAACCGCATGTTAGATTGAAAGAGCTATAGGGGGTAGATGTGATAAATAAAAGACTAATCCAAATAATTGGAGCACTAATAGTATATATTCCAACTTTTTTCCTAAGTGAAGGAACACCCCTACAACTTAGTCTTTATGTAATTAGCTATCTTATTGCTGGTGGTTCAGTACTACTTAATGCAATCAGAAACATGAGACCTGGAAGTTTCTTTGATGAAAGCTTTTTAATGTCCATTGCAACTATAGGTGCCTTCTATATTAGAGAATATCCTGAAGCAATTGCTGTTATGTTATTTTACCAAATAGGTGAATATTTCCAAGATTATGCAGTTAATAAATCAAAAAGATCAATAACCGGACTTATGGAATTAAGAGCTGATTATGCTAATCTCAAGATAAATGGGGATATTGTTAAAGTGGAGCCTGAAGAAGTAGTGGTGGGTAGCTTAATTGTGGTTAAGGCCGGAGAAAGAATACCACTGGATGGAGTTATTAGTGAAGGAACATCCTTTATCGATACTTCAGCCCTAACAGGGGAGGCAATACCAGCTGAAGTTGGGATTGGGTCAGAGATATTAAGTGGGTGTGTAAACCTTAATGGACTGTTAGTGGTAAGAACAACTAACAGTTACGGTGAATCTACAGTTAGTAGAATACTTGAGCTGGTGGAGAATGCTAGTGGTAAAAAATCTAGTCAGGAAAAATTCATTACTAGATTTGCTAGATATTATACACCAATAGTGGTTATTATAGGTGTTATGCTAGCAACTATACCTCCTTTTGTACTTGGGTTAGGGACTTTTGATACTTGGCTCTATAGAGCTTTAGCTTTCTTGGTGGTTTCTTGTCCTTGTGCTTTAGTAGTTTCAATACCTTTAAGTTTCTTTGCAGGTATTGGAGCAGCTTCTAAGGAAGGGATTCTAGTAAAGGGTGGCAGCTATCTTGAAGCTCTTGCAAAGGTAGATACTGTTATTTTTGATAAAACAGGGACTTTAACTAAAGGTGTTTTTGAAGTTGAAAATATTGTGACTTTTAATGATGTTGAGCGAGATGAATTATTAGAAATGGCCGCATATAGTGAGTCCCATTCTAGTCATCCGATATCTGACTCCTTAAAAAGAGCTTATGGTGCAGAAATTATAGATAAGAGAATTGGGGATGTTCAAGAAATCCCAGGACTTGGGATTATTGCTTATGTTGATGGTAGAAAAGTTGTAATAGGTAATAGAAAATTAATGGATCAAGAAGCGTTATCAATTGATATTAGTAATGATGAAGTGCTGGGTACAGTAGTACATATTGGTATTGATGGAATCTATGGTGGCTATATTACTATAGCTGATGAAATAAAGACAGACACCTTGGCAACAATTAAGGAGTTAAGAAAGTTGGGTGTGACCAAAATTGTTATGCTGACTGGAGACTCTAATAAGGCAGCGATGAAAGTTGCAGCAGAACTAGGGATAGATGAATACTATGGAGAACTTATGCCTGGTGACAAATTGGATAAGTTAGAGGATATATTAAATGGTGAGGGCAAAGGTAAAGTTATATTTGTTGGTGATGGAATTAATGATGCACCAGTTCTTGCTAGAGCCGATATTGGAATTGCCATGGGTGGCCTTGGTAGAGATGCAGCTATTGAGGCTGCGGATGTGGTCATTATGCAAGATGAACCAATTAAAGTGGTAACTGCAATTAAACTTGGACGTAGGATTGTTGGGATTGCAACGGCTAATATAGTGATGGCACTAGGCATTAAGGGGATTGTGCTGGTATTAAGTGCCCTGGGTTATGCAAGTCTATGGATGGCGGTATTTGCAGATGTTGGAGTTACAGTATTGGCAGTATTTAATTCCTTGAGAGCTTTAAAAAGAAAGGGGTAATAGTATAGTTTTAGAAAGTATTATAATTAGAGTATTAAAGATAATTATAAAAATAAAGGTAATATTAATATATATCTACTTTATTAAAGGGTATGCTACTATGGTAAGAAAATTTCTATCAAATAGTATTGGTGTATTTATAGAGGATTTTTTTTTGTGATGAAGGTTCACCCATATGCATTTAAAATTTGGTCGATTATATTTTTGATTTAATTCAAATAGATAAATATGGCATTTATCATGTTATAATTGTATAAATGAAATATTGAGTGAATTTGCAAAAAAATACTTAGAATAGAAGAAAAAGAAATTAAAGTGAATCCAATTAAATCATTGAATACCCTACTTGTACTTATAGAACTTATAATTCAAGACCATCTAAGCTTAGTATAGATTCAGTAGGTTTTAAAAGGATACCCAATGTAAATATTCATTGTATAGGTTTATGAAAGAAAAAATATAACAAATGAGGTTGATATTTTGAACAATAAGATAAGTCATTTTATAAAAAATATGTCATACACATTTTCATCAAATTTAATATCATTATTAGTATCAACTTTAGTCATTTTAATAATACCTAAATTAATTGGGTTAGAAGGATATGGTTATTTTCAACTATATATGTTTTATTCATCATATGTTGGATTTATGCATTTTGGCTGGAATGATGGTATTTATTTAAGATATGGTGGAGATGAGTATAAGGATTTAAATAAAAAATTATTTTTTTCTCAGTTTATTATGCTTCTAATAAGTCAGGTGAGTATTGCATTAATAATATGGTTTGCTTCTAATTTGTTTATTACTAATTTTGATAGAAGTTATATTATTAAAATGGTGGCTATTTCACTTATTATTCTTAACATGAGCACAATGTTATTATTTATTCTGCAAGCAACAAATCATATTAAAGAGTATGCAAAAATAACTATGGCGGATAGAGTTATTTATATTTCACTAGTTATCACCTTTTTACTGTTTGGAATAAGAGATTATAAAATACTCATAATTGCAGACTTAATAGGAAAAGGATTATCCTTAACATTTGCAATAGTAAGTTGTAAGGAAATTGTAATCAATAAACTAAGAGATTTTCATTTAAACTTTAAAGAGATGTTCATAAATATAAATGTTGGAATAAAATTGATGATAGCCAATATTGGAAGTATTTTAATCATTGGTATTGTTAGGTTTGGAATTGAAATAAATTGGGATGTAGCAACATTTGGTAAAATATCATTAACGTTGAGTATATCTAACATGACAATGATATTCATCAATGCAGTTGGAATAATTTTATTCCCATTACTAAGAAGGACAAATAAGGATAAGTTATCGGATATTTATACTGTAATGAGAGATTTTTTGATGATTTTTTTGTTAGGAGTTTTAATAATATATTATCCATTAAGAGTATTGCTTTCAGGTTGGTTACCACAGTATTCTGGAAGTTTTATATATATGTCCTTGCTTTTCCCAATGGTAGTATTTGAAGGTAAAATGGCGTTATTAATAAATACTTATCTTAAAACTCTAAGGGAAGAAAAAACCATGTTATTGATAAATGTTATTATCATGTTACTTAGTCTTGTATTAACTTTTATAACTACTAAGTTATTTAATAATCTTGATTCTACAGTATTTATAATAGTAGTATTATTAGCAATTAGAGCTGTAGTATCAGAGTTGTTTTTAGCAAAGAAAATAAAAATTAATATAAAAAAAGATATTATATATGAGATTATCATAATTACTATATTCATATCATCAGGATGGTTTATTAACTCAATATATTCAATGTTATTGTATGGTTTAGCATACCTAGGTTACATTATATTGAAAAGAAAAGATATTAAATATACTTTTGAATCAATGAAAAAACTTATGAAAGCATGAAGTAGAATACTGATTATGTAATGCATAATCAGTATTCTTTAAATGTAGGTGAACCAATTATTGCTGTATTAAACTCAATAAGGCTATTTAAGCAGGAAGGTGATTTAACTATGTCAGAAAAAAAAAGAAATGTTGAAAAACTAATTAGAGGCAGAAGAACAATCGATGGGGCTGGTGTTAGTCTTATCAGGATTTTTGGTTATGGTGATACTAAGGATATGGATCCTTTCTTAATGTTGGATACTTTTGATTCTACTAATAGTGAGGACTATATTAAGGGATTTCCTTGGCATCCTCATCGTGGTATAGAGACTGTTACTTATCTTCTTGATGGTATTATTGAGCATGGTGATAGTCTTGGTAATAAAGGGGTTATTAGACCTGGAGAGTGTCAGTGGATGACTGCTGGTTCTGGTATTATACATCAGGAGATGCCTATCGCTTCAGATAGACTAAGAGGATTACAATTGTGGGTTAATCTGCCACAAAGTGATAAGATGACTGCTCCAAAATATAATGGGATTGAAGCTGATCAAGTGCCTACTGTTAATGAAGATGATGTAGTGGTGAAAGTAATTGCTGGTCGTTACAAGGAAATTGATGGTGCTTTTCAACCTGAGTTTGTTAAGATAAATTATTTGGATGTGAAAATTGCTAGTGGTAGTAAGTGGGTTTACGGGTCAGATAGTGGATTGAATCAGTTCATATATATTTTAGAGGGTAGAGGGACTGTTGGTAATGATAGTATTGAGGAGCATAGTTGTCTTCTTTTAGGAATTGGTGAGGAGTTAGAGGTAGTTGCTAGTGAAGCTGGTATTAGATTTGTTTTACTAGAGGGTTATAGGTTAGGTGAACCGATTGCCTGGGGTGGTCCGATTGTTATGAATACTAAGGAAGAATTGAACCTCGCATTTAAAGAACTTGATGATAATACTTTTATTAAGTAAATTTTATTGGTACAATGTTGTTAGTATATGAGGGAGGTGTTTTAATGAATTTATTTTCCAAAGATAAGGAAATTATCTTCAAGATTGTTAATGGTATATTGCTCATTTGGTTTATTGCCGCAGTTATTCTGACAGCAAATAGTATTATTGAGTATGTGGTTAGAGAGCCAATTCCAACTTATCAGGAGTTTAGAGAAACTGAGTTTAAGAATTACCCTGAAGAAAAAGGTAATAAGATGACTGAGGCTGAAGTTAGGAAGATGTATGAGCAATCCTATCAAGGAAGGGATTCTTATTCTTTAAGGTTCATGTTTACAAGTTTGGCTAATGTGTTTATTGTAGGTGGAGCGATATTAGTAATTAACAAAACTCCCAAGGAAAAAGTTTCTAAAATTATATATATAAAACCTGAAGAATAGATGATGGAGGTATTTTGATGAATTTGTTTGATAGAGATAAGGAATTGATTTTTAGAATTGTTAATGGTATTTTGTTGATTTGGTTTGTGGCAGCGATTGTATTTACTGCTAGCAGCATAATTAACTTGGTGATTGCTGATCCTTATGTTGATCCATATGGCCAGGGCGGTATGGATGTTTATCAAATTAGAGGTTTGTTAGGATCTATTGCTAATGTGATTATTGTTGGTGTAGCATTGTTTCTTATTAATAAGCCTAAGAGAACTGAAGATAATAAGGAAATAAAATAGAATAATTATAAACAGAAAAAGGAGCAACTAAAGTTGCTCCTTTTTCCTCTTTTTAAATAATAATTACGAAAGGTTTAGGTTGAAATAAACCTTGGTTATGTGTTGTATTCCTCTTCTAGGCGCTCGGCAATTAATTTAACCATTGCTTCAGTTGTCGTATCTCTATAGTAACTGTCTATACATTCGTAATATCTGATTTTGTCACTTTTTTTGATGGAGATAGGCAGATATCCATTTTTTATCAAATTCATATTTAAGATAATTCTTCCTGATCGGCTATTGCCGTTAAAGAAGGGGTGAATACCTTCAAACTTGATTAGGAAATAGGCGGCTTTCTCAATTGGGTGAGCTTTACTTTTTGAAAACTCATCAAGTAGTTTAACTATCTTATTGCCAATCTTGTATGGTTCAGGAGGTAGGTGGAAAGCACCAAGTACCTTAACTGGCATATGACGATAGACGCCTTTGTATTCGGGCTTGTCCAATAAGACTAGTGAATGAATATTTTTAATAATATCTTCATTTAAGACTGTTTTCTTAGAAACTAATTCTTGCATGTAGGCATAGGCATCTCTACCACCTACTGTTTCTAGATGATCCTTTAGTGGTTTTTTGTCAATTGTCTTACCATCTAAGACCATTGAGGTTTCTTCCTTGGATAGTGAATTTCCAACTATAGCATTTGAATTATAGATGAAATCTACTAAAAAATCTGTTCTTGGTTTTTTGCCTTTGTTTTTTTCCTTTAAGGAATCTATTTTGGCGAATAGTGGTTGATAGGCTTTAGGTATAACTTTTCCTTTTAAACGCCTATTATCTGCTGGTTTTTCAGCATTTGCTGGAATTAAATAAATGCCACCATTCTTGGTGACACCTTCAATTTTAGCTTCTTGACAAAGCACACGTACTCTACGATCTGATAGACCCCATTTTTTTGCTGCTTCAGCTACTTTTATATATTCCATTGGCACACCTCCGTTGCTAATTACTTGTTATCAGTAATATACCACTCGCAAGGAACAATATCAATAGATAATTTAAAAAAAACTATATATTATTCCTGTTATTTTTTCTTTTTTCTGCATTTATTCTTATTTCGGAATCGTTGATTGTAGCTTTCTCTGGACTCTTGATTTTCTTGCACAGTCAGGTTTCTGAAAGAGAAAATATGGAAAGTAACTGCAATGAAAACAATAAACATAACCAGTTTCACATAGAAAATATCTATAAAGTACATAGATATTGTACCACTAGTCCATAAGAATAGTACGCCAATCAACTTAGATCTAAGGCTTATACTTCTATAGGTCATAAAAGTATATAGAGGCTGACCAACAAGTCGGTTATTGATTAATATCATAAACAACTTAGGAGAAGAGTTGAAAAACAAATAGGCAGCAAGAAGAACAAAAGGGGTTGTAGGAAAGACAGGTAAAAAAATACCTATAATCCCTACAACCATAAAAAATATCCCTAATATTTTAAATACTAGTTTTTTATTGAATTTATTGTTTATCTTCATTGATGCCCTGCTTTTATTTATTCTTAATTTAGATTCTTAGTTTCTTGAAGTCTTCTTTCATTATGTTTAAGTCATTTAGATAGTCTTCTATGTCATGTTCGTGTTCTAGTTCTTCGTTAAGTATAGTTATAGCCATTTGATAGGTGGCATAGTCCTTACCATTTGTATAGTCTGCAAGGTCTTCATATCTTTGGATAGCACAACGTTCACCTTTTAGGTTTTGTTTTAATATTTCTTCTATATATGGGTCTGTTGGTTCTTCGTATTCACAACCAGCTAGGTCAAACCATCTGGCAGGGTTTAGTATTGGAGATCCTCCTAGTTGGATGATTCTACCTGCTACAAGTCCTGCATGGGCAAGTTCCTGGGTTGCGTGTAGTAGTAATTCTGGTTCGACTTCGCTTCGCATTGGGCCTTCCATTATTCTTGCCCCAATCCAGTATTGATAGTAGGCTAACCACTCTTCAGCCAGTGCTTCGTTTAATATTCCAATTAGTTCAGCCACGTCTAGTCTTGCAATTGATACTGCTTTTTCTCCCATTATTACACCTCCTATAAAAAATATTCTTCTTGTACAATAATTGTATTTGATAGAACATTGATTGTCAAACTTGTAAAATAGCATATAATAGACTGAGGAAGGTGATTGATTTGAATAAATATATACATAAAACCCAATATTACGAAACTGATCAAATGGGTATAATACATCATTCAAACTATTTTAGATGGTTTGAGGAAGCTAGGGTGGATTTTTTAGAGAAGATGGGTTATGGTTATCATCGCTTGGAGAGTGAGGGTATTATTAGTCCTGTCTTGAAGATTAGTTGTGAGTATAAGGGTATGATTAGGTTTAATGATAGTGTTGAAGTAAATATAAAGCTTCTTGAGGCTGGAGCCTATAGGTTTAGGATAGCTTATGAGATTGTGGATTGTTTAGATGGTCAAATAAGAGCTATTGGTGAGAGTTCTCATTGTTATCTTAACAGGGAAGGACAGCCTATTTCTATTAAGAAGGTTAATAGGGATTTTTATGAGACTTTGAAGAAGTTTGTGGTGAGTTAGTTGTTAGTTATTTGTAAACATGTTGTTGGTTTAGTAATGAGGAGTGTATGGTAGCTATGGATATTGGAGAGAGAATTAAGTACTTGAATAGTGTGGGTATAGTAGATGATGCTGATAGTGCAGATACTACAGATAGTGCCTATGTCCTTTATTGGATGGTTAATGCTCAAAGGTGTGAGTTTAATCATGGTATAGAGTATGCCATATATATGAGTAATAAGTTAAGTAAGCCTTTGGTGGTTTTTTTTGGTGCCGAGGTGGAATATCAGTACAAGAGGCATAGGGATTTTATGTTTGAGGGTCTAAGGGATGTTGCCGAGGGTTTAAGGAATAGGGGTATTAGGTTTGTTGTCAGTGATTGTAGTGGTGAGGCTGGAGTAAACAAACTATCGTCATCTGCAGTTATGATAATTACTGATAAGCCATATATTAGGGAAGAGGTTGCTGCTAGGGATAATATACTAGAGCAAGTGTCTTGTTCTTTTGTGGAGGTTGAGAGTAATGTTTTGGTTCCTGTTGAGGTGGTAAGTAATAAGGAGGAGTATGCTGCTAGTACTATTAGGAGGAAGCTTTGGAGTCAGATTAGTATGGGTAGTTTTGATTTTGTTGAAGAAGAGGTTGGTCCTAATGTATATTATCATGGTTATGTTATGGAGGAGTTAGATCTTAAAAACACATTAAAAGAAAAAGAAGTTGAATTAATAGGTGGTTCGGTGGAGGCTCATCGTAAGCTGGAGGATTTTGTTGAGAATAGGTTGGTTAATTATGCTTTGAGGAGTAATCCTAGTGAGGATTGGTGTTCTGGTCTTAGTCCATATCTTCATTTTGGTCAGATTAGTCCGGTTGAGATTTATTTGAGAATGAATGATGTTGGTAGTGGGGGTATTGATGTTTCTGGTTTCTTAGAGGAGTTGATAGTTAGGCGGGAATTGGCTTTTAATTTCGTCTATTTCAATAGTAATTATGATAAGTTTGAGTGTTTGCCTAATTGGGCTAGGGTTAGTTTAGGTAAGCATAGGGAGGATATTCGTGAGTATTTGTATTCCCTTGATGAACTGGAGAGTGCCAGGACTTATGACGTTTATTGGAATAGTGCTCAGAGGGAGCTTGTTGGTAGTGGGCTTATGCATAACTATATGAGGATGTATTGGGGTAAGAAGATATTGGAGTGGTCCCCTTCTCCTGAGGTGGCTTTTGCTAGTGCTCTTTATTTAAATAATAAGTACTCTTTGGATGGTTTTGATCCTAATTCTTTTGCTGGGGTTGCTTGGTGTTTTGGTAAGCATGATAGGCCTTGGAAGGAGCGGAGTATTTTTGGGATGGTTAGGTTTATGAATGATAAGGGTTTAGTTAGGAAGTTTAAGATGGGGCCTTATTTGGAGAAGTGGATGTAGTAGATTTTAGGTTGGTATCCTGTGATACGGTTTATTTCATAGATGTTTGGTATACTATAGGTAGTTTATTAAGGGAGGTGTCTTATGTCAGAAGGTTGTGAAGGTAGCTTGGGTAAAGGCCAAGAGGTTATTGATTTAGTTAGAAGTAAGGGGTATTCGAATACGAAGATGGATAGTCCTATGGAGATATCTTGTGAGTGTGGTGAGTCATTCTTGTTGGAGACTTATGAGGGTAAGTGTCCTGCTTGTGGGATGGTTTATGGTGTTACTCCTTGTCATGCTGATTCTGTAGAGAATGTTAGGGCTGCAGGGGTAGATTATTAGTTAGACTATGGAATTGATCTCGATTTTGGTCGGGGTCAATTTTTTATGTCTATTTTTATGGTAGTGTGGTTGGATGTGGAATAAATACTAGATAGTTTATAGGGTGTTGTGTTAGAATGTGTTTATGGTGCTTTAAATATGAAAAGAAGATAATTATTATTATAATAGAAGAATTGGTTAATAAATGAAAAAAACTGAAATAATGCTAGAATTGAGCTTATATTTGTGAATAATAAACTGAATAATTTGGATGATTATAATCCTTTGTAGGAGGGGCATAGTATGGGAACATGGGGAGCTGGGCTTTATGAAAGTGATCTAGCAGAAGAAGTTAAGGATAAATTTATTGAACTTGTTAGAGATGGTGAAAATACAGAAGAGGCTACAAATGAGCTTGTTGAATACAATAGGGAAGAGATTGATGATCCTGAAGATGGTCCAGTATTCTGGCTGGTACTAGCTGATACACAATGGAAACTTGGTAGGTTACAGGATTTTGTTAAGGAGAAAGCACTTCATATTATTGAGAATGATACAGATCTTAAAAATTGGTTAGATGAAGATTCTAAGCATGTGAAAAAGAGGATTAAGATTCTTAGTGATTTGTCTGTAAGACTAAAGAGTCCAATGCCGAAGGAAAAGAAGTTAAGAAAAAGTAATGAATATATTTGTGATTGGTTAGTAGGAGATGCATACGCCTACAAGCTTACAGGAGAAGAGTCGAAAAAAAGTGGACTTTATGGAAAATATGCAATTGTGATCAAGGTGGATGAAGGTATTTGGCATCCAAAACATAGGGTTCCAATAGTTAGGGTAAAGATTGTAGAAGAAGAAATATTACCAAAATCAAATAATGAGTTTGATAAGTTGAAATATTTTGCTGTGAGGAATTACTTTCAGGATGATATTGAGATTGACCAAACTTTCCCTGTAGAATCAGTAGAAGGAACTGAAAACAGGAAAACGATTAATCAATTGGTTTACAATGAATTAAATATAGTTCATGGTTATCTTTTATTGTTAGCAATAACTAGTAGGAAACAAGTCAGTGATAATTTTGTTTTTCTTGGTAATTTTTCTGGAGTAAAAAAACCTGTTAATGAATACATCCCTAATAATAGATATAATATAGCTTATGTAGCAATGCAAAATTTTGAACATTGGTTAAATCTATATTCAGAATATAATTTAGACAATATAAATTAATTTATATACGTAATACTATCATGACCCTTTGATGGCTAGGTCTATTAAGCATGATAGTATCGATAATAGATGTTGGTATTAATCATCAAAAAAAGGAGATAATATGAGAAATAAACTATTCTTTTTTATATTTGCACTTATTTTAATGATCTTCACTACTGGTTGTGAGCAAAAAGTTGAATATAAGTTTTTACAAAATATAGAGAATATTGAAAAAATTGAGGTTGTAATATTTGGTGAATCTAAATCAAGTTTACAACCTGAGCTAACAATAAAAAATGAATTATCTGATGAAAGTATCTCTGAATTTTTAAAAGATTTTAGTGACTTGGAGTGCTATAAATATTTAACGGATCCAGGACGTTTATCAATAGGTGATACAGTTTTAAAAATTTCTTATAGTAATGGGGAATATGAACTAATAAACGAAGATGCTCAAGGTAGATTTAAAAACAATAAATATATCGGCATAGGGAAATACTATTTTGATGATAAGCTTTTTTATGAATTGTTAAGTAAATACACAAATATAAAATAGAAATACCTAATTAGATAAAATCTATAATGTTATATTATAACGCATATTCAGGTTCAATGTTTTTACTATAGAAAGCACTAGGGAAGATATATAGTTGGTATTATATGAGATAAATAGGAGAAAATCTATGACATTCTATCTACTCTTTTTTGGATTATTTATTTACGGATTATTTGTATTTTCATATCGTTTAGATTTTGATTTTAAATCTAATAAGAAAATTTTCAGTAGGTTTAGATTAAAAAAAGGTTTAAGAAGATATTTTCTTTATGATAATAAGAAAGATGAAATATTAATTATTTCATATATTCTTCAAATATTAGGTTACATTTTGATTCTTATAAGTATAGTTTTATCCTATATATTTGCAATAAATGATCGAAATGAAGAAAGTGATTTTTATAGATTTTTTGGAATTTCTTTCTTCGCTGGATTAGGAATTTTGACTATAATTTTTTTAATTTTATATATAATTGATAAGAAGGAGAGTTAAAATGTTTATAACATATTTGTCAATAATTAGTGGACTAATTACTTTATCTTTAATAGTATACTTATCACGAAGTAATATATTAAATGATAACACTACAGGTATGAATTCGAATGGTTACTATACTATGAGAATAAAATCATTCGGTAAAGTATTAATTTACTTTACATTCATAGCTAGTATTATAGCTTTCATTTACGGTGTTTTTGACACATCATTAGGTATAAGTGATAAATTGATGATTTATTTTTTAGGTTTGTTTTTTGTACTATTAGGTATTTTTCTAATAGCTGTTATTGTTAAGAATAGGATAGAGTATAGCGATAAGGATATGAGGCTGTATAATCTGTTCAAGAAAAATCCTAAGATAATAAGATGGGATGATTCTATAGAAATAAAATTTCATGAGATGGGACCATTTTTAGAATTTAGTAGTAACAAAAGTAATAGGATCTTTGTTAATTTTGGAAACAATGGCTTTATAGATTTTGTAAATTTTTCTTTATTGAAAGTATCTGATGAGAATTATGAATTATTAAAGATTATTATTGATAATAAATAATTTTGATAGGAGGAATTAAAATACACATATGGACATTAGAAAATTGGAAAAAATATTATAATCTTAAGCAAGTAAGAACAGGCTTAAGATTTAAATTTGATAGAAATATAGATTCTGAGGTAAGAAGAGCTTGCAAGGAATTTGGAGCTTGGTTGCGTACTGGATATAATTTTCCAATTAGGATTCCTATATATGTTAAATCTTCATATTATATCAGAGCTTTGGATGGTGAATTGGTTAACGCAACCTTTTTTGAACCAATAAGTAGGTATCATGAACCATATATTAGAATTGCTACTGGAGATTATTTGGATATGTTAAATGAAGATGGTATAGATGATGCGCTTGCATCAATTATTGGTTCGATAGCTCATGAATTGACCCATTACTTTCAATGGATCAACGATATTAAACTTACAGAGCGAGGAACTGAACGTCAAGCAAATGCTTATTCAAGGTTCATATTAGATGAGTATGCGGAAACTAGGGAGCACCCTTAAATATTATTCTGAAAAATAGATCGTTAAATAATATATGGAGGTAATAAATGATAAAAGAAAATAAAAATAAGTTAAAATTTGTAGCTGTAACATTACCTCTAGATATAAAGGATGGTATATTGATTGATACACATGACATTAATGAAATACAAACAATTACAGATTATATAAATAATAATGATATCAAAAAAGTATCTATCCAAGGTTGTACCAACTTAGACTTTCTAGAAAAGTGTAAAAATATAGAATTTGTAGATATTCGAATACCTTATCAAATATCAGCACAAGAATACATGAATAAATCATATAAAATGAAAGAAATCCATGAAGAATTTCTAATATGCGACTTAACACCATTAGAAAATTTAGATAAATTAAAATATTTATCTGTAAGCACTATTGAATTTCCAAATCTAAATATCAGTGTGAGTTTAGATGCTACTAAATTCAGTAATCTAGAATATTATGCTGGAGAGTATAAATATATTGAAAATAGTATGAAAGATCTTAAAAGTTTAAAGACTTTGCAGGCAAACTCATTTAAGTCCAAACATAAGAATTTAAGTGCGCTTTGTAATTTGTCTAATCTTGAATCACTAAATTTAATTTCTTCAAACATCCAATCCTTAGATGGTATAGAGAAACTTGATAAATTAAAAGAGTTAGCACTATCTTATAACAGAGGTCTTCAGAATATTGATTCTTTAGCTCACGTTTCAAAATCATTATGTAGTTTAGTATTAGAGAAGAGTGCGAAAATAAAAAGACTTGAAGTTTTAAAAGAACTGAATAATTTAGTAAGATTAAATTTAGTCGGAGATAATGAACTTGAAGATTTGAGCTTTATTAATAATATGCCTTGTCTAAAGACCTTTATTTTTGAATTCAATATATTAAATGGTAATTTAGATAATTGTTTAAACTTATCATATGTTTATTCTTATATAAATCGAAAGCACTATAATTTAAATGACAAGGATTTACCTAAAATAAAGTTTTTCAAAGGTAATGAAAGTATAGTTGATTGGCTTAGATTAAATTAAGGAACAAATATATTTAATTGCGAAAAGGAATGAATGTTGAATAATATTAAATTTAGCTAGGGATGTAATCAAAGATTATGGAGTGGTAATAATGAACTTAATTAAAACTTGTTTTATTATATTAGTATCGTTAACTATTATTGCGATTACGGGAGACAAAGTTAGTGCTATGAATACTAGATTTATTACTGAAGAAACAAGTGAAACAACTATAAGCAGGATTCATGAGAATTTCAAAATAAACCCAGAAAATGATGAAGAAATTAAAATTCCTATATCTTGTTTTGATGTAAGTGAATCTGGAAGAATCGCGTTAGGATTTAATAGTGATACAAAAAAATACATATATATTTATGATCAACAAGGAAATTTTGACTATGGTTATAAATTTGAAGATGATGGTGTATTTGGTTTAGAATGGGATAATGATAATATCATAATACATCTTGTCAGAAGTGATATTGCCATATTGATTGATAGTGATGCTAAGATATTAGATATAAAAACAATTTCTAATAACATAGAAAACAATTCCTATTGGAATCATAAAATTTTTACAAAAAAAATAAATTTTGAGAACAATACATACAAACTAATAAATGGAACTAATATATTTAGCTCATCACCTTCAGGATACAAACAATTAGTAAAATCAGATCAATCTGGTAATGAAAAAATTATTTATGAAGCTCAGGGAAAAACAAATTATAATATATTATTATTAGCTATCGGAGCGATTATAATTATAGTAATGCCACTTATTGTCAGAAAAATAAATAAGAAATAATGGATAAATGATAACAATTAGGTCTGGTTACCTCAATAAATGGGGAACCAGACCTTTCTTGTAAATATTATAAGAAAAACACTTGACCTAATCATTTCAGTGATGTATTATTGTATTAGTTGATTAATACAATAATACATCAACAGCAAAGAAGAGTAGAGTAGAGAACAAAACACTAAGGAGGTGTGACTATGTCTTGGGAAATAAAGGGTGATAGACCCGTATATGCCCAACTGGTCGAAATAATAGGGCAGAAGATCATCAAAAATGAATTCCCCCCTGACAGCAAGTTACCTTCAGTAAGGGACCTGGCAGCAATGGCAGAAGTAAACCCCAACACTATGCAAAAAGCACTAGTGGAACTAGAAACAGAAGGACTAATAAGCTCGGTACGAACAACAGGTAAATACGTAACAAACGATGTAGACTTAATTGAAAACTACAAAAGAAAACTAGCAGTCAAAGAACTAGGAGCATTTGTTAGAAAAATGAAAGACCTAGGCTTTCAAGTAGAAGAAATCAAACAATTAGTGGACAAGGAGATAAACGATGGAAACAGTTTTAGAAATTAAAGAACTAAAGAAAAGCTACGGCAAAAAAACTGCCTTGGACATAGGCAACCTAAAATTTGACGGAGGAAATAGGCCTACTAGGACCAAATGGAAGCGGCAAAACCACCTTCATCAAACTAGTAAGCGGACTATTAACACCTAGTAGTGGAAGTATTGCTGTTGGAGGAATGGAAGTAGGCGTAGCAACAAAAGCAATAGTCTCCTATCTACCAGATGCCAACTACCTCTTCGACTGGATGAAAACCAAGGACATAGTAGAATTCTTCAAAGACTTCTATAAGGACTTCGATGAAGTGATAGCAATAGATATGCTAAATAAATTAGGAATTGATATGAAACAATCCCTAAAATCAATGTCCAAGGGCACCAAAGAAAAAGTCCAGCTAATACTAGTAATGAGCAGAAGAGCCAAACTATATTTACTAGACGAACCAATCGGTGGAGTTGACCCTGCAGCCAGAGACTACATCCTAAAAACAATAATCAGCAACTACAACGAAGAAGCAGTAGTCATAATAGCCACTCACCTCATAGGTGACATTGAGAACGTTCTTGATGAATTTGTCTTTATAGACAATGGCAAAGTGGTACTATCAGGAAACGTTGATGAAATAAAAGAACAAAAAGGCATGTCAATCGACAACCTATTTAGGGAGGTATTCAAATGTTAGCAAAACTAATTAAATACGAATTCAAAAGCACCATGAGAATATTCCTACCCCTATATGGCGTAATATTAGGCTTTACCCTAATAAGAAAACTACTAGACATTCTAAATGTAGAGTTCTTTTTCTCTGATGGAATACTAGTAACAACCTACGTACTAATGACCATAGGCATAATCGCCCTAACCTTCATTGTAGGAATCCTAAGATTCTACAAGAACATCCTAGGAAGCGAAGGCTATCTAATGAATACCCTACCAGTAAAATCCTGGCAACTAGTTTTTTCAAAACTATTTACTTCAGTTTCCTGGTTCTTTGGAAGTATGTTAGTATTACTATCTTCAGTACTAATACAACTAAACTCTAAAGGTATACTAGAAGATATTTGGAAAAATGGTAAACTGATCTGGGATAGTTTGTTATTAGAATTCGGCTGGCAAGGTGGACTACTACTTGGTGAATTGGTACTAATGCTTATAATATATGCCTGCTATGGTTTCTTGATGGTATATTGTGCTATGGCCATAGGACACTTATTTAACAGCAATAGAGTTATATATTCCTTTGTGGCCTATATTGGTCTATATTTTATAGTGCAAATGATCTCCCTACTTACTATGGTAGTGTATGGATTTGGATTTGCTGGCGGACTTGCCTTCTTAGAAAGAGGAGACGTAGGAATGACTTTATTAACTATTCAGTTAGTATCGTCTTTGATAATTTCAGTTGCCTTTTATATGGTAACTAACATTATAGTAAAGAAAAGGTTGAATTTAGAATGATATTAGATATTAAAAAAGTAGTCAAAGAATACAAACTAAGCAGACACAACAAATTTAAAGCCTTAAATGGCATTGACCTGACTTTCGAGTCAGGTCAACTGGTTTCAATTATTGGAGAATCAGGAAGTGGCAAGTCTACCCTTATGAACGTTATAGGTGGCTTGGATAACGACTACCAAGGAGATATACTCCTAGATGGAAATTCAGTCCATAACCTAAAAGAAAAGGACCTGGACAACTACAGAAAGAACAAGATTGGCTTTGTATTTCAAAGTTTCAATCTTATTCCCCACCTTCAGGTTTTAGACAACATTACAGTGGCCATGACCTTATCCAATGTTAAAAAATCAGATAGAATCAAAAGAGCCAAAAAGATACTCAAAGACGTTGGACTAACTGACCAAATGTACAAAAAACCAAATCAACTATCAGGTGGACAAAAACAAAGAGTAGCTATAGCCAGAGCCTTGATTAATGATCCAGATATTATATTGGCAGATGAACCAACAGGCTCATTAGACTCAGAAACAAGTGATCAGATACTGGTGTTGATTAAGAAAATAGCTGCTAAAGGAAAACTGGTTATTATAGTTACTCACTCGGAAAAAGTAGCTAGCCACTCAGACAGGGTGATTACAATTGCTGATGGTCTTATTATTAAAGATGTGATGAAGGAAGAGAATAAGAAGATAATCATTGGTGAAGAAAAAGTAGATAATGGCAAACAGAATCTTTCATTTTTTGATGCTATTGGTATGGCTTTAAAGAACATGAAAGAAAAACTAGCCAGGAATTTGTTGGTAGCAATTGGTGCCTCAATAGGTATTACAAGTGTTATTATCATGTTATCCATCGGTAACGGTGTTGGTAAGTATATAACAGATACTATGAACGAGTTTGTTAATCCTATGGTCATAGAAGTTCACCAATTAGCAGTAGAAGAGAATACAAATGGTCAACCTAGGGATATTATGGCTACTGAAGCCAAGCCATTTGAAAAAGAAAATATTGAGGAGCTCAGTGCAATCAAAGGTGTTGAAAAAGTGGAACTGGCTTATAGTAAGTTTAGCTTTAGAGATAATATATTGAAAATTGGCGAAGAGGAAGTTCCTTTTCAGAATTTAAGTACTATCTCTAGTAATATTACCAGTGAAAATATTAATGAAGGTAAATTACCTGTTGCTGGTGAAATAATGGTTAGTGCCAATTTGATTGAGAATTTTGAGAGTAGTCCTGTAGGACAGACTATTGAATTAGAATTTATGATAGGTGCTACTAAGTTTGTTGAGAGTTTTATTGTCAGTGGTATTTATGGCGAAATATCAGAAAGTGGTATGAATAATTTCACTTCTGTCTTTTTCAATTATGCTGACTTAGAAAATTTAGCAAAGGATAAAGATGTTACAATCAAGCCTAATACTGTTTACTTGGTAACTGATGATCAAGATAATGTTGAGGCAATAAAAGAAAAGGTGCTGGCTTTAGGCTATACCGGCTCAATGGAAGAACTTCTTTTAGGAATGTTCAAGGAAATGCTTGATGTGATTACCTATATTCTTGCAGCTATTGCAGCTATATCCTTGGTAGTTTCAGCTATTATGATATTAGTGGTAATGTACATATCAGTTGTTGAAAGGACTAGAGAAATTGGTGTCTTAAAAGCAATTGGTGCTAGAAGAAAGGACATTAAAAGAATATTTGTGGCTGAATCATTTTTGATTGGCTTAGTGAGTGGTCTTTTTGGTCTCTTAGTGGCTGTATTATTGATGTATGCCATTAATGGGATTACTAATAGTATGTATGGAGTAGACTTGGTTCTAATTAGTAGTATGTTTGCTGTATTTGGGGTTTTAGTTAGTATAGGCATTAGTATTCTGGCAGGACTAGCTCCAGCCAGTAAGGCCGCAAAACTTGATCCTGTTGAGTCTTTAAGAAGAGAGTAGAGGATTTATATTTAGTAGTCCTCATCATCATCCTCATAATCATCCTGATTCCTAGTATCTCTACCAATCTTTTCTTCTGTTAATATTATATAGAAAAGAAAGATTAGGAAAGCGATGGTTAGTGATAGGGTGATGATTATGAATTTTAGATAATAGTCATAGGTAGTAAAGAAAAAAGTAAATAAGAGTGTAGTTATTAAAAGAAGGAATGTGGCAATTCTTGGTGATACAAAGCTTATAAGTAGAATAGCAACTAGGATAAAGGTTGGTATTAGGTTTATGAGGGTGTCGCTAAGGGTTGCTTCTAGGGAAAAAACAGCAAAAAAGGCTGCTAGTAGAAAGATTAAAAGTCTGGCTAGTGTGATAGGTCTTTTCATGTTTTTTCTCCTTTTTTTGTCAAAGAATTTTTTGTATTATGCTTATTATATTAAATTTATAATAATTATTAAAGTTTTAGTTGAAAATATTCAAATAAAGGCATAGAATGTGTTAGAGGTGAAAAATATGGGGAATAATAAGAAGAACAATGTTATAGTAATTGGATGTGGTCGTTTAGGGTCCACAATCGCCGGAAATCTATCAGAAAAAAATAAAAACTTAATGATCGTAGATATGGATCAAAGTAGTTTTAGAAAGTTATCTGCCTCCTATGGTGGACTTACTAAGGAAGGTGATGGAACAGATATAGATTTATTAGAAAGTATTAATATTGCTGATGCTGATATTTTGATTGCATCAACTGACGAGGATGATGTGAATATATTAATATCCCAAATAGCTAAGGTTATCTACAAGGTGCCTGATGTTATTGCTAGAATTTATGATACATCTAAGGCGATAACTTGTGAGGATTTTGGAATTCATGTAATCTCGCCTACTGCTTTGTCTATTAAGGCTTTCCAAAAAATGATATTTAATGAGGAGGTTGAGGATTAATGAATATATTAATTGTTGGTGGACATGCCAAGGCTAACTTCCTAACTAAGTCATTAAAAGAAAGTGGTCATAACGTTACAATTATTAACAAAGATAAAGAATGGTGTAAAATCATGGCTCATAGCCATGGTATTGTTGGTGTCTATGGTGATGGTACCAAGCCTTTTGTATTAAAGGATGCGGGAGCCATTGAAATGGATACAGTTATTGCCTTATGTAATAAGGACTCGGCTAATTTGGTAATCTGTGAGGTAGCCAAAAAACAATTTAAGGTGAAGAATACTTTTGCTGTAGTTAATGATCCTAAGAATATTAGGATTTTTAAAAAGCTTGGTGTTGATAAGGTTATTAGTTCTACAGAAATTTTGTCAGATATGATTGAGTTTGAGGCAGTTATAGATAATTTAATTAATTATCTACCAATGGAGAATGAGAAAATCATTTTATCAGAATTTGAAGTTGATGCAAGATCACAAGTAGCTGATAAAAGAATCAAAGATATTGATTTACCTCCTGAGTCTTTAATTGCCTATATTATTAGAGGTGATGAAATGGTGATTTGCGCAGAGGGAAATTGTGAGTTGAAAATTTCCGATAAGGTTATTGTACTTTCAAGAAGTAAGGATTTTGCTAAAATTACTTCCTTGTTCTTTTGGAGGAAGTAATGGGAAAAATTTTAAACTATATAAAAAATCAGGATTTTGTTTCTAAGCTTTTAATTATGTTAGGTATAATTCAATTTGTACCTTTATTAATGCTTATTCCATATCCTGAGGACTATATTTATACTTGGGCTTTTGTTATACCTGGTGTATTTTCTATTGTTATAGGATTGTTGTTTAGAGCTAAAAAACAAGATGAAAATAAGATGAAATTCTGGGGTAGAAATAATGAGAGTGTTATTGTTGTAGCAATCTGGTTATATGCTATTTTTTTAGGTGCAATGCCTTTTGTTATTTCAGGTTTTCTTGACTTTATTCCTGCCTTGTTTGAAACTGTAAGTGGTTGGACCACAACTGGTTTGTCAGTTATGAATGTACAAGAGTTACCTAGAATTATCAACTTCTATAGAGGATTTATGCAGTTTTGTGGTGGTTTAGGTTTTGTTTTATTAATGTTAATTTTTGCTGGTGGAAAAAATGCTATGGATCTTTTTTCAGCAGAGGGACATCCTGATAAGTTGGAGCCTAATTTAAGAAGTACAGCCAGGATTATGATGTTTATTTATCTTGGTTTTAATATTCTTGGTTTTATTGCTTATATGATTTTTGGTATGCCTTGGTTTGATTCTTTGTTTCATTCAATGGCTGCCTTGTCTACTGGTGGCTTCGCCATGACAACATATAGCTTGGCTGACTACAATAGCTTGCCGATTGAGGTTATTACAATCGTATTGATGGTGATTGGCACAACTAACTTTGCTATTTTAGCCTTGTTAGTCAAGGGTAAGTTCAAGAAGTTCTTTAAAATTGGTGAGATAAGGTTCTTTGCTGTTGCTATCATGATAATGATTTTCATAGTAGCATTTGCCGGTATTTTTGGATTATATAGTAATTTTGAAGAGAGTTTTAGAATTGCTTTCTTCCAGATTGTATCAGGGTTATCTACCACTGGTTTTTCTACTATTGATTTTAATACTTGGAAGCCTGATATGTTGTTGATAGTTATTATATCGATGTTAATTGGTGGTGGTGCTGGCTCTACTGCAGGTGGTATTAAATATACTAGGGTCTATGCAATGTATAAGTCATTCATATTTGGATTAAAGAAAAAATTTATGCCTGAGCGTGCAGTTAATGAAGCAGCAATCTACAAACCAGAGGGAAAAGTGTATTTATCAAGTAAATATATGGATGATATTGGACGTTTTATTTTCGTCTATATGGTTCTCTATTTTCTTGGAACTTTCTTATTAACCTTGGCAGGGGTACCTCTTGATAAGGCTATGTTTGAGTTTGCTTCTGCTCTTGGTACTGTTGGTTTGTCTATTGGGGTAACCACTCCTGACACGAGTAATTATATCCTTATTATTGAGATGATAGGAATGCTACTTGGCAGGTTGGAAATCTTCATAATATTAGTTTCAATTTTGGCTGTATTTAATAAAATATTTAGGAGAGGCAGGAGTGTCTAAATGTTTAAAAGAATGTGGAATCCTATTCTAAGACAAGTGAATCCAAGTCGATCTGGTTTCTTTGAGGGCTGGTACTTCAAAGAGGTAAGTGGATCTGGTGATGAAGTTATTAGTTTTATTCCAGGGTATAGTACTGTGGAAGGGGATAAGCATGCTTTTGTTCAATATATATTGGTGAAAAATGGAGAAATTAAGAGCGGGTATATTAGGTATCCCTTGTCTTTTTTTAAGTATACGGAGGCTCCCTTTAGGGTAGAGATAGGCAATAATGTTTTTAGTATCGATGGTTTTAGTGTTGATATTGATGATGCTGGCTTTGCCATTAAGGGTAGTGTTGGTTTTGGAAAGTTCCTGGGTATAAAGAGGAGTATTTATGCTCCTAATATTATGGGGCCTTTTGCCTATATTCCCAATATGGAGTGTAATCATGGGGTTATTAGTTTAGGTCATGATCTTACTGGGTCTTTGTCAATTGCTGGTGATATTGTAACTTTTAATGGTGGTCGTGGGTATTTGGAAAAGGATTGGGGCAGGTCGTTTCCTGATAAATATATTTGGTTGCAGTGTAATAGCTTTAAGTCAGGTAGTAGTTTGTTTTTGTCTATTGCTGATATTACTTTTGTTGGTTTTACGTTCACTGGTTTTATAGGGGTCTTTCATGATGGGATAAAAGAATACCGTTTTGGGTCCTATCAAAGTGGTGGATTTAGGGTGGTTAGTCTAACTGATACTGTCGTGGAGGTTGAACTTTGGAAGGGTTTCTTAAGGTTGTTTGTGAAGGTAACTTCAGTAGGCTCCGATAAGCTTGTTGCACCGGTTGATGGTAGGATGTCCCTGGTTATTAAGGAGGCTGTTTCTGCTGTTGTGGATTATAGTTTCATTGATAGAAGAACTGGTCGTGTCATTGAAGAAAAAGGTTGCCCTGGTAGTTTTGAAGTTGTTGGACATATCTAGGGGTGATATGTTTAAATACTAGACTAGGGATCACTGCTAGTTAGGCTTGATGTAAAGATAGAGTAAATTATCAATAGAATGATTGACTATGTTTTATTGGTCTAATATAATATAGACAGATAGGAAACCAGATAAGGTTATCCGGATACAGTTAAACTAGTAACTGCTCGTGATCAAGCTGGGCAGTTACTTTTTTTGTGTAATTGACACAATTAATGTAGCAAAGAAAAACATTAGTGTAAATGTTTCAAATATGCTCATCAAACCACCTCCTTCCCATAGGTATTATCTCGGGAAATTGATGGATAACCACTCAGTTGTCCTATCTGTCTTAATGGATATAATAACACCAAAGTTGTAAAAACATAGTTAATTATGAAATAAAAAGCCAGGATATTGTTAAATATCCTGGCTTATCCTATACTTCTAATACTTCTATAGTCTATTCTAAAGAAACAAGTCTTTTCTCTCCTGTAATTGCTTGGATAGGACCGATGTTTTGAGTAACTTCTAAAGTACCCATATAGTCTCCATTATCATCTCTTAATGCAAAATATCTAATAAAGATGAACAATTCACCCATCTTAATCCAGAAATCTTCACTATCTTTCTTACCAGATTTAAAATCATTAACAATACCCTCAACAATATGAACACTAGCAGGAGGATGACAATTAGAAACCTGACGCCCAATAATAGAACGAGCCCTTGGGAAAATCCTCTCACTTGATTCAGAAAAGAACTTAACCTTATCGTCCTTGTCAACAAAAGTAATATCAATCGGTAACATATTAAGAACCTTAGTCAACTCATCAATTGTAAACTTACCCGTAGGAAGAGAAACAGTACCAGAAGGTATCTCTTCAGCCTCAGCAAACTCCTTAGCATATTTCTTTTCAGGAGTCCAATCCCCTGGAGTCTTAATTAAATAGTATCCTAAATCCTTACTATCATTAGCAACAACTTTCCATTCATCCTCTGTAAGATTATCCACCAACATAGGAATCATAATATTCTCTTCCTTAAAGATCATCTCATTAATCCTATGAAAGACCTTTTCAACTGAACCCTTAATTACTTTTCTTAACTTAATATCATGAAATACCTGCTTGACATCATCTCGAATCTCATCATCCACACCCCACATAACTTTAGGTGGAGCTGTAATTCCATACTTTTCCATATATGGAAAGAGTAGAGTCTCCTTTTTCATATAGTGTAAATTAATGTGAGACAATTGCTCAAAACCAGCAACAAGAGCAGAATATTCTTCTTCACTACCAGTTTCTAAATAATTATCTAAATGAACTTTAATAATATCATTCATCAAGGTTTCTAAAGCTCTATTCTCCAAGAATAAGATGCGAACTGGATGACCAGGTATCTTACTAGGATCACTAGGATTATGAATCTCCTTAATAGAACCTTTAAAAACAGCTGAATGGACATCACAAAGACTTTGAATCTCTGCTACAGTTGTTCCTGATAGGATCAACTCTTTTTCAGCATCAGTAATCTCCTTAGCAGAAACTTCACCAAAAGTTTCTTCAAACTTGGCTTTTACTTCCTCGATTGTCTTACCTTCATGTAGTTCTTTGATTATGTCTTTTAGAACTTGTTTTTTGTTTTCTTTGTCGACCATTGATGGTCTGTTTTCTCTGTTGTTAATTTCGCCGCTCATATTTTCTTCTACCTTTCTAGACTACCTTGTAGCCCTTATCTTCTAGTTTTTTAATAATATCTTTAATATCGAACTGTTTCATCTTAGCTCCCTTTTCTATGGTCATGATTCTACCTGCTGTTTCCAACATACCTGGTAGAACAATATCTTTGAATCCCAACTCTACTAGTGTTGTTTTTATTTCTGGATAGGTTTTGACTAATTCGTAAACAGATTTCTTTAAATCAATTTCTTTTTCCATAAATATCACCTCTTAACTTGATAATACAATAATATCAAATAATTTGTATGTTTTCCGTATCTGGGGATACCTATTTATATAAAAGTTTTAATTTATTAACAAAAAAATATAGAATTCCAACAAAAATTGTTGGAAATACTACAAAGTTGATATTATTTGTGTTAACATGGTCGTGGATAGTCATGAAAAATGGAGGAATATATATATGAGTGATAATTGTGAGAAATCATGCGATAGTTGCAATTCAGGCTGTGGCAGTAAACAAGAACTAGCAGATCTATCAAAACTACCACATCCAAAAAGCAAAATAGGCAAGGTAATAGGGATTGTTAGTGGTAAGGGTGGGGTAGGTAAGTCAATGGTAACTGCACTTATGGCCTTGGAGATGAACAGAAGAGGCTATAGAACAGCAATACTAGATGCTGATATAACAGGACCATCAATACCAAAATCTTTTGGAGTAACCGGACCAGTTGTGACTAATGAAGAAGGAGTAATACCAGCAAGATCTAAAACTGGAATTGACTTAATAAGTATTAATCTGTTTCTAGAAAATGAACACGATCCAGTATTATGGAGAGGTCCAATTGTAACAGGAACGGTGACTCAGTTTTGGCAAGAGGTTATCTGGGAGGATATAGACTATATGTTTATTGACATGCCACCAGGTACTGGAGATGTTTCACTAACAATATTTCAGTCAATCAAGGTTGATGGAATTATTATAGTAACCTCACCACAGGAGCTTGTTTCTATGATTGTAGCCAAGGCTGTAAGGATGGCACAAATGATGAACATACCTATAATAGGACTGGTGGAGAATATGAGCTATTTTAAATGTCCTGATAATGGTAAGGAGTACAAGATTTTTGGTGAAAGCCATATTGATGATATTGCCAAGCAGTATGATTTGGAAATTATTGGAAGAATTCCAGTTGATCCATTGTTAGCTGAACACATCGGAGATGGTACTATAGAAGACTATCCTGTTGATAATCTCAAAGAAGCCGCTGACATGGTAGTTGCAATTTAAATATTAAAAGGTATATAATTATTAATGCGAACGATTTGCGTTTGCATTAATAATTTTTTTTTGAATGGAGTAATAATGAAGAAGCGTCTATTTGGTTTGGTAGTATTAATGATAATGATGATTTTGTTCTTGTCTGCTTGTGGAGAGAAGACGGATGAAGATAGCGGTAAGCTGAAGGTAGCGGTTACCATAGAGGTACAAAAGGGGCTAGTGGAAGCTGTTGCTGGTGATTTGGCTGAGGTGACTACTCTTGTACCAAAGGGTGGAAGTCCTGAGACTTTTGAGGCAAGTCCGCAAGAGATAGAAAAGTTTAGAAATGCTGATATTTTCTTTGCAATGGATCTTCCTGTAGAAAACAGTAAGAATTTACCTAGTGATGGGGAATTCAGGACTGTAAATTTAGGTGAGGCTGTTAGAGAAGTATATGAGGATCTTAATTTTGACAAAGATGAAAGAGATCATCATACTTGGTTATCTCCTAAAAGAGTTATGGTAATGGTAGAGAAGATAGCTGAGGTATTAATAGCTGAGGATCCTGATAATGAAGAGGTCTATTTGACCAATAAAACAGATTATTTGATGAAACTTGATGAATTGGATAAGGAAATATCTGCTATGTTAGAGGGTAAGGCGCAAAGGACTTTTCTAATTTTTCATCCTGCTTTAGGGTATTTTGCTGATGATTACGATTTGGAGATGCTAGCTTTGGAAGAAGAGGGCAAGGAGGCTGATCCTAAGCGTATTGGTGAATTGGTTGACTTTGCTAAGAGCAAGGGTATTAAGGCTGTTTTAACAACTGAGGAAATATCTTCTAAGCAAGTTAAGGCATTTGCTGAAGAAATTGATGGTAAAGTGATTGTTGTTAAGGTTTTAGGTATCGATTATATAGGTTCTATTAAGAATGTTGCTAGGGAAATAGCGGGGATTTTGTAATGAATGTTATTGAGGTATCGGGGCTTGATGTCTATTATGGTAGTGTTCAGGCTCTGAAGGATATTAATCTTGTAGTCAGGGAGAGGGATTTCTTGGCTATTATGGGACCAAATGGTGGGGGTAAGTCAACTTTGTTGAAGGCTATTCTTGGGTTGGTGCCTGTGGACTCTGGTGAAGTTAAGATTTTTGGAGGTAGTGGCAGGAAGAGTAGGCGTTTGATTGGTTATGTGCCTCAGTTTTCTAGTGTTGATAGGAATTTTCCTATCTCAGTTATTGAAGTGGTTTTACTTGGTGCCTTGAAGCCTGGTTTGAGTTTTTTTCATAAGTTTAATAGGTCGGAGAAGCTTAGGGCTGTGGATTTATTGAATAAGGTTGGTCTTGGTGATTTGAAGGACAGGAATATTTCTCAGTTATCTGGTGGGGAGTTTCAGAAGTTGTTGATTGCTAGGGCTTTGATGACGGAGCCTAAGTTGTTACTACTAGATGAGCCGACTGCTAGTGTGGATATGAGTTCTAGTCAGGATATCTACAGCCTTCTTGGGGAGCTTAATAAGGAGATTACTATTGTTATGGTGACTCATAATGTGATGGCTATTTCTTCTAATGTGAAGGAGTTGGCTTGTTTGAATTTGGGGTTGGTTTATCATGGTGATCCTGAGTTGAGTGAAGAGGTTGTTAATGGTTTGTTTGGGTGTCCTGTGGAGCTTGTTGCACATGGTGTGCCTCATAGGGTTTTAAAAGAGCATCAGGAGGGTAATCATGTTAGTTGATTTGTTTAAGTATCAGTTTTTGCAGAATGCGGTTATGGCTGGTTTGTTAGCTAGTGTTTTGGCTGGTGTTATTGGTTTTATTATTGTTGAGAAGAAGATGATTATGATGAGTGGTGGTATTGCTCATGCTTCTTATGGTGGTGTGGGTCTTGGGTATTTATTAGGTATTGAGCCTATTTATGGTGCTCTTGGTTTTTCTCTTGTGTCTGCTCTTTCTGTAGGATTGATTAAGAGGAAGGGTGGTACTGATTCGGATATTGTTATTGGGCTTTTTTGGTCTCTTGGTATGGCTCTTGGTATTGTTTTTATTTCGTTAGTGCCTGGTTATCCGCCTAATTTGTCTTCATATCTTTTTGGTAATATTTTGGCTGTTACTCAGGCTGATTTGTTGATGATGGTTGTTGTTGCTGTGGTGGTTTCTTTGATTTTCCTGGCATTTTTTAATAACTGGAAGGCTTATTTGTTTGATGAGGAGTTTTCTGGTATTAGGGGTTCCGGGGTTATTTTATTGGAGTTTTTACTTTTAGTGATGGTGGCTCTTACTGTGGTTGCTCTTATTCGGATTGTGGGTATTATTTTGGCTTTGGCTATTTTGATTGCTCCTGCTGCTTCTGCTAAGTTGATTTTTAGGAGAATGGGTATGAGGGTTGTTATGTCTATGGTGTTTGGTGTTGTGTTTATGCTAGGTGGTTTGTCTTTGGCGTATTCTTTTAATACTGCTGCTGGGGCTATGATTGTTCTTGTGGCTGTTGTTTTCTATATTGTGGTTTATGTGGCTACTAGTTTTAAGCTTAAGCGAAGAGTTGGTTAATGGTGGATATTATGAATGAGATCGATGAGTATAAGGATATTTTAAGGGAGCATGGTCTTAGAGTAACTTCTAAGAGGCTTGGTATTGTTAGTTTGTTGAAGGGTTTTGATTATCCGGTTGATGCTAAGCTTATTTGTGAGGGTTTGTGTGATGCTGGGATTTGTATTAATTTGTCTACTGTTTATCGGGCTTTGGAGAGTTTGGTGGAGGTTGGTGTAGTTAGGAGGATTAATTTTTCTGATGATGCTAAGGTTTTTTATGAACTAAATCGTGGTGGTCATCGTCATTTTCTTCATTGTATGGGGTGTGATGAGTTGATTAGTCTTGATGTTTGTCCTTTGAGTGATTTTCAGTTAGCCTTAGCTAAGGAGACTAAGTATAGGGTTGTTAGTCATAATTTGGATATTTATGGGTATTGTCCCAAGTGTCAGGTTAGGAAGTAGTGGAGAGCTTAGGCTTTTTTTTTAATTAAGGATGAATGAAGATAAGTGGAACTATGAAAAGTAAAGAGGCTATGGATTTATTAATCCATAGCCTCTTCTGTTTTATATGTAAAGAATAAAATTTATCTAATTACTCTACAACAATCTCTACGCCCTTCCAAAAAGCAACTCGATCAGTAACAACCTCAGCACCCTTCTTAGGCACAGGATAATACCAGGCGGCATCCTTATTGACCTTACCATCAACCTCCAAGGAATAATAACTAGCCTCACCCTTCCAAGGACAAGTAGAATGATAACTACTATCCCTTAGGTAGGAACTATTAACATCACCCTTAGGGAAATAATGATTATTCTCAACAATAACCGTATCAGAACTTGCTGCAATCTCAACACCATTCCATAACGCCTTAACCATAATACACCTCCTTTTTGTCTTTATCTTACCTTATATTCTCTATTTCTTCCAACAAGTCATCCTTAGTCATACTACCAGTGATAGACCTAACCACCTTACCATCAGCATCAATAAAAATAGAAGTTGGGATTGAATAAATACCATAAGCTATAGCAGCCTCCTGATCAGTATCAAAAAATACAGGAAACTCATAACCATTCTCCTTAACAAAAGCCTTAGCAGTAGCAACAGTCTCCCTACTACCATCAACCAAATCCACCATCATAAACTGAACCTCGTCACCAAGCTCCTTATAGACCTCATTATAAAAAGGCATCTCCTCCTTACAAGGAGGACACCAAGAAGCCCAAAAATTAATAACCACCGGCTTACCCTTAAAATCAGACAAAGAAACCTCCTTGCCATCAACATCAATTACAGTAAAATCCTTAGCTACCTGACCCGATATATTCTGATCAACATCCTTTTCATTATCAAAATTAGATGTCAAAAACTGATAACCAATAGAAACCACCAACATAAACACCACAAAACCAACAACAGCCAAAATACCCTTAACCCTACTATTCATAACAACCTCCTAAAAACTAACCAAATTTAAAAAATATCCAAAAAAACCAAACATCATCAAAATACCCACTAATACCAAGAACAAACCAGAAACTATATTAATAACCCTATTATGCTTCTTAATAAAATCAAAGGTATTCTTCAAACGATCGACTAATATGGAACTCACAACAAACGGAATACCTAGACCCATCGAGAAAGTAAAAAGAAGAAAAATACCATACCATATATTACCGCTTGAAGAAGCCTGCAGTAGTGCAGAACTTAAAAGTGGCCCTACACAAGGAGTCCAACCAATAGAAAACACAATACCAAGAACTACGGAAGAAAAGAAAGAACTACCCTTCCTTTTTGTTTGTGGCTTGAATGTTCGATTAAGAAAAGAAATCTTAATAACACCCATAAAATTAAGGCCCAAGAATACTATAAAAAGACCAGACACAATATTAACTATAGTCCTATAACGAATAAGGAAAGAACCAAGAGAACCAGCCAAAGCCCCAAGAGCAACAAATATTATCGTAAAACCAAGAACAAAACCAAGAGAATTAAAAAGAGCTTTACGACTCTTGTTTTCAGTTTCCTGACCAATAATATATGAAAAATATATAGGTAACATAGGCAACATACAAGGAGATATAAAGATAACAATCCCCTCAATAAAAGTGATTAAAAAACTCATGTGTTCCTCCAGATCAATATTTTGAAAATTATATCATTTTAGTGTAATTAAATAAAGTGATAAAATCACTTATCTGTGATAATATATTGTTAAGATTAGGAGGGATAGAATGAAAATAGTAGCAGATAGTTGTTGCGATATTACAACACAAGAAGAATCAGAATTAGATATTAATATAGTTCCCCTGACATTATTTCTAGGAGAGGAAAGCTTTTTAGACGACAGTCAACTCAACCTTGAAGACTACAAACATAAACTAAGTCTATACAAAGGAAGAGCAACATCAGCCTGTCCTTCACCAGGAAGTTTCAAAGAAGCCTTTATGGAAGATGATGAAACCTTTTGCATCACCCTTTCAAACAACCTTTCAGGCACATACAATAGCGCCGAATTAGGCAAAGGATTGGCTGAAGAAGAAGGTAGACGAGTAGAAATCATAGATTCAAAATCAGCCTCAGCTGCAGAAGCACTAATAGCCTATGAGTTATATGACCTTATACAGCAAGGCTTGAAATTTGATGAAATAACAGAACATATACTAGAATTCGTCAAAAAAATGAAAACCTATTTTGTCCTAGAAAATATGGATAACCTAGTAAAAAACGGCAGACTAAATAAAATAACAGGGAAAGTAATAACAGCCCTACACGTAAAACCAATAATGGGAGCAGACGACGAGGGCAACATCAAACTATACAACTATGCCAGAACAAAAAAGCAAATATTAGAAAAACTTGTAGGCATGGTCAAGGACGTTAAAGATGTAGGAGAAACCTTTAGACTAGTGATAGCCCATAATAACAACACACCACTCGCAGAAAATCTGAAAGCAGATTTATTAAGTGTATTTACATCAATAAATATTAGAATTGTCCCAACCCGTGGTCTTTCATCCATGTACGCAGATGAAAAAGGAATAATTATAGCTTTTTAGGAGGATAGATGAAAATCTTAGTTGTTTATGACAGTTATTTTGGAAATACAGAAAGAATAGCTTTAGCCATCAAGGATACCATCCCAGAAAACAAACATGTAGTAGTCAAGAAAATATCAGACTTTCATAGTAGTGATATAGAAGGTGTTGAAGTAATCATCATAGGTTCACCAACAAGAGCCTTCAGACCAACTGAAGCTATAACTAACTTCTTGAAAAAGATCGATGTAAGCAAATACAAATGGATAGCCTTCGACACTGGAGTTAATCCAAAACAAATAAAATCCAAAATATTGACCTTTATGGTCAAACTATTTGGCTACGCTGCACCAAATATGGCAAAAACTATAAAAAAAGCTGGAGGTACAATGTTGGCAGACCCTGAAACATTCTTTGTTATTGGAAACGAAGGACCGCTAGTAGCCGGAGAAATAGACAGATTCCACAAATGGCTAGAATCAGTTAAGATATGATCCATATTGGAAATAGCTGGGATAATTTATTAAAGAACGAATTCACCAAAGAATACTACCAAAAACTAAATAACTTTATCGATGAGGAATACATTAATAAGAATATATATCCCCAAAAAGATCAATTATTCAGTATATTTAGGGTGTTGCAAGTAGAAGACATAAAGATAGTCATAATCGGACAAGACCCTTACCATCAACCAGGACAAGCTCACGGCATGGCCTTTTCAGTTATGCCAGGAGTTAAAAAACCACCATCTTTAGTCAATATCTTCAAGGAAATAAAGGAAGACATTGGCTGTGAAATACCAGATACAGGTTATTTGGGAGGTTGGGCCAAACAAGGAGTGTTTCTAATAAATACCTGCCTAAGTGTTGAAGAAAGCAAACCAAACTCACACAAAGGAAAAGGCTGGGAAATATTTACAGACGAAGTTATAAGGTTAATAGATGCTGATGATAGACCAAAGGTTTTCTTCCTTTGGGGCAACGATGCTAGAAAGAAGCGGACATTGATTCTAAATGAAAAACATCTAGTACTAGAGACAGTCCATCCAAGCCCACTTTCAGCCTATAATGGCTTTTTTGGTTGTAAACATTTTTCAAAGTCCAATGCATACTTAAAAGAAAATATGAGAGAAGAAATAGATTGGTGTAAAATATGATAAGAAAAGACTATATATTAAATCAAATAGAGATGCTAGCAAGAATAGGCGCAAAACTAATCCTAAAGGACAATAGCGGACAAGATAGCATCATCATCTTCAACGGACAAGAAATCGGCCTTAACAATAACCTGAATGAAGAACTTGAAATGATGTTAGCAAACAGAAAAATCAATGAAGCAGAAAATCATTTATTCTTTGAAATAGAAAAGGACTTGAATCTTGTCAATTTGAATACAGCAATATCCTTCTACAATAGCCTAGTTAGAATGGATAAGGATGTGCTTAAGGAAAATGATTTTCATGAAGAAGAAATTACCGAAGGCTTTGGCCAGGTTTGTGAACTTTATCAAATAGTGGATATTGTATTCTAAATATTCCTCCATGACAACATGGAGGAATATTTATTTGATGTTGAACAGTTTTCATATATATAATATTGGGAATATTTACAACAAAATGTTAGAACAGTGGATAAATAGTGTATAATGAAAGAGATGAGTAGAAAAGAGGAAAAATATGGAAAAAAAACTATTTACCGAATTAGAAATATCTAAGGAGGTCAAAAAGGCAGTCAAGGATTTAGGATTTGAAGAAGCTACGGCTATTCAAACATTGACTATACCTTTAATCATGTCAGGAAGAGATGTCATTGGACATTCTCAGACAGGCACAGGAAAAACAGCAGCATTTGGTATACCAGCTGTTGAGTTAGTTGACGTAAAGGATAAAAAGAATGTTCAGGTTCTGATAGTTTGTCCTACAAGAGAGCTAGCAGTACAAGCCTGTGAAGAAATAAGGAAGTTCGCCAAGTACAAGGAAGGTGTTAACACAGTTCCAGTATATGGTGGCCAACCTATAGATAGACAAATCAAGTCTTTAAAATATGGTGGAAACATAGTAGTAGGAACCCCAGGCAGACTAATGGACCTTATGAGAAGAAAAGTCTTGAAGCTAGGTGCTGTAAAGATGATCGTTCTTGATGAGGCTGATGAAATGCTAAACATGGGCTTCAAGGAAGATGTTGAAACAATACTGACAGAAATACCAGAAAACAGACAAACAATACTGTTTTCAGCTACAATGTCAAAAGATATCATGAAAATTACTGAACAATTTTTGACTGATCCTGAATTGGTACAAATATCACACCAACAATTATCAGTACCAACAATTGAACAATACTACTTTGAAGTCCCAAGAGGCAGAAAAGTAGATGCACTATGTAATGCTTTGGATGTATACGATCCAGGTAAAGCCATAGTTTTTTGTAACACCAAAAAACAAGTGGAAGAACTACAAAGTGAACTTCAAGCAAGAGGCTATATGGCTGGTGGCTTACATGGCGACATGCGTCAGGCATCAAGAGACCAAATGCTAAGAAGCTTTAAAGCAGGTAAAAATGATATACTGATAGCTACCGACGTAGCTGCTAGAGGCATTGACGTTGAAGATGTAGATATAGTATTCAACTTTGATTTGCCACAAGATGAAGAGTATTATGTTCATAGAATCGGTAGAACCGCTAGAGCTGGTAAAAGTGGTAAATCATATACATTTGTTGCCGGAAGAAATCAACTTAGAGATATTAATCAACTAAGTAAATATGTAGGTAAGAAAATCCAACTTCAAGCTATACCGTCAAATGCGGATATTCATGAAGTTAGACAAGCTTCATTAATGAAAGAAATCAGTGGAATTCTAGAGAAGGAAACTGATCTTAAGAAGTATATGAATATAGTTGAGGACTTAACACAAGAAGATTACACATCACTTGATGTAGCCTTAGCCTTAATTAAAATACATCTAAAGGATATTGAAGCAAACAACAAACTTTGCGATGATTTGCATATTTCTTATGAAGGCAGTGGAAGTGACAGAGACAATAGAGACAGCGGACGTAGAAGAAACGAAAGAAATGACAGAGGCAGCGATAGAGGCGGCGATAGAGGCGAAAGAGTTGATAGAGGCGACAGAGGCAAGATGGCTAGCTTTAAAATAGACATCGGTAAAAAAGATGGTGCTGCTGCTAATATAATTCTAAGTGCTGTAACAAGAGCAACAGGACTTCCTGGAACTATGGTCGGCAGAATTGAGATTTCTGACACCTATAGTTATTTTGATATTCCTGAAACTGAAGGCGCTATAGTTATTGAAAGAATGAAAAACCTTAAAGTAAGAAACATAGTAACCAATACTGAAAAGGTAGCAAGTAAAAATGCAAAAGATATTAACAGAGGCAGAAGACCTTCTGGTGGAAGACCTCCAAGTGGTAAACCTTCAGCTCCAAGAAAAAGAAAGTAGGCATATTTAATGGAAATAACTTATAGAAAAGCTGATATTAGTGAATCATTTACTATAGCAGAGTTATATAACGAGTTTCTATGTGACCTAAGAGATATTGGTAAAGATATATATTTTGACTTTGAGGAGCTTTCTGTCAACGACAGAGTCAAGCTCCTTGAAGCAAGATTTAATGCCGACAAGGGACTTGTTGTAGTAGCTGAAGTCGAAGGGGAAATTGTTGGATTTATTTCTATGACGATAATTAACTGCTTTATGATAGTATCCTCAATTAAGGATATTGGCTATATTGAAGCAGGATATGTAAAACCTGATTATAGAAGACTCGGCATAACAACAAAACTTGAAAATATGGTAGAAGAATTCCTTAAAAATAAGGGGATAAAATATCTTGAATTATTCACTTTAATGAATAATGAAATCGCCAATAATAGCTGGAGTATGTTAGGATTTATTCCCTTTAGGCAACAGTGGAGGAAAAATTTAAATGAATAAACTAGCTATAATAACCGGAGCAAACACAGGTCTTGGCTTTGAAACAGCCAAGGCTTTACTTTTAGATGGCTGTCAAATAGTTATGGCCAATAGAGATTTGACTAAGACCAAGGAAGCTATTAATAAATTAAGAAAATTAGGCCTAGGTGATAGAGTCGACTATATCCAAATGGATCTAGAAGATAGAACATCGATAGAAGCCTTTGCAGCCAATTTTGAAAACAAATATGGTAAATTTGATATACTTGTAAACAACGGGGGAGCTCTCCTGCCTAAATATTCCATTACCAAAAATGGTTTGGAAAAACATTTTGATGTTAATTATCTTGGACACTTTTACCTAAACAGTCTATTAATGGAATTTTTGGCCAAAGATGGATTGGTGGTTAGCCTTGGAAGTCTAGCCCATAAAATGTCTGTAGCCGATATCCATTTTGAGGACATCTCTTTTACAAATGAAAACTATGAAAAAATGAAAGCTTATGCCCAATCAAAACTAGCATTGACACTTTATGGTGTTGAATTAGCACGAAAATTTGAAGGTAGTGATAAGCGGTCATTAATAGTTCATCCTGGAGTGTCAAATACAGATATATTCTCAAGATACTATGGCAAACTACTTGGTAAAATACTTATGCCAATAGTTAATTGGTATGGTATAAGCGGACCAAAAGAAGGGGCTCAGTCTATCATCTATGCCATAAGAGAGAAAGATATACCAAACGGTTCATACATCGGACCTCAAGGCAAAAAAGAATGGCGAGGCTGTCCTGGTTTTTGTAACCTATCAGACAAAGCACTTGATGACAAACTAGCAAAAGAACTTTGGGAATTCAGCGAGAAACTAATTGGTAATAGATTCATTGTAGAGAGGTAATGATGAAAAAATACATTATAGCACTTGATCAAGGCACAACAAGTTCAAGAGCCTTGGTAATTGATGATAAAAAGAATATTATAGCAACAGCTCAAAAAGAGATTGTTCAAATATATCCTAAAGAAGGCTATATTGAACATGATCCACTTGAGCTGTTTGATTCTGTAATTGAGGTTATGAAAGAAGCTGTTGGTAATGCTGGTATAGCTATTAAAGATATTGCCGGTATAGGCATTGCTAACCAAAGAGAAACAACAATCCTCTTTAATAAAATAACTGGAGAACCAGTCTATAATGCCATTGTTTGGCAATGCAAAAGAACCATTGATATTTGCAGAAAACTAGAAGCTGAGGGTTACTTAGACTATATTAAAGAAAATACAGGCTTAGTAATAGATCCATATTTTTCAGGAACCAAGATTGCCTGGATACTAGAAAATGTTGAGGGTGTAAGACAACTGGCAAATGAGGGAAATCTAGGATTTTCTACAGTAGATAGTTGGCTTCTATACAAGCTGACTGATGGTGAAATGCATAAGACAGATATGACCAACGCCTCAAGAACCATGTTGTATAATATTAGGGAACTTAAGTGGGACAATTATCTTTGCGAAGCCCTTAATATACCGATGAATATATTACCTGAAGTAGTTGAATCAAGTGGAGTATTTGGTCATTATGATTATGATGGACACATGTTGCCAATAGTAAGTATGGTTGGTGACCAACAAGCGGCTCTTTTTGGCCAAGGCTGTGTTGAGACTGGTGATGTTAAAAACACTTATGGTACAGGATGTTTCTTACTAGTCAACACTGGAGAAGAATTGATTCTTAGTGACAACGGTCTCATATCTACAATTGGTATCAGTTATGGTGGGAAAATTTCCTATGCAATTGAAGGCAGTGTCTTCATGGGTGGAGCTCTATTTAAATGGATGAGGGATGAACTAGGCCTATTTTCAAGTAATGATGAAATTGAAGGAATTGCTAGAAGTGTGGAGAGTTCATCAGGAGTTGTTGTTGTACCAGCCTTTACTGGACTGGGTGCTCCATATTGGGACATGAAAGCTAGAGGAACAATCTTTGGCTTAACTAGAGGTATATCTAAAGGACATATTGTCAGAGCAGGTATTGAAGCAGTTGTCATGCAAGTTGAAGACTTGTTGGCTGCTATTAGAGAAAATATTGATTTTAATTTTAATTCACTTAAAGTTGATGGAGGAGCTTGTGTTAATAATCTCTTATTAGAAATGCAAAGTAGAACTTCAGGACTTCAGATTATTAGACCTGATTCTATTGAGTCTACTGCTTTAGGTGCCTATTATCTAGCAGGATTGGAATTAGGTTTTTGGTCAGGATTAGAAGAATTATTCAGTACTTCCACTAAAATGGTTGTATTTGATGAAAAGGTGGATGAAGACGTTAAAAATGAGTTGTTGGCAAATTGGAAAAAGGCTGTTGCTGCAGTTAGATTTTATGCTAGTAATTAATTGATTTTGCCCACTAATTATGATAAAATCAGTTTTGTTGTTTGCCAACATAGCTCAGTAGGTAGAGCGTCACCATGGTAAGGTGAAGGTCCCCGGTTCGATTCCGGATGTTGGCTCCAATAGATATTTAGAGATTCCATTCTTTTTTGAATGGAATCTTTTTTTATGTTGATATTATCCTTTAAAGTATTAGTTAATGATGGATTTTTAGGTGTTGCCTAGTTTATTGGTCAATGAAAACAATTTCATTAACAAAATAACGTCATATCCCTTATAATTTTACCCATAGGACTGTATAATTTAAATGTGAAGGTAATAGTATGATTTAATCATAAATTATGTAAAAAACACAGGAGGTAAAAAGAAGTATGAATTATCAAGACATTCTTGTAAAAGCAGAAGGCTACAAAAAGGAAATGACCGAATTTCTAAGAGATATGATCGCTATACCTAGTGAATCTTGTCAAGAAGAACTAGTGGTAAAAAGAATCAAGGAAGAAATGGACAAAGTCGGTTTCGATGAAACTTGGTTTGATGGACTAGGAAACGTTATTGGTCGTATCGGAAATGGTAAAAAAGTTATTGCCATGGATGCTCACATTGACACAGTAGGTATTGGTAACATTGCCAACTGGACAGAGTGTGATCCTTATGAAGGTAAATTAGTAGGCGATGAAATATATGGTCGTGGTGGATCTGACCAAGAAGGCGGAATGGCTTCTATGGTATATGCAGGTAAAATTATCAAGGACCTAGGACTTGAAGACGATTATACATTGTATGTAGTTGGTTCAGTACAAGAAGAAGACTGTGATGGTCTTTGCTGGCAGTGGATTTTAGAACAAGAAGTTCCAGCTGGCAAGTTCAAGAAACCTGAATTCGTTGTAATTACAGAACCTACTTCACTAAGAATTTATAGAGGACACAGAGGCCGTATGGAAATCAGAGTTGACGTTAAAGGCATAAGTTGCCACGGATCAGCTCCTGAGCGTGGAGACAATGCGATTTACAAAATGGCTCCAATCATCATTGAATTAAGAGCTCTTAACGAGAATTTACATTATGATGCATTCTTAGGAAAAGGTACTCTTGCTATTTCTGAAATATTCTTCACATCTCCTTCAAGATGTGCTGTTGCAGATAGTTGTGCTATCTCAATTGACAGAAGACTTACAGACGGCGAATCATGGGAAGGTGCTCTTCAAGAAGTTAGAAATCTACCAGCTGTTAAAGAAGCAGGCGGAATTGTTTCACTTTATGAATACGATCGTCCATCATGGAATGGCACAGTTTACAAAACTGAAAGCTATTTCCCAACATGGGTTATCCCAGAATCAGACCCAATCTGCCAAACTTTGGTAGAAGCTGGAAATGGTATATTCACTAAAGAAAACTTCAAACTATTAAAAGAACAAGACGGTCTAGAAGACGACTTTATGAGCGTATTCAACGACGGTGTTGTTGTTGATAAATGGACATTCTCAACTAATGGTGTTTCAATCATGGGACGTCATGGAATCAAATGTATTGGTTTTGGACCAGGACACGAAAGACAAGCTCATGCACCTAACGAGAAAACATTTGCTTCTCACTTAGTTGCTTGTGCTGCTATGTATGCTGCTATCCCAGGACTATATGTAAATAAATATTCAAAATAGGTTCAAATAAAAAAATAAAATTCAGGAGGTTTTTATGCAAGCTAATTTAAGAGGAAAACATCTAATCACTTTAAGAGAGTGGACAAAGGAAGAAGTAGACACGTTAATGGACGTATCTTTCGACCTTAAAAGAAAGTTCGCTATGGGAATATCTACTAGATATCTAGAAGATCAAACAGTATTCCTAATGTTCTTTGAAGCATCAACTAGAACAAGAAACTCTATGGAAGCCGGTATTACACAACTTGGTGGACACGCTCACTTCCTAGATACTTCAACTATGCAGATTTCACACGGTGAAACACCTAAGGACACTGCAGTTATCCTAGCTCGTTTCGGACATGCAATTGCTTGCCGTATCTGTGCTTGGGAAGTTGGTAACAAATATATTAGAGAAATGGCTAAATGGTCACCAGTACCAGTAATCAATATGCAATGTGACCTTTATCACCCATTACAAGGTTTAGCTGACTTGATGACTATCATCGAGAAATTCGGCGACACTAAGGGTGTTAACGTATCAATTATCTGGGCTTATGCAACAAGCCACAAGAAACCTATATCAGTACCATTGTCACAAGCTTTGTTGTTCCCTCGTTATGGAATGAACACAACTCTTGCTTACCCAGCTGGCTATGAAATGCCACAATGGGTATATGATGAAGCTGAAGAAAACGCAAAAAGACATGGTGGATCATTTAGAATCACACATGATCAAAACGAAGCTTACAAAGATGCAGACGTGGTTATTCCTAAAAACTGGGGTAACTGGGTTACTGACTCAAAAGGTGACACAACTTCACACAACGTATTAGACGAAAGCTTAAAAGTATGGAAATGTACAGAAGCTCTAATGCAAACTGTAAGTCCAAGATGTGTGTATATGCATGCTCTACCAGCTGACAGAAATAACGAAGTTGAAGATGCTGTAATCGACGGTAAATGGTCTGTAGTTTATGACGAAGCAGAAAACAGACTACACACTTCTAAAGCTGTTATGGCTTTAACTATGGGTGGAAGAAACGCTTACAAACAATAACATACATCTCAACAGAAAAGGAGTTTCATTAGTATTTAATGGAACTCCCTTTTCACAAATTGGTTAAATAATAAAATGTACTAATAAATTTGGAGGTACGACATGAGCGATCTAATGAGAATGATTCCTTTCGGACAAATGGTCGAATGGATGCAAAAAGAATACAAGGATCAAAAATCAATATTTGGTATTAGAGATAACAAATTCTATAGAAATAATAGTGGCAAATTCATCGAAGTAAACGGCGAAAAAATTGCTTCACCAATTGGACCAGCAGCTGGACCAAACTCACAGTTGGCACAAAATATCGTTGCTTCATACTTAACAGGTTGTCGTTTCATTGAATTGAAAACAATTCAAGAAATGGATGGCGAAGCTTTAAGAGCTTGTGTTGCAAAACCATGTATCAACGTACAAGACGAAGGATATAACATTGAATGGTCAACAGAATTGACTGTACAAGAAGCATATGACGAATATATTAAAGCTTGGTTCATCCTATATGTTATGGGTAAGGAACTAGGGCTAAACAATGGTAAAGACTTTGCCTTCAACATGAGCGTAGGCTATGATTTAGAGAATATCAAAAAACCTAAAGTAAGCGGCTTCATCGACAACATGATCGATGCTAGTAATACTCCAATTTGGAAAGAATGTAAAGAATATTTGTTGAACAACCTAGATAAGTTCAAAAATATTGACCAAGCATACATAGACTCAATTTCTCCAAATGTATGTCCATCAGCTACTATTTCAACTTTGCATGGATGTCCTCCAGCAGAAATAGAAAGAATTGCTATGTATTTACTTGAAGAAAAGAAACTTAATACTTTCATCAAAGCAAATCCAACCCTAAATGGTTATGAGTTTGCTAGAAAATTGATGGATGATATGGGTTACGACTACATAGGATTTGATGATCATCACTTTAACAACGACCTACAGTGGGAAGATGCTATAGTAATGTTTGGAAGACTTATTGCAGTTGCAAACAAGCTGAAACTTGGTTTCGGTGTTAAATTAACAAATACTTTTGCAGTACAAATTAAGAATAAAGAATTCGCTTCTGGTGATGAAATGTACATGTCAGGACGTTCACTTTATCCATTGACAATAAACTTAGCAAGAAAACTGTCCGACTATTTTAACGGACAATTACAAATATCCTACTCAGGTGGAGCTGATTTCTTCAATATTAAAGAAATTATTGGTGTTGGCATTCAGCCAGTAACTGTTGCTTCAACCATCCTAAAACCAGGTGGTTACGAAAGAGTATTACAACTTGCCGAAGAAGTTGAATCAATGTTGAATGGCGCTTTTGCTGGAATTGACGTTGCTGCTTTAGGTAAGTTAGCAGATGAAGTTGTAACAAACAAATATCATGTGAAATCAAGAAGAACTGCACAAAGCAGAAAAACTTCATCAATTTTACCATTATTTGATTGTTTCAAGGCTCCTTGTAAAGATGGTGGCTGTCCAATTAACCAACAAATACCTGAATACTTAAAACTAGTAAGCGATGGCAACTATGCAGATGCTTACAAAGTAATAGTAAATGATAATACAGCACCTGGAATACTAGGAACAATTTGTGATCATCAATGTCAGTACAAATGTACAAGACTTGACTATGACGAATCCCTAGAAATCAGAAATGCTAAAAGAATAGCAGTTGAAAATGCTGCTGATGGTTACATAGCTGAAATTAAACCAGCAGAACTAAGAACAGACAAAAAAGTTGCTGTAGTAGGTGCTGGACCTGCAGGTATGGCAGTTGCAACATTCCTAAGAAGAAATGGTGTTCCTGTTACTGTTATGGATAGAAAAGATAAAGCTTATGGTATAGTTAACTATGTAATTCCTGAATTTAGAATCTCTGATCAAATGATCGCAAGAGATACAGCCCTAGCCCAAAAAGCTGGTGTTGAATTTAAATTCGGAGTTGATGAAAACTTTGATTTAGACAAACTTAAAGAAGAATATGCTTACGTAGTAATAGCTATTGGAGCTTGGGGCAAAGGCACCAACCCAATCAACGAAAGAGTAACATCAATTAAAGACTCTTTAGAATTCCTTGAAAGCTACAAAGCTAATAAAGGTAATGTTACCTTAGGTAAACATGTAGTAGTTATTGGTGGCGGAGACGTTGCTATGGACTGTGCTAGAGCAGCAAAAAGAGTTCCTGGAGTAGAAGAAGTAACAATAGTCTACAGAAGAAACATCGCTAGTATGCCAGCAGAAAAAGAAGAAATTGAAATGGCTATGGAAGATGGAGTGGTATTTAAAGAACTATTAGCTCCTATGTCATATTTCAATAATCACCTAACCTGTGAAGTTATGGAATTAGGTGAAAAAGGTGAAAGCGGAAAATGTGCAATATCAGGATCATGTAATATGATAAATATTGCTGCTGATGCTGTTATTGGAGCAACTGGCGCTAAAGTTCAAAAAGAATTCTTCAAAGGATTAGAACTTGACGACAGAGGTAATGTTAAAATTACAGCTGACAATGAAACTTCAATGCCAGGAGTATTTATTGCCGGTGACTGTAAGAAAGGTGCTTCAACAATAGTAAAAGCCGTTGCTGATGGTAAAACTGTTGCTAAAGCAATCTTAAGAAAAACACATTTAGGAAACGATTTTGTTAGATTCACTGTTAAACAAGATGAAAATGAAATCTATTCAAGAAAAGGTATTCTACAAGAAGCTTCCAAGGATGCAAAAGACGGAGATCGTTGTTTGGTTTGTGACCAAATCTGCGAAATCTGCGTTGATGTATGTCCTAATAGAGCTAATGTAAAAGTGATGGTTGGCAAATCGCACCAAATACTACACGTTGATGGTATGTGTAACGAATGTGGAAACTGCGGAATTTTCTGCCCACACACTGGCAACCCATACAAAGACAAAGTAACAATTTTCTGGACAGAAGAAGACTTCAAGGACAGCACTAATGTAGGCTTCTTGCCAACTGGCAAAAATACATTCTTAGTTAGAATAGAAAATGGAAATGTAGTTGAGCATAAACTAGGTGATGGACAATTGTCACTACCTTTAGAAAGTATGCTAAACGCCGTCGTAGAAAACTATGACTATTATGTTAAGAACCTATAAAGGAGAAACAATATGTTATTAATTGGAAATGGTAAAGTATTTACTAGAGATGAAAACAATCAATTTATAGAAAACGGTGCTGTCTTAATAGACGGTAAAGTAATTAAAGCAATAGGCAAAACTGAAGATCTAAAGAAACAATATCCACAAGCAGATTTTAAAGATGCTAGAGGAAGACTTGTTATGCCTGGATTTATAAACACACACATGCACTACTATAGTACATTTGCTAGAGGGATGTCTTTGGACAGCCCTCCAGCTACTATGTTCAGCATGATTCTTGAAAACTTATGGTGGAAATTAGATAAACAACTAACTTTAGAAGATGTTTACTACAGTGCTGCAGGACCTATGCTTGATCAAATTAAGTCAGGTGTTACTACAGTAATTGACCACCACGCTAGCCCATATGCAGTAAAAGGTAGTTTATTTAAAATTGCTGATGCTGCTAAAGATTTAGGAATAAGAAGCAACTTATGTTATGAAATTTCTGATAGAGATGGGGCTAAAATCAAAGATGAAGGTATTGCTGAAAGTGTTGACTTCGTTAAATATTGCCAAGAGCAAAAAGACGATATGATCAAAGGAATGTTCGGTATGCACGCATCTATGACTATTTCAGATAGTACTTTAGATGAAGTAGTATCAGCTGCTAAAGGATTAGGCGCTGGTATACACGTACACTCAGCTGAAGGCATAGAAGACGTTGCTGATTCACTAGCTAAATACAAAATGAGAGTTGTTGAAAGATGGTATAAAAAAGGCGTACTTGATGAAAAAAGTATTGCTGTACACTGTATCCATGTAACTGACGATGAAATCGGAATGTTAAAAGATAGTGGAACTGCAGTTGTTCACAATCCTGAATCAAATATGGGTAATGCTGTAGGTGTTTCACCTATATTGAAAATGATGGACAAAGGTGTTTTACTAGGTCTTGGTACAGATGGATACACAGCTGATATGACTGAATCGTATAAGGTTGCAGGTATTCTACAAAGACATAATGAAGCAAAACCTTTCGTAGCTTGGGGTGAAGTACCAACAATGCTATTTGAAAACAACAAAATAATAACAAACAGATATTTAGATGGACATGTAGGAACTTTAAAAGAAGGTGCTTATGCCGATGTAATCATAGTTGACTACAATCCTCCAACACCAATGGATGCTGGTAATATTAACGGACATATCCTATTTGGAGTTACTGGAAGACATGTGGATACAACAATTGTTAATGGTAAAATATTAATGGATGAGAGAAAACTAGTAAACATAGATGAAGAAGCCATAATGGCTAGAAGCAGAGAGTTGGCAACATCTCTTTGGAGCAGAATCTAAGTTTTCTTGAAAGGAGAGTTTCAATGGAACATAAGGTAATAGGTAAAAGTGTTGAAAGATGGGATGCTATTGCCAAGGTAACAGGAAGAGCCAACTATACTGGAGATATTCCTCAAAAAGAACTTCTTTATGGTAAAATTTGCAGAGCAAAGATTACTCATGGGAAAGTTAAGAATATGGACATTAGTGAAGCTTTGAAAGTACCTGGAGTAATAAAAATCCTTACACCTGATGACGTACCAGAGATATCTTTCCCGACAGCAGGACATCCGTATAGCCTGGATCCTAAATTTGCAGATATTGCAGATCGTAGAATCCTAACTAGAAATGTTCGCCTGTATGGTGACGAGATAGCTGCAGTAATCGCTGAATCTGAATTGGCCGCAGAGATAGCAGCATCGAAAATAAAGGTTGAATATGAAGAATATGAATTCTATCTGAGCCCTGAAGAAGCATTAAAAGAGGGTGCTGTAGAAATTCATGAAGGAACAAAAAATATCTTAGCTGCAACAAAAGCTGAAATAGGAGACATCGACACAGGTTTTAAAGAAGCTGATTTTATTGTTGAAGATGTTTGTGCTACACCAATAATACAACATTGCCAGATGGAGAATCAGATAGCTTATGCCTATAAGGATGTTGACAACAGATGGGTTTGTGTAACATCTACTCAAATACCACATATTTGTCGTAGAATACTTGGACAAGCTTTTGGAATGCCATGGGGTAGATTCAGGGTTATCAAACCATTTATTGGTGGAGGCTTTGGAAATAAACAAGACGTTACTATTGAACCATTGGTAGTAGCTATGTCTATGGCTGTTGGAGGGAAACCTGTAATGGTTGACCTTCATAGAGAAGAAGTATTTGGTTGGACACGTGTAAGACACGCCATCAGTTACAAAGTTAAAATGGGTTTCACTAAAGATGGAGTGATTACTGCAGCTGATATTGAGGCTACATCAAATAATGGTGCTTATGCGTCACATGGACATGCTATTGTTGCTAAAGGTGGTGGTATAACTACTGCTATCTATAAGATACCAAACTTCAGATATAGGGCTAAAACAGTATATACAAACACAGCAGCAGCTGGAGCCATGAGGGGCTATGGTGTACCTCAAATTACTTATGCTTTAGAAACTTTCATGAATAAAGTAAGTATTCAAACGGGTATTGATCAGTTTGAACTAAGAGAAAAGAACTTAACAAAAGTAAATGAAGAAAATCCTTTACTACATATGGTTCAACATACAATGAGTCTAAGGGAGTGCTTTGCAAAAGGTAAAGAAATATTCAAATGGGACGATAAGCGAAAATCAATTGATAAGGACAAGAACACAGCTTCTGATTATGTAAGAGGTCTTGGAATGGCAGCATTTGCCTATACTTCAGGAGCATATCCTAAGACCATGGAAATTGGTGGATGTAGATTAATACTAAACCAAGACGGAAGCATCAAACTAATGGTAGGTGCAACTGAAATAGGTCAAGGAGCAGATACTGTATTTTCACAAATGGTAGCTGATACAATTGGTATTCCTTTTGAATGGGTTATAGCTGATGCATACACTGATACAGATATAGCACCATTTGATACTGGAGCCTATGCTTCAAGACAAACATTTGTTTCAGGAATGGCAGTTAAGAAAGCAGCTGTAGAACTTAAGGAAAAAATCCTTCAAGCTGCCTATGATTTCTCCAAAATAGGGAACAAGGTTCCTATTGAAGACCTGGATATTGTTGATGGTAACATTATTCAAAAACACAATGGACAGATTTTAGAAACACTTGGAGACTTAGCTCTAAAAACCTATTATGATTTACATTCAGGCTCTTGCTTAACAGCGGATGTCTCAAACAAATGTACCAAAAATGCTTATCCATATGGAGTAACTTTAACTGAAGTTGAAGTAGACAAAAAGACGGGTAAGGTTGAAGTGTTATCCATATTAAACGTTCATGATTCAGGCAAAATCATCAATCCACTCTTAGCTAGCGGACAAGTTGAAGGCGGAATGGCTCAGGGACTAGGTTATGGTTTAGCAGAAGAATTGAAATATGATGAAAAAACAGGGAAGCCGTTGAACAATAATTTGTTGGACTATAAAATGCCAACCTTTATGGACGTTCCAGATTTAGATGTGGCCTTTGTGGAAATCGAAGATCCAGTAGGACCTTATGGCAATAAGTCATTGGGAGAACCTCCACTATGCAGTCCGGCTCCTGCTCTAAGAAATGCAATAATTGACGCTTTAGGAATATATGTAAAAGATATACCTGTAACTCCTCAAAAGATAATTGAGGCTTTAAGTGAAAATAGGGAGGTGTAGGAAATGTATCAAATTAATGGATATTTTGAAGCTTCCACTATCAAGGAAGCCATTGACTATCTAGCAGGAAATGAAAATAGTCAAGTAATAGCTGGAGGAACTGATGTTCTTATTAAGACTAGGGAAAGAAAATCTGGTTATACAGATAAAGACCTAGTCGGTATTATGAGAATACCTGAATTAAAGGGGATTAATCTTGATGATGACGGTAATATCTTGATTGGTAGTACAACAACTTTCACTGAAGTAGAAGAAGATGAAATAATTCTAAGGAATATACCTTCACTTTCTGCAGCTTGTGGTAGTGTTGGTGGACCACAAATAAGAAACATTGGAACAATCGGTGGAAATGTTGCTAATGGTGCAACCTCAGCTGATAGTGCTTCAACCTTATTTGCCATGGATGCAGTTATTTGTCTTGAAGGCCCAGAGGGCAAGAGAGAAATGCCAATTAAGGAATTTTATCTAGGACCAGGTAAAGTAGCTATGAATAAAGGTGAATTAATGACACAAATAAAGATTTTAAAAGAGAACTTTATGTGCTTTAAAGGTCACTATATTAAGTTCAGCCAAAGAAAAGCAATGGATATTGCTACACTTGGTTGTTCTATAATGGTTAAAACAACTGGCAACAAGATAGATGAACTTAAAGTAGCTTATGGCGTAGCAGGACCTACCCCTATACGGGCAACTGAAGCTGAAGCTATGGCTAAAGGTATGGAAATTACCGCTGAAAATCTTGATTTAATTGGTGAAAAATGCTTGGAAAATGCTAGTGCCAGAGATTCCTGGAGAGCATCCAAAGCCTTTAGACAACAATTAATCAGAGAGCTTCCAAAAAGAGCTATCAAGATTGCCCTTGGAGGTGGAGAATAATGTTAAAAACAATTAATTGTACAGTAAATGGAAGAGCTATGGAACTACAAGTTGATGTTAGAGAATCCCTTCTTGATATGTTAAGAAACAGACTACACTTAACAGGAACCAAACAAGGTTGTGGAGTTGGAGAGTGTGGAGCCTGTGCAGTATTAATTGATGGAGAAACTTTGGATTCTTGTATCTACTTGGCTGTTTGGGCTGACGGTAAGGATATTGTGAGCATTGAGGGCTTAACAGGCGCTGATGGTAGTCTTTCAGACTTACAACAGAACTTTGTAGACAAGGGAGCAGTTCAATGTGGATTCTGTACACCAGGATTTGTAGTATCAGCAACAGCCTTACTTGAAAAAAACCCAAATCCTTCTAAGGATGAAATTAGAAGAGGTTTATCAGGAAATCTGTGCCGTTGTACAGGTTACCAAAAAATTCTTGATGCTGTGGAATCAACTGCAGATCAGAGGAGGAATAAATAAATATGATTAAAACAAGTTTTATAGTTAATGGGAAAAGTTATGAAGTTGAAGTTGACGAAAACCAAAACCTACTTAACTATCTTAGAGACGAACTACAACTTTATGGAACAAAAAATGGTTGTGGTAAAGCTCAGTGTGGCGCTTGCACACTTATAATAAATGGTGATGCCAAAAGAGCTTGTACTATAAAAATGAGCAAGGTTGAAGGTGCAGTTATTGAGACTATCGAAGGTCTATCTAAAGGTGGAGAACTTCACCCTGTACAAGTTGGCTTTGTAAATACTGGTGCAATCCAATGTGGATTTTGTACACCTGGAATGATCATGTCTGCTAAAGCTCTATTAGACAAGAATCTTAACCCAACAAAAGCTGAAATTCAAAATGCCTTGAAGTTCAACATCTGTCGTTGTACAGGTTATGTTGCTATTATCGATGCAGTTGAAATGGCGGCTAAGATACTAAGAGGTGAAGATGTAACTTACCTACCTACCGAAGGTGGAGTTGGAACATCACCAATTGGTAAGGACGTTGTGCAAAAGGCTTTAGGACTTCCAATATATGCAGAAGACAGAGAATTTCCTAATATGATGTATGGAAAAATTAAATACACTGACTATCCTTCAGCAATAGTTAAGAAAATAGACACTAGCAAAGCTGAAGCACTTGAAGGTGTTATCAGAATTCTTACAGAACAAGATATTCCTGGTAGAAAAGGATATGGACTTTTAAATCCTCATCAGCCAGTAATGGTTGGCGAAGGTGGTAAGGTTAGATATATTGGTGATCCAATTGCAACAGTTCTAGCTGAAAACATCAAAGCTGCAGAAGCAGCTGTAAAATTGATTGAAGTAGAATATGAAGTGCTTGATGGTGTTTGGTCTGTTAAAGATGCACTGCAAGATAAAAAATTTGAAATATGGAATAAGGATGATATTACATCACATACTAAAATCAGACGTGGGGACACTGACAAGGCATTTGAAGAATGTGATCTAATTGTAGAAAATGATTTTTATACTCCAAATATTGAACATGCTTATATGGAAATAGAGTCTTGTGTTACCAATATGGACAAAAATGGCGTAATCCATGTTCATATGTCTCATCAAGGGGCCTATGATATGAGAAATATGTTCTTAAAAACTTTAGACTTGACTGAGGATAAGGTTATTATGGACACATGTCCAACAGGTGGTGGCTTTGGTGGTAAAGAAGAGCCTACCATTCACTTGCAATGTGCCTTAGGTACTCTTTTAACTGGAAGACCTTGTAAAATTGTAATGACTAGAGAAGAATCAATCATGGTTTCAACCAAACGTCATGCTGAAATTTTGCACATGAAATATGGTGCAAAAAGCGATGGAACATTACATGCCTTTAAAGGTAGAGCAGATGTTGAATGTGGTGCCTATGATTCATTAAGTGGACCTGTTGTCTTTAGATCAGGTGTTACTATGAATGGACCTTATTCAATTCCATTTGCACATACTGATAGTGTAGGACATTATACCAATACACCTCCAGGTGGGGCCTTTAGAGGCTTTGGTAGTACACAACCATGTTTTGGTACTGAAATCTTAGTTGATGAAATTGCCAGAAAACTTAATATGGACCCATTTGAAATTAGAATGAAAAATGCCTTGGAAGATGGAAAAGAAGGTATTACCGGTCAAACAATGGGTACAGGTATTGGTTTAAAGAAAAGCTTAATCATGGTTAAAGAACAACTTGAAAAAGTTAAAGATTTATATCAACCAAGTGGACCTAATAAAAAAATTGGTATTGGTGTTGCTTCATCTTACAAGAATGTTGGTATTGGTATTGGTCTACATGACGGTGCTGGTGCTAAAATGGAACTTAAAGCTGACGGAACAATCATGTTAAAACATGGTGCTGCCTCTATGGGTCAAGGACCAGATACTACTTTTGCACAAATTGCTGCAACTGTAACTGGAATTCCTTATAGCAAGATAGAAGTTATAAATAATATAACTCCTGAATGTCCAGACGGCGAAGAAACAACAGCATCAAGACAAACATTTGTCTCTGGAAATGCTACCAAGGGCTGCGGAGAAAAGTTCAAAGCTGAAATGGTTAAGAAAATCGAAGCTGGTTTTGGTAAAAAGTATGATTTAATAGAATATAAAAAAGATGGAGTGATTTTAGAGGGCAAGATGATAACATATAAGGAACTTGCTTCTAAAATAGGAAGTTTTGAAGTAGAGTATGAATATATTCCACCAAAAACAAGTCCTTTGAATCAAATAAATGTACCTAAAGTGGGAGATGATCCGGTTGAATATAAGATACACTATTCCTACACTTTTGCAACTCATGCTCTTATACTTGAAGTTGATGAAGTTACAGGTGAATATAAGATTCTTAGAATTATCGCGGCAAATGACTTAGGTACTGCCATTAACCCATTACAAGCCGAAGGGCAAATTGCTGGTGGGGTAATGATGGGTGTTGGTTATGCTAGAGGCGAGGAGTTTGTTACTAAGGAAGGCAGAGTTGTTACTGACAATTTGGCCAAGCTTAAACTTCCAAAGATAACAGATTTACCTGATATGGATATCATTTTGGTAGAGGAACCTCAACTTGAGGGACCATTTGGAGCCAAGGGTATGGGAGAACTTCCTGTTAACCCAGTTGCACCAGCTGTTTCCAATGCAATTTTTGACGCTATAGGCGTTAGAGTAAGAAGTCTGCCAATTACCAAGGATAAAGTACTTGATGCAATAAATAATAGGAAATAGAAAACGATTTCATAAAAAGAAATTTCTAGTTTCATATAGTATTATTTATTCCTAAGGAGTATAATTACTTCAAGTAAGTTTCTTACTTATAGGATTTGTGACGAATACCTTTAAGTTGATTGAAAGAATTTTCAATAATATGAAGGAGGATGGAAAATGAAAAAATTATTATGGTTAGGACTTGTATTAGTAGTTTTCGCTGGTGTAGCTCTTGTGGGCTGTAACGGTGCAGCTAAAGATGACAAGTTCAAAGTAGGAGTTATCTACATTGGTGAGCCTGGGGATGCAGGTTGGACTTATGCACATGACCAAGGTTTCAAAGCAGCTGTGAAAGCTATTGGTGAAGACAAAGTTGAATTAGTAATTCAACAAAATGTTAAAGAAGACCAAAGTGCTACACAAGCTATGGAAGCTTTAATCAATCAAGGAGCTAAGGCTATATTTGCAACAAGCTTCGGCTACATGGACTACATTGTAGACCTAGCTGCAAAATATCCAGATGTTTATTTCTACCACTGTTCAGGTTACAAGGCCGCTGATAACCTAAGCACATATTTTGGTAAAATTGAACAAGCAAGATATTTAACTGGTATGGTTGCTGGATCACAAACAGAAACCAATAAAATCGGTTATGTTGCTGCAATGCCAATTCCTGAAGTAGTTAGAGGTATAAACGGATTTACATTAGGTGTTCGTTCTGTTAACCCTGAAGCTACTGTAAAGGTTATTTGGACAAATACATGGTATGACCCTCAAGTAGAAAAAGATGCTGCTAACGCACTATTGAAAGATGGAATTGATGTTGTAGCTCAGCACCAAGATACTGCAGGACCTCAAATTGCTGCACAAGATGCAGGTAAATGGTCAATCGGTTACAACTCAGATATGTCTAAGTTCGCTCCAAAAGCTACTTTGACTTCAGCTGTATGGAACTGGGAAGTTTACTATGAGCCTGCTATTAGAGCTGCGATGGACGGAACTTTCACTTCAGAACAATACTTTGAAGGTTTGAATGAAGGCATTGCTTCTTATTCAAAACTAAGTGCAGATTTATTAAAAGATAAAGGCATTCAAGCAAAAGTAGATGAAATGGAAGCAAAAATCAAAGGTGGATACAACATATTTACTGGTCCATTAAAAGATAACACTGGTAAAGTTGTTCTAGAGGCTGGCAAAGCACATAATGATGGAGAATTACTATCAATGATGTACTTTGTAGAAGGTGTAATCGGAACTATTCCTAAATAAAATTATATAGGATATGGCTAAATAGGGTAGATCTACCCTATTTAGCCATTATTATTAAGAGGAGGCTAATATGTCAAATGCTGTTGTAGAGATGAAAAACATTCGGAAAGTATTTCCTGGCGGCGTAGTAGCAAACGACAAAGTTGATTTGACTATTGAAAAGGGAGAAATACATGCTCTATTAGGAGAAAACGGTGCTGGTAAAAGTACACTGATGAATATCTTAACTGGGCTATATAGACAGGACGACGGAGAATTGTTCGTTGATGGACAAAAAATAGAAGGTAAGTATGGACCTAAAGAAGCTATTGCTAAAGGCATAGGTATGGTACATCAAAATTTTAGATTAGTTAAACCATTTACAGTTTCAGAGAATATGGCATTAGGAACAAAAGACAAGTTTCTTTATGATGGAAAAATCATTGAAAGTAAAATTGAAGAAATTTCTAAAAAATTCCAGTTGCAAATTTCACCTAAGGCTAAAATATGGCAATTATCTATTGGAGAACAGCAAAGAGTTGAAATCATAAAAATGCTTTACAGAGGAGCTCAAATTTTAATAATGGATGAGCCAACTGCTGTTTTGACACCAAATGAAGTCAAGGGGTTGTTCGATATATTAAAAGCTATGACTAAGGAAGGTATTTCAATTATCTTCATTACTCATAAGATGCATGAAGTTTTATCATATGCTGATAGAATTACAGTACTAAGAGGTGGTTTTGCCATCAAGACATTAAATGCCAAGGATACTAATGATAGAGAATTGGCCGACTTGATGGTTGGAAGACAATTAGATGCTAAAAGAATGATAGCAGATGATGTGCCTCTAGGTGAGGTAGTATTAAAGCTAAGTGATGTTAGAGCAATGAATGACAAAGGATTACTAGCTTTAGATAATGTTTCTTTCGAAATTAGAGGTGGAGAGATTCTTGGTATTGCTGGTGTAGCTGGAAATGGCCAAAAAGAATTATCTGAAGTGATTACTGGCTTAAGAAAAGTTACAGCTGGTAAAATCATGTTTAAAAATGATGACATAACAAAAGAATCAGTTCAAAAAATTATTGATAGAAATGTTGCTTTTATTCCTGAAGATAGACATGGAATGGGCTTAGCAAATAACTTGCCAGCAACAGACAATGCTATTTTAAAATCATATCGTAATAAAAGATGCGGTGGAATATTGATGAATAAAAAGGTTGTTGATGAAATAACTCAAAAAATGGTAGATGATTTTGAAATTAAGATACCTAATATTCATTGTAATGTTAAGTTGATGTCAGGTGGTAATCTGCAAAAACTGATTTTAGCCAGAGAAACTTTTGATAATCCTGAGTTAATCATTGCAGTTTATCCTGTAAGAGGATTAGACGTTGGTGCAATTGATTATGTTCATCAAAAACTTGCTGAAGAAAGAAAAAAAGGCAAAGCAGTATTATTGATTTCTGAGGATTTAGAAGAAATTTATAAAATGACTGATAGAGTTGCCGTGCTATATGAAGGTAAGGTTATGGGTATTGTTAAGACACAAGAAGCTAGTATTAATGATCTTGGTCTGATGATGGCTGGTGCGAAAGGGAGTGAGGCGTAATGATTAAAGTTGAAAAAAGATTAGAAACACCTAAATATCTATTAATATTAACTCCTATAGTATCTGTTTTGGTAGCATTGATGTTCTCAGCCATCTTATTATTGGTAACTGGAGAAGATGCCGCAAGGGCCATGAATACAATATTTGGTGGTTCTTTAATAAATTGGCAAGAAGTTCTTGTTAATAGTGTAACTTTAATGATACTAAGTATTGGTGTTGCAGTAGCCTTTAAAATGGTTGTCTGGAATATTGGTGCAGCTGGTCAGATGATGATTGGTATGATTTGTGCTGCAGGTGTAGCCTTATTTGCTCCTATTGCACTTAGAGACTCCATTTTCTTAATACCAATTATGGCGGTAGCCGCAGTAATAGGTGGGGGTCTTTGGGCTTTAATTTCAGGTGGTGCTAAAGCAATCTGGAATGTTAATGAAGTTATTACTTCACTATTACTTAACTATGTTGCTTTATACATTTTGCAGTTTCTAGTATTTGGACCTTGGAAAGGTGTAACTAGTAGTGGGTTCCCTCAAACAGATCCATTCCCTGCAGCTGCCAAGATTCCAGCAATATTTGAAACAGGCAGATTACACTATGGTTTGTTTGTAGCATTAGCAATTATTATTATCTTCTACTTCTTGTTAAACAAGAGTAGATGGGGTTATGAAATTAGAGTTATTGGTGAAGGCAGAAATGTTGCTAGATATGGTGGCATGAGTTTATCAAAAAATATAATTATAGCAATGTTTATAAGTGGTGGTTTAGCTGGACTAGCTGGTGCTATTCATGTTTCAGCGTTAGAAGGTAGATTAAGCCCTCATATGAATACTGATATTGGTTATACAGCGATTATTGTAGTTTGGTTGTCTAGACTACATCCGTTGGTTATTGGTATAGTTTCTGTGTTTATGGGTGCTCTTCTATTTGCAGAAACAAATTTACCGGCAGCTGGAATACCTAGTGAAATTGCTAAGTTGTTACAAGGCAGTATCTTATTCTTTGTTATAGCTGGAGACTTTTTCTCTAGATACAAAGTTAAGTACGTGAAGGAATAAGGGGGTATAAAAATGAATGGATTAAACATTTTTCAAGATTTATTAGCCTCTGCAGTTGCAATGGGTACTCCTATTCTCTTTACTGCTTTAGGTGAAATAATTACAGAAAAGTCCGGGGTTCAAAACCTTGGTCTTGAAGGTATGATGTATATTGGTGCTATAACAGCATTTTTATCTGGATTAGCATTAACTGCTACTGGAATGCCTGCTTTAACAGCTATGATATTAGTTATAATTTTTGCTGCTTTAGCTGGTTCCCTAATTGCTCTTTTACATGCATATGTTTGCTTGTCACTTAGAGCAAATCAAATTGTTTCTGGTTTAGCCTTAGCAATTTTTGGTACAGGTCTTAGTTATTATTTAGGTAAGGTCTTTATTACTGATGCTACTGCTATCTTAAATGATAGATTGACAAGATTTCATTTTGCAGATGGTATTGATATACCGTTCGTAGGTCAATTGTTAAGAGCTTTTCTTAATCAGGACTTGTTGGTTTATTTAGCTTATATAATGGTATTTGTTGTGTGGTTCTTTATCTATAAGACACAACGAGGTTTAAACCTTAGAGCTATTGGTGAAAATCCTGGTGCTGCTGATGCTGTTGGTGTTAATGTAAAACTATCAAGATATATTTATGTAATGATAGGTGGAGCGTTCGCAGGTGTTGGTGGTTCTGCATTGATTATTTCTGCAAGTAGTGTAGGACAATGGGGACAAGGCATGATTGCCGGTCGTGGTTGGATTGCGATTGCTTTAGTAATTTTTGCTAGATGGAACCCTAAGTTGGTTATTTGGGGAGCATATCTATTTGGTATAGCTATGGCTTTAGAATCAAGAGCTCAAATCTATGGATGGTTTGATAATATTTTTATCTTGAAGATGATACCTTATATAGTAACAATTTTAGTATTGTTAGTAACTTTCATCTTCTCTAAACAAAAAGATATTGGTGAACCTGAATCTTTATCAAAACCATACGATAGAGAAGAAAGATAAGTTTTAATATTTTTATAGAGGAAACCCTATTATTTAATAGGGTTTCTTTTTTATTATAAATTTTATTAATAAATTTCCTTCATAATCTTTCTTCATATTTATATTATTGACAAACTATATTGTATTTATTAATATTAAAGATAGTAATGAAAAATCAGGAGGAAACAATAATGGGAAAAGCAAAATTCGAAAGAAATAAGCCACACGTAAACATAGGAACAATAGGACACGTAGACCATGGCAAGACAACACTAACAGCAGCAATCACCTACACACTATCAACAGTAGGTGGAGCAGTA
>WTXA01000003.1 GCA_009773805.1 Fusobacteriota bacterium
ATTGTCTGTAGAATTAATCACTCCAATTGCTATTGAAGAAGGTCTAAGATTTGCTATAAGAGAAGGCGGAAGAACAGTTGGAGCCGGAGTTGTTAGTAAAGTTATCCTTGATTAATAAAGACTGTTAATGTATAATTAAAACGTTGTATTATGTGCAAAGTCAGTGGTGAAAAACCACTGACATTGTCACGTTTTATAAAGGCGATGAAGCGGAAGGTTGCTTTTAGGAGATTTCTGCGGAGCTATGCTTGTATAAAATACAAACGAAAGGAAGGAAAAGAAATTGGCACAAGGAAAAATTAGAATTCGCTTAAAGGCTTATGATCACAGATTATTGGATCAATCAGCAAAAAAAATTGTTGATACAGCTAAGAGCACAGGAGCGGTAGTTTCCGGACCAATCCCACTTCCAACAGAAAAAAACATTTACACTATCTTGAGATCTACACATGTTCACAAGGATTCAAGAGAGCAATTTGAGATGAGAACGCATAAGCGTCTTATCGATATCCTCTCAACGAACCCAAAGACTGTGGATGCATTAATGCATATTGATCTACCAGCTGGCGTAGATGTTGAAATCAAATTATAGGAAGAAAGATTGGAAAGGAGATGAATTGTCAAATGACTAAAGCGATTTTAGGTAAGAAACTTGGTATGACATGCATCTTCCAAAATGGGAAAATGATTCCTGTTACAGTAATACAGGCTGGCCCTTGTTACGTAACTCAAATCAAATCCAAGGAAAATGATGGTTATCAAGGAGTTCAAGTTGGATTCCTACCAAGAAAAAAACAAAGAACAAACAAACCTTTGATGGGACACTTTGCAAAAGCAGGTATCGAAAGCCCATTAAAGATTTTAAAGGAAATCCCAGTTGCAATTCAAGAAGGTAAAGAATTGTCTATGGGTATGGAAATCAAAGCAGATATTTTTGAAAAAGGTGAAGTTATCGACGTTACTGGAACAAGTAAAGGTAAAGGTTTTGCTGGTTCTATTAAAAGACATGGTTTTGCTTGTGGTCCTATGGGTCACGGTTCTCACTTCCATAGAGCGAACGGTTCAAACGGTTCAATCGATGGAGCACACGTATTCAAAGGCAAAAAAATGCCTGGTAGAATGGGTGGCAATAAGGTGACTGTCCAAAATTTAGAAATAGCTGATGTTATTGCTGATATGAATATCATATTGGTTAAAGGTGCGATTCCAGGATCTAAAAAAAGTATCGTAACTGTTAAATCTGCTATAAAAAAGCAAGGGAGGTAGAGTAAATGGCAAAAGTAGATGTACAAAATATTCAAGGCCAAGTTGTAGACTCAGTTGAACTTAACGACTTAGTATACGCAATTGAGCCAAGTAAAGCTTCTGTTCATTCTGTTGTTGTTATGCAATTAGCTAACAAACGCCAAGGAACTCATTCTACCTTGACTCGTGCAGAAGTTTCAGGTGGAGGAAGAAAACCTTGGAGACAAAAAGGAACAGGTAGAGCTAGAGTAGGTAGCACAAGAAATCCTGTATGGAGAAGTGGTGGTGTAGCTTTTGGACCAAAACCAAGAGATTACAGTTACACAATGCCTAAAAAAATAAAAAGGTTGGCATTAAAGTCAGTATTAAGCGATAAATTAGCTAACAAGGATTTAATTCTTTTAGATAAATTAACACTAGATATTCCTAAGACAAAGGACATGAGAAATATCCTAAGCGCTTTGAATGTATCTAAGACGGCTTTAATTGTAACTTTAAACAAGGAAGATAATGTTGTCATTTCTGCAAACAACTTGCCTGGAGTAACTACTACTTTCACTGGCAGTGTAAATGTTTATGATTTGATGAGACATCAAACTTTGGTTATGACCAAAGATGCTGCCTTGAAATTAGAGGAGGTGCTTCTTAATGCGTAACCCAGCAGATATTATCATGAGACCTGTGGTTTCTGAAAAAAGCATGGATTTAGCTTCAACTGGAAAATATGTTTTCTATGTTGATAAAAAATCAACTAAAATTGAAATTAAATATGCGATTGAAGAACACTTTAACGTCAAAGTTGACAAAGTTCATACTATGATGGTAACAGGAAAAATGAAAAAACAAGGTAAAACAGAAGGTAAGAGACCAGATCGTAAAAAAGCAATAGTTTCTCTTAAATCAGGAACTATACAAATATTTGATGGTATATAAACCAGAATAAGGAGGTATTAAGATGGCATTAAAATCTTTTAAACCAACTTCCCCTGGTTTAAGACAAATGACGGTTTCCACTTTTGAGGAAATCACAACAAATAAACCTGAGAAGGCTTTAACAAGCACTTTAAATAAAAAGTCAGGTAGAAACAACCAGGGAAGAATTACTGTTAGACATCGCGGTGGCGGTGCTAAAAGACTATACAGATTAATTGATTTCAAAAGAAACAAAGATCATATTCCAGCTAAAGTAGCTACAATTGAATACGATCCAAATCGTTCAGCAAATATTGCATTATTGCATTATGTTGACGGTGAAAAAAGATACATTATTGCACCACAAGGACTAAAAGTAGGCAATATGATAGTATCTGGAGCAGGTGTTGACATCAGCCCAGGTAATGCGTTGCCACTATCAAGTATCCCAGTTGGTACTATAATTCACAATATTGAGATGAAGCCTGGTAAAGGTGCTCAAATTGTTAGAAGCGCAGGTGGACATGCTCAGCTAATGGCTAAAGAAGGCCGTTATGCACAAGTAAGAATGCCTTCTGGCGAAGTTAGAATGATTTTAGTAGATTGTCGTGCTACCATCGGTACTATCGGCAATGGAGATCATAATAACATTACTGTAGGTAAAGCTGGAAGAAAAAGACACATGGGCATTAGACCAACTGTCAGAGGGGTTGTTATGAACCCTAATGATCACCCACACGGTGGTGGTGAAGGACGTTCTCCTATTGGTAGAAAACATCCAGTAACACCTTGGGGTAAACCAGCTCTTGGACATAGAACTAGAAAGAAAAACAAACCTTCTGACAAGTTCATCGTTCGTAGACGCTATGGTAAATAATGAAGGGAGGTAAAAATTGTGGCAAGATCAGTTAAAAAAGGACCTTATTGCGAACCTAAACTTTTAAGAAAAGTTGAAGAAATGAACAAGATTGATGAAAAAAAAGTAGTCAAGACTTGGTCTAGAAGATCTACAATTTTCCCTGAAATGGTAGGGCATACATTTAATGTACATAACGGAAAAAAACATATTCCAGTTTATGTATCTGAAGATATGGTTGGACATAAGTTAGGTGAATTTTCACCTACAAGAACTTATAAAGGTCATGCTGGAAGTAAATCCAGATAAGAGGAAGGAGGAATAATTAAATGGCGATTAAATACGCAGAAGAAAACAAAGAAGTAGCAAAAGCTGTTATGAAATATATCCGTATCTCTCCTCTTAAGGTAAGAAGTGTTGCTAATGAAGTTAGAGGTAAAGGTGTCAGGGAAGCTATGGGGATTTTAAAATTCACTCCTAGAAAAGCTGCCGGTTTTTTACTTAAAACTCTAAACTCAGCTATGAGCAATGCCGAGACTAATAATAACTTAAATAAAGATGCTCTATATATTTCAGAAATCTATATTGATGAGGGGCCAACTCTTAAGAGATTTAAACCTAGAGCAAGAGGTAGTGCAGATAGAATTTTAAAAAGAACAAGCCATATTACAGTGGTAGTTAAAACGAAGGAGGTATAACTGTGGGTCAAAAAGTACATCCAAAGTCCATACGTTTAGGTATCACACAGGACTGGAATGCTAAGTGGTTCGGTAACAATAAAGATTATCAAAATTTCTTCCTTGAAGATGTTAAGATAAGAGAATTTGTTAAAAAGAAACTGTACCATGCAGGTATTTCCCATATTGATATCGAACGTGTTGGTAATAGAATAACAATCATAATTCACACAGGTAAACCTGGTATTGTAATTGGTCGTGGTGGTTCAGAAATAGACAACTTAAGAGTTGCTTTAAAAGGTATCACTAAGAACCAAGTTAATATAAAAGTTATCGAAGTGAAAAAACCAGAAATCGAAGCTCAATTAGTAGCTGAAAACATTGCTTTACAACTTGAAAAAAGAGTATCTTTTAGAAAAGCTGTAAAACAATCAGTGCAAAAAGCTATGAAATTTGGTGCTGGTGGAATTAAAGTTGCAGTATCTGGCCGTCTTGGCGGAGCTGAGATTGCAAGAACTGAATGGTATAGTGAAGGTAAAGTGCCTCTACATACATTACGTGCTAATGTTGTTTATGCTACTGCTGAAGCTGATACTACTTACGGTAAAATAGGTGTTAAAACTTGGGTTTACTTAGGTGAAGTTCTTCCTACCAGGAAAAAAAGAGTAGAGAAGGAGGATGAGTAATCATGTTAATGCCGAAAAGAGTAAAATTCAGAAGACCTCATCGTCCTAGGAAAATGGAAGGTAAATCTAAAGGCGGAACTCAAGTTACTTATGGCGACTTTGGTTTGCAAGCTACATCTCCAGCATGGGTTACATCAAGACAAATTGAAGCAGCCCGTATTGCTATGACAAGATACATCAAAAGAGGCGGAAAAGTCTGGATAAAAATATTCCCAGACAGACCAATCACTCAAAAACCTGCTGAAACTCGTATGGGTAAAGGTAAAGGATCACCTGAGTATTGGGTAGCGGTTGTTAAACCAGGCCGTGTTCTTTTTGAAATGAACGGTGTAACTGAAGCAATTGCTAGAGAAGCAATGAGACTTGCAGCTCATAAGTTACCTTTAAAAACTAAGTTCGTTTTAAGAACTAAAGAAGTTGGTGGTGACGCAAATGAAAAATAAAGATATGCGTAAGTTTTCAAATAATGAACTTGTATCTACGATAAATAATCTTAAAAAGGAGCTGTTGAATCTAAGATTCCAAGCAGCAACAGCGCAATTAACTAATCCAATGCGCATTAGTGAGGTTAAAAAAGAAATTGCAAGAGCAAAAACGATTTTAACTGAAAACGAAAATCAGTAAAAGGAGGAAATACTCTTGGAAAGAAATACAAGCCGAAAAACCAGAACTGGTATTGTAGTCAGCGACAAAATGGACAAAACAGTTGTTGTAAAAATTGAAACTTTTAAAAAGCACCCTATTTACCACAAGCGTTATAGAGTGTCAACAAAGTTCAAGGCGCATGACGAATTAAATGAATGTTTAGTAGGAGACAAAATTAAAATAATGGAAACACGTCCTCTTTCAAAAGACAAACGTTTTCGAGTAATTGAAATACTTGAAAAAGGCAAAAGAGTTTAGTGTTATAAGGAGGGTATAAAATGATCCAACAAGAAACTAGATTAAAAGTTGGGGATAATACAGGAGCGAAAGAGCTATTGTGCATTCGTGTTCTTGGGGGTTCTAAAAGAAGAAGCGCGTCTATTGGTGATGTTATTGTTTGCGCAGTCAAACAAGCAACACCAGGAGGAGTTGTAAAAAAAGGTGATGTAGTAAAAGCTGTTGTTGTTAGAACTGTATACCAGATACAAAGAGCCGATGGTTCATTTATCAAGTTCAACGAAAATGCTGCTGTATTAATCAAAGACGACGGCACTCCAAAAGGCACACGTATCTTTGGGCCTGTAGCTAGAGAACTTAGGGAAAAGAACTATATGAAAATAGTTTCTTTAGCCCCAGAAGTTCTGTAGAATAGTGGAGGTGAAATAATGGCATCTAAGTTACATGTTAAAAAAGGAGATAAAGTAGAAATAATCTCTGGTAAAGATAAAAAGAAAACAGGTAAGGTTCTTGTAAGTTATCCAACAACTGGAAAAGTTTTAGTTGAAGGCGTAAATAAAGTCAAGAAACATACTAAAGGCACACAAAAGAATCCACAAGGTGGAATCTTAGAAAAAGAAGCGCCAATTGATGCTTCAAATGTTCTTCTATATTGCCCAGCTTGCAAAAGGGGCGTTCGTTACGGACAAAAAATAGACGGAGACAAGAAAACTCGTGTTTGTAAAAAATGCGAAAAAGAATTAGTGTAGGAAGGAGGACCCTATATTGGCTAGATTAAAAGATTTGTACAAAAAAGATATAATACCTGCTATGATGGAACAATTTTCATATAAGAACCTAAACATGGTTCCAAAAATGAATAAAATTGTTATTAACGTAGGTGTTGGTGAAGCAGTACATAATTCAAAAGCATTAGAAAGTGTTGTTAGTGAAATAACTCAAATTTCAGGACAAAAACCTATAATTACCAAGGCTAAAAAATCAATAGCTACCTTCAAGTTAAGAGAAGGAATGCCTATTGGAGTCAAGGTTACATTAAGAGGGGAAAGAATGTATGAGTTCTTGGATCGTTTTGTTAACGCTTCCTTGCCAAGGGTTCGTGATTTTAAAGGAATTTCAAACAATGGATTCGATGGTAGAGGAAACTATACTGTTGGAATCAAAGAACAATTGATTTTTCCTGAAATAGATTATGATAAAGTTGATAAAATGAGAGGTATGAATATAACTTTTATTACAACAGCTAAAACAGATGAAGAAGCAAAAGAGTTGCTCGTTAAATTCGGCACTCCTTTTGCTAAACAATAAGGAGGATAATAATGGCTAAAACATCGTTAAAAGTAAGTCAAAAGAGAACTCCTAAATTTCAAGTACAAGCATACAATCGTTGTAAAATCTGCGGAAGACCACATGCTTATATGAGAAAATTTGGTATCTGCAGAATATGTTTCAGAAAACATGCAAGCCAAGGAGAATTACCAGGAGTAAGAAAAGCTAGTTGGTAAGCATAAACTTTGAAAGGAGGTTTTTAAATGGTAATGACAGATCCTATAGCGGATTTTTTAACAAGAGTGCGTAATGCGAATACAGCAATGAAGAAGTCAGTGGATATTCCAGCTTCAAACATCAAACTTTCTTTAACACAAATATTGAAAGATGAAGGATTCATCAAAGATTTTGAAGTAATCAAGGAAGAAGAAACTATTAAGAAAAATATTCGTGTTTATTTAAAATATGATCAAAAAACTAGAGTAATATCTGGTTTAAAGAGAATAAGCAAACCGAGCCTTAGAGTTTATGTAGGCAAGGAAGATATACCAAAGGTTCTTGGAGGTTTAGGAGTAGCAGTACTTTCAACATCTCAAGGAATAATGACTGATAAAAAAGCTAGAAGAGAAGGCATGGGCGGAGAAGTTCTCTGTTATGTCTGGTAAACCATAAGGAGGAAAAGATATGTCAAGAATAGGAAATGCTCCAGTGGTTGTACCAGAAGGTGTCGAAGTTAAAATTGACGGCACATTTGTATCAGTTAAAGGACCACATGGACAATTGGAATACACTTTCAACAGCAATATGATCATCACTTTAGAAGATGGCATATTAAAAGTTGCAAGACCTAACAACAGTAAAGATAATAGAGCATTACACGGCTTAACTAGAGCTTTAATAGCTAACATGGTTAGTGGTGTAAGCACTAAATTTACTAAAGAATTAGAAATGATTGGTGTTGGTTATAAATCAAGCTTGTCTGATGGCAATTTAGTCATTAATGCAGGATATTCTCACCCAGTCGTTATGGAAATACCAAAAGATCTTAATGTCGAGGTTCCACAACCTACGAAGATTATTATCTCAGGTATAGATAAGCAAGTTGTCGGAGCTTTCGCTGCAAACGTACGTAAAGTAAGACCACCAGAGCCTTACAAAGGTAAAGGTATCAAGTACAGTACTGAGCAGGTTAAGAGAAAAGTCGGTAAAACTGGCTCCAAATAGATAAGAAAGGAGTAAGTGTTTTGATTAAAAATATTGATAGAAAAGAAATTCGTTCAAAGAAACATAGAAGAATAAGAAATAAAATCAGTGGAACAGCTGAATATCCAAGACTTTGTGTTTTTAGAAGCTTAAGACATATCCATGCTCAAATCATCGATGATGTTGCACAAAATACTTTGGTTGCTGCTACATCTTTAGAAATTAAAGATGGAACTTCAAACAAGGAAACTGCTAATAGAGTTGGAAAACTTATAGCAGAAAAAGCAATAGCAGCAGGTGTTAAAGCTGTAGTCTTCGACAGAAGCGGTTATATTTACCACGGAAGAGTACAAGCCTTGGCTGATGGAGCAAGAGAAGGCGGATTAGAATTTTAACCAAAGGAGGGAAAAACGTGCACGCTGAAGATAAAAAACAAGAATTTACTGAAAAAGTAGTAAATATTAATAGAGTAGCTAAAGTTGTTAAAGGTGGACGCCGCTTTAGCTTTAGTGCTTTAGTAGTTATCGGCGACGGCGAAGGAAGAGTTGGCGTAGGACATGGCAAAGCCCAAGAAGTTCCTACAGCTATTAAGAAAGCCGTTGAAGACGCTAAAAAGAACATTATTCATGTGCCTATTGTTAATACAACAATTCCTCATGAAGTTGTTGGCAAATTTGGTGCTGGAGCAGTTTGGATGAAACCTGCTGCAGGTGGTACTGGAGTAATTGCAGGCGGACCTGCCCGTTCAGTTTTAGAATTAGCAGGAATAAAAAATATTTTAACAAAATCACAAGGTTCTTCAAATAAAAACAACATGGTTTATGCAACAATCGCAGGGCTTGCTTCATTGAAGAGAGCTGGAGAAGTTGCAAGACTACGTGGTAAAACTATTGAAGAACTGTGGAAATAGGAGGTCGGACATGAAAGAAGTGAAAATAACTTTAGTTAAAAGTGTCATCGGCCAAACACAAAGACAAAAAGATACAGTAAAAGCACTAGGCTTAGGTAAGATTAGTAGCACTGTAATACAAAAGATGACACCAGATATTGAAGGTAAAATTAACAAAGTAGCCCATTTGGTGAAAACAGAAGAAATATAGGAGGGTCAGCATGAAACTTCATGAATTAAGCCCTGGAATAGGAGCCAAGAAAGTTTCTAAAAGAGTCGGTAGAGGTATCGGTTCAGGAACTGGAGGGCGTTCAGGCAGAGGACAAGATGGTCAAAAGTCAAGATCTGGATATAGTCGCAGAGTCGGCTTTGAAGGTGGACAAATGCCTTTGATTAGAAGAGTTCCTAAAAGAGGTTTTACAAATATATTCGCAAAGAATTATGCGATAGTAAATGTAGGTGCATTAAATGCATTTGAAAATGGCTCAGTTGTAACAACTGAAGACATTCTCAGCAAAAGATTAGTAAATAAAACTTTAAGTGGAATAAAAATTCTAGGCAACGGAGAACTTACTAAAGCACTAACTGTACAATGCGCTATTGTTAGTGAATCAGCAAAAGCTAAAATTGAAGCTGCCGGAGGAAAAGTAGAGGTAATCTAACATGTTGGAAACTGTTGTAAATGCTTTGAAAGTAAAAGAAATCAGAAGTAAGATTATCTTTACTTTATTGATACTTTTACTTGTTCGTTTCGGATCATACATACCAGTACCAGGAGTAAACCCTGAAATATTAAGCAAAGTATTCAGTAACAATGGAATACTAAGCATTATAGATACATTTTCAGGTGGATCATTAAGCAGATTTACAATATTTGCTTTATCTATTACTCCTTACATCAATGCTTCTATCATCATGACATTATTGACAGCAGCATTTGAAAAATTAAAAGAAATTTCCAAGGATGACCAAAACAAGATAAAACAATGGACTAGATACATGACCGTAATGTTAGCTTTAGTACAAGCTGTAGGTATTACAATTTTTATTAATTCCTACAACGCTTTCCTTGTTCCTTCTGCTTATACTTGGATTGTTAGTATCGCCACTTTGACAGCAGGAACAATGTTGTTGATGTGGTTAGGCGAACAAATAAATGAAAGAGGAATTGGAAATGGAATATCCTTGATAATCTTCATTGGTATTATAGCGAAGATTCCATCAAGTATTAGTACTGTGCTAGGAACTTTTGTGGGTACAGGAGATGTATTCTATAAGGACTTGCAATTCTATTTATCTATTCTATTACCTATTACATTATTGCTAGCTGTTGTCGGAATAATTATCGTTACACAAGGTGAACGTAAAGTGCCAATACATTATGCAAAAAAAGTAGTCGGTAGAAAAATTTATGGTGGACAAAGTAGTTTCATTCCAATGAAACTAAACCAAGCTGGAGTAATTCCAATTATCTTTGCTTCATCAATTTTAGTACTTCCAGGAACAATAATATCAATGTTTTTTAGTGGTAGTAACGTTGCAACCTTCTTTCAGAAATGGTTAGGCGTCAACACTCCAATCTACACATTGTTTTATATCCTATTTATTATAGCCTTTACATTCTTCTATTCAATTATCGCTTTTAACATCAATGATGTAGCAGACAACTTGAAGAAAAATGGAGGTTTTATTCCAGGAATTAGACCGGGTAAACCTACAGCGGAAGCTTTTGGAAAGATATTAAACAGAATTACTCTGTTCGGTGCCTTCTTCTTAGCTCTTGTTGCAGTAATACCCAATATCCTAGGAGGCTTGGTCGGTGGAGCTTCTCTGCAATTTGGAGGAACAAGTTTATTGATTGCAGTTGGAGTTGCTTTGGACACTATGAAACAAATGGAGTCACAATTACTGATCAGACACTATCAAGGATTCATGAAATAATGTTCCTTTTAATTATGGGACCTCCTGGCTCAGGAAAAGGAACTCAGGCTAAAATATTAGCTAGAGAGTTCCAAATACCACATATTTCTTCTGGAGATATTTTCAGACAAGCCATGGAGATCAATGATGAATTAGGTGACGAGCTGCAGCTAGCAATTAATAAAGGTCAGCTGGTACCAGATGATTTAACAAATAGAATTGTTGCGAGAAGACTAAGAAAAGACGATTGCAAAAAAGGTTTCATTCTTGATGGTTATCCAAGAACAATAGGGCAAGGCGATGCTTTGGAGATATTGTTGGATAGTTTAGGGTGCAAGCTCGAAAAAGTAATCAATCTAGATGTCGACTCAAATGTTATTATCGGCAGACTGAGTAAAAGACTGTTATGTAAGAACTGCGGTGCTTCTTTTAACCTTATAACTAATCCTCCAAAGAATAAGGGCGTGTGTGATTACTGTAATTGCACATTAAGTGTTAGAGAAGATGACAACGACAAGACAGTAGTTAATAGACTTAAAATATATGAAGAAAAAACAAAACCCTTAATTAAATATTACGATGATAAGAAACTATTGTGTAATATAAAAGGTGATGTTGAAGTAACAGAAGCAACCAAAGCTATATTAGCTTGTTTGAAGGGGTAATTATATTGATAACAATTAAGAATTCCGAAAGCATTTTAAAAATGAAAGAAGCAGGCAAAATAGTGGGTTTGGTTCATGATAAATTAAAGGGACTTATTGAACCTGGTATCTCCCTAATAGAACTTGATAATCAAGCTGAGCAACTAATCAGAAAGTTAGGCGCCACGCCAAGCTTTAAAGGTTACGGAGGTTTCCCGCGTACAATATGTGCCTCGGTTGATGAACAAGTTATTCACGGCATTCCAAACAAAAGAAAGCTAAGGGAGGGAGAGATAGTCAGCATTGATGTTGGTGCATACTATCTTGGATATCATGGAGATGCAGCTTTTACCGCGGCAGTTGGAACCATTTCAGAAGAGAAAGCAAGGTTGATTGAAATCACCGAGAAAAGCTTTTTTGAAGGTTTTAAAATGGCAAAAGCAGGAAATCGTTTAGGTGATATTTCTCATAGCATTGAAAAAGTAGTTCTTGAGGCAGGTTTTTTTATAGTAAGAGAATTTGTTGGTCATGGGATTGGAGCTGAGCTTCATGAAGATCCAGCAATTCCAAACTATGGACCTCCTGGAAGAGGACCACTACTTGAACCTGGTATGACCTTAGCTATAGAGCCTATGGTTAACATGGGTACTGAGTCAATTATCATCCTTGATGATGGATGGACAGTAGTAACAAAAGATAATAAACCTTCTGCACATTATGAACATACTATACTAATAACAGAATCTGAACCGGTTATTCTAACTAAGGGTAAAGAAATTGAATAGTACAGGCATGGTAATAAATAGTATTAAAGGTAAGAAAGTTCTTAAAATTGAAGAAAATCAGCGTTTTAACCATGTTGTGGAAGGTGTGTATAGGTTTTTAGCCAATCCTATTAAAAAAAATATCAAACATATCGAAATAAGTGTTATAATTAAAGATGTGTTACGTGATAAGCTACAACGAGGGAAAATGCTTCAAAACAGTGAAATAGCCCGTCACATAAGGGAGTTTCAGGAAAAGAATGAAAAGGAGATGATTAAGTGTCCAAACAAGATGTAATTGAAGTTGAAGGTGTTATATTAGATTCACTTCCAAACGCAATGTTTAAAGTTGAATTGGATAATGGTCATCAAGTCTTAGCGCATATCTCTGGTAAGATTAGAGTTAATTTTATTAGAATACTGCCTGGAGACAGAGTTAAATTGGAACTGTCTCCCTATGATTTGACAAAGGGACGTATCACTTATAGGTATAAATAAGAAAAGGAGGGTTTATAATGAAAGTTAGAGCATCTGTTAAGCCCATTTGTGAAAAGTGTAAAGTGATTAAGAGAAAAGGCAAAGTAATGGTAATTTGCGAAAACCTTAAACATAAGCAGGTACAAGGGTAAAAAATATTGGAGGTGTAAAAATGGCACGTATTGCTGGTGTTGATATTCCAAAAGACAAAAGAGTTGAGGTTTCCTTAACTTACGTTTTCGGAATTGGACGTGTTACAGCTAATAAGATCTTAGCTGCTACTGGAATTAATCCAGACACAAGAGTTAAAGATCTTTCAGAAGAAGAAGTTAATAGTTTGCGTGATGAAATTGGTAAAAATGTTAACGTTGAAGGTGATTTAAGAAGAGAAGTATCACTGAATATTAAACGTTTAATCGAAATTAATTCGTATAGAGGTATCCGTCATAGAAGAGGTCTTCCTGTTCGTGGACAAAATACTAAGAATAATGCAAGAACAAGAAAAGGCCCTAATAGAGGGGCTGTCGCTAAAAAGAAGTAAAGGAGGTAATGTCTAATGGCAGGTAAAACAAAGGCACGTACTAAAAAAAGAGATAAAAGAAAAGTTGACTTTGGCGTAGCTCACATTCAGTCTACATTTAACAATACTATTGTGACTATTACCGATAAAGAAGGTAACACTATATCTTGGGCAAGTGCTGGAGCTCTTGGCTTTAAAGGTTCAAGGAAAAGCACACCTTTTGCTGCGCAAATGGCTGCTGAAAAAGCTGCTGAAGCTGCATTGGAACATGGTCTAAAAGAAGTTGATTGTTATGTTAAAGGACCTGGTTCAGGTAGAGAAACAGCTATACGTGCTCTACAAGTAGCAGGTATTGAAGTAGCGATGATTAAAGACGTTACCCCAATTCCTCATAATGGTTGCAGACCACCAAAACGTAGAAGAGTATAAGGGAGGAAAATAAAACATGGCAAGATATAATGGCCCTGTATGTCGTCTCTGTCGTAGAGAAGGCACAAAGCTATATTTAAAATCTGACCGTTGTTATTCCCCTAAATGTGCTATGGAGAAAAGACCATTTGCACCAGGGCAACACGGACAAGGAAGAAAAAAACTATCTGAATACGGAGTTCAGTTAAGAGCTAAACAATCTGTAAGAAGAATTTATGGCGTTTTAGAAAGACCATTTAGAAACTACTTTAAAGAAGCTGATCGCTTAAAAGGCATTACAGGTGAAAACTTGTTAGTTCTTTTAGAAAGACGTCTAGACAATGTAGTTTACAGACTAGGCCTTGCTTCATCAAGAGCAGAAGCTAGACAACTAGTTCGTCACGGTCACTTTAGATTAAATGGACATAAAATGAATATACCTTCATACCTAGTATTGGTAGGAGATGAAATTGCTGTAAGAGATAAAAGTAAAGAAAGTGTTAAATTTAAAGATTTAAGTGAAAACACTTCTATACCAGAATGGTTATCTTCAAATATCAAGGAATTATCCGGAAGAGTTGAAGGAATGCCAAGCAGAGAAAACATAACAATTCCTGTAGATGAACAGCTAATCGTAGAACTATATTCTAGATAATAAAGCTAAAAGATAGGAGTAAATAATATGTTAGAAATTGAGAAAGCACAAGTTTCAATTCTTGAAACTGATGGCAAGGGAACTTATAGTAAAATAGCATTAGAACCTCTAGAAAGAGGCTTTGGCATAACTATAGGCAACGCATTAAGAAGAACATTATTATCTTCATTACCTGGAATGGCTGTAACAACCATCCGTATTGAAGGTGTTCAGCATGAATTTGCTGCAATACCAGGAGTAATGGAGGATACTACAGACTTAATTTTAGCTATTAAGTCCTTAAGATTGAAAAGCAATTCTAAGGAAAACAAAGTTCTGCGAATTGAAAAAGAAGGAGAAGGTGTTATTACAGCTGCTGATATCATTCATGATAGTGAAGTGGAAATTCTAAATCCAGACTTACATATTGCTAACTTAAGCAAAGACGGAAGACTGTATATGGAAATCAATGCCAAACTAGATAGAGGATATAAGAACGCTGAAAGTAACAAATATGAAGGAATGGCTATTGGTGAAATACCTGTAGACTCCCTGTTTTCTCCTGTTATCAAGGTGAATTACGATGTTAAAGATAAAAGAGTTGGCAAGGAAGCAGACCATGATTATCTTCTTTTAGAAGTATGGACTAATGGTAGTCTTACTCCTGAAGAAGCAATTACTGGTGCAGCTAGACTTGTGAACAATCATATCAATTACTTTACTAACTTAAGTGATAGTGGTATCATCGATGTTCCAATAACTGAAACAGAAGGTGAGAAAAAAGACCAACTTCTAGAAAAACCATTAGAAGAACTAGACTTATCAGTCAGACCATATAACTGTTTGAAAAGAGCAGGTATCAATGCTGTTGGAGATTTAGTGAATCTAACTGAATTAGAAGTAATGCGTGTTCGTAATCTAGGAAAAAAATCATTAGATGAAATTCATGCAAAAGTAATTGAATTAGGACTTAAATTTAGAAATGAAGATGAAGATTAATTAAGAAGGAGGAAATATAATGGGTTATCGTAGACTTGGAGTTCGTTCAAGCCATAGAAAATCAATGCTAAGAAATATGACTACTTCACTATTGTTAAGTGGCAAAATAGAAACTACTGAAACAAGAGCAAAAGAAGTTAAAAGAATAGCAGAAAAAATGATTACTCTAGGTAAAAGAGGAAAGTCAGACCTCCATGCTGTGCGTCAAGCTTTAGCCTACCTTACTAGTGAAGATGTAGTAATTAAAAAGGTATTTGGTGAATATGCAGAAAGATATGCAACAAGAAAAGGTGGTTACACTAGAATAATCAAAACAAGATGTCGTAGAGGTGATGCTTCACCAATGGCAATACTTGAACTTGTAGAGTAACATAGATTAAACAAGAAGACTCATTAGATACATCTAATGAGTTTTTTTATGGTATAATTACAAGAGGTAGAAACAAGGGAGAGGAATTATGATTAAAATTATTGACTTAGATCACGAATATAGAAAAGATAATAACACTTCAATAAAGACCTTGAACAAAGTTAATATTGAAATTAAAAAAGGTGAATTCGTCTCAATTATCGGTCATAATGGCTCTGGTAAATCTACCTTAGCAAAACATCTTAATGGTTTGATTATACCTCAAAAAGGTGAAGTTCTTATAGATGATATTAAGGTATCGGAAGACCATAATATTTGGGAAATAAGAAGAAAAGTAGGTATGGTTTTTCAAAACCCAGATAATCAGTTTGTAGGCGGAACAATTGAAGAAGATATGGCCTTTGGTCTAGAGAATATAGGATTCCCATCAAAAGACATGATGGGGCGAATTGAATATGCAGCTAATAAAGTAGGAATGGGTAATTTTTTGAAAAGACCACCTCATAAACTTTCAGGTGGGCAAAAACAAAGAAGTGCAATTGGCTCGGTATTAGCAATGGAACCTGACTATTTAGTTTTAGATGAACCAACCTCAATGTTAGATCCTAAAGGTAGAAAAGAAGTAATAGAAGTCTTAAGAGAGCTTAACAAAAAAGATAAAATGACTATCATCCTTATAACTCACTTTATGGATGAAGTTGTCTATAGTGATAAAGTAATTGTTATGGATATGGGGAATATAGTACTTCAAGGTACACCTAAGGAAGTATTTCATAATAAAGAAATGCTTGCACAAATAAATCTAGAATTGCCTAAAGCAGCAATTTTACAAGAGCTATTAAAGGCAAAAGGTATTAACTTCAAGGATGAAGTATTAACAAAAGAGGATTTGGTAGAAGAAATATGGCAGTTATTTTAGAAAATGTCTATTATAAATATGATGTAGATGATAACACTAGTGAAGAATATGGCATATTCAACATTTCCATGAAGGTTGAACAAGGAACCACTGTAGGTATTATTGGTAAGACAGGTTCTGGGAAATCAACCTTGATGCAACATTTGAATGCATTGTATCTTCCTCAAAAAGGTAAATTAATTGTTGGTGATTTTGTTATAGATAAGAAATCCAAGGATTTAAAAAATTTAAGAAAAAAAGTTGGCATGGTATTTCAATATCCTGAAGATCAACTTTTTGAAGAAACCATATATAATGATTTAGCATTTGGACCTAAAAACTTAGGCTTATCAGGTGATGAACTAAATAGTGCCATTAAAGGTGCTATGGAAGATATGGAACTTGATTTTGAAGCTATGAAGGATAGATCACCTTATGAATTATCAGGTGGACAAAAAAGGAAAGTTGCAATAGCATCAGTATTAGCCATGAATCCTGAAATACTTGTTCTTGATGAACCAACAGCAGGACTCGATCCTAAAAGCAAAAATGACTTATTGAATTTACTAATCAGTATAAAAAACAAGAGAAATCTAACAGTGTTTTTTGTTTCTCATAATATGGATGATGTATTTTGGTTGACAGAATATGTTTATGTTATGTGTGATGGTAGAATTGTCTTAGAGGGAGAAGTTAATGAGGTATTCAAGGAAAATCAAACTTTGAAAGATTTAGACCTTGGAGTACCATTTAGCGTGGAAGTCCTTGAACATCTTAAAAATAGAGGTATTTATGAAGGACCTCTTCATCCAATGCGTTTAGAATCTTTAGCTGCATTAATAGCTGATATATTAAGAGGTAAAAATGATTAAAGATATAACTATTGGACAATATATATATAAAGATTCCTTTGTGCATAAATTGGATCCTAGAACTAAGATTCTTATATCCATGTTCTTTATGTTTGGAATTTTTTTGATAAATAATATAACTGAATATGTTTATGTATTATTACTTACTGCAATGACAATATATATGTCTCAAATACCATTGATGAAAATTATTAAAGGTTTAAAACCTATACTACCATTAATGATCTTAACTGTAATTATGAATGCATTTTTCACAAGTGGAACAACTCTTTTTAGTTGGGCCTTTATTAGGATAACTAGAGAAGGCTTGTATTTAGCAGGCTTCATGGGTATAAGGATTTTCTTCCTGATTATATTTACTTCTCTTTTAACCTTAACAACATCACCTATTACTTTAACTAATGGTATAGAAGGTTTATTAACACCATTGAAGAAATTCAAGGTGCCTGCTCATGAAATTGCTATGATGATGAGTATCGCCCTAAGATTTATCCCAACCCTAATAGATGAAACTGACAAAATAATGAAAGCACAAAAAGCTAGAGGTGCAGATTTTGAATCAGGTAATATAATTAAAAAGACAAAGTCACTAGTTCCTATTTTAATACCATTATTTATAAGTGCCTTTACTAGAGCTGATGAGCTAGCTATGGCTATGGAAGCTAGGGGTTACCGAGGTGACGAAGGTAGAACTAAATTTAAAGAGTTGAAATATAGACTAGCAGATAAAGTGATTCTATTTCTATTTGCAGTTTTATTAGTATTTTTAATCATCCGAAAAATTGCCCTCTAGAATTAAATATATTAGAGGTACATATAAAGGCAAGAAAATCCTGAGAGTGGCACAGATGATAAAATTAAGGCTTTTAAGGGCACTCACAGGAATATAAGGAGGGGTTTTAATGATAAGTATTTTATTAGGCTCAGGTTTTGAAGAAATTGAAGCTATTACAGTATTTGATATTCTTAAAAGAGCTGGAGCAGATGTATTGTTAGTTTCAGTTACTGGAACATTAGAGGTAAGTAGTGCAAGGAACCTAGTTCTAAAAGCTGATTACTTAATAGATGATATAAAGGACAAAAAACATCAGATGATAGTTATACCTGGTGGAATGGGTGGAGTAAGAAGGATAATTAACTCACCTTCAGCCAAGATATTTTTGCAAAAAATATATATGGATAAAGCAAAAATAGCTGCAATTTGTGCTGGTCCTCTTGTACTTGATAAATTTGGCTTATTCTCAAATGAAACAAAATATACATGTTACCCTGGAGTTGAACAAGAGATTACAGCTGGTAATTACATAAAAGAAGATGTTGTTGTTGATGGACAATTTATCACTTCAGTGGCACCAGGAACTGCTGCTGAATTTGCATTTAAACTTGTAGAAATACTTTATGATAAAAAGACAACTATGAATTTAAGGAAATCCTGGTTTGGACAAAAGGATGAAGATTAACTATAACTTTGAAATGATGAATATAATTAAGGGATTTAATGGTAGAAGACCAAGTCTTTTACTACACAGTTGTTGTGGCCCTTGTAGTACAAGTGTTATTTTAAGGTTAAAGGATTATTTTGAAATAACAGTTTACTACTATAATCCTAATATTTATCCAAAAGAAGAATATTTGCGTAGAGAAGAAGAACAAAGGTTATACCTAGATTCACTTGGAATCAAATATATCCAAGGTGATTATGAAAATGATAAATATGAGTCAGCTATTAGTGGTTTGGAAATGGAGCCAGAAGGTGGATTGAGATGCAGTGTATGTTTTAAGATGCGACTTGAAAATACTGCCACAATTGCTGATAAATTAAATGCAGAATATTTTACAACTACCTTGACCGTCAGTACTCATAAAAATAGTAAAGTGATTAACGAAATTGGGTTGGAGATTGCTAAAGATATTAAGGTGAAATACCTAAGTAGTGACTTCAAGAAGGATGATGGATATAAGAAGTCAGTCCAGATGAGCCAAGAATTGGGTATGTATCGCCAAGATTACTGTGGTTGTTTTTATAGCAAGAAAGAAAGAGAGAAAAAAATTGAAGAAAATGTTTGACAAAATTCTGTTCGACTTAGATGGTACAATTACAGATTCAAAAGAAGGTATTTTAAAATCAATTAGATATGCTTATGAAAAAATGGGCTTAGAACAACCAGAAGATGATTACCTTATAGATTTTCTTGGACCTCCTTTATGGGAATCTTTTGTACATAAAGTAGGTTTAAGCAAAAAAGATGCAGAAAAAGGTGTAGCATTTTTTAGAGAGAGATTCCAACCATTAGGTATTTATGAAAATAAATTATTTCCAGGAATGTCAGAATTGTTACATCTTTTGAGTCAAAGAAATGACTTGAAAATATATATAGCAACAGCAAAACCATTACCAAGTGCAATTAGAGTATTAGAATATTTCAAAATTATCAAATATTTTGATGACATTAGTGGAGCTACCTTTGATGGTACAATAAATGGTAAGTCACAAGTGATTGCTAATTTAATCAGTAAGTTTGAACCTGATTTCAATCGTGAAAGAACACTCATGATTGGTGATAGAGATCATGATATATTCGGAGCTAAGGAACATGGACTGAAGTCACTAGGCGTACTTTATGGTTATGGTAGTATGGAAGAAATCAAAAACGCTGATTTCTTGGTAGAATCAGTGCCTGAATTACAAAAGTTCTTATTGGGAGGTAAATAATGGAATTTGATATTAAAAAATCCCTGCTGGACCAATTAGAAAAGCAAGGTTATGGTAAGTTGTTAGATGTACAAGAAAAGGTCATACCATACATGTTAGACAAGGAAAATATTGTGGTGGAAGCACCAACTGGCTCAGGTAAGACATTGGCCTATGCTATTCCTATACTTAATATGTTGACTGATGATAAAAACGTTAAGTTTATAATTATGGTTCCTACAAAGGAATTAGGAGCTCAAATAACCAATGAGTTTAAAAAATTTACAGATAAAGTTTTATTTCTACCAGACCAGGTAGGTAAAGAACGACAATTGGATAGTCTTAAAAAAATCAGACCAGAAATCTTGGTGGGAATGCCCAACAGGCTATTTGAACTAATAGTTCTTGGAAAGATAAAGTTAAACCATCTTGAATACCTGATAATTGATGAAGGTGATAAGGTGCTAAAGCGTGAGAATCAACAATATGTGGAAGAAATACTTAAGAGTTCATTAAAAACAACACCTTTAGCCTTTTTTTCAGCAACTTTTAGACCAATTGATCAAGAGACTATAAATCAATATAGAAAAGATATTGTTTATATTGATTCAAAGGTAATTGTAGGAGATGTTAAACACTACTATCTAATGTCTGACGAGAAAAGAAAAATTGAGAATATGTTTAAGGTTCTTAAAGGTTTAGATGCAAAAAAAAGCATTATTTTCATAAATAGATCTGTTGGTGTAGAAGGTTTAGTAGCTAGATTTAATCAACAAACTAGAGAAGTTTTTAAACTACACACTGACATGGATATGCAACAGCGTAAAACGGTCTTGGAAAGATTTAGAAAGTCTAGTTATTCAATATTGATAACTACAGATGTTTTCTCTAGAGGATTGGATATTCCTGATACTGATTGTGTGATTCACTATGATCTGCCAAAAACGGGAAATATATATATACATAGAAGCGGTCGGACTGGTAGAGGCTTTAGAAAAGGCTCTGTGGTTTCTCTTGTTGCTGAGGGTGAGAAACAGTTATTCTATGATGTGCGTAGTATGTCAAGGTTACATATTGGACAAATAGGCCTTAGAAAAGATGGTAGTATATTCTTTATGACTAAAGGTGTAAATAATAGTCAAAAATAGGAGGTTGGGGTGCAAAAACCCTGACCTCTTTATTATCTCTAAAGTGATTAAAGATATATAAATGGGAATGGAGGAAAAGCCTAGGAGCATTTTCTTCACCATATAGAAAATCGCCAACAAGTGGGTGGCCAATATGAGACATATGGACTCTAATTTGGTGCGTTCTACCTGAATGGAGAATTATTCTCAAGAGGCTATACTTATCACTCCTAGACAAAGTCAAGTATTCTGTCTTAGAATCCTTTCCATTATCCGTTACTATCCTTCTTATGGAAGGTGCGTCAATCTTAGCTATTGGTTCATCAATAACTTCATGATCCTTTTCAACCACTCCTTCGACTAATGCTATATACTCCTTATATGGTCGATTTATTGTTAGTGCATGCTGGGCAATAGGATGTTTGGCAAAGATAATGACACCAGATGTTGTCTTATCAAGTCGATTAATTGGATGTAAGGACATAAAGCCATCTTTTTGGATATGATAAATAACGCCATTGGCAATGGTATTATCCATATGACCTGATGTTGGATGAGTAGCCATATTATATTCTTTATATAAGGCTATATAATCATAATCTTCATATAGGATATTTAACTCCATCTTAACAGGTAAAACTCTAGACGGATCATCTAAATATGGGTTTATGGTGACTTGATCACCAACAGCTAAAGGATGCCAAAATTTTTGGATTTTATCATTAACTAGAACCTTGTCGTTATTTCTTAGCTTTATTAAATAATGACTAGAAAGTTCCTTTTTCTTTAAAAAATCCTTTAAGGACAAACCTTGTTCTTCTGTATTTATAATATAATTAATAAATCCTGCTTTGTTCATGTTGCCTCCCATAAAATCTAATTGTCATTATACTATAGACTATAAACTTTGTCATTTTACTTTCATATGCTTAAGTAAGATTATATAATTAAGGATGAGGTGATTAATTAATGATAAAAAAAATAATAGATATCAAGTTTTTAGAAAAAGTACTCTTCATAACATTAGGTGCTTTTCTGGCAGCCTTTTCCATTGAAGTTTTTTTTCTGCCAAATCAAATAATAGATGGTGGTATTGTCGGTATTTCGATGATTCTTCATGTAGTATCGGGATTACCTTTAGCGATATTCACATTCTTATTTAATATAGTATTCCTAGTATTTGGATATAACCAGATCGGAAGGAACTTTGCTATAACATCTATTTTTTCAATTAGTATGTTTTCATTTTTTCTTTCAGTATTAACATTTATGCCGGTAGTTACTGATGATGTAATATTAGGAAGTGTATTCGGGGGTATAGTTCTTGGCCTTGGGGTAGGACTTATCTTAAGATATGGTGGCTATATTGATGGTACAGAAGTAGTAGCCATGATTCTAAATGAAAAAACAATTTTTTCAGTCGGACAAATACTAATGATTTTTAATTTGTTTATTTTAAGTGGAGCTGCCTGGATCTTTGGTTGGGACAGAGCCTTTTATTCCATATTGGCTTTCTTTATAGTCCAAAAGACCATAGATGTTGTGTTAGAAGGCCTAGACCAAGAAAAATCAGCAATGATTATATCGGACGAAGCTGAGGAAATTGCTTCAGCCATAGAATGCAGACTTGGTAGAATGGTTACCTATATTGATAGTCACGTTGGAGAAGTTAAAGATAAAAAAACACTTCTATATACAACTGTAACTAGGTTGGAAATGCCTAAACTACTGTTAATAGTTCATGAAAAAGATGCAGAGGCCTTTGTTGCCATTTCAGATGTAGCAGATGTAATGGATGGAAAGTATAAGAAAAAATCTATTCACTAGGAGGAAGCATGAAAGATTTTATAATAAAAAAAGAAGATGTCGGTATGTCGGTCTATGACTTCTTCAAGAAACAGGAATTAGACTTTGTTCCTATAGCTTTTAGTATTAATAACCGACTAGTAACACATGATACTTTAGTTGAGTTAAATGATTTAGTTGTGTCATATTCAATGACCCATAAAATCGGCTACAATGTCTACAAAGAAAGCTTGGGGTTTCTATTAACTTATGTGGTTAAAAGTTTGCTGCCGGCAGGTAATTTCGAATTGTCACATACAATATCTAAGAGTACTTATGGATGTTTTAGAGATGGATTGCTAATCACAAGTGATGACGCTGTTAGGATAAAGTCCAAGATGAAAGAAATTATCAAGAGTGACTTGCCATTCAAGGTTAAACACATGACTAGAGATGAGGCTTTGAAAGTTTTTGAAAATTATTCAAATTTCAATGAAAAACACCAATATGGAGATAAATTTCCAGAGGAAATACCTATGTATAGCATAGGAGATGATGAAAGTTTCATGGACAATTATTATGGACCTTTAGTACCATCGGCTAAATATTTAGAAATGTTTGATGTTCAACATTTTATGCCAGGAGTACTTCTTAGACTAGCCAAAAGAAATAATCCTAATAAGCTATTCTTATTTGAGGAACAACCTAAAATATTTGATATGATTGAAGAAACTAATCGAATTGTTAATATATTAGAACTATCCTATATTACTTCTTTAAATAGACAGATTATAGAAGGTCGTGGCAAGGAAATGATACTAATCGGCGAAGCCTTGCAAGAACAAAAGATTGCACAGATTGCGAAACATATTTCTAATAATAGCTACAAGTATCAATTAATTATGATTTCTGGTCCATCTTCTTCAGGAAAAACAACTTTTTCTAAAAAAATGAAAGTATCATTAATGGCTCATGGACATAAACCTATATTAATGTCACTTGATGACTTCTATTTAAATAGAGACAGTACGCCTTTAGATGAAGATGGAAAACCAGACTTTGAAAATATTCATTCAATAGATATTGAATTATTCCAGGATACATTAACTAAATTAATAAATGGTGAAGAAGTAGAAACACCTGTTTTCAATTTTAAAACTGGAATGCGAGAACATACTGGCAACAAGATCAAAAAGGATAAGGAGAGCCCAATAATAATAGAGGGCATTCATGGGATGAATCCAATTCTAACAAGCAAAGTACCAAGGCATATGAAATATATTGTCTATGTTACTGCCTTGACTCCTTTAAACCTAGATCCTTCAAATCATATAAAAACTGCTGACGGAAGAATAATTAGAAGAATGGTCAGAGATAATAGATTTAGATCACTAGATACAGAAAAAACTTTTAGTATATGGCCAAGTGTTAGAAAAGGTGAAGAAAACAATATATTCAAGTATCAGGAGTTAGCAGATATTCACTTTAATTCTAGTCTCCCACATGAACTTAATGTTTTAAAAGTCTATGCGGAACCATTATTAAAAACAGTAACAGCTGATTCTATATACTATATTGAAGCTCAACATTTATTGAATATCTTAAGGTTTTGTGAACCATTAGATGCCATGTGGGTACCTTCGAACTCTATTCTAAGAGAATTTATAGGGCAAGGTATCATGGGTGGATTAGATGTTTAATATTGGATGTCATATGTCTGTTTCCAAAGGTTATAAATATATGGGTAGTAGAATATTGGAACTTGGAGGTAATACATTTCAATATTTTTCCAGAAATCCTAGAGGCGGTAGTGTCAAAGCGATAGATAAAGCTGATGCACAAGCTCTATCTGAATTGATGATAGCTAATAGTTTCGCTCCAATATTGACCCATGCACCCTATACAATGAATATGGCGGCAGCCAAGGACGATACCTATGATTTTGCCAAAAGAGTATTTAGAGAAGACTTGGAGAGATTGGAAGAACTTCCCAGCACACTCTATAATTTTCATCCAGGTAGTCACACAGGCATGGGCATTGACTGGGGTTTAGAAAGAATTATAAAAGGCTTGAATGAAGTTGTCTTTAAGGAATCTACATCAACTATACTATTTGAAGTAATGGCGGGTAAAGGAAGCGAAATTGGTAGTAACTTTGAAGAAATAAAGATATTGTTGGACAATGTTAACTTCAGAGATAAGTTTGGTGTTTGTCTTGATACCTGTCATCTATATGAAAGTGGCTATGATATAGTTAATGATCTTGATGGGGTATTGGATGAGATGGAAAAATCCTTTAATTTAGATAAAATAAAAGCAATTCATTTAAATGATAGTAAAAACTCACTTGGTGCGAGAAAAGATAGACATGAAAAATTAGGTGAGGGTTCCCTAGGAATTGGAACAATAATGAATATTGTGACAAATCCAAGACTAAAGGATAAACCGTTCTTTTTAGAAACACCAAATGAAGAAGAAGGCTATGCTAGGGAAATAAAAATGATTAAGGAAATGCTTGAAAATGAGAGCAACTAAAAAAAGAAAAGAAATCATCGAGTTACTAAAAAAAGAATACTGGGATGCCAAAGCAGAACTAGATTTTACAACACCATTTGAATTATTAGTAGCTACAATACTTTCTGCTCAAGCAACGGATGTTCAGGTGAATAAAGTTACCAAGGAATTATTCAAGATTGCAGGTACACCGGAGACCATGGCTTTAATGAGTGTTAATGATATGGAAAACAGTATAAAGAGTATCGGACTATATAAGAATAAGGCAAAGAATCTACTAGCTATGAGCAAGATTTTGATTGAAGATTATAATAGCCTGGTTCCAGACTCAATTGAAGAGTTGATTAAATTACCAGGAGTTGGTAGAAAGACAGCAAATGTTGTAGTAAGTAATGCTTTTGGTGTCCCAGCGATTGCAGTTGATACTCATGTTTTTCGAGTATCCAATAGATTGGGGTTAGCTGATGCAAATAATGTATTTGAGACAGAAAAACAATTGATGCAGGTGATAGAAAGACCAGACTGGACTATGATGCATCATTGTTTAATATTCCATGGTAGAAGAATTTGCAAGGCTAGAAATCCATTGTGTGATATTTGTGCTTTTAAAGAATATTGCAAATATCTGAAAATACTTTCAAAAAAAATATAATAGTGATAAAATATAAGATAGATTTTTTTATAAGGAGAAGTACATGTTAAAATTCTTAGACAATTTAGTAAATGACAGTAAAAAGACAATTAAAAAAATAAGGCCATTAGTTGATAGAATAAATACTTTGGAAGACAGCATCTCTAAGTTAAGTGATGCTGATTTATTAGCCCAAACTGCTATGTTCAAACAGCAACTGGCAAATGGTGCAACTGTTGATGATATTATGGCTGAAGCTTTTGCTACAGCAAGAGAGGCTTCTATCCGCACCTTAGGTATGAGACATTTCGATGTGCAATTAATTGGTGGTGTAGTATTACATCAAGGTAGAATAGCCGAGATGAAAACGGGCGAAGGTAAAACACTGGTTGCTACACTTCCTGTTTATTTAAATGCACTAACTGGTAAAGGTGTTCATGTAATAACAGTGAACGATTACCTAGCCAAGAGGGACAGTGAATGGATGGGGCAAATATATAAATTCCTAGGAATGGATGTTGGTCTTATTGTTCATGATATTCACCCAATGGCGAGACAAACTGAATATGCTAAAGATATTGTTTATGGAACGAATAATGAATTTGGATTTGACTATCTAAGAGACAATATGGCAGTAAGCAAGGAAGCTATGGTTCAAAGAGAACTTAACTACGCTATTGTTGACGAAGTTGATAGTATTTTAATCGATGAAGCCAGAACACCACTTATTATATCTGGTGAAGCTGACAAACCAACTGAAATGTATGAAACGGTTGCTAAGATTATGCCAGTATTAAAGAAGGTAACTGACTTTACAACTGATGAAAAGCAAAGAATTGCAACCTTGACTGATGATGGTTTAGTTAAAGTTGAAAAAATGCTAGGAGTTAAAGGCGTATATGAAGACAATAATGCTGAACTAGGACATCATATAAATCAAGCATTAGTTGCTCAAGCTGTAATGAAAAAAGATGTTGACTATATTGTTAAAGAGGGAGAGATTGTTATAGTAGATAGCTTTACTGGACGTCTTATGTACGGTAGAAGATATAGCAATGGATTACATCAAGCTATTGAAGCCAAAGAAAGAGTGAGAATACAAAAAGAATCACAAACTTTAGCAACAATCACTTTCCAAAACTATTTCAGAATGTACAATAAAATTTCCGGTATGACAGGAACTGCAAAAACTGAAGAAAATGAATTTAGAGAGATATATGGTATGGACGTTGTTGTTATACCAACCAACGTTGATGTTAATAGAAAAGATGAAGATGATAAAATATACAAAACTGAATTTGGCAAATTCAATGCAATTGCTGATGAAGTTGCAGAGCGTTACAAGACTGGACAACCAGTTCTAGTAGGTACTATAAGCATAGAAAAATCAGAAGCATTAAGTGGCTTGTTAAAAAGAAGAGGGATACCTCATCAGGTGCTAAATGCCAAATATCATGAAAAAGAAGCTGAAATAATTGCTATGGCAGGCCAAAAGGGTGCAGTAACGATTGCCACCAACATGGCTGGACGTGGTACAGACATAGTTTTAGGTGAAGGAGTCAAGGAAACTGGTGGCTTATGTGTTTTCGGATCTGAAAGACATGAATCTAGAAGAATTGACAATCAATTAAGAGGACGTTCAGGACGTCAGGGTGACCCTGGTATAAGTAGATTCTTTATTTCAAGTGAAGATGACCTTTTAAGAGTATATGGTGGAGAAAGAATGCAGAATCTATTAAAAATGGGTACTGATGATGACTTGCCAGTTGATAATCCAATAATTTCAAAGGGTATAGAAAGAGCTCAAAAAGCTGTAGAAAATCGCCACTTTGAAGCTAGAAAACACGTTCTTGAATATGATAACATTATGAATCAACAAAGAGAAATAATATATAGTCAAAGAAAAGATGTTCTATTTAGAGATGACCTTAAAACAAATGTTATTTCAATGATTGAAGATGTTATTGATAATTCTGTCTACAGGTTCTCTGAAGGTAAAGAGAAAATTGCTGAATGGGACTTGGATGGGCTGTTAATTTATGGCGGGCAAACATACCTGCCGCATGGTGGTATAACTAAGGAAGATTTGTTGAAAATATCCGAAGAAGAAATAAGAAGGCAATTCAGAGATATAGCTGTTGCTGCCTATGAAAAGAATGAAGAACAAGTTGGACCAGAAATAATGAGATTCTTAGAAAAACAAGTTGTATTAAGATCAGTAGACAAATTCTGGATGGCCCACATTGACAATATGGATGAATTGCGCCAAGGTGTTAATTTAAGAGCCTATGGTCAAAAAAACCCATTAACTGAATATAAGTTTGAAAGTTATGATATATTCCAAGTAATGGTCGAAGATATTAAAGAAGAAGTTGCCAGACTTATATATAGGGTCAAAGTTGTTGAGCCACAAGAACGTATTAGAAACATCAAGGAGAATCGTTCTGATGAAGATGGTGGGCAAACTGCTAAGAACTCTGATAAGATTGGTAGAAATGATCCTTGTCCATGTGGAAGTGGTAAGAAATATAAGCAATGTTGTGGGAGATAAAAATGTTACCTGAAGATTTACTTGAACAATTTAATGAGTTAAAAAAAATATTCAGCGATATCAAGGAGTCTCTTTGACTTAGATAGTAAGTCAAAAAAAATTGAAATCCTAAATCAGAAAAGACTTGACCAAGATTTTTGGCAAGATCAAAAAAATGCTAGTCAAGTGAATAAGGAAATCAATACATTGGAAAATGAATTATCTGAAATTGAAAATATGGAAGGCTATATTGGAAACATAGAAGCATCAATAGAACTCCTTGGTTTTGATGAAGACAAGGAAATGCTTAAAGAGCTAAAGATATCAATTATTGACTTAGAATCTAAGATAAGTAATTTAGAAATAAGAAAATTGTTTAAAGATAAAGTTGACTATAAAAATGCCATCTTGACTTTACATCCTGGAGCAGGTGGAACAGAAGCTCAGGATTGGGTAGAAATGTTATATCGAATGTACTTAAGATGGTGTGAGAAAAAAAACTTCCAAGTTAATATTCTTGATTATCTTGCTGGTGATGAAGCAGGTATAAAGAGTATATCTTTTGAAGTTGTTGGTGAACATGCATATGGTTATTTGAAATCTGAAAACGGAGTTCATCGACTAATTAGAATTTCTCCTTTTGATACAAACAAGAAAAGACATACAACCTTTGCATCGGTAGATGTAATTCCTGAAATAGATGATGAAGAAATTATCGATATAAAAGATGAAGATTTGCGGATAGATACCTATAGAGCCAGTGGAGCGGGTGGTCAACATGTAAATAAGAAGGACTCAGCGGTAAGAATTACTCATTTGCCAAGTGGTATTGTTGTACAATGTCAAAGCGAAAGAAGTCAACTAACTAATAAACTTGCAGCCATGAAAATATTGAAAAGCAAGTTATTAGAGTTTAACAGGTTGCAAGAGGAAAATAATCTGAAGAGTTTAAGAAGTGATCAAAAAGAAATTGCTTGGGGCCATCAAATCAGGTCTTATGTATTTCAACCTTATCAATTAGTAAAGGACCACAGAACTAACATTGAAGTTGGGTCGGTAGAAGCAGTTTTAGACGGAGAATTAGATCAATTTATTAAGGGCTTTCTTTATGGGGGGAATAATAATGAGAATAACAGGTAATGAAGAACTAGAATTAGCGGAAGGTCATGACATAGTATTTTTTCTTGGTCAGGATTTCTCCTTGGAGGGAACCAACCTATTTAAAATAATTCCAAATTTGAAATCAAAAAGCTATATTATAAATGAAAGTGGGTATGATTTAGAAAAATTATGTCCATTTTACAATATTGAGACAGTCATTCTTAAAGTTGATCATCAACCAATAGAGGAGGCTGTCTATTTATTCATTCAAGTGAATAATAATGATCTTACTAATGTTAGGAAAATCGTTGGAAATAGATCAACCAAGGAAAAAAATCATATATTATTAAATAATCCTGAACTTTACTACTATTACCTAGAAAATCTTAAAAATTTCAATGTTGGCTTACATGTACCAAAACTTCCAGGACATAATCCTATTAGGATTGACGGTGTAGAAAAAGTTGAGAATCCTTTCTACTATAGTAATCTCTTTGGTATAAAAAATTACATTGATCTCTACTGGGGTGATCTTCTTGAAGAAATTCTAGATGTTAAAGGTACAAAAGGCAATTTATATAAATATTTTGACAATGTGTATAAAGATCAGAAAAATCAACTAGAAACTTTATTGAAATATAAGATTCCTAGTAAAACCTTAGATTTAACCATTGAAAAATTCAAGGCTAGACCACTTACCATAAAGGAAAATATAGAAAAATCCATTATGGAAGGCGATTATGAACATCTACCAGAATTGACTGAGAATCTGATAAAGGGAGACAACAGCCAATTTAGCAATATTTACGATTGGGTGAAATACTTAGAGTGTAAAGCTCCAAATAAAGTTATTCAAGGTATATTAGAGTCAATATTGAAATCCGATGATGTAATAATTGATAACAGTTTTTTACCTTTGGTTTATGAAAAACTAGCAATTACCTTCCAAAAAGAAGGAGATTTCAAATCTGCTGCTAAAGCCTATAGAAAATTTTCAGATTTGGAAAATATAAATGGTGAATTAAAAAATGTAAGCAGTGACTTCTTAAGAAAAGAGATAGAATTGCTTTATCTTGCAGGGGATTATAATGAAGTTATTAATCTTTGTATTGAAGAAAAACTATCATTACTTGCAGGCACCGATGCCCCAACTGTAGCTCTTTGTCTTGCCTTGGCTCATAATGAACTTGGTAATTATGAAAAAGCACTTCAAGCTCTTAAGGGTGATGGTGAAGAAAAAGAGTTTCTTAGAAATATTTTCAAATTAAATAAAGGTGAATTGGGTTCTAACTTCACTGTTAAAACTGGTGGTTTTTCAAAAATCGCCTTGTATAATGAAATGTTAACAGCTATGGCTTTAATGAAGGACAATCAGTATCTTGATACTATAAAAGTTTTTAATAGAATGAAGGAAATTCTTGGCAAACCGCAAAATCTCATAGGCAGAAGAGCTTTGCTCCTAGTTTCACTCTTTAAAGCCAGAGCATTGAAAAGAATTGGCAATGTTAGAGAAAGCTTGAATGAATATTACAAAAACCTAGAAAATCATAAAAATGAATTAATAAGAGAAAATCGTAGTGTAATCTTAGAAATATTGTATGAAATAGCAGAATTAGAAAAATCAATGAATAACCTTAATAAAAGTCTGGAATTCATAGAAAAAGGACTGAGTTACAATATTGATGTTGAAGAAGACTATGATATAAAAGCACGAGTTAATCTTCTTTTGCTTAAATTAGAGATAATAAATAGTTTAGGTGAAGATGATAAAGAAATAGTTTCAATTCTAGAGGGCATTTTAAAAGATAGAAGTTCATTAAAGGAATTTAAACCATTACAAGTTAAAATGAATGCCATTCTTGTTAAAGCTTATATTAACAATTCTCGTATTGGTGATGCACTTGAATTAGTAGAAAGTACCTATGAAAAATACCAATACGAAACAGAGCAAGCTATAGAATTAGATCTTCTTGACATGCTTGAATTATCCAAAGAGCAATATATGAATACAGAAGCTAAAGTCAAAGGAAGTTTACAACTTAAAAGAATTATTGACAAATATTCTGATAATAAAAACACTGATATTCGTATAAGAACAGGATTTGCACTAAAAGAAATTGCGGACTATAAGTTAAGTCTGGGTGATGATGATGGTGCAATGGAAAGTTATAAGCAGTTAACAGATGTATATGGTCCGAATAAATATAAAAAATTAGAAAGCATTCTACAAGAAACTATTATTAAACAAGGAGAAGTGCTATTTAAAAAAGGTGAATATTTCACAGCTAGAGTATTAATAATGGAAATTGATGGAAAACTCGATTCTGATGTTGATGCAGCTAGAGAGCTATTGCTCGCTAAATGTAATGAAAAACTTGGCAATATTGACCTAGCAATAGGTGGTTATGAGGAATATTTACAAAAGACAGAAGATAAAAATATTTCTGATGAAGAAAAAATCAAGGTATACAAGACTTTGAGTATTCTAATAGCAAGCTTAAAAAGAAACAGCAAAGCTATTGCATATCTAGATAAAATTCTTGATTTGGAGACACAAGAATTAGCTCGTTTAGAGATATCCTTAACTAAAGGATGTCTGCTTTACGACCTTGATAAAGAGAAGGGCTATATGGTCTATAAGAATATTATTAGTGATTTCGGTTCCCATAATGATAATAAAATGATTGAGAAGACTATTAATGGTTGTTCGAAAGTGATGGCAGAACTTACTAACAAGGATATGCCACTATATTTGGATATTCTAAACAAGGCACTTGATAAGTTCAATAAACTTTCAAATGATTCTAAGCTGAACATTTTCGAATCGTTACGTCTTGCTGCAGATAAATTACAAGAGTCTTTGAATATTAAAGAAGAAGAGCTTCTACGAAAAAAAATAATAAGATATTTTGGTGATGTAGAGACATCTGATTATAAGATTGAATCAGCCTATAATTATTTGAGGATTCTTGAAATCAACTTAAAACAAGATAGTATCACTGATTTAGAGAGTAGTTCTGCTCAATTTAAAAGTTACTTCATTGGGAAGACAGAGGATTATGTTAAAGATTGCTACTACAAAGGGTTATTACTTTACGGTAAAGAGTTCTTCAAAAGAGGTGAATATAAACATGCCAAAAAGATTCTTGCTGAGCTTATATCTTTAAATGATGAAATTTATATTGGTAAACTTTATTATGGCAAATCCTTAAATGCTTTAGGTGAAAGACGAAAAGCCCTAAAAGAATTCAAGGAAATTGTTGATCATGATATATCTGGTGAATTATTTGAAGCTGTAATAGAAAAAATAAAATTAGTAAAAAGAGAAAAATCTCTATTTGGTGGAAATATTAAGAAACTTATACAAGAAATAGAAGAAAGAATAATTCCTATCATCAACACAAGCGGCAGCAATGCAAATAAAATTACTATTGGTTTTGAGTTAGCCTTGCTATATAAAGAAATAAAGAATTTCGTAAAGTATCAAGAAATATTAACAAACTTGATAGAAAAATATTCAAAGTATGGAGATGCAGCATTACTTGATAGTCTGGAGATAGTCTACAAGGAACTAGAACAGTAGGAATTTGATTAATCTAAATACTTTTGTTATAATACTAAAAGGGATTTTATACACAATTAGGTTGGGAGACACATGAATAATATATTAATTGAAGAAAAAGCTAAAGAGATAAGAAGAGAAATAATTAAAATGTTAGGAGAAGCCAAGTCAGGTCATCCAGGAGGATCATTATCTGGAGCTGATATAATTGCAGCACTCTATTATAAGGAAATGAAGATAGACCCTGCAAGACCAGATTGGGAAGACAGGGACAGATTTATTTTATCAAAGGGACATGCTGCGCCTTTACTTTACAGTGTATTGGCTTTAAAAGGTTACTTTGACATTGATATTTTAAAAACTTTAAGAAAAACAGGAAGCATATTACAAGGCCATCCTGATATGAGAAAGGTGCCTGGGGTTGAAATGTCAACAGGATCATTAGGACAAGGTTTTTCTGCTGCTGTAGGAATGGCTTTAAGTTTCAAATTGTACAATAAGTCAAATAGGGTGTATGCTTTACTTGGTGATGGAGAATGCCAGGAAGGTATAATCTGGGAAGCGGCTATGGCTGCAGCTCACTATGACCTAGATAACCTTGTAGCAATTTTAGATAATAACGGATTGCAAATAGATGGTAAATGTTCTGAAGTTATGTGCCTAGGTTCATTAGCTAATAAATGGCATGCCTTCGGATTTCATGTAATTAGTATTGATGGACATAATGTAGAAGAGATTGTCAATGCCTTGGAAGAAGCTAAGACTGTCAAAGGCAGACCTACATTAATATTAGCAAAAACAATCAAAGGCAAAGGTGTATCCTTTATGGAAGATAAAGCAGAATGGCATGGATCTGCACCTAATATGGAACAGGTTGAACAAGCATTAGAAGAATTGAAGTAGGGGGATATAATGGATCAAATAGCAACTAGAGACGCCTATGGAAAGGCTCTAAAAGAATTAGGTATGACTAATGAAGATATTATTGTATTAGATGCGGATTTATCAAAATCTACTAAAACAGCAGATTTTCAAAAAGTAAAGCCAAATCATTTTATTAATGTAGGTATAGCTGAACAAAACCTTATGGGAATTGCAGCTGGAATAGCGGCAACAGGTAAGATACCTTTTGCAAGTACTTTTGCAATGTTTGCAACTGGAAGAGCCTTTGAAATAATAAGAAATTCAATTGCTTATCCTAAGCTTAATGTAAAAATAGTTGCTACTCACTCAGGTATTACAGTTGGAGAAGATGGAGGCAGTCATGCAGCTATTGAAGATATTAGCTTAATGAGAAGTGTGCCGAATATGACGGTGATAGTGCCAGCAGATGGAGTTGAAACTGAAAAAGTAATTAAGAAAATAGTGGAATATAACGGACCTGTCTATGTTAGATTAGGTAGATCAAAGGTTCCTGTAATATATGATGATTCTTATGAATTTGAAATAGGAAAATTCAGTATTTTAAGAGAAGGTACAGATGTATCAATTATTGCTTGTGGTATAATGGTTTCAAAAGCTCTCGAAGCTGCAGAAAAATTAGCGCAAAATGGTATTATGGCAGAAGTTATAAATGCCTCAACTATAAAGCCATTCGATGCAAAGACAGTTTTAGACTCAGTTCAAAAAACCAAGTGTGTTGTTACTGTAGAAGAACACAACATTTATGGTGGGCTTGGGTCTGCAGTTTCTGAAGTTCTTTGTTGTAATTATCCAGCTCCTTTGGAGATGGTAGGAGTTATGGATGTATTTGGAGAATCTGGATCACCAGATGAATTATTGGAAAAATTTAAATTAACATCAACTGAAATTATAAATAAAGTTGATATTGTAATAAAAAGAAAATAGATTAAAGGGGCAGGTAATGAATCAACCAGCAATTGTGCGTTTAGAGAATGTAACAAAAGTATACGGGAATAAGACTATTGGCTTAGATCACGTATCTACTAATATACATAAAGGGGAATTTGTATTTCTTGTCGGTGCTAGTGGTGCTGGTAAGTCAACATTTCTAAAATTGTTATTTAGAGAAGAAAAACCAACATCAGGAAAGTTGTATGTTGGAAATAAGAATATTTCTTTATTGAAAACTAAAGAATTAAACATTTTAAGGAAAAACATAGGAGTTGTCTTCCAGGATTTTAGACTATTAGAAGATAGGACAGCTTATGAAAATATAGCATATGCTATGGAAGTATTGGGATATGCAAAAAAAGATATCATGGATAGAGTACCTAAGATTTTAAAAAAGGTAGGTATGCAACATAGACAAGAACATTATCCACAACAACTTTCAGGTGGAGAACAACAAAGAATTGCCATCGGAAGGGCTATAATCAATTCTCCGAAAATACTTTTGGCAGATGAGCCATCAGGTAACGTTGACCCGAGTACAGCAGTTGAGATAATGGATATATTCAAAGAAATAAACAGTGTAGGCACTACTATAATTATGGCTACACATGATAGATTTATTGTTGACCAATTGGCAAAAAGAGTAATAGAACTCAAGAAGGGTCAAATAACTAGAGACCAAGAGGGAGGAAGATATACCTATGAATCTTAAGCAAATAGGTTATTTTTTAAAACAAGCTTTAAAAAATATGGCTAGAAACAAGGTGATGAGTTTTTCTACAATATTAACGGTAGCGATATCATTGTTAATTGTAGGATCATTTGTTGTATTTATAGTAAATGCGGGCATGTTCATTGAAAATCAAAGTGACAAGACTCAATTATCAGTCTTTGTTGACACAACATATACACAAGAACAGGCTAAAGCTGTAGAAACCAAATTAACAGAAATTGATGGAGTAGATACTTTACTTTATAAATCTAAAGATGAAGCATTAAAGGAAATGATTGACAAACAAGGCGGAGAATCTGGCTTGCAGGCAATTTTAGGTGAAGAAAACCCTATGCCTCATACTTTCATCATAACAGGTACGGATAATACTAAGCTTGAAGGTATAAGTACAGTAGCAAAAACCATTGAAGGTGTATATAAGGTTGATTACGCTAAGGATTTAGCTGATAGGTTAACAAGTATAGTTAATGCTGTTAGAGTTGGTGGTATGGTGGCTGTAGGAATATTATTTTTAATAGCAGTATTCCTTATATCTACAACAATCAAATTAGCACTATATGCTAAAAGAAAAGAGATACAAGTTATGAAGTATGTTGGTTCATCCAATAGCTTCATTCGAGGTCCTTTCCTAGCTTCAGGAATGTTGCTAGGCTTTTTAGGTGCTTTTTTATCGTCAGTAATATTATTTGTTACCTATAAGTTTTTAATGGACTGGGCAAAAAATGTGGAATTCTTGAACTTGAGTTTCCAAAGTAGTCAAATAGCTATGATAATAGCAGGGTTGTTATTATCAGGTATACTAGTTGGTGCGGTGGGTAGTTTTATATCACTGCGCAAATATCTTGAAGTTTAATATTTCAAGATAAAGGGGGGAATCTTATGAAGAAAATATTTAGGTTATTATTTGGAGTCTTGGTGTTAAGCGTAATTATATTGGCACCATCCACAATGGTACAAGCTGGTTTATCTGATGAAAAGGCAGCAACTGAAAAACAAATAGAGGAATTTAAGAAAAATATTACTGAAGCCAATGGTAATCTTGAAAAAATTTTGGCACAGGTTAATATTGTTGAAAATACAATTCGTGAGATTGATGCGAAACTAGTTCAAATTAATCAAGAAATTACAGTGATTGAAGGCAATATTGTAGTTAAACAAACTGAAATAGAAAATGCAACTATTGAATATAATAAAAAGAAAGCTGTATTTTTCGATAATTTAAGAAGTAACTATGAAAAAGGTGGAGTGGATTATACTGCGGTAATTTTAGATTCTACAGATTTAACTGATTTCATAAACTATAATGAATATTTTAGAATTATCAAAGAAAAAGAAGAAGAAAAAATTAGAGAAATTGTTGCAGCAAAACAAGCACTTGAAGTTCAAAAACAGGAGCTTATTCAAATCCAAGAAACATTAGCTGTAAAGAAGGCCGATATTGTTGCACAGAAGAAACAACAAAGTATAGAACAACAGAAGCTTGCTTCACAGAAGGCATATTTTGCCTCACTTGCAAGTAAGTATAAGGCGGAATTAGCTAAAGAACAAGCAGCTCTTGCAGAGATTGATAAAAAGATCCAAGAAGCCCTGGAAGCCCAGAAAAATAGTGGTGGAGGTAATGTTGTCTATACAGGCAATGGTGTATTTGCATGGCCAGTACCATCATCAAATAGAATAACAAGCCAGTATGGCTGGAGATCCAGTCCGATTTTTGGTGGTAGCGAGTTCCATAAAGGTATTGATATTAGTGCAAGTGGTGGAGCATCAATTGTCTCAGCTGAAAGCGGAGTAGTTTTAATATCATATTATTCAAGCTCATTTGGTAATACTGTAGTAGTCAACCATGGTAGCGGAATTATGACCCTTTACGCACATATGAGCTCTCGCTCAGTATCTGCTGGCCAATCTGTTTCAAAAGGCCAACATCTAGGCGGTGTGGGTAGTACTGGTTGGAGTACAGGAAATCATCTACACTTTCAAGTTACAAACAAGAGTGATATATATAATGGGGCAGTAGACCCTAATATATATCTAAATTATAGATAAATTTTAAGGAGAATTGTATGAAGAAAATAGTAAAGGCACTTTTAGCAGTAGTACTACTGTCATTAGTTTTCACCTTGACTACAAATAGCAAAATTGATGCTTCTTTAGCTAGTAAGAAAAAAGAAGCCGAACAAAACATTGCTAATTTTAAAAAAGAACTTGATGAATTAGAAAATCAAAGATTTGAGGTTGTTGCAAAACTTGAAGCTGTTGAGGATGCTATTGTAAAAACTGAGAAAGAAATTCTAGAACTTGAAAAAGATCTTTTGGCCAAGGAAAAGGAATTTGAAACCGTAACAAATAATTATAACAAACAAAAATCTCAATTCTATGAGCATCTTAGAAACAAGTATGAACAAGGTGATATTGAATATGTTTCAGTTGTTTTAGATGCAACTAATTTAACTGAAGTTATAAACTATAATGAGTATTATAGAATTATGAAAGAAAAAGAAGCTGAGAAAATCAGTGCTATTCAAGTTATAAAAGCAAATTTAGAAGAACAGAAAAAAGCTATTGAAAACAATAAACAGATAACAATAGAACAAAAAAATAGTTTGGCAGTTGAAAGTGGAAAATTAAAGGCTGTTAAAGCAACTTATGATGCTAGTATGGCTAATGTCAGGAAAGAACTTGCAGCTGAAGAAGCTGATAAGATTGCAATAACAAAAGAGATAGCTGCGTTAAACAGACCTGTGTCAGGTAACTATACTGGAAATGGTCGTTTACAGTGGCCAGTTCCTTCAATACCTCCTTCAACTACAAATGTTTCCGGATTCAGAACACCAAGTAGACCGACTCATAATGGATTCGATATAGGAGGTTATGGAGTTACTGGAAGACAAATTGTTGCTGCTGATGGTGGTGAAGTAATATTAGCTAAAAGTTATTCAGGTTATGGCAATGCTGTAATCATCGACCATAATAATGGAATGATGACACTTTATGGACACTTAGCAAGCGATAGTGTGAGTGTAGGACAAACAGTAAGCCGTGGACAAGTTATTGGAATAATGGGGAATACTGGACAAAGTTCAGGTATACACTTACATATTGAGGTTATTATTAATGGGGTTCATGTTAATCCAGCCCCATATATTAGATAGGAGAATTATTTGAGTAAGATTAAGATAGTGAGTATTGTATTTTTGCTTTTTATTTTCAGTTTAGGAATAGGTTTTACTGGCTTAAATTCAAACAGTATACAAGCAGATGAGCTTAAGAACAAACAAGTGAAATTGGCAGAAGAGATTATTAAATCAATAAAATTCCAAAAAGAAATACAAAATGAATTGGAAACTATTAAAAACAAACAACAGGGAAATCCTGATGATTTGAATATTGATTTAACGCTAGAAAAAACTTTTCAAAAGACTTTGGAAAATCTACAAATACAATTACTGAAGGACAAGATGGAGTTCCAACTTGTCAATCAACAACTATTGAGCGTTGGACAAACAGCAGCGTTACCTTATTTGGGTGATGGTTCTTATGTATGGCCTGTTGATGGTTATTTCAATGTTTCACAAGGATATAGTGGTAGACATAAAGGTGTTGATATTAACACCTTGGGTGCACACCCTAGTGTTTTTGCTGTGCAAACTGGAATAGTTACTAAAGCAATGGACGAAGGTGACGGTTTCGGAAACAAGGTAGTAATTTATCATGGTGAAAATAAATATACATTATATGCACATCTGGACACCATAAAAGCTAAAGTTGGTCAATATATTGATGAAGGAACCGTGCTTGGAACTGTAGGAAATACAGGAAATAGTGATGGGGATCATCTACATATACAACTTACTTTTAGTGGTGATGTAGAAAATAACACAATTAACCCATGGGATTATATTAAATCAGCGGAGAAGAAATAGATTGAATAAATTAAAAAAAGTTGCCAAAATTATATTTAAGATAGTGATAGTGATATTTGCATTAATTGGAATAACTTCTACAGTATTAATTTCTAATCTAATTAAAACACCAAAGGAATTATTAACAGCTATAAGTACTTATCAATTAATAGTTTCTCGTTTCTATATGAATGTCAATAATAATGACTTAATAGAAGGCATTTCTAAAGGGATGGCTTCTTCATTGAACGATCCATATTCTATATATTATACGAAAGAAGAAATGATTGAGTTCAATACACAATTGAATGGTATCTATGCTGGTATAGGTATGGTACTTGGATTGGACAAAGATACTAATCTAATAAAAGGTATTAGAATATTCAAGGGATCTCCAGCAGAAAAAGCAGGTCTGTTACCAGGTGATATAATTATAGAAATTGATGGAAAGTCTGCTGAAGGTATGGACACAGAAACTGTAGCAGTAAATGTAAAAGGACTAGAGGGTACGAAAGTAAAACTAGTAATATTTAGAGGAAATGAGTACTTAGATTTTGAAATTACTAGGGAAGTAATACAAGTGCCTTCTGTAACTAGCAAGTTTATAAATGAAGAGACCTTATATATTGAAATAACATCATTTAATGAAAATACCACTAAGGAATTTAGGAATATGTTAAGTGGTCTTGAAAAAGAACCTCAAAACATAATTTTAGATTTAAGAAACAATGGTGGAGGTCTTTTAGATCAAGCTATTGAATTGGCTCGATACTTTACACCAGGTGGTGTGGTCTTATATGAAACAGGTCGTAATCAGAAGGATTTACTGCCTTTTGTAGTAGATAGTAGCCTCTTTTTAAATAAGCCATTAGTAGTATTAGTTAATGAAAATTCAGCTAGTGCCTCTGAGGTCTTAGCCGGAGCAATTCAGGACTATAAGTCAGGAACCTTGATTGGTGACAATACTTTTGGTAAAGCTGTGGTACAATCTATATATTCCTTACCTACAGGGGGAGCACTTAAATTAACTACAGAAAGATACTTAACACCAAATAAAAGGGACCTAAGTAAGGAAGGGCTAACACCTGACGTAAAAATATTAATGACCGAAGAAGATTATATGAAAATTGATTATACAGCTTTACCAGATATTAAAAATGATCTGCAGTTGATAGAAGCTATTAATTACTTTAACAAATAGAGATTATCAAAACTGGCTTCGGCCAGTTTTTTGTAAATAGGAGGTAATTTGGAACAATTAGATAAATTTGATTTAGTATCAGACTTTAAACCAGCAGGTGATCAACCTGAAGCAATAAAATCCTTAGTAAAGGGACTATTAGAAGGTCATGTGCATCAGACTTTACTTGGTGTAACAGGTAGCGGAAAGACTTTTACCATGGCAAATATTATTGCTGAAGTTAATAAACCAACTTTAATAATGGCCCCAAATAAAACTTTAGCAGCTCAATTATGTAGTGAATTTAAAGAATTTTTTCCTAACAATGCTGTTGAATTTTTTGTAAGTTACTATGACTATTATCAACCTGAAGCCTACATACCGAATTCTGATACCTACATTTCAAAGGACAGCGCAATAAATGACGAAATAGATAAATTAAGACACTCGGCAACATCTGCTCTATTTGAAAGAAGGGATGTTATTATTGTTGCTAGTGTATCCTGCATATATGGACTTGGATCACCAGATGATTATAAGACTATGCTTTTATCGATTAGAGAAGGACAAAATATCTCTAGAGATGAAATAGTTAGTAAACTTGTTGACATACAATATACAAGAAATGATATAAATTTCATAAGAAACACCTTTAGACTTAGAGGTGATGTGATTGAAATAATTCCAGCAAGCCTATCAGAACAAGGCTATAGAATTGAGTTGTTTGGCGATGAGATAGAAAAAATTCTAGAATTTGATATCTTGACTGGTGAGGTCTTAGGTAATCTCAAACATTTGGCTGTTTTTCCAGCTAGCCACTATATTGTTTCTGAAGAAAAGCTTAATAGAGCAATAGATAATATTAGGATAGAATTAGTCGATAGATTGAAATATTTTAAAGAAAACAACAAATTAGTTGAAGCACAAAGACTTGAAGAAAGAACTATGCATGATTTAGAGATGATACAAGAAATTGGACATTGTTCTGGCATAGAAAATTACTCAAGACATTTAACAGGCAAAGAAGATGGTGAGATGCCAAATACCTTAATTGACTATTTCCCTGATGATTTCTTAATTTTTGCTGATGAGTCTCATGTAACCATTCCTCAAGTTGGTGGCATGTATGCAGGAGACAGATCGAGAAAACAAGTATTAGTTGATTATGGGTTTAGACTTCCTTCAGCACTTGATAACAGACCTTTGTCATTTCAAGAATTTGAAGGAAAAATAAATCAGATAATTTACACTTCTGCAACACCTGGCAAATATGAACTTGAACATAGTAGTAACTTCGTGCAACAAATTATCCGACCAACAGGTCTTTTAGACCCAGAATTAGAAGTTAGACCAACTAAACATCAAGTGGATGATTTGCAGGAAGAGATTAACAAGAGGATAATAAAAAAGGAGAGGGTACTTGTTACAACCCTTACTATAAAAATGGCAGAAGATTTAACTGCTTATTTTGAAAATACAGGATTAAAAGTCAGATATTTACATAGCGAAGTAAAAACCTTGGAACGCATGGAAATAATCAGGGATTTAAGACTTGGAGTTTTTGACGTGCTAATAGGTATCAATCTCTTAAGGGAAGGCCTAGACTTACCAGAAGTATCATTAGTAGCAATACTTGATGCAGACAAGGAAGGTTTCTTAAGATCAGAAAGGTCTTTAATTCAGACCATAGGTCGTGCAGCAAGAAACAGTTCAGGAAAGGTTATCCTTTATGGTGACAAAATTACAGATTCAATGGCAAAAGCTATTGAAGAAACAAATCGCAGAAGAAAGATTCAAGATGAATTCAATCAAAAAAATAACATAGTGCCAAAAACAATTATCAAGAATGTTAGAGATATTTTAGAGATAACTTACAAAGGGGATCAAGCTGATAGAAAACCAGCAGCTAAATTGAAGAAAAAAGAAATGTTAGCTATGATCAAGAATCTTGAAAAGGAAATGGCTATTAAAGCTAAGGATATGAAGTTTGAAGAAGCCGCAGAACTAAGAGATTTAATATTTGAATTAAAAACTAATTTATAGTAGAAGAGATATCTGATATAATTTAGGATATAGGTGTAAAAATGAGAAAAAATATAGGATATGTAAAAAAAACGAGATTAAAAACTAAAGCAGGTAGTAAGCGTAGAGTGAACGGAAATTTACCAAAAGCACTTTGGTTTATTTATCCTGCATTATATATTTTTGTCATCCAGTTTCTTGCTTTTGGTAGTGTTATAAAAGGTTTTCTTAATACGGTTATGAATCCATATACTTTCTTACTATCCTATTTGATAATTACTGGCTTTTCTTTAGTCCTTTGGTTATTTTTTGAAAATAGATGGGTTAGTTTTTCTGTGCTAAATTTATTCGGAATAATTATTGCACTAGGAAATAGGTTTACTATACCCCAAGGAGAAACAGGTCTTGCTTTTAACAATCTTGGAATATTCAATGAACTAGGATTGATACAGAATGCAAATATAAGTGCTTTCATTCCCTTTATAATTATGCTTGTTATATTTATGCCTATACTATATATTTGTATATATTTTATGCATCAGTGGAAAGTAGGATTAAAGTATAGAAAAACTGTAGCAGCTGTTGCATTTATAGTATTTATGATATTTTCTCAATTAATTGTACCCTTTATATCTACCTCAAGGACAACCTTAGTAAATATAGATAAATTAGGAGTAATAGTATTTTTCAATAACGGCTTTTTCGGTAAGGATAATATTAAATATCCTGATAAAAGTGAAATAGATGCAATAATGAAAAAAGTTGAGATCAAAAAAGATCAACCTATAACCAAACCAAATATTATAATGTTACAACTTACTAATTTTGTAGATATAGAAAGGGTTATGAATATAAAAGTCGATGCATTGAATAATTATAACAATACATTTACAGAAGCATCAAGATTTATATTAGATTTATCTGCAAAACAAAGTGATAATCTAAATACTGAATTTGAAGTGCTTGCAGGTTTACCAATTGAATTTCACCCGAATGAGTTTCAAGTAAGAGCCGGCAATACTAGTGAGGGAACTATAAGTTTAGGCGGTATATTGTCAAAGCAAGGTTATGACAGTTTAAGCATATTACCTTATGCGAAAAATGATCGCAATGATTTCTATAAGAAACTTAGTTTTGACAAATTTATCAGTGAAGAGGATTTAGGTAAAGGAACTTCAAATGAAGTTCTATCAGAAATCAAAAAGCAATTAACAAATTCAACAGAAAAGAATAAACCTGTTTTCATTTATTCACACTTGAATGTTCTAGAAAGCAAGTATGAAGAGAATACAATTGATAAATATTTGCAAGATTTAAAATCTTTAGATGATCAATTAGCGGTTTTATATCAAATAGTATTAGATACTAAGGAACCTACAATTGTACTTTTATATAGTGACAATATACCAACATTAGGCGTTGAGAATAAATTGTATTACGATTCTGGGTATTTGGGAACTCAAGATTCTAATATGGAGTTGAAACAAAAGGTTAATAGTGGAGATATGATGATTTGGGATAACTACAATCAAGGCTCAAATTATGCAAATGGAGAAACATTTGATTTATGTAGTATTCCATATCTGTTATTAAGTGAAGTCGATTATCCAATGCCAAATTATCTTCAGTATTTCCAATATTTAAAAGATAATATGAGATTGTCTCGTATAAGTTCTGATTATTTAGAATTAAGCAATGTGTTATTTGATAAGGATACTGATGAGTATAAAAGTTTGACTAAAGAGCTTTCGGTAATTGTCAAAGATATATTGGGGCCCTATAAACATGTAGAGGAGAACTTAAAGCTATGGTCCAAGTAAAAGCTTATGGAAAAATCAATCTAACACTTGAGGTTTTAGGACTCCGAGATGATAGCTATCATGAAATAAGAAGTATAATGCAAAATATTGAACTTCATGATATTTTAAGCTTTGAAAGTAGCCGTGATGAATTCATTCACCTTTCCGGTAATAATAATAAATTAAAATATGATAAGAACAATCTAATATACAAAGCTGCGATAGCTTTAAAAAGCCATACAAAAACTGCGTTTGGAGCCAATATCTATTTAGAGAAAAATATACCAATAGAAGCTGGTTTGGCTGGAGGTAGTGCAGATGCTGCTGCTACATTAAAAGGTTTGAATAATTTATGGAAGCTAGATTTACCAATGGCTGAATTATTAGTTATAGGAGCTAGGATTGGTTCTGATGTACCTTTTTGCTTGCTTGGAGATACAGCTTTAGTTGAAGGCAGGGGAGAAAAAGTAACTGATTTGAAATCACCAGTCATGGAAAAGTTACTGGTAGTTAAGCCTGATTTTGGTGCAAGCACAAAATTGATATATCAAAAATTCGACGAAATATTTATGGGGAATGCCCCCAATTATACAGATCAGATGATTAAATCGATAGAAAATCATGGTGACTATAAAAAATATTTATACAATGATTTGGAAATGATAACTACAAAGCTCTATCCAGAGGTGCAGTCGATACTCGATACGATGGGTGAAAAGTGTGAATTTGTTATGATGAGTGGTAGTGGGCCGACCTGTTTTGCTTTTGGTAACGATGATTCAATAAATTCACTTTATGATACTTTCAAGGCAAAATATGTTGATGTGTATATTACATCCTTTAAACAGTAGCGTTTAGCGATATTTGTAATATAAAATTATTTTATGATATATTAACGATATTATTGTTTATTTTTCTCAATTTTAAGTTATTATAGACATGTACTTAATATACATGTTTGTATATTTGTGATTAATGTTTTATAACTTGTAATAATTAATCAGAGAAAAGGAGAAATAAATGGCTAAAGTTACAGATGTTAGAATTCGCAAAGGCTACGAGGAAGAAAGTAAGGTTAGAGCTGTAGTTTCAGTTACCTTGGATGATGCTTATGTAATCCATGGAATTAAAGTCCTAAAAAGTGAAGAAGGGTACTTCATAGCAATGCCTTCTAAAAAGTTAAAAGAGGGTGACTACAAGGATATTTTCCACCCTATTAGTACTGAAGCGCGCCAGACATTACAAAAGGAAGTTTTAGAATTATTTGAAATCGAATTAGAAAAATTGAAACAACAAGAAGAGGAATAATATTTAAATTAAATCAAGTAAAGGGGATAGTTGTTTATAACTATCCCCTTTTATGTTATAATTTTAACTGTATAATCAAGTAGGAGTGTGAATGAAATGGGTTTTGGAAATATGCAAAAAATAATGCAACAAGCAAAAAAAATGCAACAGGATATGTTGAAAAAACAAGATGAACTAAAAGAAAGAACAATAGAAGTAACAAGTGGTGGCGGGGCTGTAAAGGTCGTCATAGCTCTAGATCTATCTGTAAAATCTGTAACAATAGATAAGGACGTTGTGGATCCAGATGATGTTGAGTTACTGGAAAACCTTGTTTTAGCTGCTATGCGTGAGAGTATAGAAAAAGCTAAAAGCATACAAGAAAAAGAAATGAGTTCTGTTACTGGAGGCCTAGGTCTCCCAGGTATGTAGGTCTAGTATGATTGGACATATTAAACCCTTGCTTAATTTAATAGGAGAACTTAAAAGACTTCCTGGCATAGGTCCAAGAAGTGCGGAAAGAATTGCCTATTCAATATTAGACATGGATGAAGAAGCGGTTGCAAGTATAGGAAAGGCCCTGATAGATGCTAAGTCAAATATCAAACGTTGTCCTATTTGTTTTAGTATTACAGATGATATTCCTTGTAGAATATGCCAAGACTCTACAAGGAACAAAAGTATTATTTGTGTAGTGGAAACAGCTAAAGACGTAATTGCTTTAGAAAAAGCAGGCAACTTTAAAGGTTATTACCATGTGCTTGAAGGTTCTTTATCCCCTGGAAGAAATATTGGACCTGACAACTTAAGAATTAAGGAGCTGTTAGAACGCTTGGACAAAGGCAGTTTTGAAGAAGTTATTCTAGCCCTCAATTCAAATGTTGAAGGTGAGGCTACAGCTATGTATTTAGGAAGACTTCTAAAACCTTTCTCGATTAAAGCAACAAGAATAGCCCATGGTCTACCTATCGGTGGGGAATTAGAATTTGCCGATGAGATGACATTAATGTATGCATTTGAAGATAGAAAAGAACTATAAAAGGAGTAGAAAATGAGCAAAATTAAAATGATTAATCCTATAGTTGAAATGGATGGGGATGAAATGACCAGAGTAATCTGGAATGGAATCAAGGAAGAACTAATTAAACCTTTCATAGAATTAAATACAGAATATTATGACTTAGGTCTAAAAAATAGAGACGAAACAAATGATCAGGTTACAGTTGATGCTGCTATTGCTACAAAAAGACATAAAGTAGCAGTAAAGTGTGCAACTATAACTCCTAATGCACAAAGGGTTAAGGAATATGATTTAAAGGAAATGTGGAAAAGTCCTAATGGAACTATCAGAGCATTACTAGATGGAACTGTGTTTAGAACACCAATAGTTGTAAAAGGTATTGAACCTTTTGTTAGAACCTGGAAAAAACCAATTACTATTGCTCGTCATGCCTATGGAGATATATATAAGGATGTTGAGTTAATTGCTGATGGAGCTGGCGAGGCATTTTTAAGTTTTGTGGGGGTTGATGGTAAAGAAGACAAGATACTAGTCCATAATTTTAAAGGTAATGGTGTTCTTTTAGGAATGCATAATCTTGACTCATCAATTGAAAGTTTTGCTAGAAGTTGTTTTAATTATGCTCTAGATGTTCAAGAAGATTTGTGGTTTGGCACAAAGGATACAATTTCAAAAAAATATGATCATCACTTCAAAGATTTATTTCAAGAAATTTTCGATAAGGAATACAAAGAAAAATTTAAAGATGCAGGAATTGAATATTTCTACACCTTAATTGACGATATAGTAGCAAGAGTTATACGCTCAGAAGGTGGTATGATTTGGGCCTGCAAAAATTATGATGGTGATGTAATGAGTGACATGGTAGCTTCAGCTTTTGGTAGCTTAGCTATGATGACATCAGTTTTAGTATCCCCTGATGGCTACTATGAGTATGAAGCAGCGCATGGTACTGTAACAAAACACTATTACCAACATTTGAAAGGTGAAACAACTTCAACTAATTCTATGGCTACAATTTTCGCCTGGTCAGGTGCAATAAGAAAAAGAGGACAAATTGATAGTGACATAGAATTAGTAAAGTTTGCTGATAAACTAGAAACTGCTGCGATAAAAACAATTGAAGAAGGGTCAATGACAAAGGATCTTGGTCTAATGTCTACTTTAGAGAATGTAAAGATAATGGATACTTTCGAATTTTTAAGGGCAATTAGAAAGAACATGGAAAACTAAGGGAATAAATCGATATATATTTTAAGAGGATTTAAGAGGGTATGATTACTAAGGGCTAATAAAATGGACGAGTATGTCGTACAGGAGGAAAGAAATGGGAAAAATCAAAATAACAACTGACGGCAATGGTGCTGCGGCACATGTTGCTTATCATTACACTGATGTAGCGGCTATCTATCCAATTACGCCATCATCAAACATGGCTGAAAATGTAGATGAATGGGCTGCAAAGGGTCGGAAGAATATTTTCGGACAAGTTGTTAGAGTTACTGAAATGCAATCTGAAGGTGGAGCGGCAGGCGCAGTTCATGGTTCATTGTCTGCTGGTGCTTTAACTACTACATTTACAGCATCACAAGGCTTATTGCTTATGATACCAAATATGTATAAAATAGCTGGTGAATTATTGCCAGCAGTTTTTCATGTAACAGCTAGAAGTTTAGCAACACATGCATTGTCAATATTTGGAGATCACTCTGATGTGATGGCATGTAGACAAACAGGATTTGCCATGTTGTGTTCTAGCAGTGTTCAGGAAGTTGCAGATCTTTCTATAGTTGCTCATATGTCAGCAATAAAAGGTAGCCTTCCGTTTGTCAATTTTTTTGACGGATTTAGAACATCACATGAGATACAAAAGGTAGAGGTTATGGAGGAAGAAGAATATAGAAGTTTCTTGCCTTATGATGAATATATTGGTTTCAAAAGCAGGGGCTTAAACCCTGAAAGACCAGTAGTTAAAGGAACTGCTCAAAATCCAGATATATTTTTTCAAAATAGAGAAGCAGCTAATCCTTTTTATGAAAAGCTCCCAGGAATTATTGTGGAATATATGGATAAAGTAACTGAAGTTACAGGTAGAAAATATAGTCCCTTTGTATACTATGGTCATCCTGAAGCTACTGATATTGTAATAGCCATGGGTTCAGTGACACAAGCACTAGAAGAGACTGTAGACTATTTAAACAAACAAGGAAAGAAAACAGGTGTTCTTAAAGTACACCTATTTAGACCTTTTGTTAAGGAATTTCTATTGGAGGCGATACCTGCGTCAGTAGAAAGAATTGCAGTATTAGATAGAACTAAGGAACCAGGAGCCTTAGGTGAACCTTTATATCAAGAGGTCAGATCTATATTTTATGGTATGGAAAAGACACCTGATATTATTGGTGGTAGATATGGCTTAGGTTCAAAAGACGTAAATCCTTCAGATTTAAAAGCTGTTTATGATAACTTGGCAGGAGATATGAAGAATGATTTTACAATTAGCATTATTGATGATGTTACATTTAAATCTTTGGATTCTTTAGAAAAGATATACACAATGCCTGAAAGTACTATTAATTGTAAGTTTTGGGGATTGGGATCAGATGGAACTGTTGGAGCTAACAAGTCGGCTGTAAAGATTATAGGTGACAATACAGATCTTTTTGTACAGGCCTATTTTTCATATGATAGTAAAAAATCAGGTGGAGTGACAGTATCACATTTGAGATTTGGTGTAGAACCAATAAAATCAACTTATTTAATTGATTCTGCTGACTTCATTTCATGCTCACAAAGATCATACTTAAGACAGTATGATGTCTTGGAAGGCCTTAAAGAGGGTGGGGTTTTCTTGCTTAACACCCCTTGGACTAAGGAGGAAATTGACAGTAAATTACCAGCTAATATTAAAAAACAAATTTATGATAAGAAGATTAAATTTTATATAATTAATGCTTTAGGTATTGCTGAGGATGTTGGTCTTGGAAATAGAACTAACATGATTATGCAAGCTGCATTCTTCAAGTTATCAAATGTTCTACCAATTGATGAAGCGATTAGACTTTTGAAGGATTCGATTGCAAAGACCTATATTAAAAAAGGCGATAGCATAGTAAGAATTAATAAGGAAGCAGTTGATTTAAGTTTAAGCTCCTTAATTGAAGTGGAAGTAAGGGATAGCTGGAAAGACGCAATCGATGTTGCTACTTTGATTGCAGAGACCCCGAGTTTTATAAAAAATATCTGTGCGCCTATGAATGCACAAAAAGGTGATGATATACCTGTTAGCGCCTTTATTGGAAGAGAAGATGGACATTTTCCTTTAGGAACAACTGCTTATGAAAAAAGAGGTATTGCCAATAAGGTGCCTAAATGGTTAGCTGAAAAATGCATACAATGCAATCAGTGTTCATTTGTTTGTCCTCATTCAGTTATAAGACCATTTCTTTTGGATGATGAAGAAAGAAAAGCGTTTACAGGAATCTTGCTAGAACCAAAAGGCAAGGAACTTAATGGTTTGAAATACAAGATACAAATCAGTCCTCTTGATTGTACTGGATGTGAAAACTGTGTTCATACATGCCCAACTGAAGCTTTAGAAATGAGTCTTTTAAAAGACGAACTTCATGAACAAGTTAATTGGGACTATATGATAAAGGAAGTAAGTATTAAAAGAGACAGAGTTGATAAAGATACAGTTAAGGGAAGTCAATTTTTACAGCCGTATCTTGAGTTTTCCGGTGCTTGTGCAGGATGTGGTGAAACTCCATATATTAAAGTTGCAACTCAACTTTATGGGGATCAGATGATTATTGCCAATGCAACGGGTTGTTCTTCTATTTGGGGTGCATCAGCACCTTCAACACCTTATTGTACTAATAGTGAGGGTAAGGGTCCGGCTTGGGCTAATTCTTTATTTGAAGATAATGCCGAGTTTGGCCTTGGTATATTGATGGGAATAACTCAAAGAAGACGTAAAATCAAACAACTTCTAAAGAGGCTTAAAGATATGAAAGTAAATAGAGAAACTAAATTTGCTATTGAGAACTGGTTGGAAAGTTATAAAGATACAAAAGATTCAAGACACGCTTCCAAGAAATTAGCCTTAGCTTTAGAGGAAGGCGGATTTCCTCCAGAAGAAAAGGTGTTGGTAGATAACATTTTAGCTTGTGATTATTTGATGTCTAAGAAATCCATTTGGATAGTTGGTGGAGATGGTTGGGCTTACGATATTGGTTTTGGTGGACTTGATCATGTTTTAGCATCAGGTAAGGATGTAAATGTATTAGTTTTTGATACTGAAATATATTCAAATACAGGTGGGCAATCTTCTAAGGCAACACCTTTAGGAGCAACTGCCAAGTTTGCAGCTGGTGGTAAGGCGATTAGGAAGAAGGACCTAGGACTAATGCAGATGACTTATGGTCATATCTATGTAGCGCAAGTTGCTATTGGTGCAAATAAAAATCATTTTATGAAGGTGTTACAAGAGGCTGAAAGTTATAAAGGACCTTCATTGATAATAGCCTATGCTCCATGTATTAGTCATGGAATCAAAGGTGGTATGGTGGATACTATGAAAAGAGAAAAGGATGCTGTTGAAGCAGGTTATTGGCATTTATATCGCTATAATCCTGACCGTAAGTTAACTGGAGAAAATCCGTTTACTTTAGATTCTCCAAAACCTACCAAACCTTTCAAGGAATTCTTAAGTCATGAAACTAGATATACTTCTTTAATAGGTGTTAATAAAGAATTAGCAGAACATCTATTTGATGCTGCTGAGAAAAATGCCAAGGAAAAATATCATATGTACAAGACATTAGCTGATGGTAATTTTCACTTTTAGGAGATAATATGAAAAAAAGAACTTTTAGTTTAGTTATTGCTATCTTTGTTTTTATGTTGTTTGCAACAGGTTGTGGGATGATTAGTAAAAAAGATGAAGGTCCAATTAAGGTGGGCCTTCTTCTTATGAGTTCACCTGATGACAAGGATACAGAAGGATATTATGGTTATAATGCATTAAAGGCATTAGAGAATAAATATGGTGTTGAAATAGCCTACAATGACAATATTAGAAATGAGGATAATGCAGGATTTCTTTTAAATAGTTATGGTAAAAAAGAATATGATCTAGTTATTGGTATAGGTAGTATGTTCCAGGAGCCGATGCTTGATGTAGCTCCTTCCTATGTAAATACTAAATTTGTATATATTGGTGGTGAAGTAAGCGAGAATAATGTTTTATCTTATACGCTACCTGTTGACGATATTGGTTATATTGCAGGTGTTTTAGCAGCAGGTTTTAATGAAAATAAATCTGATAACATTGCCTATATCCAAAATGAAATGGGAACCAACTATTATGATGGATTTTTAAAGGGAGTTAGGGAGGTTAATAGTCAAACTTCTGTGATAGAGTTTCTTCTGAAAAATGATGATACATTTACTGGGGTGGTTGATAAATTTAAAGGTAATAATATAGGTATAGCTGGTTTAATGTTTTACTCTTCATCATTTGAAAAAGTCTTAGGTGAGCGAGCATATCTTTTTAGTGCTCTTGGTGGAGGTGTTGATGGCACCTCGGTGCCAAGAATTATAATCAATTACGATTTGCTTTTAGAATTAGTTTATCTTGAGTTCTTAAAAGGTGCTAATGGTGGAGAAAATATTAGTTTGAGTCTAGAGGACGATATATTGAATGTTTATGGACTCGATCTTGTAGATACGCCATATAGAGCTAGAGTTGAAGCGATTTTACCTACTGGTAATTAGTGTTTTTGGTATTTTATGGAGAATCATTTTGATTCTCCATTTTTATTTCAAAATAATGTCAAAAAAAAGAAAATAATTTGCCAAATAGGGTTGACCTTGAAGTGGTAAAAGGCTATACTATTAAAGCGACCAAATGAAGACGGTAGCAAGGTCATTGAAAACTGAACAATAGAAGAAGAAGAATTAAAGAAACAACGTCAATGTAAAGTAAAGAGTCAGATC
>WTXA01000004.1 GCA_009773805.1 Fusobacteriota bacterium
ATCCGTGACCTCTTTCGAGATCTGACTCTTTACTTTACATTGACGTTGTTTCTTTAATTCTTCTTCTTCTATTGTTCAGTTTTCAATGACCTTGCTACCCATTTTCTCAGGTCGCTTAAATAATATATCATTTTACAGATGTGAGGTCAAGCCTTTTTTTAACCTTTTTAGGACATTTTTTCTTTTCTTTTATAATATATATATACTCATTTCTAATAAACTTGATTTTTATTCTACCCTATAATATTATTAAGGTAGTAAATATAAGCCAAGAGCACCGGAAAGGACCTTGATATGACATTAAAATCAAAAAGCACAAATAGAATATTAAAGATATTGGGATTCATCTTCCTATCTATAACAGCAATAATATCAATACTAGTTGTGTTGACAACTCTATATGTTTCTAAAATAGCCAAGAACATCCCCGCTATTAGCCCTAAGGACTTCGATATACAATTAACTTCTGACTTCTATGATGATGCTGGAAGTTTAGTTTCAAGTAGATACTACTCTGAAAACAGAGTATGGGTGAACTATGAAGAACTTCCTCAAAGTTATATTGAGGCTGTAGTGGCTATAGAAGATAAAAGTTTTTGGGAACATGAAGGAATTGACTTATATGGATTAATGAGAGCAATCGTAGTAAACTACACAACTGATAGAACTGAAGGGGCTAGTACCATAACCCAACAGTTGTCCAGAAATCTATTAATAGATGCAGATGAAAGATTTTCGCAAAAATTATCAAGAAAAATACAAGAAGCCATAATAGCTCTTAATATGGAAGAAGTTATGAGTAAACAAGAAATATTTACTTATTATTCCAATGTTATATACTTTGGACAAAGTGCATATGGTATAGATGCAGCGGCTCAAAAATATTTTGGCAAGGAACTAAAAGACCTTACATTAGAAGAGTGTGCCACTTTAGCAGGTCTTCCACAATCTCCAATAAACAAAGATCCAGTAAATGATATGCCTAAGGCTGTAGAAAGAAGAAATTCTGTTCTAAAGGCTATGTTTAAGGAAGGATACATTTCTGAAGAAGAAATGAAAACTGCCTTAGCACTTCCAATCACCCTTAATCCTTCAATTAGTATAGTAGATAACAAGTATGGATACTTTATTGATACAGCTATCAAAGAAGCTGAAGAAATATTAAGAGAAGAAGGCCTACCATCACTATTTGTAGGTGGTTATTCTATACAAACAACTATGGATACAAAGGGACAACAAATTCTTGAAACACTAGTTACCAACCCTGCAAACTTTCCAAAAGATGCTAACAATGAAAAATGTGAAGTAGCAATGGTAGTTTATGATCAGACCACTGGTGCTGTTAAAGCACTACTAGGAGGCAGAGATTATTCAGCCATGGGTCTAAATAGAGTCTACGCTAAAGGCAGACAACCAGGATCTACATTTAAGCCAATAGCGGCTTATGGTCCTGCAATTGAAATGGGTTTAACCGCTAATGATACCTATGTTGACGGACCTATTAGTATTAGTGGCTATGAACCTAAAAATGCAGGTAGTTCCTATAGAGGTCAGGTAACAGTAAGGCAAGCTGTTGTCAATTCAATTAATACTGTTGCTGTACAAGTTTTATACGATATCAGTCCTAGAAAAGGCTGGGAATTTGCTACTAGGCTAGGAATCGAATTAGCAGATGAAGAGAAATACTATTTATCTATTGCATTAGGTGGAATTGAAAATGGTGTAACTCCATTGGAAATGGTTAGAGCCTATGGAGCTTTTGGAAATAAAGGTGTTCTGGAGGAACCACATCTAATTACGAAAATAGTTAACAAGAATGGTAAAGTAGTATATAAATATGTACCTGAATCAAAACAAGTTATTACTCCAACTGTAGCTTGGTATATAACTGATCTATTAAAATCAGTAATATCTAGTGGTACAGGTACACAAGCTAGAATTAGCAATCTTGATATGGCAGGTAAAACTGGTACTTCTCAGTTACCAGGAGTAGATAATGCTAATAAGGATATTTGGTTTGTAGGTTACACTCCAAATATTTCTGCATCTGTATGGATGGGTTTTGATATAGCTGATAAAGAAAACGGATTCTACAATCAATATGGTGGTGGTTTCCCAGCAAGATTCTGGAAACTATTTATGCAACAATACTTAAATGGAGAAACTGTAGTTAAATTTGAAAAACCAAATCCATTGGAAATCATTAGGAGAACTATTATTAAAAAGAATATTGTAACTCTACCAGAACCAGAACCTACTCCTACTCCAAAACCAGAACCTGAACCAAAACCAGAACCAAAACCAGAACCAGAACCTACTCCAAAACCTAAGCCATAAGAGACTACATAAAAGGTGCAATGTAAATACATTGCACCTTATTTTATTTATATTTTTTTATCAAACTATTTAATGATAATTTTAGCAAATTTTCTTTTACCGACCTGAATTACCATGGCATTTTCTACCTTAATATTAACCTCAGTAATTTTTTCACCGTTAATCTTGACACCACTTTGATCAAACACTCTCTTTCCATCAGAGGTGCTATTAACAAGCCCAAGTATTTGTAATAATTTTGGCACCCAATAGTTACCATCACCATCTACCATTAATTCTATTTCGTCTATATTTTCAGGCATTTGATTCTTAGAAAAGATATTAATAAATTCTTCTTCAGCTTTTATAGCATCACTAGCATTATGATATTGCCCAATTATAGTTTTAGCTAATTTGATCTTATAATCTCTTGGGTTCTTCCCTCTAGTCATTTCTTGTTCCATAATGTTAATCTCTTCATTAGATAATTGTGTTACTAATTTAAAATATCTAATAATAAGCTCATCTTTGATAGACATTACTTTACCGAACATTTCTTTTGGACTATCTTCAACTCCAATGTAATTATTCAAGGACTTACTCATTTTCATAATTCCATCTAGACCTTCCAATATTGGCATCATAAGAGCAATTTGCCCCTCTTGTCCATACTCTTTTTGTAGATTTCTTCCCATTAGTAGATTGAATTTCTGATCTGTCCCACCAAGTTCAATATCAGCTTTAAGTTCAACCGAATCATAACCTTGCATTAAAGGATAAAAAAACTCATGTATCCCTATTGGTTGGTTGTCTTCATATCTTTTTTTAAAATCGTCTCTTTCTAATATTCTTGCAACTGTAGTTTTAGCTGCAAGACGTATAACATCCTCAAATTTAAAATTAGCTAACCAATGGCTATTATAGACCACCTCGGTTCTTTTTGGATCCAATATTCTAAAGATTTGTTTCTTATACGTTTCAGCATTTTTATTAATTTCTTCTTCGGTCAATTGCTTTCTTGTTGTTGACTTACCAGTAGGGTCACCAATTCTGCCTGTGAAATCTCCGATTATTAAAATAATTTCGTGGCCTAAGTCTTGAAACTGTTTAAGTTTTTGTAGGACAACAGTATGACCTAAATGTATATCTGGTGCAGAAGGATCTAAGCCAAGCTTAACCTTCAACGGTTTATTATTCCTTATGGATTTTTCAAGTTTTTTAACTAACTCATCCATAGGTAAAATTTCCACAGCACCTCTTTTTATAATATCCAATTGCTTTTCTAAAGACATTTCCATAAATATTTCTCCTTAACAATTAATGTCTCTAATTTTACCATAAAAAGAGAGTTTTGAAAATTGTTTGTTTTTTTGCTATAATTAATAAGATATAAAACAATTAAGGAAGTGATCAAGAAATAATGTCTTCATATAATAGAAGAGCAACAAGTAGTAATACTCGTGCAAAGAGACCAGGTACACCAAATAAAAAACAGAATACTGGAATAAAATTTAAAAAGCCTCATAGGAGTACTATACTTAAGGCTTTGATTGGTTTTCTAATTTTTTCTATACTAGCAGCTGCAAGTGGAATAATTTATCTCACCTATCTTTCTAGGACTTTACCTTCTTGGGATGAATCTGCTTTCGATCAATCCACCACATCAAAGATATATGACATGAATGATAGTGTGGTTAGTATGAAATATAAGAATCAAAATAGAACTACAATTACCTATAGTCAAATGTCACCAGATTTTATTGCTGCTATACTAGCTACTGAAGATGCAGATTTTTATGATCATAACGGTTTTAGTTTAAAGGGAATAATCCGTTCAACCTTAACAAATCTTTTCACAAACGGTCGTCCACATGGAGCTAGTACAATAACCCAGCAATTAGCAAGAGGTGTTTTATTAACTAATGAAGATACTACTTCTGTAAGCTATGTCAGAAAAATAAGAGAAATTCTTCTAGCAATGCAAATAGAAGATAGATTGACAAAAGAAGAAATATTAACAAATTATGTAAATACTATTTCATTTGGACACGGTGCTTATGGCGTTGAAGCTGCAGCAGTTACCTATTTTAATAAACCTGCCAAGGATTTAACCATGGTTGAAGCCGCAATGATTGCAGGTCTTCCTCAAGCTCCAAGTAACTACGATCCATTTAAAGCCCCAGAAAAAGCCCTAGCTAGACGTAATATAGTTATTGATAGATTAGTGGCCGTTGACTATATTCCCAAAGCAGAAGCTGAGGAACTTAAGAAGATTCCAATAACCTTAGTCGAAGGTATTCCAAACCAGGCAGTAAATGAGGAAAAAGACCTAGCTAACTACCAATATTTTGTAGATTATGTAACTTCTGTTGCAGATAATATTATCACTGAAAAAAACTTAGAAAGCATTTACAATGGTGGTTATAGAATATATACCACTTTAGATACAACTGTTCAATCAGCTATGGAAACTGTCTTTAACGATGATTCTCTCTTTCCACAAGGAATGAATGGAGTTGAACCTGAAAGTGCAATGACAATTATTGATCCTAGTACAGGTGCTATAAGAGGCTTAGTTGGTGGACGTTCATATAGTGTAGAGATGGGTTTTAACAGAGCAGTAAGTGCAAAAAGAAGTCCTGGCTCAACCTTCAAACCAATAGTTGTTTATGGTCCAGCTTTTGAAAAAGGTATGCTCAGTCCTTCTATGATAGTTAAGGATACACCTGAACCAAAACTACTTGATGGTACTGGTAAAGTATATGAATTTAATAATTATAGTGGTAATTTTGTTGGAAATGTAAATATAAGAACTGCTATAAAAAACTCAATCAATACTGTTGCTGTAAGAGTATTAAACGATATTACACCAAGATATGGTTTTGAATTTGCAAAAAGACTTGGTATAACAAGCCTTAGTGAAAGTGAAAAAGATAATCTAGCCATGGCCTTAGGGGGATTGCAAAATGGTGTTACCACACTAGAGATGGCTAGAGCTTTTGGAGTATTTGCTAATCAAGGTGTCATAGTAGAAAGTAACTCTATCAGAAGAATAGAAGATAGTTATGGTAATTTAATCTTTGAAAGCAAACCTTCATCAAATCAAGTTATAAGTCCTGAAGTGGCTTTTATGGTCAATAATGTTCTGCTCGATGTTGTAAATAGTGGAACAGGAACAAATGCCAAACTATATAAGAGACAAGTGGCCGGCAAAACAGGTACAACAGATTTAGTTGTAAATGGTGCTAATATGAAAGAAGGCAATAGCGACTTGTGGTTTGTAGGTTATACCCCTCAACTATCAGGTGCAGTCTGGATTGGATACGATAAAAACAGCAGCACTTCTTACCTCCAAAAAGCTAAATACGGTAGTGGTAAAGCTGCTTATATATGGCATAAAATAATGGCTATCGCTTTACAAAGTAAGCCTTACTTAACATTTAATCAACCAAGCGGAATAATTGAAATGAATGTTGATCCTATAACAGGACTACCTACAACAAATAATACAGGTAAAAGCGATCTTTTCATTAAGGGTCTCTTACCTTCTCAGCCAAGTAACACTTTAAATGTGCCTAGTGAAGGTAAAGCTGTTAAATCTGGCAACACATTCAAATTGTCTTGGAAAGGTGATCCTAACCTTGAATATGTAATTTATAGAATTGATGCACAAGATAAAGCTGTAGAAATTATAACTGTAAAAGGCAATGAATATACTGATGCTGAACCTGGTGATATTAAAGGCTATCGAATCAAGTCTTCAGATGGCGAAATAGTTATTAGTTTATAGGTGTTAAATGAATATTTTTAGATTAGTAGTCTTTTCTACCATAACATTTTTAATACTAGAATATTTAAGCAAGAAAAACATCAAGAAGATATTGATGTTAAAGTCTTACGCCTTAGTACTCAATGTGTTGATATTGCTAGATATGCTTTTATTTTTTAGCCTATTAACAAAAAACTTCAATGGAACCTTAATCGTAATTACTATTTTAATAATCATTTTTGGTATAGCTAATAGAATCAAAATAGATTATCGCCAAACTGGCTTTACACCATTTGATTTCTTAATATTAAGAGAAGCTAAATCTATGGCCGTAGCTTTAAATAAAAAAAGTATGCTTAACCTAGTAGTGACTGCCATTATATCCTTGATAATACTACTAATGCTTACTCAATTTATTAAAGAACCTATATTAGACACTAATTTAAAAAACAGTATTATCATTATATCTATATTTATGCCTTTGCTATTTTATATAACAGGTCCTTTATATAATCAAAAAATAAGTGTATTCAAATTAGGATCCATTTTATATTTCTTTTCTTATCTTAATGATCCTCCTAAAATAAGGATTGCTAATAGGAAAAGAGACTTAAAATCATCAATTTTAAGTATTAATAAGAAAGCCGAAGCGCCTGATGTTATTATTATACAAAGTGAATCTTTTATCGATCCATTTGTTCTAGGTCAACATAATTTTAATAAGGATCCGCTTCCTTTCTATAGGAATCTTTTAAATGAAAGTTATTCCTTCTCTATGTCTACAAGAGCCTTTGGAGGGGGTACAGTACATACTGAGTATGAAATACTAACAGGATTATCTACTGTTTTTTTCCCTAGGGATACTACTGTTTTTTCACGCTATATTAAAAATTCACTACCTTCAATTGGCAGTATACTTCATCAACAAGGATTTAAATCCCTGTTGATACATCCTTATCTTGAATGGTACTATAACAGAACTAATGTTTACAGAAAACTTGGATTTGATAGATTTTTAACATTGAAGTCCTTTGAATCAAAAACAAAAGAGTATGTTAAGGATATTGATGTTTTTAATAGAATTGTCCATGAATTAGATGAAGGTAATAATTTAATAGTTGCAGTAACTATGCAAAATCATACACCATACAGTAATGATTTGTATAATAATGCTAATAGGTATCATGGTAGCTTTAGTAATCCTGATACTAAAATACATTTTAATAATTTCTTAAATGGTCTGTCTGAAACTGATAAGTCTTTATCTTATCTAATTGATGAACTAAAAAAACGTGACAAGGAAACTATATTGCTGTTTTATGGAGATCATCTACCAGTTATAAACCAAGATGCTACTTTTTATGAGGAGAGCTTATGGTCTAAAGCTAAATTTGATAGTTGGAAATATTATTTCGATCTCAGTAAATCTCCTGGGTTCATTTGGTCGAATAAAAGAAATATTAATGGTAATATTAAGGATATTGATGCAACTGCTGTTCTACCAATATTATTGAAAGAATTAAATTTAGATTTTCCTGATTATCTCAAGAAAATGGATACTCTTTTGATTAAAGATGGTATAAATGGTTTCTTTAGAGATTATCTTATTAAAGATGGTGAGTTCTATGGCTCAGTTCATCCAATTTATAAAAAGTTGTATAATAATATTAAGAATATAAATGAATCTGTATTTAATGATGCCAAATATGATAAGTGGTGTTTTGATAATGAAACATATGAAGTTAACTAAAGGAGTGAATTAATTGTTTAAAAATAAATCAGAAAAATTTCAAATTATGTTGTTGGTAATATATTTTCCAATCAGCATTTTTACTATAGAGATGTTAGCCCACTTAAATTTTTTTAGTGGATTTAATCTTTTGCTGAAGAATCCCTTTGCTTTTCTTCTAAATACTGTGCTTTTTGCTACTATTACATACTTCTTTTTAGCCTTATTCAAAAAGCAAACATTGGTTTTTACACTTATGACTGTAATTAGTTTTTTAATAGGACTCGGAACTAAATTGAAAATTGACTTTAGAGGTGTTGGCTTAAATATTCTAGATTTTTTAGTTATTCAAGAAGCAGGTGGCATGATAAATAACTTATCTACATCCTTTATAATAACTGCATCCATAATGGTGCTAATACTTACAATTCTCTTTGTTTACATAATCGGAAATATGCCGAAAATAATGCTTAGTTCCAAAATTAGAAGAAATGGTATATTGGCCTTTATATTAGTTTCTTTGTTCTTATATTTTCTAGGGCCATACACAGTTACTATAAAAAGCGCAGGTATCAAAAGAAAATTATACATTGAAGAATCTGGTTCTCTCTACTATTTTGCAGCTCAGATTAAAAACACTACAAGTCTTAAATCTCCTAGTGAAGAAGAAGTAACTAATGTTTTAAGACCAATTATAGAAGCATCTCCTATAAAAGAGGATACAATAAAGCCTGATATTCTTATTATTCAAAGTGAATCATTTACTGACCCTACTTTAATTGGTATGGAAAATTTTTCTGCTGATCCCCTTCCATACTTTCATAGTTTGCAAAAAGTTACAAACAGCTTTGGACTGTCTGTTCCAAGTTTTGCAGGTGGTACTGCCAATACTGAATTTGAAGTTGTTACTGGTATGTCAACAATGTTCTTTCCAAGTGATGCTACTGTCTATGCTAACTATATGACCAAACCTACTATATCTATAGGTAGTATATTAAAAAATAATGGTTATACTGCTAGTTTGCTTCATCCATTCCATAGTACTTTCTATAGTAGAGATAATGCATATAAATTACTTGGATTCGATAAGTTTTATGGATTAGAATACTTAGCCGACTTTAAATCGGTTGATATAGATACAAGATATTGGGATTCTGTTGATGATTACATGACTGATTCAATGTTATATCAACACGTAATTAAAGAATTAGAACAAGAAACTGATGAAAGTAAGTTCATATTAACTCTTTCCATGCAAAATCACACACCATTTGTAGTACCTGAAGGATATGAAGATAGAATAACTTATACTGGAGATGGTTTAACCAACGATGTTGCAGTTAGAAAATATAATGCCTATCTTTCATCTTTAAAAGCCAGTGATGATGCACTTAGTGATTTAATCTCATATCTAAGTAAAAGAGAAAAACCTACTATTGTCTTATTTTATGGTGATCATTATCCAAAAGTAAATCAAAATGGTAATGCTTATATTGATTTAGGATTAGTATCAGATTTATCATCACCTGAAAATGACTATATAACTCATGTAACTCCAGCATTTATTTGGAGTAATTATAAGGATGTAGGTAAATCTGATAGAGTTATTGATGGCAGTCTAGTCTCTGCAAAACTCCTAGCTTTAACTGGTGTTGAAGTTCCTAACTATATGAAGATAAACAATTATCTAGAGAGTTTAAATATCAACTCTATGACAAATGCCTATATTGTAATGAATAATCAGTTCTATAACAACGTTACTGAAGAATACAAGCAAATATACCAGTTATATTCAATGATAAATGGTGATATACTAGGGGACGATAAATTCCTTGAAACAAAAGAATGGTTCATCAAAGAAAATGAGAACTATATAAATCCTAAGTAATTGAAAAAATGAAATTAAAAGATAGACAAAAAGAGAAGAAACAATGAAGTGCACTTCATTGTTTCTTCTCTTTTTGTTCCTTATTCTTTATTCTATTTTCTCTTTTAAACTATTTATGAATCCAGTTTACTTTTTAATAACTCATTAACAATACCAGGATTTGCTTTGCCTTTGGAAGCTTTCATAACCTGACCTACCAAGAAGCCAATCGAATTACCCTTTCCACTTTTATAATCCTCAACTGCCTTCGGATTAGCCTCGATAACCTCGATAATTATTGCCTCGATAGCACTAGTATCTGAAATCTGAACCAAGCCCTTCTCTTCGACTATAACTTTTGGATTTTTACCTTCCTTGATCATTACAGGAATTATATCCTTAGCCAACTTACCACTAATAGTCTTATCTTGAAGCAACTTTAACAATTCAATAAAAGCATTAGTGCTAACAGGGCTATTTTTAAAATCCAGACCAGCAGCTGCTAACTCTCTATAGTAGTCACCCATTAAATAATTAACTATCAACTTAGGATCATCGATATTCTTTCTGACCTCATCATAAAAATCTGCTAAAAATCTTTCAGCAATCACTAAATTAGCATCATACGCAGATAAATCATCAACCTCCATCAATCTCTTTTTCCTTGATTCAGGGAGTTCGGGAAGTGTCGCCTTTATGCCCGCTATATATTCATCTGTTAGAATTATTGGTGGAAGATCAGGCTCTGGGAAATATCTATAATCATGTGCATCAGCCTTACTACGCATGGATAAGGTAATACCCTTCTCATCGTCCCAGGTTCTTGTCTCTTGCTCTATAACACCACCATCTTCAATCACCTCAATTTGTCTCTCAACCTCATATTCAATAGCCTTCTGCAATGCTTTCAAACTATTTAAGTTCTTAGTTTCAGTTCTAGTTCCAAATTCCTTTGCACCTACAAGTCTTACAGATACATTGGCATCCGCCCTTATTGAACCCTCTTCCATCTTACAGTCAGAAACATCAATATATGTTAAGATCTTCTTTAAGACCTCCACATACTCCTTAGCTTCTTCACTTGACCTAATATCAGGTTCAGAAACAATTTCCAATAAAGGAACTCCAACCCTATTATAGTCAACATTTGATGAATCTGAACTGCTAATAGTCTTGCCACTGTGAACCAACTTACCAGCATCCTCCTCCATGTGAGCTCTTGTTATTCCTATTCTTTTTACAATACCATCTACTTCAATATCAAGATAGCCATGTTCGCATATTGGAAGGTCAAACTGAGAAGTCTGAAAATTCTTGGTAAGATCAGGGTAATAGTAGTTTTTCCTATCAAACTTACTGTAATTTGGAACCTTGGCATTAATAGCCAATCCAGTTCTAACACCAAACTCTACTACTTTTTCATTAACAACAGGAAGCACACCAGGAAGTCCTAGACAAACTGGACAAACATGAGTATTAGGAGCACCACCGAACTCGGTCTTACAACCACAAAAAATCTTAGTAGCAGTCTTTAATTCGACATGTACTTCAAGACCAATTACTACCTCATACTTGTTCATTTATTTCACCTCCGGTTTTCTTAAATGAAAATCATTGCTTTGTTCAAATTTGTGTGCAACATTAAATAACAATTCCTCACTAAAAGGCTTGCCCAATATTTGCATACCTACTGGCAATCCATCAACAAAACCACAAGGAATAGCAATACCTGGAATTCCCACTAAGTTAATAGTAACAGTACAAATATCGCCAAGATACATAGTAATTGAATCCTTGATATTTTCACCAATTTTAAATGGTAATGTTGGTGCTATAGGAGTTATTAAAACATCATATCTTTTAAACGCTTCATCAAAGTCCCTCTTTAACAAAGTTCTCACTTTTAATGCCTTCAAATAATAGGCATCATAATAGCCGGCACTTAAGGCATAGGTTCCAATCATTATTCTCTTTTTAACTTCTTTTCCAAAAAATTTATCTCTAGTGGCGGACATCATATCAGTAACATCTTTTTGATCCCAGTCTCTAACTCCATATCTAACTCCATCAAACCTAGCCAGGTTTGAACTCGCTTCAGCCGATGCAATAATATAATAGGCTGGCAAAGCATATTCTGTATGAGGCAAGGTTGTTTCTTCAACTATAGCTCCAAGTTCTTCAAACTTAGCCAATGCCTTCTTCAAAGTATTCAATACCTTCTCATCACCGCCAAAATACTCCTTAGGCACTCCAATGCGTAGTCCCTTAATATCTTTACCAATTATATCTAAAGTCTTGGTAGAAGGCATATTTGCAGACGTAGAGTCCATTTTATCATATCCACTGATTACATCATGGACTATCGCACAATCTTCTACATTTTTAGCCATTGGGCCAATTTGATCTAAACTTGATGCATAGGCAATTAATCCATATCTTGACACCCTGCCATATGTAGGTTTCATGCCAACAACACCACAAAAACCAGCTGGTTGTCTAACACTTCCACCAGTATCAGATCCTAGTGAAAAAACAACTTCCTCAGCAGCTACACTGGCCGCAGATCCTCCACTAGAACCACCAGGAACTCTATCAAGATCCCAAGGATTTCTCACCAACTTATATGCTGAATTCTCACTTGAAGAACCCATGGCAAACTCATCCATATTACACTTACCAAGAATTATTCCACCTGCATTGTATAGTTTATCAACTACAGTAGCATTAAAAACTGGTTTATAGTTTTCTAATATTTTCGAACCACAAGTTGTCACTATTCCCTTTGTTGAAATATTGTCCTTGATACCCATTGGTATTCCAGCCAATAAGCCTATTTCCTCTCCACTAGCTATCTTTTCATCTATAACTTGTGCATCTTCTATGGCTTTCTCACCTGTTATACTTAAATAGGTCCCAAACTTACTACTAGAAATCTCAAGCCTAGCCAAATATTCCTTAGCAAGTTCTACTGCAGATATCTCCCTATTAATTAATTGTTTATGTATCTCTCTAATCTTCACCATAATTCACCCCTATAAAATACTTGGAACTTTGAAGTAATCATCTTCCCTGTCAGGAGCATTAGCTAATACATCCTCTAAATCCAAGCTCTTTTCAATAATATCAGTTCTAAAAACATTATGAATATCCAAGACATGACTAGTAGGTTCAACCCCTTGGGTATCTAATTCATTTAACTTTTCCATAAAATTCAAAACATCATTTAGTTCTTCCTCATATTTTTGCAATTCTTCATCATTCAAGCCTAATCTTGAAAGTATGGCTACATGTTTAACATCGTTAATTGTTATACCCATCTTCGACCTGCCTTTCTCCTATCTTTTTTAGAAATTCTTTAATTTCTATTACATCAACCCCAAGTTCTCTAGCCTTGGTCAATTTACTACCAGGTTCATTCCCTGCAAGTACAAATGAAGTCTTTTTTGATACACTTGAACTAGCTTTACCTCCATGAAGTTCTACTAAATTAGTCAATTCCTTCCTGTCATAACCTGGAAAACTTCCAGTTATTACAAAGGTTTTACCTACCAAGTCCTCACTTAAATTCTTAGTATCATCTTCCATCACAATTCCCAGATATTTCAAATCGGTAATTATTTCTAAGTTTCTTTTTTCTTTGAAAAAAGTTAATAAACTATCTGCCATCTTATCCCCAACAGTTTCAATAGCTAATAACTCTTCACTTGTTGCCGCCATCAGCCTATCAACAGTCTTGAAATTTTTAGCTAATATCTTGGCCCCTTTATTACCTATAAGTGGTATACCAAAGCCATATATTAGCGGTCCTAAACCTCTTGTTTTACTAGTTTCAATAGCTTCAATTATATTATTGGCTGACTTTTCACCTAATCCTTCTAGCACACTAATATCATCTTTAGTCAATTTATATATATCAACAGGTGTACTTATTAAACCCTCTTTGACAAAATATTCTATATATTTCTCACCTAAACCATCGATATTCATAGCATCTCTTGATACAAAATGTATTAAACCCTTTATTAATTGTGCTGGGCAGTATAGTTCTCCCGTACATTTTATACTTGCATCCAGTTTTATTACCTCGGATCCACAAACAGGACATACTACAGGAAATTTAAACACTTCACTATAATAAGGTCTTTTCTCGACTATAACTCTCACAACTTCAGGTATTACATCCCCGGCCTTTTGTAAAACTATGGTGTCTCCAACCCTAATATCTTTTTCAAGGATATAGTCTTCATTGTGTAAAGTAGCACGTTTAACCATACTTCCACCTATCAAAGTTTCCTTTAATTCAGCCATAGGCGTAAGGACACCAGTTCTTCCAACTGATATAGTAATGTTCTCTACAATTGTTTCTTTTTGCTCTGGTGGAAATTTAAAAGCTATTGCCCATCTCGGACTTTTTTCAGTGTAGCCCATTTCTATTTGATCAGCTAAGCTATTAACCTTAACAACCACACCATCAATTCCATATTCTAGATTATTTCTCTCCACTACCAATTTTTCGCAGAATTCTATAATATCTTCTATATTACCAAGAACAAATCTTTCATTAGTATTAAACCCATTATTATTTAGTAACTTAATAGCATCACTTTGTTTTTTATAATCTAATACATTACTGTAGGTAATCTCATATATAAAAGATTTTAAATGTCTTTCCCTCGTTACATCACTATTTAATTGTCGTATTGAACCCGCAGCGCCATTTCTAGGATTTCTAAAAAGAGGTAGCCCTTCGTTAAGTCTTGTCTCATTCAAATCATCAAAAGTCTTATTGTCCATAAAGACTTCACCTCTGACTTCAAATTCACCAGCAACATCTATTGTTTTTGGAATATCTTCCACTTTAAGAATATTGTGGGTTACATTTTCACCAGAATCTCCATCTCCTCTAGTTGCACCAACTATTAACAAACCATCCTTAAAGATCAGGGCGATTGATAATCCGTCTATCTTTAATTCAGCTATATATTCTACATCTGCCTTGTTTAAGGCTTTCTTAACTCTATTATCAAAGGTTCTTAAATCTTCATATGAAAAAGCATTGCCTAAACTAAGCAATGGATACCTATGCCTATATGAATGGAACTTTTCACTCACCTTGCCACCAACAATTTTTGTTGGACTATCCTGACTTATTAGTTCAGGATTGTCTTTTTCCAATTGAAGTAGTTCCTTCATATATTGGTCATATTCACTATCGGTTATTGTCGGCATATCTTTTTCATAATAGTCAGCATTAGCTTTTTCTAATATTTTTCTAAGTTCTTCTATCCTTAACTTAATTTCCTTAATATTCATTCTTCACCTACCGTGATAGTTTTTTAATTGGAGCATACATAGCAAGTAGTTTTTTAATTCCTGAATTTGGGAAAGCAATTGATAACAAAAGATCCTTGCCATCCCCTTCAATTTGTACAACCACACCTTCACCAAATTTACTATGAAATACTTTGTCACCAAGTCTGAATCCAGTTAGTATTGGTTCTTCACTATTTGATGTTCTAGACATAAAAGTATCTCGTTCATAGGTCTTCTTGGCTACTGCTTGTTCCTTATGAGGAAAATCCTTTAACGCTGAAGGTATTTCATTTATAAATCTAGACATTTCATTACCACGAGTTATTCCATATTGATTTCTTAAATAGGCTCTTGTTAAATAGACTTTTTCTCTACCTCTTGTTATGCCAACATAACAAAGCCTTCTTTCCTCTTCCATCTCTACAGAACTACCAAGAGATCTAAAATGTGGGAAGATCCCCTCTTCCATTCCGGCTATAAAGACTATCTTATATTCAAGTCCTTTTGCCATATGTAAGGTTATTAGTGTGACTCTATTATCATCATTTAATTCATCAGTTTCGCTATATAAGGCTATATTACCTAAAAATGAATCTAAAGTCTTTTCTTCATCATGTATATCAAATTCTTTTGTTTCTGATAATAGTTCCTTCACGTTGGCAATTCTATCTCTTGCTTCATCGGATCTTTCTAGTTCAAGCTCCTTAAGATAACCTGTTTTATTGATTATAGCTTCAGTTAGCTCAGTTAGACTACATCCTGCCATTAATCTAAACTCACCAATCATTTGCAAAAATCCTAAAACCTTCTTTGAGGTTCCAGCATTTAAGTATTCGGCAGCTCTTTTCATGCTTTCTTCAATACTGATTTCTTCACTAGCCACAAAATTCAATATTTTATCAACTGTAGTAGAACCAATACCTCTTTTAGGTGTATTTATTATTCTTTCAAAGGCAATTTGGTCCTTCGGATTATTTAAGAATTGAAGATAAGCAATTATATCTTTGATTTCTTTTCTTTTAAAGAAACTAAGTCCTCCAAATAACCTATAGGCTATCCCATAACGGGCAAGACTTTTCTCAATGATACGAGACTGAGCATTTGTTCTGTAAAGGATAGCTATATCTTGATATTTATACCCTTTTCTTTTCTGTCTTTCAATTTCTCTAGCTAGATAAACAGCTTCTTCACTTTCAGTTTCAGCTTCAAAACAAGTTATTAAAGCTCCATCTTTTTTATTAGTCCAAAGATCCTTTGGTTTTCTATCGCTATTATTTTTAATAACTGCATTAGCTGCAGCTAGTATTTGTTCGGTGGAGCGGTAATTTTGTTCTAAAAAGACTACTTTTGCTCCAGGATTATCTTTTTCAAAATTAAGAATATTCCCCATATCTGCCCCTCTCCAGCCATATATAGACTGGTCAGGATCTCCTACAACACAAATATTCTTATGTATTTCTCCTAGCATCTTACTTAGTAGATATTGTACATAGTTAGTATCTTGATACTCATCAATAAAAATATATTTAAATCTATTTTGGTAATATTCTAATACTTCCTTTTTCTTTTTAAATAATTCTACAGTTAAATACATCAAATCATCAAAATCAAGACTATCAACAGATTTTAACTTCTTTTGATAATGCTTATATATTTTGGCAACAGCTTCTTCGTAATAGTCACTAGCTTTTTTGTTAGCTTGTTCCGGGCTTATAAGATTGTTCTTTAAAATGCTGATAGCATAAATGACAGCCTTGGCTGTAAATTTCTTGTCATCAATGTTAAGTTCTTTTAAGACTTTCTTCATTAGGTTTTCTTGGTCACTTGAATCATAGATATTGTAGTGATTAGTGTAGCCTAAGGCCTCAATGTCTCTTCTTAAAATCCTATTGCACATACTATGAAAAGTACTAACCCATAAGGCTTTTGTAGTAAAGTTGCTGGTAGCAACAGCTATTCTGTTTTTCATTTCTTCAGCAGCCTTGTTGGTAAAGGTAATGGCTAGTATTTCATATGGACTTACACCTTTTTCAATTAAATGAGCAATTCTATTGGTTAGTACTTTGGTCTTTCCCGAACCTGCTCCTGCTATAATTAATAGTGGACCGTCACCATAGGTAACAGCCTCTTTTTGTTTTTCGTTTAATCCTGATAAATGTTTTTCCATTATATCTCCTTCATACAACGATAATTATATCATTTTTAATAGGAAAAAGGCATCTCAAGATGCCTTTTAGTATATATATTTATTAGTTTGATTATTTCTTTTTCTTCTTCTTTTTCTTTGAAGGAAACATATCATGTGTATACAGATAAAGTAGATAAAATAAAGACATGAATATAGCTAAGCCACCTAACAATTGTGCAACTTTTATATCACCAATCATTAAACTATCAGTTCGCAATCCTTCAATTACTATTCTAGCAATTGAGTTAACGATTACTGCCAAAGCTATAAATGTACCTTTCTTTAACTTTGTTAGCTTAAGTATAAGAATTGTTAGTACAATGAACCAAAATATACCATTAATTGATTCATACAGGAATGTAGGGTGATAATATTTTCCATCAATCAGCATACCCTTCTCAATGAAAGCAGGAAATTTTTCAATAAAACCTTTAGTTACTACACTTCCATGAGCTTCCTGGTTAAAGAAATTACCCCATCTGCCAATTGCTTGTGCTAAAAGAGTTCCAATACCTATTATATCCATATATCGTAAAGTATCCATTTTTTTCCACTTAGTGTAAACACCAATTGCTATCAGTCCGAATATAACACCACCATGGAAAGCTAGTCCACCTTGTCGTATATTGATTACATCCAATATCGAATCATACATATCTAAATTAAAAAATACATAATATAGTCTAGCACCTATAAAGCCACTCACTATCACTGCAATAATCAGCCCAAAGAAATCATCCTCATTATAGATGCCTTCTTTTTTTAATATTAGACTTGAATATACAATTGTTGCTAAAACACCAATCGATATAAAAATCCCATACCACATAATACTTACTCCAAAAATTTCAAATGCTACTGGATTCATCTACTCACTCCTTAATTTTGTTAATTTTGTAAATTCTTCTATTGAAAGGGTTTCAGCCCTTCTTTTACCATCTATTTTTGCCAAGTCCAGAAAATCTTGGACGGCACTCTTTTCTCCGCCAAAAATCCCTGCAAAAGAATTTAGCATATTTTTACGCCTCATGGCAAATCCACTTTTTATAAATTGGAAGAAGACTTTTTCAAGATCTTTTTCTAATAATTCTGATTTGTCTTTTAAATATAGCTTTATTACAACGGAATCAACTTTTGGTACAGGAAAAAAATTCTCCTTACCAACCTGAGTTACCAGGCTTGCTTCAGCATAGTACTTGACCGCAAGAGTCAATACGCCATAGGCTTTAGTTCCAGGGGTTGCTAAGATTCTTTCTCCAACCTCTTTTTGGACCATTACTGTAATGCTTTCCATTCCAAAGTTATTTTCCAATAAATGCATCAGTATAGGTGAAGTTATATAGTAGGGTAGATTTGCAACCACTTTAATACCACTTTGTCCTTCAAAAACTTCAGCTAGATCCACCTTCAAAATATCGGCGTTCATTATTTCTAAATTATCGAATTCCCTAGTATTGTTTGTTAACAAAGGGATAGCATTTCTATCCAACTCAACAGCCACAACCTTTTTAGCTCTTGCTAAAAGATACCTGGTTAATGAACCTACTCCTGGACCAATTTCTAATACTATATCATCACTACCAACATCAGCACCATCAACTATTTCTAAGGCAATGCTCTCATTTACTAAAAAGTTTTGTCCTAAACTCTTCTTTGTATGAAAACTATTTCCGCCTAAGTTGGCTTTAAGATTCTTTAATTCACTTAATTTACTTTCAACATCTTTTTTCATTCATGTCCTGCTTTTTCCAAGCTGATTAATAATTCATCAATATATTCATTTATATCTTCTCGTTCACTATTGATAACAATATCGGCTTTACTAATTCTTTCTTCTCTTGGCATTTGACACCTTATTATATCAAGAACTTCCTCTTGTGACAAATTACTTCTTTCACAGACTCTTTTAATTTGAGTTTTATCGCTACAATCCATTACCCAGGCCTGATCAAAATATGATTCAAGATTTTCTTCAAATAATAGGGGAACTTCTATAAAATATGTATCAGTCCCATCACTTACTTCCATAGCTTTTTTCATTATATTTGGGTGAGTTATGCTATTTAGGAGTTGTCTCTTAATATCATCTTGAAATACTATATTTCTTAACTTGGGCCTGTCTATCTCCCCATCAAATTTCAATATATCATTACCAAAACTATCAATAATATTTATATAATTACTGTTTCCTTTTTCCATTAATTCTTTAGCAATTATGTCAGTATCGATTACTTTGTATCCCTTGGCTTTAATATAATTGGCAACATAGGACTTTCCACTTCCAATTCCACCTGTTATGGCTATTCTCATATTTTCACCTAATCCTTTGACAAATAGGACAGTAAACAGTTGTTCTGCCAGCAACCTTTATTTTCTCCAAGGTACAACCACAACAAATACATTCCTTACCACCACGTCCATAAACCTGATGAGCATCTTGAAAACCACCTGCCGTGCCATCACCATTAACATAATCCCTAATAGTTGAGCCCCCAGCCAATATGGCTTTTTCAAGTATCCCTCTAATATTATCAAATAGAATAATATAGTCTTCGTCTTTCAACTTACTTGTTTCTGTAAGAGGATGAATTCCTGATGCAAATAGTATTTCGTCAGCATAGATATTTCCAATACCGGCAATGACAGTTTGATCTAGTAATATTTTTTTTAATGGTCCTCTTTTATTCATTAGTTTAGTTTTAAAAGCTTCTAATTCCATCAAACCAGGTTCAAGACCTACTTTTGTCTTTAAATATATATTAAGTTCATCGTTACTTAAATAGTTTATTCTGCCGAATTTTCTAACATCGTTGTATATTAGGTAATTCCCATCAGTAAAATCAATTTTTAAATGTGTATGCTTGCCTATTTCTCCATTAAATAACAACTTGCCTGTCATTCTTAAATGAATCAACAGATTACCTTCATCAAGTCTTATAATGATGTATTTCCCTCTTCTTTCAAGGGTTACAATAGTTTTATCTTTTACTAGATCAATAAAGTCAGTTCTTTTATATACAATACTTGGAGTTATAATCTCTACAGATGCAATCTTTTTCCCTGAAACCTTATTAACCAAACTTCTAATAACATTTTCTACTTCTGGTAATTCTGGCATTTATACCTCCTCGACCATGTACCAATTCTCACCGACTTTTAAATCTACTACTAATGGTACACTTAAGTCCATGGCTGATGCCATTTCAACTCTGATTAGGTCCTTGATAATTTCTAATTCATGATCCTCAACTTCAATGATTAATTCGTCATGAACTTGAAGTACTACCTGGGATTTCAAGTTTTCTTTCCTTAAGCGTTCATCCACCCTAATCATGGCAATTTTTATCATATCCGCAGCTGTACCTTGGATAGGTGCATTCATTGCCATTCTTTCTGCAGCAGACCTTACTTGATACTGACTGCTTTTTAAATCTGACAATAGTCTGTATCTTCCAGTCAAGGTATATACTTTTAAAGTATTCTTGGCTTCTAAAATTGTATTTTCAATCCAAGTTCTAATCTTAGGATATCTGGAAAAGTATCTTTCAATATACTCTTTAGCTTCAGCCATAGGTATATCCAAGTCTCTACTTAATCCAAAATCACTTAAACCATAGACAATGCCAAAATTTACTGCTTTTGCTTTCCTCCTCATATCACTGTCTACACTATCATAGTCAACACCAAATACTTCACTTGCTGTCTTTCTATGAATATCTTGACCGCTTTTAAATGCAGATATCATACCTTCATCACCAGACATATGAGCTAGAATTCTTAATTCAATTTGAGAATAATCGGCACAAAGAAATACATTCCCATCATTGACAGGTTTAAATGCCTTCCTTATCAACCTGCCTTCAGTCAACCTTATTGGTATATTCTGAAGATTAGGATTTTCACTAGACAAACGACCAGTAACTGCAACTGTTTGGTTATATGTTGTATGTACTATATTATTATCCTTGGTTATTGCTAATAATCCTTCAATATATGTACTGTGTAACTTTGTAAGTTTTCTATATTCAAGAAGTAATGGTATTATTTCATGTTTATCATAAAGTTTTTCAAGCACCTCTTGATTAGTAGAAAAACCTGTCTTAGTCTTTTTCCAAGCAGGGAGCTTTAAATTTTCAAATAGGATCTTACCTAATTGTTGGGTGGAATTAATATTGAATTCAGATCCTGCCATCTTCCATATATTATTGGTCAAATAACCAATCTTCTCTACTACTTCTTTCTCCATAGTCTTCAGGTACTCTCTATCTAGTCCTACGCCATGAACTTCCATCTTGGCAAGTATAGGGCTAAGTGGTTTTTCAATATCCTTATAGACCCCATAAACGCCTTCCTCTACAGCTTTCTTATTTAGCAGTTCGAAAATTATATGTAGTTGTTGGCAGTAGAATTGATTATCTCCATCGCTACCAATAAATTCCTTGACCACATTATCTCTTGTAAAATTTCGTTCAGGATAGATAACATAAGCTAATAAACTAATATCTTCAAATTCTAAATTATATATGTCTTTATTGTTATTTAATAATAGATGATAAATGGTTTTAGTATCAAAGAATACATACTTACATTTCTTATTGATCATTGCTTCTAAAAATAAATCGGTTGTGAGAGGATTGATGAAATCTACATCGTATTTTAGGTGTTTCTCCCCATCAAAGGCTTCCACGCTTAAAATATCATGATTATCAATTCTAATATCTAAGATAACTATATCACCTTTGATTTTATTAAAAGCTTCTAAAAATTCTGCTTGTCCATAACAGGTTTCACAGTTCTTGTAAGTTGTTTCTTCTTTTTCTTCTTCAACCAAATCCTTAAACACATTATTAAACTCCAAGCGCTTAAAAAGTTCGATTAACTTTACCTTGTCACCAAGTTCATCTATGGAATATTCCAAATGATTGTAGTCAATAGGAACATCTTGGTTAATAGTTCCAAGGTGTCTACTGAAGTAAGCTTCTTCCTTGTATTTAATCAAGTTTTCTTTGACCTTGCCTTTTAAATCCTCAATATTTTCATAGATACCTTCTATATCTCCATACTCTTGAACCAGTTTTAAGGCAGTTTTGGCACCTACGCCTAGAACTCCTTTAATATTATCTGAGGGATCACCTTGTAATCCTTTTATATCTATTGCTTGTTTTGGAGTAAATCCATAATCATCCATAAGTTTTTCTGGATTGAGCTTTTCAATTTCTGACAAGCCTTTCCTAGTTAGGTATAGAGTTGTATAGTCATTTATTAATTGAAAGGCATCTTTATCTCCAGTAACCAGGATTATATTGTCCTTATTCTCTGTTCCCAACTTACCTACAGTACCTAAAATATCATCAGCTTCAAAGCCTTCAGCTGCTAAAACTGGAATACCCATATATCTTAGTGCTTCCTTAAGAAGAGGAAATTGACTTTTAAGTTCAATATCTGTTTCTTTTCTTCCGGCCTTATAGTAGTCACATATATCGTGTCTGAAAGTTCTGCCTACGTCAAAGGCTACTCCTAGACCGTCTGGTTTCTCATCTTTTACCAAGCTTTCTAGCATTCTTAGAAACCCATAGATTCCATGAGTATATTCACCGTCTTTGTTTGTAAGTGGTCTCATGCCATGATAGGCTCTATGGAGCAAGCTATTTCCATCAATTATTATTATCTTCTTATTCAAGCACTTCACCGTTACCTTATCTGTTAAATATTAATAATAATAATTCTTAACTTATTATTAACTAATTCCAATTATATCATATTAATCTTTACTTTTATGACTAAAAAACAAATAAGGATTGACCAATTATGATCAATCCTTATCATCCAATAGCATGGAATAAATACTGAAGGAATAAAGCCTAAATTAGATTTTGATTAATAATATAAGTATGTTGGATATACTTTTATGGAGGATATTAAACATTATCGAGTATGTTCAATTTGGACTTTAGCCCTTCAGATATTATCAATTTATTTAATACCTTTTATCAACTTTAGAGTTTCCCCTACTTTCCTTGTTAATGTTTCAAGATTCTTAATCCCATATTCATCAACTTCTTGTGTAAAAGGTACCGTGTCCTTACTCCAGATTGCAGCTCCACTATATACTCCCATGGAAGCACCAATTGGAATAATACCGTTTGTATGGAAGAAACCATGAAGTGAGCTAATAGTCATTTCCTGACCACCATTTCTTGCACCACCAACAGCTATTGCCATTCCCAACTTGTCATAAAAAACGTTAGGATTTTCTTTCAATGCATTGTAGTTTGGTCTAGTTCTACTTAATATAGCACTCATTTGAGGTGACATCCCCATTTCATATATTGGAGAGCCCAATACTATAATATCACTAGCTAAAAACTCTTCATTGATATGCGAAATATCGTCTTGAAAAATTGTGCAGGTCTTAGTATTTTTCTTAACACAATCATTACAATGAATACACATGTTAATTTTCTTGCCTCTAACAGTAAAATATGTAGTTTCTACTCCATATTCCTTTTCAAGTATTTCTAGAGCTCGTCTAACTGCAAAGTCTGTAGCGTTTTTTCTAGTACTTCCGCAAATTCCTATTGCTTTCATATTTATACCTTCTTCCTTTTGTTCTTAAAGAAGCTACTGGAGATTATGTCTTCCCTAATATTTCCTTGTGAGAAAATATTACCTGTATTCATGTTGAAAATTTCAACTCTAGCAGGAGAATGAATGTTTAGATCCATTTTGTAGTATGTTCTATCTGCTTCTAAATACAGCTCCCTAAATGATCTGCCATAGTCTTTTGAATATTCTGTTACCAATTTTGGTAAAATTCTGGTAATTTCTTCATCACTCTTACACTTAACCCAGTATTGTGATCTGCCACCATATAGTAGTGAATCGTTTATCTTGCCCATCGCTTCATCATCATCTAAAGTAACTGGAGCTACCAAGGCAAAACCTCTTGCAAATTCCAAGGCATATTCTATGCTTTGGTCTTCTTGCATCATGATTTTATGTAGTGTTTGTTCCAAAATACGAGCAGCTACTTGAACTGCAGCTACTATTGAAGTATTGTTATGAACCAGCAAATATATATTATCAGGACTCATATTACATTCTTCTGCTATTTTCATAGCAATTTCATCATCTGGAACTCTTTGTCCTTGTACTCCAAGTACAACTAATTCTGCTTCAGTATCCCTGTAACTATCAGGAATATCAAAACAATAATCTTCCTTATTTCTAGCTACAGCCCTTCCAGGGCCTGAACCAATCATACCATCCCCAATAGGATAAGAGGCAATTTGGCTGTACCTCAGAGCCAAAATCGGCTCTGAAGTCATAACCTCAACAGCTAAACAGCTGTGTCCATCTTCAAGTACATAGTCTCTATAGGTTACAGTTCCAAGATCAGCCATATTTATTTCAGTAAATAGTCTAGCTGCCTCAAAGCTGCCTTTAGCCTCAATTCCCATGTCGATTATATTTGCTCCGCATGGTAATTTATAGCTTTTACATGATAATGCTTCATAATTATCTAAAATGAATTGTAATTTTCTTTTTACGTTGTTGTTTAAACTAATCATGTTTCACCTATATTTCGTTAATTAATTCTTGAATTCTGTTTAAGAACCTTGCTGCTGGAGCACCATTAATCACTCTGTGATCATGTGTCAAGCTAAATGACATTAGATTCTTTTTATAGAATCCACCATCTCTTACAGCTAATTCTCTTCTGATAGCACCTAGTCCTAGAATAGCACTTTCACCAATATTTAATACAGGAGTGAAATATTTGATACCAAACATTCCTAGGTTAGTCATGGTAAATGATCCATAACTTAAATCGTTTTCAGTCAATTTACCTGCTTTAGCTTTTTCAGCCAACTGTGCTAGTTCAGTAGCTACAGCAGAATAGAATTTCTTGTCGGCATTTTTAATGTTAGGGACAAAAAGTCCACCTTCTACATCAATTGCTATACCAATATTTACATCAACAAGTTCTTTGAACATATTGTCTTCTATAACTGTTCTCATGATTGGATACTCTTTTAAAGCTTTTGCAATTAGATTTACCAATACTGAAGTGTAACTTAATTTTACTCCCATAGCAGCATAATCTGTTTTGTTAGCCTGATAGAATTCAACTAGATTATCAACATCCATATCCATAGTTATAGTAGTTTGGGCAGTTTCTTGTAGACTCTTATACATTCCTGACGCAATGGCTTTTTCCATAGCTGTCATTTTTCTGTTAATAGGTGTTGGCGCTAAAGCAACATTTTTAAGAAGTCCTAGATCATAGGCTTTCTTAATATCTTCTCTAGTTACCATATTATAGTAACCAGTTCCCTTGATTCTTGTAGCATTTACTCCAAGCTCATCAGCTAGTTTTTGTGCCTTTGTTGTTAGAACTGAAGAACCATAAGAGTTTGAATCAGCAGCAACTTCTTCATTAACTTCTACAACTTCCACTACTGGTTTATTGTTTTCTACAACTTCCATTTCAGAAGGAGAACATTGTGAAAAAACTTCACCTTCAGCTGCAACTTCACCTTCTCCGATTTTAGCGATTGTCTTACCACAGTTAACTGTAGCACCTTCTTCTACTAAAGGATAAAAAGGTCCAGCTACTGGAGCCATTAATTCATTTGTAAGTTTTTCTATTGCTATTTCTGCGATTACATCGCCTTCTTCAACCATATCCCCTGCAGAGAAGAACCATGTTGAAACAGTTCCTTCTTCCATATTAGCACCATATCTTGGCATTACTACAATTGTTGCATCACTTGAGGATACTACATCTGCAACTTGCTTTTGATCTTGTACAATTTCAGGTGATTTTTCTTGTACAGTAGGTGTCGACTCTTCAATATCTTCACCTTGTTGTCCTATATAGGCTATTGGAGTTCCACAATCATATGTTTCACCCTCAGCACCTACTAATTTTAATATTATTCCATCTTCAGGTGCAAGAAGCTCATTACTTAATTTTTCGATAGCTATTTCAGCTATCGCCTGGCCTTTTGTTACAGATTCTCCCTCTTCAACAAACCAGGTAGCAATAGTCCCTTCATCCATGTTAGCCCCATATCTAGGCATTTCGATTACAGTAGACATACAATTTCCTCCTTAATATGCCATTACTTCATTACAAGCGGTAATTACATCCTCATAATGTGGCAAGACATAATCTTCCATTCCTGGAGCAAAAGGTACTGGTGTATCAAGAGATGTAACCCTCTTAATTGGAGCTTTTAGATATTCGAATAATTCTTCACCTAACATAGCACCAATTTCAGCACCATAACCCATTACTTTAGGACCTTCTTGAACTACAACTAGTCTACCAGTCTTAGCAACTGACTTCTTAATTGTTTCTTTATCTAATGGGAAAATTGTTCTTGGATTAATAATTTCAACAGAAACTCCTTTAGCAGCCATTTCGTCAGCTGCTTTATGAGCAAATTTCAACATACTCATTGCCGCAACTATTGTGATGTCTGCTCCTTCTCTTGCTACATGTGCCTCATAAAGTGGTATTTCATATAGTTCTTCAGGAACTTCACCTTTAACATTATATAAATGTTTGTGTTCTAGGAAAACAACTGGATTATTATTTCTAATTGAAGCAACTAAAAGTCCTTTTGCTTCATATGGAGTAGCAGGAGCAACAATAACAAGTCCTGGTATATTCATCAACCATGGCTCGATACATTGTGAGTGATGATAGGCACATCTGATTCCACCACCAGTTACAGCTCTTACTACCATTTGAGCGCTAGCTTCACCTTGATACATATAGTTTAATTTTGCTGCATTATTTACTAACTGGTCATAACATACTGTTATAAAGTCAGCGAACATTAATTCAGCTACTGGTCTTAGACCGCAAACGCTTGCACCACATGATAAACCTGTAATTGCAGATTCTGACAAAGCAGTATCAAATGCTCTATCTGGCCATCTATCCCAAATTCCACTTGTTATTCCAAAGTCGCCACCCATTTTGGCAACGTCTTCTCCTAATATAAAAACGCTATCATCACGTTCCATTTCTTGCATCATAGCTTCGTTAAGAGCCTTGCTAAATGATATAGTTCTAGCCATTATCTTCCCTCCACTTCTCTGTCAGTGTATACATATTTAACCGCATCTTCTGGTTTTGGAACTGGAGATTCTAGTGAGAATTTTACATACTCAGCTATTTCAGTTTCTACTCTTTCAGAAATCGCTTCAATTTCAGCATCGCTAACACCATGATTTTCTTGTAATCTTTGTTTAGTTATTTTTAATGGATCTTTTTCTTTCCAAGCTTCTAATTCACCATCAGGTCTGTAAGCTGCTGGGTCTCCTGAGAAGTGACCTTGCCACCTATAGGACATCATTTCAATCAATGTAGGTCCTTCACCACGTCTTGCTCTATCAACAGCTTGTTGGGTAACTTCAATAACTTCCTCAATGTCGTTTCCATCAATTGTCATACTAGGAACTTCGTAACCTAGGCCCCAAGTTGAAAGTTGTTTTTGTGGATGTGCTTCTGTATAGTGAGTTGAAATTGCATATTGATTATTAATCAATACATAAATTAAAGGTAACTTCCATGTTGCTGACATATTTAAACTCTCGTGACATGTACCTTCACCTAGTGTTCCATCTCCCATAAATACAACTGTTACATCATCATTTTTTCTGTAAACAGAATTGAAAGCAGTTCCTAAAGCAGTAACAACAGTTGACCCTTGGATTCCATTGAAGCCCATGTTTCTTACTGATAAATCGTGAACGTGCATACTTCCACCTCTACCTCCATTGATACCTGTAGCTTTAGCGAAAATCTCTGACATACATCTTTTTCTTTCCTCAGGTTTGCTTGATAACACGATAGCACCGTGTCCTCTGTGATCTGGGAACTTGTAGTCTGTATCTTTCAAAACATCGACAACTCCAGCTTGCGCTGCTTCTTGTCCAATGCTCAAATGTATAAATCCTGGTATAGTTCCATTTTTTGCATATACTTCAACTTCTTCTTCGAAGCGACGTATAAGCAACATGTCCTCGTAAACTTTTAATAAATGTTCTTTACTTAATGACATTATTTGTCCTCCTTTCTAATTTAAGAAGCTTTTTCTTATAACTTCTTTATTTATCTCACCAGCTGTAAAGCATTTTCCGGATCTTATACTTTGCAACTGAATACGAGCTATTGAATGAAAATCATGGTCTACTTTATAGAAGTCACAACCACAATCTTCGAACACTTTTGCAAAAGGTTCTGGATAATATGGTGATGAAGTGCTTGATACTAGTTGATGAACAACTTTTTGACATTCTACATCATCTGCATCTACCCAAAATTCTGTGGTACCACCATAAAGGATGGCATCATTGATTCTGCCCATAGCTTTTATTTCGTCATTAACTAGTGGTGCAATCGGAGCAATACCTCTACAATTAACTACTTTACTAACTTCAAAACCTTTTTCATGCATTTTATGACAAACTTGTTCTAATAACCTAGCAGCTACTTGAACACTACCAACTATGCAAGCACTAGGTGCTAGCAGAAGATATACATCCTTAACATCAACTTTACAAGCTGCTGCTACTTCTTTGGCAATTTCATCAGATGGATATTTGATGTCCTGGATACAAAGAACCACTTCATCGTTTCTATCTCTGTATGGAGTCATATCAAGATACATATCTGTAGGTACTACAGCTTGTGCTCTTGCTGGTCCTGATCCAATTGTTGCGAAGTTACCTTCACCTAATTGCCAACCGGCAATTTGTGAGCCTAAACATGTAATTAATGGTTCGGTTACAAATAGTTCTACAGCGCTAAATGATATTTCTTCATCAAGTTTCCAAGAACCTAATTGAACAGTACCAGTGTTACCCATTGTAACTTTAGTGAACATAATCCCCGCTTCATAGGAGCCTTTAGCCTCTAGTCCACAGTCGATTAGCGTCGCGCCACAGTCCATTTTAACAACCTTAACGCCAATTTTATCGCAATCTTCAATCATTTCTCTGACTACTTTCATAGCCTCTTTGTTAATACTTAAAGCCATTTTATTCCCTCCTAATATCTGTTGCCGAATACATCTATTGCGGCACCTTTGATTGGAGAAGCATCGTCAGAAACCAAGAATAGTACAACCTTTGATACTTCAGGTGGTTGTAGCATTTCTTCTAGCGGAATTACTACCGCTGCGTCAGAATCAACTCTCTCTCTTGTCTTTTCAGTGTTTACCATTCCTAAATATATTGAATTAACATTAATGTTATCGTATTTAACTTCTTCTGATAAAATATTTGAGAAGGTTATAATACCTCCTTTTGAAGCACCATATGCTGCAAAGCCTGGGAAGAATACTTTAGCTCCAGCAGATGCTATATTAAGAACTTTTCCATATTTCTTTTCAAGCATATATGGTATAACGGCTTTGGTAAAATAGAAAGTTCCATTTAGATTGATATTTATTTGTTTTTCCCAATCTTCAACAGAAGTTTCAACGACTGGTTGTCCTTTGTAATAGGCTGCATTATTAATTAAAATATCAATACCACCAGCATTTTTCACTATGTCATCTACACAAGCTTGTACAGCTTTTGCATCGCTAACGTCAACTTTATAAGTAATAGCCTTAGCACCTGACGCTTCTATAGTTTTTTTCATGTTTTCTAATCCAATTACATCCATGTCGATTAAGGCAACAGTTGCACCTTCATTAGCTAAATCAATTGCATACTGTGCTCCTAGTCCTCTGGCTGCTCCAGTTACTATCGCTACCTTGTTTTCAAATCTTCTCATTTTACACCTAACTTTCTAAAACTTTCTCCAATATTGTATAACAATGGAGTTCATGTTCCTCAATAATATCTCTCATTTTTTTCTTATCTTTTGTAATGATACATTCCAATATTTTAAAGTGATCCTCTGCAAGTAAATTAGCATCATCAGGACATTTACCTACTCCAGCTATATATAGTGACTTATGTAAAAAAGTGTGATCATTCAAGATGTCTTTTACACTAGGCAAATTTACCAAGGCATATAACTCTTCGTGATACTTCTCTGCGAAATCGACATATTTTTTTCCATCACAACTATTTATAGCCTTTTGACTGCCATTTACATATTCTTCTAATAATTTTCTTTTACTGTCAGAAATCGCACTATTGTCAATAATATAGTCCATGGCAACAATTTCCAAGGCTCCAGATATTAGCAAACTCTCTTTAATCTCGCTAAGGGATAAATCCTTTATTCTGAAACCAACTCCAGGATACATTGTTATATAACCTTCAGATTCTAGAATTTTAATTGCACCACTAACCGGTGTTCTACTTACTCCAATTTCATTAGCTACATCGACAATAGTGTAAAGATGATTCTTCTTATAGAGTCCCTGTCCAATTTTGTCTTTTATCTCATTGTAAGCAAATTCAGTTTTTGTAATGAACTTTCTAACCATTGTTCCTCATTTCCACCTAGTCAACTAGGATCAGGTCGTTTATATTTATCGTCCCTAAGGACCTGATAATCGAAGTGAATAGTTTTTCTTCATCAGCAATATTTACGTTGGCTTCTATCGAAGTTGTAAAATCTTCGTGCTTTCTGCCTTTTCTATATTCTGGCTCCTTGCTTGGATGTAGAAGATATTCCGATATTTGATTTAAATTCCCTCTAATAATTAATGTGCAATAATAGGTAATGTAGTCTTTGGTACTATATATACTTGATCCTAGGATTTTTTTATCTCCTATACATAAATCTCCATTGCCTCGTATTTCCAAGGGAACATCCATGTAATTAAGTATACCTTCTTTTATTTTCTTAACAGATTCTTCAAGAAAGCCCATTAAATCTACTGCTCTATTATCTTTTTTAAAACTACAACTTAGAACAAGAACCCCAGGGAAAAGGAGGACTGCGCCTCCTCCGCCTTTTCTTCTTAATATAGGTACAGCATCTTGCGTGCACCTGGCTTCATTTACATCGCTTGAATGTGGTGTTACCCTTCCTAGAACAACAATTGTTCTATTTTGGTATTCCCCTTGGATATATATCTCGTTCTCATTCATTTTTTCCTTAATATATTCATCAAGTTTATATTCTGGAAATTTTTCTATTTTCATTACTAGTCTTCATCGCCTTCATAAGGAATTGCCCAAGATTTTGGTGCAACACCTTTTTTTGAAAAAATTAAAAGTAATAAAGTAATTATATATGGCATCATGATAGCTGTCATATATCCACCTGGTATTGACCAAGCAAATATTTGTATATAATTTCTTATGGCCTCAGAAATTCCAAATACTATAGCACCAAAAGCGGTACCTAGTGCTGTATATCTACCAAATACTATACAAGCAAACGCGATAAAACCTTTACCAGCTGTCATATTATTAATGAATACCCTTACGTCACCTATTGTAAGTGCTGCACCAGCTAATGCTGAAATAGCTCCAGTATAAAGGAAACATAACATCCTAACTCTTCTTACTCTAATTCCCATAGTTGCTGCTGCAGTCGGATATTCACCTACTGCTCTAATTGCAAGTCCAACAGTAGTTTTTTGAATAACAAACCAAGTCAAAGGGATCATAATGATAGCTAAAACTAAAAACCAGTTTACCCCAATAATTGCTTCACCGAGATTAATTTTAAATAGTGCGTCAAAGCCTGGAGATATATTATTTCCAGCTGATGTGGTCTTACTAAAATTACCCATTAGTGTATTAGTTAGTCCTAAAGCAACCATGTTAATGGCAACAGCTGTTACCACTTGATTAGTATTCCAGTAGATCATAGCTAACCCATGAAAGAAGGCAAGAACAATACCACTTACCATACCTCCAATTAATCCATACCAAACATTACCTGTTGTAATGGCAATATAGTAAGAAAAGAAAGCTCCTGTTAACATTGTTCCTTCAAGGCCTAAATTTAGCGTTCCACTTCTTTCGGTTACAACTCCACCCATAGCCATAATCAGTAAAGGTGTGCCCATGATAACTCCGGTCAATAAGAACAATAAAATTGCACTAAGCATTTTCTTGACCCTCCTTTACATGATTTTCTTCGACGGCTTCTTTTGCCAGTCTTTTTATAGTCATCTTTTTACTTATGATTTTAGGTAATACTGCCCCTGCAATAACAAAGAAAACAACTACACCTTGTACTAATCTTGTAAACGATTCAGGCACTTCTGCAATTATTTGCATTGTGTTGTTTCCGGCTTGTAATGCTCCAAAGAATATTGCAGAGAATATAACGGCTATAGGATTTAAGCTAGCAAGTAAAGCTACTGCAATTGAGTTATAGCCTATACCTAATGCAAAAGCATCAACTAATCTATAATGATAACCTAATATTTCAACAGCACCGGCTAAACCAGCCATTGCTCCACTGACTATCATCACTTTTGTTTGTATTAAACTCATATCCATTCCAGCATACTCTGCTGCTTTTGGATTTAAGCCAATTGCTTTCATTTTAAAACCTATAGCAGTTCTAGACATAACAAACCATATTATTACAACTAGAACTAAAGCTATAATCAAGCCAACATGAACTTTTGTTAATAACCCCTCAAATAAAACAGGCAATCTCATTGCTTCGTGCACTGGATTAGATTGATTAGCTTTCGTACCAGTTTCATGTAAAAACCCTCCTGGTTGAACCTGTTGACTAAGGAAAAATATGATGATGTAATTTAACAACATAGTTACTACTACTTCGTTTATTCCCCTATAGGCCTTAAGATAACCTGGTATAAATCCTAATATGCCACCAAAAATCATAGCTACTATTATTGATAAAGGTATCGAAATAAATGCTGGTAAATCTTGAAACATTGGCATGGTTGCAATAATTGAACCACCCATTGCGCCAAAGAACAATTGCCCCTCAACACCAACATTAAAAATACCTGACTTATATGATATTATTACAGCCAAGCCACCAATAATTAAAGGAATTGCCTTTATTAGTGTGTTTGAAATAGCACCAAGTGAACCGAAGGAACCAACATATAGACCTTGAAAGGCTAATATTGGATTAGATCCAGATATAATTAACAATATACTTGATACAAGTATACCTACAACAAGGCCAAATAAAGGAGCTATAATACTTTCTCTATTCTTCATCTTTATCCCTCCTCGTACCTGTCATCATTAAACCTAATTCTAAAATATCTACATTTTTATTGTCTATTATCCCCATAAATTCACCTTCATGAATAACAGCAATTCTATTTGACACCATCAATATCTCTTCTAGTTCTGTAGAAATAAGCAACACTGCTGCGCCTCTTTCTTTTTCTTCCAATAGTTTATTTCTAACAAATTCTGTAGCACCAATGTCTAATCCTCTAGTAGGTTGTACAGCGATTATTATTTCAGGTTTTCTATCAATTTCTCTAGCTACAATTACTTTTTGTTGATTACCACCAGATAATTCCTTTGTTGGGCAATCACCATCATAACATTTAATATTGTAATCATGAACCATTGTTTTACCATGACTTCTCAAATATTTAAAATCAATGATGCCTTTATAACTAAATGGAATATGGGCTATACCTTCTAGTGCTAAATTTTCATTTACACTCATATCTAGTACTAGTCCTCTTTCGTGTCTATCTTGAGGAATATGTGACATCCCTTTTTCATATATTTTCTTAGGCTTGATGTGTTTAAACACTTCTTCACCTATAACTATCTCTCCACTGTCGATTTTCATTAAGCCTGTTAAAGCTTCTGCTAGTTCTGCTTGTCCGTTACCATCAACTCCGGCAACTCCTAATATTTCACCTTTTTTTATTCCAAAGCTTAAATTCTTGATTTTTTCTAAACCATGTTTATCTTTAACTGTCATATTTTTAACTTGTAAAGCAAATTCATCGTAAAAAACTGGTTTAATGTCAAAGTCCATTAGCACATCACGACCGACCATCATATTAGCTAATTTCCTTGGATTTGTATCAATCCTATTTACAGTCCCCGCCATTTTACCATCGATTAAAACAACAACTCTATCAGCCAATTCCATAACTTCTTCAAGTTTATGAGTTATCATTAAAACAGATTTGCCTTCATTTACAAAATTTTTAAGTGTCTTGAATAATTCCACAGTTTCTTGTGGTGTTAGAACTGCTGTTGCTTCATCAAGAATTAGAATGTCAGCATTTCTATATAACATTTTAAGTATTTCTACTCTTTGTCTAGTTCCAACAGATAAATCTTTAATTTTAGATTTTGGATCTAATCCAAAATTATATCTATCTGACAATTTCTTTACAGCTTTTTCAACTTTTTTTAAGTCTAAATAAGGTGTTTTGCCAGTCCTTCTTCCTAAAATAACATTTTCTGCGACTGTTAATTCTTCAACCAGCATAAAGTGCTGGTGCACCATACCTATGCCTAAGGCTTCAGCATCTTCTATTCTAGTAAGTTTCACTTTTTCACCTTTAATATATATATCGCCCTTTGTAGGATGATATATACCATAAAGACAATTCATCAATGTGCTTTTACCAGCACCATTCTCTCCTAGTATTGCTACAATTTCGCCCTTCTTTAAATCAAAGGATATATTATCATTAGCTACAACCTTTGGAAATATTTTAGATAGGTTCTCAACCTTTAAAACAGTTTCCATTACTAACCTCCCCTTAGGTTAATTGGAGATAAGAGGCTTACCTCTTATCTCCAATTCATTTTTATTTTTTGTAAATTAGTTCTTGTGCATCGTAGTATTCACTTGCAGGAGCTCCTGATAAGCCAAAGATCATTTTTGGAGTTATTTTACCATCTTTGATTGCTTTTACAGCAGCTTCCCCAGCAGCTTTTTGTGCAGCTGTAGCTTTTGGTGACCAATCACCTATACTCAATAAACCATCGCTAAAGCTTGGTAGATAGTATCTGGAAACCCATTTATCATCTTGTACTTCTTTAGCAGCTGTCATTATTACACCTTGAACATCTTGAATTCCAGAAGTTATAATGAAATCTTTTTGATAAGCTTTATAGAAATCTCCAGTCCAACCGATGAATTTAACATCTTTACCAGCAGCTTTAGCTTCATCAATTGCTTGAATTACACCAGCATCACAAGCATCACCAATTCCAATAATTGTGTCTATGCCTTGATTTATCATTTGTTCACCAGCTTTTTTACCAGCAGCAACATCAGACCAGCTACCAGTATAAATTTCAGCTACGGTGATTGATGGGTCAGATTCTTTAATAGCGCCTTTGATAGCTGTAACTTCAGCAACCAATGTTGGGATTTTCATAGCTCCAACGAATCCGAATTTTTTGCTTTGTGTTGTAGCCGCAGCTATTTTACCCATTACATAACCTAATTCATATGATTTAAACTCACCTGAAGTTAAATTAGGAATTTTTCCACCAGCATTTCCACCAATTTGTAGAAACTTGATATCTGGATATTTTTCACCCATTTCTGTTAAAGCATCGCCCCACTCATATCCATGACCGATAATTAAATCGTAGCCTTGATCTGCGTAAGCTTGGATAGCTTGTTTTTGTCCTTCTTGAGCAACGTTTTCAGTGTTGCTTACTTCGTAATCAATGTCTTCTAAAGCCATTAAGCCTTCATAAGCCATTTGATTCCAACCACCATCATTAACTGGTCCACCAGTTAATAAAGCAGCCTTGAGAGTGTCGTCCTTTTCTGCACTTCCTCCACAAGCAGTTAGCATAACGCCAGCAAGTAGAATTAGTAATACGGAAATAATTTTTTTCATTTTCTTTCCTCCTTTTTTGGTAATTCTTTACCATGTTGACTGATTAATATGATTCATCTGGAATTACATCTAAAGACTTCATCCAGTCAAAACCCAAGTTAGGAAATTATAGGGTTGAAACCTGACCCCATTTTGTTTCTATTAGTGAAACTTCTTCTCTAAGATCCTTAGCTCTTTTGGCTAGGTCCTTAATTGCTTCCTCTTTAGAATATGATGTTAAAACATTGTTTTCTTTAACAATCTCACCACCAACAATAACAGTTTCAATGTTATCTGGTTCTGATGAGTACACAATAGCAGCAATCGGATCAGCTACAGGGCATGATGATAAAGTATTTGGACTGAATATAAAGCAGTCTGCTAATTTACCAATCTCTATAGAACCAGTCTTATCTGCCATACCAAGTGCTTTTGCACCATTTATTGTAGCCATTTCTATCACTGTTTCCGCAGACATGACCTTTGGATCTACCATGTTGGCCTTATGAACTAAAGAAGCGGCTTTTAGATGTTCTAGCATGTTTTGTGTATCGCTACTAGCTGAACCATCTGCTCCAAGCCCTACGTTCAAGCCTTCAGCAATCATTCTAGGTACTGGTGCAAATCCACTTCCTAATATCATGTTCGATACCGGACAGTGACAAACAGAAATATTATACTTCTTAAATATATTGAAATCGCTTTCATTCATTTGCACACAATGTACACCTATAAATCTTTCAGATAATACCCCTGTAGTTTCTAGGAATTCCATTGTAGTCATTCCATATTTTTCAAGGGAGAATATATCGTCATCTATTGATTCTAATGTATGCATTGTTACTGGCATATTATATTTCCTTGAGTATTCTGCACATTTTTTAAAACCTTCAGTGCTTAAGTCCCATATTATTCCAGGAGCTAAGGCTAGAGAGATAAGGTCGTTATCTTTTAAATCATTCATCAAACGATCCACATCCGCAAAAAACATGTCTTCTGTTTCATCAATAGGACAAGGTGGTAAACCTGGATAATTAACTACTTTAGTATGTCCTCTGCCTAATATCCCTCTAATGCCTGTTCTCTTGAAAGCTTCGACAACTGCATCGTCTAGACCCAGCTCATGGGCGTGGCAATACTGGTAATCTAGGACGGTAGTAGCGCCTGTATTCAAATTCTCTAAGCAACCTGCAGTGGCTGCCGCTAGAATAAGATCGTAATTTATAAAGCCATAAGCTTTTCTTACTGAAGAATCTAGCCAGTCAAATAGACTTTTATCTCTTCCAAGGCCTTTTAAGGCATTTTGGAAAAGATGGCTATGTAAACTAATAAATCCTGGAAAAAGAGCTTTGCCTTCTCCATCAATAATTTTATCTGCAATATATTCAGCTTCAAGATCTTCCGTTTTTCCAATCGCTACAAATTTTTTATCTTTAATTGCAACAAAACCATTATTGATAAGTTCTCTTTGGTCATTTACAGTTACAATCATAATATTTTTAATAATTAAATCTACATTGATCATTTAAAATCCTTTCTTGCATCCTGCATGCAGGATGTTGCCTTGTGCATATTATACACCGTTTTCACAAAAATAACACCTATTTTTCAAAATATTTTAAATTTCTTTTGTGAAATTTTTCGCAATAATTATTTATCATATCTTAGGACTTGTCTTGTGTAAATAAAAGATGATTTATGATTGTTTAACTGAAGAATTTCAGCATGAGGATGATCTTCAAAACTAAAAGGCATATTCCAACCAGGACTAAGTTGCCCTCCAATAAAGGTAGTTGTATATGTTAAGAAATATTCGTTCATAATCTTTTCTTTCATCATCAACCATGTGATGGTTGGTGATTCTACAATTACTTGATTAACACCAGCTACTTTCAAACTTTTCATAAATAATTTTAAATCTGTTGCACTTCCACTGTCTGCACTTATCACTGAGATAACTTCGGAAACAGTATTGATTATTTCACTAAGTTTTTTCCCGCTATCACCATCAACAAGACTCAAAACATGTTTAAACTTGCCATTACCATTTTCTTCAAGATATTTTGCTCCCCTTGTAGTAGTGAAGATACATAATGGTAGTTTATTTTGACTAAAAAGTTGATGATCCAAGGGTATATCTGTACCATCTAATGTGATAATAACTGTTCCAGGATGTTCTGTTTTTTTACCAAGATATTTCACTCTCTCTTCAACAAGATCCTTATCAAAGACAACATTCCATAAATCCTCTTCTGCCTTTAGAGTATTACTACCTTGGATAATTAAGTCGCTATAGGCTCTTAAGAAATTCAAAACATAGAAATCAGTAAGTGCACCATCTGGATTGAGTCTATTGGATATTGCTACAAGTGGTCCTTCTGGTCTTTCAGGATATGCCATCTTTCCATCCACGGACAATGCAATAGATGCAAATGAATAAGGATATTCGTTACCATTTGGAAATGATAACTTGCCATAGGTTCTCTCTACCTTTGGCAAATATTTACTAGTATCACTTGCACTGTTTACTTCTGCTAGCATTTCCTCGTTAAGATAACATGTAGTGCTAGTTACTTTTTTTTCATCAAATTCAATACTTGGATAATCCATTTGTTAACCTCCTAATATTTAATATTTTAATTAATTACTATCATTCATCAGATAGATAGTCAAAAAATATTAAGTAGTCTTAAATAGCAAATTATCGGATCTGGCTCAATATCTACAGATATTTTTTTAGCTCTTATTTCTTTCACCATTAATTATTTAGTATTATCTCCTTGTTTTAATTACTAAATGATACTTCATAATTTTTATATTTTCAAGTATTTTTTAATTAGATTTATTTTTCTTGACCTTTAAATATTTAATGGTATAATTGCCTGATAAGGAGGTGTTTGAATGGTTAAGCATATAGTATTATTCAAGTTCATGGAAGAAAAGAAAGCAAGTGATATGAACACACTAATAGAAAAATTAAGAAAACTACCTGAACAAATCGACCTAATTCGCAGTTATGAAGTAGGTTTAAATGTTGTTGAAGGTCCAAGAAACTATGATGTAGCTTTAGTATCAACTTTTGATTCTCTTGCAGATTTAAAAGAATACGCAACTTGTAATCCCCACACAGATTTTATAGAATATATGAAAACATGTGTAGAAGATGTTAAGGTTTTAGATTACGAATACTAAAAAAATGGATTGAATAAATCAATCCATTTTTTATTTGTTTCATATCTATTTTTATTAATTCGATGCTATTTCTTTTTATTTACTATTTAACAGCTCTTTAATATATTCTTCTAAGCTCTTCCCTTCAATCTTAACTTCTCCAGTTTCAAAATCAGTGGCCAACTTAAAGAAATTTATGAAAAGCTGATTATCCGCCCAATAATAGGTCTCCAAATGACCAGGGATGAAATTGATAGTTAAATCCTTGTCAACTAATGATTCAAACTGTTCACCATTCAATTGCTTGATTGGTGTCATCATACCCATAGTTATTCCCAAATCTTCAAGCACCCACATATTATTATTCCAAAAGCGCCCTTCAGCCTTTGTCTTAACTGAAAGTATTTCCCTATTTGTAATGCTACTCAAAACTTTTCTAATAGAATCACTAGTAAACTCATCATTAAACAAAACTTTAAGTTCTTTTCTACTAGCTAATTCAGACAAAAATATATCACTAACCTTTTCCCTATCTGCAGTAGCTTGCCAGTAATAGATAAATAACTCTAAGACCTCTGTATTTATTTTAACATTCATACCTTTACACTCTCCTTTTCAAAAAAGACTTCATACCATAACAAGAAAATATAGATAGTCCATATTTTCCTACTATTGTCTTTCTTCCCTTTATAGTGTCCATCTAAAAGATCCATTAATTGATCATAAACAAAAAGCTCTTTAGCTATTGGTTTATTGAAATAGCCTTTAACCTTTTCATAATACTCCTTCTCCTTTAACCATACTCTAATCGGTACAGGAAATCCAAGTTTTTTCTTATCTGCTACTTTTTTAGGTATGACCCTTCTTGCCGCAAGTCTTAAAGCATACTTGGTATTTTCTTTATTCACCTTATACTTCAATGGTATAGTTCTGGCCAATTTGAAAACTTCCTTATCCAAGAAAGGCACTCTAAGTTCAAGAGAATGAGCCATACTCATTTTATCAGCCTTAAGTAATATATCTCCTATCAACCAGGTATTAATATCTACTAATTGCATCTTAGTAGTGTCATCATAATCTTTACCTAGTTCGAAGAAATCCTTAGTTACCATATTTGTGGCTGGTGCAGTAGTCTTAATCCTTAAAAGTTTTTTTCTTTCCTTGTTTGAAAATACTTTTGCGTTGCCTATATATCTATCTTCTATCCTTTGCCCAGCTCTTTGTAAAAAAGATTTACCTTTTATGTCAGGTAAAATATCGGCGATAGCACCAATTAATTTTCTCAATCCATATGGAATTTTACTAAAACCAGCCAAACTAAATGGTTCTCTATAAATATTATAGCCACCAAATAATTCATCGGCTCCTTCACCAGATAAAACCACTTTAACGTAATTACTTGCAAGTTCACTAACGAAATACAAGGCTATAGCTGATGGATCAGCCAGGGGTTCATCCATATGATATTGAACTTTTGATAGTGAATCCCAATATTCCTTATCACCAATCAATTTGCTTTCATTTTTTATGCCTATTAACTGTGATAGTTCTTTTGCATACTCTACTTCATTATATTTATCATAATTGAATCCAACAGTGAAAGTCTTATCACCTTGGAATACTGTAGCAGCATAACTTGAATCTATACCACTAGAAAGGAAGGAACCTACCTCTACATCACTGATTTTATGAGCTTTTATCGAATCGATAAAAACCTCTTCAATTTTATCAACTAAAGGTTCAAGCTCCATATTCTCATCATTATCAAAAGTGGCTTGAAAATATCTATTAATATCTATTTCCCCATCTTTGTATATCATATAGTGTCCTGGAGTTAATTTGTATATTCCCTTAAAGAAAGTTTCAGGCAAACTTGAATACTGGAAGCTTAAATAGCTTTCCAAAGCATCAAAATTTAATTCCTTATTGAAATCTGGGTAGTCAAGAAAACTTTTTATTTCTGAACCGAAAAGCAGGCTATTACCAGCCATTCCATAATATAGAGGTTTGATACCAAAATAGTCTCGTGCTATAAACAAGCTTTGATCTTTCTTATTATATATTGTAAAGGAAAACATACCTCTTAATTTATTTAGCATATCCTTTCCATATTGTTCATATAAATGTATTAAAACCTCTGAATCAGAATGGGTGTAGAAAACGTGCCCTTGATCTATCAAATCAGCCTTAAGTTCTTGATAATTATATATTTCTCCATTAAAAAACAGTACTAAGTTTTTATCTTCATTGAAAATTGGTTGCATACCATCTTCTAGACCAATAATACTTAGTCTTCTAAAGCCAATAGCAACAAATTCGTCTATATAGACACCTTCGCTGTCTGGTCCCCTATGGATTATTCTATCCATCATCTTTTTGATGATTGGTTCTTTTGTAACAATATTACTATTTACAAAGCCTACATAACCACACAAATGATAATCCTCCTTTTTTATAACTACTTCATTATATCTTAATTTTAAAAAAATAGGAACATCAATTGGATTTTTAAAGGTATTCTGTGATATAATCTACCTAAGTTAGGAGGGTTGTAGAATGACAAATAAACATATAATTACATTAGCTAAACCTTTGCTTCAAGAAACTAAGGAAACAGGAGGCTGTGGGAATTGCCAATCAGCGTGCCAGTCAGCTTGCAAGACTTCTTGCACTGTAGCAAATCAATTGTGCATTAATGAATAAATAACCCCTAAAGGTCCTTCGAGGGCCTTTTTACTTGGAGGAAAATATGAAAGACATTAAAATAATAGAAAAGAACGGGATGAATATCATCCTCGATGTAAATAGTGGATCCATCCATATTTTTGATGAGTTAGGCAAAAATACTCTACTAAAATATATCAACAATGAAGATATTAAAGATAATGATGAATTAAATGTCTTGAAAGAAATCAATATCCTCATAAATGAAGGTAGCCTACTTTCTAAAGATAGTGGTGAATTACCTAAAGTAGTAAATAAAAGTCTGAAGTCAATATGTTTGAATGTAGCACATATCTGCAATCTAGCTTGTCCTTATTGCTTTGCATCAGGTGGCAGCTATAAGGGCAATGAAGCCTTAATGAGTCTTGAAGTTGGTAAGAAAGCCATCGATTTCCTGTTTGAAAACAGCAAAGGTCGCAAAATTGTCGAAGTGGATTTTTTCGGTGGTGAACCACTACTAAATTTCCAACTAATCAAGGATGTTGTTGCTTATGGTGAAGAAAAAGCCAAGGAGTTAAATAAATCCATCAAGTGGTCAATGACAACTAATGGTGTACTTTTAGATGAAAAAGTTTGTAAGTTTTTGAAGGATCATAATGTAGGTACAGTCTTAAGTATAGATGGTCGCAAAGAAATTCATGATAAATATAGATATTTCAAGGATAAGTCAGGCAGTTATGACAAGATTGTTAAAAACTATCAAAGATTCAAGGAATATAGTGATGACTATGTAGCTAGAGGTACTTATACTAAAGGTAATCTTGATTTCTATAATGATATTGAAGTCTTAAAGTCACTTGGTTTTGAACATTTATCAATGGAACCCGTCATAGGAGGAGACTTAACCTATGATGATCTTGAAACTATAAGAGAAAGTTACGATATATTAGCAGATAAATATTTAAAATGGCTATCTGAAGATAAACCTTTGGACTTTTTTCATTTTAATATTAATTTAAAGGGTGGTCCTTGTATTTATAAGCGTATTACAGCTTGTGGTGCAGGTTTTGAATATCTGGCAATAACACCTATTGGTGATATCTTTCCATGTCATCAATTAATAGAAAATAAAGACTATCTCCTAGGGAACATTATGATAGAAACCTACAAGGATGAACTTAGTAAAGTTTTCCAAGATATAAATATATATACTAAGGAAAAGTGTAGCAATTGTTGGGCTCGGTTCTATTGTAGTGGTGGTTGTCATAGTAACAACTTAAAATATGGTGGAGACTTAAGTAATCCCGATGATTTAAGTTGTGAATTACAAAAAATAAGATTAGAATCAGCAATTTATGTTCAAGCTCAAAAATTACTTAGAGAATATTCTAAAAATAACTTTAAAACAAGTGATGAAATCACTAAGGAAAAGATAATAGATATGTTAAAATAATAGTATTAAGTATACAATTAATATTATATAGTAATTGATAAAATTTAATAAGAAGATTAGGAGTGATAATATGCTAGATGTAACAATTATAGGAGCAGGTCCTGCTGGAATGACAGCTGCCCTTTATGCTTTAAGAAGTGGTCTTAATGTTTGTGTAATGGAACAAGGAGCACCTGGTGGACAATTATTAAAAACAGAAAAAATAGATAATTATCCAGGATTTGCTGATGGGGTTCTTGGTATGGAGCTTGCTACCAATATGTTTACGCAAATAAGTTCTTTTGCTAATTTTTCCCTGATTAATGAAACTGCTAAAAAAATAAGAAGAAAGCCTAACGGTTTTACAATTGATATTTCAACAGGCACAGTTGAAACTAAGTCTGTTATTATAGCCACAGGAGGATATCCAAGAACTTTAGATATACCTGGTGAAAGTGAGTATTCTGGTAAAGGTGTTTCTTATTGTGCAATATGTGATGGTTTCTTCTTTAAAGATAAGATTGTTTCTGTTATTGGTGGCGGTAATACAGCTCTTGAAGATGCGGTGTACCTTGCTAGTATTGCCAAGGAAGTATATTTAATTCATAGAAGAAAAGCTTTTAGAGGTAGTAAAATATTAGTTGATAGATTGAAGGAACATAAAAATGTACATTTAGTTTTGGAGAAAGTTCCTGTGGAAATCAAAGGAGAAACAAAGGTTTCTGAAATAGTTATTAAGGATACTGAAACAGAAGAAATTACTAGTCTTTTTGTAAACGGAGTTTTCTTGGCAATAGGTCAAATAATGAATAGTGATTTTGTAAAGGATATATTAGCAATAGATGATACAGGTCATATAGTTGTTGATGAAAAGATGGAATCTGTTATTCCCGGTCTATTTGCTTGTGGAGATATTATTTCCAAGGATTTGAGACAGGTATCTACAGCTGTTGGTGATGGTGCTATCGCCGGACAAATGGCTTATGAATATTTAAGCAAACTGTAAAAGAGGTGGATAATATGAAGGATTATTTAAGACTCATTTTAGCTGGTATTATTGGGGCATTGATTGCAATTGTCCTTTATACCGGTATTATTTCCATTAATGAAAGATATCAATTGGCAAATAACAATGAAGGCGGAGCTGTAAATGAAGTCTTGATAGGTGAAAATATATCAATACCCGATATTGTCAGCGAGACCTCTCCTTCTGTAGTTCAAATTTCTAAAAGTTCAGGTCTAAGTTCTTCATCATTAGGCTCTGGGGTAATTATTGATGCTGCTTTGGGTTATGTGGTGACTAATTTTCATGTGGTAGGTGATGATGGTGATTTAACCGTTACACTTCTTGATGGCAGAGTAACTAAAGCAACAAGAATAGGTGGAGATGCTGATTTAGATATTTCTGTAATTAAATTAGAAAACACAATAAATCTGACCTCGATCGAACTTGGTGATTCTAGTGTTTTAAAAGCAGGACAGATGGCTATTGCAATTGGTTCACCTCTTAGTTCTGAATTAGCAAATACTGTAACTGTTGGTGTAATAAGTGCAATTTCAAGAGAGCTTACCTATACTGCACCTAGTGGTAATGTGGTAGTAGTTAGAGTACTACAGACTGATGCTGCGATAAATCCAGGAAATAGTGGTGGTGCTTTGATTAATTCTTTAGGGCAACTTATTGGTATTAATAGCATCAAGGTAGCACAAGCTGGTGTTGAAGGATTAGGTTTTGCAATTCCAATTAATGATGTTAAGCCTATAATTGAAGAGATTATTAGAACTGGTACAGTGGTTCACCCTCAGTTAGGTGTTAGTAATCTTACTAATATCACAAAGGATATGTCAGATTACTACAAAGTTCCTGAAGGTGTTTTAGTTGGAGATGTTAGTGATGGTTCTAATGCTAGTAAAGCTGGTATGAGAGCTAATGATATTATTGTAGCTATTAATCAAACTGAAATAAAGACATCTGCTCAATTAAGATCTGCAATGTATAGATTGGATTTTGGTGATGACTTAAGAATAAAATTATATAGAGACAGTGGTTATTTAACCCTTTATGTAGTTGTTAAATAGTAATATAAATAAAGAACTCCTCATTTCAAAATATTGAAATGAGGAGTTTCATTATATATTATTATGTAATGATTATATAGAATAGTAAAATATTTGAATAATTCAACCTATCAGCTAGGTTGTATTGTCTATCTTAAACTTTAAGACAAAGTATTATTCTAAGAAGTATATACTTAAAATCATTAATATAATACTAATTAATAAGACAAAGCTCTATTTCCTATAGTATTCCAAGCCGTATTGAATGCTGAATTATTTATATATGCATTTTTTTTACCAGTCCAAGGGTCATTATAATAAAACCCATCATTATTATAACCTGTTATTACAACAGCATGAAGATAAAAACCACTTAATCTAGCCCAAACTAAAACAGGTTTGCCTTGATTGATACTATTTTTTATCCCAATGGTTCCACTACCTGTCAAATTAACTGCTGATCCTGCATATTTTTCCATTATATTCATTAATGCAGGAGGAAAAATGGTATAACCATATGAATTAAAAGGAGATCCAACAAACCCTAAATCCGGATTAGTTTGATGATAAGGTATTTCATTAGCAAGTTGAATCTTCGTCACATTTACCCCAAGATAATTTAATATCATAGCTAGAGAAGTCACCTCACAACCGGTTGGCAATTCTGGTCTTTGACTTATTATAGGTACATTTAAAGGGTTTGTTAAAACAATATAACTTCTCAAATTATCAGGTGCCGCTGCTCCCTTTTCCACCAAAACTACTTTCATTGCTTCTATTCTATACCCATATCCTGACGTGCCTGCATTTTCTCCGTTTTTTGCCCAGCCCATCCAACCTATATTTTGCACATGAACACTGTAATATGTTGGCTGATATTGCTCCTTCAAGACCAATATTTATTCTCTCTACTCTTTTGTTAAGCTCTCCACTTTCTGTGCCATTAACCTTCCAGTCCTGCCATCCACTTCCTTCTATATATGATCTATATTTTATGCTGCTACCAGCCATGTCTCCTTCAGTCATTTTTGTTCCAAGTTTTAACATCCAGGCTTCTAGTCTTAAAGACATACCTGTTATTCCTGATATTGCTCCATCTGTTTTCCAGGGTTGATATCCATAGGATTGTACAGAACTCTTATATGCCACATTAACTTTACTTAAATCTACATATGCTCCAGTAGTAGCTCCTGGTGCCGCTGCTCCCTTAGTTACCAATACAACTTTCATTGCTTCTATCCTATAGTCGTATCCTGATGTACCAGCGTTTTCTCCATTTTTAGCCCAGCCCATCCAGCCTATATTTTGCACATGAACACTGTAATATACATCATAGTTGGCTGCTATTGGTCCTTCTAGACTTATGTTAATTGTCTCTACTCTTTTGTTAAGCTCTCCACTTTCTGTGCCATTAACCTTCCAGTCTTGCCATCCACTTCCTTCAACATATGAACGATATTTTATATTGCTACCTGCCAAATCTCCACTGTTCATCCCTGTTCCAAGTTTCAACATCCAGGCTTCCATTCTTAAGGACATACCTGTTATTCCTGATATTGCTCCATCTATTTTCCAGGGTTGATATCCATAGGATTGTACAGAACTCTTATATGCCACATTAACTTTACTTAAATCTACATATGCTCCAGTATTAGCTCCTGGTGCTGCTGCTCCCTTGGTTACCAATACAACTTTCATTGCTTCTATCCTATAATCGTATCCTGATGTACCAGCGTTTTCTCCATTTTTAGCCCATCCCATCCAACCTATATCTTGCACATGAACACTGTAATATACATCATATTTGGCTGCTATTGCTCCTTCAAGACTTATGTTAATTGTCTCTACTCTTTTGTTAAGCTCTCCACTTTGTGTGCCATTAACCTTCCAGTCCTGCCATCCACTTCCTTCTATATATGATCTATATTTTATGCTACTTCCAGCCATGTCTCCTTCAGTCACTTTTGTACCAAGTTTCAACATGACATACCTGTTATTCCTGCAATCTCTCCATCACTAACCCATGGCAAATAACCTTTTGTTTGCATATAGTTACTATAAATTACACCATCGTTGCTTAAATCGACTATAGCTGCAACAGGTTTACTAACAATAATTGGCAATATCAATATTCCAATTAGCACTATCAATCTGTAGATTATTTTTTTATTTCTCATCAAACTTTTCCCCCATAAAAAACACAAAAAACATATAACATAAAACTTCTTATATACTATCATTATAGTCTTAAATAAAAAAGTTGTCAAAATTGTTCAAATCTCAACAACTAATTATTTTCTATTTTTTTTAATATCAATTTTTACTTTAGCTTTATCGCTATCAAATATCAATAAAAAACACCCAATAGCCATGATAATTCCCAAAACAATAAAAGCATTAGCATAACCTAATAGCAAGGCAACCCAGCCAAATATGAAATTCCCAATTGCATTACCACCATCAATGGAACTTTCTTGAATAGAAAATGAGGTTGCTTTCAACTTCTTAGATGTAAAACTATCCACCCCTGATACAGCACAAATAACAGCGCTATTATTGCCAATTCCAAATAATATCCCTACAGCCACGACTGCAATGTTACCCATCCAACTAATTGTTGACATCCCCAACATACCTATAACTGCCAGTGTTATTGCAGGAATAATTATATTTTTAATACTGAATTTATCTATCAGCCAACCTACAGACATAGATGCAACCATACCAGACGACATTAATAGAAAAATAAAAAAACTAGCAGATAAATCTGTATCAAGGCTATTTAAATAATTTGTAGCATTAGCCATAACAGTACCATAACCACCAGCTAACATTATAGTTAAATAATAATATTTTCTTAATCTACGATCACCTAAAAGCCCCTTATAATCTTTAAATAAGTTTTTACTATCATTTGTTTTATGATATTTACATGTTTCCTGGACCTGATACAATAATATAAAAGCAATGATCGAAATTAATATATTAGCTAAAAACATGGCATCATAACTAATTTCTATCATTGCTAGTGAAAAAATCGGTCCAATCATAAAACCTAAGCCAAGTAATGCTCTATAAATGCCCATAAATGTACTCAATATTTTTTCTTCAGCTAAATCACTAATAACTGAACTTCCAGTCGACATAAACAATGCTAGACTAATTGCTTGTATAGCACGTGCAGCTAAATGCCAACCAAAACTTGGAGCCAGCCAAATAAATATCGTGCCTATTAAAAAAGCAACTGTACTTGCCAACATTGAAAATCTTCTACCCTTATTATCAGCAACGGGACCAAGAAATATTCGTAAAATAACAGCAACAATACTGTAGAAAGCTGTTGACATACCTACTTGAGCTACTGAAGCACCTGTAGAAACAAGATACACTGGTATAATCATATAAGCCATTGACATATTCAACATCATGAAAAATGTTCCTGTAAGGAATAACCATACTATTTTGCTACTAAAAAAATCTTTGATATTATTGATTTTCATTACTATTTCACCTTTCAAGCTACAATCATCAGTATATTGTATTATTCAGATTAGTAATTGTCAACAGAATTCTTACTAAACACCAAGTCCGATAAGAATATAGTCAGATAACTAAGACCCATCAATATTCCAATAATCAAAAAACTATAACTATACCCTAAAGCAATAACTAAAAATCCAAAAATGAAATTCCCTATAGCAAATCCTCCATCATAGGCACTTTCTTGTATTGAAAAAGATGTAGCCATTAAATCTTTTCTTGTTCCTCTTTCAATTCCAGTTATTGAACTAATTACTGTACTATTAGTTCCAAATCCGACAGAAATAATTACAAATAATATAGCAATATTTCCAACATTTCCGATTAATGCCATTGCAAGGAAGCCGGCCAACGCTAACATTACTGCTGGAATAATTACTCTCTTAATCCCGATCTTATCGACCAATCTGCCACCAAGAAAAGAAGCTATCATCCCTACACTAGCAAGTGAGAATAGAAATAAACTTGGAGATATCACTCCTTCTAAGCCACTTAAATATATTGCTGAATTTGTTGATAATATTCCAAATCCGCTAGTTATAGTTACCACTAATAAATAATATCTTAGTAAATTATGATTTCTTAATAATTCAAGATAGTTTGAAAAATAATTCGTCTTCTTAACAATTTTCTCGTTGCTTATCAATCCAGTTTCTTTAATAAATAACAATAGTAGTAGAGAAATGGTAGCAAAAGCAATATTGCCTAAAAACATAGCAGAAAAACTGATTTCTATCAATTTGAAGGCAATGACCGGACCGAGTACAAAGCCAAGTCCTAAAAACCCTCTATATAAACCCATACAGGTTCCAAGGATTTTAGGTTCAGCTACATCACTTACTACAGAACTTCCGGTAGACATATATAGTGCCACACCAATAGATTGAATAATCCTGGCTATAATATGTATTGAAAATGAAGGAGCTAACCAAATTAGTATCCAGGATAAAATGAAAGAAACCGCACTTATTAAAAGTGAAAACTTTCTTCCTTTTTTATCTGCTAACGGACCTAGAAAAATCCTAAGTGTTATTGCTGATAAACTATATATCGTACTAGAAATGCCAACTTGTGCTAGAGTAGCATGCTGACTAATCAAATATACAGGTACAATTGATATAGAAACTGCTATATTAATCATAAAAAAGAATGTGCCAAATAAGAAAAACAACATCCTTCTGTCCTTCAAAAATTCCCGTGAACTAGTAAATTTCATTGTTTACCCCCTTAATATAAAGAAGCCTTGTCTAGATTACACTAAACAAGGCTTCTTAGCATCCAACTTATATTATTTTTTATTCATTCCTTCAATTATATTAACTATTTTCTCATCTTGTATAAGAAGTTTTCTTGTTACATCTAAATAGTTTGATATTGATCTAACCTGTTCATTTTGAATAATCAGCTTTTCTTTTAAAGCTTTAACATAACCTTCCAAAGTATAATCATCAACACTAGCTGATTTGATTTCTTTAACTACAGGATTTTCGAAATTCAAGAATTTGCTATCATCTATAGGTTTATCGCTGAAAAAATCATCATGAGCTGTATCATCATAAATACTAACGTTAACCTCTTCAGTTTCCTCCATATCTTCAACCGGCACAACTGCATCTTGAAAAATCAAACCTTCAGAAAAATCTGTTTCAAGTTCAATTTGAGGTTCTTCTTCTTCTTCCTTATAATCAATATCGATGTTTGAGAAAAAACTTTCTTCAGGTTGTAATGATGAAACTGTTTCTTTTTCATCTTCAACATCAAAGAATGATCCACTTGTGTTGAATGCATCAGCAAACAAATCTATATCTTCATCATATTCCTTACTTGTTTGTTTTACTTCAAGCTCTTTCATTTTAGGTTCAGGCACTGCTGCAACTTCCTTATTATCCATTGCTTCCTGAGCTTCTATATTTTCCTTTTTTAAGATAATTGTATTATTATCTGCCAAAGTAGCTGGAGTCTTGTCTTTTGGTTCTTTTGAAGTATGTTTTAATAGTATACCAATTCCTTGTTCATTTATTTGTAAAACACCTTCCATTGATTTGAAATATTGTCTTAATTCAGGTTCTTGTGTAATTAACTTATAGACTGATAGTTTACTTAAACCGTATTTTTCCTCTAATTCATCTAATTTATACCACATATAAAAACCTCCCATATTCATCTAATAACAACCTAAGAATATCACAAATATTCTATTAATTCAAACCAATTATTTTTTCTCACTATTCTCTGTTACTAACATCTCAATAACCTCGGAAAGTGGCTTAGAACCAAGATCTCCAACAGATCTTTTTCTTACAGCAACATGACTATTTGCAGTTTCATTATCACCCACAACAAAAGTATAAGGAATCTTTTGCATTTGGCTTTCTCTTATCCTATAGCCAAGTTTTTCGTTTCTTGCATCCACATTTACTCTAATACCAGATCTTTTTAATTCTGCAGCAACCTCATATGCATATTCATTATGAACTTCTGCTACAGGAATAATATTAACTTGCATTGGAGCCAGCCATAAAGGAAAGGCACCTGCATAATGTTCTATTAAGATTCCAATGAATCTCTCAACAGATCCAAAAATTGCTCTATGAATCATTGCAGGTCTGTGTTTAGCTCCATCTTCACCAATATAGTTAAGATCGAATTTTTCTGGCATTTGGAAATCTAACTGTATAGTTCCACACTGCCAAGTTCTTCCAATAGAATCCTCTAGATGGAAATCAATCTTCGGTCCATAAAAAGCTCCATCACCTTCGTTTAATTCATAGTCTATTTTCAAGTCATCTAAGGCATCCTTCAACGCCTGAGTAGCTTGATCCCACATTTCTACAGAACCCATAGCTTTTTCTGGCCTAGTTGAAAGTTCAACATTGTATTTAAAGTCAAAAGTATTATATACTTCATCGACCATTTCAATTACTTTTTTAATCTCATCTCTAATTTGATCATAGAGCATGAAAATATGAGCATCATCTTGTGTGAAAGCTCTAACTCTCATCAAGCCATGTAGAACCCCTGATTTTTCATGACGATGAACTAAGCCCATTTCAGCGTATCTAATAGGAAGTTCCCTATAGCTATGTTGGTTGTGTCTATAGACCAACATACATCCAGGACAGTTCATCGGTTTAATTGCATAATCTAGTTCATCTATTTTTGTAAAATACATGTTTTCCTTATAATGATCCCAATGTCCTGATTGTTCCCACAATTTTCTATTAAGAATAATAGGAGTCTTAATTTCTTCGTATTCCCACTTGTTATACAAGCCACGCATAAAGTCTTCAAGCTGATTCCTAAGAACCATACCTTTTGGAAGAAAAATTGGAAAACCAGGTCCCTCTTCTTCTATAGTGAATAACTCAAGTTCAGCTCCAAGTTTTCTGTGATCTCTTTTTTTAGCTTCTTCAAGTCTATGTAAATATGCCTCTAAATCCTTTTTATTAGGAAATGAAGTTGCATATATTCTTTGTAGCATCTTATTCTTTTCGCTACCTCTCCAATAGGCACCTGCCAAAGTCATCAACTTATAGGCTTTTAAATAACCAGTAGAAGGCACATGAGGTCCACGACATAAATCTAAGAAACCACCTTGTTCATAAACACTGATTTCTTCACCAGCTGGTAAGTCTTGGATTAACTCGACCTTATACTTCTCCCCTTTTGCCCCAAAATATTCCAACGCATCTTCTTTCACAAGTACTTTTCTTACAAATGGTGTATTTCTTTTAACTATATCAGCTATTTTGCTTTCTATCTTTTCTAGGTCTTCTGGTGTAAAAACATGTTCAGTATCAAAATCATAGTAAAAACCATCTTTGATAACAGGTCCAATACCAAATTTTACATCAGGGAATAATTCCCCAACCGCTTCGGCCATAATGTGAGCACTACTATGTCTATATGTATCAAGACCTTCTTCACTATCTAATGTGAATATCTCGACAATATCTCCATCATTTGCTTTCGTGCTCATATCGACCATTTTGCCGTTAACCTTAGCTACTATGGCTTCTTTTTTCAATCTATTGCTAATTTTGCTTGCTACATCAAATAAGTTGCTATCTGAATCTACGTCTAATACCTTGCCATCTTTTAATTTAATTTCCATTTTTTCCTCCTTGAATATAAAAAGTACTATCATCACAAGAGACGATAGTACCGTGGTTCCACTCTATTTCTAAAAACAAATGTTTTTACTTTACCTCTTAACGCAAGGTTGACGTGTCCCTTAATAAATTCAGGTCCCTCTCCTAGGTGGTTTTCTTTTAGTCTTTCTTAGGAAGTTTCCAGCTACCTTCCCTCTCTGTTAAGATTATCTTAAAATACTCGTCCTAGTCATCGATTTTATCAATACTTACACTAATTATCTAAAAATTATCCCTATTTGTCAATGATTATTTTAAAGAAGCAACAAATTCATAAACCTCTCCTGCATGGCCTTCGACCTTGACATTTCTCCATTCTTTGATAATTTCTCCTTTTTCATCTAATAAAAAGGTGCTTCTTTCAACACCTAAATATTCTTTGCCATAGTTTTTCTTAAGTTTAAGTACCTCAAAACACTCACATAAGATACTTTCTTTGTCACTTAATAACAATACATCCAACTCTTGTTCTTCTATAAATTTTTGATGTGATTTAATACTATCTCTACTTACCCCGATAAGAACAACATTTAACTTTTCAAAAGCCAACCTGGCTAATGTAAACTCTTTAGCTTCTTTGGTTCATCCTGGTGTATTATCTTTAGGATAAAAAAACAAGACAACTTGCTTGCCAACAAAATCCTTTAGACTATACCCATTACCATCAGTAGTAGCTAATTTTATATTTAAACAATTCATCATTTATTCATCTCCCTCATTAATCAAAATCAATATATGATATCAATATAGAATATCTATATACATATTAGCATAAAATATTGTAAACTTTAACTAATAAATAAAGAAACGAGGTTCAACATTTATGAACTTACAAGACTTAACCAAAGAAGATATATTTAAATATTTTAATGAAATATCAAAAATCTCAAGATGCTCTCATAGAGAAGATAAAATTGCCGATTATTTAGAACAGTTCGCGAAAACTCATAAGTTAGTCTATCTAAGAGATAAAGAAAATAATCTCATAATAAAAAGAGATATTGGTAGCAAGCCAACTGTTGCCTTGCAAGCTCATGTAGATATGGTGTGTATAAAAACTAATGATTCAATCCATGATTTTTCTAAAGATTCAATATCTCTACAACTAAACAAAAGTCTCTTGTCAGCCAAAAATACCACCCTAGGAGCTGACAACGGGATTGGGGTAGCCTATATGCTTGCACTACTGGCAGATGCGAATTATGAGGGCCCTAATTTAGAATGTATCTTCACTACTAATGAAGAAGATGGAATGACTGGAGCAAACAACCTGGACATATCAAACCTTAATTCTCAATACTTATTAAATCTAGATAGTGAAGAAGAAGGAAAACTATATGTTTCTAGTGCAGGTGGGGTTGTGTGTAATTTACTTATTCCTATCAAATATAAGTTAAGAGATGGCTATATATATAGTGTTAAAATCTTTGGTTTAAAGGGTGGACATTCTGGACTTGAAATTGATAAAAAAAGAGGCAATGCCATTAAACAAGCAGCAAGAATATTGAACTACCTTCAAGAAGAATCAATAGCCTTTAGATTGATTGAAATTGATGGGGGTAAAAAACATAATGCAATACCTGAAGAAATTGCTATGAAAATATTATTAAAAAATAAGGACCAGTTTGAAGCTTTAGATGCCTTGATAAATAATTGTCAAAATATTTTCCAAAAAGAGCTAAGGCACCAGGATCCTGATGTAAAAGTAACCTTAACCTATTTAAGTAAAGGTATGATCAATACCCTTAGTAAAAGTACTACTATAACCTTAATAGGTGTCTTAAACCTACTTCCTGACGGTGTCATCAAAATGAGTGAGGAAATTCCCCAATTAGTAGAAACCTCAGCTAATGTGGGAAAAGTTATCCAAGAAAAAGATATACTAAAAATAACAACTTCATTAAGAAGTTCTAAGGATGAAAATCTAGACTCATTAATCGAGATGTTTAATCAGTTAAAGACTGCTTTTAACCTTCAATTTACAACTGAGTATTCATATCCTGGTTGGGCTTATGACAAAAACTCAGTATTAAAGGAAATTGCAAAAGAAGTCTACAATAATTTATTCAATGAAAAACTAGAGGAAATTGCAATACATGCTGGATTGGAATGTGGCTTTTTTAAAAACAAAAAAGCTGATTTAGATATAATCAGCTTTGGGCCTAATATAAATAAGATTCATACAATAGATGAATCCGTTGATATTAATTCAGTAAGAAAAGTATATGCATTCCTTAATACCTTATTAAATAGTTTAGATAGTTAATTTAAATTAACTTATAATAACTCATCATCTTGAAGAAATTGAGTAATCTTTTTTCTGCTTCTATCTAACGCATTATAAATGGATTTAATAGGCATCTGTAAATCTTTACTGATGTCTTCAAAACTTGTCCCACTTAAATACTCATAGAAAACAATCCATTCCAAGGAGCTAAGTTTTCCTTTAATCTCCCTTTCCATTTGGTTGAGACGCTCTTTTCCTAGAACAATATCTTCAGGACTATAGGCGACTTTAGTACCTACTAAATCATCCATAAGTCTTGTTTCTTCATCTTTTGTAGATTCATTTAAGGAAATTGAGTTATTTAAAGGTTGATTTTTAAATCGATTTGCTGTTCTGATTGCGCTAATTACCTGTCTTTTTATGCAGATATCTGCAAATCCTCTGAAAGTTGTATTTTCCTTATTGTTGTAGCTATGTATCCCTTTGTATAGACCAATCATTCCTTCTTGGATAAGATCATCTAAGTCTCCACCTTGGAGATAAAAGCCATTAACTTTTGATATGACGAATCTATGATACTTCATTAATATGAACTGTTCAGCATCCTTGTCGCATCCTTGTGCTAATTCAACTAACTTATCATCTTCTAAATTTCTATATCTTTCATCAAGAAAATTAAATACCATCTATACACCTTTGCTTAAAAATTTCATAAATTATGATTCCTGTTGCAACACTAACATTCAATGATCCTACAGGACCGACTTGAGGTATCATTACTAATCCATCACAATTTTTTTTAACCAATGGACTAAGCCCATTACCTTCATTACCAACAACAAGACAGATATTACCATCCAGTTTAGTTTTAAATACATCACTGGCACCCTTCATATCAGCGCCATAAATCCAATAACTCTTTTTTTTCAAATTATCTATTACCTTGTTAATATTAGTTACCTTTATTATTGGCATATAGAAAATTGCACCTGCTGATACTTTAAAAACTGTGCTTGTAACCCTAACGCTTCTATCATCTGGAATAATTATCGCGTTAACACCTGCACATACAGCCGTTCTAATAATTGCTCCTAAATTATGTGTATCTTCAAGATGATCTAAAATTAAAATTAAACCATCACCTTTTATTTTCCCAATTATTTCATCTAAATCTCTATAATTGAAATCAGCAATACTAGCTAGATAACCTTGATTTATTTCTCTTGTATCTCTTAATTCTGCAGGAATATCTTTAATATCAATATGTCTTGTATTAGCAAGTTCTTGCATTTCCTTGTCTACAGTATTCAAATTTTCACTATAAATATTATATACTTTGTATCCACTTTTCAATGCTTCAATTATTGTTTGTTTTCCACCTATAAGTTCCATTATATCTCCTCAAAGAAATCATTTGTTTCAATGATTTCGGCATAATCCTTTTCAGGAAAATCTGTGTCATAACCGATATCAGCAAATAAAGGTTCTAGTTTATTTTTTAGATAGAGAAGAAGTGGAATAGCTACTTCCTTTATCTGAGGATGAGCTGACTTGCTACATCTTAATTCTAGAAAATTTCTTAAAGATCTCATATTCATAGTAACTGCTATTTCAGTTTTCAAACTATTTGGCAAAATACTTCTAGCTTCTTGTGGAGTTGCACCAAGTTCTAATAGATGAAAATAGTTTTTCTCTATCATTTCTATGGTATACTCCCATATTTTTTTTCTTTCACCATTGAAAAAGATAGGTTCTATAACTGTTATTTCATTACCAAATTTATCTTTGCTATAATTACAATATCTTGTTGACTCCTGACTGTAGCTAGCTATTCTATGTCTTACTAGTTCATGACTCACACCTCGGTCAATGACAAAAAGCATCGTCATTTTTTCATGTTCAAGCACAGACTCATGATTTTTTTCTATAATAGTTTTCAACATTCCACTAGTACCTGTTTTCTTAAATACATCTTCTGACTTGTAACAGACTCTACCGTATCTTTCCAATTTTTTTAGCAACAAGTCACTATTAAATTCTGGGATTAATACCCTAGCTTTCTCTATTTTCAATTGACTCACTCCCTTCAATGGTTATAATTATATAATTTACTAATTCCTTGATTCTATCATTGTCACCTTTTAAGAAAAGATATCCTAGTAATGCCTCAACACCAGTACTTTTTCTGTAATCTACCATTTCTACATTCTTTGGTATATTTTTTTTGGCATTTCTTCCTTTTCTCAAGATAACCATTTCATCATCTTTTAATAAGCTCTGAATACTGTCATAGACTTTGCTTTGTGCTTTGGCATTAACAAACTTAACAGCACTTCTGTGTAACTGATCAATTTTTGTTTTACCTATTCTAATAACATAATCCCTTATATGTATCTCTAATACTGCATCACCTAAATAGGCCAAGGCCAAGGAGCTTACTTCTTTTTCCATGTGCTACCTTCTTTAGTATCAATTATTTCTATATCGAGTTTAGTAAGTTCATTTCTTATTAAATCCCCATAAGCAAAATTTTTATCTTTTCTAGCCATGTTTCTAACATCTAATAATATTTCCATAACTTTATTAAACGTACCATTATCATCTCCTTCAAGAACTTCTTCCTCCACCTTTTCAAATGGTAGAACAGCTAAAATATCAACTAGATACTTCTTGAAGATGCTGAAGGCTTTTTCCAAACCCTTTTGATTATATAAATTTTCCTTAATTGCCTTTGTGACTATCTTGCTACCATCAAAGAAGAAACTAAAAGCTAATGCTGTATTAAAGTCATCTTGTAATGCTTTTTCTATTTTTTCTTCGATTTTAGTAAATTCATTTTCTAGAATATCATTTTGATTATCTCTATTATCATTAATCAGTTTTTCTAGATTATTATAAGCAGTCATCAACTTAGTCAATGATTTCTCACTTTCAACCAAGGCACCATCATTGAAATCAATTGGATTTCTATAGTGTGAGGACAAAATGAAGTATCTGATTACTTCACCACTGAATTTCTCTAAAATTTCTCTTACTAAAAAGAAATTACCTAAAGACTTGCTCATTTTCTCCTTATTTACGGTAATAAAACCATTATGCATCCAGTAATTAACAAATGGTTTTCCTGTATAACCTTCAGATTGAGCAACCTCATTCTCATGATGTGGGAATATTAAGTCTTGACCGCCACCATGAATATCTAAAGTTGGACTTTTTGTATATTTCATGCTCATTGTTGAACATTCAATGTGCCAGCCTGGTCTGCCATTTCCCCATGGGCTGACCCAATTGATTTCACCCTCTTTGGCAGTTTTCCATAAGGCAAAATCAAGTGGGCTTCTTTTTTTATCCCCAATTTCAACTCTTGCTCCAGATTTTAAATCATCAATATTCTTGCCTGAAAGTTTTCCATAAGGTTTATAGTTCCTTACATCGAAGTAAACATCACCTTCTACCTCATAAGCAAATCCTTTTTTTATCAATGTATCTATAAATTCAATAATTTCTTCAATATTCTCACTAACTTTAGGATGAAAAGTTGCTTCTTTTACTCTAAGACTATTAGCGTCTTTTCTATATTCTTCAATGTATTTAGCAGCTAATTCCAAAGGTCCTATTCCCTCTTCTTTACTTTTATTAATGATTTTATCATCAACATCAGTATAGTTTTGAATATAATTAACTTGATAACCGATTGAGGCCAAATAATTTCTAAAAGTATCAAAAACCACCATAGGTCTAGCATTACCAATATGGATGAAATTGTATGTAGTAGGCCCACATACATACATATTGACTATACCCTTATGAATTGTATTAAATTCTTCTTTTTTCCTACTTATGGTGTTATATATTTTCATTATGATTTCCTTTCTTCAAGCAAGACTACAACTTGACTCTTGATGCCTTCAAGATTCCCTGTAAAACCAAGATATTCCTCAGTTGTTGCCTTGATACTTACTTGTTCAATATTTAAATCTAGGACATCGCAAATATTCTTAATCATTTCAGGAAGATAATCCTTCAACTTTGGTTCTTGAGCTATTATTATTGAATCTATATTTACTATTTCAAAGTTTTTTCCCTTGATGATATCATTGACTCTAGTTAATAACTTTAAGCTATCTGCTCCTTTATATGTATCATCATTATCAGGGAAATGCTGACCTATATCACCAAGAGCCAGAGCTCCAAGCATAGCATCCATCAAAGCGTGTACTAGTACATCAGCATCAGAATGACCAAGAAGACCAAGTTCAAATGGCACTTTAACTCCACCAAGTATCAAAGGTCTATCTTTTATTAATTTATGAACATCATAACCTATTCCAATTCTCATTTTGCCTCCCAAGTAAAAATTCAAATAAAGCAAGATCCATAGAATCAGTGATTTTAAAAGCTTCTTCATCACCTTCCATTACACCAACAAAACTACCATTCATTTCTAATATACTTGCATCATCAGTGGCTAATTTAAGCTTATCTCCAATATTTTTTATTGCTTCTAGATAATCCTTAACCTTTACCAGCTGAGGTGTGCCTACCCTTCTTATATTTGCCCTGTCAATCGTCTTATCAACCATACCGTCCTTAACTAATTTAACAGTATCTTTTACTGGTAGTATTGGTACAATTCCACTTATATCATTATTTATAATACCTTGTGCTAGCACCTCAACCATATTCTTACTGACAAGTGGTCTTACACTATCATGAATAGCTACATAATCATCTTCCTTGTTAAGACAATTAATACCATTTAGGACTGATTCATAACGTTCCTTGCCCCCATTTGCATATTGAATACTTACTTTAAAATTTTCTAAGTGTTTTTTTAAATATTCTTGGTATTGCATATCAATCACAATTATAAATCTTTTAACACCAGCCTTAACTAAATTGGATATTGTGTAATAAATTAAAGGTTTTCCCTTAATCTCTATATATTGTTTTGGTATATTTGCTCCCATTCGCAGGCCTTTACCTCCTGCAACTATAATATAGGGAATATCCATTAGATTTCTCCTTTTATCTTGGCAAAGATTAACCTTCCAGCCGAAGTTTGCATAACACTTGTAACTACAAGAAACACATCTTTGCCGACCATGTTCTCACCATTTTCAACTATTACCATAGTACCGTCATCAAGATAGCCTACACCTTGCTTATTTTCCTTGCCTTTTTTTAATAAATTCAGATAAAACTCTTCTCCAGGTATAAGTATTGGTTTCAAAGAGTTGGCTAGTTCATTAATATTCAATACCTTCACACCTTGAACTCCAGCTACTTTATTTAGATTAAAATCATTGGTCAATAATTTTCCACCATTGATTTTTACTAGTCTGACAATCTTACCATCTACCTCAGGAATATCATTTATAGTGACATCTTCTGTTTTAGGTATTAGAATTTTAATATAGCTTTCGCTTTGCATAGTTTTGATAGTATCTAGACCTTGACGACCTTTAACTCTTTTTAAATCATCAGCTGAATCTGCAAGTTTTTGTAGTTCATCGATAACAAAATCAGGAATTATTAAAGTGCCATCAATAAAACCAGTTTTTGCCAAATCAGCAATCCTACCATCAATTATTACACTGGTATCAACATATTTATAACTTGAGAAATCATCTTTTTTCCCTTTGCCTATAAATGCTAGAATTTCATCTTTTCTTTTAATAGATTCTATCCAACCGACAACTCCAAGGATAATACTTATTAATACTAATAAAAAATTGCCAACTACAGGTATTTTAACAAAAATGAATTCCATAACCCAAGCAATTCTCAAACTGATTATTACTCCAATAATACCGATTATACCTTCAGTCAAAGTATAGTTTGACATGAATTTCATCAAACCTTTTATGAGTCTTATTATTAGATAAATCAACAAAATAGCTAAAATGATATTTACAGCAATTATAATAAATATATTTAATACAGAAAATTGCATTGTGAAAATATTGCTTAAATATTCATCGTAGAAATAGACTGTTAAAATCCATAATGAGCCAGCAAGTATCAAGGTTGCCAAAGCTATCATGACTCTAATTATCAAGTTATTGTTTTTCATTATTGCCTCCTTTATTGTAGCTTAAGAAAATATTAACTGCTTCTTTTATATTGCTTACTTCAATAATTTCTATATTCTTATTAGCCTTCTTCAAACCTTTTGTTTTAGGAACAATGATTTTTTCAAAACCAAGTTTTTCACTTTCTTTTATTCTTTGTTCTAACCCAGATACGGTTCTAATTTCTCCTGTTAGTCCGATTTCACCAACTACTAGAACATTCTTATTGATAGGTATGTTATATAAACTGGAAATTAATGCTATTACTACACCTAAGTCAAGGCCTCTATCCTCGATTTTTAAACCACCGACTATATTGAAATAAATATCCTTCTTACCCATAGAAAGCTTCATATTCTTTTCTAAGACTGCTATCAGTAAAATAATTCTATTTAAGTCAATCCCCGTCGATAGTCTTCGCGGAACTGGAAAACTACTATCTACTGTTAATGATTGTATTTCAAGCAGCAAAGTTCTAGTGCCCTCTATTACTGGTACAATAATTGAACCAGGTACTACTTCAGACATATGTGTTAAGAAATATTTGCTAGGATTAATAACTTCAACAAGTCCCTCTTCCCCCATTTCAAATACACCAATTTCCTGGGTACTACCAAAACGGTTTTTAGCACTTCTTAAAATCCTGTAACTATGATCCTTTTCACCTTCCAGATAAAGTACTGTATCTACCATATGTTCCAGGACTTTAGGTCCTGCAATATTTCCTGACTTAGTAACATGCCCTACAATCAATACAGAACGACCCTGTCCCTTGGCTATTTTCATAAGCGTAAGAGTAGCCTCTCTAACTTGTCCAACACTACCTGGCGTGCCTGTCATTTCATTTTGGTATACAGTCTGTATAGAGTCAATAATAATATATAAAGGGTCTATATCATTAATTGTAGCACAAATATCATCCATATTGTTTTCTGCTAAAATGTAAATATTTTCTTTAGGCAGGCCTAGTCTTTCTACTCTCATCTTAATCTGCCTTGCAGACTCTTCCCCTGAAACATAAAGAACTTTATTTTCTGAACCTAAGGATGAGGCTAGTTGCATTAATAGAGTAGATTTACCAATTCCAGGATCACCTGCTATAAGTGTTAATGAGCCAATTACCAAGCCACCACCAAGAACTCTATCAACTTCTTGATTGCTTGTTTTCACTCTTCTAAAATCTTCTATTAAAACATCTTCCAGCAAAGTTGCCTTAGGATATTCTTTAGCTTTTATACTATGTTTTTTCTTATCATCAGCAACATCATGATTCATTTCTTCAATATAAGAATTCCAACTTGAACAAACTGGGCATTTCCCCAACCATTTCCCTGACTGATTTCCACATTCATTACAGACAAAGTGAGTCTTGTTTTTCATTTTTATCCTTCCAATACTGTTTTAATCAAATCTTTTAATACATCTACTTGAGTACAGCTATTAATTATATTTCTATAATAGGAACCGTTTTTAATACCCTTTAAGTACCAACCAAAATGTTTTCTCATTTCCCTGACTGCAATGATTTCTCCCTTATCTTCTATTGTATAATCAAGTTGTCTAATTGCCATCATAAGTTTTTCTTCATTACTAGCCAAGGTGAATTTACCTGTATTAAAATATTCCATAATCTCTTTAAATAAAAAAGGGTTTCCTAGAAAGCCTCTACCGATTAAAATACCATCACAACCTGTTTCTATTAGCATCTTTTCTGCACTATATGGATCATTTACATCACCATTACCGATAACTGGTATAGAGACATTTTCTTTGACCATTTTTATATAATCCCAATCAGCTTTTCCACTGTAATATTGTTCTCGGTCTCTTCCGTGGATGAATATCGCTTCAACTCCAACCTTTTCAGCACCTTTAATAATTGGCATTGCGTCGTGATTTCCTTCACTAAAGCCTTTTCTTATTTTTAAAGTTACTGGTACATCAACGCTTTTAACTAGACCTTCTAAAATACTGATTGCCTTTTCTGGTTCCTTCAACAATGCTGATCCTTCAAAATTCTTAACGATTTTAGGTGCAGGACAACCAATGTTGAAATCTATAATATCTGCACCAATACTTTCAAGATATTTAGCGCTTTCTGTAATTTCCTTTATATTGTTACCAAATAGCTGCATGCCAATCGGTTTTTCTTCTCCACTGATATCAACAATTTTTCTGCTTTTCTCATTTTCATAGATAAGTGCTTTAGCACTTACCATTTCGGTAAATACTAAAGGCACTCCATTTTCTTTTAATACTCTTCGGTATGCTTTATCACTAACACCTGCTAATGGAGCAGAGATTATTGGATTATCTATTTCTATTTTTCCAATTTTAAGTGATTTCATATCTATTTTTGTCATAAATTATCTTTAGTCCTTCTAATGTTAAATTAAAATCTGCATAATGTATTTCTTTTTTCAAATACTCACTAAAGTATCTTGATACTCCTCCTGATAATATAACTATAAGGTCATTACCGTAATGTTCTTTAATTAAAGAAATATAGCACTTGATTGAACAAGCATAGGAATAGAATAAACCACTAGAAATTGAATCAACTGAGTTTTTTCCTATTGGATCCTTTGGCATTTTCAAACCTACATCCGGTAACTGAGCAGTTTTCTTAAACAAACCTTCACTACCAATTTGAAAACCAGGTGCAATGGCCACTCCTATGAATTCACCATTTTCAGTAACTACTGAATATTTTGTAGCAGTTCCACAATTTATTATCAATAGATTCTTTTTGTATTTAACATGTCCCGCCAAAGCATCTGCAATTAAATCAGCTCCAACCTCTTTTGGATTATCTACTTTTAGTTTAATCCCAGTTTTTATCCCTGGTTCAACCAATATTGGTTTAATATTGAAATATGTATCCAAAGCTTCAGATAAGGCATTATTGATGCTTGGCACTACTGATGCAATAGAAGCTCCTGTTATGCTTGTCTTATCTATATTATTAAGGTTAAGTATACTAATTAGATAAAGAGCAAATTCATCCTTGGTCTTTATTTTTTTTGTTTCCATTGTAAATGTTTTTATGATTTTTTGGCCATTATGTAAGCCAATTGTTATTATGCTGTTCCCAGCATCAATTAATAGTATCATTTAAGCCTCTTTTTTCACTACTTTATTTAAGGCAGGAAGTAATATTCCACTCAATACAGTGCCAACAACAAGTTCTATTGGAAAGTTTAAAGCTAATATTGGTATTAAAGCTGCTAATGGGTATATCTTGAATACTAGTATTAAGCCAACTACCCCAACTGTATTGGTTACTGTTCCAACAAATCCGGCAACAGCACCAGCTAGATATACATTTTTCTTTGATAGCAATTTAAATACCAAGGCACTAAAAACACCGATTAGAATCCTTGGTAAAAATATGACAACAATATTAAAACCTACGCTTGCTCCAAAGAAATAGAAGCTTGAAGCTCCAAAAATAAATCCTGTGAAAGCTCCAACTATTGGTCCACCTAATGCACCTGCAATTACTGTTGGTATATGCATTATAGTCATAGCTCCTGATACATTGGGAACTGAAAAGAATCCTAAGCCGGTTGCGGCCATGACTCCAGTTATAGCGGACAATATGCCCACTAAAGCAATTTGTTTGGTAGAAATCTTCATGATTTTCTCCTTTTCTAACACATTTTAATAGTACAAGTTCATAGAATCTTGTCCATTAATTATTATACCCTAATTTCATATATATTTCCATAAATTAACGCCTATATAACAAAGAGAACTGCAGTTCAATTGCAGTTCTCTTTAACTTTTATTCTTTTGATGGCATCCTATATTTCCCATTCCAAATTATTTCTCCATAATTTACAGGATCGGTATCTCCTTCGGTATTAAAGAAAAGCACAATAGAATTTTCATCCAGACCAAGTACTTCTCTAACTTCTTCTAAATCTTCAAGTCCCATGATTATAGAGAAGGCTCCTATACCTGCTGCACCTGATTCACCAGATACAATCTTCGGATCTCTTTTTACTGGATTAGCGAATATTCTTACCCCTCTTGCAGCTACTGCATCATCACAGGTCAAGTACATTTCTGAAAAATCTCTGATAATCGGCCAGGCAATTGGACTAGGTACACCACAAGCTAACCCAACCATAATTGTTTTTAAGTCCCCTTCAACATTATGTGGTTCTCCATCATCTGCTTCAGCTGAAGTAAAAATACAATTTGCTGCATTAGGTTCTACTATTATTGCTTTTGGTAATTTAGTTTTATAAACATTGGCAAATAGGCCTAAGATAGCAGCAGCCATTCCACCAACACCAGCTTGCAGAAACACATGTGTTGGCCTTTCATAACCTTGAAGGGCTAATTGATCTATAACTTCCATTCCCATAGTCGTATAACCTTGCATAATCCATGTAGGAACGTCTGTATAGCCTTCCCACGCAGTATCTTGGACCATGTGTCCACCGATTTCCTTGGCCTTCTTAATGGCAATTTGAACAGTCTCATCGTAATTGACATCTGTTACAATTGCATCAGCACCAGTTTCTCTAATAGCTTCTACTCGTCTTTTAGCTGAATTCATTGGTAGATATACTATAGCTTTTTGTCCAAGTTGATTTGCAGCCCAAGCTATTCCTCTTCCGTGATTACCATCGGTGGCTGTTATAAAAGGTGTATTACCAATTTCTTTAGCTGCGTGTTTTCTTATGTAGTTAAAATCTACATCATCTATGTCTTTTCCCATTTTCTCGCAAATCAGTCTAGTTATTGCATATGTTCCACCTAATACCTTGAAGGCGTTAAGGTCGAATCTATTTGATTCATCTTTTACAAATATTTTTTTTACACCTAATGTCTTAGCTAAGTTATCCAAACTATATAGAGGTGTTGCCTGATAATTATCAAATGACATATGAAAACGACGGGCTTTTTTAGCTTCTTTCTTTGAAAATATTTTAGGTAAGTTTTCTTTTTTAATATTTTTAATTCTTCTTTCATTTAGTAAAAGTCTGATCATATCTGTTTGTGCACTTTGTTTCATGACTTACCCCCTTATTTAATTACAATAAGGTAATTATAGCAAAAAAAATTGGCAAAATACACTTATTAAAAGTAATATTCCACCATATCAGAAGTTTTTATATAATCTCTTGTTGGACAAGTAATGTTGATTCAAATAATAGTCAAAAATATAAAAAGCTGGCAACGTCCTACTCTCCCAGGACCAATGTCCAAGTACAATCGGCGCTGAAGAGCTTAACTTCTGTGTTCGGTATGGGAACAGGTGTAGCCTCTTCGCTATCGTCACCAGCTAAATTATCAAATTTAACTCGTATTTCTATCTTAATATATATTTTTTTTTCTAATTTTCTTAAAGAATGAACTTATTAAATTGGAGCATTCATCTTCCATAATACCACCAATTGTAATCACTTTTTTACCTAATGGAAATTCAGTAATTTTCATTGTGCTTTCTATTGCGCCCATCGTTATATCGTATGCTCCAAAGTAAATATTTTTAATATTAGATTGAAGTATTGCTGATAAGCACATCGAACAAGGTTCTAAAGTTATATAAATATCACAATCATGAAGATTTGTTCTGCCTAGGTATTTTGATGCATTCCTTAGAGCATTAATTTCTGCATGTGCAGTTATTTCAATATCCTTTATTTTAGTATTGTGTCCTTTAGCTATTACTTCATTGTTTAATACAATCACCGCTCCAACTGGAACTTCATTTTTTTCATAAGCTACTAAAGCTTCTGAATAAGCTGATTTCATATAAATATTCATTTTATCACCTAAAGTTTTAAAACAAAAAGCTGGCAACGTCCTACTCTCCCAGGACCAATGTCCAAGTACAATCGGCGCTGAAGAGCTTAACTTCTGTGTTCGGTATGGGAACA